>NZ_QEAS01000001.1:0-2269 GCF_003130405.1 Pararcticibacter amylolyticus
AAGAGCAGCAAAAGAGCAACAAGGACAATGCCGCAAGAAATGCCCTATGATTGAAGAGCTTTTCCAATGCGCTCAATCTGCTCTCTTTTGGCTGACTTTATGGACGGACACTAATTAGATCGTTATATACAACAGCTCTCAGCGTTAGTAACTCTCCTAATATTTGAGCCATCTGAGGATTTTGATCTACATTTCCATATTTTCTGATACCCTTAATAGCCATGTTGGCTCTTTCAATCGCCTCATAAAACTTTGCCCATGCATTATTGTCCGTATTCATCTGGGTATTTCCGGGAGTGGCCGTGTAATTTGACAGTTGAGCCTTAGGATCGGAACTGGATCTTAGAGTATTGAATATTTCAGTATCAGTATTAATACCGTAGTACACCAGGAATCTTCCCCGGTACGAATTAGTTTCACCGAAGGATTGAAGAATTCCGGCAATAGCTCCTTCAGCAAGAGCAGGTGTTGAAAAAATTACCGATTCATCTAGTGACGATTGAGTTGGTGCTTCCAACATATCTTTGCAGCCGCTCATAAAAAGAATACTGCATGTGGTTATAATTATATAAACAATCTTTTTCATCTCTTTAGTAGCTTAAAAATTAACATTCAGACCAAAAATGTACGATCTGCTTTTAGGATACGCAGAATAGTCAACACCGGGGGTCAAAGGTGTCTTACGCCTGGTTGAAACCTCAGGATCAAAACCAGAATAGTTTGTCCATAACCACAAGTTATATCCGGAAGCATATACTCTCAGACTTTTCATCTTCAACTTTGAGGCAATCGAACGAGGTAAGGTATATCCCAAAGTGAGGGTACCTAGCCTAAGAAATGATCCGTCTTCTATTGCCCAGTCAGTTAAAACAAACTTGTTCATAAATGGAGACCACATAGTTGTACCTGCATTCATAGCTTCAAGCTCCGCCAGGTCATTGCTTATGGTTCCATCTTCACGCAAATTAGTCCAGCGTTTACCACTCTCCATAGCTGAAATAAGGTTCCTTGAATTAAACTTACTGGTCGAAGTATATTCTATCTTATTCGCGTTATATACATCATTTCCATAGCTCCAGTTGAAGTAAGCACCTAAATCAAAACTAAATATTCTTGATGTTAAACTAAAGCCGCCGGTATGTTTTGGATTTACGTTTCCAATAACACCGATATCGGCGTCAGTGATATTACTATTTCCATTGTCTGAAACATCCTTCAACTTCAGAGATCCGGGACGAACTGTACCGATGACACCGGAGGCATTGGCGATCCCGTCTTTTAAAACCCAGCGGCCATTAGTATATGAGGAAAAGTCAGAAACTTCGTATCTGCCCTCGCTCTTATAACCATAGATGCGTCCAACCGCCCGGCCCTCTTTTACATAAAAATCAGCAGGGATATCTGAAGACGCCCAGCCAGAAGTTCCTGCAACAAAATCAAGTCCTCCAAGCGAAAGAACTTCATTCTCGTTAAATGCAATATTCGCATTAACGGTCAGATCAAAATTCTTTTTCCTTACGGCGCTCCAGTTTAAAGAGAACTCCACCCCTCTGTTCCTTGTTTCACCCAAATTACGATATTGGGTATCATAACCAGTACCCGCAACAAAATACTCCAAAAGTAAATCCTTTGTGTTATTTTGATAAAGTTCAGCAGTTCCATTTAATCTTGTTTTGAACAAGGAAAAATCAAGCCCGATATTCTTAGTAACAGTCGTCTCCCACTTCAAATCAGGATTTGCCATCGTTTTGGAAGCCGCCCAATAGCTATTAAAGCCATTCACCCACACTGTGGAATTACTCACAAAGGATTGAACCATTTGTCCCGGCGGAATTCTATTATTACCGGCTTCTCCATAACTGGCTCTTAGCTTTAAGTCGGATAACCAGGACTTAGTCTCACTTAGAAACTCCTCATCAGAGATTCTCCATGCTCCTGAAACGGAGGGAAAGAATCCCCATCTGTTTGCCTTTGAAAATTTAGAAGAGGCATCTGCTCTAAACGTTGAAGCAAACAAATATTTGCCTTTATAGTCATAATTAACTCTTCCGAATAAAGAAAAAAGCTTATCGTCGGGAGAATAGAAATTCTGTGTCAGGGTTTCTTTACTCTGTGTAGTGAGCTTTCTCGCACGGTCAAAACCAAATGTTTCCGGAAACCCATGCACACTATTGGTAAGTACGACTTCCTTGGTTCTGATATACTCCTCTCCGAGTAACAGTGTCAAATTGTGATTTCTGTTTAAAAACTTTTTAAAGTCATAGTTCAG
>NZ_QEAS01000001.1:2309-85653 GCF_003130405.1 Pararcticibacter amylolyticus
AAGATTACCGCAGGGAGACCTTTAGATGCTTCGCCAACGTTATTTGTGACATAATAAGTTGTAGTCCCGTAAAATCTATCCTGATCATTTCTATATCCGTCATAACCAACTTCCGATCGCAAATTTAAATTATCAATCACGGTATATGTCAGCGCCCCATTTAGGTTATAGGTTTTACGATCAACATACTGATCGTTATCCGAGATAGACACCAGTGGATTAATAAGATTAAAATCAGGATCTGTATCGGTAGAGTTTGTAAGTCCAAATACAGGCATAGGAGGGTAAATCATGGCATTTTTCAAACGTGAATCCGCTGATGATTTCTCGTTCTGCTCATTCGCACCCCCTCCTTCCGTTTTAGTATTAGCATAACGCAATCCTAAATCCAGACTGAGACGGTCATATAGTTTATGATTTAATTTAAAGTTGAGGTTCTGCCTTTCAAAACCAGACATCTGCATAATAGCCTTATCCTTCACGAAACTATGACTTACGCTGAATTTGGTTTTTTCACCTCCTCCACTAATATTTAAATTTTGATTAAAAGTAGTTCCAGTCCGCCCAAACACCATTTCTTGCCAATCATTCGCCGGCAGATTTCTGTAGAGATCTATATCCTGAAAATTTCCAAAATATTTAGTGTAATCACTCAAGCTATTGTTATCAAGCAGAGCGCGCTCATATTGCCACGATACATAGTCGTACGGAGATAGCACGTCAAGCTTTTTTGCTAAATTCCGAATCCCGGTGAACGCATTATAGCTGATACTTGTCTTGCCAGCTTTTCCACTCTTTGTCGTAACAACTACTACACCATTAGCCCCTCTTGATCCATAGATCGCAGTAGAAGATGCATCTTTAAGAATATCAATAGATTCAATATCCGCAGGTGCAATATCTGAGATCGAACTTAAAGGGAATCCATCGACAATATATAAAGGAGAATTATCTCCCGTGATAGATCCTCCTCCTCTCACTCTTACCACCATTTCAGCGTCCGGAGACCCTTCCGTTGTTGTGATCTGGACTCCGGATACCCTTCCTGATATAGCTTCAAGGGCTGAAGATACTGGAGCAGCTGCAATGACATCTGCATTTACAGAAGATACCGGTCCCGTTAAATCCTTTTTCTTAACAGTACCATACCCAATAACCACCACCTCATCTAACTGACTATTCGAGCCTTTCAGTACCACTCTCAGAGTCTTTTTTCCCTGCAAAGGCACTTCTGTGGTCTGATAGCCTACATAAGTGAAAATCAGAGTAGCATTTTCCGGGGCGGTTAGCTTAAAACTTCCGGTTACATCAGTGGATGCTCCGCGGGTCGTACCCTTTACTTTAACGGATACTCCGATAAGCTCCTCACCCTTTTCGTCAACAACTTTTCCCGTAACCGAAATATCGGCTAAAGATTCAGCCTTATTCCTGATCACGATCAGGTTATTCTCAAGGATCTGATACGTCAGATCGGTTCCTTTTAACAATTCTCCCATGGTGGCATCAATAGTAGCACCGGAAAGAGTTACGGAAACTTTATTTCTTATTCCTTCAAGGTTCTCGTTATAAAGAAACCTGTAAGATGTCTGGCTTTCAATCTGGCTGATTATACTCGCTATCGCCGACTTCTTTACCTCCAGGTTTATCTTATTCTGAGAAAAACCTGCCGCTGACACAGAGACTGTAAAAATGAAGATCAGCAAGATGGTTAGTTTCATGGATAGGACAAGTTTTTGTAATAACGATTTTTCTGAAATCGTAAAAAAACATTTCATACTTTTACATTAGGTTAAATTAAACATACCCAGCCCGTCACAGTTGGGGTTCCACTTCAAAAATTTAATCTTTATTGAACGGAGGATGCGTCACCATTCTCCGTTTTTTCCCTTAACCGGGAGTCAGATTATTCAGATGATTTAATAAATATTTCGCGCCCATATATTTTAAATTTAAACGAGGCAACTTTCTGCATTGCAAGAAAAGCTTCCTCAATCGTCTCTTTTTCGAACGATCCGTTAAGTTTGATCTGCTTTACTCCGGCGTCTTCAAATACTATCTTAATATCATACCACCGTTCAAGTTTCCTTGCCAGTTCTTCAAAGGTCTCCCCCCTGAATTCTACGCGGTTATACACCCAGGAAGTCTCTATATGCTCATCTTCTTTCAGTTTATCATCCAGGTTTAAAACCTTAAAGTCTTTCTTTTCGGGCAACAGCGAAAGATCTTCCTCGGCAGGTACAATTAGTTTCTGATTAGGCTTCAGTAATATCCTGGACGCTGCAATGGATTCTTCTCCGTTCTTGGAAACTTCAACACTGCCTCTAAGAAGCGTCGTCTCGATGTTCTTGTCGTCTTTATAGCACTTTACGTTGAATGCCGTACCCAAAACTCTTATCCGAATGTCGCCCGCTTCAACAATAAATGGCTGATTAACTTTCTTTGCGACATCAAAAAATGCCTCTCCCACAAGCTTTACCCTCCTAACCTTTCCGTTAAAGGTGGAGTCGTAAAAAAGTTTAGAATCGCCGTTTAACCAAACGCTCGTCCCGTCAGGAAGGAGGATCTTCGTTCTGGAACCATTTTTAACAGCTACCACTTCCTCTCCCTTTTCTGCTGGAGAAGCAACTGGTTTATGATAAAAAAACAATATGGCAGCAACTGCTATAGAGGCGGCATACAGGAGCTGCATAGATTTGCCGGTAAAAAACCGCCATATAGTCTTCGGAGCTTCATCGGTCTCATCCTCTTCTACCCTTTCTTCTTCCGCTCGCTTCAGGATATTCCTGACATGTATTTTTTCGTTGCCTGTGTCAGCGATAGTGTCGTAAGGGTCAGATTCAAGTCCCCATAGTTCTTTCATCACCAGATATTGCCGGCGCAACTCAGGGTCGTGTTTGAAACACACAGAAAGTTCTTCAACTTCCGCCTGATTAGCCTCGCCACTTAGTGTCCGGGCCATTAATATCCATATCCTGTCGTCAGTGTCCATTTAGGATTTATATCCTGGTTTATAGTAAAGACAGGCGTAAGAAGATAATCTACTAAAGAAATTTACAGTTTTTTTATTTTACCTGAACAACAGGCGCTTTCCGGTCCTTTTCTACCCCAAGAGAGGCACAAAGTCTCTTCACCGCGATAGCCATCTGGGCATCAATCGTGTTAACAGAGATATTCAGGATCTGGGCTATTTCCTTATACCGTAATCCGTCCTCGCGTGCTAACTGGAAAATTATTCTGCACCTTTCGGGTAAAAGATCCATCGCTCTCTGTACAGATTGCATTACTTCGGAGGTAACTAATAGGTCGTGGGGTGTTGAACCTTCAGCAATACTATCATGATCCGCAATATCCAGTGCTTCCGTGACAAATCTTGCTGCATTCGAGGACAGAGCATTAAGTGATTTGTTCTTCGTTGCTGAATAAAGGTAAACGTTTAGGTTTTGGATATAGATGATCTCTTCTCTTTTACTCCAGAGCTTTACAAAAACATCCTCCACCACTTCTTCCGCATGTTCCCTGGATTTCAGAAAGTTCTTTGAAAAAACAACAAGTTTTCTGTAGTACCGAAGATAAACTATCTCAAATGCACGCTGATCCCCCTTTGAAATCCGCAATTGCAGATCTTCAAGCCCTTCGTTAAAATCCTTCATTTCCCCTTTCATACCGTGAACTCAAGAATTGAATCATAAACCTAAGAACAGAATGTCTGGCTTATAATTGTTTAGAACCCTTTCCTAATCTACGTTTATTCTATTGTTACTGCAAATAAAAGAAAAAAAGTGAAACAGACCTAATCACAAATGGATCGAAAGGTTATGTAACAGTCTATCTCTTCTGGACACCCAGACTTCTTAATACATATTCTTTAATACTTTAAAGATCTCGCCGGCTGATTAGGGATTAAAGAATGCTAAAATAAGAAAGCGAATTAATAGTTACCTTGCAGGACACTTGCTTCCAAAGAAAAGAGGATATCTCCTCTTCAGAAATATCCTCCTTCTTTATTCCGGGATATCCCGGATATTTACGTTTATCGTAAATCTTTAATCGCTACAGCATCCATATCAGAGTACACGAGGTTTTCACCGCACATAGCCCAGATAAAGCCGTAGTTAGAAGTACCGCCGCCAGAGTGTATTGACCATGGAGGAGATATAATAGCCTGGTGATTCTGAACTACCAGGTGACGTGTTTCCTGGGGCTGGCCCATGAAGTGGAATACCACCTGATTTTCAGGAACGTCAAAATAGAAATAAGATTCCATCCTGCGGTCGTGGACGTGTGAAGGCATTGTATTCCAAACACAACCGGTACTTAATATCGTTAAGCCCATCACCAGCTGACAGCTTTTTGCTCCTTCCAGGTGGATGTACTTATAAATAGTTCTTTCGTTGGCTGTATCTTTACTTCCAATAGTAGTAGGGAATGCGTCTTCCTTTTTAATCAGCTGATGAGGGAATTCCTTGTGCGCAGGAACAGAGTATAAAAAGAACTTTGCGGGGTTTCCGGCAGAAACACTTTTAAACTGAACCGACTTAGTTCCTTTACCTACATAAACGGCATCAAGCTTATTAACCTGGTATGTTGTTCCGTCAACAATCACTTCTCCGTCGCCGCCAACGTTAATAGCTCCTAACTCGCGTCTTTCCAGGAAATAATCAGCTCGAAGATTCTCGTATACCGGAAGTTCAAGCACTTCGTTAGCAGGTGCTACACTGCCGATTATCGCTCTGTCATAGTGCGAATACGTAAAACTGAACTGATCAGCCTGCATCAGGTCTTCCAGCAAAAAGTTTGCACGGAGCTCCGCGGTATTCAATCCCGCCACCTCTTTAGGGCTCTGCGCGTATCTCTGATTCATTATCATATTAAAACTAATTTATTTATAGTCAACTTAATTCTCTTTATCGTCCCATCCATCCGCCGTCTACTGTCAGGATTGTCCCATGCACATAATCGGAAGCACTGGATGCAAGGAAAACCACCGGCCCTCTGAAGTCCTCCGGTTCGCCCCATCTGCCTGCCGGAATACGACCGAGGATCGCATTGCTGCGCTCGGGATCGTTCCTCAGGTCTTCCGTATTATCAGTCGAAATATACCCGGGTGCAATGGCATTTACATTTACTCCTTTCGATGCCCATTCATTTGCCAGCGCCTTCACCAGACTCCCGATAGCTCCTTTACTTGCTGCATATCCGGGAACATTCACTCCTCCCTGAAATGTCAGCAATGACGCAGTAAAAATAATCTTTCCCTTTCCTTGTTTCAGCATTCTTGATCCAATTTCCCTGGTGATCAGAAACTGGCTGTTCAGATTGATATCAATTACCTTGTCCCAATATTCATCAGAATGCTCAGCAGCAGGCTGGCGCATAATGGTTCCGGCATTGTTCAGCAGGATATCAATCCTCTCATTTTCACCGAGCACCTTTTCCAGGAAACCGTACACAGACAGCCTGTTGCTCAGATCGCACTGGTAGGCCTTAAACTGCCTGCCCCTTGCAGTCACTGCCTGTTCTGTTTCGCTGCCGCTTAAAGCAATGGAAGAAGAAACACCGATAATATCGGCTCCGGCTTCAGCCAGGGCAACTGCCATGGCCTTTCCTATCCCCCGGTTGCAGCCCGTCACCAGCGCAATTTTTCCTGACAGATCAAATAAAGAATTGTTGCCCATAATTTAAGAGGTTAATGCGGCCGCAAATTAGCGTTTATAGATAAGATATGGAACACCGATCTTCGTTTTAATAAAGCATTAACCTTAATCGCTATTGGCTGATGTGTATTTGAAATTTTGCATTAAAAAGCTGCTCTTTAGAAAAAAGTGAAAAAGATTTTTATTAAATATTTTAAATATCGCTCTATATTTGCTCTGCTTAATTAAACGGATGAGTTTCGGAGACCAACGCCTGAAAGCTCAATTCAAAAGACTAATTTTTAATTCTTGAATATTAAATAAACCACAAATATGTCACTTTCACTTTTTGATCTTACAGGTAAAAGAGCACTGGTAACAGGTGCAACACACGGCCTCGGAATGGCTATGGCAACTGGTCTCGCAAAAGCAGGTGCTGAAATAATTATTAACGATATTTCTCAGGAAAAGCTGGACAGTGCCATTCAGGAATATGCAGCAAACGGAATCAAAGCACATGGATTTGTGTTTGATGTTACTGATGAAGCTGCCGTTAAAGCTCACGTTGATAAAATTGAAAAGGAAATAGGCCCGATCGATATCCTGGTAAACAATGCCGGTATCATCAAAAGAATTCCCGTTGTAGAAATGGAAGTTGCCGACTGGGAACAGGTATTGAAGATCGACCTTACCGGTCCTTTCATTATGGCTAAGGTGATTGGAAAATACATGATTGAAAGACGTGCCGGTAAAATTATCAACATGTGTTCGATGATGAGCGAAGTAGGCAGAAATACAGTTAGTGCTTATGCAGCTGCAAAAGGCGGGCTGAAAATGCTGACCAAGAACCTCGCAACTGAATGGGCTCAGTTCAACATCCAGGTAAATGGTATCGGTCCTGGTTACTTTGCCACTTCACAGACTGCGCCTATCCGTGTAGACGGACATCCTTTCAATGATTTTATTATCAGCCGTACTCCTGCTGCACGCTGGGGCGAGCAGGAGGACCTTCAGGGAGCTGTGATCTTCCTTTCTTCTAAAGCTTCTGATTTCGTAAGCGGTCATATTCTTTACGTAGACGGAGGGATCCTTGCATCTCTCGGTAAAGCTGCAAACGAATAAAATATTTTAAAAGGGGAAACTCCGGTCACCCGGAGCTTCTCCTTATCACGTTTATTTACTTCCAAAGTTAAGCCGGATTTCACATGAATCCGGCTTCATTATGTGCAGCGGTAAAAACCGGGAACGATTGCACAAAAATTTCTATCTCTTTTGTTCGTTTGCCTGGCTAAACTTATTAATCTTGCTGTGAGCCTTGCTAATTGTAAACTTCAGAAACTAACAGATGGATAATAAACTAAATGAACGGGCGATGGCTCTCCACCAGGCAATTGAACTCATTAATCAACAGACAAGATCATGAAGCAACTGAGCATTTGTATATCACTGTTTTTCCTCGGTGTAAGCGCCTTTGCACAACAAAATAGAATTAAAACAGGCGAAGATAAGCTGGCCTCAAAAGTATGGGTGGCCGACCTGGGAAACGGGAATTATAAAAACCCGGTTCTGAATGCCGATTATTCAGATCCTGATGCGGTGCGCGTGGGGGATGACTTTTACATGGTAGCTTCCAGTTTCGATGCTGTTCCCGGCCTCCCTATCCTTCATTCAAAGGACCTGGTAAACTGGACCATTCTAACCCACGCGCTGAAACGTCAGCCTCCTTTCGATGTGTTTGAGAAAACACAGCATGGCAACGGTGTTTGGGCTCCGTCTATCCGCTATCATAATAACGAATTCTATATCTATTACCCCGATCCTGATTTTGGCATTTATCTTACCAAAGCTAAAAAGGCGGAAGGCCCCTGGTCTGACCCCCTGTTGGTGGAAGCCGGAAAAGGCCTCATAGATCCTTGTCCGCTGTGGGATGAAGATGGGAAAGTATATCTCGTTTATGCCTATGCGGGCAGCCGCGCCGGAATAAAGAGTGTCATTGCGGTGAAGCAACTGAATGAGGATGGTTCGAAAACCCTTGACGAGGGTGTTATTGTATACGACGGGCATCAAAGTGACCCGACTATCGAAGGGCCAAAGTTTTATAAGAGAAACGGTTATTATTATATCTTCGCCCCTGCCGGAGGCGTTTCAACAGGATGGCAGCTGGTACTTCGCTCAAAGAACATCTATGGCCCCTACGAACGCAAAGTGGTGATGGATCAGGGAAAATCTCCTGTCAACGGACCTCATCAGGGAGCCTGGGTAGATACACCGGGTGGGGAAGACTGGTTCCTGCACTTCCAGGATAAAGAAGCTTACGGCCGTGTAGTACATCTGCAACCAATGAAATGGGTGAAAGACTGGCCGGTAATCGGGATTGATAAGGACGGCGACGGAAAAGGCGAACCTGTGCTCACTTACAGAAAACCTAACGTAAGTAAAAGCTATCCGGCTGCAACACCCGCTGAAAGCGATGAGTTCAATGACCTCAGGCCGGGCCTTCAATGGCAGTGGCAGGCCAATCCCCTCGCGACATGGTCTTTCATGGCTCCTATCAGTGGAACGCTGAAATTGTATACTCATCAGGTGCCCAATGGCGCTAAGAACCTTTGGGATGTCCCCAATATACTGATGCAGAAATTCCCTGCTGACGAGTTTATGGCAACAACTAAAGTTACCTTCAGCCCTAATCCTAAGCTGGAGAATGAAAGAACCGGGCTTGTGGTGATGGGCCTGAGCTATGCGGGGATCAGTATCCGAAGTAAAAAAGACGGTTTGTATCTGGTACACGGCGTTAGCAACAACGCTGAAAAAGGTAATCCGGAAAAAGAAACAATTATTACTAAACTAGCATCAGGAGAAGTATATCTTCGCGTGACAGTCCGCAATGGCGCAAAATGCCAGTTTAGTTATAGTACCGATAATAAGAAATACATCAATACCGGCGATGTCTTTCCGGCAACACCCGGAAAATGGATCGGAGCTAAACTCGGGATTTACGCCACGAGGGAAACGCAGATCAACGATTCCGGATGGGCTGACTACGATTGGTTCAGAATTGATGCGGTCTGGTGATCGGGGCCGGCCAGTATACCGGAGATGAGGATCAACGGATGATATTTTCGCACCGGGCTTTCAGCTCTCCGACAAACAGAGCCTCATCTTTAGGTGATATAAAGACCTCAGAGCCCTTGTACTTAATTCTCAACCTTTTAAGGGAAAGAGCAGGAGATGCCATGAAATGATATTTACCATGAGCATCTACTGCTGTAATATCTTTTAAAGGGATGGAAGGGCCAAAAGGCCTGACCAACAGTTCTTCCTGGGTTAACACATAACTGATATTAAGAAAAAACCAGAGCAGCAAAGCGCAAACACCCGTAAAAATGGCTCCCGCCAGAAGATCGCCTGTCAGCCAAAAATATACGGTAAGAGCGAGAAAAAAGACGATGTAAATATACGCCCAAAGCCCCATCTTGCTTTTGTAGGTCATCATGGTTTATAACTTTTCGTTTATTTAAACCGGGCATCCTTAAATGTCCGCATTCTTTAGTCTAATTGTATTATACATATATAGTAACAATTTAAGACTAAAAAAATGATCATGATCACTTTAGATGCATTACATAAAACGCAAGGGGTCAGTATGCTGGCACGGCATAAAGTGCGAAGCGTTCTATTCTGGATTCCAGCCGCGGAACACCTTTTCTAACGTGTACTCCCCTGCCTCCTCTTTTGTCAACTGATGCGACCAGGCAACGCGCTGTTTCGGCCGGAACCCTTCACCCCGGTTATTATACTCAGCATAAAATGAAGTTTTCTCATTGCTCACTTTGTCCCAGTTATGCCAGCCTTCGGGGCGAATGTGCTTTCCAAGGTCGCAATTCATAAACACCACTTTAGAAAACGGGCGCCAGGGCCTTCCCAGATAAAAGGAGTTTACTGAACCGTCTCCCCTTATCCTGCAGTTCATAAAAACATAGCCATACTTTACCGAATCGGGCGTGGAAGCAGCCGTTACATACCCTTGCTTTTTGCAGAAAATATCACAATCCTTAAATACCGCTGTTGAGGATCCGAATATGAAATCTACAGTACCTTCAATATAACAATTGAAAAAGTACTGCCGGCTGCCATACCCATACGTATAGAGCGTATCCTGGAATCCCAGGAATCTGCAATTTTTAAATTTCATCCTGTCGCCTGCTGACCAAACGGCTACAGCCTGCCCCACCGGCCCCGAGGAATTCGCGAAAGTGATGTTTTCGGCACTGAAGTCATCACCATAAATGTAAAAACTGGCAGAGCCAGATGTTCCCATTTCTTCGCCGAACCGGTTCTTTTTTGACGCGTAATCATCGTAGGTGAGGATCGTTTTGTCCGGGCTCTCGCCAATCAGCCTTACCATCCTTTTCGATGGCGCCAGAAGCAGTTTCTCTTTATAGACGCCATTCTTAATAAAGATGACTGTCTGTACCTTCCGAAAATCGGGCACGGCATTAATGGCTTCCTGCACTGTTTTAAAATCTCCGCTCCCGTCCTGTGCGACGGTAAAATGTCTTTCCTGCGCACTTAGCAATGCAGGCCCGCATAAAATACTAAAAAGAAAAAATAAGAATACTTTCATAGGATTCACTATAACAAAGGGACGGCAAATTTACTTTTCTCTTAAATAGCGAACCAGCTCAACTTTCGCTTCTTTTAAGCCCTCAGCAGCCAGAAGTGCGATTTGCTTCGCTCCTTCGGGGCTGAGGTGGGTGTCGTCTTTTTTTCCGTCGGGATAGTTTTCCGTACCTGGAGGTACGTGGTTGAATAACTTCACAGAGCCTTCATCCCCCAAAGAACTTAACAATCTTTCTGTCTTTTTCTGCATGTCGACCAGCGGTACATGGAGGCTGTCGGCCACTTTTCTGACCGCATCAGGATAACCGAGATGAGTATCGGTTAATTTGCCGTTCTGGAAGTTGCGGCGCACAATAGGGGTCATCAATACCGGAATGGCTTTCTTTGCACGTGCTTCGCTGACAAAGGTTGCAAGGTTCGCCTTATACTGTTCTATAGTGGTTCCAACTCCCGGCTTATTGATCTTTTCATCATTATGGCCAAATTCTATCAGGACATAGTCGCCCTCCTTCAGATTATCGTAAACAGCCTGCCAGCGTTTTTCATTGATAAACGAGAGAGTGCTTCTGCCATTCATCGCCCGGTTGTCTACGGTTACTTTCTTGTTGAAGAACGTTGAAAACGGCATGCCCCACCCCGTTTCAGGATAAGCTTTTGGCTGCTTTACGGACATAGTGGAATCTCCTATCATCCACACGGTGATTTTATGATTTTGTATTAATGCGAATGACATTAATACGATGGAAAACAAAAAGAGAAAGATTTTCCTGTTCATTCTATTTATCTGTTTATTTAAGTACTAAGCTGTTTAAATACACTTCAATATTGGTATACTCCTTACTAAGTGTGTATCCGGCGGCATCAGCCGGATCAGACGGGTTCAGGTTGTTCTTCTTTTCCCATTCGTCAGCAATTCCATCCTTGTCCGAATCCAACGGAGCAGGAAGAGACCTGAGTTCCGGCCAGCCCTCCACATCTTTGGGCGAATCAATAATTCCGTTTTTCAGTTTGCCGGCTGCGGAACTTCCGGTCCTGACTTCTTCGGTAAGGCGGACATCCGCCTTATCCCGTCTAAAGCTTGCCCCTGCAAGTTTCAGTACGCTTGCGTACGCTTTTGCGGCATCCTGGCATCCAACAGCCTCCGTAGTAAAGGCTTGTTCTGTTTTTGCAGAATCGGGGTGATCAGCTTTGACTCCTGTCCAGTTATCTTTTGAAACCTTCTTATTGCCCTCCAGAACATTCCCGCACAAATAAAACTGCCCGTATGGCGACCAGGGATTCAGTATTTGCTGCTTCTTGGAGGCAAGAGTGGCAGGGCCTGCTTTAAAATAGTTGCTCACGACATTATACCGTCCGCGCTCTCCCCCGTATACGCTGTTTATTTCCCAGTTATAAATAACATTATTTCTAAAGTCCACCAGTTCGTCCTTTGAGTTGGGAGTGGTTGAGGAGCCGCTAAAGCGGGGTGTACGGCTTTTATGACTGGCGATCAGGTTATGATGAAAAGACGCTCCCTCTCCTCCCCAGATCCCGCCATACCCGTGTTCCCCCTTTGCGTGGACGGATGAATTGAGACTTTCTGCTATGATACACCATTGCATCGTAAAGTTCCGGTTATGATAGAAAGAGGCACATTCATCCGTTGCCCAGCTCATGGAGCAATGATCAATGATAATATTGTTATTGCCTTTGTTGGCTCCCAGAGCATCTGCTTCGACTTTCTTTTCATCTCCCATCCGGAAACGCATATAGCGGATGATTACGTTATCGGCTTTTATACTTACCGGATAGTTCTTAATACAAATGCCGTCACCAGGAGCTGATTGTCCTGCAATGGTGACATCCCCGTTATTGATATCCAGAGGCCCCTCAAGGGCAATGGTTCCGGAGACAGAAAAGATGATGGTCCTTGGCCCCTTGGCCTGTATGGCTTTTCTCAGGCTGCCTTCGCCTGCATCATTCAGGTTACTGACATATATTACCCGGCCCCCTCTCCCTCCGCTGGCATGTCTGCCAAAGCCTTCTGCGCCGGGGAATGCAGCCGGACTTTGTGCACAAACCGGGTACGATGCTCCACCGAGGAGCAACATTGTTGTTACGAGCCTTAAAGTTCCTAAAAGATTAATTTCCATTTCATTTTAGCTGTTACCCACGCTAAAAAACACTGTTTACTCTCCCGGTTTATCGGAAAAATATTTTGTTTTTAAGCCCCAATGCTATTTTTATAAGTTTACGAGTATCTGGTTTATAAGCAATTACAAACAATATTAGGTTTTTGCAGTGATAGTTGTACCCGGATGATTAAACTATATTTATGCAATCGTTCCCGCAATCGTTATAGTTGTAAGACAGAGCAGGGTCAGACGGCTTGGCGATTCCTTCTTGTCAATATATATAAGTATATTAGCGTTTTAGAAAATCGTTCTAAAATTCAGATGAAGTTCAATACGGTAACTATTAAGGATATAGCGAAAGCGTTAGGGCTTTCAACATCAACCGTCTCCAGAGCGTTAAGAGGAGGGTATGAGATTAGTGAAGAAACAAAAAAGATTGTTCTTGAATACGCCGAGAAAATTAATTACCGTCCTAATCCCATTGCACTCAGCCTGAAAGAGCGAAGGAGTCATTCAATAGGTGTTGTGGTCTCTGAGATTGCAAACAACTTCTTCTCGCAGGCAATTAATGGTGTTGAGTCTGTGGCATACAACCGGGACTATCATGTTATTATTACTCAAAGCCATGAGCGCTTTGACCGGGAAGTGATGAACGTTGAACACCTGGCATCGCGCTCCGTTGATGGATTGCTGATCTCCCTTTCTTCTGAGAGCTCGGATATTTCTTATCTCAAATCTCTTCACGATAAAGGGTTGCCGATGGTGTTCTTTGACAGGATCACCGAGGAGATTCATACTCACCGGGTTATTGCAGATAACCTGAAAGGCTCTTTCGAAGCTACTGAGTATCTGATCAGCCTGGGGCATA
Source organism: Pararcticibacter amylolyticus (assembly GCF_003130405.1). Classification (GTDB taxonomy): domain Bacteria; phylum Bacteroidota; class Bacteroidia; order Sphingobacteriales; family Sphingobacteriaceae; genus Arcticibacter; species Arcticibacter amylolyticus. The sequence goes on from NZ_QEAS01000001.1 coordinate 15,545, forward strand.
AACGGATTGCTCATATTACGAATGCCTCACATTTATCCATTACCAGGGAAAGACTTGAGGGATATAAGGCCGCTCTTCAAAGATACCAGCTGCCGTTTAATGAGGACTATGTGAAACATGGGAAGTCGCAGGGGATTGAGCAGGAAGAAATAGACCAGGCAATACGTGAACTATTCGAGTTGCCTGAACCTCCTGAGGCTATATTTATTGCCCAGGATAAGCTTAGCCTTTTCTGCCTGATGGCAATTAAGAAGCTTGCTCCTGCACACCTGGAAGACATTGCTATTGCCGGTTTTACGAATGCAAATGTTGTCGACTTATTTTCTCCTTCCATTACTGCTGTGAGACAGCCTGCGTTTGACATGGGAAAAACAGCTACTGAACTGTTGCTGCAGCTTATAGAAAGCAAAAGGCCTGTCGAAGAATTCCAGACGAAGGTCTTCAATACTGAACTGATCTTCACCAACAGTCACAGGATTTCAGGGTAAATTATTCGACGAACGGCCGTTTTCTGTTGAGGTGCCAAAAACTGCCGTTCATCTAATATTCTATGCACTTAGTCTAATTAATTTTCAAATAAGGGAAAGTTGCTGTTGCTTTGATTATCAATAACAGCAAAATGAAAACAGCAACTAACTCAATATCCCCCTTTATTATACTACTGGTTCCGGTGATCCTGGCCATCGTGCTCACCATAAGCTATGCAAAGCCAGAGTTGAATCCCGAAAAGTATGAAGCAGCCTCTTATTTCAGGATGCCCTCATGGACGGGTGTGGTACAGGCAATATTCTAAGTCCGTGCTGCTTATTCCAGCTCTTCCATCTGGTGTTGTCCGGGAATACGGACTTCTTTGAAGCCAATATCTAAAAGACGGTTCCTGAAGACGGTCTGAGTGTCATACTCCCCGTGAACGAGATACAGGGCTTTTACCTTTTCAGGGTCCTGGCAGGAAAGAAATTTAAGAAGATCATCACAATCTCCGTGGGCACTCATAGATCTTATGACCCGTACTTCTGCCCTCACATCATATTCATCTCCAAAAATTGAAACCACCTTTTTCCCTCTGATCAGCTCTCCGCCTAATGAAGACGGTTCGCAGTAGCCTACCATGAGAATAGTGTTCCTGTCGTTGCTCACCACACTCCTTATATGGTGTTTTACCCGTCCGGCTTCGGCCATCCCTGAAGAGGAAATAATAACAGAGGGCCGCGGATCGTTAACAAGAGCCCGGGATTCCTCTACCGACTGGATAAACTTCAGCCCTTTAAATTTAAAGACATCATCATCCTGTTTCATTACTTCTTTAACCCCGCGGTTGAGGACATCCGTATGTTCCCTTAAAACTTGTGTTGCTTTCTGGGAAAGCGGACTGTCTACATAATAGGGAAAATCAGGCAAAAGTCCCCTTAACTCCAGCGAGTTGAGGGCATACAGCAATTCCTGTGTCCGCCCGACGCTGAATGCGGGAATAACCAGCTTTCCTCCCTTCAGGTTACAGGTCTGATTTATAATCTCCTGTAAACGTTCTTCAAGTGGCTCCATATCCTGGTGAAAGCTGTCACCATAAGTGGATTCGAGAATAATATAGTCTGCCTGTGGGAAGCTTTGCGGGTTCTTCAGCAGCAAATCGCCATACCGGCCTACGTCTCCACTGAATGTGAGCTGGGTATATTTCGCATCTTCGAGAATTGTCAAATGCACGGCGGCGCTTCCGATCACATGCCCTGCGTCGGTAAAGCGAAGCTTGATCCTGGGCTCGATCTCAAAATCGGTATTATAGTCAACTATTTTAAAAAGCCTCATGGCTTCCATCACATCCTCTTCCGTGTAAAGCGGCTTGAAAAGAGATAAACCACGCCTGGTCCGCATTTCATTTATGGATTCTGTTTCCTGCTGCTGGATTCCTGCTGAGTCATCCAAAAGCACCCGTGCCAGGTCCATCGTCGGTGCTGTGCTGAAGATCGTCCCCTTAAACCCTTCGGCAACCATCCTGGGAATTAAACCACAATGATCGATATGCGCATGAGACAATATAAGATAATCCACCTTTGCAGGGTTAAATCCAAAATGTCCGTTAAGGTCCTCTGTTTCTTCTCCCATTCCCTGGAAAAGGCCGCAATCAAGCAGAATCTGAGTACCGTTGTTCAACTTTATTAAGTGTTTGCTGCCGGTTACACATCTGGCAGCACCATGAAACGTTATCGTCATAAATGTATCTTCTGATAAAGGTTTACACACAACACGCCAGTGAATTTTAAGTTTGGAATCATACAAACTAAAAGAATAGTTGTATAACTAAATATTCAATTATACCTTTAACTTATCATTTAAGCATACGGGCTATGAAAGAGTTAACGAGAGCAGAAGAGCAGATCATGCAGGTTTTATGGAAATTGGAGAAGGCCTTTGTAAAGGAGGTAATCGATGCATTGCCGGAACCCAAACCGGCGTATAATACGGTTTCAACTATCATCCGGATCCTTGAAACAAAAGGCTTTGTGGATCATGAGGCTTTTGGAAAGAGTCACCGGTACTTCCCGGTGATCAGTAAAGAACAATACAAGAGCTTTGCTACCGAAAAGTTGCTGACCAACTATTTCAGTAATTCGATAGAAAAGATGTTTTCTTTCTTCGTAAAAAAAGAGAAGATTGACCTGAACGAAGCTGATGAAATTCTGAAACTTATTGAAGACCTCAAAAATAAAAAATCATGACATGGTTTGCTTACCTGGTTCAGGTGAATGTTTACCTGACACTTTTCTATGCGTTCTATTTCATTTTTCTCCGGAATGAAACTATTTCACGTTAAACAGGATCGTCCTGGTAGGTTCGGGCACCTTCTCCTTTATAATCCCCTTAATACAGTCTGACCATATCCGGTCCTATTTCATAACGAATACAGTGTATCAGGCGGCCAGGTCCGTTAAGACTATCTATTTAACGCCGGCGAACGTACTTTTACAGGAGCAAAACGATACGAACTGGCTTTTAGTTATTTATGTCTCAGGCATGGCGCTGTTTTTGGGCAGATTTCTCCTGCGGCTCTTCAGTGCTTTACGCTACCGTCCATCGGAGGCTACGCAGCCCTATTCGTTCTTCCACCGGATTGTCGTTCCGGATCATATCAAGGTTAAAGAGCCTGTCATGAAGCATGAAGAAATCCATGTAAAGCAATGGCATTCAGCAGATATTATTTTATTTGAGCTTATTTCAGCTGTTAACTGGTTCAACCCGGTTACTTACTTATACAAAAAGTCTATCCGGTCGGTACACGAATTTATTGCTGACGGCTCTGCTGTAAAGAAAGCAGGCAGCGTGTCCGACTATTCATTATTGCTGCTTGGCGAAACCCTGGGCACTCCGGCATCTTTCCTCGCTAACAATTTCTTTAACGAATCACTCCTAAAAAAAAGGATAATTATGCTAACCAAAACAAAATCAAAAAAATCTGCCTTGATAAAATATGGGCTGACTGCGCCCTTGTTTCTCCTGATGATCATCTTTTCCTCCGCAACACTGGACGCCGGCTCAGTGATCCGCAAAACAAGAATAAATGTAGATACTGCAGGAAAAAGCACAGCAGCGGGCGATACATCCATCCACGATTTTGCAGCCATTGATGTTCTACCCAATTTCCCGGGAGGCATGCCGATGTTCTATCAGTACGTCTCAAAAGAATTCAAATATCCTTTGGAGGCTCAGAAAAACAAGATAACCGGCAGATTGATCATCAATTTTGTCGTGGAAAAAGATGGGAGTCTGAATGGGATAAGGGTTCTGCGCGACCTGGGTAACGGATTGGGAGAAGAGGCGGTAAAGATGCTAAAAAACTCGCCTAAATGGGTACCCGGCACCCAAAACGGGAAGCCGGTCAGGGTAATGTATACACTTCCTATCATGGTTCAGCCCAAACCGGAAACCTCTACTCCTCCGAAGCAATAGTAGCAGGCGAAAGAACGTTATTTCGTACAAAAAGCCATTAAAAAAATAAGAGCCCTGCGCAAATGCATCAGGGCTCTTAAAGTTTCCTCCTTGCCTCGTGGCACAAAATTAGTTAATTTCTTCTTCTTTAAAAAATTTGGCTGTAAAATAATCGCGCCTCATTCTGTTAATATTTGTTAAAGAAATTCCCTTCGGACATTCTATCTCGCAAGCCCCGGTATTGGTACAGCTTCCAAAGCCTTCTGCATCCATCTGAGCAACCATTGCCTGAACACGGCGATATCTTTCCGGCTGTCCCTGTGGTAACAACGCCAACTGCGATATCTTAGCAGAAACGAATAAGGCTGCTGATGCATTTTTACATGCAGCCACACAAGCCCCGCACTGAATACATGTGGCAGAATTAAACGCTTCGTCGGCTATTACTTTAGGAATCGGGATTTCATTTGCATCAGGAATTCCTCCTGTATTAACTGAAACGAAACCGCCTGCTTCCTGGATTCTGTCGAAGGCAGTTCTGTCTGTTGCAAGATCCTTGATCACCGGGAAGGCTTCAGCTCTCCAGGGTTCAATGGTGATGGTTTCACCATCATGGAAGCTCCTCATGTGGAGCTGACAGGTAGTGATCCCTCTCTTTGGCCCGTGAGGACGACCATTAATATAAAGAGAACACATGCCACAGATACCTTCACGGCAGTCGTGATCAAAATGAATCGGATCCTCCCCCTTCTTCACTAATCTCTCATTCACCACATCCAGCATTTCCAGAAATGACATATCGGGAGAAATGTCATCAGCTTTATATGTTACAAATCTGCCCTTATCGGCGACGTTCTTTTGTCTCCAGACATTCAGGGTTAAATTCATGTTTCCGCTCATAATATTTTTAGTTTTGAGATTGAGATCAGAAGCCAGACGAATGTCTCACTTTCTAATCTCTCAATACTCTATTTATAACTTCTTTGTGTTAACTTGACGTTTTCAAAGATTAACTGCTCCTTGTGAAGCTCTGCTGCTGCATCATCTCCTTTGTATTCCCATGCAGATACATAAGCAAAGTTTTCGTCATCACGTTTTGCTTCACCTTCTTCTGTCTGACTTTCTTCACGGAAGTGCCCGCCGCAGGATTCTTTACGCTCCCTGGCGTCGTCAACCATTAGTTCTGCCAGTTCCAGGAAGTCAGCCACACGTCCGGCTTTCTCAAGGGACATATTCATTTCCTCGTTTTCACCAAGAACAATTGCATTTTTCCAGAAATCCTCACGCAGTTCGCGAATCATTTGCTTGGCTTTTGCCAATCCGGCTTCATTACGGGCCATACCACAGTATTCCCACATAATATGTCCGAGATCCCGGTGATATTCGTCGACAGTTTTGGTTCCTTTCATTGAGAGGAACTTGTTGATGCGGTCCTGAGTATCTTTCTTAGCCTGCGCAAATGCCGGATGAGAGTTATCTACAGGTTTGGGTCCGATTGTAGCCAGGTAATCTCCCACAGTGTAAGGAATAACGAAATAACCGTCGGCAAGTCCCTGCATCAGTGCTGAAGCACCCAGTCTGTTCGCTCCGTGGTCCGAGAAGTTAGCCTCTCCCAGGCAATATAATCCCGGAATTGTAGTCATCAGGTTATAATCCACCCAAAGTCCGCCCATGGTATAGTGAACAGCAGGATAAATACGCATCGGCATCTCGTATGGATTTTCATCCGTTATCTGATAATACATATCAAACAGGTTTCCATACTTTGCTTCTACAGCAGCCCGGCCTAAACGCTGAATAGATTCAGCAAAATCGAGGAATACAGCTTTGCCGGATGCACCAACGCCACGTCCGTCATCAGCCGCTTCCTTGGCATTACGTGAAGCTACGTCACGCGGAACGAGGTTACCAAAGGAAGGATACTTGCGTTCCAGGAAGTAATCCCGGTCTTCTTCCTTAATGTCTGAGACCTTGATTTCACCCTTACGAAGCCTCTCAGCCATCTCCCTGGTCTTAGGCACCCAAACTCTTCCGTCATTACGTAATGACTCGGACATGAGGGTAAGCTTAGACTGATGGTCTCCCGTTACCGGAATACAGGTTGGGTGAATCTGGGTAAAGCAAGGATTTCCAAAGAAGGCACCTTTCTTATATGAGCGCCAGATAGCTGTGGTGTTACAGCCCATCGCATTCGTGGACAGATAGAATACGTTTCCATATCCTCCTGTACACAGCAGAACTGCATGGCCGGCAAATGTTTCAACTTCACCAGTGAGCAGGTTACGGGTCACGATACCCTGCGCCTTACCGTCTGCAACCACGAGATCAAGCATTTCATGGCGGTTGTACATCTTCACTTTCCCTTCATGAATCTGACGATTCAAGGCAGAGTAAGCACCGAGCAGCAACTGCTGTCCTGTCTGACCGCGGGCATAGAATGTACGGGAAACCTGAGCTCCCCCGAAAGAACGGTTATCAAGCAGGCCTCCGTATTCACGCGCAAACGGAACACCCTGGGCCACACACTGGTCGATAATATCTACAGAAACTTCGGCAAGCCGGTGCACATTGGCTTCCCGTGCGCGATAGTCTCCTCCTTTTACTGTATCATAAAAAAGCCGGTAAACGCTGTCCCCGTCATTACGGTAGTTTTTCGCCGCATTGATACCGCCCTGAGCCGCAATGGAGTGAGCACGGCGGGCGCTATCCTGATAGCAAAACGCTTTTACGTTATATCCCAGCTCTGCCAGTGAGGCAGCAGCAGATGCTCCGGCAAGACCAGTACCTACAACGATGACAGTATACTTTCTCTTGTTCGCAGGGTTAACCAGCTTCAGATTGAATTTATGTTTTGACCACTTCTCTGCCAAAGGGCCTTCAGGAATCTTTGAATCTAATACCATTTCAGAAATATTTTATTGTCCCTTACGGGGTGATTCATTCTATTTGAAAAAATAAACGTAAAGAGGCATCGCCGCAAAAACTGCGGGAATGATGATACCGAACACCCAGAGGCCCAGAACATCAATTATTGGCTTATACTTTTTATGATCCCAGCCCAGGGTCTGAAATCCGCTCTGGAAACCGTGGTATAAGTGAAAGCCCATCGCGATCATAGAAATCACATAGAGAGCTACATACCATTCTTTCTTGAAAAGCTCCATTACCAGTATATAGAGGTCCTTTGCAACTACCACTTGTGTACCTGCCTGGGTATCTACATACTCTGAATGAACCAATGGCTTTCCTTCATACGGAATATTGGTCACCTTCACATCCTCAGGATTTGTAAGGCTCATTTCATATTTTGCGTACGGAAGGCCTCCCCAGTGATATTCAGCCCAGAAGTTGCTCATATGAGATACAATGAAGACCAGTAAAACCGTCCCGAGGATCCCCATATTCCTTGAGCTCCAGGAACTGTTTGCAGAACCTTTATAAACGGCATACTTTACTTTTCTTGCCTTTCCATTACCAATAGTAATAACCAGGGCATAAACAGCATGCAATACTATAGATAGATATAATAGATAAGAGATGATTTTGATAGGTGCAAAATGCGTCATAAAGTAGGAATACTCATTAAACGCTTTGCCCCCATCGTGTTTAAATAATTGTAGATTACCAAGAAGATGGATAATGAGAAACAGGGATAAGAACAAGCCTGTCAAACTCATGATCAATTTCTTCCCTAACGTCGACGAGAAAGCTTTAGTGAAACTGCTCATTACCTTTCATTTATTTGATTGTGGTACAAAAGTATTATTATGGACGCAATAATATGACCTATTTTGCTATCTAACATTTTATTTAAGTTATTTAGAACAAATCTAAGATGAAAGCATCATAATCTTATCTTTCATCACTACAAAAGTGATATCAGCCTGGTTGACAGCGATACAGCAGTTACCGGTAAAACGACCGAATGCGGGCAGAACAGCTTGTTTTTCACCAAAATGAAAGCATGGTAAAATGAGCGACTGCCGGCCTTTCCCCCGCAGCCGGACAGCGGGGTGTATGTGCCCGCTTATAACATAGCCATTACCGGACTTTTCTAAAGGTTCATGCGAGAAAATATACGGAGAGAGATGCAACGATTCACAGACTGTAAAGCCGGCTTCCCTGTAATATTTATCGTGGAGGATATCATGGTTCCCCCTGACCAGGATCATTTCAGTGCTGCTGAAAAGCTCGCACCACAGCTTAAGCCAGTCCCAGTCATTATTGATATCACTGTGAAAAAGATCTCCCAGAAAAATGATCTTTTCAGGCTTCACAAGGTTTACGAGATCTGAAAGCACAGCAAGGTCTTCCTGCTCGAGCAGCTTAGGTATCGCGATCCCGGCCTTCCGGAAGTGGCCGACCTTCCCGATATGCAGGTCGGCGACAATCAAGGCCCTCTCTTCTGCCCAGTACATTGCTTTTTGAGGAAAAAGGATAATTTCCTGGCCGAGCAGCTCCCATTTCATTCCCGCCGTCATCATCCTCCAAATATACCAAAAAAGCCCCCTGCTTTCACAGGAGGCCTCTTATTTGACATTTATTATCCTCTTAATTGGTAACAGGGAACGTCATCATGATCCTCGATCCATCAGGTGAAATTCCGTTCAGGCGGATCATATTGTTCCTGCTTGATGAAAGAGCAGCATCAATATCATCGGGTTTACCAACAGCTTTACCGTTGATGCTGGTAATGATGGTGCCCTTCTCTATCCCGTTCTCAGCAAAAACACCACCCCGTCTTACCTCGGTGATGACTACACCTGAGCTAATATTATAGCGCTGTTTCTGAGCTGAAGGCAGAGGTGAGAAACTGGCTCCCAGCCTGTTATACAATTCCTCCGCTGACCGGCCACTTCCACCTGCTATTTTCACTTCATCCTCGCCTTTAAGCGTTACGGATACGGTACGTTCTTTTCCGTCGCGTACGTAAGTAAGCTGAACCTTATCACCGGGACGCAGTCTCGCTACCCTCTCCTGCAGATCAGACGAGCCCATGATCCTTGCTCCGTCAACTTTGGTGATCACATCCCCTTTTTTAATTCCGGCAGCTGCTGCTCCCCCGCCTTCAACGACTGTATTGACATAAAGACCGCTGATCTCGTTTACACCAAGTTCTTTTGCACGGCTTGAATTAAGTTCCTGGAAGGTCACTCCAACAAAACCCCGGCGTACAGCACCGTATTTGATGAAGTCGTCCATGATCTTCTTGGCCAGATTAACCGGAATAGCAAATCCATAGCCCGCATAATATCCGGTCTGGGAAGCAATTGCAGCATTGATACCAATGAGCTCGCCTCTTGTATTCACCAGTGCACCACCGCTGTTACCGCGGTTGATAGCTGCATCCGTTTGTATAAACGACTCAATTGCCGAATTGACCCTCGGCTGGTTGCGGTCGAAATTACGGCCTTCCGACTCATCCTGACCAAGGATACCGATTGCACGCCCCTTTGCGCTTACTATACCTGCGGTTACAGTTGTATTTAAGGTAAGCGGATAACCAACTGCGAGCACCCATTCTCCAACCTGTACATTATCAGAGTTCCCGAGTTTAACCACAGGCAACTTTGTACCGGCCACTTTAATAAGTGCTAAGTCGGTATTAGGGTCACGTCCGATAACCTTAGCCTGAAAAGAACGGTTATCGGGCAGTATCACCTCAATCTTAGTGGCATCTTCCACTACGTGATTGTTTGTGACGATATAACCATCATCAGTTACAATCACGCCGGATCCCGACGCCATTGCCGGAGGTCGCTGGGCGTTCCTCGGAGAGCCAAAAAAGTCTCTGAACATATCCTCAAAAGGATCCCCGCCGCCGGCGTCCCGGCCCTTTCCTTCATAGGTGGTCTGGATGTGAACGACTGCCGGTGTTACAGCAGCTGCTGCCTGAACAAAATCGACATCGCCTGCGGACGATACATTCATTGGATTACTGGCAAAATAAACTTTCTGCTTGTCCTCAATACCCATCTTATCGGTATTGTTGCTTTCGACAAGCTTATATCCGCCTATTGCTACTGCACCTCCAAAAAATGCAGTAAGAAGAGTTATTCCTGTCTTTCTCATACTTTATTTTTTCTATGCGTGTTTCTTATTTACTTATTCAAATTCCTTTGTTCAAAAGTAATACCACTAAAACTGATTATGCAACTCCTTGGTATTGCAATTTGTGTTAAAAAATGTTAAAGATAGATTCGGATGTCAGGCACCGGATTTGACATATGAGCAAAGTTTAAGGGTTGTAAAGAGCTTTTGTTATCTTTACATCCTGTTCCGTTAAATATAAAAAGTGCAGCGAAACTCAATTCTCATGTCTGACATCTCAACACTTCATTTCTATAAATACCAGGGGGCCGGAAACGACTTTATTCTGGTAGACAACCGTAATATGGCTGTAAATCATCATAATCCTGCATTTATCGCCGCGCTTTGTGACAGAAGGTTTGGGATCGGAGGAGATGGAATGATGTTCCTGCAGACGAAAGAAGGGTACGACTTTGAAATGGTTTATTATAATTCTGACGGAAACCCAAGCAGCATGTGCGGAAACGGGGGACGGTGCATAGTGGCTTTCGCCAGACATCTCGGGGTTATCGGCGAAGAAACTAACTTTTTGGCAGTCGACGGCCCTCACTATGCCACAATTTCAGGATCAGGCGACTGGGTTAGCCTGCAAATGATAGATGTAGACGAAATTAAAAATGACGGAGATGCCTTCGTTTTGAATACTGGCTCTCCTCATTATGTGTGCAGGACTTCAGAACTAGCTTCAGCGGACGTTTTTGCCGAAGGCAGAAAGATCAGATACAACGACCGGTATAAAGAAAAAGGAATTAATGTCAATCTGGTGGAACCTGAGGGAGAAGGGTACTTTGTCAGAACCTACGAAAGAGGAGTGGAAGATGAAACATACGCATGCGGTACCGGCGTTACAGCCGTAGCTCTTGCTATGGCGAAGCAAAACGGTCAAAAAGGAGAAATCAGTACGCCTGTAAGAGTTCTTGGCGGCAACCTGAATATCCGGTTTCACTATGACGGACAGCGGTTTACAAATGTTTTCCTCGAGGGGCCTGCAGAATTCGTCTTCGAAGGGGGAATAAAAATACCTGCTGGCTCTTAAGTAGTTATTTCTCTCTTCTTACACTATCGGGAAGCCCTAAGCCGCTCGTATCGCTTCCGGGTGCTTTTATAGTATCTTCATCTATATTCCTTTCGGTACCGCGTGGGATAGGATTCTGCCCCGTGGGGTCTACAGATTTCTGGACACTGTTGCAGGCAATCACCGAGGCACAAATAAAAGCAGTCAGAAGAGAGGTCTTTAGTTTCATACGAAGATCTATATCCGGTTAAACAAATCCCGTTGCAGGTAGTTTTAGGAAAAAATTCATTTACTGAACCTTATCCTTCACCAAAAAAAGTACTTTTGCAGGTCAAACAACAAATTTTATGCATAGGACACATACTTGCGGCGAATTAAATCTGAACGATCTGGGCAAGATAGTAACTCTTGCCGGCTGGGTACAGAAATCACGGGACCTGGGAGGAATGACATTCATCGATGTTCGTGACCGCTACGGAATCACCCAGTTGCTGTTCAACATGGATGAAAACACAGATCTATGTGAACAGGCAAGGCAATTGTCTCGTGAATTTGTCATTAAAGTTACGGGACAGGTAGTTGAACGCTCTAACAAGAACCCCAGGATTGCCACGGGAGATATTGAGATCAAGGTATCGGCCCTGGAAATACTGAATACAGCTAAGCTTCCTCCTTTTCTTATTGAGGATGATACTGATGGAGGCGATGATCTCCGGATGAAATACCGGTATCTCGACCTTCGCCGCAATCCGGTACGCAACAATCTCGTTCTGAGGCATAAAACCGCTCAGGAAGTCCGAAAATATCTGGATCTGCAAAACTTCCTCGAAGTCGAAACTCCTGTACTTATCAAGTCAACGCCTGAAGGTGCACGCGACTTTGTGGTTCCAAGCCGTATGAACCCGGGAGAGTTTTACGCTTTACCGCAATCTCCTCAGACGTTTAAGCAGCTTCTGATGGTATCGGGCTTTGACCGCTATTTCCAGATTGTTAAATGTTTCAGGGACGAAGATCTGAGGGCCGACAGGCAACCGGAGTTCACCCAGATTGACTGTGAAATGGCTTTCATTGAGCAGGAAGATATATTAAATACATTTGAAGGATTAATCAGACACCTCTTTAAAACACTCAAGGGCATTGAACTTGAAGCGGTTCCGCGGATGTCTTACCAGGACGCAATGCGGATGTATGGTTCTGACAAGCCCGACACCCGTTTCGGAATGTTATTTACCGAATTAAATGACCTGGTAAAGGGCCATAGCTTCCCGGTATTCGACAATGCAGAACTTGTTGTTGGAATAAATGCTAGTGGATGTGCCCATTACACACGTAAACAGGTGGACGAACTGACCGACTTCGTTAAACGCCCGCAGATTGGAGCTACAGGCCTGGTATATTGCCGTCACAATGATGATGGATCATTAAAGTCTTCCGTTGATAAGTTTTACAGTGAAGATGAACTGAAAAAATGGTCGGCAGCATTTAATTCTCAGCCAGGTGATTTAATGCTGATTATGGCAGGGCCGGCAGACAAGGTAAGGAAACAGCTCAATGAACTTCGTCTTGAAATGGGTAACAGGCTGGGACTTCGCGATAAGAGCAAATTCTCTACATTATGGGTAGTAGATTTTCCATTGCTCGAATGGGATGAAGAAACGGGTAGATATCATGCCATGCACCACCCCTTCACTTCTCCGAAGCCGGAAGACATCGCTTTGCTGGACACTGATCCGGGCGCAGTGAGAGCCAACGCCTATGATATGGTGATCAATGGTACTGAAGTGGGCGGAGGATCTATCCGTATCCATAACAAAGACCTGCAGTCTCTGATGTTTAAACATCTCGGCTTTACTCCTGAAGAGGCACAAAAGCAGTTTGGATTCCTGTTGAACGCATTCGAGTACGGAGCGCCGCCTCATGGAGGGATCGCTTTCGGTTTCGACCGGCTGGTGTCTCTCTTCGCGGGACTGGATTCTATCCGGGATGTAATTGCATTCCCTAAAAACAATTCAGGAAGAGATGTCATGATCGATTCCCCTGCTACGATATCGGATGAGCAGCTAAAAGAACTGAGTATTAAAACAACGGTGTAAAAACCGGAAGAACCATAAACAAAAAAGGGGCGGATGCCCCTTTTTTGTTTATCAGAACCAGGATTCTATCCCAGTATCTTAAGTAAATATTGTCCGTAACCGCTCTTTACAAGCGGCTGCGCCGCAACCCGAAGCTCTTCATCAGAAATAAAACCCATCCTGTATGCGACTTCTTCTATACAACCGATCTTCAGCCCCTGCCGTTCTTCGATAACCTGGACAAACTGTCCCGCCTGCATTAAAGAGGTGAAGGTTCCGGTGTCCAGCCATGCTGTGCCCCGGCTCAGCACCCCAACCTTCAGTTGTCCCCGTTTAAGATATTCTTTATTCACATCAGTGATCTCATATTCACCCCTGAATGAGGGCTTTATATTCTTTGCAATCTCTACAACAGAATTATCGTAGAAATAAAGACCTGGAACTGCGTAATTAGACTTGGGATTTTCCGGTTTTTCTTCTATGGAAATGACATTATTATTTTCATCAAACTCAACCACTCCGTATCTCTCAGGATCGGATACCGGATACGCAAATACAACACCTCCTTCGGGATCATTCAGTTTCTGAAGAAGCACAGAAAGGCCATCGCCATAAAATATGTTATCTCCCAGGATCAGGGCGACACTGTCATCTCCTACAAACCTCTCTCCAATGACAAACGCCTGCGCCAGCCCATTAGGCTGCTCCTGTACTGCATAAGAAAAGTGACAACCTATCCGCGAACCATCGCCCAATAGCTTCTCAAAGTTAGGAAGATCATGCGGGGTCGAAATAATAAGAATCTCCCTGATTCCGGCAAGCATCAGAATTGACAAGGGGTAATAGATCATCGGCTTGTCGTAAACAGGCATCATCTGTTTACTGGTAGCAAGGGTGAGGGGGTGAAGGCGGGTGCCCGATCCGCCTGCGAGTATAATACCTTTCATTTTTAAGTGTTTAGTAAATAATTATTCGCCATTAGCATTCAAACGGTTTATACAAGTCTCCAGACTGTCACGCCAGTATGGAATCTTCATAGCAAAAGTATTCTTTATCTTTGACTTATCCATTACCGAAAAAGCTGGCCGGGCGGCTTTGGTAAAATATTCGAAGGTTTTAAGAGGCCTTACATTGACCTGAAGTCCGCCTACCGCAAAGATTGCCTTTGCGAAATCATACCACGAGGTAAGTCCTTCATTGCTGTAATGATAAGTCCCATATTCACTAGACCCCGACTGAATAATATCAAAGATCGCTTCCGCGAGATCAATGGCGTAGGTTGGAGTACCAACCTGGTCAGCCACCACCGCAATCTCCTCACGCTCCTTCCCTAATCTCAGCATGGTTTTCACGAAATTATTCCCATATTCCGAATACAACCAGCTTGTCCGGAGGATGAAATATTTATGAAAGATCCCTGCTATAGCGGCCTCGCCCTGAAGCTTGGTGATCCCATAAATATTAATGGGCCTTGCCGGATCACTTTCTACCAGCAACTTTGGAATTTCACCTTCGAAAACAAAGTCAGTCGATATATGGATCAATGTAGTATGATGGGACCGGCAAACAGCTGCTAGATTGGCCGGGCCATCCCTGTTAATACTGCGGGCGAGCTCAATTTCATCTTCAGCTTTATCCACTGCAGTATATGCAGCACAGTTGATGACATAAAGCGGCATTTCATCCGCCAGAACCTGTGCAATCGCGTCCTTGTCCAGAATATTGGCACGCTCTTCCGGAAGAAAAAGAATATTTTTAATTCCTCTTTGTATAGCAACATGCTGCAGACATTGTCCAAGCTGACCCGATGCCCCGAAGACGACTATCCGTGAACCAAGATCTACGGGTACCCCGCCTCTGTCCAGCAGCGAAAAATTTCTATGTTCGTATTCACTCATATTTGGTGGTGTGATAAGATCGTTTATGACAGGGAAGCAGCTCCGTCGAGCTCATTGTACCAGTCCTCGCCATATTTACGGATAAGCGGCTCTTTCAGAAAGCGGTAAACAGGTACCTTAAGCTCTCTCCCGTATGAGCATGCAGCTTTACATATATGCCAGCGGTCGTAATTTAATATCTCAAATTCCGGGTAAGCAGTTATCCTGATCGGATATAAGTGACAGGAAATGGGTTTTTTCCAATGAACCTTGTTCTCAAGATATGCTTTTTCAATGGCACATTTACTGACACCGCCCTCCCAAATAACATAAGCGCATTCCTTATTCCCGTCAACGCACGGAGTAGTATAATCCCCGTCCTGATCCCGCACCCAGGTCCCCTGCTGTTCTATAGTCTCAATACCCTTCTCTGTCATAAAAGGTTTTACATGGGGATAAATCTCCTCCAGTATCTTAAGTTCGCTACGCTCAAGCGGAGCACCGGCATCTCCTTCTACACAACACGCTCCTTTGCATTTATCAAGATGACACACAAAACTCTCTTCTAAAATATCCTCATGCACCAAAGTGTGCTGTACTTCAATCATATTCAATCCCATTGCTGCGTAAAGGTCGTAAATATTTTTAAAAATAGTAATGGCAGGAGGATGTGAGATGAGCAATATGTAAATACAGGCTTTTAAAGGCGGGAAGGGCAGGCTTAATCAATACTTTAGCCCTTTGGCTGAAGTAACTTCAAGGGTGACAGAGCCTACAAGAATCTCTACCTGGGCTTTTACAGGGATACGATTCCCGTCGTCTGTAATCCAGAGATATAATTTGCTGTCTTTCCTGAAGATACGGCCCGGCTTAATCGACGGGTTAAATTTCAGACAATTAAACGTACCTATAGGAGTTTTGATTGTCTCCTTACCTACGTAAGTGATCTTCATATCGGCCACTTCATCATCCAGGAAATAAGGAATAGTGAACAAAGTACCCGGCCGGACGCCTGAGAGATCAAGACTCCTTGCAAAGAAAAAAGCGGATACCAGATCGAATGTCTTATCCCTTCCTTTGAATGTCCCCTTATTACCAACTACTTTATTTTGATCCTGGTAGAAACGTACTTTATCGGTACGCCGGTAATTAGCCTCCCTGATATTTTCTGTATAGAGGTAAGGTGTGAGGTCTTTACGATCGATATAAGAGTCGTATCTGTTCCTCACCTTATAGAAAAGATTAAAAGACGCCGCTGTTTTGCCCTGGGCGACCAGGTGAAACACCGGCTTATTATCAAACTTAACATCTGAATCGAGTACATTCAAAGTGGCTTCTGCTGCAGTGATAAACCCGTACCTGAGACGATACTTCAATTCTTCTCCGGGTTTAAACGCCGTCTCTTTGCGGTTCTCCAGCTCCTGGGGAAACACTAACTGAATAAATAGAAAAAGCGGAAGAAGCAATACAAATTTTCTCATACTATACAATAGAGCAAAGAGATCAGCCGGTTATCATTCCGGGCCCCGTCACTACTTCAAACTTAAACGTACTGTCAATCACATTAGTCTTTTCTCTTAAAAACAGGCACGGTAGAACATGGTTCTCCGTACATAATACTTTTCGCCACTCTCGTCAGCTCAACAGTTATCGCCACAAACGCGGATTCGGGAACTGCGATATCACCGCATCCCTTTATAACAACCCTCTTATCTCTAAAGTTTTCCATGTCCAGACTATCAATTTTTTTCCTGAATAAAACCGTCTCGAGCGCTTCCAGACTACCGAACATCACCTCTGCCGCATAAGAGGCCAGCTTGTTAGCCAGCAACATATAAGCCCAGGTGGGCACGATAGCATCTGCCGAGCAGGTAATTGCAACGTTCTTGCCTTCATATTGAGACCAGTCATGTTCTTTCACAAATTCGCGAAAGTCCTTCTCTTTAAGGATCAACCCGTGAAATAAGTTATTCTTGATATCATAAACTACCCTTTCACCAGCGGGGTAAAGATCGGCAAGATCGAAAGTCACCAGCCCGCTTTGAGCTACTCTGTTTACTATGTTTTCCTGAATATTCATTTTCTGCATGTTTAGTATGCAAAGTTCAGATCTTGAAATTCAATTCCTATAAGCATAAAGTAAAAACTTTAAACGGCATAATGTTTTAAAACAAATTTGCCTAAACATAAAAAAAGGTCTGAAGGGAACCTCCAGACCTTTTTGCGATATATAATTTTTTAAAAGAACTTCAGACGATAGTCCTTTATATCTGCTTTTTCACGCAGCACTTCCATCACCTGTCCCTGCGCTCTCTGTCCTACAGTCTGATACATTTGCTGTTTTTGGCTGAAGGTGTTAGTGAGAGGGGCAGGATTGGTAAATCCGTTCACCTGAACTACATAGACTCCCTGCTCACCTTCAATGACTTTAGAAAGCTTCTTCGGCTCAAGGCCAAACACGGTACCTACTACCTTATTTTCCTGGGCAATTCCGGGAATAATAGGATTAGCAAACACAACGTTCTGAACAGGTTGAACAGGACGGCCGAGCTTTGACGCAACCTGGTTGATAGTAGAAGCGCCGGAAAGTGCTTTCTGCATCTTCTCCGACAGCATTCTGGCTTTAACCAGATTTCTTACCATTGGTTCGATATCCTTCTTTACTTTCTCTACAGGAAGAATTCCTTTCTCTCTTACGTCGGTAAGGCAGGCTACCACATAAGTGTTCTCGGATTCAAACACCTTATCAGAAACATCTCCTCTATCTGCCTCAAAAGCCCATCTTACGATCTCCCTGGGATTTTCAATACCTGAGACCATAGACTGTGAAGGGGTAATATTCTCTGCGACAAGTTTACGCAGCTTCGATTTCTGGATCTGCTCATTAAAAGATTCAGCATCTTTTACATTCGACAGAAATGCAGAAGCCTTACCGTAAGCGGCCTGCTGAGTCTGACTGCTACTGGCAACGGCTTTATCTACTATTGCTACTTTAGCAACTCTGGAAGAGCCCACCTGCTTGTCTATCCGTATAACGTGTACACCGAACTGGGTTGTGATCACTTTCAGTTCACCGGGCTTCCCGTTAAATACAGCTTCCTCGAACGCCGGAACCATGGCACCGCGGGCAAATGTTCCGAGCTCTCCGCCTTTATCTTTCGTGCCGTCTGATCCGAATTTTGCAGCCTGCTCAGCAAAGTTACCTCCCTTTTGTAATATAGCCAGAAGAGAATCAGCAATATTCTTTGCTTTGTCCACTCCTCCAACTGTAGCCGGATTGATCAGAATGTGACTTGCCTTAACAGAGTCGGGGCTCATCCTGACGTCCACAACCTTCGCAACCTTAAAGGCACCGTTACTGAATACCGGACCGATTACTGTGCCAGTTGAAGCTTTGAAAACTGAAGAATCCAGTGCCGGATCCAACTGTCCCTTTCTTACATATGCAACAGGAGCTTTGGTATCAGAATTCACACTTACAAAAAGGGAGTCGTTGGTAGTAGTTCTGAAATCTGCTGCCAGCTTGTTTATTAAATTCCGGGCATCTGCAGAATCGGCTTTTGAAGGGCTCGCATCAAATATTACATATTCAAACGTCCTGGATTCCTCCCGGTTAACGAATCTCTTTTTATTCTTATTATAATATTCCTGATAGTCACCATCCGTCAGCTGAACCTTATTGTCAGGAATGGAAGCATATTCAAGATTAACATAATTGAAATTTGCAAGTTTATTACGCTGGGAGTAATCTTCTCTCGCTTCCAGAGAGGTCACATAGATTGAATTCTTCACCAGACCGTTATATTTCTGAAAGAGACGACCTCTTTTTATCGACAAAAGAAAGTTTCCCCACTGTTGTCCCATTGCACTACCCGGATCCTGGGATTTCATATTTGAAATAAAAGCACTTAACTGCGACCTGTTTATTTGTCCGGTCTGGGGATCAGCAAAAGCTTGCACAACCTGCGGATCAGGGTTTTTACCTGTGATCATATCGGCTAACTCATTTTCACCAACCTCGATACCAATGCGTTTAACCTCCTTATTCAGGAGCACAGTCATCACTTCCTGGTTCCACGTATTCTCCACAACATAGGAGGCCATTTGCGGATTAAGGGCACCTTGCCCCATCTGCTGCTTAAACTGTGCCTCGTTCTGCTCCACTTTCTGACGAAAATCATCAATATTGATCTTTTCTCCGGCAACTTCACCAACGTCGGTTTGGTTGCCTCTCATAAAGGGACTGCCGATCTTGATAGCGTCTCCTAATAAAAAGGCTACTATTGCCAAACCTATTGCACCTACAAGGATAACACCTGCACGGTTTCGCAAAAAACTCATTATTCCCATATAATCTAACTTTATTCGTATTCAAAAAGAGCGCGCAAGATACAACTTTTCAAAAAAAAATGACAATATTTACACTAAGAACCTTTTAGCAATCACTCAATTAAATTCGTGCCTGAAGGGAAGTTTCCTGTTGCGTCTGTAAGCTGCCAGCGCTTAAAACGCTCATCACTGGAAAAACCGTTCCCAAAAACTATATTTCCGTTGGGCTGAGTGATCGTCACCAGTTTATTTGAGTATACGGGCTCCTTTTTCCCGGGATCCCAGATTAGTTCATCAGATTTAAATACATCGCCCTTAGCGCTTGTGCCAACTACATTCTTTCGCATTTCTACCACACGCGAGGTTTCATACTGAAGTGCGTAATCTGACACGATCCTGCTGCTCTCCTTCAGGTTTTCGTCAAAGAATATAACAGTAGCTCCCTTGGGCATCTCGTAATAAGGTTTATCTACTTTATAGTAATTAAGCAGGGGGGTGAGTATCCTGGCCTTTACACGCGCAGAATCACTATAGATGATCTCTACACCTTTAGATTTATCCACTCTGACTGAAGAGCCTTTTGCAGAAATCTTCTCTACTTCCCTGAGGTCATTTTCACAGGCCGTCAGAGAAAAACACACAATTATCAGAATGATACCAAAAACCCGGTACTGCGCCAACTTAATCAAATTTATACTTACGGAACCACTGATCGTTCAGTGTAAAGCCAAAGTGTATATTTACATACCGTTCACGCACCAAATTGTTTGATAATGTTCCGCGCTGTCCGAGTTCAGCTGAAACGTTTATTTTATAGAAAGTGGTTCGGGTAGGACTTGCCTGTAAAGGAAAACCAAATCCGAAGGTTACAGCCATTTGCTCAATATCTGTATTATTATACCTGATATTGCTCTTATCATATGAAAATCCAAGCCTGTAATCGATAACCTTAAAATAACTGCCCACAGAATTTATGTCCGGGGTGATCTGTCCCCCTACCGAGAAACCATAAGAGTTCTGAAGATTATCAGGATTGGAATTCCCCTCCCGGTATTTACTCCACTGCCCCATTCTGACATCCGCTCCTACCAGCCAGTGATTTGCCTTCTCTATGGTAAACCCAGCAGTATGGGTAAGAGGAAGCTTTAAGGTTTTGGTGGCATACTTCTTCTCCGAACCTATAGAATCAGTCGCTACACCCTCTTCTCCTCCGGTGCCCTTGGTATAACGGTAAAAAACCATCTTATCGTCCTGGTCCAGCTTGGATGCCAGGGTTCCCGAATAACCAAGTACCAGTCTCAGCTTGTTTGAAAGAGCTCCTGAATACTGGAGTCCGTAATCGAAGTTGAAACCACCTATGCTGCTGGAAGTTTGCATTCTGGAACTATAAGCAGAATAATCATATACAAACTCATGAGACTCGGTTTCTTCAAGCTTGCCGAATATGTAAGAAACGTTTGCACCTACACTGAAATTTTTCCCTAATTGAACGCCATATCCCAGATAAGCTTTAGACAACCCACCGTCTCCTGCATAAATATTATCAACGGTCACCGTATCCGCACTGTTCGGCTCCCGGGTTTGGAAACCCTGGCTGCTGAAAGGAATTATACCAAAACTGAGTGCCGATGTTTTATTAACAGGAACTCCAAATACCAGATGGCTGAGAGATCCGGTGAAATCTCCTTCAGAACGGTTGCCCTTACTTCTGGTTAAAAACTCTCCTCCGATACCACCATCAAAGGTTGTCAGGAGGATAGACGAATACGAAGCCGGATTGGCCAGATTGATGTTGCTGTAAGCCCCCGCTCTCCTTATCCCTGCGGAGATCCCTCCCATTGCACGGTTCTGGGGAAGCACCGGCCGGTTTAACAAACCTATCCCCAACTGAGAATATGTAGAACCGGTTGTAGTCTGTGCATTCGTATCCAAACTGAGCACTAATACCAAAGAGAAGAATATATACTTTATAAATTTAATCATTATACTGATGAATAACTTCGTTTAAACCAATAAGAACCAGGTTGGGCTCAGCTTTTATGCTGGCCGCAAAGATGCTATTTTTCAACCGTCTATCAAAAAAATTAACATCTCCACCGCAAAGAAGAACCTTTGCCTGCGGCCAGTTCCGGCTATATTGTTCTATAAATCCTTTCACTTCAAAGAAAATCCCATTATTAACGCCCGACAATAATGCATCGGCTGTATCCAGCCCGTACTCTTCCTGAAATGATTCGTCGAACTCAATTAACGGCAGGCGGCCTGTAAAAGTATTCATGGCCCTGAACCGCATTCCGATTCCCGGGGAAATACTCCCGCCCCAATAGTTCCCTTTGCTATCTATAAAATCATAGGTGATACACGTCCCGGCATCTATCACGAGGCAATCTCTCTCCGGAAGCAAAGCTTTAGCTCCAATGACTGCTGCATATCTGTCCAGCCCAAGGGTAGACGGCGTTTTGTAATGATTAATTATTCCTGCGCTTATCTTCGTACTGAATTCGATATAACGACAGCGCGACTGCAAAAATGCACCAGGCTCCCCGGCATCCTTTCTCACGGTCGACAGCACAGCGTTACTGAGAGGATATTTTTGAAACCAGCCTGCCAGATGATCAGCGCTGAGATTTTCAGAAACCTCCAGTTCCAAAATCTGACGATCTTTAAACACCGCAACTTTAGAGAACGTATTCCCTATATCCACAACCAGATTAAACATCAGATAATAAGCATTTTATTATCGAAACCAACATATTGCAAAGCTATTCAAATTTTAATTGGCTGTTACCGGAGAAATGTTAAAAAAGGTTAATTGAAATACCCGGATCTGCATCACACGAATTGGAAGTATATAATAAAAGCCGCCAAAATCAGGTAAAGGCTTTCATAAAACCAGCGTTTGGTTGAACTTGTAAAAAAGTGAGCCATCAGGATAGCCAGCGGAGGCATCGCCAGCAGAAAATGGTGAATGTTGTACTCTCTCGTGATGTTGAAGGATACGATTGTAAACAAGACAAGAAAAATCAATATGAAGTACGATTTACGTACGTGTACATTGCTCCTGTAAAACTTCTGCTGGAGCGTAAAAACAGACAGGATCAGGATCACTGCAACAGGAATGAGCACAATATAATCATATAGGTTAACGTGAAAACCTGTGCGAAAACGGGTAACCCGGGGAAGAATGTTCACAAAACCGCCCAGGGAATCCGTGAGATAATAGATGGTGCAGAGAAAAAAAACAACCGCTATAAATCCAACCAGGCCGGCAACCCATTCGCGCCAGTTAAATGGCCTGAAAATCACCAGAGAGACCCACAATAACGGCATCATTCCTATGAAAGGAAAATAAATCAGGGTGCCCAGCGCTGTGATCATCCCGAGATCGAATAACACCGGAAGTACACTTTCGCGCCGGTAAATGCTGAAAAACTTCTCGATCATCCACAAAATAAGAAAATTGGCTATCAGAACGGGATTCAGTACAACAAAGGGCTCAAGCATGGCTGAAACGGTGACATACATCAAAGCGGGCAGAAAAGAAGGCTTCCCTAAAAGATTGTAACTATTTACAATGCGGTTTAGCACCATCGCCTGAAGGAGGATGATGACTGTTGAATAGAAAATGTTGCTGAAAGGTGAGAAAAGATCTTCAGGCAACTGGATCAGGATTCCTGCATAGGGTTCAAAGAGAGAAAAATCCAAATGATCAGGCAATTGCAATAACACCCCTATCCTTAACACAAAGGCTATCACAACTAGCAATATCAGATTTACAGGATTTAAATTTCTGAACTGATTAATCATACCACAAACAGGGTGTTAAAAAAAGCAATATTAGGATAAAAGCCGCAGAAGCAGAAAATTTATTAATTCCCGAATATGTAACATTTGCCAATTATTTATCTTTAAAGCCGTTGGAATTGATTAATTTTAACATAATATGTACATTCTGAGCGACACTCCATCTATAGGGAATAATTTTTTAGCTGAATTACGCGATGCCCAGATCCAGCAGGACAGCATGCGCTTTCGAAGAAATCTGGAACGCCTGGGTGAGATCTTTGCGTTTGAGATCAGCAAAACACTGAGCTATAGTGAGACCGAATTTGAGACGCCCCTGGGAACCGCTTTAGTTCCGGTAATATCCGAACAGCCGGTCCTGGCAACCATTCTTCGCGCAGGACTGCCCCTGCACCAGGGATTGCTCAACTATTTTGACAAAGCTGATTCTGCATTTATAGCTGCATACCGTCAGCACACTAAAGGAGATGGATTTGTTATCCAGAAAGAATATGTAACAACACCGGATCTTAACGATAAGATCGTAATTGTTGCAGATACCATGCTGGCGACGGGCAGAAGCATTGTGATGAGCTGTAAAGAACTTCTCGATCAGTATACCATAAAACAATTACATATCGTTTCTATTATTGCGAGCAGTGAAGGAGTGGCCTATGTTAAAGCTAATTTACCTAAAGCCAGGCTATGGCTTGGAGCTATTGACGAAGAAATGACCACGAAGGCCTATATTGTCCCGGGACTGGGTGATGCCGGCGACCTCGCCTATGGAACAAAAGAGTAAGATGCAATATAAACATATCTTCTTTGATCTTGATCACACTCTTTGGGATTTCGATAAGAATGCGGAAGAAACCCTTCATGAGCTGTACCAGTCTCATCAGCTCAGATCTTTGGGAGTTTCCTGCCCTTATACATTCATAGAGACTTACACCCGGAACAATCATGCTCTGTGGGCATCCTATCATACCGGTAAAATCTCAAAAGAATATTTAAGGACTACAAGGTTCAGAAAGACCTTTATCGACCTCGGGGTGAAACCAGACGCAATTCCATCCCTGTTTGAGGAGGACTACGTCAGGATCTGCCCAACAAAAACGGGCTTATTCCCCGGAACTCACGATATATTACAATATCTTAACAGGAGATATCGTCTTCACATAATATCTAATGGCTTCACCGAAGCCACCACTACCAAGATTAAGGTATGTGAACTGGCCGGGTATTTTACAACAATAGTAATCTCTGAAAAGGTTGGTTCCAATAAACCTGACAAGGCCATTTTTGAATATGCATTAAGAGAAGCCCGCGCAGAGAAGAATGAATGTATCATGATTGGAGATAGTCTGGAAGCAGATGTACGCGGTGCATTGGATTATGGAATAGATGCTATCTATTTTAACCCTGCAGACAAACCCAAGCCCGAAGACGTACCGGTTCAGATAAAGAATCTGGATGAATTAAGATCTTTATTATGAGTATGGGGATAAATGCACGTTCTATCCTGGATATCACCAGTGAATATCAGGAAATTCTGAAAAATCTCACAGATGAGGAATTTTGCCGTCAGCCTGAAGATGGAAGCTGGTCCTGTTCGGAAATCTTCTGCCATATTGTGCAGGTTAACGTGCGTTCCCTGCTGGCCATTGAAAAATGCATCTACGGCAAGCAGCAACAAAGGAGGCATGGACTTCCGCTTGTTACCAGGCTTATCCTCTATTTCGGGCGATTTCCACCGGGCAAGCTCAATATCCCTTCGAATATACTGGCACTTGTGAGGGTGACAACCCGGGAAGAGGCAAAAAATGACATGATCAGATTCACCGTGAAACTGAAGGAGCTGTTACCCAAAATATCAAAATGTTCATCAGAGCAAAGAATTAAACATCCCAGACTAGGGATGCTCAATTGTATTCAGTGGCTCCGGTTTATGGAGATTTACAGCAGATATCATTTAAAGAAATTGAAAAAAAGTTTAAAACGCAACGGACTGCACGCTGGTTAGATAAACTAAAATGTCAGAAACAGCGTTATCTCTACATAGCGTTATTTTAATGCTGTTGTTAAATAAAGTTTGATTTGGTGGGGAGCTACGGCGTAGTTCCCCCCTTTTTCATTTATACGGCATGAAGGAACCCTTCTGTTATTCGGGGTCCTCTTTACATTCTATTTTAGATTTCTTTATCTTTGATATTTCATGGATTTCAAATTAATATCTGACTACCAGCCTGCCGGCGATCAGCCTGAAGCAATCAGGCAACTCGTTGAGGGAGTCCGGAATGAGGAAAACTACCAAACCCTCCTCGGGGTTACAGGATCGGGAAAAACATTTACTGTGGCAAATATCATCCAGCAAACGCAGAAGCCTACGCTGATCTTAAGTCACAATAAAACACTGGCAGCACAGCTCTACGGTGAGTTCAAACAGTTCTTCCCGGAAAACTCGGTTAACTACTTCGTTTCCTATTATGATTATTATCAGCCTGAGGCATATATAGCTACCACTAATACCTATATTGAAAAAGATCTTCAAATCAATGACGAAATAGAAAAATTACGGTTACGGACCACGTCATCCCTTATGTCGGGAAGAAGGGACATCATAGTAGTTTCATCTATCTCCTGCATATATGGTATGGGGAATCCTGAGGACTTCTATAATTCTGTATTCCGCTTCGCAGTCGGAACCAGGGTCAGCCGTAACGCGTTTCTTCACCGCCTTGTCGAAATCCTCTATTCAAGGACTACAGCAGATTTCAAACGCGGAACGTTCAGGGTTAAGGGGGATACAGTCGATATCTACCCGGCTTATCTTGATTATGCTTACAGAGTGTCTTTTTTTGGGGATGATATTGAAGAATTAAGTGTGATTGACCCCGGAACAGGAAAAACACTTGAAAAGATGACCGAAATGGTGGTCTATCCGGCAAACCTGTTTGTTACGCCAAAAGACCGTTTTAATAAATCAGTATGGGCAATTCAGCAGGAGCTCGAAACACGTAAGCAGCAGCTGATTTCAGATCAGCGGTTCCTGGAAGCTAAACGGCTTGAAGAAAGGGTAAATTACGACCTGGAAATGATGCGGGAACTGGGATACTGCAGTGGTATAGAAAACTATTCACGCTTCTTCGATGGACGCAGCCCGGGAATGAGACCATTCTGCCTGCTCGACTATTTTCCTGAAGACTATTTAATGGTTATTGATGAAAGCCACGTAACTGTTCCTCAGGTAAGGGCAATGTACGGCGGAGACCGTTCGAGAAAAATGTCGCTCGTAGAGTATGGATTCCGTCTTCCTGCGGCGCTCGACAACCGGCCTTTGAATTTTGAGGAATTTGAACGCCTGGCACCTCAGACGATTTATGTGAGTGCCACCCCTGGCGACTTTGAACTTGAGAAATCAGGAGGTGTAGTGGTGGAACAGGTGATCAGACCAACCGGCCTGCTTGACCCAACGATAGAGATCAGGCCGATCATCAACCAGGTGGATGACCTCCTTGACGAAGTAGACCGGACCGTAAAACAGGGAGACCGGGTATTGGTGACAACACTGACCAAAAGAATGGCGGAAGAGCTTACAAAATACATGGACAGGCTGGGTGTAAAAGTGAGATACATCCATTCAGAGGTGAAGACCCTGGAAAGGGTTGAAATCCTGAGAGGCCTCCGTCTCGGCGAATTTGATGTACTGGTCGGGATTAATTTACTGCGGGAAGGACTGGATCTTCCGGAGGTATCACTCGTCGCAATACTCGACGCCGATAAGGAAGGATTTCTGCGTTCAGAACGTTCTCTCATCCAGACCATCGGCCGGGCTGCCAGGAATGATCGCGGAAAGGTAATCATGTATGCTGATACGATCACCGACAGCATGCGTATTACAATTGACGAAACGAACCGGCGCCGCGAAAAACAGATTAGATATAATGAAGAACATGGCATTATTCCGAAAACAGTTGGCAAGTCCAAAGAAGCCATAATTGAGCAAACATCGGTGGTCGACTTTAAAGGGGGAGTCCAGAAGGTGTATGTAGGAAACGACGAAGTAAGATCTGTGGCAGCAGACCCGATAGTGCAATACATGAGCAAACCGGAGCTCAAAAAGGCTATCGAAAAGACAAAAAAGGATATGCTTGCTGCTGCAAAAGACATGGACTTCTTACTTGCTGCAAAGCTCAGGGACGAAATGTTCGCCCTGGAGAAAGAGATGGAAGGAAGAGGCTAAGGACACATGAATTATGTGTTATGAGTGACTAATAACTTTAGTGCAAACAAGATAAACAATAACAGTCAGCCAGAAGCTAATTACCAAAAGCCAATTGCTGACAACTAATATCTAATAATGAACGGACAATACAGAAAAGATATATTCCCGGGACTGGAGGTGGATATAATCCTCAAAAAAGATCAGCGCTCAGGTAAACTGACGCGGGGAATTGTAAAGAATCTATTGACAAGCTCAGCCTTTCACTCCCGGGGGATTAAAGTGCGCCTCGAAGACGGACAGATAGGCCGTGTAGCAGAAATAGTCGAAGAAGATTAGCATTCCGAAATTCACGGGATTGTAAATGTTCCTTTACGGGTGTAATATTTAAAGAGTTTATTCGTCATATTTGTAACATATAAAAATGACAGCATTACTAAAATTTCTTCTCATAATAATCTGCGTACTTTGGCTTATAAGAATGCTTGTGCGCCTTCTCCTACCTATTTTGTTCCAAAAACTGGTAAATAAGGCACAGCAACGGGTTAACAATCCTTACCAGCAGCAAACGTATCAGCGGAAACAGAGTCAGCCATCCGGCAAATTAAATATAGATTATATCCCTCCCAAAGACAAGGAAGCCCGGGCTGCAGACAGAGCAGGCGATTTTATAGATTTCGAAGAAATTAAATAAACGCAACCACTCACGTGCCTTATTTTTAAGGCTCCGTTTTCAAAATATTTCGCCCCAATAGTAAAAGCCGCTATAGCATAGGCTAAAAAATTCTATTTTTGGTGACCAATATTTGAATAATGAGTAACTGGTTTAAGCGAAATGGCATTCATATAGCCGTTATAGTTTTTTTTATTGTACTGTGTTTTATCTATTTCAGCCCGCTTCTTCAAGGTAAGATTATTTACCAGGGAGATGTTTTGCAGGCCAAAGCCATGCAAAGGGAGATTATGGATTTCAAGGCCAAAGATGGAACAGCCCCATTGTGGACGAACGCTATGTTTGGAGGAATGCCATCTTACCAGATCTGGACACAATACTACATGAATGTAGCTTCTTATATAATACAGGCGTTCACTACATTCTTTCCTAATCCGATTCATATCGTTTTGCTGCTTCTGCTGGGATCATATCTTATGTTTTCACTGCTGAAGGTAAACCCATGGCTTGCCGCCGCGGGTGCCATAGCTTTTGCTTTTTCCACATATAATTTCACCATTCTTGAAGCCGGACACCTTAATAAAGCAATGGCTATTGCTTTCTTTGGTCCTATAACGGCGGGTATCATACTAACTTTCAGGGGTAAACACCTACTGGGAGCCAGTCTTACGGCACTGTTTATTGCTCTTGAAATCAGAGCAAACCACATCCAGATGACTTACTATCTGTTCCTGGTGCTGCTCATTCTTGGCTTCATAGAACTTTACCATGCTGTTAAGTCAAAAACAACATCAGACTTTTTGAAATCAGCGGTATGGATTGTGGCGGCAGTAATACTCGGAGCAGCGGTAAACGCAGGAACGCTTTGGACAACCTATGAATACGGCCAGGAATCTATTCGCGGAAAATCTAATATCAAAACAGAAGGAGATAAACCATCCAACGGGCTTGACAGGGAATATGCTTATCAATGGAGCCAGGGTGTCGGCGAAACTCTGACGTTCCTCGTACCCGACGCCTATGGAGGTGAATCAGGTAAGAAGCTGGACAAAGATTCGAAAGTCGCAAAAGCACTGATGACAAAAGGTATTCCCGAAGCCCAGGTAGAAGGAGCTTTGCAGCAATTGCAGGGCATGGGGCTCGTTAATACCTATTGGGGCTCTAAGCCTTTCACTTCCGGACCATACTATTTTGGGGCGGCTATCTGCTTTCTTTTCGTATTAGGACTGTTCATTGTGCGTGACCGGATCAAATGGTGGATCTTAAGCGCTACCATATTGACCATGTTCCTTTCCTTCGGAAAGAATCTCCCTTTTGTCTCCGATCTGTTCTTCAATTATTTTCCTTTATATAACAAATTCAGAGCAGTAGAATCTATTCTGGCAGTCACGCAGTTACTATTCCCGGTTTTAGCTGTATTGGCTATAAAAGAAATTACAGACGGTAAACGTGACGCCAAAGAATTACTGAAGAATCTGAAATATTCTGTCTATATAACAGGAGGCCTTTTGCTTATCCTGATAGTTATCCCGGGGCTTATTCTTAGTTTCAAATCCCCCAACAATGAATCAATCCTGCAGGGACTTACACAGGTAACTGGCGGCGACCAGGGTTTTGCCAGTCTGTTAGTAAACAGCCTGGTAGACGACAGGACAAGCATTGCACGAATGGACGCCTTCCGGTCATTGATATTTGTACTGATCGGGGCTGCTATTTTGTGGATGCTGATTCAGAAAAAGATCAACTCACAACTGGCCTTCATCCTGATAGGATTGACAATCCTGATTGACATGTGGTCTGTCGATAAACGCTATCTGAATAACGATAAGTTTGTGGATCAGGCAACCATTAACCAGACTTTTAAAAAGCGCGAAGTGGATGATCTCATTATGCGTGATACCAGTCCCAATTACAGGGTACTTGATCTCACCATTAATACATTTTCTGATGCCTCTGCCTCTTATTTTCACAACACAGTAGGTGGCTACCATGCTGCTAAGCTGAAGCGTTTTCAGGAAGTACTGGACAAGCAGTTTAACAATGCGATCAACGAAGACGTTCTCGATATGCTCAATACAAAGTATGTTATTACGGCAGACGAGAAAGGACAATCACAGCGTATTCAAAACAGAAGTTCCGCATGTGGGAACGCCTGGTTTGTTTCAAATATCCTGTACGTTAAAAACGCGGAAGAAGAGATGACAGGCATTAACAGCTTCGACCCTCACAAAGAAGCTATTGTTGATGAAAGCTTTAAGTCTGTAATAGATACAAAAAAGGCAGGGACGCCGGACCCTAATGCTGTTATACAGTTAACAAATTATCATCCCGACCATCTCACCTATGAGTATTCCTGCGGCAAAGATATGATAGCGGTGTTCGCCGAAGTCTGGTATGACAAGGGATGGAACGCATATGTCGACGGAGAAAAAATCCCTCATTTCAGGGCAAACTATATTCTTCGCGCAGCACAGCTTCCCGGAGGGAATCATAAGCTGGAGTTTAAATTCGAGCCAACTTCATATTTTGCCGGAGAGAAAATTTCGCTGGCAGCTTCTATCCTTCTCATAGGGGGCCTTGGCTTTGCAGGTTTCAGAGAAAGGAAGCGGGGGGGAGAGCCTGATAATGAAAAGAAAAAGGCTAAAAGTTAGCCTGGAAATAAAGTTAAAAAGAAAAAGCGTCCCCTTAGGAGACGCTTTTTCTTTTTAGTCATTTGTTCTTCCATGCTTCAGATAATAAGCAAACAAGTTGATTGCAATAATAAAATGGTTTAACACATTTGGTATAAAGCCATAATGCTCACTAAAAATCTTAAACCGTTCTATAAGGCTCTGTCTGTGCTTCTTTTTTGACATCCCCCCTACCATGTATTTCGCAACAAACATCTTTGTATTAACCACTTTACCGGCCTTTTTTAAGGCTTTTAATATCCAGTCAATATCAGCGCTTAGCTGATATTCGGGATTGTAAGGTGAAGTAATATCTCTTCTGATATAAATAGCCTGATGACTTACACTCATACCATACCGGAAGCTGTGATAAGTGAGTTGTTCCGGTGCTTTATGCCGCCTTACGCCCAGATTGTTCCAGTGTTCATCATACATCTCTGTCTCTCCATAATAAATGTCGGCATCAGAAGATGAATTGAATATACGCTCCACGGTATTTAAAGAATAAATTTCATCGCCGGAATTCATAAAAAGCACATAATCTCCCGTAGCCAGATTAAGCCCTTTGTTCATGGCATCATATATCCCTTTGTCCCTTTCAGACCTGAGCACATCAATTTTATCTTCGTACCTTTTTATGATATCTAAGGTACCGTCAGTTGAGGCTCCGTCAATTACTATGTATTCTATATTCGGATAAGTTTGATTGACAACCGATAATACCGTCCGCTCAATACATTCAGCGTTATTAAAAACGACAGTGATAACGCTCAGCAGGGGCTTTGAATTATTCTTCATCGGCTTGGATGACATCAGTATTATTTAACAATTTCTTATAGAGCGCAATATGCTGCTCAGCAATAACCCTTTCTGAAAAATTCTCTTCGACCGTTCTTCTCGCAGACCTGTTAAGCATTTCGCGGTCCCCGAATGATAATACCCATTCAATTCCCTGTGCGAAGCTCGCAGAAGATCTGTATTCCGCAAGATAGCCGTTTTCCTTGTGCCGCACCATATCCGGAATTCCACCGGTAGTAAAAGCGACCACAGGAGTACCGCACGCGAGACTTTCCATCACGGTATTGGGTAAATTGTCTTCCAGGGAAGGGGTCAGAAAAACATCAGCAGCACTGTAAAACATCGCAAGCTGCTCATCGTCCGAAATAGTACCAAGAAAAGTTGCCTTTACCGGAAAATCAGGAACGTTTTTTTCGTCACGATTTCCGAACACCACCAGTTCTACGTTTTCAGGATCAATCCTCCCTCCATCAACCAGGAGCTGAAGAGATTCAAGGAGATAAGGAGTTCCTTTATGAAGATCTTTGCGTGATGGCATAAACCCGCTGAGCATAATAAACTTTCCTGCTGAAAGTCCAGCTCTTCTCTTCGCCTCTGATTTATCGAGCGGCTTGAAAGTAGAGGTATCAAGGGTGTTCGGAATAACCTGTATTCCTGCATTTCCCAGAAGTTTACTTCTTTTAACCGATGCAGCCATCCATGTACTTGGTGCAATAACCGACGGAAGAACTTTCTTATATGCATCTTCCTTAGCTTTCCAGATCCTGTGAGAAAGATCGCCGGGCGAGGATCGTTTCAGCAGGGGACACATACCACACTCATTTTCAAAATGTTCGCATGAGTAACGCACGTGACATCCGCCGGTAAAGGCGTTGCTGTCATGAAAGGTCCATACAACAGGTTTATTTAATTGCGCCAATTTGGCCACATCCCGCGGCCTGAGGAATGCATGGTTCACCCAATGCAGATGGATGACATCTGCATTGCTGAGCTCCTTATTGGCAGCTGCATTCTTGCCCCACACGGGGACTGAAAAGGGTACCTTGACCTTCTTCGAAAAAAAAGAAGTAATAAAGCGTTCGGTCAGGATGCAAAAAGCAGTAAAAGCTTTTGAAAAAAAACTATTGCTGAAGCTTTTTATACCGGGATCTTTCCCAAACTTATAATTCACTAAAACTTCCGAATCAATCCCCTCAGATCGCAGCGCTTCATTTAACCGCAGGCAGGCACGTCCTGCTCCACCGTTTCCGTCATATGCATTTAGATGTGCAACTCTCACAACCGCCAAAAATACAATTCATTAATGTCTTTCCTCTTTTTTTTCTTTCTTTGCACAAGTATGTCTAATACACTCACTGACCGTAGCTTTTGGAGTAACTATTGGGAGTCTAAATCGGGTTTGGCCTTCCCTGTTGGCAGAAATTACCTGTTCCACCAGCAGCTGTCCGGGATCATTGCTGAAAACCATCCCCAAAACGCTATTGAGCTGGGAGGCTTCCCCGGATACTATGCTATTTTTCTTAAAAAGCACTTCAATATTAATAGTACACTACTCGATTATTTTGTTCACCCCGGCATATTAAAGGATGTGCTTCATGCAAATAACCTGTCATCAGGAGACATCCGGGTAATCGAAGCCGATCTTTTTAATTACGAAAGCAGTCAGCAATATGATCTGGTCCTGTCCTGCGGGTTAATAGAACACTTCCACGATACAAAGGACATTATCGCCAGACATCTCAGCCTTCTGAAGCCTGGTGGACAATTATTTATTACGCTGCCGAACTTCAGGGGAGTCAACGGATGGGTGCAGAAAAAATTTGATCCTGAGAACTACGAAAAACACAATATCAACTCTATGGATATTGACCTGCTGAGGTCTATTGCCAACGAACTTGAGCTAAAGGATATAAAAGCAGATTATTTTGGAGGCTTTAGTTTATGGCTTGAAAATAAGGATCAGGTTTCCCCCTTCATCAGGGCATTTCTCAAATCTCTCTGGCTGGCCGGAAAGGTGCTGACAAAAACACTCCGGTTCGAGTCAAAACAATTATCCCCCTACATCATCCTTCAGGCAAGAAAATAAGTTAAAGCCCCGGCCTCTCA
Source organism: Pararcticibacter amylolyticus (assembly GCF_003130405.1). Lineage (GTDB taxonomy): Bacteria > Bacteroidota > Bacteroidia > Sphingobacteriales > Sphingobacteriaceae > Arcticibacter > Arcticibacter amylolyticus. The sequence goes on from NZ_QEAS01000001.1 coordinate 49,100, forward strand.
CTCTTTCAGTATACAATATACTATATTTGCAGGTATGCTGGCTTAATGCCGGGGATTTACTATGCTTGAGTCGATTTATAAACAGTTAGATAAATTTATTGCCTTAACTGTTTCCGTCATAACATCTACCTTAAAAATACTGGTAAGATCAAAGTTCGGATTAAAACTGCCGCCTGCAACAGGTTCCGTCTGTTCCGTTCTTGGAAACGGCCCTTCCCTGAATACCTCACTTGAAAAGGACATTGACTTTATAAAGAAGAACGAGATGTTCTGCGTCAATAATTTCATCCAGTCAGAGTATTTCGAAATTCTAATGCCTCAGAACTATGTTCTGCTAGATGGCTATTATTTTATATTTAACGACACCACTCACAACCGGGCAGATATAAGGGCCACATTCGAGCTTTTTAAAAATGTAAGCTGGGACATAAAACTGTTTGTCCCCTATACCGGGAGAAATTCCTATTTTATCAGGAATCTTCAGAAAGAAAACAAACATATTAAGGTTTTCTATTTTAACTATGTGATCACAAAAGGATTTAAATGGTTCACACACTTCATTTTCAGGAATGGCCTGGGAATGCTTCAATGCGAAAATGTACTCGCCTCCTGCCTGTATCTTGCCGTCAACCGGGGATTTAAGAAGATCTTTATATTCGGGGCCGACCATTCATGGCATGAGCAGTTTAAGCTGGAAGACAACAGGATCATGATCTCGGATGTTCACTTCTACGACAAACAGCCGGTAAAACCTATATTGGTTCACGACCGGATCAACGACAAAAAGGTAACCATAGCAGATTGTTTCCTGTCTTTTCATAAAGCATTTAAAAGCTACCAGGTAATGAAGGAATATGCGGCATCGCAAGGGTCTGAAATTCTGAATGCCTCTGCCAAAAGCTATATTGACAGTTTTGAAAGGGTGGAAATCACACAAACTAAAGAGTAATGTTAGACTTAAACGAAAAATCGGTATTGATAACAGGAGGGACCGGATCCCTTGGAAAGCATCTTACAAAGACGATCTTATCCCAGTATCCCGGGATAAAGAGACTTGTCATTTTCTCAAGGGATGAACAAAAACAGTTCCAGATGTCGCAGCTCTTCCCGAACTCAAAATATCCTGGTATCAGGTATTTTATAGGCGATGTGAGGGATGCGGATCGTTTAAAACGGGCTTTCAAAGACATTGATCATGTAATACATGCAGCTGCAATGAAGCATGTACCAATTGCAGAATATAACCCGAGTGAGTGTATTAAAACAAACGTCCTGGGTGCAGAAAATGTCATCAACGCTGCCCTCGAAACGGATGTAAAATCCGTTGTTGCCCTGTCAACAGATAAGGCTGCTGCCCCGATTAATCTCTACGGAGCCACAAAACTAACATCCGACAAGCTCTTCATCGCAGCTAATAATATCCGTGGAAAAAGGAACATCAGGTTTTCAGTCGTCCGCTATGGTAATGTAATGGGCTCGAACGGCTCAGTTATTCCTTTCTTTATTAACAAAAGAAAGGATGGGGTGATCCCTATTACAGATCCGGAAATGACCCGCTTTAACATCACCCTCCAGGGTGGAGTGGATATGGTTCTCCATGCAATGGAAACAGCCTGGGGCGGTGAAATCTTTGTCCCTAAAATTCCTTCCTACAGGATTACAGAGCTGGCAACAGCCATCGCCCCCGAATGCCGGCAGGAAATTGTAGGGATCAGGCCTGGTGAAAAGGTACATGAGGAAATGATCACTTCGTCCGACTCATTCACTACTTATGATCTCGGAAAGTATTATGCGATTCTTCCCCAGGTAACCAATTTCGATTTGAATGATTATATCAGGCACTTCGGTGCAAAGCCGGTGGAAAGGGGATTTCAGTATAACTCAGGGCAAAACTCCGAATGGGTATCGGTCGATGAGATCAGAAAACTTATCATTGAACATGTAGATCCTGATTTCAAAGCATAGAATATGAATCCAATTCCTTACGGACGTCAGACAATTACAGAATCAGATCTTGAAGCCGTTGTCAGCGTCCTTAAATCTGATTATCTCACGCAGGGGCCGGAAATTCCCGCCTTCGAAAACAAATTCGCAGAATATGTCGGCGCAAAGTATGCGGTTGCAGTATCTAATGGCACTGCTGCACTTCACCTCTGCGCAATGGCACTTGGCGTAAACAGCGTAAGCCGGGTGATCACCACCCCTATTACTTTTGCCGCTTCCGCGAATTGCATAAAGTATTGTGGCGGAGAGGTCTGGTTTGCAGATATTGATCCTGAAACATATTTACTGGATATCAATAAAGTGAGGAGCTTGCTGGAAGCTCACCCCAAAGGTTTTTTCCAGGGTATCATCCCTGTAGATTTCGCGGGACAGGCAGCTGACCTCGAGGCCTTCAGGAAGCTGGCAGATGAATATGGTCTGTGGATCATCGAAGATGCATGCCATGCTCCGGGCGGGTACTTTACAGACAGCCAGGGCAACCATCAGAACTGTGGAAACGGAAACTTTGCCGAGCTGTCCATTTTCTCTTTCCATCCCGTAAAACATATTGCAACCGGAGAAGGGGGAATGATTACCACAAACAGCAAACAGCTATATGATAAGCTGATCCTTTACAGAACACATGGCATCACGAAAGATCCGTCTATGTTCCTCAATTCACCCGATGAGGTCGCCCAGGGAGGTTGGTATTATGAAATGCAGGAACTTGGCTATAATTACCGGTTAACAGAGTTTCAGGCCGCTTTAGGTTCTTCGCAGCTCGGACGCGCAGAAGCAAACCTTGAGAGAAGAAGGGTGCTGGCAGCCAGGTATGATAAAGCGTTTGAAAACAGCCCCGTGATCAAGCCAGTAAATACGGGAGGGCACGCCTGGCACCTCTACGTCATCCAGGTTGATGACAGAAAGGGACTGTACGACTACTTAAGAGAACAGCATATCTATGCACAGGTACATTATATACCGGTGCATTTACTTCCTTACTATAAAGGACTGGGACACTCGAAAGGTGAAGCTCCGGCAGCTGAGGCTTACTACGAAAGGTGTCTGAGCATCCCGATGTATCACGCTTTAACAGACGAAGACCAGGACAGGGTAATTAATACCATCCTGAGATATTTCAACCTTGCCGTTTTTTAATAAAGCAGGACACTGTGAAGAATATTGGAATTATTACGCAGGCTAGAATGACAAGTACCCGGCTCCCGGGTAAAATATTCAGAGAGGCTCACGGTCGGCCTCTCCTGTCTTATCACATTGAAAGGCTGCAGAAAACAGGACTTGACCTTGCTATAGCAACAACCCTGAATTCAACGGACGACTGTGTATCAGACTTCGCGGCTCAGAACAACTTAAAAGTTCACAGAGGAAGCGAAGAGAATGTACTGAGCCGGTTTTACGAAACGGCTACCAAACACCATTTCGGTCTTATTGTGCGGGTCACGTCAGACTGTCCTCTCATCGACCCGCATCTAATAAGAAACAGCATAGAAAAGTATCTTAAAATCAACAATGAGAACCTTTACATGAGCAATGCTATTGAAAGAACATTTGCCAGGGGTTTCGATTTTGAGATTTTCAGCTTTAAATTACTGGAAGAAGCATTTCTGAAGGCCGTTGACAAAGCAGACCAGGAGCATGTAACTCCATATATCTGGAAAAACACTTCGGGAAACACAGAGTTTTATCATATAAAGCAGGACACGGATCATAGCAGCCTGAGAATTACAGTGGACACCCCTGAGGACTATGAGCTGATTAAGATATTAATTGAAAAGTATCAGGCTGACAAACTTGATTATCATAGTATTGAGGAACTTTTGATAGGCCACCCTGAGCTGACGTCTATTAATGCTGATATTGAGCAGAAAAAAGTATAGGACTTCTTATTGAAACAGGATATTATCATAAGAGCAGACGGCGGAACTTCCATTGGAATGGGGCATATCGTCCGCTGTCTGGCACTCGCAGACATGCTCAAAGAACATTTTAGCATTAGTTTTGCCGTTCAGGAGCCCGGCAATCCGGTCATTGAAATGATCAGGGAAAGGGCGATTGAAATCATAGCCCTGCCGCAAACCTCCGATTTTGAAGAAGACTTCCTGAATTTTCAACCATATCTCCGGCCAGGAGTAATTGTTATACTGGATGGTTATGGATTCACTGCCAGGTATCAAAACGGGATAAAACGAAAAGGATGCAAACTGGTCTATATAGACGACCTGCATAGCTGGCGCCAGGTGGCAGATGTTGTCATCAATCACGCTGAAGGGATCTCACCTCTGGATTATGAGGCCGAAGATGATGTACGCTTTTGTCTTGGCTCAAAATATGCCATGCTGAGGAAACCCTTTCTGGCCGATACCGAATCCCGCAAGCCCGGACCTCTGAGAAGTATTTTTATCAGCATGGGGGCGGCAGACAAAGACAATCTGACCTGGAAGTTTACAGAGGCCTTACTGGATATCCGCCAAATTGAGGAAATTCACCTTATGCTGGGAGCGGTTAATCCTCACCTTCAACAGATCCGGCATCTTGCCATGACTGTTACAGAGGTAAAGATCAGCATCCACATCAACATAGATGCAGCCGGCCTCCGGCAATTATTAGAAAGAAGCGATCTGGCAATCTGCCCTGCAAGCACGATTGCGCTGGAAGCTTGTGCTGTTGGTATAGGGCTGTTATCAGGGTTTTCGGCAGATAACCAAAAGTCCATTCTAAATGGCTTAAAGTCGGCACAGGTTCTGAAAGACCTGGGAGATCTGCAGAAGATCAGCACGAGCGGCATTAAGCTTCATGTAGAAAGCCTGATTAAAGAGCCGCATCAAATCTCCGGAATGATACAAAATCAGAAAAAGCTGATAGACGGCCGTTCCGCTGATAGATTGAGGAGTGTATTTGAAGAACTTAAGAATGAAAAACTTCATTTCAGGTTCGCGGAGGAGAAAGATGCCATGTTATATTTTAAATGGACGAACGACCCCGTAGTAAGAGCTAATTCATTTCAACAGCACAATATCAGTCTTGAACACCATCTCCGGTGGTTTCATGAGCATATTCACGATCCTGATTATTATTTTTATCTCTTTCTGGATAAAGAGGGCTCTCCTGCCGGACAGGTCAGGATTAGCAGGGACGGAGTAGAAACCACTATCGGTATTTCAGTTGATGAGAACTTCAGAGGCCAGTCGCTGGCTCCTGAAATGATTAGGAAAGCAAGCAGGCACTATCTTGCCCACCATCCGGAAGAAAAAGTAAGCGCCTACATAAAGATAGAAAATACGGCGTCCTATAAATCGTTTATAAAAGCTGGGTTCATAACAGCGGCAATAACAGATATCAGCGGATGCAAAAGCTACAAATTGGAAAGGAAAGACATTTATGAATGATATTAAAATTGGCAATTTCACAATAGGCGACCAGCACAAGCCTTTCGTAATTGCTGAAATGAGCGGTAATCACAATCAATCACTTGAGAGGGCGCTGGAGCTTGTGGATGCTGCAGCCAGGGCGGGGGCTCATGCACTGAAACTTCAGACCTATACGGCAAATACCATCACAATGCAGGGCGCTTATACCATTCATGATGAGAAGTCGTTATGGAACGGCCGCGAACTCTACGACCTGTATAAAATGGCGTATACTCCATGGGAATGGCATGAAGCGATCTTTGACAGGGCGAAAGAAAAAGGCATGGCTGCATTCAGCTCTCCTTTTGATGAAACAGCAGTAGACTTTCTTGAAAGTCTCAATGTCCCCGCATATAAGATCGCGTCTTTTGAAAACACGCACCATCCCCTTTTACGTAAAGTGGCCGCTACCGGAAAACCCGTGATCGTTTCTACCGGGGTAGCCACAATTGCAGATATAGACGAAACCGTCAGGGTACTCAGGGCTGCAGGCTGCAAGGATATCATCTTATTAAAGTGTACGAGCACATACCCGGCAAGTCCTGAAAATACCAATCTCCTGACCATCCCGCATCTCAGGCAACTACACAATTGCCTAACAGGCCTTTCAGATCACACCATGGGGATAGGAGCCTCTGTAGCTGCGGTAGCGCTGGGAGCGCGCGTCATTGAGAAGCACTTTACACTAAGAAGAGCGGATGGCGGGGTAGACAGTACGTTTTCTTTAGAACCGGAGGAGCTGCAGGCACTCGTCACAGAAACTGAAAGAGCGTTCCTTGCCCTTGGTCAGATCCAATATGGCATCCAACCAGCAGAAGAGAAGAGCGTGTTCTTTAAACGCTCCATTTATGTATCAAAAGACATCAAAAAAGGGGAAGCATTTTCTGAAGATAATCTCAAAGTCATCAGGCCGGCTATAGGTCTCCCTCCAAAATTCATTGATTCTGTAATAGGAAAAACTGCAAATACGGATCTTAAAGCGGGAACTCCTTTAAGCTGGGAAAATCTTTAACTTCGCCGCCAGTTATGAACATGATCGGCAAGCAGACTATCAAAGGAAGCATTTATTCTTACCTCGGTGTAATTATCGGCTTCTTTAGCGTTACGCTTCTGCGGTCTCATGGGCTCAGTTCTGAGGAAAACGGATATCTGGAATTGATCATGGCCTTCGCTGTAATCCTTACACAGTTCGGGTCGCTTGGCTTTTTTTCTGCGAGTACCAGGTGTTTCCCCTATTTCCGGAATGCGGAGAAAAACCACCATGGATTTCTGTTCCTGATGCTTGCGGTGCCTCTTGTTGGCACCTTGATCATTTGCCTCCTCTTCCTCCTTCTGAAACCGGTTATTTTTGCGTATACTGACTACGAGGACTTCTTTAACAATTATTCACCGGTCATATTGATCCTGACAACTGGAACTCTTCTTTTTAGTGCCTTTGACAACTATAATCGCGTGGCACTCCTTGATGCAGCAACAGGCTCAATATTAAAGGAATTTCTGCAGAAGCTGACTGTCGCCTGTGCCCTGGCGGTTGTGTTCTTCTATCCGCTTCCATTCTCGCAGTTTATCTGGATCTGGCTATTTGCCAACCTTATCCCGACCGTTCTCATCATTATTAATGTAAAGAAGAAAGAAAAGATCAATCTGGCTCCCGACTTCAGTTTTCTGGACAAGCCAATCGTTAAAATGCTGAGCAGTGTAAGCCTTTTCGCCGTTATCACCGGGCTGACCACTATGATCATCCAGTACATTGACAAGATCATGATTAAAGATATGCTGAATACGTCCCTTACCGGGATATATGGAATCACGGCGTTCTTTGGCACTGTAATTTCTATGCCGGCACGGGTGATGTACCGGATCGGGGGTGTTATAGTCGCAGAAAAATGGAAATCGGATGATCTGCCCGGAATCGCTTCTATATACAGGAAGAGCTGCCTGAATCAGTTGTTGATCGGACTGCTTCTATTCGTTGGCATCTGGGCAAATATTGACAACATTTTAAAAATGGTCCCCCCTGAATATGCGCAGGGCAAATATGTCATCCTGTTTGTCGCCATGAGCGGCTTAATTGATATGGCGACCGGCATGAACGGAATGATCCTTGCCACATCGCGGTACTACCGTTATGATACTTATTTCTTCCTGGGGCTGATTTTCGTAACAATACTTGCAAATTATTTTTTCATCCCCGTTTGGGGAATAGCCGGTGCAGCTGCAGCAAGTACCCTTACAACTCTTATATTCAATCTTTACAGGTATATATTTCTCTGGAAAAAATTCGGTTTGCAGCCCTTCGATATACGAAATCTGTACATCATGCTGATAGGGTTTGCTATATTATTCCTCATACACTATCTGCCGGAGCTACCTCTTATTCCGGATATCATTATCAGGTCAGGAATTATCACGCTCTTATATACCGGAATCATATATTCTCTTAAGATCGCTCCTGAGATGAACGACACCATTGATGGTTTGAGAAAAAAGGTCTTTAAATAGCAGTTAGCCCTTACAAAAATTTAAAAGTAAGAGACTGCCCGGAAAGTATCTTAAATAGCAAACTGACAAACTCTGTGTAATAAAGATCGCGGCTGATGTAAATTCCGGATTACAAGGAAGGTTAATTATAATACTAAAAAACAAAAAAGAGGCTAAACTCACTTCAAATTGAGTTTAGCCTCTTTATATTAATTATGACAGCTACTTTTGTTTAAACAAACTTTTTAGCATTTATCTTACGCTCATTTTCTGTCAGGTAGATCTTGCGTAACCGCATGCTCTTAGGAGTAATTTCAATATACTCGTCATTCTGAATATATTCCATTGCTTCCTCAAGCGAAAATTTAATTGCGGGAGCAATCCTGACGTTGTCATCACTTCCGGAAGCACGCATGTTTGTTAACTGCTTGCCTTTTACGACATTTACTACCAGGTCATTATCTCTGATATGCTCACCCATGATCTGGCCTTCATAAACATCTTCGCCCGGTTCCACGAAGAACCGGCCGCGGTCCTGCAGCTTATCAATAGAATAAGCAGTCGTCTGCCCCTTTTCCATTGACACCAATACTCCGCTCAGCCTTCCGGGGATATTACCCTTCCATGGCTCATAAGATTTAAAACGGTGCGCCATAACAGCTTCTCCCGCAGTTGCAGTAAGCACGTTATTTCTAAGTCCGATAATCCCCCTTGAAGGAATCTCAAATTCGAGATGCTGCAAGTCACCCTTAGGCTCCATCACCAAAAGCTCACCTTTCTTTTGAGTCACAAGCTCAATTACCTTACCGGCAACCTCACCCGGAACATCTACGATCAGTGTCTCTACCGGCTCACATTTCACTCCGTCAATTTCCTTAACGATTACCTGCGGCTGACCAACCTGCAGTTCATATCCTTCACGACGCATCGTTTCTATCAGAACCGACAGGTGAAGAATTCCTCTCCCATACACAAGATATGCATCAGGGGAATCAGTTTCAACCACTTTTAAAGCAAGGTTCTTCTCCATCTCCTTATGAAGACGGTCACGAAGGTGACGGGATGTCACAAACTTACCTTCCTTGCCAAAAAACGGAGAGTTGTTGATAGTGAACAGCATATTCATCGTCGGCTCGTCGATGTGGATCACTTCAAGTTGTTCAGGGTTCTCAAAGTCAGCGATAGTATCACCAATCTCGAAGCCTTCGATACCAACAACAGCGCAGATATCACCTGATTTAACTTCCTGAACTTTGATCTTTCCAAGACCTTCAAATGTATACAGCTCTTTAATACGTGACTTCTGTATCTTGCCATCCCTTTTTACCAGGGATACCGGCATATTCTCCTTTATAAGTCCCCGTGCAACTCTTCCGATAGCGATACGGCCAACAAAGGACGAATAGTCAAGAGAAGTAATTTGCATCTGCAGAGTACCTTCATTCACAGGCGCTGCAGGAATATGCTCCAGTATAGCATCCAGCAAAGGAGTGATATCCTCAGTCTGCTTCTTCCAGTCTGTGCTCATCCAGCCCTGCTTGGAGGATCCGTAAATAACAGGAAACTCAAGCTGTTCCTCTGTCGCTTCAAGATTAAAGAAAAGTTCGAATACAGCCTCGTGAACTTCGTCAGGACGGCAATTCTCCTTGTCTACCTTATTTATAACTACGATAGGCTTCAAACCTAACGCAAGTGCTTTCTGTGTAACAAAACGGGTTTGAGGCATTGCACCTTCAAATGCGTCCACCAGAAGTAACACACCGTCCGCCATTTTTAATACCCGCTCCACTTCTCCCCCAAAGTCCGCGTGCCCCGGAGTATCAATAATATTGATTTTTACTCCTTTGTAGTTTACCGACACATTTTTAGATACGATCGTAATCCCACGCTCACGTTCGAGATCATTGTTATCCAATATCAGCTCACCGGTTTCCTGGTTGTCCCTGAATAGCTGGCATGTGTGTAAAATTTTGTCTACCAGAGTAGTTTTACCGTGGTCAACGTGTGCAATAATTGCAATATTCCTAATGTTCTGCATGAAAAATGCTCTCAAAAAATTTCGGCAAAGATACGGTTTTAAATTCGTATTTCAGTGCTTTTGCAAAGCTTAAAAACAAATGACAATCAGGCATTAAGATTATTTTACCTTTGTGTTATGGGAGCTCAGGAAATTATCGTTACCGGGTTATTTATCATAGCGCTCGGATATATTATCAGAATCATCTACAGAAACCTCAATTCCAAAAAAGGTTGCGCATCCGGATGTGGCAAATGCGGCGTCGATTTCTCCGGTATACAGCCATCCCGCCCGGTAAAAGAAAAGTAGAAGCCTGATCGGTTCCTTTACTTTTCTATCAGGCACACCGCATGAGCAACTACACCCTCTTCCCTGCCTATAAAGCCCATTTGTTCATTGGTTGTCGCCTTTATAGACACATCCTCTTCTGAAATACCAATAGCTTCTGCAATATTCTTTTTCATTTGAGATACATGAGGATTGATCTTAGGGGCTTCCAGGCAGATCATCGCATCGATATTACCTGTACGCCAGCCCTTTTCAGCAAGAAGCCTGACACACTCTTTCAGCAATACAATACTGCTGATCCCTTTCCACCGCTCATCTTTGTTGGAGAAATGATAACCAATATCACGCAGATTAGCTGCACCCAAAAGGGCGTCGCAAATAGCGTGCAGCAGCACATCTGCATCCGAATGCCCATAAGCTCCTGAATGATGATCAAGGGTTACTCCTCCTAATACAAAAGGATGTCCCTCCTTTAGCTGATGAACATCAAATCCAAATCCTACTCTAATCTTCATTTTATATTATATGTAAAAGTAAAACGCAGGGTGTTTGCCAGAGGGCTCCGCTGCTGACTCGCGATGAGGTATGAAAAATCAAGGTTAAAACGCCTGTAACGAACTCCTCCGCCCAGGGTCAGGTACCGCCTGTCACCTTTATCCGGGTTTTCATAAAAATATCCGGTCCTTAAGGCAAATTGCTTATCATAAATATATTCCATGCCAACTGACCACGCGATTTCCTTCAGTTCTTCTGAAAACCCGCCGGGAGCATCGGCAAAAGAGCCGAATATCGCGGCAGGCACCGACTTGTCAGGATCGCTTCCCTGTATAATGTTCCCATCAGGATCTCTCACCGGCGGAGACGGGACAAGCAGCTTATTCAGGTCCAGGGCAAATGTAAATTCACCTGGTCCGTCAAAAAGGGTCGCTGCAGTCCCCAGTCTTAAATTGGTTGGCAGAAAAAGTTTCTCACCATTGCCTGAGTATCCTATTTTATTCCCGATATTGGTAATGCTCGCACCAAAAGCAATGCGGCCATCCCTCCCCCAAAAATTTGCCGGCTGATGATAGTACGCTGAAACATCTGCGGCGAGCGCGGTCCCCGCATCTGTGCGCTGCCCCTGAAGAAGGACACCGTTAGAAAGATTGGAGTAAACGAACCGGATGTTCGATCCCAGCGAAAACCTCTCACCAAACTTTCTGGCAAAAGAGCCGTCAATCGCGAATTCATTGGGCGTAAAGGTTCCCGGAACATCATCAGGCCCCTCTCTCAGCTCAATATCCCCCGCAGTAAAATAGCGAAATGATAAGCCTGCCGTATTCCGGTTATCAATCCTGTAATGTGCACTCATATAAGCCAGATACATATCCGATGCCAGGTTATGCAGCCATGGGCTATATGACAAAGCAACAGAACAGCTGTCGGGTGTAAAAGCTAACTTGGCTGGATTCCAGTGCGCAGAATTCACATCGGGCGAGGTCGCTGCACCCACCTCACCCATTGCCCCCGACCTGGCATCTGGCGCAATGAGAAGGAAATCTGCTCCGGTGTCAATGCGTTTCGTTGTAGTGACAGACTGGGCCTGAATGCTTAAAGAAAAAAGCACACAGGCAATCCCTGATATGCATCGTTCCATTACCTGAACTTTAACAAACGACATGCATTAAAAGTATAAATTTTTTACGGAGGAAAACAATTTTTTAAAAAGCGCCGTATGAATGATACAGGCAAACTTACTATTAAACAATATGTTATTAGTGGAAATTTTAAATACGTGTAACCCACAGAATTAATTAACGTATAAACAGGCAGAACACAGTTAATTTGATTTTTGTCACGCTGATGATTAATCACTATTTTAGCATTTTTAGCTCTCAAAAAAATAAATGAAAAGATTATCTATACTTTTTACCGCTGGGATGTGTGCATTGGGATTGCTGGGGACGTCCTGTAAAAGCAAAAGTAGCGGAGTTTCTTCCAAAACAGGTTGGTCCTACAACGATAAAAATAACGGGGGATTTTCGGTTGCGAGAAAAATAAAACCAGGTCCGGGACCCGGTCTTATCGCAATTGAGGGCGGAACATTTGTTATGGGAGGCAGTCTGAGTCAGGATCTCGCCTATGAATATGACAACCTGAGAAGACGAGTTACAGTCGCCTCATTTTATATGGACGAAACAGAGGTTTCCAATGTCGACTGGCGCGAATACCTCTATTGGATACAGAGAAATTTCCCCGGAGACCGGGAATATTATTACAATGCCATGCCGGATACACTCGTTTGGCGCCGCCCGCTCTCCTATAATGAGCCGTATGTAGAAAACTATCTCCGTCACCCCGCCTATCAGGACTATCCTGTAGTGGGAATCAGCTGGGAGCAGGCACGTGAGTATGCAGAGTGGCGTACAGACCGTGTTAACGAGCAGATCCTGCGGGAAAGAGGCATCCTTCTTGATTATAAAACGCTTGCTGCTAATACAAGAGGCGGAGCAGGTGCAACAGGAGGTGGTGCCGCCACCAAAGATCCTTTCAACACAGACATTTATCTGAACGGTCAGTATCAGGGTCAGGGCATTGACGGCAAAAGAATGCCAAAGAATTTGAATCCTTCAGCAAACGCTGCCGGAGCAACTGGCGGTACGGTACCGAGAAGGCCCGTAACCCGGGAAGATGGTGTACTAAAAGAACACTACCGCTTACCCACAGAGGCAGAATGGGAATATGCTGCGCTCGCCCTGGCCGGAAACACTCAATATGAAAATATAGAAGATGGAAAGATCTATCCATGGAATGGCCTTGGAGTCCGCTCCGCTAAGAAGAAAACTCAAGGGATGATCATGGCCAACTTTAAACGTGGAGAGGGTGACAACATGGGTACAGGAGGATATCTGAACGATAAAGCAGACATCACAGCTCCGGTAAGAGCCTACCTTCCTAACGACTTTGGCTTATACAATATGGCAGGGAATGTGAATGAGTGGGTGGAAGACACATACAGAAAAATGTCATTCGAAGATTTTGAAGACTTCAATCCTTTCCGTGGTAATCAATACGTGAACAAGAGACTGGAAGACAAGAGCAAATGGACTTACGCTAAAGACAAATACGGCAGGCCGATAAAAGATGCTGCCCCTTCGCTTAGAAAACAAACCTGGGCTGAGTTGAATGGAACTGCTGACAGTACAGCAACTTCAAATAGTAAACCATTCAATCCCGATATGAGAGGATTCCAGGATACAGTTAATCATGAACTGTATGGCACGGTAACACTGGTGAACGACAGGTCAAAGGTATTCAAAGGAGGATCATGGAATGACCGCGCTTATTGGCTGAACCCTGCAACAAGAAGGTTTATGCAGCAGGATGAAACAAGTGCCGAAGTCGGCTTCAGATGTGCAATGAACATGACGGGATCTACAGAGATCTACACTAAAAACAAACCTCATTTCAAACAACCGAAGTCAAGGGCTTCCAGCAGAGCTAAATAAGATTTCTTAATGATATATAATATTAGAAAGGGCTTCGGCCCTTTTTTTATTGGGTAAGGGCGTACTGAACAAGATTAGCGCCCATCTTTAAAGCCTTTTGCCGGGTAGCTTCAGAGTCGCCTGCATAAGTTCCATAATCCTCCCACCCATTTCCCAAATCGCATTCATAAGTGTAAAAACAAACAAGCCGTCCTTTATAAACCAACGCGAATCCCTGGGGACGCTTCGCATCATGTTCATGTATCTTTGGAAGACCTGCAGGAAACTGAAACTTCTGCTTGTATACAAGGTGCTGCGGACTCAGTTCGGTAAAACTCAGCTCAGGAAGTACCTTCTTCATCTGGGGACGGATGAATTTATCGAGACCGTAATTATCATCAATATGGAGAAATCCCCCACCGGTTAAATACTTCCTGAGGTTTGCCGCCTCCTGGTCTGTAAAAACCACATTACCGTGTCCGGTCATATAAACAAAAGGATAGTTGAATAACCCCGGGCTACCCGCCTCAACAACCGCTTCTTCCGTATCAAAATTAGTTCCGATGTTCTTATTACAGAAAGCAACCAGGTTGGTCAACGCAGTACGATTAGCATACCAATCACCTCCACCGTTATACTTCAGGCGCGCCAGTTTATAGGAAGGCATTGTAAACCCTGCCGGCAGCATGGCGCCCGCAGCAAGAAGCACGCCCATGAATTCACGTCTCTTCATCTCTACCTGTTTAAGAAATTGACCTCAAAACAAGCTTCAAGGCCGGCAGTCTCTGTACGTAGCCTGGATGTCCCTAAAGATATCGGAACAAAACCTTCTTTCAACGCACTTTCCAGCTCAGCCGGACTGAAATCTCCCTCCGGTCCTATTAAAATAATATAAGATGATTTAAGTTTTAAGCGTGTATTCAAAGGAGACTTCTCTCCTTCCATACAATGAGCAATAAACTTCTGCTCCTGCGAATGGAGATGAATAAAGTCTCTGAACCGAACAGGCTCGTGAAGCACAGGATGATAAGCCTTAATCGACTGCTTTACAGCGGATGTAATAATTTTGCTCAGCCGGCCGGTTTTAACTTCGCGTCTTTCCGACCTGTCACAGATCAGGGGAGTAACCTCGTCTATACCTATTTCGGTCGCCTTCTCAAGGAACCACTCGAAGCGCTCAATATTTTTGGTTGGAGCGATGGCTACATGAAGATAATGCTCTCTCTTCCCATAGTCAGGAAGGTGCTCTTCAATTTCCAGAATCGTTCTCCGGGCATCCGGACTAACGATCCTGGCTTTATAAAAGCCCCCTCTCCCGTCTATAAGATGAATAATATCATCAGTACCCAAACGCAAAACCTTAACACAATGCCTGCTCTCTTCCTCACTTAATTCGTATTGGCTGCCGGATATGTCAGGGGTATAGAAAAGATGCATACTGAATACTTTTAACGTGTATCGATAGTATCTTCGTGATTGATGACAAGGTCTAACTTAACAGACTCAATATTTTGTTCCGTTTTCTTCAGAATAGTTATAACGTAACCATAAAACTCCTTCCGTTCACCAACCTCCGGAATCTTTCCGAAAAGATCGCCCACAAGCCCGCCGACAGTATCATAATCCTCATCTTCTGGAAGATCATGTGGTAAATACTCGTTCACATCGTATATCGGGGCAGAAGCATTCACAATAAATTCATGATCCGACACCTTTTCTACTATCGGCTTTTCCTCATCGAATTCATCCTGAATCTCCCCAACCAGCTCCTCAACAATATCTTCCAGCGTAACCATACCGGCAGTACCGCCAAATTCATCAAGAACAATTGCGATTTGAATCCGGCGTTGCTGAAACTCCTTCATCAGATCGTTAATTTTCTTGGTCTCAGGAATGAAATAAGGCTTACGGATAATATCCTCCAGCACCATTTCTTTTTTTCCGGCAAGTATGGGCAGGATATCTTTTGCATGAATTACCCCCACAATCTTGTCGATGGTTTCGTCATACACAGGTATCCGGGAATACCCTTCCTTCAGAATAGTATCAAGCACTTCCTGCTCTGGCGTACTCTTCTCAATGCCCGATATCTTGGTTCTCGGAACCATGATATTCTTAACGATCCTTTCATTAAAATCGAAAACATTTTTAATCAGCTCGTGCTCATTGATGTCGAGTACACCGCTTTCCTTCCCTTGCTCCAGAAGATATTGCAGCTCCTCCGAAGTATGCGCAGCCTCGTGGCCGTTTACCGTACTGATCCCGATCATTTTCAGGATAAGGTTGGCAAAACCATTTAAAAGCCAGATGAAGGGGCGGAATACTATATAAAAGAAATGAAGAGGCAGAGATACCCCCATGGTGACACCAATAGGACGCTGGATAGCGATAGACTTTGGTGCAAGTTCGCCAAAAACAATATGTAAAACGGTGATGATAACAAAAGCAATAATAGGTGCAGCTGTCTTTGTAAAAGAAGCCACAAATAAAGGCCCTGCACCAAATGCATACAGCAGATTACTCAGGAGATGCTCCATTACTTCCTCTCCTACCCATCCGAGACCAAGAGAAGCAAGCGTCACCCCCAACTGAGTAGCCGCAAGATAGGCATCCAGATGCTGGGTGATATGCTTTGCAGTTTTCCCCATCCGGCTGCCCGACTTTGCCTGAATCTCTATCTGAGATGCCCGCACTTTTACAATCGCAAATTCGGCGGCAACAAAGAAACCGTTAAGTAAAACCAGGAAGAAAGTAAGAAATATCTGGAAGCCCATCTATCTTATAACTTTGGTGCAATCGTGGTGTTATACAACTCTATGCTATCTTTGATCACTTTATAAGCTTCATCCCTTCCCATAAGTTGCTCAACTGTCACATTCTTATGTTCCAGGGCTTTATAATCCTGGAAAAAACGCACAATTTCCTTCATTGTATGAGGAGGAAGGCTCTCAAGATCATCAATATAATTAACCGACATATCATTCTTTGCTACCGCAATGATCTTATCATCCTGCTCTCCGTTATCCACCATATGCATGACACCGATTACCTTCGCTTCAATGATAGACATCGGAAACACGTCCACAGAACACAACACAAGAATATCGAGGGGGTCTTCGTCATCACAGTAAGTCTGGGGGATAAAGCCGTAATTTGCAGGATACATCACCGACGAAAACAAGATCCGGTCAAGCCTCAGCAACCCGGAATCTTTATCAATTTCATACTTACCTTTAGAGCCTTTCGGAATTTCGATGATAGCGTTAACAAAAACAGGTAATTGATTGCCTGGAGACACTCGGTGCCAGGCATTGTCTTTACTCATAGTCATTTATATTTTCGTTCAACTTCTTATTTTAACTTTTGTTTAGAAATTTTCTCTTAAAAAAGGCCCAAACAAGAGGAATAGCAGTAACGAAGATAAAACCGATAATAATATATAAAAGATATTCGTCTATCTCCTTCTCAAATCTTTTCCCCAAGAAAAAACCTAATAAAGTTAGTGATGCAACCCACAAAATAGCGCCGGCCACATTATAGAAAGTAAATTTCTGGGGATTCACCCCAATAACTCCCGCAACTATAGGGGCAAACGTCCGGACTATCGGAATAAAACGTCCCATGATTAATGCGAAAGCTCCCTGTTTTTCATAATATTCTTCAGCAGCTTTGATGTATTTCTTTTTAAAGAATAAGGAGTCCTTTCTCAGGTATAGCACAGGTCCCGTCTTTCGTCCGAACCAGTATCCTACGTAATTACCTAATATAGCGGCAGCCATCAGTCCGGCTACAAGTGTATAAATCGAAACATCCAGCTTCCCCGTGGCCACAAACATTCCGGCAAGGAACAACAGATAATCTCCGGGAAGGAAAAATCCAAAGAACAATCCGGTTTCCGCAAAGACCACAAATAAAACCAGATAAAAACCACCTTCCCTAAGAAGCCTTTCCGGATTAATTAATTGTTGAAGATGGTCCCAGAGCTCGTGCATAATGAATATCCGTAAAGCTACGAATATTAGAACAACTTTTTATTCTAATATCCGATCATATCAGCCCTGCTATAAAGTGGGGATAAATACCCATTAGTATAGTAGCTACTGCAGAGAAGGCCAGAACAATTTTGTAATAGGCCGGAACAATCAGTTCAGTTCTCTCCTCGGGCTTAAAATACATAGCCACAATTACCCTGAAATAATAGAAGATTGCGATGACAGCATTCACCACTGCAAATACCACTAAATAAGTATGATAAGTGGCAAGTGTCCTGGTAAACATCATGAACTTACCGACAAAACCGGCAGTCAGCGGGATACCCGCCAGCGACAGCATTGCTATTGTCAATGTAAATGCAAGAAAAGGATTCTTCTTACTAAGGCCGTTAAAGCTGTCAAAGCTATCATTTCCGGTTTGTCTCTGCAGGATAATTAACACTCCAAAGGCAATAATAGAAGCAACTGAATATGACGCAGCGTAGACAAAAAGAGCATTATCAGAAGATCCGTCAAGAGCGATCACACAAAACAACATGTATCCGGCATGTGATATACTCGAGTATGCCAGCATCCTTTTGAAGTGTTGCTGATAAACGGCCGTAACATTTCCGATCAGCAGTGACAACGCTGCTATAGTTACAAGAACAGGTATCCAGAACTCCTGTTTCGGTGCAAAGCAATTCAGCATTATTCTCAGAAAAGCTGCAAACCCGGCTGTCTTCACCACTGTACTCATAAATGCTGTGATGAGAGAAGGAGATCCTTCATACACGTCAGGCGTCCAGAAATGGAAAGGTGCCGCACCCACCTTGAAGCACAGTCCGATCAGGATCAGAATGATCCCGGTATACAGAAGGGCCGAAGGCTTGGGTGTTGATACGATATAATTGCGTATACCCTCAAGGTCAAAAGAACCTGAAGCCCCATATAAAAGAGCTACTCCAAACAGCAAAAACCCTGTTGAAAACGCACCCATCAGGAAGTATTTAAGGGCAGCCTCATTAGATGAAAAATCCCTTTTCTTAATCCCTGCAAGGATATAAAGACTTACCGACATGATCTCAATACCAATAAACAGCATCGATAAATTATGGTAAGATACCATCAGTACGATACCGGCCAGAGCAAACAAGATCAGTGCATAATACTCCGCTACATTAGAACTTATCCTTTCAAAATAACCCTTTGAGAGAAGAAGTACCAGGAAAGTGGTAAATATTGTAATACCCGAGAATGCTATTGCAAAATTATCAAACAGCATCATATTGCTGAAGATCGGCGTAGGGAAGCTGTTCCACTCTGATACAGCCAGGGCAAAAGCACCGGCAAGCCCAAGCAATGTCACCGGCAGCAAAGCTTTATACGCTTTGAACAATCCGAGGTATAAAATGAATAATGCTAAGAGAGATATAGTTATTAATGCATTCATTGTCTTAATTCAGTATCACTTATTGCCTAGAACGTTGTACTTAAACCATTAATCCTTGCCTCAACAGTTTGAACCAGAGTTTTCACTGCTGCTTCAGAAATGTGAAGAATAGGGTTTGGATAAACACCTATCACAATGATCAGCACACACACGATCCCAAGTACCAGCTTTTCGGTCCCGTCAATATCTTTAAATGTCAGCGTCAGTTCATTCGTCTCACCCAGCATGATTCGCTGATACATCCTCAGCATATAAACCGCACCAAAGATGATTGTCAAACCCGCAATAACAGACGCATAGAGATTATATTGGGATAACCCAAGTAGCAGAAGATACTCTCCTATAAACCCATTCGTAAGCGGAAGAGCGATCGTTCCTAATATGACAACCAGGAAAGTAATCGCCAGCTGAGGTGATACAGATGCAATTCCCCCCATCTTCGAACTATCACGCGTTTCCAACCTCCGTGTTATAATATCAGCCACAAAGAACAAAGCAAACACGTTAATACCGTGATTGATCATTTGAATCATGGCTCCCTGCAAACTCTGTACATTCCAGACAAACACACCTGCTGCAATTAGTCCGACGTGCGCAATAGACGAGTATGCTATAAGCCGCTTGATATCTTTCTGGGTAAAAGCAATGATGGAGGCATAAACGATGCCCACTATCGAAAGCATTAATACCCATGGCCCCCATTGATTATAGCCCAGGGGCACGACAGGGATTAACCAGCGGATAGCACCATAAACTCCCATTTTCAGCATAATGCCCGCCAGGAGCATAGTACCCGTCGTAGGCGCCTCCGTATAGGTATCCGGCTGCCATGTATGAAATGGAAAAACAGGCATTTTAATTGCAAAGGCAAGAAAGAATGCTAAAAATACCCAGCCCTGGGCAGTTGGACTGATCGATGCGTTATAAAAAGCCTGAAGGCCGAAGCTTTGCCCAGGCGTATGATAAGCCATATAAATAATCGCAAGCAACATGATCAGGCTTCCGAAAACGGTATATATGAAAAACTTCATATTAACACGTATTCTGTTTTCGCCCCCCCATATCCCGCAGATAAAGTAGATCGGTATCAATGCAGCCTCCCAGCCAAGATAGAAAAGAAAACCGTCAAGTGCCGTGAAAACCAGCAAAAGCCCGCTTTGCATGAAAAGTATTAACCCGTAAAATGCTCCCGGATTTTTATAATCATGTTTAAAGCTCGAAAGGATAATTAATGGTATCAACCCGTTAGTCAGGAGCACAAGCAGCATGCTGATCCCGTCGATTCCAGCTTGAAAACGAATTCCGAATTCAAGGAACCAGGGATAGTCATATTCGAACTGCGGCGCAACAGAATCGGGGTTAAAAACAGAAAGAAGGTAGACGGACACTCCTAACGAAAGCAGAGACCAGATAAAGGCCACAATCTTTGCATTTCGGGATTTACCAAATAAGGATGCGATCAGAGCACCGGCTAAAGGTAAAAATATAAGCAGTAAAATTTCCATTTATTGTTTCTTATCCTTCCTGTTATATTTTATAAAAACTATAGAAAAGCAAAGCAATAACACCGGCCACCATCATAAATATATAGAACCCTATGTTACCCGTCTGAACCAGGCGAAGTCCTTTTCCTGCCAGTCCGGTTGCCTTACCCAATCCATTAACTATTCCATCTATTATAGCTTTATCGATTATTTTATAAAATAATCCGGATAAAGCATTTAAAGGCCGTGTGATGAGTACATCATAAACCTCGTCGATATAATACTTGTGATAAGAAAGATTACCCAAAAAGCCGCGTGACGCATGGTCCGGAACCGGCACGTGATGCTTTTTCGTATATCTTACATAAGCAACAATAGCTGCAATAACGGCTCCGAGCACAGATATTGTCATCAGCATATACTCGGTGTTATGATCTAAATGATGTACTTCATGTCCTGCAGCTTTATTCGTGAAGACCGGAGCAAGGTAATGGGAAAGCCAGTGCTTTCCGCCCAGAACTTCAGGCACACCTATAAATCCACCGAATATTGACAACACCGCCAGTACGATCAACGGTATAGTCATAGTAGCGGGAGACTCATGAACATGATGCTCCTGCTCATGTGTTCCCCTGAACTTGCCATAAAATGTCAGGAACATCATCCGGAACATATAAAAGGCAGTAAAGACAGCACCGATAACACCAATTACCCAGAAGATCTTGTTATGCTCATAAGCGTTTGCAAGGATCTCATCTTTAGAGAAAAATCCGGAAAAAGGGGGTATCCCGGATATAGCGATTGTTCCTGCTAACATTGTTATAAAGGTAACCGGAAGCTTTTTCCTCAATCCGCCCATTAATCTCATATCCTGCTCATTACTCATTGCGTGGATAACAGATCCGGCTCCAAGGAAAAGAAGTGCCTTAAAGAATGCATGAGTGATCACATGGAAGAAAGCTCCTGTATATGCACCAACACCCAGTCCTAAAAACATATACCCCAGCTGCGAAACAGTTGAGTATGCCAGAACCTTCTTTATATCCGTCTGCGTAATGGCTATCGTAGCAGCCAGAATTGCTGTAGCAAGCCCGACAATTGCTATGACATTCATAGTAAGCGGGGCAAGCATGAACAGGACATTAGAACGTGCTATCATATAAATCCCTGCTGTTACCATCGTAGCAGCATGGATCAGAGCTGAGACGGGCGTAGGTCCGGCCATTGCATCAGGCAACCATGTAAAAAGAGGAATCTGCGCTGATTTTCCGGTTGCTCCAACAAAAAGCAGCATAGTGATCAGGACCATTACAGGTGAGCCGACCTTCATTTCCGCAGCTTTCGTAAAGACTTCACCAAATTCAATCGAACCGAAAATCCTGAATATGACAAATATGGCGATCAGAAAACCCAGGTCTCCGATACGGTTCATAACAAATGCCTTCTTTGCCGCACTTGCATATGAGCTGTTCTTATACCAAAAGCCGATAAGAAGATAAGAGCAGAGCCCGACCCCTTCCCAGCCAATGAACAGTACAACATAGTTTGAACCGAGAACCAGAAGCAGCATGAAGAAAACAAACAGGTTCAGGTAGGAAAAGAACTTTGCATATCCTTTATCATGATGCATGTAACCAATGGAATAAACGTGGATTAAAAAGCCTATCCCCGTAACGATCAGCAACATTAAAGAACTAAGATGATCAACCTGGAACGAAAATGGGATCGAAAGAGATCCTGTTTGAATCCAGTTAAACAAAGGTACGTAATACGCAGTTGCACCCGATTTTTCTAATTCAAAAAATATAGCTGTACTTAAGCCAAATGATAAAAGTACAGACAAGCAACCTACTAATCCAACAATACTCTTTGGTAATACATTCCTTCCAAATCCGTTAATCAGGAAACCGATCAAAGGAAATAAAGGAACTAACCAGACTAAATTTATCGCCGACATGAACCCTGTTCGTATAAAAAAGTTAACTATTATCCTAAATAAAGGCCTGCAAAACGTGGTTTACCACTTAAGCCTGTTCAATACATTTATATCAGTAGAATTTGTATTCCTGTAAATCATCACGATAATGGCAAGCCCTACAGCAACTTCCGCCGCAGCCAGCGCCATAATGAAAAACACAAAAACCTGTCCTGCCGGATCTCCCCTGTATGCAGAGAATGCGGTAAGCAATAAATTGACAGCGTTAAGCATCAATTCCACCGACATGAAAATAACGATAGCGTTTCTCCGGATCAAAACCCCCATTACGCCGATCGAGAAAATAACGGCACTTAATATGATATAATGATTTAAAGGAACGCCCTGTATTGTTTGAGTTACTGTTTCCATTACACTTTCTTTGGATCTTTCTTGGCAAGTAATACAGCTCCTACCATGGCTGCCAAAAGCAGAATGGAGGAAACTTCAAATGGGAGAAGGAAATCCTTGAACAAAACCTTTCCCAGATTCTGAACAAGGCCAATGTCCGGGTTCTTCAGTACCAAAGGATCAGACACGTTTAAAGCTTTCACTGACCCGGCCAGCGTTACCAGCAAACACATACCGGCAACTACCCCCGCAATCTTCACGATGTTCGATTTTAATGGTTCTGAGTCCTTGTTCAGGTTCAGCAACATCAGCACAAAAAGGAACAACACCATAATGGCTCCCATGTAAACGATAAAATTTACGATAGCCAGGAACTGCGCATTCAACAATACATAGTGAATGGTGAAAGTGAAAAATGTGATGATCAGGTACAAAACACTGTATACCGGATTTTTCGAAAAAATCACCAGCAGTGAAAAAAAGACTGATAAAAAAGCAATTAAATAGAATAAGTTCATTAATTCTATGGTTTTACTTTGCCACTTTAAGAAGTGGTCAAAGGTATAATTTTTTACGATTTCAACGGGGCCTCAACCAGCTTATCTTTTCCAAAGATGAAGTCCTTCCTGAGATAATCTGCCTCAACAATAGGACCGTCCAGGTAGATAGCCTCTTTAGGGCAGGCTTCTTCACATAAGCCGCAGAAGATACAACGGAGCATGTTTATCTCATAAACAGCAGCGTACTTTTCCTCTCTGTAAAGCCCCTCCTCTCCTTTTTTGCGCTCAGCCGCAACCATCGTAATGGCCTCAGCAGGGCAGGCAAGAGCACATAATCCGCAAGCCGTACATCTCTCCCTTCCTTTCTCATCCCTCTTTAAGGAATGCAGCCCTCTCCAGTTTTCCGACACCGGGCGTTCCTGCTCCGGATAAAAAATGGTTTCTCTCTTTTTAAATATATGCTTGAAAGTAATAGCCAGTCCTTTGAGTATGGAAGGAAGATAGATCCTCTCCGAGAAACTCATTGGCTTCTGTTCTAATACTTTCTTTCTGTTACTTAATGATTCCATAAATAGCCTTCCTGTAAAGCTTACGCTTTATTAAATTAAATCCTTTACTGTCATCCAGATTCCCGTAATCACGATATTGGCTATAGCCAGCGGGATTAATGTCTTCCAGCCCAAATTCATCAGCTGGTCGTAACGGAAACGGGGGATAGTCCAGCGTATCCACATAAAAAAGAAAATAAAGAAAAATATTTTTGCAAAAAGGGCCAGTACTCCCAGAATCGCCACTACATTCTCAGACAAGCCGAGGTCGTGCATAAAGGGGAAATTATACCCGCCAAAATACAAAGTCGACATAACAGCAGAGGATACAAACATATTAATGTACTCCGCGAAGAGGAACGCTCCCAGCTTAAAGCCGGAGTATTCAGTATGATAACCGGCAACCAGCTCATTTTCACTCTCGGGAAGGTCAAATGGCGTACGGTTACATTCTGCGAAAGCACATACAATGAATATCAGGAAACTCAGGGGCTGCTTGAAAACGTTCCACGTGAACCATCCGTCAGCCCAGAAACCATCCTGCTGTGCTGCAATGCCTTTCAATGAAAGGGTTCCTGTAACCATTAACAAGGCTATAATGGAAAGTCCCATAGCAATTTCATAGCTGATATTCTGGGAAGCCGCTCTGATGGCGCCCATCAGGGAATACTTATTATTGGATGCCCATCCGCCTATCATAATTCCGTAGACACCCAGCGATACGACACCGAAAATATAAAGTAACCCTACATTGATATCCGTAACCTGCAGTTCAATAGTCCTTCCTCCTATGGTCAGTGCTCTTCCCCAGGGTATTACAGCACTTCCGATACTGGCAGTCAGCAACGCAAGGGACGGGCCGGCTATAAAAAGAAAGCGGTTGGATTCAGCAGGAATGATCTCCTCTTTAAAGAACATCTTTCCACCATCAGCAAGAGGCTGGAACATCCCCCATGGCCCTGCACGATGAGGACCCACACGTCCCTGGATGAAGCCTGCGATCTTCCTCTCGGCCAGCGTAGAATATGCAGCAATTCCTAATGTTATAAGGAATATTACTGTTACAAGTATTAACTTCTCTAAAACAAATGCGTATTCCATTAAAGTTTTGTTACACGTTCAAACTGCTCTTTATTAGACTCTAAAAGTGCAGGGTTCTTCCTCACAACTGAAGGAGGTGTCAGTCGTTCATAATGATTAGCTGAAATAACAGAATGCGGAGAAATCTTCCTCGGTCCCTCAATCACCCAGTCACTCGTTTTCTTATGCTCAAAACGGCAGTCGTTGCAAATAAACTCTTCTACTTCTCCATACACATCTTTTCTTGCCGTTACCCTGATCACATCTTCTCCTTTATACCATAGAGCTACTTTCCCGGAACATTTAGGACAATCACGGTGGGCATCAACCGGCTTCGTAAACCAAACCCTGTTCTTAAACCGGAATGTTTTGTCAGTAAGGGCTCCTACCGGGCACACATCTATAACATTGCCGGAAAAGTCGTTATCCACAGCTTTCTCAATATAAGTGGAAATTTCGGCAGCGTCTCCACGGCCTAAAATACCGTGAACCCGGTTGTCTGTGATCTGATCAGCAGTAAACACACAACGATAGCAAAGTATGCACCGTGTCATATGCAGCTGGATCTTATCCCCTATATCAATTTTGTCGAATGTTCTGCGATCAAACTCATATCTGGTCGCCTCAGAACCGTGTTCATAAGATAAATCCTGCAAATGGCACTCTCCGGCCTGATCACAGATAGGGCAATCCAGAGGATGGTTAATCAACAGCAATTCAACAACACCTTTTCTCGCTTCCACTACCTCAGGAGAGGTGATATTCTGCACCTCCATCCCATCCATAACGGTAGTACGGCAGGATGCTACAAGCTTGGGCATAGGTCTTGGATCCTTTTCAGATCCTTTGCTCACCTTCACAAGACAAGTCCGGCATTTACCCCCGCTTCCCTGTAACTTCGAATAATAACACATAGCAGGAGGAACAATGTCCCCTCCAATCTGCCTGGCTGCATTCAGTATACTGGTCCCAGGCTCCACATCTATGCTAATCCCGTCTATTGTTACTTTAACTTTATCTGACATGTTAAAGATTCCTCTTCTATTTTAATTAGCTGCAACTGCTTCCGGCTTCGGAAGCGGATCAGCATAATGAGCTAAACCATAGTTACGATCCATTGCTTCTTCAGGCCTGCTGACATGCCATTCAAACTCGTCCCTGAAATGACGAATAGCGCTTGCTACCGGCCATGCCGCAGCGTCTCCCAGAGGACAAATGGTATTTCCCTCTATCTTTTTCGAAACGTCAACCAGCAGATCAATGTCGCTCAGCTTGCCGTGCCCATACTCGAGCCTGTGAAGAACCTTCTCCATCCAGCCGGTTCCTTCTCTGCATGGAGAACATTGTCCGCAGCTTTCATGATGATAAAACCTTGCATAATTCCAGGTGTTCCGCACAATACACTGGTCTTCATCAAATGCAACAAACCCGCCGGAACCCAGCATAGTGCCCGATGCAAAACCTCCGTCTGCCAGCGATTCGTACGACATCAGCCGGTTTTCACCGTTTAGTGTTTTAAGAATAAGATTGGCAGGCAGGATCGGAACAGAAGAACCTCCTGCAACCACAGCTTTCAGCCGCTTGCCGTTAGCTATCCCGCCACAGTACTCGTCCGAATAAATAAACTCCTCTACCGGTACCCCCAGTTCAATTTCATATACACCTGGTTTGTTCAGATTACCGGAAGCTGAAATCAGCTTGGTTCCTGTACTCCGCCCTATCCCAAGTTTCGCATATTCATCCCCGCCGTCATTTATAATAGGCACCGTCGCAGCGATAGATTCTACGTTGTTTACAACAGTTGGACAATTGTAAAGACCCGAAATAGCAGGAAAAGGAGGCTTAATCCTCGGATTCCCTCTTTTACCTTCCAGAGATTCTATTAAAGCAGTCTCCTCCCCGCAAATATATGCACCCCCACCGGGCTGAACATATAATTCAAGATCATATCCCGAACCTAAAATGTTCTTTCCCAGAAAACCTGCATTCCTTGCCTCAGCTATAGCTTTTTCAAGAATCCGGATCTGGGGCATCATCTCCCCGCGAACATATATATATGAAGTGTTTGCTCCCAAAGCAAAGCTGGAAACAATCATTCCCTCTATCAGAAGATGAGGAATATAGGTCATCAGATACCGGTCTTTAAACGTTCCGGGCTCCGATTCGTCACCGTTGCAGACCAAATACCTCGGCTTACCTTCAGGCTTAGCCAGAAAGCTCCACTTCATCCCTGTAGGGAATCCGGCACCACCACGGCCGCGAAGCCCTGATTTCTTCACCTCCTCTACGACATCCTCGGGAGACATACCTTTAAGTACCTTCTCTACAGCACGGTATCCCCCTTTTTGCCGGTAAACATCAAAAGTGTTAATTCCGGGAACGTTTATATTTTCTAATAATAACTTGCGTCCCATCGTTTATATTATTTGAGCTTTTTCAGCTGTTTTTAATCGTAAACCATCAATCAGCTCATCTACTTTCGCTTCAGTCAGGTTCTCATAAAAAGTATATTCAGGGCCTATCTGAAGAACTGGTCCCATTCCGCATGCGGCAAGGCACTCTACCCCCCGCCAGCTGAACAACCCGTCAGGAGTAACCTCCCCCTCCTTCACTTCCAGCTTTTGTTCGATATACTTCATTATTTTTTCTGCACCAACAAGGCAGCAAGGGCCTGTCCGGCATACTTCCAAAACATATTTGCCCTGGGGTTTCAGGAAAAACATCGTATAAAAAGTTGCAACTTCATACACTTCGATCGGCTTCAGATCAAGGAATTCGGCTACCTTGTCCATCACCGGCGTACTCACCCACCCATACTCAGCCTGAGCCAGGTGCAATATGGGGAGAAGAGCCGATTTTTGTTTTCCTTCCGGATAACGGGCGACAATCTCGTTGAACTTAGTAATAAGCTCAGGAGTGAAAACTATTTCTTCTGTGTTAGAAACTTTAAGCATCTAATTCTCCTGCAATTACATTTAAACTACTCATGTTAATAATAGCATCCGACAAAAGCATTCCGCGGCTCATCGGTGCATACATCTGATAATTGATAAAACTTGGCCGACGGAAATGCAGCCTGTAAGGTGCGCGTCCCCCGTCGTTAACCAGATAAAACCCAAGTTCTCCATTTGCTCCTTCCACACAGTGATATACCTCTGTCTTAGGAGTATCGATCTCACCCATAACAATCTTAAAATGATAGATCAGGGCTTCCATATTATTGTACACCTCTTCTTTAGGAGGAAGATATATCTCTGGCACGTCAGCGTGAAATACGCCCTTCTCCTCTTTTTCCAGTTTCTCAAGCGCTTGCTCTATGATCCGGATACTCTGATACATTTCTTCATTCCTGACCATATAACGGTCATATACATCCCCGGTAGTACCAACAGGAATATCGAAATCAAAGTCCTCATAAGAACTGTAAGGCTCATTGACCCTTACATCATAATCCACACCACATGCCCTCAGGATAGGACCCGTCCAGCTGTAATTTAAAGCTGTCTCGGCATCCACTGCACCTACGCCAGCTGTTCTGTCAATAAAAATGCGGTTGCGTGTAAAAAGCTCTTCAAACTCCTTCAGCACCGGTGGGTATTCCTTTACAAACTTTTTGATCTTCGCCCAGGCGATATCATTGAAATCCCGCTCAAAGCCGCCGATACGTCCTATATTAGTCGTTAACCTGGCTCCGCATATCTCTTCGTAGATCTCATATATATGCTCCCTCTTCTCCATGAGATAAAGGAAGCCCGAATAAGCACCTGCATCTACTCCCAGAATTCCGTTACAAATCAGGTGATCGGAAATCCGGGCAAGTTCCATGATGATCACCCGCATGTAATCTACCCTCTTGGGAGTTACAACGCCGAGCATCTTTTCAACTGTCATATGCCAGCCCATATTATTAATGGGCGACGAACAATAGTTCATCCTGTCTGTAAGAGGAGTGATCTGGTAGAAAGGGCGGTGTTCTGAGATCTTCTCAAATGCTCTGTGAATATACCCGATAGTAGAAACGCCGCTCACGATACGTTCACCATCCATCTCCAGCACGTTCTGAAATACCCCATGAGTCGCCGGATGCGTAGGCCCCAGGTTTAATGTAGTGGTTTCCTTACGCTCCTGATTATTTATAATAACGGGTTGATTCATGTCTTTTTTTACCTTCCGAAGAAAAAGTCTTTTTTATCTACACGGTTAGGATCCTCCAGTGGATATTCTTTCCGCATTGGAAACACCGTCATATCGTCAACATTTAAAATGCGGCGTAAATCAGGGTGTCCTTCAAAATTTACCCCGAAGAAATCATAAGTTTCCCTCTCCATCCAGTTCGCGCCTTCCCATAAAGGGGTAGCACTCGGAATGGAAGGGTTTGCGTCTTCAAGAAACACCTTAATACGCACTCTTACATTGTTTCTGAAGCTGTGAAGATGATAGATCACCCCGATTGGCAGCTCCTTTTCAGGATAATGGATCCCCGTAATGTCTGTAAGAAAATTAAAATTCAGCTCCTTATCTTCCTTAAGGAATCTGAGTATCTCAAGGATGTCCTCACGTCCAGCCTCAAAAGTTAAAAGTCCGTGTGGTTCTGATGAAAGCGAAATTTTAGATCCAAACTTTGCACTGAGTTTTTCCAGTACAGCCTGGTTACTTATTTTTCCCATTTACTGGATTCCGTATTTGTTTAATAACTCCTTATATTCTGGCAGATTCCTTCTGCGCATTGGCTCATTCCGTACAAGGTCCTGCAGTTTCAGCACCCCGTTCAGGATAGCTTCCGGACGTGGCGGACAGCCTGGAACATATACATCCACAGGAATAACCTCATCGATTCCCTGCAGCACCGAATAGGTATCAAATATGCCTCCGCTTGTGGCGCAGGCACCTACTGCAATCACCCAGCGAGGCTCGGCCATTTGCAGATATACCTGTCTTAAAACTGGCGTCATCTTCTTCGCAATCGTTCCCATAACCAGCAACATGTCTGCCTGCCTTGGCGAAAAAGAGGGCCTTTCCGAACCAAAACGGGCAAGGTCATAATGCGCTCCCATTGTAGCCATAAACTCTATCCCGCAACAGGAAGTTGCAAAGGGTAAAGGCCATAACGAGTTTGCCCTCGCCAGCCCCACTACCTTATCAAAAGAAGTTGCAAAAAAGCCCGACCCCTCTATCCCCGCAGGTGCTTCTGCTAATTTAATATCACTCATTTTGTCTCCTTTTAAATAAAAAAAGCCCATTTCATCATATATGAGAATGGACTTCAAAGTTACTAAAATAACACGCTCTATACGTGCAGCCTAATTATTTAGAACGATTCTAATTACTCCCAGTCCAGTGCTTTTTTCTTAATTACATAGATGAATCCCAGCAGGAGTGTGCCCATAAAAATGAACATTTCAATCATCCCGTTAACTCCCATCTCTTTGAAATTAACAGCCCAAGGATACATAAAAATAACTTCCACATCAAAAAGGACAAACAGTATCGCCACCAGGAAGTACTTAATTGAAAACGGAGTCCTCGCATTCCCCACTACTTCTATACCCGCTTCAAAAGGGCTTAACTTATCTTTAGTCTTTCTCTTTGGCCCGATCATGTGAGTAAGGACCATTGTAAAAAGTACAAATCCTAATGCTACCAGCATCTGGATTATAATAGGTAAATAATCAACCGGCATACTTGACGATTTCATGTATTGTTCTGCTTTTCGGGCAAATATAAAAAAAAGAGCCTGTTACCAGGCTCTTTTTAAATTTAATTTCCTAAGGACTTCAGCGCTTCAGGCGCGTATGTGTTGGTCGGGTCAAGAGCTATTGTCTTATTGAAATACTCTTTCGCCTTCGCCTGGTTTGTTCGCATATAGTAAGCACCTATATTATTGTAAGCTTCCGCCAGATTCTTCTTGTAACGGGCATCTGCCATCGCTTCAGGCTTTTCAGCAAGTACAGCGATATACTTCTCATAAAAAGGAACCATCAGGCCTTTTGAGTTCTGCTCATCATCCAGAAGCCGGTTTACACGGGCTCTGTACAAATAAGAGTCCGGAGTTGTAGGCGACTTTTGAGAAACATAACTGAAAGCAGAATCTGCTTTAACAAGAATGTCTTTGCTAGCCTTTTGAACATCAGGAGTTTTTCCGGCATAGTCAAAGTAATAGGCCATTCCAAGATAGAAATGATCATATATAACTGTCTTCGAAGCAGAATTAGAAGTAGCAAGCTGATATAATTTAGCAGCAAGCTCGTAGTTCTTGCCTGTAAACTGCTCCTTTGCCAACTCACTGAGTGGCTCTGCATAAGCTGAATCTATAGCTACTGCCTTTGCAAGTGACGATACGCCGCTTGTATCATTAGCTTTTAACTTTGCACGTCCAAGGTAATAGTAATCCTGTCCGATAACTCTTTCAGGCTCTACTTTACTCATAAAATCATTCAGAGCTTTCACACTTTCTTCAAAGTGACCATTCTCGAATGCAGCATAACCGAGATATCTGTAGATACGTGGATTAGCTTTGTCGAGCTGCGCCATTTGCTGGGCTTCCTGCTCCAGTGCTTTATATTCACCTGCCAGGATCAGGAAGTCTGCATAACGCATTCTTGAATCTAAAGAACGGTCAGTGTTATCCATATACTTTCCGTAGAATTCAAGTGCCTGCTTCATCTTAGCATTATACTCATTAGGCTGATCTTTAGCCCACTCATAATACGTTTCTGCAAGTTCCCTGTATGCAGGAGCATAATTAGCATTAGTAGCCAGAATCGCATTAAACTCATCAGCAGATTCCTTGAAAGCCTTTGAGCGTCTTACACTCTTTCCTAATTCAATTTTCGCTCTTAACAGGTTCTTA
Source organism: Pararcticibacter amylolyticus (assembly GCF_003130405.1). GTDB lineage: Bacteria > Bacteroidota > Bacteroidia > Sphingobacteriales > Sphingobacteriaceae > Arcticibacter > Arcticibacter amylolyticus. The sequence goes on from NZ_QEAS01000001.1 coordinate 80,976, forward strand.
TCCATATCAAAGGCGGTCCGGTAAGCGCCGTAAGCCTCGCTGTTCTTCTTATCACCTATATAGGCATCTCCCAGGGCAAGATAAACTTCCCCATCTTTCTCGTTGATGGATTTGGCTTTCTCAAGATGAGTAATGGCTGTCGTGTAATCCTTAGCCAGGATATAAGCCTTTCCCATATATAAATATGGAGTATTATCTTTCTTCTTGGCAAGAGAGATGGCTTTATCAAAATTAGTTTTTGCCCCTGCAGCGTTTTTTGCGAGAAGCTCTATTGTGCCCTGGCCCACATAATTCAGGGGATACTCGGCATCCGAACTAACCCCTTTCGAATACGTTGCTTTGGCCGAATCTGTATAATTAGTCTTCAGATACACATTCCCAAGAAAGAAATAATTTTCTCCTGCAGCTGGTTGTGCCGCAATCAATTTCTTCAGAATAGTCTTAGCCTGCTGATACTGCTCTGCATCAAAAGCCTTTTTTGCATCCGCCAAATTCTGTGCAAAAACTGCCGTCACCGTCAACACCCCTACCAGGCCTGCTTGTACTGCTCTTTTTATCACTTTCATAGTTTACTTTAATATTCTGTCGTTTTATTGTTATTTGATTAATATTTCTCTTGGAGGTATACTGTCAGGCAATAATCCCGACTTTAAAACAATTCTCTGACCGGTTTCTCCGGCAAGGAAGGAGGCAAATCCCCAGCCTAATCCTGCTCCCCCCTGGCAGTTGATAATATATAAATCCCTCCGGAGCGGGTAAAGCTCCATCGCCAGGTTATCCTGACTGGGTTTATAATATTTATCAGAACCAGGGCTTCCGGGAACATTTTTCACACCAAGAACCCGTAACCCTTCTATCAGCGGCTCGAGTTCTTTCCCGGGTTGTTTATACCAGTTTATACCTATAACACCAATTACCCCTGAATTATTGTGTACAAACTTAATAACTTCCGAATTTGTTTCAAGTGCATATACACCTTTAGTCGGCAATTTACTAATTTTTGCCAGATCTTTTAAATATCTTACGGTACTTGAATTAGGATTATCAAAAACTAACTTCCTTTCAGACGGTTTCCCCTGCATTATGTCAATAATTTCCTGAACAGTAATAACTGAATCAGCAGAAGAACGCTTCGAAATCAGCGCAACAGCGTCAATTGCGAATCTTGTATTCCTTATTTTGATGTTTTTCCGTTCAAAAACTCTTGCTTCCTCTTTGGTAAGAAGCCTCGACATGACGGCAACCCGGGCACTGTCACTTAAAAACTGGTTGACAAGCATATTCTCAGGGCGGTAAACCAACTGAATATCGGCACGCGGGTAAGTATTTTCAAATACATACCACTGATCCTCCACTATAGGAGAAAAACTTTCATCCACCAGTATTTTAGTAGATCCGCTGGTTTCAGTCTCCTCCTGTTTATTACTATTACCGTTGCAGGCTGCAAACAGAAGAGCTAAAGAACCAAGACAAGCAATAAACTGTTTCATACTATCATTCATCCTTTCTCGTTTGGAGAAGCCTTACCAGCCGCAAAAAAGAATAGGCAATCAAAAAAACGCCAAATACAATACGGTATTGCTTTTCAAGATGCAGCGGAATGCCATCCCAGAAGATAATTGCCATTCCTACTACCAAATAAAAAACAAACATGAACAGCCCAAAAATGAACAAAAATCGCTTTGCGGGCGATTTTTGTCTATTTTCTCTTTCTATCATTTCTTTAATTTCCTCCTTCGAGATTCAGCATGATAGGTAAAGTATACTGAACACGAACCGGCCGGCCGTTCTGAATACCTGGCTTCCATTTAGGAGCCTTTTTCAGCATTCTCATTGCCTCATCGCCAGTACCCATTCCAAGGTCGCGGACAACCTTAATATCTGTCAGACTTCCATCCTTTTCAACGATGAAGCTGAGAATCAGTCGTCCGGATACCCCTTGCTCACGGGCTGCTGCAGGATAAACATAGTTCTTACTAACATAAGCATAGAATTTCTGGATACCACCTGGGAAATCAGGCATTTCCTCAATACTTGCGAAGTCGTGAACGCTGTTATCTTCAACAACTGCCTGTTTGGTCGGAGGAGCAGTACCAACCGGTTCGTCGATCCTGATCTCTGCGTTAGGATCTCCGGCAATGGTTTTCTGACCCGGATCCGCTACCTTCAGTTCTTCAACGGTTGGGGGCTCTTCGTCTCTTACCTTTTCAGCCGGTACAACTACCGGAGGCGGGAAACGCACCTGGTCTACCCTTGGTCTTGGAGGTTCAGCAGCTGGCGGCGGCGGTGGAGCCTGCTCATCTACTGGCGGCGGCGGTGTCAATACCACCTCCGTCTGAATCACTCTTTCTTCTGTTTCACTATCTGGAGTCAACCCTTTGATATACTTTATAATAAGCGGAGAGCTTATTGCAAGGATAAAAAGGATACTTCCAATGATCAGCGCCCGGTTCGTGGTTTTGGCGTTATTCTTACGAAGCTGGTATGCCCCGTAAGCCTGATTCCTGCCAGTAAACACGACGTCGATCCACTGAAGATTATAAATATCTAACTTTGCCATCTTTATTATTAATTAATGGTACTAATATATCCCGTCTCTTTTCAGCAAACCAATCTCCGGTTCGGTAATATCAACGATAGCATACTGCTGAACATTGGTGATTTTAATCTCATCCAGGATGTCCACCAGGTTTCTATAATTTGACTTATCACTTGGTTTTACCAGAACAATCAAATCTTTCCCGGTTGCCGCCTTGATTTCTTTGGCTTTGTCAAGGATAGCTTTGCGGATGCCATCCTTACCATAGTTTTCAACTGTCGGAGGAGTTTTCGGATTATCTACCAGTCCGATATACCACTCAATCCTGTTCTTGTTACCCAAAAGAAGAGTCATCGTCCTGGTATCAGCAACATCCAGCTGATCTTGCTTGTTGTCATTCTTGTCCGGCATGGCAAGGTCCATTGCCTGGGGTTTTGCTAACGTGGTGGTAAGCATGAAGAAAGTGATCAGAAGGAACATCAGGTCAACCATTGGAGTCATGTCCACACGAGTTGACTGCTTCTTGCTTCTTACCTTCCCGCCTTTATGTTTACCGCCACCCCCGCCGGTGTCTAATTCTGCCATATCTTTATTTTATTTGAATTAATCCATTCCTTCCAGGGAAGTAATCAGACTAAACTTATTAACTTTTTGTTTCTGTAAAATATCAATAATCTTTTTAACGGTAGGATACTGCTCCTTCGAATCTCCCTTTATAGATACGCGCATTTGCTTATCATTGATCTCTTTTGTCGCAATACGGGCCTGGTAAAGCCATTCGTGCATCTGAGAAGGAGACTGACCTACAGAATCAAGAGGGATTCCCTGCTGTAAGCCGGGTTTATTCCTGTCGGCTCCGGATAAAGCAATGATCTGCTTTAACTGATGAATATCGACTCCGAAACTCTCCATAAGAGAAAAACGTTTTTTCTCTTCGGGAGTAAACTGAATCTTATACCGCTCACCCATCTTTTCAAGCATCGCAATACGAATATCCTGACCTTTCACACCAAAGAAAACTTTCCCTTCACCTACTGTTATCGTACCGATATCAGTTTCAGGAACCTTAATTTTCACAGTTGAAGTAGGAGTATCGACAGTAAGGGGCTCTGGCTGACGTGCTGTTGCTGTTAAGATAAAGAATGTTAACAGCAGGGAAGCCACATCACACATCGCCGTCATGTCGATAGCCGTACTCTTTCTTGGTACTTTTACTTTAGGCATCTTTCAATTTTATAATGATTCGTTAATCATTTTTAATAGAGGATGAAAAAAACCCGGACATTCCATAAATCCGGGAAATTTTTTTCAAATTATTTATGAGTACTAGCGTAAGTCTGTACAATTGAGAATCCCGCTTCGTCAATTGAATAAGTAAGCTTATCAATTTTTGAAGTAAAGATGTTGTACATAATGATCGCTACTGTAGAAGTCGCAATACCAGTTGCTGTATTGATAAGCGCTTCAGAGATACCGTTTGCAAGCTGTGCCTGGTCAGGAGCACCAGCAGTTGCCAACGCACTGAACGACTTGATCATACCTGTTACTGTTCCTAACAGACCTACCAGTGTACCTGTAGATACCAGGGTTGCAATGATAGTCAGGTTTTGCTCAAGCATCGGCATTTCAAGAGCTGTAGCTTCTTCAATATCTTTCTGAATTGCCAAAGCAGCCTGATCGTTATCTAAAGTACCGTCAGCTTCTACTTCTCTGTACTTTTTAAGGCCTGATTTAATTACGTTCGCTACAGAACCTCTTTGTTTGTCACACTCAGCCATTGCAGCTTCGATGTTTCCTGTAGTTAATAATGATTGAACTTTCTTTACAAACACTTCAACATTTCCTTTTCCTGCAGCTTTTGAAATCACAAAAAACCGTTCGATGGAGAATACAATAACCATCAGGAACATACCCATCAGCATTGGTACAATGATCCCTCCCTTGTAAACCATTCCGAAATAATTACCGGCAAGAGGGTGACCGTTTTCAGGATCTCCTCCTTCAAAGTTTGTTGGATTTCCCATTACGTATTTCCACAGAAGGAAGCCAATAATAATACAGATGATGATCGTCAGACTTGCAAAAATGTTTGAACCAGTGCTTTCTTTCTTCGCAGTTGTTGGTTTTGGTGCGGTTGCC
>NZ_QEAS01000001.1:85692-101836 GCF_003130405.1 Pararcticibacter amylolyticus
ATATAGTTGCTACTTACTTGCAATGATACAATAACAAAATTATAACTTTCGAATTAACAAAAAATGTGATTCTGATTACATTTCCGTTATCCCTTCGCAGCGTTTCCCAATTATAGGGATATAACGTTCTTTTCAAAAAAACTGTCTTCTAAACCGGAACAATTTTTTGCAATAAAAACCATTTTTTTTTTCAAATGCAAATTGCTGATAAAAAACACGCAGTTTATCTTGTATTAAGTACACTTTGCCCCCAATATACCCCTATCCTCCGGATTTTTTCACCTTATAGCCGTCGGCCTTGAGGGCAGTCATTATTTTCTCACAGAAATCGCCCTGCACAACAATCTCACCATTTTTCGCTGAACCCCCTGTACCGCACTTCTGTTTTAGTTTTTTTCCCAGAATCTCAAGATCTTCTTCGGTCCCGGAAAAACCAGTAATTAAGGTCACCACCTTCCCTCCTCTTTGCTTCCTGTCTAAACTAACCCTAAGGTTCTGCTTCTCAGGCGGCAAAGTTTCCGTTGCTTCGGGTGTATCAAGTTGAAACTCAAAATCAGGGTTCGTGGAATAAACGACCCCGCTTACATTTTTGATCTTTTTCGACATGCAGCTAATATAATACAGAAAGTGAAGACGGGTTTACAGAAATAGAAATTTCCCTGCCGGCTCCCCGGGGTTCCCCATCCACATGTACTCTCACATTATCGTAAGATACAATACGTATATTTTTCCCTTTTATTATTTCCAGATACCTGGAATGATCAGAAGTTTTTGTAAACATCCTTAATACAACCGCAGGAAACAGGGCCAGAGGAAAAGGCTTCACTACGCAAACATCCAGTAATCCGTCACTTAGCGAGGCTTTGGGTGATATATACGCGTTATTTCCATATTGAGGGGAATTCGCAATACTGATCATAAAAGCTGTCCGTTCAACGATCTTTCCGTCTATCTCAATCCTGTAGGTACCCGGCTTATATTTCACGATCTCTGAAAACGCTGTCTTTATGTATCCCCTGAACCCCCTTGAGGTCATCCCGGCAAATTCGTGACTGATATGTGCGTCGAAACCAACTCCCGCCATATTAAAAAACTTCTGCTCATTCAAAACAGCAGTGTCTATCGCCATACTGCGCAACTGGTTAATAACTCCGATCGCTTTCCTGCTATTCAGCGGGAGCCCGAGTGACAAAGCGAGCCCGTTGCCCGAACCGCAGGGTACTATCCCCATCTTTAAACTGGTATCTACCAAAGCAGATGCAACTTCGTTAATGGTGCCGTCGCCTCCTACCGCAACAACCACATCCGCACCGGCAGCAACTGCCTCTGATGCTATTTTGTGGGCATGACCTGCATATTCAGTAAAAACAAAATCGGGCAGGAACTTCTCCTTATCAAGGTGTTTTTCAATAAGCAACGGAAATCCCTCCTTGTCTTTACCCCCCGAAATAGGATTGATAATAAATAAAATTTTCTGTCTCAAGTGCACCTGTAAAATAGCGGTAAAAATAAGGATTATTGGCCGGATTAAACTTCCGCCATAATCATTTAAGAACGAACTACATAGTTATCATTTATTTGCGAACAGAAAAAATTTCTTCTTTCCTGAGAATAAAAAATTCTTGTACATTCGCATTACCAAAGTGGACTGATTTGCTTTGTCCGTTGGAACGGAAAAGATTGCAACCACGTAAAAAAGTGCTAACACCTGCTGCTGTTTTACGCCCTGCAATTTACCAGTCCCTCTGCTTTAATTTATTAATAATAAAATTATGCCCTATTTATTCACATCAGAATCAGTTTCTGAAGGACATCCCGATAAAGTTGCTGATCAGATATCAGACGCTCTGATTGATAATTTCCTTGCATGGGATCCCGACTCGAAAGTCGCATGCGAGACACTGGTAACTACCGGACAGGTGATCCTTGCCGGAGAAGTTAAATCCACTACCTATCTGGATGTTCAGAAAATAACCAGAGAAGTCATTCGGAAGATCGGATATACAAAGTCTGAATATATGTTCGAAGCCAATTCCTGCGGCATCCTGTCTGCCATTCACGAACAGTCAGCAGATATAAACCAGGGTGTCGACAGGAAAGAAAAACAGGAGCAGGGTGCCGGAGATCAGGGAATGATGTTTGGTTACGCCACCAATGAAACTGATAATTATATGCCCCTTGCTCTTGATCTGGCACATAAGATCCTCATCGAACTTGCAAACCTGAGGCGCGAAGGCAATGAAATCGCATATCTCCGCCCGGATGCCAAATCTCAGGTCACAATTGAGTATAGTGACGATCACAAGCCTGTCAGGATTGACGCCATCGTAGTTTCGACCCAGCACGACGAGTTTGCAGGGGAGCAAGAGATGCAGGCAAAGATCAGGGAAGACATTATTAACATTTTGATTCCCCGGGTAAAAAACAGCCTCAGGCCCGAACTTCAGCAGTTATTCAGCGAGGATATCAAATATCATATCAACCCGACCGGAAAATTCGTGATCGGTGGTCCTCACGGCGACACCGGCCTTACCGGACGGAAGATCATCGTCGACACGTATGGCGGCAAAGGCGCACATGGTGGCGGAGCTTTCTCCGGTAAAGACCCATCTAAAGTTGACCGCTCTGCCGCTTACGCAACCAGGCACATTGCCAAGAATCTGGTTGCAGCGGGGGTATGTGATGAAGTGCTGGTACAGGTTTCTTACGCTATCGGGGTAAAAGACCCGATGGGAATTTACGTGAATACATACGGCACGTCAAAGACTGCTCTTTCAGACGGTGAGATCGCCGGAAAGATCACCGAGATCTTTGATATGACCCCTTATGGAATAGAAAGCCGCCTGAAGCTCAGAAACCCGATCTATTCTGAAACAGCCGCTTACGGACATATGGGCCGTGAAGCACAGACTGTTGTGAAGGAGTTCGAAGGAGCAAACGGCGATAAGAAAAAAGTAGAAGTCGAACTCTTCACATGGGAGAAGCTCGATTATGTCGATAAAGTAAAAGCGTCTTTTGGTATTTAATTCCATGACAGCAAAGAAAGCCTTCTGATCACCGGAAGGCTTTCTTATTTAACAACAATGTAATTATAACGATCCCTGAGTTTTTTATAATGACCGACGAAACACACAACCCCTGGCAGATCTTATCAGAAACTGAAGTTTACACCAATCCGTGGATAAAAGTTACGGAGTACGGCGTGATCAATCCCTCAGGAGGACAGGGCATCTATGGAAAAGTGCACTTTAAAAATCTCGCCATCGGGATCATTGCCCTGGACGAGCAATTGAACATCTGGCTGGTAGGCCAGTACCGGTTCCCCCTCAACCAGTTCAGCTGGGAAATCCCTGAAGGCGGCGGGCCTCACGGCATTGACCCGCTCGAGTCAGCAAAGAGAGAACTGCTGGAAGAAACAGGACTTACCGCAAAAGACTGGACGGAACTTCAGCATATCCACCTTTCCAACTCTGTCAGCGATGAATATGGCATTATTTATCTTGCAAAAGATCTTACTGAAGGAGAATCCTCACCTGAAGAAACAGAGCAGCTGCATATCAGGAAAGTAGCTTTTGAAGAAGCATATCAGATGGTCCTGAGCAATCAGATTACCGATTCGCTCAGCGTAGCCGCAATACTCAGGGTAAAACTTATGCTGCAGGGATAAAGCCTTGCATCTGATACTCCCTCCATCAGAAAACGTTTTACAGATGAAAAATTTGACATAAATTAGCGGTTTTCAGGTGATAAATGAATAAGTTCCTTGGTTACATCTTTTCGCCCATTCACTATCTTTTGTTTGGACTCCTGCTGGTAATATTTCACCCTATCCAATGGCTCAGCCTGAAACTCGGTGGATATAAAGCGCATAAATCTTCTGTAGAAGCATTAAACTACCTGCTGATTGGAACCTACTATGTCATGGGCGGCCGGGTAAGATTCATCAATAAATACGACTTGCCTGTCGGCCGGCCGATCATCTTCATCGCCAATCATCAGAGCATGTACGATATCACGCCAATGATCTGGTACCTCAGGCGCCACCAACCTAAGTTCATCTCAAAGATTGAGCTCACCAGGGGCATTCCGAGTATTTCTTTTAACCTGAAACATGGAGGTGCGGCAAATATAGACCGCAAAGACCCCAAACAGTCCATCACCGAAATCCTTAAACTCGCCCAGAGAATGAGGGATAACAACTGGTCGGCTGCCATATTTCCCGAGGGAACACGTTCCCGCGACGGAAAAATGAAACCATTTGCAGCAGGAGGAGTGAATACCCTGATCAAGAAGGTTCCCGGCGCACTGGTGGTCCCGGTAGCAATAACCGGATCATGGAAGCTCACCCGCTTCGGGACATTTCCTTTAAGTTTTGGAGAAAAAATGACATGGAAGGTTCTTCAGCCAATTGAGCCGTCAGGCAAAACCCCGGAGGAAGTCATTTCTGAAGCAGAGAATGCTATAAAAAGTGAAGTGGAGGCCTGATAAGGCCTCAGATATTCCGGTCCTCGATCTTTTTAAAGAAGCTATCACGGTAAGTATCGCCTATCGGTATGATCTTATCTCCTATCTGGATCCTGCCCCTTTCTATACTTTCGATCTTGTCAATCGATACGATAAACGACTTGTGAACCCTTGCAAAACGCTGATTGGGCAGAACCTCCTCAAGTTTCTTCATATGCTGAAGGGTGATAACTCTTTCAACAGGGGTGAAAATAGAAACATAATCCTTTAAGCCCTCAATGTACAGGATGTCATGAATATAGATCTTCTGGATCCTGTGTTCTGTTTTGACAAAAATAAAATCAGGAGCAGTCGAGGCAGGCCTTTCAGGAGCTTGGGGCACAGACGATACAGGAGCGAGCTGCGACTGCACTTTCGAAACAGCTTTGTAAAAACGGTCAAAAGCAATTGGCTTCAGGAGGTAATCACAAACGTCCAGCTCATAACCATCCAGGGCGTACTGAGAATACGCGGTGGTCAGGATTACACAACACTTTCCATTAATGATCTTCAGAAATTGAATGCCGGTCAGCTCAGGCATCTGGACATCCAGGAATACCAGGTCTGCCGCATTATTCTGAACAAGAGACAATGCCTCAAAAGCACTTGTAGTTGCCTTTACCAGCTCAAGAAAAGGAACTTTCTCAATATAATCCGTCAGGATATCAAGAGCCAGAGGTTCATCATCAACAACAAGACAACGTATCATAGTCATTTACAATTCCAACACTAATTTACAACAGTAAAGCTCTCCCCGCTCTTCTATATCAAGATTATATTTTCCGGGATATAGCAGATCCAGGCGACGCTTCACATTATTAAGTCCTATTCCGCTCGTCAGATCCTTGTTCATCCCGCTTTTATTATTCTTTACTGTAAAGACTATCCTTCCGTTCTGTATATCAATATCTATTATGATCGGAGAAGACGGATCTGAGGTAACGCCATGCTTAAATGCATTCTCAACAAAGGGGATCAGGATCAGAGGAACTATCGTTTGCTCTGTATCATTCCCTTTTACAGACATCCTGACGTTATCATCCGAGCGAAACCGTAATTTTTGCAGCTCTATATAGTTTTCAAGATACCTGATCTCCTTCCACAGCTCCACCCGGGGTTCATTGCTCTCCTGAAGCATATATCGCATAATCTCCGATAACTTGAGAATGGCCTCCGGAGTCCGTTCAGAATGCTGATAAGCCAGCGAATATATGTTATTTAATGAGTTAAAAAGAAAATGGGGGTTAATCTGGGACCTGAGGAAGGCCAGTTCGGCAGTCAGCTTTTCATTTTCCAGGTTTTTCCGGATCTTTTCATTTACAAACCAGTCAAGCGTAAACTTGGTAACCGTACTAAGTACAATAAAAAAAGTACCGGTGAAGAATGCACCCGTATAATACTCCCAGAAAGAAAGATACCCGCGCGGCTCCGTTTTACTTCTGAGCACCACGTCAGCGAAGAGGCTGGCAACACCATATTTGATGATCCCTGAGATCAATATCAGGAAGACAATGCTGAATGTACACCCGAGATAACGCCTGGTGTTTAAGAACTTGGGAAGGATGTAAAGATAATTAATATAGAACAGGCAAATATTGATCACCCCGAAGTAGATGTAAATAATAACAGATTCTCTGAAGTTTCCGCTCCTGCTCCCAATACCGGCAAAAAGAAGAAGAATAGCGATCCAGGCGATCGCGTGCAGAAGGCCCGTTTTTAATTTACTCATCAGCCTCTAAATTAAACAAAGGCAACGAAATAAAAATGTCCGTTAGACGAACGGACACCTTTTATCTTCAAACGGCGGAAGAATCCCGCTCTGTTACGGTAGCGAATGATAAGGCCGCAAAGAACGGCGTTAAGTCCTCATTGCAGACTCAACGCCATCCGGCAATTTATTCTCCGGTCTCCAGCAGTTCGAAGCACTCTTTTGCTATTTCAAGCTCTTCATTCGTAGGGATAACCAAAACCTTCACCCTTGATTCAGGGGTACTCACATCACGAACAACAGAAGCACGCACCGCGTTCTTCTCTTTGTCCAGCTGAATTCCCGTGAAATCCATATTTTCACAAACCAGTTCTCTGATGTCATCAGCATTCTCACCCACACCCGCAGTAAACACAATCGCATCAAGGCCGTTCAGGGCAGCAGCATAAGACCCGATATACTTCCTGATCCGGTAAACGTACATGTCGAGCGCCAGCTGTGCACTTTCGTCACCTTCATGCACTGCCTTCAGCACATCTCTCATATCGCTGTTTCCTGTAAGCCCCAGCATACCGCTGCGCTTATTAAATAATGTATCCACCTGCTCTATATCATAACCCAGCTGAGACACGAGATAGAACACCACAGAAGAATCTATGTTACCGCAGCGGGTACCCATGATCAGCCCGTCCAGCGGGCCCAGTCCCATGCTGGTATCGATACATTTTCCACCATCCACGGCAGCCATGCTGCAGCCATTTCCAAGGTGGATCGTAATGATCTTGGCATCAGGTTTCTGAAGATGAGAAAGAGCCTGCTCTGTTACATATTTGTGGCTGGTTCCGTGGAAACCATATACACGGACACCGTGGTCCTCATAAAACTTCGCAGGGATGGCATAACGATACGCCTTAGCAGGCATTGTCTGGTGAAATGCGGTGTCAAACACAACAATTTGAGTCGCCTGGCTGAAAATTTTCTGAGCAACAGTAAGACCTACATAATGAGCGGGATTGTGTAATGGAGCCAAAGCAGAAAGCCTTTTAATTTCTTCCTTTACCTCGGGAGTAACGATCGTAGTAGTAGAAAAGCTCTCTCCGCCGTGTACGATCCGGTGCCCTACAGCTTCTATTTCTGCCGGATCCTGGATCACTCCGATTTCAGGTGCAGTTAACAGATGGCCCACTTCCTGCATTCCAGCCTCATGATCAGGTAACTCAAGGGTCTTCTTAATCACTTTCTCTTCCCCGCCAAGATAAACCTTATGGGTAATTGCCGACACTTCAAGGCCTATACGCTCCACCAGCCCCGAACATATCGGAGATGTCGACGGCCATTTAAACAACTGATACTTAATCGAACTGCTCCCGCAGTTTACTACAAAAATATTCATGCAAATAATATTCGTTTACTTCCTTAAATTCTAAAACCAGCAAAGACGGAAAAATCCGTCTTGCTGGTTCTTTTTTACTTTATTTATGACTTAATTAATTATTCTGACTCTGAATAGCAGTGATGATAACAGTATTAAAGATATCATCCACTGTACAACCCCGGCTAAGGTCATTCACCGGTTTGTTAAGTCCCTGAAGCATAGGCCCGATAGCCAGGGCACCAGTCTCACGCTGAACAGCTTTGTAAGTGTTATTTCCGGTATTCAGATCCGGGAAAATAAGCACACTCGCCTGTCCGGCAACTTCTGAATTTGGCAGCTTTTGCTTTCCAACCACCGGATCGACTGCCGCATCATACTGGATTGGGCCTTCAACCTTCAGATCAGGACGCTTTTGCTTCACAATCTCTGTCGCCTTACGCACTTTATCCACATCCGCTCCTTCACCCGAAGTTCCGGAAGAATAAGACAACATCGCAATACGCGGCTCAATTCCGAAACGAATACTGCTTTCAGCTGAAGAGATCGCAATCTCAGCCAGTTGTTCTGCTGTAGGATTCGGGTTCACCGCACAGTCACCGAATACAGACACCCGGTCTGGCAGACACATGAAGAACACGGAAGATACAACCGAAATGCCTGGCTTTGTCTTTACAAACTGCAATGCCGGACGTATCGTATGCTGAGTAGTATGAACAGCACCGGAAACCATTCCGTCTGCATGCCCTTTGTACACCATCATAGTACCGAAATAGGACACGTCAGTCATCAGGTCACGTGCCATTTCAAGGGTCACGTTCTTGTTCTTCCTGAGTTCATATAACGTTTCCACATAATCATTATAGTATTCAGATTCAGCAGGATTGATGATCCTTACCTTAGTAAGGTCGAGATCCAAGCCTAAACGTTTTGCCGATGCTGCAATAGCAGCAGGATCGCCCAGGATGGTAAGACTCACAATCTCCTGGCTGATCAGACGGGCCGCAGCCTTTAATATACGGTCATCATCACCTTCCGGCAACACGATATTCTTTATTTCACGTTTTGCCCATTTACCAAGCTGGTACTGGAACATATGAGGGGTGATTCCTTCCGGTTTAAACGTGATGATCTTCTGGTCAAGTGCCTGGGTATCCACATATTTATCAAATGTGTCAATAGCCAGCTGGATCTTTTTAACGTTGTCTGTAGTGATCCTCGACTTGATAGAAGCAATTTCTGTAATGGTCTGGAATGTACCCGTTTCAACAGAAATGATCGGCACAACAGTCTGAGAACCTTCGATCAAGCGAATGATGGGCTCTTCAGGAATAGAACCGGCAGACAACACGATCCCTGCAACCTTCGGATAGCTGGTAGAAAGATTAGCCTGAAGCGAGCCGATTATAATATCTCCACGGTCACCAGGCGTAACGATCAGCACATTTTCCTTAATATGACTGAGGAAGTTAGGCACATTCATAGCACCGGTAACGAAGTTATCCACCTGGTTAGAAAGGAATTCTTCTCCAAACAGAAGCTTCCCGCCGAGACTTTCATGAATTTCCTTCATCGTAGGATTCAAAAGTCCCTTATCTTCCGGAATAACCGCGAGGATAGTATCCTTCTGAAGCTGGGCAGTTAAAAGTTCCCTCACATCTGCTGCCTGCTCATGTTTAACCTTGTTAACGAAGATGGCAAGCACCTGTACCTCACGTGCTTCAAAATTCCGGAGCATCGTAAGCACAGAATTAACTACCTGAGCTGTTGTCTTACTCTCTGCCGACACTACTATAATAGCAGGAGCCCCCAGGTTCTTTGCTATAGAAACATTTGCATCGAATTCAAAAGCCGCACCTTCTCCAAGAAAATCGCTTCCTTCAACAACTGTAAAATCATAACTCTCTTCAAGCTTCTTGAATTTGGAAATGATGGTCTCCATCATCTGCCCTTCACTCTCACTCTCAATCTGGCGCATCGCTTCCTGTCTGGTCAGGGCATAAGTATCCTCGTAACTAACCGGAAGGCCGAAATGTTCTACGATCGTCTGGATATGAACATCTTTCTTCTCTCTTGGATCGTAATTTACTATAGGCTTAAAATAACCCACTTTCTGGGTTTTGCCCAAAAGCATATTTACAAGACCCAGCGCAACAATGGATTTACCACTGTATGGCTCTGCGGTTGCAATAAAAATATTTTTGGTCATAGTTTCTTTTATTGAAATTCTGCACGAAGGTAGGGCTTACGCCAAAAAAATATTATGATACTTGTCATATTATTAGAATAAAAGTAAAATTTACCCTTATTCCACTCATTTTTTCCAATAAAAGCCAAATATCATCTCCTTTATCTTATTACTGTACAACTCCCGAAAATTTAAAGCAACCGGTCTTTCATTGCATCCTCTATATCCGGCCCCGGAAATAAACAGGTGACAACATTGATTTCATTTGCCAAAGAAGTTCTAACAATAAATGTTTAACATCATTATTTATTGTAAGTCCAGTCATTCTCCGGCATCCCGCCTCAATCTACATTTGCACTATAAATATTTTAAATATCTGAATAAAACCACATAAAATGAAAACAGTAAAATCCAGTTCAAACGCACTTAAATACTTTCAGTTAGCAACTATTGTATTTTTCGCTGCAATCTTCGGATTCAGCACATCAGCACAAGCCCAGGTATACAAAACAGTGGGTGGATCGATAAAGGTTCTTGGTACCTCTAATCTTCATGATTGGGAAATGGTAGCACAAAATGTACCGGCTGATGCGCAGTTTACAATCAAAGGCAACCAGGTTCAGGACATTTCTTCCTTTAATTTCACTCTTCCTGTAAAAAGCCTGAAAGCCAAAGAAGACCTGATGAACTCCAGGGCATACAAAGCGATGAAAGCAGACAAATTTGCTACGATCACTTTCAAACTGGCCTCTGCTGAAGTCAGTCAGTCAGTAGTAAAAGCGACAGGAGCACTTACAATAGCAGGTACAACCAAGCAGGTAACCCTTCAGGGAAAAGCAGTAGAAAATGCAGACGGCACCGTCACTGTTAGCGGATCAAGAAAGATCAAGATGAGTGAATTCGGCATCACCCCTCCTACTTTCATGCTTGGAGCTCTAAAAGTTGGAGACGAAGTAACCGTAGAATACACTTTAAAACTTAAGAATTAAAAAAACCCATAATAATATACCTTAATAATTGAAACATGAAAACAACTTTAAAATCTAATTTTGCTAAAGCAGCGGCAGCATTGTTTATTGCCGGCGCACCTGCCCTGGTAAACGCACAGGAGGTAACAGTTGGCAAAACATTCGAAAACATGCGTGCTTACGATAAATCCGGCATCAATGTATTCGAACCCAAAAAAGAAGCAACAGGCACATTCGACGGATTAAAATTCAATATCGGAGCCGGTTTTACCCAGGCTTACCAGGGACTTAAGCATGAAACCGACCGGGTTGGCGGCGTTCCTTTATATCACATGAGCCCTGGCTTTAATAATGCTAGTGCCAACCTCACATTCGACGCTTTACTTGCTGATGGCATCCGTTTAAACCTCACTACATATTTATCATCCCGTCACCACAACGAAACGTGGGTAAAGGCTGGATACATCCAGTTCGACAAACTTCCTTTCAAGGGCCAGTTCTGGGATGATCTGATGAAGTTCACTACGATCAAGATCGGGCACATGGAAGTGAATTACGGTGATGCTCACTTCCGCAGAAGTGACGGTGGTTCAACTCTATACAATCCGTTCGCTGAGAACTATATCATGGACAGCTTCGCTACCGAAATCGGCGCTGAAATCTATTTCAACGGAGGTAACGGACTATTTGGTATGGTTGGAGCTACAGGCGGAACAATCAGAGGTACAATTGACAGTACCAACAATCAATTACTCGCAGCACCCGCTGGTATCAGTAAAATGCCTTCATTCTTAGGAAAAGTTGGATACGACAAACAAATTGATGAAAAACTCCGCGTGAGAGTAGCAGCATCCATATATCATAATAATGCAGTTGCCGCTGCTGGTAACACTTTATATGGTGGCGACCGTACCGGTTCTAATTATTTCATGGTGATGGAACCAGCTTATGCAGGAACTGTTGCAGCCCAAGGTGCAGCTTCAACTTACGCAAACAACGCATTTTCAGGACGTTTAAATCCTGGATTTGGCAGAAAGATCACAGCAGCACAATTTAACGGATTTGTTAAATATACAGGTCTTGAATTGTTCGGAACTTACGAAGTTGCTAAAGGAAGAGCATATGGTGCCGCAGATAAGAGAGATGCAAACCAATACGCAATCGAAGGTATCTACAGGTTCGGAAAGAATGAGAATTTATTCATAGGAGCCCGCTATAACGGAGTCAAAGCAGATCTAGCCGCAACCACTGGAACTCCAGTTCAGAACGATGTTAAAGTCGACCGTATCTCAGGTGCTGCTGGTTGGTTCTTAACAAACAATATCCTTTTAAAAGGTGAATACTCTGTGCAGAAATATAAAGACTTCGACGCAACAGATATCCGCTACGGTGGTAAATTCAATGGATATGTGATCCAGGCAGTTATCGGATTCTAAGAAACTGTTTTCATTTTCAAAAGTCAGGCAGGATAATTCCTCCTGACTTTTTTCAGTAAATGCTGTTAATACAACAAGATGATACGCTACCACAAACCCATTTTGTTTTTCTTCTTGCTGGCATTGCTAAGCGTTCTGATTTCTTTTAAAGAAGGTGATCCCAATCAGCGGACCGCAAAATGGGTATTAATCAAGGGAGGCACTCTCCAGGTTAAAGGAAGCACCAATATCAACAACTTCAGCTGCTCCATCATCGGCTACAGCAACCCCGACACTATCCTTGTCAGTAGAAGCCGGGCAGACAAAGAGTCTGTCGCCCTCACCGGCGCCCTGGCTCTTGATGTCAAACTATTCGATTGCCGGAACCCGGTAATGACCGGAGACCTCAGGAAAACATTAAAATCAAAAGATCACCCCAAGCTCAAAATCAAATTTATCTCTTTAAGTAAATTCCCCGATTTCAGCTCTCCGAATGACGTCATCAAAGGCTTCGTTGATATTGAGCTGGCCGGAGTCTCCAGGAGGTTCGACGTAAACTATACCTTCTACAGGGATGAACAGAAGATCATCAGACTGGTAGGCGAACGGGACGTGAACTTTTCAGATTTCAACCTCACCCCGCCCCGTAAATTAGGCGGGATGATCCAAACCGACAATAAGCTTTCAGTCAAATTCCAGTTAGGAATGAAATCTCTCTAGTTAAGGATTGATCTTAGCCAGCACTATCCCCGCAACTACAGCCTGTACAAATCCATAGATAAACCAGCTCAGTACCATCGAAATAGTAATATCCATCGCACTAAAGGTAATCCACATAACCGGCAGCAATGCCACGATTGCGTAAACCAGTCCGAATTCAAGCCCCCGCAAAACAGATCCTCCGTGGAATAAACCCTTAAATCTTTCCCAGAACCACGACAAGGCCATACTAATAATAAAGGCATGTAAATAGAACAACAGATCCCGGCTGCCATCCGAATTGAACAGGGGATTATTATATTCGAGAAACAACTGGGGAAAGAACCGGATCGCCAGATACAATCCTCCATAACTGATCACAAACAATACCACTCCGGCAATCAACCCCGACCACAAAATGCGTTTCATTTCTTTTTTACAAAAACTCTAAATTAATCTTTTCTTATCGGCACAGGCTTATTCTGCCGGAACCCTAAATTACGATAAAAATGATTATTCCCGCTTTTTTCCGGTGACTTTCCTTATTTATAGCCTGATTCACACTGAAAAACAAACGATTAACAGCCATTATGAAAAACATAGTTTATTCCCTACATCAATGGAATCCATGATCTGCATCATTTTAATCCCGCTGAATAAACCGGAACTTTATTTCAAACCGAAATATTGATGTAACCATGAAAACATTTGTACTTTCACCGTCAGTCAACAAAGGAGCAAACCTGCAGGCACTGTACCTGTCATCCAGGAACTGGCTTTCCTATATCGAATTTTTCGAAGATGAAATTAAATTCTTCAAAAAACTGCTGATGAAATATTTCATCCTGGAGATTAATGATGACAGCATCAATCGCATTAATATTATTAACGCGGAGATCAAACGGCTTGAAAGAGAAAAAAACCAGGTACTGAACGATATTTTCTGCTATCAGTCAAATCTTAAAGCAACACTTGAAGACATGATGCAGCTAAGCGAACAATACCTAACCATCCAGCATAACGACATACAGGAAAAGGTGAAAGCGCTGCACCCGGTACTTGATCAGATCAAACAACGCCTGTACACCATTACCGAGCTCGAAATCAGGGAGAGAAACAGGCTCAGCGAATAAGCCTCATCCCTTAACACCTTATAAAAGAAAAATTCTGTAAATAGAATATTACAAAATATCCTACCTTTGCATATTATGAACATGCCAGTTACCCTTGCTGCTGATTGTGAGTAATTTCTATATTACTCATTAGCACCACAACACTTCATTCAAATCATATTTTTATTAAAGTGCTTTCTCCTGCATTCCGGTTGCACAGAGCTAAAGCCGAACAACTATTCTATATATCATTATGCAAAAATCAAAACAAGCGGCCCTGGGATTTATCTTTTTAACCATACTCATCGACGTGATCGGGATGGGAATTATTATTCCTGTATTCCCCAAACTTATCACAGAGATGATCCATGGCAACCTGAGCACAGCTTCGGAATACGGTGGATGGCTGATGTTTGCCTATTCATTCATGCAGTTCGTGTTCGCTCCCGTTCTGGGTAACCTGAGTGACAGGTTCGGCAGAAGGCCGGTACTCCTGTTCTCCCTGCTGGGATTTGGACTGGACTATCTCTTTCTTGCCTTTGCGCCCTCTATCATATGGCTTTTTGCAGGCCGTATTATTGCGGGGATCACGGGTGCCAGCTTCACGGCTGCATCTGCTTATATTGCCGATATCAGTACTCCTGAAAAAAGAGCCCAGAACTTTGGCCTTATAGGAGCAGCCTTTGGCGTTGGATTCATCATTGGCCCGGTGCTTGGCGGTGTTTTAGGCCAGTTCGGATCCCGAATCCCCTTCCTGGTAGCAGCAGGATTAAGCCTTCTGAACTTTTTATATGGATTTTTCATTCTTCCGGAATCACTCCCAAAAGAGAACAGAAGGAAATTTGACATAAAAAGAGCAAACCCTCTTGGCTCATTGAAACAGTTACGGCGCTTCCCCGCTATTTCCGGGCTGATCGCATCTCTCATACTGGTTTACATTGCAGCACATGCCGTGCAAAGCAACTGGACCTATTACGTGATGGAGAAATTCGGATGGAATGAGTCATGGGTTGGATATTCACTGGGATTTATCGGGCTGCTCACAGCCATTGTCCAGGCAGGACTAATCCGTATCATCCTGCCTAAGTTAGGACAGGAACGGGGAGTAACCGTAGGTCTATCCCTCTACAGCCTTGCGCTCCTGCTTTTTGGCCTCGCCACAAACGGATGGATGATGTTCGCGTTTATGATCCCCTATACTCTCGGCGGAATCGCCGGTCCTGCAATTCAGGGATTAATATCTACACAGGTTCCGGCCAATGAACAGGGCGAGCTGCAGGGTGGATTAACAAGCCTGATGAGCGCAACATCGATCATTGGCCCGCCCTTGATGACGAGCACTTTCGCATATTTTACGAGCTCCGCGGCTCCCTTCAGATTTCCGGGTGCTCCGTTCCTGCTGGGATCTCTTCTGATGATCATAAGTGCACTCCTGGCAGTCAGAAACTTCAGAAAGAAAGCCAGGACGGTAGTTCAACCCTCAGGCGATTAACAAGCTAATTTGAGAGCGGGACACCCCTGCTCTCTTTATACTCTTTAACCGTTCTGAATACCTGGTACGGAAAATTGTACGGGAATTTACAGGCCCCTTTTTCTAAAGGTTTCTTGTAAGTATCGGTCAACGTATATGTTGAATCCTGCACCTTGAAAGAAGCATCATAATATTTAACCATATTTTCCATAGCAGCCCCTCTTGTACAACCATTGTTCAGGAAATTATTGATCCTTTGAAAGGAATACAGCGTTCCGGTCGTATCAAAATAACTCTTATAAGCAATAAACCAGTCGCTGGTTTCGCTGAACGGCATTTCTGCAATATATAATACCCGGCCCTTCGAATCGCGAAGAAGATTGTAAGTCGTTTCAATATCCCTGGGATAACGCTTATTCTCTACCTTCAATGGTTCCTTCGCCCCTTTTACCTTAGCATATACCTCGAGAGATTTATCTGTAATAAGAAGATCCGTTTTATTCTTTTGCTTTTTCAATGCCGCAACAGTGTCATCTGCACTTCCACCACCTCCGGAATGGCCACAGCCCGAAGAAAGAAAAAATGCGATTAGTAAGGAGGTTATATACAGGCCTTTCATACTTTAAGGATTAAACGGTTGAAATTACACTTTTTCTTCAATATGCACGTAAGCCTATTATCTTCCTGCAGATCAAAGCAGAAGGGGGG
>NZ_QEAS01000001.1:101890-111251 GCF_003130405.1 Pararcticibacter amylolyticus
AGCTTGATGAGCGGATGGCCAGATGCCGGCTAATTATTTAACAACAAATGAATATGATTACATATCTCTGGCCTATATGGTAAATAAAAGATGGAGATTTTTCGGATCAGACTGGCGACGGAACAGGCTGGCATCTTCCCCGGCCGGGTTTAGATCCTCCCCATCCAGGCTCAGATCATCCCCTGACCACCTCCTGGTTAAAGTCTGAACGTTGCCGCTCATCTCCCTCTTAAGTCCCGCATAGAACCCGCCTTTCTTATTAAAAAGGCGGGTTCTGTATGGTACTTAGCCTGTAAATACATAGCTTTATTTAGAATTCATCTAAATAACAATCAGCACTTGATCCCTGTCCTGTAATATCCCAACTTTACTCTCATAGCCGGCAGCACCGGCGCCCCTGACCCTCCAGGAACCTCCTTCAGAGAACATGATCCTCCCGGGCCTCCGACGCTTCTGCAGCCACAAAAGACAAACAATATGGCAATATTAGAAAGAAATGGTGCCCTGCACGGAACGGCGGGTACCGTAGTGTTCCGCAGGTTCCGCAACAGTACGGTGGTGCAGGGCCTTCCCAAACGAAAGAAAAAGCAAACCCCTGCCAGTCAGGCCAGTGCCGGTGAGTTCGGGGTGGCCAGCACAGCGGCAGCTGCTATCCGCCTGGTCCTGCGCTCGGTGTTCCGCAACCGGCATGACGGGGCGATGGTGAACCGCTTCAACAGCGCTGTTTACCAGAGTATCTTAAGAAGTAAAACCGCCCTGCGCGGGGCGAGGGACCTGCACGACGGCGATCTGAGCTGCCTGGAAGGATTCGAGTTCAATGCGAACAGCCCGCTGCGGGAAGCCCTGAGGGTGAGGCCCACGGTCTCGCTGACCAGCGGGGGAAAGGTCCGCGTGCAGATGGACGGATGGGGCAAGCTTAGCGGGTTGAAAATTCCTTCTGCGGTAATAGAGGCGGCAGACAGCTACCGGCTGAGGTTCCTGGTCACGGCCCTGAACTTCCGCAGTGAATTTTATGAATACGTGGCGGTAAAGGATGTGACGGTGACGGACTGGAAGGACATGGAGGCGCTGGACTTTGAGATGGAAGGGACGATCCCGGAAGGGTGTATGGTACTGGTGACGGCTTCACTGGACTGCCTGGGCGTTAGTGATACGGGTGCAGGGGGCGGCCTGGTCAATACTCCTTCGTTCAGCCCTGCTGCGATCCTGGCGGCTTTCAGGACGACGGAGCCTCTTTCGTTGCAGGAGCCGCTGAAAGTGAGGAAAGAGGCCGGGGGGCGTCACCCGGGCTTGTGTTATGCGGGGAATGAGTTGTTGGAAAAGATGGCTGAGGTGGCGCAGAAGAGGAAGGCGAGGGAGCAAAGGGGCGGCCGGAGGGTTCGGGCGGATGGAATAGCGGGAAGTGGCACGGGAAGAAACGGTCCGGAGGGTGTTGTAGAGAATGAGAGGGGGGTGAGTCCGGAGGGTGTGTTGAGCGCGAAGGAAAGATTGAGCACTGATGGTGATGAGGGGACGCCTTTTGTTCTGGGAAAGAGGTTTTCTCTTTAAAGGTGGGTTTGTCTTTAAAACGGGTTTCTCTTTAAGGGAAGGAATATAGGGGGCGGACTTAAATGGAAGTTGCAGGGACGGCATGTAAGGCATCCTTGCTGTGGCTCATCAATCTGTTTCATGTCCTCTTACACTTTTGGAGAAGGGAGCAAGCTGCACTTTAAATTAAAAACTATTTTTAGCAAGCTGCTGATTTACTGATTTTAGCTCCCAGCGGACCCGGCTTTCCGGCATAAAAGCGGGCAGGTATCAAGAAAAGGCAGCTTTTAGTTCCCGAAATACCGGATGCTATTTGCAGCAGGTTCTCATCTCCTTCAGAACAACATGTAACACTTCGGGAACGAAACCTGAAACACTCTTTGGCTATTGACGTATAATCTTTAAATTGCAACCGATAAAACATATACAATACAACTATTGACATTCCACGATTTTAATTTTGAAACACCTTTGCTTGAAGGAATTTTAAGCATGGGATACCGTGAACCGACTCTGATACAGCAGGAAGCTATCCCAGTCGTTCTAAATGGGCTGGATCTGATAGCATGCGCTCAGACAGGTACCGGCAAAACAGCATCGTACCTCTTACCGGTGCTTAATAATATCTCCAAATCGGAAAAGGGCTTTACTCACACCCTCATATTAGCTCCTACGCGGGAGCTTGCACAGCAAATAGACCAGCAGGTGGAAGGACTCGGTTATTTCACCGGGATCAGCTCACTGGCCGTCTACGGCGGTGGAGACGGGATCGTCTACAGCCAGCAGCAGCGTGCTATGAAAGAGGGGGTTGAAATTGTTATTGCTACGCCGGGACGTCTCATTGCGCACATCAATGCCGGAGCTTTCAAACCGGAACACCTGCAATGTCTTGTTCTTGACGAAGCTGACAGAATGCTTGATATGGGCTTTTTCGATGATATCATGCGGATCATCAGCTATCTTCCCAAAAAGAGGCAGACCGTGCTTTTCTCGGCGACCATGCCTCCGAGGATAAGAACTCTGGCCAGGACAATTCTGAAGAATCCTTCGCAAATCAATCTTGCAGTATCACAGCCTGCGGAAGGGATCGATCAGCAGGTCTATAAAGTGCTGGATACGCAAAAGATTCCTTTGATAAGCTTACTTCTGCAACAGAAGGAATATAAAAGCGTCATCATTTTTGCTTCCACAAAAGATAAGGTAAAAGAGATCTTTAAAACTTTAAAGAAAACCAAAGTCCAGGTAGAGGCCTTTCACTCCGACCTTGAACAGGCGGAGCGTGAAGAGATCATGCTTGCCTTCCGGAACCGGAAATTGCAGGTTCTGATCGGCACTGATGTTATTTCCAGGGGGATAGATATTGAAGGAATAAGCCTGGTAATCAATTTCGATGCTCCTTCCGATGCTGAAGATTACATCCACAGGATAGGACGAACAGCGAGAGCCGAAACAACAGGAACCGCTATTACCCTGGTAAATGAGCGCGACCAGCGGAAATTATTAAGCATTGAGGCTCTGATAGGGAGGGAAGTCCAGGTAATGCCGCTGCCACCTGAAATAGGGGAACAGCCGGAATTCAAGGCAGTGAGAGCATCAGGAAACAAAAGAAAAAACAGGAACCCCAATCTAAAGTTTAAGAACAAAAAGAAGAAGCCCGCCGGCGGGCACCATCAAAAGCCTCAGGTAAAAAAAGAAGGCAATAACTAATCCCCGGCTGGCACCATTTTAGCGGTAGATTGTAAAACAATCTACCCATGGAAAACACAAGAAACAAGCACGCCCTGATAACAGGCGCAACGAGCGGCATTGGCTTTGAACTGGCCAAATTGTTCGCTGAAAACGGTTACAACCTGATTATTGTTGCCAGAGACCAGGCAGAATTGAATCAGACGGCTTCTGAACTCACCCTTCAGTACCGGACCAGCGTTCTGCCTGTTGTAAAAGATCTCTTCCGTCCCGAAGCTGCATTTGAATTGTACCAGGAAGTAAAAGACACCGGGCTCCAGGTGGATGTTCTCGTAAACAATGCCGGTCAGGGGCAGTTCGGACTGTTTGCCGACACGGACATACAGAGAGATCTGGAAATAATACAATTAAACATTTCTTCCTTCACCATCCTGACAAAACTTTTTGTGAAGGAAATGATTGAGAGAAATGAAGGAAAGATCCTTCAGCTGGCCTCCATAGCCGGAAAAGTTCCGGGCCCTTACCATGCGGTCTATCATGCAACCAAAGCATATGTCCTATCTCTTTCAGAAGCGCTGCACAACGAACTGAAGGACACAAATGTTACCGTTACGGCTCTTCTTCCGGGGGCTACAGACACCGATTTCTTTGCCAAAGCCGACGGAGAAAATGCCACAATTGTTCAGGAAACCACTCTTTCTGACCCTGCAGATGTAGCGAAAGATGGCTACAAAGCTTTGATGAACGGAGAAATCAAAGTGATATCGGGACTTAAGAATAAAGTTCAGACTGGTATGTCGGCACTGATGTCCGACAGTATGTCTGCTGAAAACATGCGAAAGCAAAACGAACCTTCTGATAATTAAGGCTGTCAAAGACAGCAGCAGGGTGTCCCCTAAAGGGCACCCTGCTGTTTACTAAACCCTCCATTTTTTATATATTAGCCTCTTTAACCAGTTCAAGCTGTTATGAAAGACAATATTGGAATCGGCTCGCGCGTAGAGCACGGGAAATATGGTAAAGGAGTAGTGATCAATGTAAGATCTGACGCTTATATGGTCACATTTATTGATGGAGGATATAAAGAGCTGCCCGTCAGCGAACCTCTTGAAGTTATCGACGAAATGGTACCTGACACCGATATGGTAAGCGCCTATGATGTAGAACAAACCCTTAAGAAATTACTTCAGAGATGGTCTGACGTGACAGAAACAGTGCCGCTCGGTGATAAATGGAAGAACGGCAAGATGGTCCTGCATCCCGGCAATACCGGCTTAGCACCAAAAGACATTCCTATTGATCAGTTCTTTAACAAAATTGTGATGGTGAGAGATCGACTGAGAGTGATGGAACAAAGGATCAACAGCAGTAACCTGGAGAATGAAGAAAAAGTAAATCTTCAGCAATACATCACCCGGATTTACGGAAGCCTCACTACATTCAACGTCCTTTTCAAATATAAAGAGGATCAGTTCGTCGGCGAGAAAACGGCCTGACAAAAGGATGGAACAAACGCTTCTTATTAAGGCTAAGATACTATTGGAAAAGTTTCCGGGAAAAGGAGGATGGACCTTCGTCCGCCTTCCCGGCCTTTCTCCTGACAGCAAAAAGCACTTTGGAACCAGGAAAGTATCAGGATCTATTGATCAATACGAGCTAAACAATGTCAGCCTCATGCCGATGGGTAAAGGACAGTTGTTTTTCCCCGTAAATGCCACTATCCGGAACGCAATAAAAAAGAAGGAGGGAGATTGGGTAGAGATTGAATTATACTCAGCGGAGCCGGCACTTGTCACAACAGAGGATTTTATGACCTGCCTGAAGGATGAACCCGAGGCCTTCAAAAAATTCTCGGCACTGTCTGACGAACGAAAGGAAGTGTTTACAGAATGGATCCTGGGAGCTAAAACAGGAGAGCAGGGCGCAGAAAGAATTGCAGAAGCGATCGACATGATCTTACAAAACATCCCTTTCAGGGGAAATACCAATCAGAAAGGTCCAAAATAAGCTGCATCAGCCGGCGCCTATCACTGTCTTAAGTTCCTGCCATACCGTTTCAGCGATAATTTTATAGCCCTTTGCAGAAGGATGGAAACCATCGGAAGCTTACACCTGCGTTCACCACCCTGTAAGGTAGCTTTAGACCATCGATCTTTTCCTGGATCAATGAAGGAAAAGACTCAAGTGAGGGATTGAAAAGCCCGTACCCGGCGGTCAGGCTATCCCCGAAAAAGAGAATCGTTTTTAATCCGTTCATCTGTTTTACTACCGGTATCGGGGAAATTTGTTTGACCACTTACCATGATCATTTTCCTCCCGAACATCAGGTGAAGGCCGGCGGCAAGTATCAGCACCGGGAAAATCAGCTGGTGGAAATGAATCCCAGGTACTACCCGTTCAGCCAGGAAAGCAGAACCTATCGCAATCATAAAATAAGCTCCGGCCCTGCGGAAGTGATGTTTAATCCCACTATAGATCCCGATAACAATCAGAAGCACAGGCCAGCTTACTATCCAGTCCGGAATGCCGGTGTCCAGTCCCAAAGTCTGTGATAACAGGATAAAACCTGAAAGGAGAAATATCAAACCAGCAGCTTTCCTGCTGTAAGGGTTTGTTTTATTGAAATTTGCGTTATTCATAACCTTGCTTTTTCTTCAAAAGTATAGCACAGGCAGGGTGCCGGCAATAACATTTAGGCCAAGGAGCACAGGAATCCGGCGAGTGACAGAAATTATACGGTAAACGGAGTTGTTAAAAGTGGCGCCTCGCGCAGTTGAGCCTGTAACGGTTATTGAGGAGCAGGCCAAGTACTATTTCGTGTGTCCCGTTGGTGATCGTATTTAATTCAGACGATGTGAAGTCGTAAGAATAGCTGACATTAACCAGGTGCCCTATATTAAATCCGGTCATGGCAGAATATGAATCCCCTTTCCTGTAGCTGCCGCCTACCCAGAACTTCTCCGTAAATGCGAGCTTGCAATTGAGATCAACAGAAAGCGGCACCGGACGGACGTATTTGGCCATAACAGAAGGCATCAGGGCAATTTCTTCCCCAAGAAAGAACTTATAACCGCCTGTTACAAAAAAATGCGGTTCCAGTTTCCCGCTTTCTGCCGAGGCATTCCGGGCAAAGCTTAACTTCTGCGGGAGAAGCTGCTGGGCTGAAACTCCTGCAAAAAAAGAGGGCCCGTAGAGCCACAACCCTGCTCCGGCATCCGGCGATACCTGGCTTCTGCTGTTATAGGGTAGGGAAGCATCCGCAGGATTCTCGGCATTGAGCTTTGTACCATCGATCCGGATCTGGGAAAGCCCTGCTGAAATCCCAAGCGAAACATTCAGTTTTTCAGTGAGCCCGAGGTGATAAGCATAACTTAGGGACATATCCGTACGTGAAAACGGACCTGTCTTGTCATTGGCCAGCTGCAAACCAATACCATGGTGGGGCTCGGCAGCCATATAGTTTTGCTTATAGCTCCTGTTCATGGGGTTGTCTTCCTGTCCGCCAAATGCAGTTGCACTTCCATACAGGAACTTATTACCAAGGGGTGTATTGACAGATGCAAAACTTGTAACGGGGGCGCCTTCGATACCCTGCCATTGATTTCTGTAACCAATCTTCAGATCCGTATAGTTCTCTATCCCCGCGAGAGCAGGGTTGAGAAGGAAGCCGTTGAGCACATACTGTGTATACTGTGGCTTTTGCTGACCAAAGGTGATCAGGAACGAAAATGCACTCAACAAAACAGCTATTACTTTCTTCATTCCCGAACGCTTTCCTCTCCGGACCGGCAATACTAATATAAAGATGATTTTTTTATTATGAAGCATGTTCATCTTCACGAAATCTTCATATTGGTATTGCACCTTTGAAATAACAAAAACGAAACGATCATGAAAAAGACAATTTTAGCATTAGCATTAGTAGCATTCACTTACGGTGCAGTTTCAGCAGCTCCGGTTCAGCCAAAAGCAGCAAAAACAACTGCGGTGTCTAAAACAGATACAGTAAAGAAAAAAGCTGTTAAAACTACTAAAGTTAAAAAAGCTGTAAAGAAATAAAGAGTTTAGTTTATTTTGATAAGGTTAGGTAGAGGATGGCCCCCATGGTCATCCTTTCTTGTTTTTATACAAAAAAAAGAAACCCCTGACCTTAGCATCTGCTAAAGCCGGGTATTACTCTTAATCCGGTAAGAACTATTGAAGAGTCCCGAAATGCTATATATCTTTCCTGTTCTTTGTGTAAAGAGGAGCAGTAGCTGCCAGGAGCAGGAATAAAACTACGAGGATAAACGGACTTATGTTGATATGGCCCGAGTTAGAGCCGGCAGTATTACTGATATCACTATCCGCTACATTTACAGCAAACGAATTGCAGACACTAAACCCCAGGAACAAAAGAGTATAAAAAACCTTCTTTAAAACAGATTTCATCAGATGCATTTTATTGATAGCTCAAAAATAAGAATTATGTTTTAACATTTTAAAGAAACGGGCTGCCTCAACCAGGCAACCCGTTTCTCATTAACCACGATTAATGGCTAATCCCCAATTTATTCTTAATTATTTACCGGGGCAAATAAAACACAATATCCCGAATCTACCATACTAATTGAAAAATATTTGTTACAGGAAATGTAAAACTTACTTTCTGAATGGTCTCCGCAAGACCAGATGCTTCACAAAATCACCGGGCTGCTCATTATCAGCAGGCTCTATCATCTTATTATGAGAGGAGATTATACTATTCGACCGGCGGTTATAATCACAACAAGTCCGGAGGAGTGTCACGAGAATGAATCGTTTGAAGTTCTTTTGCAAGGATCCGGTTTATTTCCGGACCATTTGTATAGACACAAAAGTGGCCGCCGCGGCTGAGCATATATCCAGTCCGGAACTTTTTACCGGGGAATACCCTGTCATTTCTGCTGTGGATCCTGACAAGGCATGAAGGCACCTGCTCATTTCTCCAGCGCGAGATTCTGCCGAGTGCCCATTTTAAGAAAAACGGGTCAGTATCCTCAAGGATTTGATTAAAAAGAGGCTTTGTTTGTTTATTCAGAGGTCCAAAGAACCTGTTTATAAAAACATTCGGTTTCTTCAACCATGATGCCGGTATGATCCTGTCGAGGGAAAGCATCCCGCAAAACCTGTATAAAAACGGCAGATCCCTCCACGAAGAAACAGACGATATTAAAAACAATTTCTCCGGCTGCTTAACCTTGCTTATTTCTATTGCAGCCATTCCCCCGAAGGAAAGTCCAACAAGGATGAAGGGCAGGGAAGCATCTATCGGGCGGGCGAGCCTGACGGAGTAATCATGCAGACTTTCCTGTGGTTCAGGTGGGATCCATTCGAGATGAACAATATCAAAACCCTCAGGCATCCTGATCCTCTGAAAGGCCCTTCTGTCGCATCCCAGTCCGCTTATAAAATAAGCTTTCATATCCCGCTAAAATAAAGTACTGTGCGAAATGCCGGTATATCCCATATTAAAATCGTTTAAGCATAGTATTAATTTAACTTACAGAAATTTACCTATCTTAGGTCTTGTATCTCAAACCTGTTACACTAAAGCGGATATGTCAAATAATGACCGATAACGAAAAAAGTTTATGGATAAGCTTCTCGAACGGTAATTCAAAGGCACTATTTACCATGTATGAACTTCTGTATCCTGATCTTATTAAAAACGGCATCTCTATTTGCAAAGACGAAGGGTTGGTGAAGGACACCATTAATCAGTTTTTCCTCTATCTGTGGGACAAACGGGAACATCTGAATCAACCTTTTAATCTCAGGCCTTATATCATCATTTCATTCAGAAGGATGCTGTTCGCTGAATTAAAACAGCGGGGAAGAATCAGCATAGGATGCACTGACGAGCACATGGATGCTGAACAATCAAAAGAAGATGACATTATCCAGTCGCAGGTCGAGCTGGAAATGCAACTTAAAGTAAAAAAAGCTCTTGAAAAGCTTCCTAAACGGCAAAAACAGCTCATCATGATGAAATATTATGAAAATCTGAGCTACGAAGAAATATCTGCCCGTACTTCTTTAAGCACGAGAACGGTTTATAATCAGATTTATGAAGCAATTAAAGCTCTGAAAACCGAAATTCTGCTGATGATTATTCTGGGAATCCGTT
>NZ_QEAS01000001.1:111275-175848 GCF_003130405.1 Pararcticibacter amylolyticus
CCGGTAAAAATGAAGGGTGGCTCTCTCTTATAGAAAAAGCCATCCATGAATTACAGGAATTACACGACAGAAGACTTCTTAACCGATCAATCTTTCCTTAATTACTGCACAGCGGGCCGTAGAGAAGATATAGATTTCTGGGAAAAATGGATTGCTGACAATCCTGATAAAAAAGAGGCTATAGAAGAAGCGCAGTTTCTGTTTCATTTATTACAGCAGGACCACCAGGACCGGCAGCAATACGGGGCCGAGTTAGCAAAGTTTAAGTCGCTGTTTAGTCACCACACCGCTAAGCGGCCCTTGAGTGAGAAAATATTCAGGTTGCCTGTCCGCATTGCGGCAGCGGCGGCATGCCTGCTGCTGCTTGCTGTATTCTGGTTCCGTTACCAGGCCGCAAAGGAGACCAGACTTGCTGCAAATAGCAGCAAGCAGGAAAGATCAAAAGAAAAGGCCGTTATTAAGAAGAAGATGGTGCTTCCCGACGGGTCCATTGTCACTCTGAATGACAGAAGCTCCTTAGTCCTTTCAAAAAACTTCAACCAGTCCGAAAGGCGTGTATATCTGAAGGGGCAGGCATTTTTCGAGGTTGCAGAAAATAAGACAAGGCCATTTATTGTAAAGTCGGGCGATATCTCCACCACCGTCCTGGGAACCTCTTTTATGATCAGGAATTATGAAAGAGAAAGCTCCAGCAGGGTAACACTTTTAACAGGAAAAGTGAAAGTCGAGCGGTTTATTGCCGGGATCAGATCACCTCATACGATCGTTCTTACACCTAACCAGGAAGTTGTGATCAGAAAAAAGCAAGACAACATACCTGAAAAACACCAGGTTGAGGTACCGGACATAGATAACTGGAAACAAAACATCCTTTCATTTAAAGACGCAGGCCTCGCTGAGATGATCGGACAGATAGAAGATTTGTACGGCGTTGAAATAAAACTCGGCAACACACCTTCTTCTGCTAAACATTTTACGGGTGAATTCCGCGACAAGAACCTTCATAGTGTACTGGAAGCCTTAAGCTTCTCTCAAAAATTCGATTATATCATTCAGAACAACGTGGTTCAAATACAATTCAAAGAAAATCAATAGCATCATAGACCCTTTAACTCACGAATCAGCATGAAAATTAAACTACTACCAATTTACGCTCATGCATCCGGCCGGATCTTCCTGCTGGGACTACTACTTCTGGCAAGCTCAGTGATGGGTTCAGAAGTTAATCAAACTATCCGGATAGGATTTACCGGAGAGAAGATCATCCCCGCATTCCGGCAAATCGAATCAGTCACGCAGATGCGGTTCTCCTACAACAGGGAAGATATTGATCAGGATAAGCGGGTAAGTATCCCTTCGAGAGAACGCACAATTACCGAGCTGCTGGATGAACTATCCGATCAGACAGCGCTCAGCTTCAAAATTGTGGATAAAGATGTGATCGCCATAAGCAGGGCTGATCCGGGGATGTCCGAAGTACCGGTTATAAACACTCCGCCCGTTGCGGTGCGCGGAAGAGTAACGGATGATGCCGGAGTAGCCCTGCCTGGTGCAACCATAAAAGTAAAAGGTACAGCGAAAGGCGTTTCAACAGACATGAATGGGATGTTTTCGGTCACAGCAGAACCAAACAGCATTTTGTTAGTTTCCTTTACCGGTTATATCAGTAAGGAAATACCTGTCTCATCCGGAACTTTCCTTACTGTTCATCTCTCCCCCGATACAAAACAGTTAGGTGAAGTGGTAGTGACTGCCCTGGGAGTAAAAAAAGAAAGAAAAGCATTGGGTTATTCTGTCACCCAGGTTGAAGGAGCTTCTTTAACCCAGGCAAGAGAAAACAACATGATCAATTCACTGGTGGGAAAAGTGGCAGGCCTTGATGTTGGCGCGACCTCAGGAGGCGCAGGTTCCGCCAGCAATGTCCTGATCCGGGGTGTTTCCAGTCTCGGCCAGACAAGCCAGCCTCTTTATGTCATTAACGGGATCCCAATGGAAAACAAGCCAGTTGGAATTAATAATAAAAACCCTAATGGAAATAGCGGCAGCCAATGGGATAATGCGCCTGACATGGGCGATGCCATCGGCAATATCAACCCGGATGACATTGAAAGCATTTCAGTTTTAAAGGGAGCCGCTGCTTCTGCATTGTACGGCTACCGTGCAAAGGCTGGAGTAATCCTGATAACAACAAAGAGCGGCAAGGGAAACGAGATTGAATACAACTCCAATTATGTCGGGGAACAGGCAATGGACAGAACAAACTGGCAGTATGTTTACGGCCAGGGGGCCAATAACAGGAAACCGGCTGATGCCAAAGAAGCCGCCACCTCCGGCGGATCCAGCTGGGGGGCTAAGCTTGACGGTTCTGACGTAGTTCAGTTCGATGGGGTATCAAGGCCCTACGCAGCACAAAGAAACAACATTGAGGACTTTTACCGCTCCGGAGGAAGCTGGACAAACACCCTCGCATTAAACAGAACATTTGACGGAGGAACAGTGCGCTTCTCCGCCAGTGCACTTGACAATAACTCTGTGGTGCCCAATTCGGGTCTCAACAGGCAGACCTTCAACCTTTCAGGAAATTTCAATCCCAGTAAACGACTGACAGTTGAGGCGAAAGCGAACTACATCCTGGAGCAGGCTCATAACAGGCCCATGCTTTCGGATGGTGCAGGAAATGCTAACTTCAATGTCACGTTTCTTCCAACGAGCATTAATGTAAACGATCTGAAACCAGGCACGACGGCTAACGGAGCAGAACTCGTCTATAATGAAGGAAATGTTTACAACACGAACCCCTGGTTTGCTGCATACAATTTTGTGAATAACACCAACAGAAACCGCTTCCTGGGATCAGCCAGCCTGAGATACACTTTTGATAACGGGCTGTTTCTCCAGGTTAGAGGGGGACAGGACTACTATACTGATGTTTACAAAAATGTGGTACCATCAGGAACTGCGTATTATGCAGCAGGTAAAATAGCTGAACAGAATACACGGTTCTCCGACATTAATACAGACGTCCTGATAGGCAAATCATTTAAAGCTGCTGAGGATCTGACGGCAACACTAAATGCCGGTGCAAGTTACAGGAAGACGGAATCGGATCAGACCACCAACAATGGTTCAGACTATGCGATACCGTTTGTGTATAACATAAGCAATGCGACAAACAAATCTGTCACCCGAGGCGTCACCAACATGGAGACTCAATCGCTCTACGGAAGCCTTGAAGTTGCCTACAGAAGTATGCTGTTTATAACAGGGACGGCGAGAACCGACTGGTTTTCAACGCTTGCTACTCCCGGTAAGGACAATAAGCTTTCTACGTTCTATCCTTCGGTCAGCGGATCTTTCGTTTTTTCAGAGGTCTGGAAACCCGGCTTCCTCAATTTCGGCAAGCTGCGCACCGGAATAGCATGGGTTGGACAAGCAACGGACCCTTATAACACGCAGCTTGCATATATCATCAGAAGCGAGGCTCTCAATGGACAGCCTCTGGGTAATATATCCAACCCGGCCATTCCAAACTCTTCCCTTAAAGCTTCAAGTGCAAGCGAATTCGAGATCGGTACCGAGCTGCGGCTCCTTAACCGGTTTACTGTCGATTTAACCTGGTACACTAAACGGTCCTGGGATGAGATTGTGAAAGTAATCTTAAGCCCTACAACAGGATATGAAGGTGCAATCCTTAATTCAGGAAAAATACAGAATAAAGGATTCGAAGCACTGGTTTCTGCTGATATTTTAAAGTCCAAAGATTTTAAATGGACTACCTCGGTAAATACCTCGTATAACGATAACAACCTGCAATCGCTTGCATCAGGAACCAGGAGCCAGCCGTTTGCTACTTCCCGCTCAGGAGTAGGATTTATTAGCCACATCCTTAATATGCCTTTGCTGCAAGTGATGGCTTACGATTACCAGTACGATGGGAACGGGCAGATAGTACGCGGCAGCAACGGAGTTCCTGAAAGAGGCCTCCTTCAACCGTTCGGCTCGGCGATCAATAACTGGGCAGCCGGATGGAACAATGAGTTTTCATACAAAAACCTCAGGTTCAGTGCACTTATCGACGGCAAATGGGGTGGAAAAATCTTCTCGGCGACAGACTATTACGGGTATATTAACGGACTTCACCAGGCTACACTTGAGAACAGGGAAGGCACGTGGGGAACGGGGACAACAGTGATCAATGCCGCGACTTATTACAGCAATTATGCCAACAATGTATCGAAAGAGTTTGTGGAGGATGCAAGTTTCATCAAATTCAGGCAGCTGACACTCGGCTATGCTTTTCCTGACCGGCTTTTCAAAAACAGGATCAAGGGATTAACCCTCAGCCTTGTCGGCCGGAATCTTTTTATACTCATGAAGAAAACAGAGAACATTGATCCCGAGTCAAGCTATAACGCTACTTTTCCGGGCCTGGAATTAGGGGGACTTCCTCCTGTCCGCAGCATGGGGCTCAACCTAAGTGTAAAACTCTAGTATAATGTCAGGATTATCAAATACCACCATCATGAAATTCAGCAATATTTATCAATATATCCTGGTCCTTTTGGCGATGTTTACGGGTGTTTCCTGTACCAAGGACTTTGAAGAAATAAATACAGACCCGATAAGCTACAGCAGCGGCAATTTTAACCCGAACTTTCTGCTTACCTCTGCTCAGCTTAACTATACAGGAAGCACCGACTTTGCTTACGACACATGGCGGGCTAATCTCATTTATTGTTCGACTATGATGCAGGGATTTTCCACTGTTATTTCTTATTGGGCGGGCGATAAATATATTCTCAATGAAGGCTATACCTCGGCTTACTGGGGAACCTCTGCAGTAGGAGCGTATACCGAACAGGTTAAACCCGTCACCGAGCTTATAGAGATAACAAAGGACAAAGCTCAGTATAAAAATCTGCACCAGGTAGCCCGTATCTGGAGAGCAATTGTGATGGAGCGTATAACTGATCTCTACGGGGACGTGCCATATACAGACGCCGGCATGGGATATCACACTAATAATTATTATCCTAAGTACGACAGCCAGCAATCCATCTATGCCGGTTTACTCAAGGAAGTGGAAGAAGCCAGTGCAGCTCTTGGGAATGACGGCGGAACGATCACAGGGGATGCCATTTATAAAGGTGATATCGGAAAATGGAAGCGTTTTGGCTATAGCCTCCTGTTAAGAATGGCCATGAGGCTAACTAAAGTTGATGAGAATACCGCCAAAACATTTGCACAGAAAGCTGTGGGCAACACGATGACGGGCAACGGAGACAACGCTTTTATCATACACGACGAATCAGGAGGCAGAGTAACCCAGAACCGGAACAGCCAGGTACTGAGAGGTGACGGAGGACAGGAACACTTTTATGTAAGATGGTCTGATACCTTTATAAACTTCCTGAAAGCGACGAATGATCCACGCCTGGGCAAAGTAGCAGTAACAAGGCTATACCCCGACGAATCGACAAAGGACAAAGACCAGAATCCAAACGCCATCTCTGCGCCATCGGCACAGAAAGGGATGCCCAATGGGAAAGATCTGAGCGGCATTGCGGCGCAGGACATCAGGCAGCATCCATCCTTTACTTCTTTTATTGATTATTCTTCTCCCAGCCCGGGAATGATCAAGAGAACAGGACCAACGTTTATCCTGACGTATGCAGAAACGGAATTCCTGCTGGCAGAAGCCGCTCAAAGATGGGCTATCGGCGGATCGGCGGCAGCACATTACCGAGAGGGTCTTAAAAATGCACTTACCTTCCTCGGCCAGTATGACGAGGCGATGGCTATCAGCGAGACAGAAGCAGATCAATTTGCAGGCAATCACCCTTATAACGCGGCAAACGGCCTGTCGATGATCAATAATCAATACTGGGCACATACCGTTACCATGCTGGATTTTTACGAGACATGGAGCAACTGGCGAAGAAGCGGATATCCCCAGCTTAATCCGGTAATATATCCGAATAACAATACGGGCGGAACTATTCCGAGAAGGTTCCCCTATCCCGCGGCGGAAGCATTAACTAATGCCGATAACTACAACGCAGCCTCATCTTCCGTCACCGGTGGAGATAAATTAACCGGGCGTGTATGGTGGGATAAATAACATGAAATTAACGGACGACGCTGTCGTCGTCCGTTAATCTTCCCTTTTCCTTATCTGTATTTTTCCTCCGCTTATCTCCGCTTTCCGTCCTCTTGTCAGGAAAACCTTCGGATAAACCTGGTGCAGATGCATCTTCGTTCAGCATTCGCACAATACGATGAAACACTATTTACTTGCAACGTTGATCCTCTTTACCGCATTCCGCGGGTTCTCACAAGCTATCATATCCGGCACTATAAAGAATCAGAAAGGCCAGCCCATTAAACAGGCCAATATCATACTCAAAAACACGTATGACGGTGCCACTTCCGACAGCACCGGGAAATTCTTGTTCAGCACAGAAGAGAAAGGAGCGTTTATCTTACTCTACTCTGCAACCGGCTACCAGGACGATAGCGTGAAATTACAACTCGACGGCAAAGCGGTAAACCTCAGCGTTCTGATGAGGAAGAAAGTGAATGAACTCGACGCCGTTACGATCACCGCCGGAACATTCGAAACCGGGGATAAAAAGCGGGGAACCATCCTGAGTTCGCTGGACGTTGCAACAACTGCCGGCTCCAATGCCGACATCATCAGTGCCCTGCAAACTCTGCCGGGAGCACAGACCTCCTTTACTGAAAGCGGGCTGTTTGTGAGAGGAGGATCAGCAGCGGAAACAAAAACGTTCTTTGATGGCATGCTGATTAAGAATCCTTTTAACACCCAAGTGCCCGATCAGGCATCGAGGGGAAGATTCTCTCCTTTCCTGTTCAAAGGCACCTCTTTTTCTGCCGGCGGCTACTCCGCATTATACGGGCAGGCCCTCTCGTCTGCTCTGCTTCTTGAAAGCAAAGACCTGCCCGAGAAAACCACTACCGGACTTTCTTTACTGTCCGTTGGTGCCGGCGTAGATCAGAACATCCGCTTTAAGAACAGCGCGCTAACTACAGGTGGATTCTATTATAATCTGAAACCTGCCTTTTCAGTGATCAAACAAGACCGGGATTGGGATAAGGAGCCGGAACAGTACGGAGCAACGCTGCAGTACAAGCTAAAGACATCGGATACCGGCATGTTCAAATGGTATAGCGATTTCAGCAGAACATCCCTTGGGCTTAATGTGACTGATACAGAAAACCCTCAGGAGACAGACTATTTCAGTAATACCAACAAAAACACGTACATCAATACCTCCTACCAGGACTACCTGGCAAAGAGCTGGAAGATCCAGGCAGGACTTGCGTTCAGCAATACCTCCGATGACGGTTTGCAAAAAGAAGACCGGTACAACCGGACGGACCGGGTTTTCCAGGGAAGACTGGTAGCAACACACTACCTTTCCTCTCTCTCAAATATCAAATTCGGAGCAGAAAGCTTTGCTTTTAAAAGAGCGGAAGAGATGAACCAGCTTTCCCGGCAGTACAAAGACCAGTTAACGGCGGCTTTTTCTGAAGCTGAAATATTCATCACACCTAACCTGGCAACAAGGGTTGGTTTAAGATCTGAATATTCTTCCTGGCTGGATGAGTATAACATCGCACCGAGGGCATCTGTGGGTTACAGGACAGGTTCGTTCAGCCAGGTCTCTCTCGCATACGGCAAATTTTATCAGAATCCTGAAGATGATTACCTCATTATGCAGCCTCTGGATTTCGAAAAAGCAGATCATTACATTCTGAACTACCAGTACAGCAACTCTGATTATACCTTCCGTGCCGAAGCTTATTATAAAGATTATTCCAGGCTTACGAGGGATTTTGACGGACAGCTCAGTAATACCGGGAACGGCTATGCAAGAGGTGCTGAGTTGTTCTGGAGGGACAGGAAAAGTATCCGGAACGCCGATTACTGGATCTCTTATTCTTTTCTTGATACCAGGCGGATCTTCGGTACTTACCCAAGCAGGGCAGTGCCTCCTTTTGCTGCCAAACATACCTTAAATGTGGTTTACAAGCAATTCTTTGAAAAGCTGAACTCGCAAATAAGCTCTACGTACACGTTCGCTACCGGCAGAACATACGTTAATCCCGCAAATCCGGTTTACCTGGGGGATAAAACGGGCAACTTCAACAATCTCAGTCTCAATGTCAGCTATCTTACTCATATACTGAAACAATTTACAGTGGTGTACCTGTCGGCGACCAACGTTCCGGGATTCAACAATGTTTACGGCTATCACTATTCACGGGACGGTCAGTTCAGACAAGCCATCCAACCGGCCGCTCAACGCGACTTTTTCATCGGATTACTGATGACCATCGGCGACAACACCTTTGTACGTTAAAAGCAATTTACATGAACCAAATAATTAAAAAGAACATGAAACTCATCCAACTCAACACCATCGTCCTGCTTCTCTTTGTATCGTTTACTTCGTTCGCACAGTCTGAAAAGTACCAGCTGGCGATGGGCAAAGGCCTGCAACTGCTTCAGTCGGCAAAAAGCCCCGATGAGTTCGCCGCAGCCGCAAATCATTTTGAGAGGATTGCCAGGGCAGAAAACACACAATGGATGCCATCGTATTATGCCTCTTACTGTAATCTCATTGCAGGCATTACAGGAAAGAAGGAAAATATGGATCCTCTTCTCGACAAAGCGCTGGATCAGATTGCGAAAGCAGACTCGCTTTCCGCCGGGAACAGCGAGATCTATACAGTCAGGGGCTACATTGAGTTTATGAAAATGTCCATCGACCCTATGAACAGGATGTCTTTCATGAAAAGCGCTGCCGCCTCCTTAGACAAAGCGATAGCTCTGAACCCCGAGAACCCCAGGCCTTACCTGGTGAAAGGACAAAACATATTTTACACCCCTGCTGCATTCGGCGGAGGCAAAGAAGCTGCAAAACCACTCCTGGAAAAAGCAGCTACAAAATTCAGTACCTTTAAACCGGATAGCAGCATGGCTCCAAACTGGGGTAAAGAAAGAAATAACGAACTGCTTGCACAGTGCAAATAATATATTTTATAAGAAATGCGTGAAAGAGGGGCTAAATACACCCATAAGGGCTGGCTCATAACCAATGTTAACAATCTGTTAGGGGGGATTGTAATTGGCGTCCTGATATCTCTTTTTATTTCTGCGCTGAGGGGGAAGCTTGTAGAGCCGAGAATGTTCTTTTCGACTATAATTTTTAGTGTAATGATCTCGCTCTGCGTGATGAACGCGATCCTGATTGCGCAGTCCCTCCTGAAGCTAAGGTATGACAGAATATCTTTCATCATCGTCTTTTATGTCGCCTGCCTGCTGGGTATGGCAGCAGGAACGGAACTGTCCTTCTTCATTCTTTCGTTCACACACGGAGTCCCGTACTATTTCTTTCATCCCCAGGACATGCTCTTCAGTGCCCTGGTTGTGATCATTATCTGCACCATCAGGTTTGTTCATCATTCGCAAAGAGCCTCCCTGCAGAACCAGATCAAACAAAAGGAGCTGGACATGATGCGCCTGACCCAGCTTAAAACGCAGGCAGAGCTCGCAACTCTCCACGCCAGGATCAACCCTCATTTCCTGTACAATGCTCTTAATTCAATAGCGAGCCTGATTCATCACGACCCCGATAAAGCGGAGTCCATGACACTCAAACTATCTAAGCTTTTCCGGTATAGTATCAACCATAACAGCGAAGATATGGTGCAGATCAGGGATGAGATGGAGACAGGAATTACGTACCTGGATATTGAGAAAATACGTTTCGGCGACAGGATAAACTTCAACCTGGATGTCGATGACGAGCTTATGAACGCCAGAATCCCCCGTTTTCTCATTCAGCCTCTCGTAGAAAACGCATTAAAACATGGGTTAAAGAATACAGCAGAAAAGGGTGAGCTCACTATCCGGATCCGGCGGCAAGGTGAGTCTGTTGAGATCGCAGTTGCCGACAACGGCACGCCTTTTCCCGATGAACTGCAAACCGGGTACGGACTGCAGAGTACTTACGACAAGCTTTCACTGTTATATGGCGATAACTACCAGGTATCTATCACCAATGAGCCGGTAAAGCAGATTAAGATCCTGATTCCTCTCCGATATGAGTAAGAAATATAAAACCGTTATTATTGATGACGAAGAGCTGGCAAGGCTCAGGTTAATCCGGCTCCTTAAAAACTACAGCGACACCGTGGAGATCATAGGTGAAGCAGTTAACGGGGAAGACGGATTAAAAAAAATTGAAGATCTCAGGCCTGACCTGATCTTCCTGGATATTGAAATGCCGGTATACAACGGGTTTGAAATGCTCTCAAGGTTAAAACATTCGCCTCGGGTGATCTTTACAACAGCCTATGACCAGTATGCGATAAAA
Organism: Pararcticibacter amylolyticus; assembly: GCF_003130405.1. Lineage (GTDB taxonomy): Bacteria > Bacteroidota > Bacteroidia > Sphingobacteriales > Sphingobacteriaceae > Arcticibacter > Arcticibacter amylolyticus. Next base: position 121,682 of record NZ_QEAS01000001.1, read on the forward strand.
GCTTTTGAAGAAGATTCCATTGACTACCTTCTCAAACCTGTGGAGATGGAGCGGCTGGAACTTACCATTAAGAAGCTTGAAAAGATAAGTAAGCCGGAAGAAATAAGCCTTCCCATTGAATCGCTTCTGAGGCAGCTAAACGTCAAAAAAGACCGGAAAACACTCACTGTAAAGATCGGGGACCGGATACTTTTGGTTAAACCGGAGGAGATAGCCTATATACAGGCGGAAGACAAGTACGTATTCCTTTGCTGCGTCGACGGAAAAAAGCATCTCACTGATTTTACAGTTACAAGTCTTGAAGAGAAGCTACCGGATACTTTCATCAGGATCAACCGGAGTACCCTGATCAACACAGATCAGATCTCGGAAATCCGGAAAGGTTTTAATGGTTCGCTGATCTTCGTCATGAAAGACAAAGAAAAGATGAAGCTCAGCTCAAGCCGACGGTACGGGGAAGTGTTAAGAGAACATTTTGATATTTAGCTGTCTTTCAACAATTACGTATCTTTGTACAGTTACGAAGCAGTATACAACCACAATTTGAGAAGGTTATGCAAGCAGTAAGTCAATTTTTCCGGGAAGAAAAGGATTTCCTTTTCCAAAGAGGCGAAGCTATAGGTGAAGCCAGAGGAGCAGAGAAAGAACGGATGATAGCTGAAAGAACGCAGTAAAGCTGAAGCTAAAATGCGCGAAGAGAAACGTGCCATTGCCATGAAATTCAAGAAACTGGGAATTTCGGTAGAGGATATTGCAAAAGGCACCGGTTTGTCCTCAGATGAAATAGAAGGGTTATAGTCAGAACTTCCCTTTCTGAATATCAGAGCCACCATAGAGTGGCTTTTTTTATGGAGAAAAGTATGTTAAATTCCTTCTAAAAGGTCGCTGTAAGCGACAAGCCTCTTCCATACGCAGAGTAATATGGGGTAAGGGCGACATTCCTGTTCTTTTGCAATAAGTTTTTCAAATGGGGGTACAGGGCATAAGTGGCTTTGACCGATAAAATACCAAATCCGGCGCCGGCAATAATGTTGCTAAACCAATGCGCATTGTTGTACACCCTCAGGATACCGGTTGCTGTTGCGGCTGAATAGGCAGCAATTCCATACCAGGCAGAACGGTCTCCGAATTCCTGGTTCATAATTTCAGCAGCAGCGAATGCAGTTGCAGTATGCCCGGAGGGAAATGAATTATATGACTCCTGGTTAGGCCGGAGCTGTCTCACTTTATCCTTAAAAAACCATACGGAACCTTTTGCTATCCCCAGGGAAAGGAAGCTTAGTGCCGCCTGATCCATGAGGTTATTTTTTCCTTTTATACCACTAAAGGTCAGAGCATAAGCAGCAACAAGCGGGGAATACTGCATGTAATCATCGATATCAGTCCTGAAGTTCGGATGATCATCCCTCATATCGTTATAAACATTGCGGTCAACCCTTCTCAGAACATTGTTATTTAAGGCCATAAAACCATACCCTACACAGACAGCCGGCGGGATATAACTTACTATATGTCCCATCCTGATATCTTTCTTTGCTTCATTCTCCTCTGTTGAAAACAGGTCGGGATTCTGCATACCGGTGGTAAGTGAATCGCTTGTCTGAGCTTTAGAAATAGAAGATAATAGTAATAAAACAACGAGCAGACGTTTCATATATACTTATACGTTCGTTCCGATAAAGAGTTCTGATTTACTTTGATACAACTTAAACGTTTATTTTTTTTATTGCGTACATCATCATTCCTTTTTATATTCCTTCTTTTCACTTTCACTCTGAAGCTTTTTAAACAGTTCTGTACCAATCAAGGCATCTACAAGCCCGCTGTTCCCTCCTTCTTTCCCGCTTACAAGGATTTCAGGAACCAGTTTAACCCCGTTAACAGCCAATGCTTCAGCAACCCTTACGATAGCATACTGTTCAGTACCCATTGCTTCGGTCTTCTGTTTTGTCACTTCAGCTTCTGCAAGCCCTATTGCCTTAATCTTACCTGCTTCTGCAGTACCATTTACTTCGGTTGCAGATGCATCAGCCTTGGCAATGACAATCTTTGCTTCCGCGTCTGCCTTCGCATTGATCATCCTGTTCTCGGCATCGGCCTTTGCATTAATCACCCGTGATTCTGCATCTCCCTTTGCTGCAGCAACCTTTGCCGCAGCCATTTGGGTATTGATCTCGACCTGCCGGGTGGACTTAACAATTTCCGGCTGCATATCTGCACCTGCTTTGGCGCTTTCAAACTCTTTACGCTCTACCTGAGCACTTCTTTGAATTTCATAGGTCACTCTTTCCTGCTCCGCGATTTTCCGGTCAGTGAGGGTCTTCATTAATGCCTCCGGCGGAACAATATCCCCGATAAGAGTGTCTACCCCTACTACATTATAGTCAGCCAGCACTTTACAGATATGCCCTTTGGCATCTTCCTGTCTCTGCGAGCGATTTGATAAGAATTCGATGACATCACTTCGCTGTGCTGAATTACGGAAGTAATTGGCAATAGTCGGTTCGAGTACCTGCGATACAAGGTTTCGCATATTCCCGAACCGGGCGATCACCTTCGGTGCTTCATTTCTTGGGATATGGATAATCTGAGAAACATCCAGGTTAAATGTAAAACCATCTGATGAGCGAACACTTATCGTACTGAGGTTTTTATCGAGTTCGTGAGCTTCCGTGCGGCTGTTGGCCCAGTTTAAAACAATATTTGTAGTAGGTACCACTTCAACAGCATGCGTATAAATGTTAATAGGATGCTTGCCGGGATCGAGAGGTTCATCCCAAACCCCTTTTTCATTCTTTTTAACTATGTTCCCGTGCTTAAAACTATCCCCGCTGGTATCTTTTCCTTCTGGTCCTACAAATGAGTTAACCACGCCGACATACCCAATTGGGATATGCACCATCTCCACCTGTTCAACAATAACAAACCAGGGATTGAGAAAATAAGTTCCAGCCAGAATTACATCTTCCTGCAGCCCTTTCTTTCCCCCTGCGCTGATAAAAGCCATGGGGTCCTGAAAATTCCGGTGCCCGGCGACTGATCCACCCGCGATTTCTCCTTTGTCGAGAGGTTCCCCATCCAGGGTAGTAACAATACCTACTTTATTTTCATGAATCTGTGTAATATCTACCATCACAATATCAAACAGGAATGTATTAATACGGTAGCTGCCAGGGGTAAGAAATGCTGCTTGCGGGCCTTTCTGCCCCTTATTGTCAAGAAAAGCCTGTGCATCCTGGAACTTGTCACACTCAACCGGGCGCCCTAAGACGCGTCCTGTGTCAAGAGAGGCTCCGTCCTTCGCCTTTACCAGTCCGAGTTTCCCCTGCTCTATTATGGTAAAAGGAGCCATTGTAATGCCGAATTGCCAGGGCCACATTCCCCAGTATAAACCGGGCGCGAGAGGCTGAGCCTGCATACCAGCCTCTCCTTTGGTCGCGATAATACGCCCATCCGGCAGCCTTTTATCGCTGCCATAGAGCGCAAACTTCTTTACCACCAAACCTATGCGGTCATCGGGAACTATTACCATCCCGAAGAAAACCCGCAGAACTAATTTGTAAAGTACCAGCGCTGCGATAAGAGGCAGCACCCAAATCAATTGAAAAAATAAACCGGTCATTGTTTGAAGATTTAAGCAAACACCCTTTAGGTACGGGCTTTGGATCATATCTGCAGCATTTCATCACCTAAGCTGCGGCAGATTAAAATTACATATATCTTTTAAGTATTGATAATAATTGAAAAATTTCTTTCTCGTCCTGCAAGGCTCTGCTGCCATCGCAGCTCCGGCAATTAATCTCAGTTTACTCCCGGCTTTTTCAAAATGAAAAAAAAGCTTTCCATTTTGAAAAAAAACCGAAACCTCAGCGCAATAAGAAAACGAAATAAACAGATTATTATCAACCACTTATCTAACACTAAATCAAACTGGCACCCCCATTGTCAACAGCTCTCTAAAAATGAAAAAACTATGATATTCTTACTTCTTCCGGCTCTGCTTGCATGCATGTGGCTTTTTTTTAAAACTGTTGACTGGTTCGAAAAAATCTAAAGTAATGACAGCACTATTTATTATCGCAATCGCAGTATTTATCTATATGGTCTATGTACTGCTCAGACCTGAAAAATTCTAAAAAATCATCATGAACACAGAACTACTTGGTATCGCCGCAACATTCCTGATCACACTGGTCATTGCGATACCTTTGGGAAAATACCTCGCGAAGGTATTTGCAGGAGAGAAAGTCTGGACAGACTTTCTCAGCCCGTTTGAAAATGGGATCTACAAGCTCTCGGGGATCAATCCACGTGAGCAGATGAACTGGAAGCAACACATGAAAGCGATGCTCACGATTAATTCGGTGTGGCTGATCTATGGCTTCTTTGTGCTACTGTACCAGGATAAGCTTCCTTTGAACCCCGACGGCAATCCGGGCATGAGTGCCGATCTGTCGTTTAATACGATCATCAGCTTCGTCGTCAACTGCAACCTGCAGCACTATTCAGGAGAAACCGGGGTCAGCTACCTCACCCAGCATTTCGTCCTGATGTTCCTTCATTTCACCAGTGCAGCCACGGGTATTGCATCAGCCATTGTGGTGTTCAAAGCATTCAGGGACAAGACTGTTACTTCTCTCGGAAATTTCTGGGAATTCTTTGTACGCTCCATTACGCGCCTCTTGCTTCCTCTTTCAATAATCATCGCACTGATCCTTGCTTTTAGCGGGACGCCGGCTTCTTATAAAGGCAAAGACCAATATGTCTCTTTACAGGGAGATACCGTTAACGTATCCAGGGGACCAGCTGCACAGATGATCGCCATAAAACATCTCGGAACAAACGGAGGAGGATGGTTTGGTGCAAATTCCGCGCATCCTCTTGAAAATCCCTCTTATCTGACAAACATGGTCGAAATGATCGCACAGGTGATCATACCCGTTGCAATGGTGATCGCCTTTGGTTACTTCATTCGCCGGAAAAAACTTGGCTGGATCATCTTCGGGGTCATGACCGCAGGCCTGTTTTTGTTACTGATCCCAACTATCAGCAGTGAACTTTCGGGGAACCCGTCTATTGCGAAGATGGGCATCAGTCAGTCAACTGGCGCAATGGAAGGTAAGGAGGTGCGTTTCGGGCCAGCTGCTTCGGCTTACTGGAGTACAGTAACGACTATCATTTCCACCGGATCTGTAAACAGCATGCACGATAGCACCATGCCCCTTACCGGGTTATGGCAGATGCTTGCAATGATGATCAACTCTTTCTACGGCGGTTGCGGAGTTGGCGTCCTCAATTATCTGATCTACCTCATCATCGCTGTTTTCATTTCCGGATTAATGGTAGGCCGTACGCCGGAGTTCCTCGGGCATAAAGTAGAAGCCAGGGAAGTCAAAATTGCGGCGTTAATCACCCTGCTGAGCCCGCTGCTGATCATGGCAGGCACGGCACTCGCCTGCTTTGTTTATACAGACTATGGCCATGCTGACTGGGCTGTTAAACCGGCCAGCTGGCTCAATAATCCCGGGTTTCACGGATTCTCGGAAATGCTGTACGAAATGACCTCTTCCAACGCCAATAATGGCTCCGGCTTCGAAGGACTGGGAGATAATAACATTTTCTGGAACGTTTCGACAGGCTTTGTACTGATCCTCGGTCGTTTCCTGCCGATCATCGGGCCAGTAGCTATCGCCGGGCTCCTTGGCCAGAAAAAGTACATACCGGAGTCGGCAGGTACACTCCGCACTGATACCATAACCTTCGGAATAATGACCCTCGCGGTGATCCTTGTTCTGAATGCTCTATCTTATTTCCCTGCCCTGGCATTAGGCCCGCTGGCAGAATATTTTTCAATGCTTAAATAAAAATGAAACAACAATCCAACAGGTTATTTGAGCCGGCACTCGTGAGTGCCGCACTGAAGCAATCATTCATAAAATTAGATCCGAGGCTCATGGTCAGAAACCCGGTGATGTTCACCGTGGAGATCGGCACAGCCGTCATGCTATATATCAGCGTCTATTCTTTCGGCAACAGCGGACAAGGTTCTTTTGGCTACAACCTCACCATATTCCTGATTCTCCTGCTGACAGTACTGTTTGCCAATTTTGCTGAAGCGATAGCCGAAGCTAGAGGAAAGGCACAGGCTGACAGCCTCCGCAAAACGAGGGAAGATACCCCTGCGAAAGTCATAAAGGCCGATGGTTCCGTAGAAACCCGTTCTTCCGCTACACTACGTAAAGGAGAAGTATTTTTCTGTGAGGCAGGAGATATCATCCCCACAGACGGCGAGATTATCGAAGGCATTGCCACGATCGACGAATCGGCCATAACAGGAGAATCAGCCCCGGTGATCAGGGAATCGGGAGGAGATAAATCATCAGTAACGGGTGGAACAAAAGTTCTGTCCGACAGGATCAAAGTTGAAGTAAGCTCCCAGCCGGGAGAAAGCTTTCTTGATAAAATGATCGCTCTGGTTGAAGGAGCCTCCAGGCAAAAAACGCCTAACGAAATTGCATTGACGATCCTTCTTGCCAGTTTTACGCTGATCTTTATCATCGTCTGCGTTACATTGAAACCGTTCGGCGATTATGCCAATACTCCTATTACGGTAGCTGCACTGATCTCCCTGTTTGTATGTCTCATTCCAACCACTATCGGCGGACTTCTTTCTGCAATAGGAATCGCTGGAATGGACCGGGCGCTCAGGGCAAACGTCATCACAAAATCGGGCAAAGCAGTAGAAACTGCCGGTGATATCGATACCCTCCTGCTCGACAAAACGGGCACCATTACCATCGGAAACCGCAAGGCTACACACTTTTATTCTTTACCCGGCGTAACTGAAGAGCATTTTGTTAAAAGCAGCCTCCTGGCTTCATTGTCCGATGAAACCCCCGAAGGGAAATCGATCGTCGAACTGGCCCGGCAGACTCTTCGTCCGGGTGCGTTCAATTTGCCGGAAAGCTCTTCCATGACGTTTGTAAAGTTTACTGCGGAAACCCGTTCCAGCGGCGTGGACCTCAGTGATGGCACCCGGATAAGAAAAGGAGCAGCCGATGCGATCCGGAATATTGCATTAAACTCCGGGAATGAGTTCAGTGAAGATATAGCGAAGGAAGTGACCAGGATCTCATCGAACGGGGGAACTCCGCTGGTGGTTTCGGAAAACGGGAAGCCGCTGGGAGTCATTGAGCTCCAAGACATTATCAAGCCGGGAATCCAGGAACGTTTTGAAAGGCTTCGCCGGATGGGCGTTAAAACGGTGATGGTAACCGGCGACAACCCTCTCACAGCAAAATACATCGCCGAAAAGGCGGGTGTCGACGACTTTATTGCCGAGGCAAAGCCTGAAGATAAAATGAACTATATCAAACACGAACAGGCCCAGGGAAAACTGGTGGCGATGATGGGAGACGGAACAAATGATGCTCCGGCCCTCGCCCAGGCCGATGTCGGGGTAGCGATGAACAGCGGTACACAAGCCGCCAAAGAGGCGGGAAACATGGTAGACCTGGACAATGACCCTACGAAACTTATTGAAATTGTTGAGATCGGCAAGCAACTGCTGATTACACGGGGCACGCTGACAACCTTCTCCATTGCCAATGACGTCGCCAAGTATTTTGCAATTGTTCCGGCACTGTTCATCGCTTCCATCCCGGCGCTTCAGGGACTGAACATCATGGCACTCCACAGTCCCGAGAGCGCTATTCTTTCAGCCGTGATCTTCAATGCTATTATTATACCGATCCTGATCCCGCTGGCGCTGAAGGGCGTGGCTTACAAACCCCTGGGTGCATCCGCCCTCCTTCGCCGGAACCTCCTGCTTTATGGCATCGGAGGGGTAATTGTCCCTTTTATCGGGATCAAGATGATTGACTATCTCGTTGCACTTTTTATTTGATTCATAAAATGAAAAAGTATTTTTTTCAGTCGCTAAGACTCACTCTGATCATGCTGGTATTACTCTGCGTGATCTATCCCCTCGTTGTCGCTTTCATAGCCCGCTTTTCGGAAGGCAAAGGTGACGGTGCCGCAATCCTTGAAAACGGAAAGAAGATCGGGTATGCTAACATCGGACAGTCGTTTACCAGGCCGGAATATTTCTGGGGAAGGCCCTCGTCAGTTGGATATAACGCTGCAGGATCAGCAGGGTCCAATAAAGGCCCGTCTAATGCAGACTACCTGAAGGAGGTAAACAACCGGATCGACAGCTTGCTGAAATATAATCCCGGGTTGAAGAAGAATGAAATCCCTGCTGATATGGTGACAGCCTCCGGCAGCGGTCTTGATCCCGACATATCGGTAGCAGGGGCGAGAATTCAGATCTCCAGGGTAGCAAAAGCCCGCGGCATCAGTGCCGAACAACTTGAAGAACTCGTAGATCAGGCAACAACACCTCCCTTCCTCAACCTGTTCGGCCCCTCAAGAGTAAACGTTCTTAAGTTAAATCGTTCCCTTGACAACCTTTCAAGGTAATTTCTGCTACAAGCAAATCATTCAAATGAAAAAAGCTCTTATATTTTGCGCTGCTTTAGGAGCAGCCTGTACCTCTTATTCCCAGGAAAACCCGTTGAAAATCTCGGGTTACCTGGAGACCTACTACGGCTACGACTTTAATAAACCGTCGGATAATAACCGTCCCGGATTTGTATATTCGCATAACAGGCATAACGAAGTGAACCTCAATCTGGGTTTTGTAAAAGCGGCGTTCGATAATGGAAATATGCGGGCGAACCTTGCCCTGATGGCAGGTACCTACAGCAACGCAAATCTTGCAGCAGAACCAGGAGTGTTTAAGAATATCTTTGAAGCGAATGCGGGGATAAAACTTTCCGGGAATGCAAACTTCTGGCTTGATGCGGGGATCTTTTCATCGCATATCGGTTTTGAAAGCGCCGTTTCGAAAGACTGCTGGGTGTTAACCAGGAATATATCCTCAGAAAATACCCCTTATTATGAATCAGGGGCGAAGCTCTCCTATAGCACAAATAACGGACAGTTTTCTGCTGCTGTTTTGTTCCTTAACGGATGGCAGCGGATGAACAGGCAGGATGGGAACAGCCAGGCTGCGGGAGGACTGCAACTCACCTGGAAACCCTCCTCAAGTCTCACTTTTAACTACAGCAATTATCTTGGTTCAGAAGGTGCCGACTCCGTCAGGGTAAAGAGGTTCTACCATAACTTCTATGGCATTGTACAAATGACGGAGGATCTGGGATTAACAGCTGGCCTGGATTACGGAATGCAGCAAAGCACGAAGGGAAGCAGCCACTATCAGCATGTGGTCTCACCGGTGGCTATTGTCAGGTACCGGATGGCAGAAAAGTGGGCCGTGGCCGGCAGATTTGAATACTACCGGGACAAGGATGGTGCGATCATTTCTACAGGAACACCCTCAGGCTTTGATACAAAAGGCTATTCATTGAACGTAGATTACGCGCCATTTCCAAACGCCCTTTTCAGAATGGAAGGCAAGGTATATGACAGTAAAGACAAGTTATTTATAAGAGACGGTAATCCTGTGAACTACAATGCTGCCATAACAGGAAGTATCGCAGTAGCATTTTAGAATCTGATGGATCAAAGCAGGGACGATTCGGTACGGCAATTCCTTGAGCTTGTTAAAAGATCAAGGCGGGGAAAATTTAAGATCTACATTGGCATGAGCGCCGGCGTCGGTAAAACATACCGGATGCTACAGGAGGCTCATGCCCTGCTGCGTAACGGCATCGATGTCAGGATCGGTTACATTGAGACCCACGGAAGAGCCGAAACTCATGCTCTCCTGGAAGGCCTTCCCCTGATCCCGCGGCGGGCCATCTTTTACAAAGGCAAAGAACTGGAAGAAATGGACCTTTCGTCTATTCTCAGCAGGCACCCGGAAGTGGTGATTGTCGATGAACTCGCTCATACGAATGTCGAAGGGAGTAAAAATGCGAAGAGATGGCAGGACGTAACCGATATACTGGAAGCCGGGATCAATGTGATCTCTGCACTTAATATCCAACATATCGAAAGCCTGAACGGGGAAGCGGAGGAAATAACCGGCGTTAAGATCTCTGAGCGGGTTCCCGACCGCGTGCTGGAAATGGCAGACGAGATCGTGAATATTGATCTCACTGCCGATGAGCTGATCGGGCGCCTCCGGGAAGGTAAAATTTATGACAGCAGCAAAATCAGGCAGGCTCTCAGCAACTTTTTTCAATCAGACAAGATCCTTCAGCTCCGCGAGCTGGCATTGAGGGAAGTTGCTCATCACCTTGAGAAAAAAATTGATACAGAGATCCCAAAGCAGATAAAACTAAGGCCAGAACGCTTCATGGCTTGCATATCATCCAACCAGGAGATTGCCAGGACCGTTATCCGCAAAACAGCAAGGCTTGCTTCTTATTACCGCTCACCGTGGATCGTTCTTTATGTCCAGGCAGACAGCGAAAGCGGGCAGCGGATCCGGCTGGACAAGCAGCGGCATCTGATCAATAATTTCAAGCTGGCTACAGAACTGGGCGCTGAAGTAGTGAAGATCAAAAGCAATGAGATCACCCGCACCATTATGACGGAGGCAGAAAAACGCGAGGTAACCACCATTTGTATCGGAAGGCCGCATCTTAACCTGCTCCAGGTAATACTGCGGACAGCTATCTTTAGCCAGCTTTTAAGAAAGATCGCTGTTACGGACACCGATTTAATTATATTATCATAAAAGACAATGAAAATAAAAACCAAGCTGAGACTGGGATTTGGCTTTCTGTTTGTCATTATCATGGCATTCGGTGCGATGGGCATTTACTATATCAACCGGATATCTGAAAGCTCGAAAGTGATCCTGAAAGATAACTACGAAACACTCCGGTATACCCGTGCAATGGAGGAGATCCTGAATGAGCACAACGTTCCTCTTAAGGGCGGAGCATTAAAAACATTTAACAGCAACTTCCTTTCTGAGTCCCGCAATGTCACCGAAGAAGGAGAAAGCGAAGAAGTGCTGGCACTTAAGGAGCAGGTTAAGATCCTTAACAGCAGCACAACCTCTGCCACCGGACGGGACGCTGCTCTGCGGCGGGTAAGAAAACATCTTCTGAATATTGAAGACCTTAACATGCAGGCTATAGTGAGGAAGAACAATGCCGCACAGGAGTCGGTTAATAAAGCCGCTGCTTACCTGGGGTTAATAGGCTCGTTCACGTTCCTGATACTATTTACCTTTGTTGTCAATTTTCCCGGCTATGTTGCAAATCCGATCAGGGAGCTCTCTGAAGGCATCAGGCAGATCAGCCGCAGGAACTACAAACAAAGGCTGCATTTCAAAACAAATGATGAGTTCGCCGAACTTGCTGCTTCATTCAACGAAATGGCCTCGCGTCTTGATGAGTGGGAAAACAGCAGCCTGGCAACGATCAGGTCTGAAAAACTACGTATAGAGGCAATCATAGAAAACATGCACGACCCGATCATAGGCCTGAACGAGAAAGCAGAAGTGCTTTTCATTAATAAAGCGGCGGAAAACATCCTGAACCTCGATCAGCAAAAAACAACAGGTCAGGTAGCTACGGAAATAGCCGCCGGGAATGACCTGCTAAGGACCATCCTCGATAAAAACGCGAACGACAGGTTACTTAAGATCTTTGCCAACGGAAAAGAATCATTCTTCAGCATGGAAAGCCGCGAGATAGAGGTACCGGCCTACCCGGCGGGAGATACGGAAAGAGCATTCCAGGTAACTTCTGTCCCGGCGGGAACTGTGTATATTTTACGGAATATCACAGAATTTAAGGAGCGGGATGAAGCTAAGACCAACTTCATAGCAACTATATCACATGAGCTTAAAACACCCATCTCATCCATCAAGATGAGCCTGAAGCTCCTTAAAGACCAGCGTGTGGGAAATTTAAACGGGGAGCAGGATGAGCTGATCTCGCATATTAAAGATGATACTGACCGGTTACTAAAGATCACCACCGAGCTTCTTGACCTCTCGCAAGTTGAAACAGGGAACATCCAACTGAACCTCAAGCGTACACATCCCCTTGAAATCGTGAACTATGCCATAGAGGCAATGCGCTTTCAGTCCGAACAGAAAGGCGTGCAGCTTGAGCTCATCAGCAGGCACCACCTTCCGGATATCAATATAGACACTGAAAAAACTGCGTGGGTACTCATCAACTTCCTTTCGAATGCACTCCGTTACAGCAGCGAAAAGTCAAAGATCATTATCCAGTTGAACCAGGTGAACGGTGAGATTGAGTTTTCGGTAAAAGATTTCGGAAAGGGAATTGAAGATCAATACATTCAGCGACTCTTCGACCGTTATTTCCAGATTCCTGCAGATGGGCAAAATAAGTCGGGATCGGGCCTGGGGCTGGCAATCTCTAAAGAGTTCATAGAGGCCCAAAACGGCAGGATATGGGTAGAAAGCGCATTGGGAGAGGGCAGTAAATTCAGTTTTGCTATTCCTGCAGCCGGCTGACACTACTTCGCTGCAGGGATCTTATATTCTTCCATCTTCCGGTATAAGGTGGTGAGCCCTATCCCAAGAAGCCTGGCAGTCTCCGTTTTATTCCCACCGGTATGGCTCAGTACCTTCATAATATGCTGCTTTTCCATGGTTTGCATATCAAAAACAGGCCCGTCGGGCAATGAGGCATTAAAACCTGCAGGAAGGAGATCTGCCGTAGCTACCGGCTCATCTGCAAGAATCGCGACACGTTCCATCACATTTTTCAGTTCGCGTATATTTCCTTTCCAGGGATGTGTGTTCAATGCCCGGATAAATCCGGAGTCCATCGAAAAGGGCGGCTTATTCATCTTCTCAGCAAAATCATCCAGGTAATATCCTGCGAGTATTCCGATATCTTCCCTCCTTTCCGAAAGAGATGGCAGGGCTATTGTAAAGACCGACAGCCTGTAAAAAAGGTCTTCTCTGAAATTCCCTTTCTCAGCCTCTCTCTGCAGGTCGAGGTTAGTCGCCGCAATAATTCTCACATCAACCGTAGTTGGCTTTGTGTCTCCTACTTTGATGAAGCTTTGACTTTCCAGTACACGAAGCAGCCTCGCCTGCAGGGATAGATTCATCTCTCCTATTTCATCCAGAAAGATTGTTCCGTTATTTGCTTCTTCAAGGAGCCCCTTCTTATCTTTCAGCGCCCCTGTGAAAGCGCCTGCTTTATATCCAAAAAGTTCACTTTCGAGCAATTCGCTGCTAAAGCCGCTGCAATTTACAGCAATAAAGGCTTTTTCTGCCCGGGGACTTCCATAATGAATGGCATTGGCAAACACTTCCTTACCCGTTCCCGTTTCGCCCTGCAGCAAAACTGTCGTATTAGTTTTAGACACCCTTAATGACAGTTCAACCGCCTTTTTTATAGCAGCCGACCGGCCGATTACCTGATCGAATCCATATTTCCTTTTGGTTTTGTCGCGGGGGAAGGCTTTATTGCCTCCCAGGCGTACCTTCTCCATTGCCTTAGCCACAAGCGGGATGATCTTATCATTATCATCTCCCTTGGTGATATAGTCGAAGGCCCCCCTTTTGATAGCAGAAACGCCGTCTTCGATGCTGCCAAACGCCGTGAGGTTTATCACTTCAACAAATGGCTTGCTTTGCTTTATTAAGCGGACAAGTTCTATCCCGTTGATGTCGGGCAGTTTCACATCACTGAGAACAACGTCGACGTCCTCCTGGTTGAGTATCCTCAGACCGTCTTTTGCTGTATACGCCTGTAAAAGACGGTAGCCTTCCAGCTCAAGGATCCGGGAAAGAAGTCCGGCCAGTTTCTTTTCGTCATCTATCACCAGTATCGTGCCTTCCATAAACAATATTATTTTGTAAATTAACGAATTAAAAAGATCAGGGTGCAAATTAAAGAAAGCTGTATCTTTTTTTCCCGGCCAACGTATAAGGGTAAATCTAATTAACGCATATGATTGTAAATAGTGGGGCACTTACTCAGCAGCCAAACGCCTGCATTTCTGTTTGTGGTATACCTCAAAAGCCGGATCATCATCAAAAAGCGGATCTAAGCGGACAATTAAAAGAATTTTTTACTCATATATTTAATACCGACAGCTGGCCTGCCAGATGGCATTGCGGAATCTGGAGCGACTTTCATGGCTGGCTGTATATTCTGTCGGACTTCGCTATCTGGGCTGCATATTTTGCTATTCCATTCCTTCTCTACCGTATTATCAGCAAGAGGAAAGACCTTCCCTTTCCAAAAATGCTGTGGTTGTTTAGTGCATTTATCTTCCTTTGCGGGACAAGCCACTTCCTTGATGCGGTGATCTTCTGGTGGCCGGCTTACAGGCTGAGTGCACTTGTCCGCTTTGCCACGGCAGCGGTATCAATCAGCACCGTTTTCGCCCTGTATAAAGCACTTCCAATGATTTTTAACCTGAGAACAGTAGACCAGCTTGAAGCTGAAATCTGCGAGCGAAAAAAAGCAGAAGAAGAGACCCGTCATCTCCAGATACATAAAAAAGCGGCTGAAGATCTCATGGCTAAAAAAGATGAGTTTATCAGCATTGCCAGCCACGAACTAAAAACACCGGTTACCAGTGTAAAAGCATGCCTGCAGTTATTGGAAAGAGCTGCCCTTAAGGAGCAGAGCCTGAAAGACCTGTCGCCATTTGTAACTAAGGCCGTCAGACAGATAGACAAACTCTCTCATATTGTCAACGACCTTCTGGATGTATCGCGGATACAATCGGGACAGCTGGAACTATACAAGACCAGTTTTAACCTGATGGAAATGATAAAAGACTGTGCTGACCAATTCAGAATCATGGACAGCAGACACTCCATCAGAATAGACGGAGATCCGCATCTGACCGTTCTTGCAGACAGGAGCCGGCTGGACCAGGTAATATGCAACCTGCTTACCAATGCGTTCAAATATTCACCAGGGAATAAACTGGTAATCATTTCTCTTAAGCCTTCGGAAAATGACACAGTAAAGATTGAGATAACCGACCATGGGATTGGCATTCCGGAGGAAAAATCCAAACAGATCTTCGACCGCTTCTACCGTGTGGAAGATACGTCCCAGTATTTCCAGGGCGTGGGCCTAGGTCTGTATATTGCATCTCAGATAGTAAAACAGCACGGCGGCACGATAGGGGTAAACAGTACTCCGGGTAAAGGCTCAACATTCTGGTTCACCATCTGACGCCCTATAGCAGAAAGGCTTTAAGCGCTTTCTTTGCATAGTTTCCCCAGTCTTTTAATGCCGACATGATGGTTTCCCTCAACTGCATGGAGTTTACCTGCTTCCCTTTGGCAGGGGCTGCCAGTGCATTAGGCAGCACAGACTGGTCGCTTACCTTCGTGGCAAACCAGGTGATGTTCTCATGCGGAAGAGCTACTCCCAGAATCATACCCGGCAGGCCGGAGAAAGATTCAGGGCCACCCGACACAGGAATTTTGTCTGTATAAAAGGCCACCACATAAATGGAATCGAGAATAAGAGCGTTGGCACGGCGGCATTGATAGCCCGCTATTTCCCGCGTTTGATCCGTTATCTTCCAGTTGATCCTGCGAATGTTGTCTTTAACAAGAAAGGTTTCTTCGTACACATGCTTCTGAATAATGCTGGTTCCGGCCGACAGGTTGGAGTATACGGAATTGTTCTGCTTCACCATCGGATCGTTCGACCAAAGCCGCTGGTTCCCTTCCTGCTCTTCCGCAGGTTTAAACAACGTGATATTTTTCGAAAAGGTCAGCGTACTTTTCATCTTAAGAAACTGAGGCTGGCTTTTTACATATTGCTCGTAAGCCTGTTGCCAGAATGAATCCCCGGCGTTGTCTGCCATGTCTTTTTTGATCAGGGCGTACATATTCACGCTCTTTTCAAATTCAATCACCCCATCCGTAACAAATCGTACATACTGGGCAAAACATATATTGCAGCTCACCAGTAAAAACAAGCTCAGAATAATTATTTTCTGTTTCATGATATTTCTATTGTTTAGGAGCTCCGCCCATCTTGTTAAAATCCCAGATAAGCGACAGCATAAAGTATCTTCTGATATTCGTATAGTTTGTTTCCGTCAGGGAAGTCCCTGAAGCATAGCGGTCAAACCCTTTATTCTGGTTCAGCAAATCATACCCTTTAAGAGATAAGCGCAACTGGTCCTTTTTGGTGAACGTTTTGTCTAAAGAGGCATTCCAGATAAAGCGCCTGAAATCGCTGTTAAAGGACTCTGTCTTCTCGCGGTATTCATAATTCCCGTCAGATGACAATTGCAGTTTCCAGGGCAGATAAACCATAAACTCCCCCCGCGAGAAATATCCCATC
Source organism: Pararcticibacter amylolyticus (assembly GCF_003130405.1). Taxonomy (GTDB): domain Bacteria; phylum Bacteroidota; class Bacteroidia; order Sphingobacteriales; family Sphingobacteriaceae; genus Arcticibacter; species Arcticibacter amylolyticus. The sequence continues at coordinate 137,980 of NZ_QEAS01000001.1, forward strand.
CCATTATTATTTAAGTTCTTCTGAAGGGAAGATTCACTGATGTTATAGTTAGGGTTAAATGATACATTGAACTGGTACTTCTTCTCTTTATATTTTGACAGGGAGATCCCTCCTGAATAACTATATGAGTTGGTTTTGTTGAGGGCGCTGTTTATATAATTATAGCTCGTATTACCACTTACATAGAAGTTAAGGCCCGCATTGACCCCAAGTTTTTTTAGTTTGCGGTCGAAATAAGCACTGAGATACATGTTGGTAGAATTCTTGTCTTTGAGATTGAACGACCTGTAGATGCTGTTTCCGGAGGAGTCTATAACAGAGTTATTCACAATAGGATCCATCGTAAAACCGTAGGACCCGCTGATCCAGATAGATCTTTCTGTCAGCACTTTGTAGGAGTTATAGTTCATATCAAAACGGTTCGTAAAAGAAGGCTTCAGGTCTGGATTCCCCTCTGTCACATTCAGAGGATCAGTATTTTCACGCAAAGGCTGGATCTGGCTGATTCCCGGCTGGTTAGTATTTCCCCTGTAGCTTACCCGGTACGAACGCTGCTGGGAGAACCTATGCTGAAGACTTGCTTCAGGCATCCAGTTTGTGAAACTCCGTTTAAACCGGGAACCCCTATATTCGTCTTTCTGATTAAAGTTCACTGCTGAAACGCGGCTGCCGAAGTTGACGGTCGTTTTCTGCCCTTTCCTGTAGTTAAAGATCATCCCTCCCTGGTTAGAATACTGATTGAAGGTATAGTTATTACTGTATGCGGTATCCAACTGGTCGTATCTTCCATCAGTAGACAGGTTAAAAGACCTTCTGTCTGATTGATTGCTGTTGCCCGAAAACCCATAGTTCAATACAACAGAAAAATTTTTCGCAAGGGGTTCTGTATAGGTCAGATTGCCCCTAAATGACTCGTTATCAGCATCGCCTGTTTTATATTGATCAATATCTCTTACACCTGTGGAATCCCCGTTTTTATAGTACCTGATCCGGGAAGCCAAAAAACCTTTACTATCGTTCTGGTTAATCGAGCCGTTAAGATTCAGCGAGAGTGTCCTGCCCTTTTTTCTAAACTTCATGGTCCAGAGCGCACTGGCGTTGAAAACCTTACTATCACCGTTGTTCGTAACCCTCCTGTTTTCATCGTTCAGCATCATTTCGTCCCCGTTCCTGTTGAAAGAAGCATAATTGGTCCGGGTCTCATTTCTCTTTGCGGTACCGTCAACGGATACCCTTAAAGTAGAGGTGGTATCAAACTTCACCTGGTAGGTAACATCCAGTTTTTGGCGGGTGACGAAATTATCAAATAACTGGCTGGAGTTACCGAGGATCACACCATCCGACAGATTTTTCTGTGAAAGGACATCCTTTGAACCCTCTACACCAAGCGACCCTATTTTATAATTTGCATTGACAGACTGTTTGTCGTTATTCCATTTACTGTCGTAATGAGCTCCTGCATTCTTTGCACTGGGGATCCCTTCGCCGTTATACCGTCCGTCAAAAGAATCCAGCTCATCCCCACCGCCGCCCATAATCATAATCCCGCCGTCATCTGTAAACTCGACATTCGAAGCAGCTCCGTATTTTGTGTTGTCGTTCCAGCCCAGACCGGTCTTCCCGGTATTCGAGATGGTTCCATATACTGCAAACTTCTTCTTACCCTTAAAGGCATTAAACATGGCCTGTCCTTCGTAGAACTGGTCATTGCCCCCTCCTACATCCGACTTTCCAAAAAATCCGTTCTTCTTATCTTCCTTTAATTTCAGGTTTATAGTCTTGGTCCTTTCTCCGTCATCTATCCCGGTAAAGGTTGCCTGATCGCTCTTTTTGTCGTACAACTGCACCTTATCCACCATATCGGCCCTCACGTTTTTAGTCACAAGTGTGGGGTCGTCACCAAAAAATTCTTCCCCGTCTACGAGCACCTTCTGAACCGTCTGCCCCTGTGCGGTTATCTTCCCGCTTTGGTCAACCTGGATTCCCGGCAACTGCTTGAGCAAGTCTTCCACCTTAGAGTTTGGCTGAATTTCGAAACTCCCGGCATTGTACTCGGTGGTATCCCCTTTTATCTTAATGGCAACGGCCTTCCCTTTTATAATCACGTCCTGCAGCAGGGTCGACTTCAGGATCATGTTAATATTACCGAAATCGATCTCTCTTTTAGTTGAGTCAAGGATAAAATGCTCTACATAATCAGCATAACCGGGATAGGTTACCAGCAGGATAAGCTTACCTTTCGGCAAACCGGAGATAGAAAAGGCCCCTTCGCGGGATGCCCTGGTGAACTTGCAAAGAACAGAATCTTTAGCTCTTAACACGCTTACCGAGGTATTAAGCAATTTGATTGAGGAGGCGGTATCGCCGACAACGCCTTTGACGGAAAAGCCGCTTTGTGCGGACAGACAGGCTGGCAGCAAAAAAAACAGGCTCAGGAGAATTTTTTTGGCTAACATTACATTGGTTTTTCTGACGCCAATGTATAACTAATTTCTTAGTCACCAAAATGTTTAACACTTATTAACAGATTTTAAAACACTCACCAACAATATTTTAAAACTGCGGCGATTTTACAGGCTTCATCGGGTTGGCAGCAAACCATTGCATGAAACCGTCCCATTTTACCTTGTTCCTTGCAAGCCAGAAATTAAACGTGATTTCGTCGCCTTTCAGTAGCAGCCAATGGTTGTAAGCTTCGAAATGTCCTGCATCAGCAATGCGTTTCTGGTAGTCAAAAAGTGCATTAGGATATGCTTTGTTAAAGGAGTCGTTAAAATATCTCTCCATGAAGCTCGTCCTGATCCTGTCGAGCGAATTAATGTCGATCGTTTTTTCGTTTTTCAGGGCCAGCAGCAGCAAAGGCTCATACGCGCCCATACCGAACGGAAGCTTCATCTTGTTTCCGCTGTTGAAATTACCCATATCAATTGCAGCACTTTTACTGAAACTTACACTGTAAGAACTATCGGGCATCAGTTTGATCTCACTTTTGTAAGTATCAAACAACAGCTTACTGATCTCTGCAGTCCTGTCGCTGTTACGCTCAATATTCATGAAGATTTCCCCATAGATCATCCCCTTTACTTCTTCGGTAGAGCCGCAATATATCTTTGAAGCCCAGTAATAGTTTGACGCAAACCCGGGTGCCATCTCAATACCTTTCTCGTAATAAGGCAGTGCCTGCGTATACCGCTTTTGCATTAACTCCATATTTGCCCGCTCCAGGTAGAGCTCTCCGGCAGAAGGAAACTTTTTTATTCCTTCTTCATACGTACTGACAGCCTTTCCCCTGTCGCCATTCAAGTCGTATGAATTACCGAGCAGCTGATAAACCCTTCCGAAACAATCCTTATGAACCAGCAGCGCGGTCAGAATCTCTATACTTTTTGCATACTCTTTCTTCAGATAATATGCATAAGCCGATTCATAGGGATAAATAATATTCCCCGGATCGAGCTGCATGCATTCTTTAAGAAGCTGAAGAGATTCATCGGCCTTGCCGCTGTCCATTAATTCAATAGCCTGATCGCCTTTCTTTGCAGCGCGTTCGATGTTTGTCTGGGAGAAGACGCAGGAGCAGGCAAAAAGAAGGAAGAAGAGAAGACAGGTGCTATATTTCATTTTAAGGAATTTGAGAATCAAAACGGAATTATTGTCATTTCATACCGAACACTTTATCCAGGAAGGACGAGATGTAGTTCAAAGTGGGGTCAAACCAGGGCTCAAACAAACAAAACGTATGAGGAGAATCCGGAAATGACTGCACTTCTGAGTACACATTAAAGGACTGCAATATTTTGCGGAAATCGTCACGTCCGGCATGCATCCGGTCGACCGAACTATTGATAAAAAGAAAAGGAGGGCTGGGCTTTCCCGCATGCGTTAAAGGAGAAGCATCTTTCCAGAGCTCCGGCTTTTCTGCCTTCTTATAGCCGAACCAGTAAGTAGCAGCCGAAATAGATTTAGTATCATCTCCTTCGCCTGATTCGGGATGAACAAAAGAGAGTGTTCCGTCAATATCGACGACGGCATTCACGCCGGCTGGAACCTTTTTATTCCCGTCAGGGTTTTCGAACCGCTTATCAGCGTTGGTAACCCCCAGAAAGGCAGCCAGCTCTCCACCTGCTGAAAAACCTAATGCTGCTATTTTTTCCGGGTTAATATGATATTTCCGCGAATTCTTCCTGATCCAGCGTACTGCCTCTTTCAGATCGTAAACAGCAGCGGGATAACGGGCCACGGTCGAAAGACGGTAATCTGCTGTAAAACATGCTACGCCTGTAGCCGCAAGCCTTTGCGCAAGAGGAATATGCTGGCTCCTGTTTCCGCTTCTCCATCCGCCGCCGTGGATAATTAAGACGGCGGGAATTCCTCCTGCCTTTCTTCCCCCTGCGGGATAAAAAGCATCCAGCCGAAGCTCTATACCTCCAGTCCTGAAATATACTATATTCCTTTCTTCCTTTACATCCGCGGAAGGCTGCTCTTCCACCAGTCTGATCTGAGGATACTTTTTCTTTGCTGATTTAAATGCACTGTAGTTGGTAAAGCTGGTATCCGGCTTACCTGTTAAACCGGCAGTCATCTGCGCCTTCACCACGGGAGCCAGCAGGTAAAATCCCAAAAAAAGACAGAACAGTTTCATTCGTTTACCAGCCGGAAATATCTTCATAATAAGCAACATTATACGTGTATGGCGCGCAAAGGCATTTTTTAGTCTTTAAATTGAAAGATTTAATATCTTAGCAATTCAGTTTTTAACAGGCATGCAATTTAAAGAGGCGGAGGCATTTATTCTAAATAAGCTGAAAAATGAGCTCTCCGGTCATTTGACTTATCACAATGCCGGCCATACAGAAGACGTGGTCAGTGCAGTGAAAATGATCGGAAGAGGGGAGGGACTCGATGAGACCGAAATCTCCCTGCTTCAGGCAGCCGCTCTTTTTCATGATACAGGATTCTTATCCGGCCCGGAAAATCATGAAGAAAAATCCTGTAGTCTTGCAAAAGACATGCTGCCTGCTTTCGGATATCCCCCGGCAGATATTGAAACTATCTGCAGGCTGATTATGGCAACAAAGGTTCCGCAAAAACCCGGAGATCTGCTTTCGGAGATTATCTGTGATGCTGATCTGGATTACCTGGGAAGAGACGACTTTTTCATTATTTCTGAAAGGCTTTACGAGGAACTTCGCAGCATTAACCCGCGGCTTACCCGGCAGCAATGGGATCTTCAGCAGATCAGCTTTCTAAGGAAACACCACTATTTTACCAGGACATCCATACAACAGAGGGAAGAAAAAAAAACAGCACATCTCAACTTATTAAAATCAAAAACACCAAACACAATCAATGAAAGATAACGGCCGCCGCTTTTCGCCAGTCATAACAGACTTCATTTATGCTATCTCGGGTATATTATTTTGTGGATTTGCTTTACAGGGCTTCCTGGTACCGAATAAGTTCTTCGACGGAGGTGTCACCGGAATATCTCTTTTGATCCATGAGTTGTACCACATTAATATCGCGATAGTAATAGTCATTGCCAACCTTCCTTTTATTGTAGCTGCTGCATTCCAGGTAAACAGAAAATTTGCGTTGAAAACGCTTGCCTGTGTCATTGGACTTGGGATCTGTCTCCTTGTAGTACCTTACCCGGTTATTACATCCGACAAATTACTGATCTCGATCTTCGGAGGCGTCTTTATGGGAATCGGCGTCGGACTGTGCATGCGCGGAGGCTTTGCTCTTGATGGTATTGAGGTACTGGCCCTTTATACATTGAAAAGAAGCAGCTTTACCATCAGCGAAATTATCCTGGGAATAAATATCATCATCTTCCTGATTGCAGCAGTGCATCTGGGTCTTCCGACTGCCCTGTATTCAGTCCTCACTTATTACACGGCTTCGCGAACGATAAATTTTGTTATCGAAGGTCTTGAAGAATACACCGGCGTTACTATTATATCAGGAGAAAGTGAGAACATAAAACAACGGCTGGTCCTTGAAATGGGAAAAGGGATAACGGTTTATAAGGGAGAAAGAGGGTTTCTGAAAGAAACCTACAACATCAGTCAGCCCTGTGATATCGTGTTCACGGTTGTAACGCGGCTTGAAGTACGCAGGCTGAGAAACCTGGTACATAAAGTAGATCCCAAGGCGTTCGTGTTTACCAATACCATAAAAGAAGCTGCTGGCGGGGTGCTGACCAGGAAAGAAAGACATTAGCAGGTGATTCACGCGCTAAAATTATTCGAGCACCTCGTAGATCATCACCGGAGCGCTTTTGTTCTTCAGAACAACCTCTCCAACCTCGTTACATTTGAACGACTCGTTTACCTGGCGATAAACCTTTTCGCTTATCACGATCTGTCCGGCCCGCGCTGCCGACTGAAGCCGCTGTGCCACATTAACAGCATCTCCAATGACGGTATAATCCAGCCGCTTGAGGGAGGCCGACCCTATATTTCCCGATATCATTTCTCCGGAATTGATACCGATCGAAACCGCCGCTTTAAACTTCTTATCCCCGTAAGATATCTCTTCTGCGTTTTTCAACTGGTCTCTTACAGATAATGCAGCTTCAATTGCCCTGTCAAGATGATATTCTCCGCGGAATATCGCCATCACTGCATCACCGATAAATTTGTCTACCTGCCCTGACTGAGCAATTATTTCCTTTACAATCAAATCAAAATAGCGATTTACCAATTCTACTACCGTATTGGCCGGGACATTCTCTGTGATCGCTGTAAAGCCGCAGATATCTACAAACATTACAGAAGCTTCAATACTCTCATTTGAAAGCAGGGAATTCTCAAATTCTCTATGGGTCATAAAGCTAAGGACATTCTCGTCGACATACATTCTGAGAATATTGTTTTCTCTTATAGCCTCTATTGTTTGTCTTAACTGGTTCACATGCTGAACCGTCTTTTCCATGGTCACCTCCAGATCGTCAAAATTGACCGGTTTGCAGATAAAATCGTAGGCACCCCGGTTCATTGCTGTACGGATGTTTTCCATATCTCCATATGCGGATACCATTACAGCCTTTGTGAACGGACTTGCTTCGGGTAATTTAGTAAGCAGGGTGAGGCCGTCCATTTCCGGCATGTTGATATCACTGAGAATAATATCGATATCCGGATGCTCTTTCAGTGCACTCAGGGCTTCCACCCCATTGTTTGCAAAAACAAAGTCGTATACCTTCTCTCTTATCTTTCGCCTGAACTTCTGTTTAATAAGAAGTTCGAGATCTGTTTCATCGTCTACCACTAATATTTTAGCCATTATATTCTATATTCCTTATTTTCTCCTTCAGTTTATTAAAATCAAGCGGTTTGGTAAGAAAATCGTCAGCACCCAAATCCAGCGCCCGCTGAAGGTTTTCGGGGTCGCCGTATGCTGTGATCATCATCACGAGGGGAGGTGCCAGAGGATGCTGTTCCCTTATATTCTGCAATAGCTCAAGACCGCTCATGCCGGGCATATTGATGTCCGACAGAATCAATACAACTTCTGAAATGCCTGTGGTAAGAAAAGACAGGGCATCCTCACCGGAGAGTGCAAAGTTCAACTCCACCTCTCCTTTTCGTATTTCTTTCCTGAACAATTGCGTAAAAAGAGGTTGCACATCGGCCTCGTCATCAACTACCAGTATCTTCATGTTCCTTTTAATTGTTTTTAAGCCAGCGGAAGCAGGATGGTAAACTCTGCAAATTCACCTTCTTTCGAGTCGACCTTCATCTCGCCGTTATGTCCTTTTGTGATGATATCATAGCTAATAGAAAGCCCAAGACCGGTGCCCTGTCCAGCAGGCTTTGTGGTGAAGAAAGGTTGATACAACTTTTCCAGCACAGTTTCGGGAATACCCATCCCATTGTCCCTGATCACTAATTCCAGCATTTCCGTCCCATTTTCCGAAACGATCTTCCGGCTCGACACCCACACAGCAGGGCCGTACGTCTCCGGCTGTATCTTTTTCTTTTCTGATACAGAATAGAAAGCATTGTTAAATATATTAAGCAATACCCTCCCTATATCCTGCGGTACGGCTTCAACCATTCCTACCGAGGGATCCAGATCGGTATGCATAGCCGAATTAAAGGATTTATCTTTTGCCCTGAGGCCATGATAACTTAATCTCAAATATTCATCCGCAAGGGCATTAATATCAGTCGGTTCCTTCTTCCCTGTATTAGTCCGGGAGTGCATAAGCATTCCCTTTACTATACCGTCAGCCCTTTTCCCATGGAAAACTATTTTGCTGAGATTCTGCTTCAGATCCTGGAGGATTTCATCGGCATATTCTTTATCGCTCTCAGAGATATTTTGTAAAGGCCCTGCTTTTAACTCCTCCAGAAGTTCTGCACTCACTTCCGCAAAATTGTTAACGAAATTCAGGGGATTTTGTATCTCATGGGCTATTCCTGCTGTTAGCTCTCCTAACGAAGCAAGTTTCTCCTGTTGTACCAATTGAGTTTGCGTCGCCTGCAGCTGCAGCACTATTTTTTCAAGCTCTTCCTTTTGTGCAAGAAGCTCGCCGGTTCGCTCCTGCACCTCAATCTCCAGTGCGGCTTTCCGCTCCGCAATGATCCTGTTCTGCGCATCTTCAGCCAATCTCCTGAGGAGTTCCTGTTCCTGCGCTTTCTGCTGTTTCCGGATAATAAACACAAACGCCAGCAACCAGACAACCGCAAAGAACGTTGCTGCTGAAAAGTAGTCATCCCATCTTTCATAAAAATCCCGGTTAAGCAATTTAACAGAGTCTTCAACCAGGGCAACGAAAAACATCGGTAAGACAGCAACAATTACCGGCCTGGCCTTTCTGAACTCATGTACCTTCAGTACAGCACCGATACTGACGAACAGAAGAAAATTCCAGATCCAGTTAAACCAGGGTCTTGAAGACGTAACTGCTTCAACAACCAGCAATGCAACAATAATAAACTGAACAATCAGGAAGATATCTTTCCATTTCGGATAAACGGAAGATCCTTTCAGTTTCTTATTGAGGTATTGAACAAGAAATAAGATTGTCAGAAAAGGGAATAGCGACATGGATCTAAAAGTAATTAAAATCTCCTTTCAAACTATCCTTTTCTTTCAAAGAAGTATAACAGAAAGCAATTTACCCGGGAATGGTATGCCTTTTTCCTGATAAGGTATGGATGCCTCCGGCAGAATGGAGACATCCAGTGTAAAAATCAAATCAGCTTGGCTTCAGAACTAATTTCCGTATCCAAAAGTTTTGAAATAGGGCAATTTTCTTCAGCATCTTTTACTGCTTCCTGGAATTGCTCCTCCGTGATATCCGGAACTTTCCCTTCTACAATCAGATGAGATTTGGTAACCGCGCCATTTTCAAAAGTGATCTTACAGGTTGTAGTCAGCTGGTCGGCTGTAAAACCTTTTTCATTCAGAACAAAACTTAACTTCATAGTAAAACATCCGGCATGCGCTGCAGCCACCAACTCTTCCGGGTTGGTCCCGATACCCTCCGCAAAGCGGGAGTTAAAAGAATACTGCGTGTTGTTTAATACCGTACTTTGAGTACTCAAATGTCCGTTTCCATCCTTTCCGGATCCGTTCCAGACAGCAGTTGCATTTCTGATCATGATTTAATTAGTTTTTACGGGTATTTTCCCTCTGTTTCAACCTTAGCAAAACAAAGGAGTATAGCTTTAGTTTTTTTACAACATCTAAAACAATGAAAGACACCAATCAAATTATCGGTCTTGTGGCTGGTATCTTTACCTCTTTTTCTTGTCATGCTAACCGGCAACTCATTATAGACATATTATGGTTTCCAGAAGGACGATGTCCCGATCATCCTCACGAACATTTTCCCTGCACTTCTTAATGGATCTATGCTACTTTTAACATTCAAATACAGAAAAAAATTAAAAAATACACCACAGTAGGCTATTCATCAACTATAAAACACAAAATTTTAAATAAAAATTAAAGAAAAAGAGTCAAAAATGAACTTAACCCATAAAATACACATCTAAATTGCCGAAAAAAACCACATATGTTGTAAAAAATTAAATTAAAATCAATTTTTATTAAAAAATTACTTGACAAAACAATAATTAACTACTATATTTGTATCAACAAAGAAAAAAACTACAGGAAGATATTAAATCAGGTGAAGCAAAAGCTTCGGAGGTTCGAATCCTTCTCCTGCAACTCCTTTCAATAATTTAGGTTTATAATTGGTTAGTTTGAGCTCCTGCCCATCAGGGGCTTAATTTTTAAACTGCCAGATCATTTAAACGCGAGCTTGCTACAACTGATTTAATCTGCGTTTTATTTTTAATGTATTTTACCTCCAGGTCAAATGCATTCAGCCAGCTTAATACCAGAATCAGAGACTGCACATAACACCTTTCGCAACCCAATTTCCACACAACGGCGTTAATTAATATTTGCTCCTTTGTAAAAATTTGCTTTTCTTGTTGAAATTTTGGCAATGAAAAAAAAGAAACAATACAAGTTTAATAATTTCTTCACAAAGACTATCACCATCCTGACAGTTATTGCTGCCATTGCACTGATAGTAAGCGATTTCGCAGGAAACATCGATCCTAATACTTTCTGGATTCCCGCTTTCGCCGGACTGGCTTATGTGCCTCTTTTCCTGGTGAATTTTGCATTTCTCATTTTGAATATTATCCGGCGCAATAAATGGATTAGCCTGGCACCCTTACTGGCCTTGCTGCTGGGCTGGAATATTGCGTCGGACACCTTCAGTTTAAAACCGTCTTCGCCACTGGCAGCAAAAGCATCCCCGGGTGCATTGAGGCTTCTTACCTGGAACATTCATTATTTTCAGGATATTTATGATAGTCCCGCTGAAGAATCCCAGGCCAGTATGTTATCATTAATAAAATCGTCAGCAGCTGATGTCGTTTGCCTTGAGGAGTTTGCCATCATTTCAGGAGACACTACGAAAGGAATAGGCACCATAAAAAAACACCTTCAGACCCCTTATTCGTTCTTTCAGCCACTGGAAGCGCCCGACAGGGGAATGGCTATTTTTTCAAAATACCCTATTACCGGAAAAGGTATGATTGCTTTTTCAGATCAGCCCAGTGGGAATCAATGTATATTTGCCGATATCCTGATAGACGGGAAAACAGTCAGAGTCTACGCCGTCCACCTCGAATCTATCAGGCTGCGTAACGAGCAGCTTAATTATATAAGCAGTCTTGTGAAGGGCAAAGAAGACAACATCAGGCCCTCTAAAAGAATTGCAGGACAAGTAAAACGCGCATTTTTAGCCAGGAGCGAGCAGGTAAAATTAGTTAAAGATGATGCGGCAAAATGCCCTTATCCTTATCTCATATGCGGCGATTTTAATGACCCACCTTCCTCATTTGCATTCCGGCAAATGGCCCGGGGCATGAAAAGTGCATTCGCTGAGAAAGGAAGCGGCTTTTTTCCGGTGACTTATTACAGGGGATTGTTAAAATACCAAATCGATCATATCCTGGCGAGCTCACAGTTTAACATACGCTATCATCATATTATCGCTCAGAAGCTCTCTGACCACTATCCTGTTCTGGCCGATACCGAATTATAACCGCAAAACTTTTTCAGTGTAAATGATTTTTCTTACATTTGTACTGTAATAATAAATATTACAGTATGAACAATGTAAGATTTGCGACATCTCTTCACATCCTGACGCTTCTGACTTATATGAAAGACGAGCTCCTTTCGTCTGAATTTATTGCAGGAAGCATCAATATCAATCCTGCTGTTGTGAGAAAAGAGATCAGCAACCTGCGAAACAATGGACTGATTGAAAGCAAAGAAGGAAAAGGGGGCGGGTCGCGGCTGGCAAAACCAGCATCAGAGATCCGGATTGCCGACATTTATAAAGCGGTGAAGCCGGCAAGTGTCTTGGGAAAATCCAACACTCCTAATCCCGCATGTCCTATCGGAAAAGACATTAACCAACATATTGATAATTTATACCAGGACACAGAGAACTTCCTTCTCAAAAAACTTGAAAACATGACGCTGGAGAAATTTACAAAGAAGTTCAGTTGATTTTTTTTAATCAAAACTGTAACTTAACTCATTACAGACAACACATAAAATAACACAAAAATGAAAGTAGCATTAATTGGTGCCGGATTTGTAGGCACACAACTCATCAGGGAATTAACCAGCAGGGGACATCAGGTAACAGTACTGGTCAGAAACACAGAAAAAATCGAAGCGGCAAACGGAGTTGAGGCCGTCAAATCTGACGTACTCCACGATCAGGAACTGGCAGAGAAACTAAAAGGCCATGATGCGGTCATAAATGCATTTAATGCCGGATGGACCAATCCCAATCTCTACAATGACTTCATGGAAGGTTCTCAAGCTATCCAGAAAGCTGTAAAAGAGTCGGGGGTAAAGCGTTTTATCACGATCGGCGGGGCCGGCAGCCTTTATATCGGCGAGCAGCAACTTGTTGACAGCCCTGATTTTCCTGAAGCATACAAAGCCGGCGCCACTGCGGCACGCGACTATTTAAATATCATCAGAAAAGAAGAAGCACTCGACTGGACCTTCTTTAGCCCGGCAATCGAGATGCACCAGGGAACATCAGGTGTAAGAACGGGAAATTATCGCACTGGAACTGAAAACCCGGTTTTCAATAAAGAAGGAAGAAGTATCATGTCTGCAGAAGATGTGGCAGTAGTAATTGCAGATGAACTGGAAAATCCAAAGTTCATACGCCAAAGGTTTACTGCTGCATACTAAGAACTTAACACACAGGGCGCAGGATCCGATAGCGCCCTGTTACAAGGAATGCGGAAAATAAGAACAGCCGGAGCTCCTGAACCGGGAGCCCCGTTCCTAGAATGCCTTAATGATAATCCTTAAACTTGAAATGATCACCAGCACACCTACCGCAATCAGCATCGTTTTTGTCTTCAGCTTTCCGGCCAGCCTGGCGGCTATAGGAGCAGCCAGCAAACCTCCGATGATGAGGCCGGCTATGGTTTCTATGTGACTGGTACCGAGCATAACAAAAAAGGTAAGTGCACTTCCAAGAGTCACGAAAAACTCGGTAAGGCTGACTGTTCCAATAATGTAACGGGGAGTCTTGCCTTTTGAAATAAGTGTACTTGTGACCAAAGGCCCCCATCCCCCGCCGCCGAACGAATCCAGGAACCCTCCGGCACCCGCCAGCCATCCTGCGTGCTTTACCTTGCGCGATTCATTTTTCTTTTTAAACGCGTTTCTCAGGATCCTTAGCCCCAGAAGCAAGGTATATACGGACAAAACAGGCCGCATCCATGAACCATATTGTTCACCCAGATAAGAAAGAAGCAACGCTCCGGCGATAGCACCAATAACACCGGGAAGCAGCAGTGTTCTGAATAGTTTTTTGTTAATGTTACCAAACCGGTAATGACTAAAACCCGAAGCCCCGCTTGAAAACATCTCGGCCGTATGGATACTTCCGCTGATCGCAGCCGGATTCAATCCGGTAGAAAGCAGCATCGTCGTAGAAATCACCCCATACCCCATACCCAGGGCCCCATCAACCATCTGTGCGACAAAGCCTGCAAGTAACATGACTCCAAAAGTAGCGTCAAGATCCAGGCTTTTACCAAATGTCTCAATAGCTGTAAGCAAATTGCCAAGAGGATAATACGATGCGATGACACTTCCGGTTAAAATAAACCCAAGTGCAAATAAACACCTTGATGCTATTTTTTTCCAATACCGCTCCCCGGCATTAAAGCGGGCAACATTCTTTCCCCTGTCTTCAGCATCCAGAACAGAAACCAAGACTCCGTTCTCTCTGGCAAGCCGTATTACCTCACGCGTAAAAGAAGTACCGGGACTCCTGATCAGAATCAGATCATAAGCGGTTATAAGATCAGGCGTCATATCCTCATGCACGGCATCGACAGGAACCGGTGATCCCTCAAAATGAAGATCGGCCTGCTCTCCGGCCTGCTTCAGCACATGCGTATTCACCCTCTTGTTCCTTTTATGCAAGGATGAAATAACCCTGGCAGCCTCAGTACTCCTGCCAACAACAAGGATCTTCAGCCCTTCATTTGTCAGAATATCTTTATCTAAATATACTGTATCCATTTATCGATCTCCGTAACCTCCTATATACCAGCTTCGGGGACGTAAAGATATATAAAAATATTTTACTCTACTTATTTGGTAGATTAAATTTATTTACTACCTTTGTTTCAATGAACAAAGCGAAGACATACTCATTTCCTTCCACACATCAAACGATGTGTTGTTCACGAATGTGCAGCAATTTCTGTTGTTGTTAACATTCATTCACTTTTTCCAATTCCATTTTCTCTTTCATTTCAAATCTCAACTCTACAATTATGTTTTCATTTATCAGCAAGGCAAACAGCTATACGCAATCACTGCACGCACCGGTATCACTTCAATCAGAAAATCCTATTTCAGACACTCCTCTAAAAGAAGGAGATCTTGCTCCTGACTTTACATTTTCGGCTAATAACTGGCTGGGGCTCATTCCAAACGTGACATCGGTAAGAGATATAAAGTTAAGAGATCTGTATCAGAAACCCCTGGTTGTGGTATTCTATTCTGTCTACTGGAATGGTTACGGAATTAACTTCCTTAAAAGGATTGAGAAGTTACAACAAAGTATTGAAGAAACCGCCAATATTCTTATTGTGACTCCCGAACCGCCAAGAAAACTGCTAAAGGCTTTTAATGGCTATGATTTTACGTTCAATTTCTATCACGATCCCGATCAGCTTCTGGCTGAAAAGTTCGGTGTCTTCTCTGAAGAGAAGCCAACATGGAACCTGTTTTCAGGCATCGATACCAATATTCCTCTGCTCTCTGCATATGTTATTAGTTCTGCAGGGCAGATCAGCTTTAGCCATATTGAAGACTTCTCGGGTAATCTTCCTGAGAGCGATTTGCTAACGGCTGTAAATGAAGAAGGACGACTGGCGTCCTGAAAAAGACCACCGGGACAATTCTAAATAGATAAGCTTACCTGTAATGGACGGATGGAAAGTACCCACCGTTTCATACAGGAAGCTTTGGAAAATAAAAGAATTAAATCATCATGTCAGCATCTCCTGCCCGAACATTAACCGCATCTTACACATCTCAAACCGAAACCAGAAACATTGTACTTCTTCATGGACTCTTCGGCAGCCTGAGTAACTGGAAAAGCGTGAAAAAAGAATTCTCTGCGGAGTATAAAGTTCATATTCCTGAATTGCCGCTTTTTGACATATACGCTACAGGCGGACTCGACAGGCTGGTCTCAGGCCTCGAAGACTTCATAGCAATCAAGAGGATAGAAAGACCCGTACTGATCGGCAACTCATTAGGAGGACATATAGCGTTGCTCTATACGCTAAAACACCCCGGGGGTGTCAGCGAACTTATCCTGACAGGCAGCTCAGGATTATATGAGAAGACCTTCAGCGCAAGTTTTCCGAGAATTAAAGATTACAGGTATATCCGCAATAAAGTGGAAGAGATATTCCACCGGAAAGAAGTGGTAAAGCGCTCTGTAGTGGACAAGGTTTACTCCATTGTTCAGAGCAATACAGCAGTTATATCGGTATTGGGAACCGCAAAAGAGGCACGCCGCCAAAATTTGTCACCCCACTTAGACAAAATCAAAGTCCCTGTACTCCTCATCTGGGGACTTCAGGATACGGTTACTCCACCTTCTGTAGCTCACGAATTTTACGAACGCCTTCCTAATGCCCGGCTTTGTCTCATTAATGAATGCGGCCATGTCCCGATGATGGAACAGCCGGAACTATTCAACAAACACCTTGGCGACTTCTTAAAAAAATATCACCAGGCAGCGTAATCTACCTGGTGAATTATTTTATCAGACCTGTCTTATTATCTTCTTAACGGATTGATCCTTCTTAACCTGCAATTTTCAAATCTTTTGGCAGAACACCATGATACAGTTCAGAGAGTCTTGCAACAGTATAGTCAATTTCGTCTTCCGTATTATACTTCCCGAAAGAAAAGCGGATAGCGGTACGTTCAAAATCATAATGCAGCGCTTTCAGCACATGGGAACCATGACCCGAATGAGCGGTACAGGCACTCCCCCCGGATGCACATATATTGTAACTGTCCAGGTAAGACAGCGCAGATGACATTGCCGGTAAAGGAGGCAAAGAAACGCTCAATACGGTATAAATGCTATCTTCAGGATCAGCAGAGTTCCCGTTGAATGCCACCCCGCTTATTTCTTCCCTGATCTTTGATATCATTCTCTTTTTTAAGACAGCAATCCTTTTCCTGTCGCCTTCCAGATCGCGGTAAGCAATTTCCAGGGCGCTTGCCAGTCCCACAATTCCTGCTACATTCTCAGTGCCAGCCCGTCTGCCATTTTCCTGGCTTCCCCCTTTTATCAGGGTCAAAAGCCTGGTCCTTTCACCGGCATACAAAAAGCCAACACCTTTAGGCCCGTTAAACTTATGTGCCGACCCCGTTATGAAGTCAACAGGAAGAGTTTTTAAGTCAAATTCATAATGCCCCATAGTCTGAACCGTATCAGTATGAAACAAGGCATCGTATTTCCTGCATATTTCACCGATTCGCTCAATGTCGTGGAGGTTGCCAATCTCGTTATTTCCATGCATAACCGACACAAAAGCACGGCTGTTAAACGCGAGAATGCTCTCAAGGTGCTTTAAAGAAACAGTGCCCCGCTCATCATGCATCAGATACACAAGCTCTATTTCTCCATTCTTCTCAAGTGCCTTTAGTGTATTCAAGACTGCGTGATGCTCGAAAGGCGTTGTTATAGCCAGGCGTATCCCGGAAGCCCGGATAGCAGAATAAATAGCGATATTATCGGCTTCCGTTCCTCCTGAAGTAAAAAGGATTTGAGATGGTTCTGCGTTTAGAAGCCCGGCGATGGTCGCACGTGCTTTTTCCACAGCCTTTCGCGCCTCCCGCCCGGGCCCGTGTGCAGATGAAGGATTGGCAAAGCCTTCAAAGAAGTAAGGCCCCATAGCAGCGAAGACCTCCCTGTCGAGAGGGGTAGTGGCAGCATTGTCTAAATAAATCTTCATAATAAGTTTAATTTTAACGTTAAGCTTATTCAGATCGAAAGAGAAAGATTTGCGTTTGACAGAGCAGACATGCGAACTGTCTGAATCGTATCAACTTATCTTTTCCGCCTTAGCGGACAGGAATTAGCACCTTGTACTGGTACAGGTTGCTAAGACTTCACAGGGCCTATCCCTCCGTCTTTCTGGATAAGTGTAAAAGAACACACTGCAAATATAATAATACTCTACAAACTTTATAGAGTATTTTAAAATTTATTTAAGCGGATAAAAACCGCTATCCCTGCTCATCTGTCTGCTTCTTTAAAAGTGACAGCACAACATAAGCCCCGATTAATGCCGGAAGGAACAAGAGGAAAGACCGTTGCAGCAATGTAAAAACTGAAAGAACGGCCTTGGGCACCATATTGGCAAAAAGGATAGCAATACCAGCTTCAGCAAAACCACTGCCTCCCGGGCTGGGAGCAAAATAGATCATAAACTGAATGAGAACCTGAACTGCTACCACCTGCGCGAACGAAGTGTGAACCCCAAGTCCCAGCAGGATGACATATTGCATGCAATATTTATTAAAGTACAATACAGCAGTAATGATCAGGCTTAAAGGAAAAAGAAAAGGATGCTCTCTAAGAAGCTTGCTGCATATCGCCTGGTAACGTATTATGCCCTTGAATGACCTGTCGGACGATGCTTCCAGTTTATCCCCCCTCTTTCTGAATATCGTGCCCAGAAGACCAGTTGCCCACTGAAGGCCACGCCCTACCCACACCGGCTTCAGGAAGGCAAGCAGGAATACCAGCAGAAAAATAAAGAATACAGTAAAGCCGTATTTCAATAAAGCAGGCACCAGGCCTGTTTCCAAATGATTACTCATAATCAGTATTGCCGCGAACCCTGCGAGAGGCATAAAGAGCAGGGTAGCTCCCATATTGATCAGGCTTACAATAAATCCGTCGAGCACTTTTACCCCATGCCGGTGATAAACATATAACTGAGCCGGTCCGGCCCCGCTGTGAAAAGGAGTAATTGCCCCCATGAACATATTCGCCACATTGGCCCTGAAGCTCACCCAATGAGATAAGCCGGGATATAATTTTCTTATGAAAATATGGTTCCTCCAGCTTCCCAGCATCAAATCCACGAAGACCATACCCAGGCAGATGGCGATAAACTCCGGTTCAATACGGGCAACCGCACTCAAAGCACTTCCCGTATTATTATAAAAGAACACGGCTGCAATAGACGCGATCGTTAAAAGAACGAGCCAAAGGCTTCCCCTGATGATGAGCTTCCTCTTAAATAAGCTCTTATTAATATCCCTATCCTGTAAACTCTCCATATGAAAGCCGATAAATTAAAAAAGTGAGTTTCCTTCAGTCTCTCTGACAGCCTTTCCCTTCCATTTGAGAATAGTATTGAAAAGATCCGCGGTGCGGGCGGCGTGAGTCGCCCAGCCCTGCTGGTTATACAGCAGAGGCACCATCATATGCTCCCTGTCCAGAGACCCATGCGATCCCTTATGTTCCGGATATTCCCAGAAATCCCGCAGATCATAACCCGGCTTAGCCCCTGTAACCAAATCGCCTGCCCTGCGGCTTTGAAACAACTGTGCTATTTGGACCAGGGCATCCGGATAGGCCGAATCAAAGGTTATATCCAAAGCCTCCCTGTGGTTCTCTGCATGAAGATCATGATCAAAACCAAACGGGTCGGCAGTAACCGGACGATAAGAATACCCTGCCCCTTTATGCTCGATAAACGCCTTGCCATCCTTGTTCTCAACATAAAAAGAATTCTCAGTCTGGCCACGGTATGAAATAAAGTTAAAGGCCTCTTCCGAAAGCAGCGCCTTTAGCCTGTCTTCGCCAAAGCATTCTCTCAGCTCCTTTTCTCTCAGCACATGAGCACCTTCATGATTAAGCAGGTGAATACTTCCAAAAGAATTCCCGGAAATCATTACAGCAGACTTTGGTTCGTTCTTCCATATAACCGGATAATAAACGGACTTCAGATCATGAGCTGCCATCCAGTCGCCAAGATCCAGATGACTATGGGTAGCCGTCAGGCCATGATCTGAAGTAAGAACGAAAAGCGTATCATTCCACCAGCCCTTTTTCTCCAGGAACTCTCTTACTTCTCCCAGACTCTGGTCTGCAATTTTATAAGCCTCAACCGTCCGCTGATCGCGATAATGATAATAGTGCGAATCCCAGTCAACACTGGGAAAAACGGCAAAGAGAAAATCGAAATCGTTTCCTTGCCTGAACATATCCATGATCCTGGCGTGACCCTGAAAATCTACGGGGTGATGCCTTTTAAGAAAGTGGGCACGGGTATACAGCAAACCTTTCCCTTTTTTACCAAGGTCAAACTCATCCGGAACATTCCTGGTGATCATATTATATAAATTATACGCTCTTCCCGTCAACTCGAAAAGAGTTGGTTTATCCACCGGCATATCCGTATTAAACCAGGCTGCTTCCGGACCGCAATAAGAGCGCATGGCATACTTATTCAACCGGGATCTTTTAAACTCATATTTATCGAACCACCGGATACCGGTAATCCCCATTGTACCGGGAAAATGCCCGGTAAGAAAAGGCAGGTAGGCAGGTCCCGTGGTGGAAGGGAAACAACTCGTTGCCATCCTGTAAGTACCCTCCTCAGCAATCCTGGAAAAATTAGGAAGTTCACCTTTTGAAAGAAGTTCCGACAGGACATCCGGCCTTGCTCCATCTACCAGATAAAACACGACCCGTTTCTTAGTTAACACGTATGATAACAAATGAGAACGGGGCCACCCTTACAGCCCCGGTATTATTGGTTTAAGTTTTTCCTATTGGATTGTCTTTTGGACGCCTGTTATCTTATTCTAAAGTTATAGGCAAGCCGGACGGCAAATTGTTTAGCTGACGGATATTTAACAAAATCCTCGAATTTAAAAGCCAGGTCGAGGCCATTTTTCAAAGCAAAGCCGAAAGACGGGGAATAAACGAAAGATCTGTTATGAGACCTTCCCAAAACAGAGTTCCTGATATCCTCTGGTATTTCAGATTTGTTTTCAAGGGATAAGCCTCCCCGGCAGAATCCGACTCCCACCTCTCCCGCAACATAGAAAGTCCTGCCAAGAAGCGCCCTTACGCCACCCTTAACTGGCACAGCCAGGAAATCAGTATACTTCATTATTAATTGGTACTCTGATCCGTTTGCATAAAATGAATAACTCTCATTCATAGGCTTTGATTGATCGTCCAGGTAAATTACACCAGTTGTCAGCATCGCATCTATGTTCCCCCCCAAATGACGCATTAACCGGATATCCCCCCCTGAAGCCAGCCCATACGGATAGTCAAAAGATATCCCTCCGCTGATACCTATTCCAAGCAGCCAGTCCATATTCTTATCGGGCAGGGATGATGCAGGTCTTATGGGAGGTTTAAAGGACGACCGGAAAGCAAGTCCACCCTGCCAGCCGATCCAGGCACGGTTGTGGCGGGGGTTCCAGCCGGAAGGTTTGTCGTAATAAATCCTATCCGATTCTTCGAAGGACGGTGCATGTCCTAAATTTTTATATCCCGGAACAGCGAATGACTGACTGTGAAGGTAGTAGTTGAATACAGGACCACCAAACAACTCAACACCGCTGCCTAACTTCAGACTCAGAGAAGTTTCAAACCTTCCCCATAAATCATCCCATGTTCCGCTTGCGTTCCCAAGCATAAAATCTGCCTCCGCCAGCAATGAAACTTTCTTTTCAGGAAAGAACTCCCTGCCGAATCCCATTCCAAAAGCATATAGTTTCTCCGAAGGGTTGATATTCATACCGGCCTTTATTACACTGTAAAACGCAGAAGTTCCGCTTTGAAAAGCAAGGTTCGTGTTCATCGCGTCATTCGCAGAAACGGAGACCCTGTAATGGCCGTTCCTGATTATATTGATCAATCCTATACTCGCGCCGGAGGAGGTATCAGCCATGTTCACCAATCCAATCTGCAGCCCCTTCAGCATCTTCGCGTAATTATGAAGCCCCGCAATCTGAACCCCTCTGACAAGGGCTTCTGAATGATTGATAAAACCCGCAACCTGAACTCCGGTAGCAGTATCTAATACCATATTGTGTACAACGGAAATCTGCAGTCCCGTCATTTTCCCGCCGGTAAGATTAAATACCCCCGAGAGCTGCAGGTATTTTGAATCCTTTTTGTTCATATTAAACAGCCCCCCGATTTCAAAACCATTGACACCCGCAGTATACCCCCCGGCTACATTCAGCGAGAACTTATTTACGATTTGCGGACTGAGCAAACCATGAGTACTCAGTCCCGGCGCCAGAGATACCTGAAAGGGGCTGTAAGCAAAAAAACCGCGGATATTCAGGCTCTGCATCCTCTGCCTCGAAGAAGTCAGAAATGCACCCAGACCTGTTCTCTCAATATTCTTCTCTTCGTCACTGTAAAGCTTCCTGTCTTCTGCAATTCTGGCACTAACCGGCACGGTCGCCAGCATATTAATAGTGGTGTCCCGGTAATGAAGCTTAGAAAGAGTCAGCCGGATCAAGTGATCGTCAGCAGCCCTGAAACGCATTTTAAAATACCCATGGTCATCAGTCAGCGCAGCCTGCAGCAGCCGCTTTTCGTATACGCTGGCATTCATGATCCGGTCACCAGTTCTGTCGTCCACCACAAAGCCGCTAAACGACCATGACTGTCCGCTCCCGGTGATATCAGGATTCAGAATAGTAAGCCCGGGCAGCCGGAGGGTGATTACAACATTATTTCCGTTTTCAATCAGATCAAATCTTTTCTTAAACAACAAATTAAAAAGCTCTTTCAGGTTCGTCCTATTTGCATGAACACTCACAATACTGTCGGCATTCAGCAATGTACTCTCGTATGAAAAGAAACACCCGGTTTTATTTTCCGCTAATTGCAGTACATCTCTCACTGGCCGCCTGTCAGCATGAATACTCATTTCACGCTCCAGAGGCCCCTGCCCCATCACATTGAATGCCAAAAACGAGAACAGGAAAATCAGAAGAGCTTTATTCAATAATAAACTGGCCATTTATACGGGTAACTTTACAATCAAGCACTACGGACAGGACGTGCAGCACCTCTTCCGGTTTAGTATCTTTATCTATCTTCATGGTCAGCAGACGGTTTTTAAGTTCGTCAGAGGCAATCAGCATCTTTACATTATACTTTTTGCTCAGAACATCGGTCACCATCCACAAAGGGGTCTTTTCAACATGTAGTCCCTCTGTGAAATAATAATCATACAGAAGGTATTTGTTAGCAGACTTCCTCAGGCGGCCGGTATCTACATTCATTGATACTTTTTCTGAGCGTCCCAGCAATACTGATTCCCCAGCTCTGCTTACTTTCACGCGCCCGGAGGCAACAATCACCTCCAGCTCTTTGTCTTTTGTCCGCACATTAAATGAAGTACCCAGTACTTCAATCTCACAACCACGATAGCGCACGACAAACGGCCGGCGGGAATCCTGTTTTACAGAAAAAAAGCTCTCCCCCTGATCCAGATCTACTGTTCGCCCTTTGCCGGTTCGTCCATATTCAAATGTCAGATCTGTGTTCCTGTTCAGCGCGACAACTGTTCCGTCCGGTAAGGTGTCTGTGAGCACCTGATTTCCGCTCGAAAGCCTTTGTTTCCACGGATTCCCGGTTTTATACCATAGAAACCAGCCAAATCCGATCCCAATCAGCAGGATTGCCGCAACGCCGCTCAACCAGCGGTTCCCGAACCGGCGGTATTCAAATAGCTTCCCGGCATTTGCTCTTTCTTCAAATCGCTCCCAGGAGAGGTCGGTGTCAGGCACGGCAACAGCCGCAACATCTCTATCCATTTCCAGCACGCCGGTCAGGCGATCCAGATAATCCCTGTTTCTTACATCGCCAGCCAGCCATCGCTCCACCATCTTATTTTCCCCGGGATCTGTTTCGCCCTGAAGGAACTTTGCCAGGAGAGCATCGTTCATATTTCTTAAATCAGCTCCCATTACTATCCAATTAATCTCGTTATTATGATGATGACAATTAAAAATTCAGCCAGTCTGACTCTCAGCTTTTTCAGAGCACGCCCCATTTGTGTTTCCACAGTCTTCACCGAAATATTCAATCGCCCGGC
This sequence comes from Pararcticibacter amylolyticus, assembly GCF_003130405.1. Classification (GTDB taxonomy): domain Bacteria; phylum Bacteroidota; class Bacteroidia; order Sphingobacteriales; family Sphingobacteriaceae; genus Arcticibacter; species Arcticibacter amylolyticus. The sequence goes on from NZ_QEAS01000001.1 coordinate 161,205, forward strand.
AATCTCTCTGTAAGTGAGCTCCTCTACCCGGCTTAGATGAAAAATCGTCCGGCAATGCACAGGCAAGTCATTCAATGCTTTCCGGTATTCCCTTTCGATATCCTTCTCTCTCAGTCGTTCCGCTCCGTGCACATTCACAGCTTCTTCCTGCGGATAGTTATTTTCCAGATGTTTCCTTTCAAGCTTTTTCCTGCTGATAACGTTCATCCCCTGGTTTCTAACGGATCTCATTAAGTAAGCCGCCAGGGAATTTACGGAGACCATCATGTCACCTCTCCTTTCCAGTACCCTCAAAAAAACAGTCTGTACAACCTCCTCTGCTTCATCCGCGTCGCGCAACATAGAATAAGAATACCGGAACATCATCTTGTGATATTTCTTGTATACATATTCAAACGCACGCTTGTCTCCCCGGTTAAAAAGCCGGACTATATCTTCTTCGGATGTTATCTGTACTTGCAAAGGCTTTATTATCAACTTATATACAGGGAAGACAAATAAAGGCAAAGGTACCCTTACAAAAGAAATAAAAAATATAAGATGTACCAGAGAACCAGGGATGCCGGTTTTATTTAGTTAGAAGGGATGAACACCTTTTCAAGATGCTTTTGATATCGTTGCATGTCGGCGGCAATATTGGCGTTCTTCTCCACATCATGAAAATGCATACTCTCAAGCGGCGTCATGCCAGTAAAGGCGTTCATCCTGTGGAAACCAAACAAAGGACCGTCATCCACGCTGGTCTCCATGAAAAACTCACCAGGCAAAGTAAATGCTGCAGCCGGGGCGTTCCAGGAGGTTGTTACCATATACTTCCGGCCATGAAGCAATCCGCCTGTTCCGTAGTTGATATCAGGATTAGCAGATGAACGTCCATCGCTTCTGTAAATGCCTTTGTTATGGCCTTCGGTGAACACCACATCAATAAACTTTTTCAATCCGTGAGGAAGCTGGAACCACCAAACGGGAGTATGGTAAATCACTATATCCGCCCATACGTAGTTTTCCACCTGCTGAACAGGGTCATAAACTTCGTTGATATCGATATAGCGTACATCAAAGCCTGAATGGCTCTTAAAAAAACGAATACTTGCTTCTGCGATAGCCTTATTGAACCGGCCGCCGGAATGCCCGAATACCTGGCCGCCATTGATAATAAAAATCTTCTTCTTTTCCATCTTTTTACATTCTGCTGCAAATTTAACAACCACAATTACATCATTAAAATAATACAAATCATATCTTTGTATTATAAAAATAATGAAATACCATGATTAATCTGGAATGGTTCAGAACGTTTAAAGCGATTTACGAAACCGGCTCGCTCACCGGTGCAGCAGAGTCACTTTATATATCACAGCCAGGAGTAAGCCTTCATCTCAGTTCACTCGAATCGTATGTGGGGTACAAGCTTTTCGACCGGACATCAAGAAAAATGGTTCCGACTGAACGGGGGAAAGTGCTTTACAACTTTATTCAGGAACCGCTTGTAAAGCTGGAAAAGGCAGAGGAGCTCTTCAGCAAAAGTACTGAAAAAGAAAAGCCAACAATCAGTATCGGAATGTGTTTCGAGACGTTCCAGTTTACACTGGAACCCTACCTCCCGACACTTTCATTTAATGTGATCATTAAGTTTGGCGATTATCCCCAAATGTTAAGTGATCTTGATAATGGTATACTGGACCTGATCATTACACCGCAAAAAGGCGACTATAAAAACCTTACTTTTAAGCCATTTTCGAAAGAAAGGATAGTGCTCATAGCCGGGGAGAAGACAGACAGCGACGCTTTTACATCCATGATTGAAACAGATCAGTATGAAGAAGCAGAACAATGGCTCCGCAATCAAACCTGGTACGGAACGGCAGGCGACATGGAGCACCTGCGCAGATTCTGGCATCAAAACTTTGGCCGGCGCCCCGATTTCAAACCGAATTTTATTGTCCCCAACCTGAGTTCTATTGTAAGATGCCTGAGCGGCAATGCCGGGATTGCCGTGATCCCGGATTTTCTCTCAAAACGTGAACTAGAGAAAGGAAAGATCAGTTTACTTTGGGAAGGAAAAACACCTATCGAGAATACGCTCTATTTTGCCATGCGAAAAAAGACTATATATGCGGCGGAAATAGCGCAGATAGAAGAGATCTTTGAAAAAGAAATGGGGACCCTGGCTCTTTCTGGATAAATTTTAAAAAAAATCACTTTGTTGTAACCTTGATCCAATCGCCGCGTAAGAGGGGAAAACTTAATCTATGGCGGTATATCTATCAATCAGATGCAGACTCTGGGCTGCGATCCTTTTCTCCCTCGTCTTTGCAAATGCGTCAAAAGCGCAGTTAAACCAAATGACGGGGAGCTATTTTTCCAACCAGTATCTGTCTAATCCTGCAATGGCCGGCCTGAATCGCGAGCTAGTGTTAAATATGGCGATGAGCAAGCAGTGGGAGAACATTCCGGGGGGACCTAAAATCCAGTCATTCACAGCAGATTATGGTGTAAACGAAAAACTTGGTCTCGGCGTGAATATTTACAATGAAAAGTCCGGGCTAATCTCCAACACCAGGCTTCTGGCAAGTTATGCCTATCATCTCCCTTTAAACAACCACGGCAGCAGGCTCAGCTTTGGCATTTCAGCGGGCTACAGCAACGAACGTCTTGATGGCGCATCCGTCAATGGAGAGTCCAACGATGCTGTTGTGGGAAAATTCAACTATCAGAAGAGCAGCATAGACGGCGACTTCGGAGCGGCTTACCAGAACAACCGGCTTACGTTACAATTTGCTGTTCCAAAAATGAAGTCGTTGTTCCAGTCTGACGATTATGGCAGTGATGCCTACCAGACAGCGGTTTACTCAGCGGCGAGCTACAAATTTAAATTTGCAAATACCCTCGATGGCATGAGTGTTACGCCTTTGGTTGCTTTTAGAAGTATCCGCGACTCAGAAGATATAGCTGATATGGGGGCCAATTTCACTTTTGCAAATGAGGCGGTAAATTTAATAGGCATCTATCATACAACAAAAAGTATATCGCTCGGCCTTGGAGCAACATACAACAAGCTTTTTACAGTCACCGCGATGTACACCTCAGACACAGGCGTTCTCAGCAGCTACACAAACGGAACATTTGAACTAGGGCTTCGCTTACATATGCTGCGGGCTAAATAAGCTTAACCTAAGTCGTCATTAATTGCTAAAGAATTTTCAAAAGGCCATAAGGGCCAAAATAAAGAATCGATGAAATTTAAACTTTTAATACTTTCCGCTGCCTGCCTGTTTTTTTCTACAGGAATGAGCATCGGACAAACCATCACCAAAGTTGCCCAGGGAGCAAAACTCAGCGGTGTTGAAGGATTTTGCCTTGACAACAGCGGAAATATCTTTGCAGCTGTGACCGATTACGGAAGTGAGGATAACACGGGTTATGTTTATAAAATCACTCCAAGTGGAGTCATGACGCTTGTTGCCGGGAAAGAAACCGGATATTTCCAGGAGAAATTAAACGGACCGGCAACCGAAAGTTCTATTGACAGGCCCAAAGACGTTGCGCTAGACGCATCCGGAAATATGTATATAGCGGGTTATGGCGGCAAAATCTACAAAGTTGACGCTGCTACCAAAATCATTACACAATTTGCAGCGGTATCCATGCCCCTAAACCTGGAAGTATACGGAAACTACCTGTATGTAATAGCAGGAAACTACAATTCATCTTTACTTAAATACAATCTTTCCTCACCTGGTATTGCACCAGTAACACTCAAACAACAACTTGGTCTGGCACTGGGAATAGACAAGCAGGAAAATGTGTATGTATGCGGTCAAAGCTCAGGCACAGTCTATAAAATTGCACCAAATGGAACTCAAATAACTATCAATACCGGTTTCAACTATATCCAGGACTTAAAAATAGGATCATCGGGTGAAATGTATCTGATCAAACAGGCAGATTTTATATATAAATATATCAGTCCCGGGCTCTTCGATACTTATTCTATGCCTAGCACCACCCAAGGCTATTATATTACCTTGGATGCTGATGGCTCTGTGTATAAAACAGATGGCTATTCCTCAATTTATAAGATGACCTTCGGTCCGCCTGCGCCTACCAACATAGTTGTAACCGCCGGAAATGGTACCGTTGGGTTAAGCTGGAATGCTGTGTCAGTCGCTACGGCTTACAAGGTCTACAAAGGCACCTCTGCATCCACTTTGAACTACCTGGCCTCCGTATCTTCAGGAACTTCCTACACAGATAATGATGTTGCTAATGGAACGACCTATTATTATTCAATTACTACCATTGATAATACAAACAAAGAAAGCAGTCAATCTTCAGCAATAAGTGCCAAGCCACTTGCCACCCCACAGATCACTGCTCCGCAGGATATATCTGTCAATATTGATCAAAGCACCTACGTTTTAACCGCTCCGGCAAGCAACAGCCAGGGTTCATTCAGCTACACCAGCAGCAATCCCGCGATTGCAACAATAAGCGGAAGCACCGTAACGCTGAAAGCTGAAGGAGAAACGACGCTCACTGCTACGCAGGCGGCAGCTGGAGCCTATTCAACCGGCTCTGTGACCTTTAAACTGACGGTAACCAATCTTCCGCAACCTGCTTTTGGATCATTTTCTATCGCAAGTGCGACATATGGCGACGGCCCTGTCACCATTGCGGCACCGGCAAGCAACAGTTCAGGAGCGTTTTCATATATCAGCAGCAATCCTTCTGTTGCCTCCATAAACGGGAATATTATTACTATCCTGAAAGCAGGGACAGTAACTATCACGGCAAAACAGGCCGCCACAACTTCTTATTCCGCAGGAAGTACAGCAGCCTCACTCATTATAAAACAACATCCGCTGACAGCAGGTTACGCACCGGTAAGCCGGGTATACGATGGCAGTAACACAGCTTCTGTGAGTTTCAACCCGTTTACCCCGGCCGACGGGCTCATTGGCAATGACAATGTGACGGTAGTTTATACTTCTGCAACGTATTCCGATAAGAATGCCGGAGATTCAAAGGTCATAACATTTAACGGCCTCGCCCTTGCGGGGACCAATAAAGATAATTATACATTAATTCCTCTTACAGTAACCGGTTCTATCACTGCAAAATTTGTTACTGCTACAGCATTACCGGTATCTAAAATCTATGACGGAAATCAGACTGCTAACATTACTTTTAACACACTTGGCTCTGCCAACGGAAAAGTAGGCAGTGACGATGTAAGCGTTGTATATACTTCAGCCACTTATGCAGACAAGAATGTGGGAACAGGTATCCCAATTTCATTCAGCGGGCTAAGCCTGACAGGAAGTGCAAAAGACAACTACAGCCTGTCCCCTCTTCTTTTAAATGGAAGTATCATCCAGAAGCCGGTAACTGTCAGTGCGGTTCCCAATCAGAAGATATACGGGGAATCAGATCCTGCTTTAACCTATACACCGGCACAGGCTCTGATTCAGGGAGACACCTTTACAGGAATGTTAAAACGGCTGCCAGGTGAAACTGCCGGAACATATACCATTGAAAAAGGCACCCTGATATTAAATGAGAACTATGCTTTAACGTATGTTCCGGCCAGCTTTACAATCAGTAAAGCTCAGTTAACAGTAACAGCGGACGACAAAAATAAAATCATGGGCTTATCAAACCCTGCTCTTACAGCTTCATACAGCGGACTGGTAATGGGAGATGAAAGTTCACTGATCAGCAACAACATCCAGCTTAGCACATCCGTCAGCACCAGCACAGGTTTGGGTTTCTACCCTATCTCAGTAAGCGGGCCATTAGAAACAGCTAACTACAAAGTAAAGTATGTAAACGGCACACTTGAAGTCAAACCAGGTGCGCCTAAAGACATCCAGCTTGCCATCGTCAGCAAAATATACGAAAATCAGCAGCCTGGCATTACTTCAGGGACGCTCAGCAGTACATCTGACGATCCCAATGCCATTTTCACCTATTCGCTCGTAAGCGGTGCTGACGATAACAAGTTCTTTACAATCTCAGGAAATGAATTAAAGACTGCCGCATCTTTTGACTATGAGGCTAAAAACAGTTACATGGTAACAATAAGATCAACCACCCAATATGGATTCAGCCTTGATAAACAGTTCAGCGTGTCGGTTTCCGATATTAATGAAGTTCCGGAGCTTAATGAAGTAGAGAATCAGCAGATTTGTGCTTTATCGGGAGAACACGCTGTCAGGCTGACTGGAATCAGTGCCGGTCCGGAATCAGCACAAAGGATCGTATTTTCGGTAAACTCATCTATAGGAGATGCCTTCAGGAAGTTGAAGATCAACTATTCATCCGGCAACGAAGGCGTGTTATCGTACGAAGTAAAGAATGGCTTTACCGGCACCATAACAGTCGCAGTTGTGATTAAGGACGACGGCGGTACAGAAAACGGCGGTACAGATACTTTTAGCAGAAACTTCCAGATTTCTGTTAATCCACTCCCGGAAACAACTATTACTTCAAATATTGGCACATCAATAAGCAAAGGCCTCACAGCCATTCTTACGGCTACAGGCGGAACAAAATATGTATGGGCTGACGTAAACGGAATTATCTCCGGTCAGAACTCATCAGCACTAACTGTACGTCCGGATAAAACTAACACGTACAAAGTGACCGTTTCCAATGCAAGCGGCTGTTCCAAAGAGCAGGAGATCACGATAAATGTACTGGAAGACTATCAAACGCTGAATGCGACTAATATTCTAACGCCTAACGGAGACGGCGCTAATGATAGCTTTGTTATCAGGAACATAGACATGTATCCCGGCAATACCGTGCGGATCTACGACCGCGGAGGCAAGCTGTTGTACAACACAATGAATTACAATAATGACTGGAAAGGAACGGTCAACGGCAGTCCGTTACCTACCGGAACGTATTACTACATTGTCGATTTCGGTAAAGGAAAGCAAACAATCAAGGGATTTATTACCCTTGTCAACGACAATAATTAGTAAGTTCATTATAGTAAAAAGCAGGATGCGGTGAAAACGTATCCTGCTTTTTTTATACAGACAACGAAGCGTATACTACAAGTCCTGTATCACGCAGAAACACTCTGCCCTTTCTCTCTTAATACCAGCAGAGGTACCGTAGTATGGTAAGCAAGTTCATTAGATACACTTCTTCCGAAGAAACTATCGAAAAAGCTCTTTTCACGCGGAATCACCATCACCAGCTGAACGTCATGAGCTTCGGCAAATTCCATTATACCTGCCGCCGGATCTTTATGCGTCACATAAAAATACTCCGCGCCCTGTGCAGTCCAGACATCATGCAGATCCCGCTGTTCGCGAATCACGTCAGCATCAACAGAAGCTCTCTCTTCACTCACATTAACTACTGAAAGCCTGGCCTTGAACAAGGCGGCAATCCATTTTATCCGGTGTACCGGCGTACTCTCTCTCACATCCTTCAGGTCTGTCGCAAACACTACAGATGTTATCGGTTCAACCATAGCCTTGGGAGGTACAATCATAACGGCAACAGGGCATTCCCGTATAATGGCAACTGTATTACTCCCCATCAGAACCCTTTCTACCTTTCCCTTTCCAGAGGTACCCATGACTACCAGGTCAATCGATTCTTCTTTGATAAACACCTTGATGCCTTCTATGAACGGCCTGGTATCCACATAAATATCCACTATCGTTCCCGAATAAGCCAGCGACAACAACTCATTTTTAAGTTCTGTCAGCTCACGGTAAACCGAATCATCGGCTCCTGATTCATAATACGCCTGGGCAAAAGGCACTTCCGCAGCGATAGCAGCGGGGCGGGCCGAATGATAAAGAATAATGCGGAATGCACTTACCTGCGATGTCAGTGAGGCAGCGTATCTGGCGGCATGAAGAGATGCCTGCGAAAAATCGGTTAGAAGAAGGATGTTTCTCATTATAATGAAAACCGCTTACTCAGCAGGAAGGTTTTCTTTTTTTACGAAATCCGTGTTTTTCAGCCACTTCCATCCTGTCAGAAACAGGGAAGATTCAACCTAAACCACGGCTGGTTTGCCGGGGACCAAGTTTCTGCGGGGAATATTACGTTAATTTTTACTTACATTTCCACACCTTCACTTTCGTTTATGTGCGTTTGGTTATAATAACTGACCGGTCGGTATACCAAGGATAGATCACAATCAAGATCCGCTTTTCCTCTTGTCGTTTATTCTCATCTCAGGCGCAGCAGCACAACAAAACCAGGTTGTCTGTGATCTGCCTGCCCCGAAACCGATCTGACGCAAGCATTATTCTCACCATACAGTCATAAGGACTACAAAAAAACATTCCCTGTGTCTCTTATAATTCCTGATAAAGAAAAACCTTCATGTCCCCATAAAGTTCCCGCATTGCCCGTAATTTGTAACCAGACAATCTTTACCTTTGAATTAACGGCACTATGCGGCACGAAGAAACACAACATGGAAAACAATTTTGACGAAATAACCGAACGCAGGAACACCAACTGCTTTAAATGGGACTTAGATGGTGGTGATATTTTACCTATGTGGGTAGCAGATATGGATTTCAAAACAGCACCCGCAGTAATACAGGCGCTTGCTGAACGGACATCGCACGGTATATTCGGTTATTCCCTTACCCCGCCGGCATTCTATAAGGCCATAACGGGCTGGTGGAACAAGAGGCACGGCTTAAGCATAAGTAAAGACTGGATAGTGCCCACCCCCGGTATACTACCGGCTTTATCAGCCACATTAACGGGTCTTACCAGTAAAGACAGCAAAGTGGTCATCCAGCCGCCGGTATATAATCACTTCTTCGTAACGATCGAACATGGCGACTGTCAGCTCGTGGAAAACAATCTCGTCTACGAAGAAGGCCAGTACCACATTGATTTTGAGGACCTTGATAAAAAGCTAGCTGCACCGGAAGTAAAGTTGTTTCTTTTAAGCAATCCTCATAACCCTGCAGGCCGAGTATGGACAAGAGAAGAATTACAGCGCATCGGCGATATAAGTCTGAAGAATAAAGTCATTGTGCTATCAGATGAAATTCACTCAGACCTCGTCTACAAAGAACATTCACATATCCCTTTCGCTTCGCTCGGAGAAGAATACAGCTTAAATTCAGTTACCTTCGGTTCACCATCCAAAACGTTTAATCTCGCCGGTTTGCAAACCGCATATCTCTTTACCGAGAATGAGGAGTTACGGAAAACAATAACAGAAGTTCTGCAAAAGCAGGAAATGACACTGCTTAACGTATTTGGCATCGAAGGGCTGATTGCCGCATACGAAAAAGGAGAAACGTGGCTGGATGAGCTCAGGACATACCTATACGACAACTACCTCTATTTAAAAACATTTTGCAGCACTTTCCTCCCCGAAGCCGGTATCTCACCTCTTGAAGGCACCTATCTGGTATGGATAAACTGCAACGCTTTCGGCATACATTCAGATGCCCTTGCCGGCAGATTATTGCAAAACGAACAGCTGCGCATAAGCCCGGGTAGCATATTCGGGAAACCAGGCGACTATTTTATCAGGGTCAACATTGCCTGCCCGCGGTCGCTGCTGCAGGAAGGACTGGAACGACTTGCAAGAGAGTTAAGAAAGGCAGGGCCGGCCTGATTAATCCCTGCCCCTGCCGCCGCCTGCATCATCATTATTAATCCCACGTTTATTTCTATAGACACAGCTCTTCTCATTCCCGAATTTGTAGCCGAAAAGAGGCAGGAACATGCAAGGATAAGGACAAAGAGTTCTTTCCCGGATTTATACGTTTATTTTAGTATGTGTTTCTATTACAAATAAGATAGCAATAAACGTTATAGGTAAGGTTAAAATAGCGGTTCAGTACTACTTAAGGGAGGGGCAATAGTAAAGGCCCCCTCCCTTATTTAATCGTCATTTCAGGCTATTGAACACCAGTCCGGGTATCCCACATCATCTTTTTTCCCCAGAAACTATCTTTTACCTCAGCGATAGTAGCTTCGCTATTCTTACCATTCAATGTGGTCTCCTCAGTTGGATATGGATATCGGAAGGGAGGACGGCTATGGCCGGGAAATGCAGATCCTCTTGCAGCGGACAGGAGAGGAAAGTCAGTTCTGCGTTCCTCTGCCCACGCTTCATGTCCGTTTTTGAAAAGAGCGAGCCATTTTTGAAGATAAATCTGCCTGACGTTCCCTTTCCACCTTACACCCTCACTGTTTACATAAACACCTATAGCAGCAGTCGCTATTCCATTTTCCGCCAATGAGCCCGAGATACCATTATTATAGGCATTCCCGGCCGAAACTCCTTTGGTATTCCAGCCTCTGGAAGCAGCCTCTGCAATAATAAATGCCAGTTCAGCATAGTTCATAAAGGGAGAATAACCCGCGGCATCGTCCCTGAACCGGGCGCCAATGCGAGAGAAAAGAGAAAGCGTTGGAGAGTTGACCGGGCCAATCTCCACTCCCCTGTATTCGCCATCAGAGGGAGCAGGTTTTGCATAAACCGGAAGACGTGGATCGTTGTACAGCTTCAGTGAGTCAATGATATTCTGACTAGGTCCATGATCATCCCGGGTGCGCGAATCATTGTTCCATGGTTCTATATAGGGACTACTTCCCGGCCATTTAAAATAAGCGTTGTCCTCATTTCCACCGAAAACAGGATATTTTGAGGGGTCAGCAAGGATCTCTTCAATGATCGATCTCGCTTGCGCCTGGTCAATGTTCGATATACGTATGGCGACACGAAGCCGCAGAGAATTACAAAATTTCCTCCACTTTGTTACGTTCCCCCCGTAAAGCAAGTCACCTTCACCCAACTGGTCGGTCCCCCCTCCAGCAAACAAGTCCGCAGCAGACTTCAGCTGAGCTATGATTACCGGATAAATATCCTCCTGCTTATCATACTTAGGGGTGACAAAGCCCTTATCTCCCCTGATGGCCTCACTGAAAGGCAAATCCCTCCATCTGTCTGTACCGATCTGGAGGATAAAAGCCTGAAGAGTCATCGTTGCCGCCTGCAGGTTTACAGCGCCTGTCGCCTCAGCCTTATCAATTACAAGCTGGGCATTCTTGACGTCCCTGAAATATTTATTCCAGAGATCCGTGATCGTACCACTCCGGTACATATAGCGTGCTTCATCAATATACTGAATTTTGCCCAGATGCCCACTGAAGGTCTCCGGCTCATTCATGTTGCCCCAGGCATCATAAAAATTCGCGGAGAAGTCTTGCAGCACATAGGCAAAAACATTGGTTAATGGAGCATCGACCGGTTTATTCGGATTTGTATTGATATCCGTGAAGTCCTTTGTACAACTGCTGACAAATGAAACAGCAATCAAACCAGCGGCAATATATTTTGATAGTTTTTTCATAACATTCAGTTTATGGTGAAATGGATAATCTTTAGAATGTAACATTAAGTTTAAGGCCGATACTTCTGTTAGAAGGAATCTGGTATTGTTCAATACCCAAACCATCATTATTTACCCCAAAGCCGGTTTCAGGATCAATATTGGCGAAGTTACTTTTCGATGTATGAAGCATCGCCACGTTATAAGCGAAAAGGGAGAGTCGGGCGTCTCTGACAAAACCACTCTTAGAAAGCCATTTACGCGGCAATTCATACCCCAACTGTATTTGCCTCAGCTTAATAAAGCTGCCGTCAACAATTCCCAGTTCCCGGCCGCCCCACAAACTCTGAAAATAGTCTCTTGCGCCTACCGCTTTCGTATTAACCTCTCCCGCCTCTGTCACAACACGCTCATCCGAAAGAACGTCCCGGCCCACAACAAGGCCATTTTCACGAATGCCTCCTTTAACAGTTTCTTCGAGAACACCCGACTGGAGGCCAAACCACTGTGACACGCTGAATACATCGCCACCCTTTCTCATATCTATCAGGAAACTGAGCTGAAACTTTTTATAGCTGAATGAATTGCTAATCCCCCCGACCCAGTCGGGTGTGACGTTGCCAAGCACCTGGGGAGTACTGGTAAATTTTGGAAGACCATCGGACCCGACAATAATAGCACCCGAATCATCACGCTGGAATGCGGTACCCCGCATCACACCAAATGCCTCGCCCGGAATAGCGTCAACGGTAAGACTCCATTCAGAAGTAATGTTAAAGGACTCCAGCTTTTGATTGGTGATTGGATCTTCGTACAAATCGGTCACTTTACTACTGTTTTTAGCCCAGTTGATATCCATATTCCAGTTCAGACCGCTTTCCGACTTCAATATTCCAAGCCCCATCTGAAGCTCAAGTCCCTTGTTCTGAATTTCGCCTGCATTGAGCTGCATGGACGTAAAGCCTGTAGAACCGGATATATTCACCTTCATGATCTGGTTTTTGCTCTTCTTCTGGTAATAAGTAGCATCCAGGCCAATTCTTCCGTTCAGAAATTTCAGCTCAGCTCCCAATTCAAAGCTTTTAGCCTTTTCCGGCAGGAGATTCAGAGGAGGAAGTACATTCGAAATACTGTAAAGCGTAACACCATTAAATGAGGAAGTATTAGGAGTATACGTGGCATTGCTCAGGTAAGCTTCTCCTGCACCTTTACCAACGTCAGCCCAACTGGTACGCAGCTTACCAAAGCTTAGAAAAGACTGGTTGATATCCAGAGAGTTGGTAAACACCCAACTCAGGCTTGCCGATGGAAAGAAGTAAGACCAGTTTCCTGCGGGCAAGGTTGAATTCCAGTCGTTCCGCCCCGTGAGCTCAAGATATAAAGCATCCTTATACCCTAAAGATGCCTGCCCGAAAATGCTGTTTGACCGAATCTGCTGCGTTTCCATAGCCGTGTAAGGCGATCCCTTGGCGTTGCTGATCGTAAAAAGATTTGGTACGGTAAGCTGATCGGCACCTAATGCAGAATAAATGTATTTATAATTCCTATAGTTAGCTCCCGCAGTATAACTAAGCGACAATTCCGGCGTTAGCTTCCCGCTTCCGCTCAGAACCATGTCAGCATTCAACTCGTTCAGGTTATACTGATACTCCCTGAATTTCCCCCCTCCCCAGGTTTTATTGCTCATACTGGTGAGCGTAGAGTTCGATTTGTTGAACGTCAGTTCCTTTCTCTGTTCAGTCGACCAGTCGTCGCCCACTCTCAGCATCGCATTAAACCAGTCATGAAACTTATAAGAAACGTTAAAATTACCATACATCCGATCTTTGTAGCGTGAGTGGGTACTGTTGTAAACATTGAAATACGGGTTATCATGGAAGTTACTATTCCAGTTGTAGGGAAAGCCGTTTGAAAATTCGTTGTCCCAGTTCGCCTCAAGGTCTTTCATATCCACCTGCCGGCCAAACCACCCACCTATTGACTGCATTGGATTAAAACTATTATATCCCTGCCCTACCAGGTTATCATTCTCTGTCCGGATGAAATTGACTACTGTATTGATCTTTAACCGGGAGGTTACGTCCTGGGTCGTATTCAACTGAAGCGTATACCTGGTTTGGTCGGTATTGGGGATCGTTCCCTTTTGTTTTTGATTACCCAATGAAAAGCGGGTAGAACCTTTATCAGAATTAGTAGTAACTGCAACTGAATTATCTATAGTAGAACCTGTAGTAAAAAAGTCATTCACATTGTTCGGATGCGAAACCCACGGAGTTGCTATCCGGTCTCCTCTGGCATCCATAGGACTGTTATACTGCGGGATCAACAATCCCGCATCTAGTCGTGGGCCCCAGCTCTCATCTACTCCATCATTTACACCATTTCCAAGACCATCAAAATAGCTGAATCCTACCATTTGGGCCCAGTCCTGGTAACTCACAGGATTCAGTGAATTTGAAGAACCAATATCGGAAAGCTTGAGTGCACCCGACTGATACTGCTTCCACATATATTCCTCCCCATACTTCCCTTGCCCATACTGATTTTGATATTTAGGAAGGATATAAGGATTTTCAAAAGAGAAACCGCCCGAGTAGTTAACAGAAAAGCCCTTTCCTGCTCCCTTACCAGTTTTGGTAGTAATGATCACCACACCATTTCCCGCCAGTTGCCCATACAGCGCAGCAGCATTGGCTCCCTTGAGCACAGAAACAGATGCGATATTATTCGGGTCGATTTCCGAAATTGCATTTCCATAGTCTACGTTACCTCTGGCTCCTACATTCGTAGAAAAATTACTAACCGGCACCCCGTCAATGACAAACAGAGGCTGGTTGTTTCCGAACGAGTTATTTCCACGCAATACCATCCTGGATCCCGCCCCAACCGCACCGCTGGCTGAGGTAATCTGCACCCCCGCCACTTTGCCTGAAAGAGAATTAAGTATATTCTGTTCATTTGTGCGGGTCAATTCACCGCCCTTCACTTCCTGAATGGCATAACCAAGAGATTTCTTTTCGCGCGATATCCCGAGGGCTGTAACCACCACTTCATTCAGCGCCTGACTGTCCTCCTGGAGAATGATGTTAACAGAGTTCCGGCCGCTCAAAGCTACCTCGCGCGGAACGTAACCAATAGCAGATACAATGAGAACAGATCGTGCAGGGCATGTGATGCTAAAATCGCCCTGTCCGGAAGTCGATGTCCCGGTATTTGCCCCCTTAATCCTTATAGTTGCACCAGGAATAGGGAGATTACCAGCATCGACCACTTTTCCGCGCAATGTAATCTGCTGG
>NZ_QEAS01000001.1:175891-203557 GCF_003130405.1 Pararcticibacter amylolyticus
TCAGCCTTAAAACTTGCATGAGACATATTGTTTAAGTAAAAAAGAAAATAAAAACGGGTGACACCGGTAAGCAGCACCTTTGTAAAGGTAAAGAGGGACATTGTTTAGAAATTCTTATATATTAATTGTTTTTTATTAATTTTTATCAACAAAAGGTATTAAATTTTATAAAAAATCACACAAATATCAGATTAAAACCAAAAAGAAAACATTAAACAAATCAAAAAACTGCACAAATCAACAACAAACCACAACAAAACAATCTTCACAAAAAAACAAACCAGCCTTTCACGGTAAAATACAGTTTACCCATTCCGGCTACACCATTGACAGTTTTGGCTACAGCATTTTCTTCGTCCCCAGCTATTTTTGTTTTAAAATTAATAACATGAGAAACGGGATTAAAGACAAGGTGGTAGCCGTTACCGGTGCCAGCAGCGGCATTGGAGAAGCAATTGCAGAGTTACTGTCAGCGAGGGGCGCAAAGCTAGTATTAGGAGCACGACGCGAAGATAAACTGGAGGAGCTGGCAAAACGGATCAGCGATGCAGGTGGAGAAGTAACCTGGCTGAAGACGGATGTTAGACAAAGAGAAGATACAGAAAACCTCGCAACTCTGGCTGAGACACATTTTGGCCGCCTCGACGTAATGATCAACAACGCAGGAGTGAGCCAGCTTTCCAACCTGGAAGAGCTCGATGTCGCAGGATGGGAAGAGATGATCGACATCAACTTCAAGGGCGTACTATACGGAATAGCTGCCGCTCTTCCTCTGTTTAAGAGACAGGGATCGGGGCATGTCATCAATATCATTTCAACTGCGGGAATAAAGATCACCCCCACGATGGGCGTTTATGCAGCCACCAAAAACGCGGTACGCACAGTTAGTGAAGCACTCAGGCAGGAATCAGAAGGCCGATGGCGCGTGACAGGAATATCGCCGGGCTTCGTCAAAACACCCTTTGCAGACAGCATGAAAAACGAACATTTAAGAAGCACCATTCAGGAAAAAGCCCGCGAGATTGCTATACCGGCAGAAGCAATTGCAGAAGCAGTCGCTTTTGCAATTGAACAGTCCGACAATGTTGACGTCGGTGATATTGTTATCCGGCCATCTGCACAGGACTAACCGGCTTTTTTCGTAACTTACGTTATTTCCAACACCTATGATATCCGATAGTCAGCAGCCTCTCGTTTTTAACAGCATTTCTGAATTAATGCGCAGACTGGGACTTCCCCGGCCGAAACATCCCCTGATCAGCCTGATCAATTACGATCAGGCGAAAATATCCCCCTCTGATGCGGGCCGCGGCGTGATTATAGATTTTTACAAAATAAGTTTCAAAACAAGCTTTAAGGGCAAAGTTAAATACGGACCGGGGTATTATGATTTCGCTGAAGGCGGCATGGCCTTTCTGGCTCCCAATCAGCTGGTAGCGATACCCGAAGATGAGGAATCTTACGAAGGCTACGCCTTATTCTTCCACCCCGATCTCATCAGAGGTTATCCCCTGGCCAGTACCATTCATCATTACGGATTCTTTTCTTATGCCGTATCCGAAGCCCTGTTTTTATCCGATAAAGAAAAACTAGTGATCAGCGGGCTATTTGATGCCATTGCTGCCGAACTTGAGAATAATATCGATCAGTTTAGCCAGGGCGTACTGGTTTCCCAGATTGATCTGCTGCTTAACCACAGCGACCGTTTTTACAACAGGCAATTTTTAACCAGGAAGACCGTAAATAATGATCAGATAGACAAAATGCATATCTACTTATCACAACGGCTCCATAACGGAACAACATTAGCGTCCAGACTCCCTTCCCCCCAGGAAATAGCGGATTATCTGAAAGTATCCCCCCGTTATCTATCCGACATGCTGAAAGCGCTGACGGGCAAAACCACCCAGCAACATATCCATCTACGTCTGATAGACGAGGCTAAAGAGCTGTTATGTACCAGGCAACTCACTACGGCAGAGATCGCCTATAGGCTGGGGTTTGAGCATCCTCAGTCATTCAATAAACTTTTTAAACAGAAAACAGGATTGTCTCCCGCAGCGTTCAGACAATCATTTACTGATCAGTAAAAACATTCACCTATTGGGGAACTAAACTCTCAAATTTTGTCCCATTTGACCCAAACAAATGTCGCAATCACCCGCTGTTGCTCTCCACAACGTATCCTACTTTTGTTAAATCAAAAAAGATCGCCATGCAAAAGACACCATCCTCCACATTAGAAGAAGCATTCGAAAATCTGATAGCTATGCTGTCGTCACTTAGCGAAGAAGAACTGAATACCGTTCCATATCCCGGAAGCTGGACAGCAGGCCAGGTGACCGACCACCTGAATCAATCTTACAATGTTGCGGGATGCTTAACCGGCCAGACCGCCCCCACTGAAAGAGACCCCGGGTTGTATATAGCACCGGTCAGCGAGGCGTTTCTCAACTTTGATACAAAGATGCAATCACCCGACTTTATCCTGCCGCAGGAAGGACACATCAAAAAAGATACACTCATGAACAGCCTCCGGCAACAAGTCTCTGCAATAACAGATTATGCCAAAAGCGATGCGGACATGACGCTGACCTGTCTTGATTTTGAATTTCCCGGCGCGGGGCCTTTAACCAGGCAAGAGTGGCTGAACTTTGTAAGGGTCCACACTCTCCGTCATAACTATCAGCTAAAAGGGATCATCAGTAAGATACGGGACAATGATGATCAGGAATGACAGTTACATGATTCAAAAACCGATCCGCTTGTAGCGTTGTATATACCTCTTTACGTACTGACAGAAAACCATAAGCTATATGATACATTTCACCCGAACTCTCCGCGTATCTGCTGCAGCTTTTCTGACCTCCGCCATTTTAATGAGTTGTTCTAAAGACAAAACAGAGAAGGATCCCATTAAAGAAATTGAAGGGACATGGATGGAGTCTTCCATTCACGCGTCATTAATCAACTATTTAGAATTTCATAGCGACGGAACTTTTTCCTCAACCTACAAAAATAGCACTGAATCGGCTACTATCATTTCCGGCACCTATAGTGTTAAGGGTGACAGCTTAAAAGTACACGTTGCCAAACAGACAACAAAAGTCAACGGACAGTCAGATGCACTCGCACTAGACGATAATGATGTGTATGATAAATGCACTTTTAAAATCAAGGACAATGTCTTGTCATTGAACTATATTTCGTACCCGGCCGATGCTCCTGTTAAAACAAACGCAGTATTTATCAGGGTAACAAATACCCATTAATTATAGTAGGAGAATATAAGCCAGGATTTCAAAATTTACACGAAAGGAGAACCGGTCAAAAACATTCGTTTATGGAAAGCGGTGAAAGAAACAACGTTTACAAGGTTTATAACAAGATTGCCGGCTGGTATTCTGAAAACAGGAACGGGGAACTGGCAGAAAAAAAACACCTCGACCAATTGATCGAGTACCTGCCTGCTGGTGCGCAGGTACTCGATCTGGGCTGCGGAACAGGAAAGCCCATCCTTGAATATCTGCTCAGCAAAAACTTCGATGTCACCGGCGTGGATGCGAGTAGTAAGGTGCTCGAAATTGCCAAAGCAAACTTTCCTGCTGCCGAACTTATTTTAGCAGATATGAGAGCCCTGCATTTAAAGAAGACTTTTGATGCGATCATTGCATGGCATAGCTTTTTCCATCTGCCGGCAGACGATCAGCCTGCCATGTTTAAAATATTTGAGGAACATATAAATCCCAGGGGCATTTTACTTTTCACTTCGGGAACAGAGAGAGGAGAGGCATGGGGTACAATGGGTGGTGAAAGCGTATTTCACGCTTCTCTTGATACAAAAGAGTATGAGATCTTATTAGCCAGGCATAGCTTTAAAATTCTAAAGCATATTGAGAATGATCCGGATTGCGGCAATGCAACGATTTGGATGGCGCAGAGAATTTAAGCCCGGCTATTACTCCGCTCGTTCGTCGCTTTACGGGCAAAGAATTATCGAAGCAATAGCGATGAAAAATCCAGGGATTGCAAATGCGGACAGCGGGAAAGATGCCCCTCGTCAATATTGAAAAAGTGTGATTTTTGCTTATGAAATGTCGTGGGCTTCAGTCCGCATTTATTTCCCACGGGAATATTATTTTTTTACATTTGTCATATGAGAAGGAAAAACGTTTTAGCCGCCCTGTTATCCCTCACGTTATCGGCCTTACTTGCTCAACCAGACAAAGAACCGGTAGACTATGTAAACCCGTATATCGGTAACATCAGCCATATGCTGGTTCCGACTTATCCCACGATACATTTGCCCAATAGCTTATTAAGAGTGTACCCGGAAAGAGAAAACTATACAGGAAATATGCTTGATGGTCTTCCATTGATTATTACGAGTCACCGGGGAAGTTCTGCATTCAATTTAAGTCCGTATCAGGGTGCGGTTGATGCTATTAAAAACGTGATTCCTTTAAGTTATGATAACGAGGTGATTAAGCCTTATTTCTATAGTACTGATCTTGATGAACTGAACATCTCGGTAAAATACGCTCCTTCACATCAGTCGGGCATCTATGAGCTCAGCTTCTCAGACACCAAAAAGCCGGCTTATCTTGTTTTGAACACCGGCAACGGAGAACTGACTAAAACGGCGACCAGTGTAAGCGGGTATCAGAAACTTGACAACAACACGAAAGTCTATATTTACCTGGAGACCGACAAACGTCCTCAGGCAATAGGAACACATAAGGGCTCAAAGATCGCGGAAGAAGAGAATTCTACAAAAGGACGCAATGCATATTATATTATCCGCTTCCCTGAAAATACTTCGAATATAAAAGTGCGATATGGAGTTTCTTTCATCAGTGCAGAACAGGCAGAAAAAAACCTGAGAAGGGAAATAAAGGACTACGATCTCGACGCCGTTTCAAGACAGGGACGTGATATATGGAATCAAACCCTCGGCAAGATCAGCGTTAGCGGGGTTGATGAGGATGCCAAAGCGGTGTTTTATACTTCCCTTTACCGCACTTATGAGCGCATGATCTCTATCTCTGAGGACGGCCGCTATTTCAGCGCCTACGATGGTAAGGTGCATGCCGATGGAGGAAAGACCTTTTACACCGACGACTGGATATGGGATACCTACAGGGCAACACATCCTCTCAGAACGATCATAGAGCCGCAAATGGAAAGTAATATGATCCATTCATATGTCACCATGACTGAGCAGATGCCACGTGCCTGGATGCCTAACTTTCCTGAAGTCACAGGCGACAGCCGCAGAATGAATTCTAACCATGCTGCAGCAATGGTAGCAGATGCATACAGCAAAGGCCTGAAAGGTTTCAATCTGGAGGAAGCCTATAAGGTGACGAAAGCTGCCATCACGGAAAAAACGTTAGCACCCTGGTCATCCAAACCGGCTGGCGTACTTGACAGGTTTTATAAAAATAATGGTTATTTCCCTTCACTGGCCCCGGGAGAAAAAGAAACAGTACCGGAAGTACATGGCTGGGAACGCAGGCAGCCTGTTGCTGTTACCCTCGGAACGGTATATGATGAGTGGTGCCTTTCTAAAATAGCAGATGCCATCGGGAACAAAAAGGAAGCAGGCTATTTTTCGGAACGCAGTAAAAACTACCGCAAAATTTTTAACCCGGCTACCCGCTTTTTCCATCCCAAAGACTCTCTAGGCAATTTTATGCCGGATCTTGATTACCGGTTTCCTCCGGGAATTGGCGGAAGGGACGCTTATGACGAAAATACAGGATACGTTTACCGCTTTGATGTACAACATAATATTGCCGATCTGATCAGCCTTACAGGTGGAAATGAGGCTTTTGTGGCTGCACTGGAAGACATGTTCAGTACTCCGCTCGGAAAGGGCCGCCCCGACTTCTATCATATTTATGCTGATCACACAGGTAATGTTGGCCAGTTTGCAATGGGCAACGAACCGGCTATGCATATCCCTTATCTGTATAATTATGCAGGACAACCCTGGCGCACCCAGAAAAGGGTACGCAATCTGCTCAATCAGTGGTTCAGGAACGACCTGATGGGAATCCCGGGTGACGAAGACGGCGGAGGCCTTACTTCTTTTGTCGTATTTTCGCATATAGGATTTTATCCGGTTACTCCCGGCCTGCCTATGTATGTAATTGGCAGTCCTGTTTTCGAAAAGGCAGTTCTGAAGTTGGGTAACGGTAAAACGTTCGCCGTAAACTGTAAAAACTATTCCCCTGATCATAAATATATTCAAAGCGCTACACTTAACGGAAAGCCCTGGAATAAATCATGGTTCAGTCATGAGGACTTAATGAGGGGCGGGGTGCTGGAGCTGACTATGGGTAAGCACCCGAATAAATCCTGGGCGACCGGGGCGGATGCCATTCCTCCATCGTTTAAAATGCCCTAGGATTATCTATATTTGCAGAATATAATTTAAACAGTTCCATTAAAACCTTTATAATGAAAAAATCTCTTCCCTACACTTTTTTACTTGGTGTTATTCTTTTAGCTACCGGCATTTTTTTTAAAGTAATGCATGTGGGAGGTGTTATGGGCAATTACACTTTGGGGGTTGGTATGACTCTTGTATTTCTTGCCCTTGTTGCTCTGGTATTCAAACTTTTATCCAGGATATAAAACACAGCCGGACTTTACTTTACATGTTCCCACCATTTGGTAAATGTTTGAGTGCTATCATTCAACCTGACAATTTCTCCGATCCTGGGCGTCACTAAGGGGATATGGTGTTCCTTTTCATTCAGCTCAGTGATGGTCCGGAGAGGCTCGTCCCAGGGGTGATTGGCCAGCTTAAACTTCGAGGAGTGCACCGGAAACAACCGTTTCGTATGCAGATCCTTTGCTGCCTGTAATCCTTCCCGGGGCAACATATGAATAGCCTGCCAGGCCAGATTATACTGACCGTTATCCAGGAGCGCCAGATCAAACCCGCCGAACCTCTTCCCGATTTCGGCAAAATGCGTATCATAACCGCTATCGCCTCCCAAATATAGTTTCAAACCGGGCGTCTGCAATATGAACGAAAGCCATAGTGTGTTATTCCTGGTAAAACTTCTGCCTGAAAAATGCCGTGCTGGTGCGGTATGAAGCGTGATGTTATCATCCAGAACAACACTTTCGTTCCAATCTTTCTCGATAATTTTTGAACTCTCGAATTTCCAGTATTCAAAATGTTCACCCACACCCAAACCACAAACGATCTGCTTGATTTTAGGCTTTAGCTTCATTACAGTCGGGTAGTCTAAATGATCGTAATGATCATGCGTGATGAGCAGAAAATCTATTTCGGGCATGTCCTCTGCCGAATAAACATCGGTCCCTTTAAATGATCTGTTGGAATTCGGGATGGGTGAGGCATTGCCGCTGAAAACGGGATCAACCAGGAAACGCTTTCCATCGAGCTGGATAAAGTAAGAAGAGTGGCCAAACCATACCAATACATTATCGGATGGCGGCAAATTCTTTAAATCCGTTTTTACGGAAGGAATACTGCCTGCTGGCCTGGTGCGGGGAAACTTCCTGAAAATGAAGTCGAATATCACCCCGGACATAGAATAACCTTCGGTTACAGTAGGTGTAAAATGGGCGTTTTGAAACTTACCATCTTTGTAATGGGCGGATTTCTTTAATAGTTCCAGCCGCTTGCCAGCTGGTGCTTTTCCGAATTGTGGGTGACGCATATAGAAAAATATTATGACTGCCAGCAACGATATAACACCCGAAAGGATTATCGCTGCCCGCTTTACTGATTTCATCTTGTTATCTTTCTTTTATATTCAGTTAAAGACCTCCTGAATTCAAATGGAGATAAATGGCAGGGATATGCTGCTGCGCATTCTGCCCGGTCAGTGCACGCAGCATATTATTCAACACCTGCATCATCTGTAACACCGCGGCTTATTGCTTCTACCCAATCACGCTGATTCCATCCCTTTGCGAGTGCCGATAACAGCCTGTTATGTATAGCGGAGATGAAGGGCATAGGTGTCTGGCTTTGCTGAGACATACTGAAAACCAGCTTTGCATCTTTATAGCCAAGCTGAGCTGTAAATCCTACCTGTGAATAGTCTTTCTCAGCGATCATCTTTCCGTAGGTCTTAAAGATAGGTGAATTAAAAAGTGTTGAACCAAAGAAGTCGGCCACCTTAGTACGGTCTACCTGGTATTTCTCGGCCAGGGTATACGCTTCCGCCATCATTTCCATAGATGCCTGTATCATGAAGTTACCGGTAAGCTTTACTACATTAGCCGCACCAGCCTCTTCGCCAAAGTCTATAATCCCCTGGCTGATACTCTCCAGCAGGGGCCTGGCTGCTTCTTTTATTTCTTCAGGACCGGAAAGACACACCCATAGTTTTTTCGCAGCGGCGGCCTCGGGCCTTCCGAACACGGGCGACGTTAAATAGTGACTGCCTGCAGCGCGATGAAGGACATCCAGCTCTTTTGCAGTTTCAGGCAAAATGGTACTGACAGAAATGTGAACGGCACCTTCCGGCAGTGTCTTCAATATACCATTTTCGTTCGTGAGTATTTCCTTCACAGCCTTATCATCGGATAAAACGGTTACAATAAATGCTACCCCATCAGCAGATTCTGCCGGCGAAGAGCACCTTGTAATAGAATTCTGATCAAGTGCCTCCAGCTTAGAAGAGGTCCGGTTATATACCTGCAGGTGATAGCCCGCTTCAATCAGGTTTTGTGCTATCGGTGTACCCAGGTTTCCCAGGCCGATAAATCCTACTTTTGTTTTCATGGTTCAATGATCACAATTTAACTCTCCGTATTGGTCGGTTCCAAGTCATCTTTTGGTTCCCAGAGCTCAACAATGTTTCCTTCGGGATCCAGGATATGAACAAATTTACCATAGTCGTACTCAGCAATCTCATCAATAATGGTTACGTTGTTCAACTTTAATTCGTCCACCAAAGCCGTAAGATCTTCCACGCGGTAGTTAATCATAAACGGCTTTTCAGAAGGCTTGAAATATTCTGTATCCCCGGGAAAGGTACACCAGGATGTGGATCCTTTTTTTGCGGGATCTTCTGCATCCCGCCACTCAAAGGTCGTCCCATATTCGCTGGTGGTCAGTCCAAGATTTTTGGCATACCAGTCGTTCATTTGCTGCGGATTATCGCATTTAAAAAATACGCCGCCCAGGCCTGTTACTTTTTTCATATTTTGGAGTGTTGCAAGGGAGTAATTTCCGTTTATTTCAGGAGATTATCAAATCTGTTTATGCAGGTTCCCTCTTAAACTTATCACATAACAGGCCTGATGCACTGCCTGCTGCTATAACAGGGTACCTCTCAGGATGAATGCTGCAATGGTGAAATAGATCACCAGCCCGGTGACGTCAACCAGCGTCGCAACAAAAGGTGCGGAGGAAGTTGCCGGGTCAAGCTTTACTTTTTTCAGAATGATCGGGATCATTGAACCGCTGAATGTTCCCCATAGAACAATCCCAACAAGCGAAAAAAGGATAGTAATAGCTAAGAGCAACCAGTGTTCCCCATAATTATACCAGCCAAGATATTGCCAGAGGGATATCCGGATGGCACCCAGAATGCCGAGAGTCAGACCCAGAAGGAGTCCCGACTGTACCTCCCGCCGCATGACATACCACCAGTCGCGCACAGTAAGTTCCCGTACCGCCATAGCACGGATGATCAGAGTAGCTGCCTGCGATCCGCTGTTTCCTCCGCTCGATATCACAAGGGGAACAAACAGGGCGAGGACTACAGCTTTAGCAATTTCAGCCTCGAAATATCCCATGGCAGTAGCGGTAAGCATCTCGCTCAGAAAAAGAATGACGAGCCATCCTGCGCGTTTCTGAACCAGCTGCAAAAGGGGGGTTTTAACGTACGGAAATTCCAGGGACTCCATTCCTCCGAACATTTGCATATCGCGGGTATCTTCCTCTTCCGATGCGTCCATTACATCATCCACGGTTACCACTCCCATTAAGATACCGTCAGGCCCCACTACCGGTAAAGACACACGGTCATATTTTTTAAATGTAACGGCTGCATCTTCAGTCGTGTCGTTCAAGCCCAGGGTTATACAATTGTAATCCATGATCTCATAGAGATGCCTGGATTCAGGATAAAGGATCAGCTTGCGAATAGGCATGTCGTCCACCAGCTTACCGCGTTCGTCAACTACATAAACGACATTAGCATTTTCATTATCCGGCTGATTTTCCTGAAGATACCGGATAGCCTCTTCAATACTCATATTGCTTTTAAGAGTAATGAAGTCTGTATTTACCAGCCGCAGAACCGAGTCCTTGGGATAAGTAAGCAGGTTTTCGGCTTCGCGGCGATTCTTTTCATTGAGATACCTGGCAACTGCAGAAAAATCAGGGTCCTTCAGAGAAGACAGGAATGATACACGATCTGTCGATACCAGGTTGTTCAACAAAATACTTTTTTGTTCCTCGGGGAGGCTGGAGAAGAAATCTTTTTGGTTAAAACGCTCTATAAAGGGAAAGATGCGGGCCTTACGGGCCAGACTGAACGAGGTGAAAGTCGCGAGCGCATTTTCCAGCGGAATTGTGTTAAGGATTGAAGCAACATCTGAAGGGTAGATCTGCTCTTCTGTATTTCTTGAGAAATATTTCTTTATATCACCGCTAAATAGCTGATTAGTGAATTGTGTAATGAGTTTCATGCCAAAATGCAATTAACAGGTTGCCTGAACTGGGTTAATTCAACATGTTATCCCATACCGGGAAAAGCAGGAAACTCACTTAATAATACTGGCGGATACGGATAAAGGATTCGTTGATTCTGCTTTTGATATGGCAGAATGATGAATGAAATCTCAGGGTTTTTAAAAGTAAAAAAATCATAGTACTACGTCTCCTCCGGCCGGGGATAACCTTAGTACCCGGCGGAATTATTTTAAAAATGATGAACTACAATGGGGACCGGAATCCATAAATTATACTGTTGCTGTTTTAAATTAAAGCTGAATAAATGCAAAACCGATGTTTTTTTAGCGGTTAAGCGGCATTGCTGCCAGCTTTTAATCTGGCGCAAAGGTAGATATTATATATTAAAGTTACTATAGCACTTCAGGATATTAACATCTTAGATTTCACTACAACATTCTTAGAATCGGTTACAAGGGCGCATCGGCAACCTGCCATCTTTGTATTGTTAATTTTCAAACACTAAAACTCAAAAAGATGGACACAAAAAAAGTATGGTTTATCACTGGAGCATCAAAGGGATTGGGCTTAAGCTTTGTCCGGGAATTATTATCGGAAGGATACCTGGTTGCCGCCACCTCGAGAAACAAGCAGGCGCTTGTTGATTCTATCGGAGATCATGAAAATTTTCTTCCTTTAACCATGGACGTGACTGGGGACGAAGATGTAAAACAAACCGTTGGAAAAGTAATTGAAAGGTTCGGACGCATTGACGTTATGGTAAACAATGCCGGGTACAGCCAGATCGGTACAGTGGAGGAACTATCAGATGAAGAAGTAAGGAGAAACTTTGATGTCAATGTATTCGGCGCCCTGAATGTGATCCGGCATGTTGCACCTCATTTGCGGCAGCAACAGTCGGGGCATATCTTTAATATAGCCTCAATCGGAGGTATCGCGGGCGATTTCCCCGCCTTTGGAATTTACTGTTCCACCAAATTTGCCATGGCCGGATTCACGGAGGCACTGGCGGAAGAGATGAAGCCTTTTGGCATCCACACTACGCTGATTTATCCTGCTTACTTCAGGACTAATTTCCTGGAGAAAGACTCAGCCATGCTACCTGCAAATCCTATTGCAGCCTACGCGAATGCCCGGGAAGTTGAAGCGGCACATGTAAACGACATCAACGGAAATCAGCCTAATGATCCGGAAAAAGCGGCAAAAGTACTGATTGAATTAAGCAAGCAGGAAAACCCTCCCGTTCATTTCTTCATGGGCGTAGGCGCAGAAGAATTTGTGAGGGGAAAGATAAAAGTCGTCGAACAAGCCCTGGAGGAGAATAGGGAACTGGCTATTTCTACTGCGATCTCTGAGTAATCTAATCTGTATTTCTACTCAATAGTTAAATGATCGCCTTTTGTAAAGAAATCCATAAATTAGATTTATGAATACGACATTTCACTTCCGGTCGCTCGGGGACCTCCATACATACTATAGTCTTCCGCAACCGGAACACCCCTTAATCAGCGTGATAGACTACAGCAAGGTTAAGTACCCCCAAGGCGTTCATGAGCTCAAATGGATGCAGGATTTTTACATAATCGGCCTTAAGCGGAATGTCAACATTAAGTTTAATTACGGGCAGCAGCCTTATGATTTCAATTCTGGTGTTCTTTCCTTTTTTGCACCCCGGCAATTGCTGCAGGTGGAGATCAACCCGGATGTTAAAATAGAGCAATCTGGCTGGCTCCTCCTGCTTCACCCGGATTTCCTTTGGAATACGCCTTTGGCCAAAAGCATCGCCCATTATGATTTTTTCCATTATAAAGTGAATGAGGCTTTGTTCCTTTCGGAAAAAGAAGAAAGAGTGATCGCTGAAATCCTCGGGAACATCGAAAAAGAATACCAATCTAATATGGATAAGTACAGCCAGTCACTCATTATCAACCAACTGGAATATTTACTGATCTATGCCGACCGGTATTATAACCGGCAGTTCCTTACACGTAAAATTACCAATCACCAGATCCTTGACAAGCTGGAATTACTTTTGAATGAATATTTTGCCGGTGAAGACCTGATCGATAAGGGCTTGCCGACTGTCCAGTTTGTTGCGGGGAAACTGAACATTTCACCTAATTACCTGAGCAATTTACTGAAGGTACTGACTGGCCAGAGCACACAGCACTTTATCCATGACAAGCTGATCGAAAAAGCGAAAGAAAAGCTCTCTGCCACTACTTTATCAGTATCGGAGATCGCTTATGCCCTGGGATTTGAACATTCGCAGTCTTTCAGCAAGTTGTTTAAGACCAAAACAAACCAGACACCACTTGAATTCCGTGCTGCTTATAATTAATCCTGTGATACCTGGTAAGATTTCGCTTCACCGGATTACGTAAAACCCCCGGATTACATTATTTTAGCCACAAATCTGCGACTTCGCGTTAATATCGTGTTCGCAAAGTAATATAAATGTCTAAAGAGAACTATTCGGCTAAAGGAAGTTTATTACCCTGGGTGACGGCGATCGCTATGTTTATCCAGTCCCTGGATGCAACTATTCTGAATACTTCATTGCCCGTTATTGCGAGGGACATGCATTACTCTCCGACTGAAATGCAATCCGTTATAGTAAGTTATACTCTCACTCTGGCTTTGTTTATTCCGCTTTCAGGATGGCTTTCAGACAAATTCGGGTCGAGGAGTATGTTTATGCTGGCTGTGAGCTTATTTGTATCGGGTTCACTGTTCTGTGCACTTTCGGCAAGTCTGCCGGCCCTGATTTTATCCAGGATCCTGCAGGCTATCGGCGCCTCAATGATGGTGCCTATTGCAAGGCTGGCCATTTTATACCAGTATCCGCGCAGCGAACTACTGAAAACCATGAACTTCATTACGCTATTTGGATTACTGGGTATTGTAGTAGGTCCAAGCCTTGGAGGCTTCCTGTCGGATAATTTATCCTGGCACTGGATCTTCCTGGTAAACATCCCGATTGGCATCATCGGGATACTAATGGCTTACAGGATTATGCCTGACTTCAAGCATGAAGTGGGCAAATTTGATTTTACAGGTCTTGTACTCTTTAGCCTGGCCCTGATATTTGTTACGCTGGTGATGGAACTGATCAGCACCGGGCTATTGCAATGGCCAATGATTTCGGGAGGTTTCTTTTTATCGGGGCTGCTGTTCCTGTTATACTACAGGCATTTTAAAAGGACAGAAAAACCTATTATCGACCTCGGCTTACTAAGAATAAGAACACTGAAAATCGGGTTGCTGGGCAGCCTGATCACGAGACTGGGTATAGGCGGACTACCGATGTTGATGCCTCTCATGCTGCAGGCTGGTTTTGGTTATTCCGCGTCCGTGTCGGGCTTGCTACTATTGCCTTCTGCGTTAGCTAACGTGGCTGTTAAAACTCAGGTGGTGCGCATTATCAGATCCTTCGGATATAAAACAGTGCTGATCAGCAATACCATATTCCTTGGGATCGTGCTGATATTCCTTGGTTTTGTTGGGAAGGAAACACCCCTGCCGTTCTATATCATTCTGATGATCTTTTATGGGATTGCAACCTCTATACAGCTGTCGGCGATGAATACGATCACGATCTCCGACCTGGATGATGACACTGCCAGCGGCGGTAATACTATGCTGGTTATCATGCAGCAATTATCTATAAGCTTTGGTGTTTCAGTGGCGGGACTGGTTCTGTCATTTTACCAGTCTGACGCATTCGGATTACCTCTTACAGGAGCCTTTCACTACACCTTCTTTACCTTAGCGGTTATGACCATCTTATCGAGTCTCACGTTTACCAAACTCCGGAGAGGAGATGGTAACGCGTAAGCTGCAGCCTCTGTCAGTGTCCGGGTACAAGTAAACATCTGTCATTCCAATCAAAAGATATAAACAAAAAGTACCTCTTCTTTAAAGAAGAACAGCAGTAGGTGCGAAAGAAAAAGGAGGAAGAACCTTTGCGGGTTCTTCCTCCCGGATAGTGAGGCCGGAGAGCACAGAGTTCTCCGGGTACAGCTAAAAATTGAAGCCGATATTAACGTTTGAGGTGCTGCTTCTTATTGTTTCTCCCTGATTATTCTTTATCAGGTCTGTGAAGCCACCCTGGCCATTAAGCTCAATGAAAAATCTGGTCTTTTCTGAAACGGGTATCTTGACCCCGATACCCAGATCCAAACCAAGATCTACGCTGGAGAAACCTTTTTTAAGATCCATATCGCCTGCAGTCTCCGAGGCCGACAATAAGATACCGGCATAAGGACCGAAATTCAGATACCAGTTGCGGGTACGTCCGAAATGCCAGTTCGCCATTACGGGAATAGTCAGGTAATCCAGATGAAAATCGGTAGTGTAGGTTGTGTTGTCCATCTGCACGAAACCATTATTCCAGCCTTTCTGATCATAGTTTAGTTTTCCTTTGATACTCCATCTGTCAGAAAAATAATAGTCAGCAGAAACGCCTGCGTTAAACCCGCTCCTGTATTTGCTGTTGGTGTTTTCACCAGCAGTTACGGTTGCAGCGTTATAGCCTGCGTTGATACCAAATTCGACTTTGCCTTTCGTTTGAGAAAATGCGGTTGTACAAAGGCTTAATACAACAAGGAGAACAATAATAAATCTTGGCATAATTGTGTATGATTTTTAAGGTCCCCAAATGTATCACAATTCCTGTATCCGTCAAAATGAAGATATGATGGGTTGTACAATTTATAACACTTCCACCAGGCTCTTCCCGCTGCTTTGCTTGCTTACCCTGATCTGCACCGGGATCCTCTCTGTCATTTCCTGCACATGCGAGATAACGCCGACCTTCCTTCCCTGGTTATACAGGCGTTCCAGCGCATCCATAGCGATGTTTAAGGTTTGCGGATCAAGTGAGCCGAAACCCTCGTCA
Source organism: Pararcticibacter amylolyticus (assembly GCF_003130405.1). Taxonomy (GTDB): domain Bacteria; phylum Bacteroidota; class Bacteroidia; order Sphingobacteriales; family Sphingobacteriaceae; genus Arcticibacter; species Arcticibacter amylolyticus. The sequence continues at coordinate 191,488 of NZ_QEAS01000001.1, forward strand.
ATAAAGAGCGATTCTACCTTCATGCGGTTTGACGACAAAGATGCCAGTCCAAGGGCAAGCGCCAGGGAGACCAGGAACGATTCTCCTCCGGAGAGGGAAAAAACAGTTCTTACTTCGTCTCCCATATCCTGGTCTACCACCTGGAGACCGAGGGTGTGGGGAATGCGCTGCAATATATAACGACTGCTCAACATCTCCAGGTGTACATTGGCGAAGCTGAGCAGGACATCCAGGGTATATTCCTGTGCGATCTGTCTGAATTTCTTTCCATCGGCCGACCCAATCACATCATATAGCTTCGCCCACAATTCTACTGTACCCGACTGAGATTCGACGGCATGAAGGATGCTGGTTATCCTTTGTTTATTTTCCTGATCCTGGCGGAGGCGGAAACTGATCCCGTTACACTCTTCCTGTTCTCCCCTGATGCGTTCTTTCAGATCTTTTTCTGCCTGTATCAGATCCTCGTAATCACGCAGGGATAAGCGTTGCTGCTGGTGACTGGCATATGCTGCCCTTCGCTCCTCTGCTATTGATCCTGATCGGGTGACGGCATCGTCGATCGCCTTTAAGGCCGAACGTTCAGATTCTACCCATTCGATTGAAAGAGACAGCAGTTCTTCCAGCGTCTTTTGTTCAAGAGGCGGGGTATTGCGGGAGTTATAACCAGACAGCCATCGGCCAATTTCCCCGGAGCACTCTTCTACCTGCTTCTCCAGCGATGTGATATTCTCTATTGCCTGCTCCTTCAATGCCCGTAATCTTGCACTGTCTGTTTCGAGCCTGGTGACTCTTGCAATTTGCCCGTCAAGGGCTGTTCGGGCGGATTCAATAGCGTTTCCCAGGAAAGCTTCTGCCTCTGAAACAGATGTTCCGGAAAAGATCAGGTTTCTTTGTTTCCTCAGTTCTTCGAATACTGCGTTCAGTTTGCTGACAGCATTCAGGCGGGTTTCTACCTCTTCAGTAAGATGAACACTATTTTCCAGCAGCCCCGTAATAGCGGCCGACACAAGTGCCTCCTGCCGGGATAATTGCTCTGACTGTTCTGATTTTTGCTTCCATTGAGATGAGAACACGGATATGCGTTCGAGAAAAGCCTGCGGACTGGCCTTCCAATTTTCAAACCAGGTGTTAAACACAAAGAATGGCGACAACATCCGTTCGGTATCTTTCAGTTCTGCGTTGATCCTGTCAATATTCTGGTAATTGACACGCTTTCTTTCTTCGAGAGAAATTTGCTTTCTTCCGGCGTCTTTTACCTGGTCGCTGAGCAAGCTGAGCCTCCTCTCCTGGCCGGCAGATTCGCTTTTCAGACGTTCAATTTCCTGCCGCTTTTGATTGTATGTACTGATCTGAAACTGCAACCGCTCCTGCAATGCTCTTTTATCATTCAGGCGCTCACGCAGCCATCCTGCCTTTTGGGTGTCGGCAATATCAGCACATTGGCGTTGTATTTCGAGAGAGGTCCATGCATCCCGCAAGGTTCCGAGACTTAGCTCTCCTGCTGCTATTTCTTTCTGCTGAGCGGCAACGAGCTTTTCAAGCTGATGACAGGCGGACTGAAGGGCACCGTGGCGGCTCAGCATACTGGCAAAGGCAGCTTCATTCCGTTCATGTTCCGCTTTCTGCTCTTCGAGCAGATCATAAAGCTTCCGGTCTGAGGTAACATAAGGGTGCTCTGTACTCCCACAAACGGGGCATTCTTCTCCCGCTGCAAGCTGAGAACGAAGGGCTTCAACGTCCTTGCTTACAGCTTGCTGAGCAATCTGAAGCATCCGCAACGAGGCGTCCCTCTGCGCCTGTACGGTACTAAACATCCGATCCAGCTCTCCAAATTGATTTTTATTATCATCCAGCTCGCGGAGATTCTTCTCCATACTGGCCTGAAGCTGGGCGTGCGCAATGATGGTTTTATAAAGATAATTCCATTGGCCTTCCGCAGCGATCAATTCTTCTACGACGGCATCGGCCTTCCGCTTTTCATCCTCCAAAACCTCTGCCTGTATGGAAGACAAAGCTTTAAGCTCTTCCTCTATCCAGACCAACACTTCCTGTAATTGCCTGTCGCCCTCCGCATACTGCCCTTCAAGCTCTGTTTTGCCAGCCTCGGTTACAGCAAATTCTTCCTGTATCTCTTCCTGAGCGTTGCTGAGCTCCTGCAAGGCGTCCAGCTGCTTTTGTGCGTCTGACAACTTTGATACTATCACCGCTTCATTTTCGGCAATGGATTGCCGCGATGAATTTTCGGTTTTCCACAGTTCAAGTTTGCCAAGCTCGGCTTTCAGCTTGTCCGCTTCTTCCCTCTTTGCACCCAACTGGTTGTCGTGTTCCTGTTTCTTTTTCTGTGCAGACTGCAGCTCCTCACTTGCCTTTGACAACTGGCTGGCTGCCTCCCTGATCCGAACATCCAGCTCCCTTGCCTGCTGAAGCAGCGGTAATGTTTCATCTTTTTGCCTTATCCGCAAAGCCAGCTCTTCCTCCGCGAGTTTTAAAGCCAGAGCCACCCTTTCCTTTTCCTGATGCAGGATCCCTGATTCTTTTTCCAGGCTCGTCAGGGCAGCTAACCTGACTGTCCTCTGCTGCCCAGCAACTTTCATACGGTCAAACCATGTCCGCAGAGCCTGTACCTGCTCCACCTGACGAAGTCTTTGCTGCCGGACGATGGCATTTTGTTTTTCTCCGAGGGCCTGTTTAAATACCTCGTCTGCCTGATCACATTCCGCTTTTATAGCTGCCAGCGCCTGATACCATCCTATTTCTTTATTTAAAAGCATGAGCTGCTGCTCATCTTCCCTGAGCGCATTCTCCTGTTCCTCTTTTCTTTTAGTAAGCAAATCAAGCTCTTCCTGTGAGAGCGTTTCAACACCTTCTCTTTTCAGATTGAGCTCCCGGAGTTTCTGTACTTCATCCCGGTGACGCTCGTGTACCCGCCTGGAAATAGCCGAATAAACTTCAGTTCCGGTAAGCTTCTCCAGCAGGGACGACTTTTCGTCTTTGTCTGCTTTTAGAAAAGCCGTAAAATCGCCTTGAGGTAATAATACCGACCGCCTGAACTGTTCAAAATTCAAGCCCACCAGGCGTTCTATCTCAGGAAGGAGATCAGTCTTCTTCCCTCCTATATCCGTATTTTTTGTCAGGTTCCTCAGGCTTACCTCTGCGCTTTGTAACGCACCTTCAGCTTTGTTGCGTGCTCTCCTGACGCTCCACGATGCCCGGTAGCAGTCTTTATCTATACCTACAAAATCAACTTCTGCAAACCCGTCGGCAGTCCCGTCCCTCAGGATAGCCCGGACATCGCTCTGCCCTATCTTGCTGCCCTCCACATCCCTGACCTCTATTCCTGTTTCTTTAGCCTGTATATACCGGGGTGTTTTATTATACAACGCCAGACAGAGTGCATCCAGGATGGTCGATTTCCCGGCTCCTGTAGGCCCGGTAATGGCAAAGATCCCTGCTGAGCAAAGAGGCTCCTGCGTGAAATCGATCTCTGTGCTTCCTTCCAGAGAGGCGAGGTTTTTGATCCGTATTGCTAATATCTTCATGCTACTAATCCTCCTGCGAAGCCTCCTGGCTTACTTCATTGAACAAACGGATTATTTCTTCTGGTACTTCATTACCGTACCTTTGACGGTATATTTTTTTCAATATATCGAGGGGCTGGAGGTCGTGTAATTTATCGGGGGAAGCAACCTGCGCCCCACCAGCCTTCTGCTCCTCCGCAGCAGTCTTCACATCAATCTTCGCCAGCCGGACGTGCTTGCCGCTTAATGCAGTTTCAATCTTATGTCTTAATCCCGGCTCCGGGCCGTCCTGCAGTACCCTCACCTCCAGGTAAGGCGGCTGCGTATCGCCGGCCTCCGGTAATTGCTGCAACGCAGCAAGCACGGCCGGCAGGGGGCTGTGCACCGATGGAACCCGCTGCAGAGCTACTGACAACGGTACTTCTATGGAGTGCAGGTCACTGATCCCTTCCTCATTCAGATCAAACACCATGACCTGATGCTTATAGTTCATTTCAGAAAAGGACATAGGCACCGGGCTCCCGCAATACCTGATATGTTCTTTTCCGCCAACACGTTGCGCTTTGTGGATATGTCCGAGTGCTACATACTTTATTGCTTCGTCGAAGGCGGCCGCCGAAATACATTCAACCCCACCCATAATAAGCCTTTCGGACTTATCCATATCGCTGACTTCCGCCTTCTGCGTATGCAGGTGCCCCATGGCAATCAGGGGTTGATCATCTGTCTTCAGGTCAAGTGCTAACTGGCAGGCTTCTCTGTAAAATTGGGCTACCCCTTCCGCATAAGGGTTATCGCAGTCTGCTACAGACGGATAATCACCCATCCTGAGAAACGGCACAGCCAGGCACCATGCACAGACCTTTCCTTCCTGGTTTCGCAGGGGAATTAAAAGCTTCCTGTAATCTATTTTGCCTTCCTGGTCTTTCCCGATCACCCCGACTATGTGGATCGCGGAAGATTCAAGCAAAGGCTTCGGAACCTCAAGCCGCGAGGCAGAATCATGGTTTCCGGCCGTAACGACAATCTGCAGCCCGGGACGCATTTTCAAAGCCCGGTTCAGAAAACTGTAAAACATCTTCACTGCTGCGGCAGACGGATTCGAAAGGTCAAACACATCACCACTTACCAGCAGTACATCGATCTCCTGTTCCTGCAAGGTAATGCTGAGCCAGTTGAGAAACTGCTGATGCTCGTAGCTGCGGTCGTACTCATGAAATAGCTGGCCTATATGCCAGTCGGCTGTATGAAGAATTCTCACCAATAACAAAAGTAAGGACAAGTAAAGGAAAATAGCGGCTACCCGCGGATGAAAAATAATTTAAAATGTAACCTTTCCCTACTGATGCCGTAAACAAAGTACATTCATAAGAAAAAGATATTCATAGTTAATTGTGGTTTGGTTAAGAGGGAGTACAAGGTGCTCCCTCTTTTTTTATTCCGGACGATACCCGCCATTCTATTTTATCTACCGGCCAGCGAAAGCACTTTTATATCTCGGCCAGGTATTCATGTACAAACTTGACGGCCATAGCACCTTCTCCGACGGCAGATGCAATACGGTTCATAGCCCCTGCCCTGACATCGCCCGCAGCGAATACGCCGGGGCAGCAGGTTTCAAGAAGGAAGGGCTCCCGTTCCAGTTTCCAGAACTTACGGTAACCGGGATACTGCACCAGATCTCTTCCTGTTTCAATGAACCCTTTGTCGCTTTTTATAATATTAAGCCCGATCCAGTCAGTATAAGGCTTGGCACCTATAAAAATAAACAGGGAATCAGCCGGTACCGTTCGCTGTTGTCCGCTCCCGATCTCCATAAGATCGAGTTCCTGGAGCCTGCGGTCTCCTTTGGCTTCCAATATTTCAGTATTTCCCAGAACAGTGATATTTTCAGTTTCATTTATCTGATCAATAAGATACTGTGACATTGTGGAACTCAGGGATTCCTTCCGGATAACGATATGCACGTTGGCCGCAAATTTTGCCAGGTACATAGCTGCCTGCCCGGCAGAGTTACCTCCTCCGATAATATATACCTCTCTTCCCTGGCAGGCCTGAGCCTCTGTCATAGCTGCTCCGTAATAGATACCGGCACCGGTGAACTCTTCAATTCCCCGCTTTTCGAGCTTCCGGTAATCTACTCCCGTAGTAATGATCACACTAAGGGCGTTAATCTCTGTTCCGTCAGAAAGCGTTATGATCTTATACTGGTTGTTAAGCCTTATTGCGGTGACCTGCTGCTGTGACACGAGTTCGGTTCCAAAGCGCTGGGCCTGGGTGACTGCACGGCGGGTAAGCTCCGCTCCACTTAGCCCGGTAGGAAAACCGAGATAATTTTCAATGCGTGAACTTGTGCCTGCCTGTCCGCCGGGTGCTCGCTTTTCTATCAGCAGTGTCTTTAAGCCTTCCGAGGCTCCGTATACTGCAGCAGCCAGTCCTGCCGGGCCGGCACCAATGATGGCGACATCATAAAGCTCACTGGAAGCTTTTGCCTGTATACCGAGCTTTTCTGTTATTGCAGCCAGACTTGAATGCGGCAGAAATGATCCGTCCTCGAAAAACAGAACGGGCAATGAGCTCAGATCAATTTTATTCAAAGTGACCAGTTCTTTCGCTTTTTCGTTCGTTTCAATATCCAGCCACTGGTACGGAAAGAGATTACCTGCCAGGAAATCTTTAAGCTCATGAGACCTCGGCGACCACTGGTACCCGATAATCCGGATCCCGGTGTAGTTAGGGAAATAGGTGTATTGCCATTCCTGCAGCAAGTCGTCAATGACTGGAAAAAGCTTTTCTTCTGGTGGGTCCCAGGGTTTTATAAAATAATAATCCAGCTTCACTTCGTTGATTGCTTTAATGGCGGCCTCTGTATCAGAATAGGCTGTCAGCAATACGCGTTTTGCATCAGGATAAGAGGCACGGGCCTTCTGCAGGAATTCAACACCCGGCATCTCCGGCATCCGCTGATCTGAGATGAAAAGAGCGATCTCCGCGCCTTTGTTTTTAAGCCCGTGAAGGCTATCCAGAGCCTCAGTCGCAGAAGTTGTACCTAAAATCTTATATTCCTGGCGGTAGCGTGTACGCAAATCGCGTACCAGCGCCTGTAACACCTGCTGGTCGTCGTCTAGCGCAAAAATAACCGGTTGTTTCATTTCAGGACTTCAGTAAATATTTGTAGCTGCATGATATGTTCCGTAATTTAATGAAAACCTAATCAAGAGGAAAGCAAATCTGGAAAACGGTGTTTCCGGGTTCAGAACTAACCTTGATCGAAGCGCCGTGATGCATGACTATTTTATGCACGATATCCAGGCCCAGCCCCGTGCCCTTCCCAACCTGTTTGGTGGAGAAAAAGGGTTCATAGATATGAGGAAGCACATCTTTAGGGATACCATGACCATCATCTGCAATCCGTACAATCACCTTGCCGGGTTCAGGCCAGGCATCAATCCTGAGAGTTCCTTTCTCCGACATTGCATCCACGGCGTTATCAATAATATTCGTCCAGAGCTGGTTAAGTTCTCCTACAAAAGCCGGAACCAAAGGCAAGCCGGCATCATAGTTCCGCTCCACCCGAATGTCCTTTTCCTTGAGTTTATGGTTGAGGATGGTAAGCGTGCTGCCTATACCATCCCGAACACTGGTCTTCTCCTTTCCCTGGCCCTGGTCCATATGTGAATAGGTCTTCACGGCGCTCACCAGTTCCGAAATCCTGCGCGTAGCAGACTGGATATTGCAGATCACCCGTTCTGTCTCCAGGCTGTTCGCGATCCAATCCAGAATTTCAGGTAAATATTTCCCACCAAGTATCACTGATACTTTTTCAAGGCTGTCAACAGTCACATTCCACCCTGCAAATATCCCGGCAAGGGAATAAGTCTCTTCAACATCTTTCTGATCCAGCCAGTCAATCAACTCATCTTCAAGACTGGCCCGCTCCATCAGGGGAAGATTATTATCGCGGCCGTCTTCCATCAAAGAAAAAAGCACCGCATTCAGCTCGTCCACCTGCTCAGGTGTAAGCTGCATGGTCATAATACGTTTAAATTTATCTGGTACTGCGTGATGCATGCGGCGTAGTTCGGAAGCGCTTCTCACGATTGCCGCCGCCGGATTATTAAGCTCGTGAGCCAGTCCGGCCGAAAGCTTGCCCAATGCAATTAACTTTTCGTGTTGTTGTTCTGTACGGGTAAATTCACGAACCCTGTCGGTCATCAGCGCCACTAATTTCTGTACCATTTCCGGGCTCACCTGCTCCATCTCGCCAAAATGCCGCTTATGCAGCCTGAGGACGCTGGCATGATCCTGCGCTACCGCCCGCCCGCCCGCGACTTTCAGGCGGGAGAAGGGCAGATACCCGGTTACGTCGCCCTGTTTCAGGGATGAAAAAAAGCTATACTGCCCGCTTTGCTCCAGACTTAAATTCAGCTGACCTCCCAGCAGTACATACATGTAGTCAGCCGATTGCCCGGTATCAAACAACAGTTCCCCTGCCTGCAGCGTAATGATTTCGGATGTCTGCAGCAGCCATTGAAGATGTTCAGCAGGAATTTCGCTGAAGACGGGCAGCGACTTCAAATAAGCAGGGTCAAATACAGCCATACCTGATTTGCGTTAATTTATTATACCAGCGGGGATTATCAAACCTTTCCCCAAATCACATCTGTAAACCAGGACCTGGAGTCGAAAAATTGAGCCAGCGATGTAAAACCGGCCGACTCTGCCAAAGCTCCAAGCTCCCCGGGACTATATTTTTGGGACACTTCAGTGAAGATACTTTCATTTTCAGAAAAGTAAAACACTTTCTTTTCTGAACCAATAGTCACTTCCTGATCTGCCAGACTGATCAGGTAACTTTTACAGGAGCCTGTCCCCGGATCATAAGTCTGAAAATGCTGAAAGGCAGAGACATCAAAATCTGCATCCAGTTCGCTGTTCATTCTCCGCAGCAGATTCAGGTTGAACTCTCTTGTGAGGCCCTCTTCATCATTATAAGCTTTTAGTATAGTTTCCGGGTGCTTTTTAAGATCCGCCCCCATCAATAATATATCTCCCGGCATCAGCATCCCATTCAGCTGCCGGCAAAACTCCTGCGCTTCACGGGGATACATATTCCCAATGTTAGAGCCAAGGAAGAGAACCACTTTCTTTCTGCCCGACAGCCTGCCAGCCTCTTCGAGCATTGGAAAATATTCCCCGTTCAAGCCAGTTACCTGCAGCCACGGGATTTGCCGGGGCAGGTGCATCTCCAGTTTCTGTATGACCTGCTTTGATATATCAATGGGATAATAGGTGAACTCTTTGCCATTTTGTACTAAGTAACGAAGGAGATGCGATGTTTTTAATGCATCACCGGCACCGAGCTCCACAATATCGTACTGAGCAGAACCGGCATCAAAAGCCTCTATGAGCTGCTGTGTCTGATCTTTAAAAATGCTAAGCTCACACCTTGTCAGATAGTAATCAGGTGAGCGCATGATCTTCTCAAAAATCACGTCGCCTGCATCATCATAAAAGTACTTAGACAAAAGATATTTAGGATTAGAACTTAATCCTTTAACTACATCGGAATAAAACTGATTCATAAGTTTAACGTGCCAGCCTGATCCCGGCTAATTGCCACCGTGTATCCGGTGAGAAGAAATTGCGGTAAGTAATACGCGAATGGCCCGGAGGTGTAAAAACAGATGCCCCCCTTAACACCATCTGGTTGATCATAAATTTCCCGTTGTATTCGCCTAAAGCCCCGGGAGCCTTTATAAAACCAGGGTAAGGCAGATAAGCGCTTCCTGTCCATTCCCAGCAATCACCCCAGCCGAACCTCCGGGCTGCAGCCTCCCATTCGAACTCGGTGGGCAGACGCATTCCTTTCCATGATGCAAAAGCTGTAGCCTCATACCATGATATATGGGTAACAGGTTCATCAGGACGAAGCTTTTCAAGCCCCCTGAATGTATAATGAGACCATTCACCATCTATATTAAACCAGTAAAGCGGTGCTTCTATTTTATGTGCGTTTACCCATTCCCATCCATCGGAATGCCAGTGAATGAAATTCCTGTAACCTCCGTCATGAATGAAGTTCAGATATTCGGCGGCACTCACTAGTGACTCGTTTATCTCATAATCGCCCAGGTAAACCTGGTGCTGCCCATGCTCATTGTCAAAAGAAAAACTGTTGCCCGTATGTCCTATATGATAGAGCCCGGCTTCGACCTTCAGAAATGCGCCGGAGGACTGAGGAACTGGCTCGCCTGCAACTGACTGGTTAAAAGCCGGCAGAAGCGGATTGTGCCCCAGAATGTATTTGATATCAGTAAACAGGAGCTCCTGGTGCTGTTCTTCATGATTCATGCCGAGAATCACCAATTCTTCCAGGCTTTGAGAAATACCCGGATCTGACAATAAACTGTTCATGGCATTATCTACATACCCCCGGTAATCGTAAATATCCTGAACTGTTGGCCTGCTGAGATTGCCGCGGTTGGTTCTTACCACCCTCGCGCCGACACTTTCGTAATAGCTGTTGAAAACAAAGCTATAGTTCGGATTGAACGGCTTATAATCCGCCAGGTGATGCTGTAGAATAAAAGACTCAAAGAACCAGGTGGTATGTCCGAGATGCCATTTCGGGGGGCTCACGAATACAGCGGGCTGCACTACGTAGTCTTCGGTTTCCAATGAGCGGCAAATATCAACAGTACGCTGACGGGTTTGATTATAGCGGGTCAGACAGCTTATATTTTCTGATTGACCTGTAAGAATAGCGTTCATACAGCCTTAACAATTAAGAGGCAATAGAGTTCGTTTGGTGATGCGAAATCCTGCATGTTAATATCGGGACTCTTTTTTTTGTTTACACAAGCGCCATCGCGGATCTGGGAACTGCAACGAATAAATTACGGTATTTTGACCTGCCTTCATCAATCATGTAAGGAACTTCATAAAAGTTACAGTGTAAACGCTTAATTTTGTTGCCTTTAATTCCTGATCGGGCAGAGCCCATTGAAAGGGCACACACAGCAATACAAATGCAAACATTGAAAAATATTATTTCCAGATTGATCTCTACCCGCACTACGGGTTTCATGCTCTTATTGTACGCTTTATCTATGGCTGTTGCCACTTTTGTGGAGAACGACTATGGTACCCCTGTTGCGAAAGCACTTATCTACAATAGCTGGTGGTTTGAGATGATCATGCTGATCCTGATCTTTAACTTTCTTGGAAATATCAGGCGTTACCGCTTATACACAAGGCAAAAGTGGCCTCTCTTTGTATTTCACATGGCATTCATCATGCTATTTATTGGGGGCGCTATCACCCGCTATATCAGCTTTGAAGGGACTATGCATATCAGGGAAGGCCAGTCGTCCAACGAAATTATTTCAGATGCCACTTTCCTGAAAGTCCAGATCACCGATGGCGAGCAGGCCCTGGCATACAAAGATGTACCCATGATCCTTACTTCTGACAATGTTCCCCGTTATCTGCGCCCATTCAAAAAAGACAGGGTCGAAGAATATGATTTTATGGGTAAAAGGGTAAAAATGCGTGTTCTCGAATTTACACCCAGAGCACAGGATTCTCTTGTAGCATCGCCTGGCGGGAAGCGCATTCTTCATATCGTGGCACTGGTGAATGGGAACCGTGAAAATAAGTATATCGCATCCGGCAGTGTGCAGCTTATCCAGAATATGCTGGTAAGCTACAACAAAGAAACTGAAGGGGCTGTAAATATCAGCGACGAGGGAGAATCACTCGCTATTTCCTCGCCGGTAGACGGTTCCTATATGACGATGGCGACGCAGGCAAAGGGTGATGTGAAAGGAAGCGGACAAAAGTCGGCCTTCGTCCTCAGAAGTCTCTATAACCTGGCGGGATTTGCTTTTGTAGTTCCCCAGATGCCTCAGACAGGAAAGATCGTGCGCTTCGAAGGTGACAAAAGGACTAATGAAAACGATCCTGATATGGTCACCCTCGAACTATCCAGCGGGAACAAGACAGATACAGTATCCTTCTATGGCGGTAAAGGGCTGACAGGCTACCAGCATCAGTCCGAAATAGGAGGCCTTACCGTATCTATCGGCTATGGATCAGCCATTTACAATACGCCTTTTGCACTAAAACTCAAGAAATTCAAGATGGAGAAATATCCCGGCAGTACCAGTCCTGCGTCATACGCCTCTGATGTACTGGTTGTGGACGGAGGCTCTGAGGCTCCTTATACTATTTTCATGAACCACGTGCTCGACCACAGGGGTTACCGCTTCTTTCAATCGAGCTATGACCAGGATGAAAAAGGGACAGTGTTGTCTGTAAATCATGATTTCTGGGGTACCTCTACTACTTACGGCGGATACGCATTCCTGTTCTTTGGGATGTTTGCTTCGCTCTTCTGGAAAGGGACACGATTCTCCAAGCTAAACGGACAGCTCAAATCGCTTTCCCGTAAGGCTCTGACGGCACTTCTCCTGATGTCATTCCCGGCAGCAGGTTTCACTCAGGACATCGATATGCACGGACCTTCTGAAAGCAACCAGCTTCAG
>NZ_QEAS01000001.1:203619-224619 GCF_003130405.1 Pararcticibacter amylolyticus
TCAACATGCACCGGCACAAACAGATCCGGCAGCTCCCATTGAAATTCCGGAACAGATCAATGACCCGAAAGCATTTGCCGCAGCAATAAAGATTGACAAAGACCACGCAGCACGTTTTGGCTCTCTGCTTGTTCAGAACTTTGACGGCCGCATTGAGCCTGTAAACACTCTTGCTCTGGAAATACTGAGAAAGCTTTACCAAAAAGATACTTTTTACGGCCTTGACGCCAATCAATTCCTGCTTTCGGCATCTACAGAACCTATCGCCTGGGCAAGAGTACCTCTTGTGAAGGTGAACCCAAGGGGAGGCCCGGAATTAATGAAAGCAGTAAAAGCAACTCCTGAAGGGTACACATCCCTGGTGAATCTTTTCGAATTCGGCCCTGACGGGCAGCCACATTTTGTCCTGGAGGCTGAATATCAGAAAGCGTTTGCGCGGAAAGCTTCCGAGCAGAACAGTTACGATAAAGAGCTTATTGAACTGAATGATAAACTCCAGGTGATGCAGTACCTTCTTAGCGGGCAGTATCTGCGCGTTCTTCCCGTTCCGGGCGACCCGAATAATACCTGGATCTCGTGGGGGGCTGATCACGCACATAATGCCAATATAAAAGATAATCTTTTTGCAGTTTACCTGAAGGAGGTGATTATGACCTCTTCTTCGTACAACTGGAATAAGGCAGATCAGCTTTTGCAGCAACTCAAAGACAATCAGAAACGCCTCGCAAAAGATATCATTCCTTCTGATGCAAAGGTAAAATGGGAACTGCGCTATAATACATGGAACATCTTCTTTAAACTGATGATCGCTTATGCACTACTGGGAGCACTTGTACTGGCACTTGCATTTACCCGCTTGTTCACAGAATCAAAGATTGTTAAAAGGCTGATATCGGGATTGCTGATCCTGGTAACAGCTGGCGCCCTTATACAGGCAGCCGGACTGGGAATAAGGTGGTATATTTCAGGGCATGAGCCCTGGAGCAATGGCTATGAGGCGGTGATGTTTATCAGCTGGACCGGGGTCGTCGCCGGTCTCATCCTTTACAGGAACAACAACGCCTTCATTCCTGCTGCGGGCTGTCTTATTGCCGTTATGCTGATGGGGTTTGCTCATGGAGGCTCTCAAATGAACCCACAGATCACCCCGCTGGTACCTGTCCTTAAGTCCTACTGGCTGATGATCCACGTAGCGATCATTACGTCAAGCTACGGCTTTTTCGGGTTAAGTGCCTTAATAGGGATGGTAGTGCTTCTGCTGTATATCGTTAATAACAAAAAAATTGAAGGTAAACTTATTTCCTCCGTCAATGAGCTGTCCATTGTTAATGAAATGTCACTGACCGTTGGTCTCTTTCTTCTCACAGTCGGGACCTTCCTGGGAGGGATCTGGGCAAACGAGAGTTGGGGACGGTACTGGAGCTGGGACCCAAAAGAAACCTGGGCTTTCATATCGGTTATTATTTACGCGTTTGTGCTGCACGTACGGCTGATCCCGAAAATGCAGGGCAAATATCTATTTAACCTGCTGTCATTGATAAGTTTCTCCAGTGTGATCATGACCTATTTTGGCGTTAACTACTATTTATCAGGCCTGCATTCATATGCTAAGGGAGATCCTGTACCCGTACCTTCGTGGGTATATATAGCAATAACCATTATAGCTCTGGTAGCGGCTTTGTCTTATTGGCGGTACCGGAACTGGAAGCTTAAGCCCGGTACAGGAACAAACAGTCAGGCACGTTAAGGTTTTAAGGTAATCATTTAAATATAATGTATTAATATTAAGAGGAAGATGGGAGCCATCTTCCTCTTTTTGCATGCAGGTTTTGCTTTTAAAGGCTTTTATTCTTTGGACTCAAATCTCTTCCTGTTGAGTTACTCTTCTTCCGGACTGATTTCAGGAAGAAAAACAGAACTGAGTTCTTTATTGTCATACAAAAATGGCGGCAAGTGACCTTTATCACAATGTTAAAATATCATTTTTAGGCTCCCCCTGAAATAGAAAAAAAGGTTATGAAGGTGGTTCATTAAAGGAAATTCAACAAGTACGATTTAGTCTTAAATATTTACTAAAAGTGCTCTGAGAAGTTCAAAAACGTAGATTTTCATTTTGACAATGCTTTACTTTGATAAAAAAAAGATCACCTGAAAATACAAGCATTATGAAAACTTTAAAAACTATAATCCTCGCATTTTGTATCATATTTTCTTTCAACTCATTTGCAAATAACGATACTTCCAGAGACCAGAAACTAAGCATGAACTATGCAGTTCAAACCTACATTGACGCAATGACGCAGGGCAAGATCAAAGATCTTCCGGAGGTTCTTGAGAACGATGTAAAATTCACCGTAACGCAGGGTCAGAACATTGTGAACTTCAGCAAAAATCAAATGCTCGCGGCGCTCAAAGGATCTGAAAATATGCAGCAAAACTGTAAAACCAACTTTACGGTAGTAGAGCAGAATGACGCACAATCCATTGTAAAGGTCAGCATGATCTACGACATGTTCACCAGGATTAACTATGTAACTATCAGCAATACCGATAAAGGCTGGAAGATCACTAACGTGTCAACTGTCTTTAATTAACGGTTCTTCCGGTTCAGAACAGTCCAAAAAAAAGCCCGGTCTCAGGAAATCTGAGACCGGGCTTTTTTGGGACCGGATTTAATATCCCTTGTTCTGTTGTAGAAGAGGGTTCACCAACCTCTGTGCATCTGGTATAGGATAAAGAAAATAGTCGGGATTGGCGTTTTTCATCATCTCTGTCAACGCAAGTCCTGTACGGCAGTAATCAAACCAAGCCTCGCCCTCAAACATCATTTCGCGCCTTTTCTCCTCTTGAACTTCGGTTACAAATGCCGCAACAGAAGCAAATGCAGATACCTGGGGTGTGGTAATACCAGCACGGTCACGTACTGTCTTAAAAGAATTCCACGCCGCAGAACTTACGTTTCCATCAGCCCGGGCCTTTGCCTCTGCGTGGATCAGCAGGATTTCTGCAAGCCTGATGACGGGGAAGTTTTGAATAGCTGGACTGTAATTCCGATATTTTCCAATGTAATATCTTCCGGAATTTTCGCCCTCGCCGGGATAAACTGTAAAGTCCTTTCTTTTATCACTTGCTTCGTACATGCCGGCAATTTCCTCTCCAGCTGCATAAAAGAGCATAGAGGCCGTTGGATTACTTACCGAGGCAAGAGTATTTATGGCTTGTTCGTCAAACTGCAGTTCAAAAATCGATTCAGATGTATTTTCCTCAGTCCACACAGACCCAAAAGCTCCCGGCAAGCTCAGTCCGCTTTGACCAACCACCTCTCCTGCCAGCCGTGCAGCCTCTGTATAATCACCGGTTGTTTTTGCGTGATAGAGGTATACCTTCGCCAGCAAGGCTTTCCCGGCAGTCCCGGTAGCTCTGCCCTTCGTATCAGCCGCATTTGCATACGAATCCGGCAAGTTCAGTGTTTCTTTCAGGTCGGCAATGATCTGTTCGTAAACCTTGTCCGCAGCACTTTGTGCAACCTGCAGGTCCTCATCTTCAGCAGTCGGGGTTAAAACCAGCGGAATATTCCCAAAAGCCCTGACCAGGTTAAAATAAGTCAGACCTCTTACAAACTTAGCCTCCTGTATAAACTGAGATTTCTTCTCCTCAGAAATACTGCCCTGTGGCATCTCTGCCACGCGGCTTATAATATTGTTAGCTGCATTGATAGTTGCATAGGCTGCATTCCATAAATTTCCGGTCCAGGGATTATCTACCCGGATACGATTCTCCTTATACTCTACAAACTCGGGATAGCTGGCAGCGTGGTTCACGTGATTTGCCGAAAACTCAGGAATGATAATCATTGTCTGACCGTAATAATATGGGCTTAACATACTCCGGTACATACCCATCACTGCCGACTGAGCATTCTGTTCACTTGTAAAGAAATTTTCAGGAGTTACCTGACTGATGGGCTCTCTGTCAAGAAACTTTTCGCAGGACGTAATACTGAACAACATTATACCTGCTATTATATATCTTAAGATTGTTTTCATGGAGTGTCTGATTGATGTTCTAGAAGGTTAAATTGACTCCTGCAGTAAAGACTCTGGGCTGAGGATAACTTCCATAGTCATATCCATAGATCAGCCCCTGGTTGGCACCTCCCTGGTTTGAACTGACCTCGGGATCGTAACCTCGATATTTGGTAAATACATAAGCATTTTGCACCGTGGCATATACCCGCAGGCTGGATGAATTGAGCTTCTTAACTATTTTATCGTTAAACGTGTATCCCAGGGTAATATTCCTGATCCTGAAGAATGACCCGTTCTCAACGAAGCGGTCAGAAATGGCGGCATTATCCAAATTATCCGGAGTAGGCCTTGGCACATCTGTGATATCTCCAGGCTGTTTCCAGCGGCGAGTCCAGTCTGTAAAGCCGTTGCTGCTTACACTGCTTCCGCCAAGGCCCGTTGCAAGGTTGTAGTTGAAAATATCGTTCCCATAAGAAAACTGACCCATAATGCTCAGATCGAAACCCTTATACTGGAAAGTATTAGTTATACCACCAAAAAAGTCAGGATTCGGATCTCCTATGATAACCCGGTCAGCCGGGTCGGTAGGAGCCCCCAGAGATCCGTCTTGTTTCACAAAATCAATCAGCCCTGTTTCCAGGTTTACCCCATGCATCTTCCATCCGTAAAAAGCCCCCAGCGGCAATCCTTCCCTGGCTATGTTGAGGTTGCCCACCCCCCCATATAGTTCACCGCCGGGCAGGGATACAACTTTATTACGGTTGAATGTCATGTTTAGCGACGTCGACCATCTTAAGGCACCCATTAGGTTTTGAGTACTCAGTTCAAACTCGAAGCCTTTGTTCCTTATCTTTCCGACATTGGTAAAGCGGTTCTGAAAACCGGAACTGCCCGGTACAGTGATACCAACGAGCAGATCTGAGGTATTCTTTACATAATAATCAGCGAGCAAAGAGATCCGGCCATTAAACAGTCCAAGATCCATACCAATATTCGTTTGGTTCGTGGTTTCCCACTTCAGGTTCTTATCACCCAGGACATTCGGAACATAACCGGAATAACCCAGATAATTACTACCCGCTGTATACAACGAATAGCTGGCATAATTAGGAATATTCTGGTTACCCGTAATTCCCCAGCTCGCTCTTAGCTTCAGGTTACTGACCGCACCTGCGCTCTTCATAAAATCTTCTTCAGAAATACGCCAGGCAGCTGCAAATGAGGGAAATGTACCATAGCGGTTATTACTTCCGAACCGGGAAGATCCGTCTACACGAAAATTGGCTGTCAGGAGATATCGTCCTTTGTAATCATAATTCACACGTGAAAAAACGGATGCGATACTCCATTCTTCCGGATATGAATTAGCACCTGTGAGCACTCCCCCAGCAGATATATATTCAATGTCGTTAGAAGGGAAATTTGAACGCCGGGCATCTACGAACTCTATCTTCGACTCCTGAACAGAAACGCCACCAAGAATATTCAGATGGTGATCACCAAAGGTATTGTCATAAGTCAGGGTTGTCTCGTTAATCCACAACTGATCCCTGGTATCACGCCGGGCACCAATTCCGCCTTGCGAAGCAAAAGAGCGGATCCCGTTTGGCGGCATAAAGAACGTCTCATCGATAAAGCTCATATCGGTACCAAAGCTTGTTTTCAGCGCCAGTTCCGGCGTAAATTTATATTCGGCAGAAGCGCTGGCAAGGACACGAAAAGTCTCTGCATGATTGACCGGCAGCTCAAGCATCGCAACGGGGTTCTCGCGGCTGATGCTTACCGGATCAAATACATAATTCCCGTTTCCGTCGTAAACAGGAAGGTTCGGCGGAGTTACAATTCCATTCTTAGTTGCCCCCTCTTTAGAGTTTTCCTCCTGCACCCGGTCATTTAGCGCCCTGGTGAGGTTGACACTTGCCGAAAATTTCAGCTTTTCATTATGCTGATGGTCAAGGTTCAGCCTTCCGCTGATACGGCTAAAATCAGAATTTCTGATCACTCCGCCTTGTTTCATATATCCGACAGAAGCATAGTATTGCGTCTTCTCAGATCCGCCACGCGCAGCGATTTCATAGTTACGGGTTTGAGCAGTCCTGAAAATTTGATCCTGCCAGTCTGTATTGACATTCGGATTAGCCAGGATGGCATCCGGTACCGGGCTTGAGTTTCCGTCGTCATCCAGACGCCATTTATAATAATCGCGCATATAGTCCTGGTACTGTGTTGTATTCATCATGTCGTACCAGCGCTCACGCGGGACCTGTGAAAACCCCTCGTAGGCGTTAAAACTAAAAACGCTTTTACCCGGCTGGCCTTTCTTCGTCGTAATCAGGACAACTCCGTTTGCCGCCCTCGCACCATAAATAGATGAAGAAGCAGCGTCCTTCAGTACTTCCACTGATTGTACATCGGAGGGATTAATAGATGAAAGGATATTAATCCCCTGTGTTCCCCCTCCAAAGTTAAAATCACTCCCGCCGGTAAAATTCGTTGTGCTGTTAACCGGAATCCCGTCAACCACATAAAGCGGATCTGAACTGGCATTAATAGAAGTGGTTCCTCTTACCCTGATATTCAGCCCACCTCCGGGGGAACCCGATTTCTGTGTTACCTGAACACCTCCGGCTTTTCCCTGGATAGCCTGAGTAATAGTGGGAAGCACATCATTCTTGATCTCATTGGCACCAATGCTCGAAACAGCACTCGTAAGCTTGGCCCGGTCCACCGTTCCGTATGCTGTAGCCACGACCTGAACCTCCTTCAGGGCCTTTGCTGCAGTACCTAGCACCACATTCACCGTTTTCCGGCTATTGACAGAAACCTGCCTCGTATTGTAACCGATGAACGAAAAGACGAGTACAGCATTGGCAGGAGCATTAATCCTATAGTTTCCGTTCACGTCAGTAATTGATTTTACCTCAGATCCTTTTACGGTAACGCCAACTCCCGGTAAAGGACCTTTGGCATCTGTGACAGTCCCGGTAATTTGCGGCCCCCGGGCCTGGGTGGTGTCTTTTTCAGGTACAGAGCCTGTAGGCGACGACACAGGTGATGTCGGGGGAGCAGTCGTTGCTGATGAGTCCGGTGTTTTCTTAACCGAATCAACACCGCCCGGCTGGACCGGTAAAGGAGGCCTACCGGTGCGCGTGGTATCTGTTTTTACTGTATCACGCGAGACTGTATCAGTGCGGCTTGTATCCTGTTGAACCCCGGATAACAAAGGATGCGGAGATACCGTGATAAGCGGGCGTGCCCGCAAAAAAGTTCCTGGTCCGGAAAACAGGAGGACCAGGAAGAGAGAGTAACTTGTTTTCATTTCGATAGGGTGATGTTTCCGGTAGGTTGTTAAAAACCAGACCGCTTTATAGAATGTCGCCTCAAAGAAATGAAAAACAATGACTTAATCAGAAAGGGCTGGATTTGAATTATTCTCTGGATTGTAGAGGAGCGCTGCAAAATGCCGAAAAAACCATCACCAGACTCTTCTAAACGCATATTCATCACCTCACTACTTTGATAGTCTTTTTAAAATGAATATTGTCAGAAGCGCTTCCAACCTGAATTTCGAACTCTCCGGGCTCTACCACATATTGCATTCTGTCATTATATAAACCAAGTTCAGAAACAGGCACCTCAAGAAGTATCTTCATTCGTTTGCCGGCTTTTATAAGTTCTTTTCTGAATGCTTTAAGTTGCTGAATAGGGGTAGCGACAGAACTGAATTTATCTCGTACATAGAGCTGTACTACTTCTTTTCCGTCACGGGTTCCTGTATTTTCTACTTCTACCTCTACTCTGACTGTATCATCTTCTGTAAATACAGAGTCTTTCAGACTACAGCCGGTGTAATTAAATGTGGTATAGCTCAGACCCGAGCCAAAATTCCAGAGTGGATCAGGAATATCGAAGATATAATGCCCTTTAGGCTCATCTGGTGTGCCCGGGCGGTCGAAAGGTTCTTCTCGGTCAGTGACAAAATGATTATAGAAGCATGGCGTGTTGCCCGTACTCCGGGGAAACGATATGTTCAAACGGCCAGAAGGATTTACAGCCCCGGTCAGTATGTCAGCCAGAGAGCGCCCTTGCTGTTCGCCTCCGTACCATTGTACAATTACAGCGTCTGCATTTTCCTTCACCCATGGCATGGCAAGTGGTTTTCCGGCAATAAACACCACCACCATTGGCTTCCCGGTAGCCTTAACAGCTTTCAGCAAATCCTCCTGCACCCCTGGCAGTTCAAGCGATGAAAGGTCGAATCCTTCACCTGATGTAACATTTTTCGGGCTGCGACCAAGAAAGGTACTCCGGGTACCTATCGCGACTATTGCCAGGTCACTGGCTTCTACTGCCTTCACAGCCTCAGCTATGCCGTTCTTGTTCCTGCTCCACCAATCACAACCCTCAGCATGCCGCAGCACTGTTTTATTTCCTATTACCTGTTGCAGGCCAGCCAATAAGGTAACTCCTTCTTTGGCATCACCATAAGTCCAGGAATAATCTCCAAAGATCGTCTGATTGCTATTTGGTCCAACCACCGCAACAGATTTATATTTCGATAAATTTAATGGTAGTATCTGATGATCGTTTTTGAGCAGGATGGCACTTTCGTCGGCAACTTCTTTAGATAAAGCAACCTTTGCAGCACTCCTTACCACCTTATTAACTTTTTCCGGCTTTGCACCGACAGCATCAAACAGTCCCAGCTCAAACTTAACGGTCAGCACTCTCCGAACCGCCTGATCAATATATTTGAGGTCCAGCTTTCCGCTTTCTACCATCTTCTCAAGAGTTTCAAAAGATGAATCCACGTTGAGATCAACTCCGGCAATAAGTGCCATCATCGCTGCTTCCTCCCGGGTTTCTACTGCCTGATGGAACGTTTTCAGCCTTTCAACAGATCCCCAGTCGGAATAAACATATCCCCTGAAACCAAGCTCGCCACGCAGGATATCTGTCATATAATAAGAGGAGCCGGTTACCGCCAAGCCATCATAAGCGCTGTAGCATGACATAAGCGACAAGGGATTTGCTGCAGCAATAACCTTTTTAAAGGGATACATGTAGAGGCTTCTGAGTTCGCGTTCGCCTCCGCTAACGTTGGCGCAATTTAAGCCGCCCGAAGGACTGCCATGTGCTAAGAAGTGTTTAGGGGTACAGGTAATGTGATGCTTCTGATACCCTTTTACAAAGGCTGTAGCAATTTCACCTATCAGGAAGGGATCTTCTCCAAAGGTTTCCTCCACCCTTCCCCAGCGAAGTTCGCGGGCAATATCGAGTACAGGAGACAGGATCTGATGGATCCCCATCACACTTGCCTCTTCACCAGCTGCTTCCGTCATCCTGGTAATCAACTCCGGATTAAAGGTGCTGCCCTGGGCAATGGCTTGTGGAAAAATAGTGGAACCATTCTGCAGAATACCTTCAATCCCCTCAGCCGCTGTTAAAACAGGGATGCCCAGTCTCGTTTCATTAAGCATGTAGTTCTGAAGCTTCTGATACATATCGGAGCAGTCCTGTGCGTTCATGCTCATTTCATGGGTACATCCGTAGCTCTCACCATTAAAGATCCGGCTAATCTCACCGGCTTTACCGCACGCACGGTTCTGCAACTGAAGGATCTTTTCCTTTAGTGTCATTCTTGACAACAGATCCTCTACCCTTTCTTTAACCGGTGCAGTCTTATTCTTATACACTGGTTGATCAGGAATTCCTGCAACAATAGTCTGAGAGAAAAAAAAGAAGAGTATGAACAAACTGAATTTCATTGATTTTAGTTAAAGAGTCCGGAAACAGTTTAGCTGTTTCACAATTGTTAATTTGATATCCTGAAAAAATCGAAGTCGGCGTGTCCCCCGGTAACCGCTGGTCCAGGCGATGTACAGAGAAGACCGATCTTCGCTCCAATCCACGTTCCCTGAGCAGCCCGGAGAGGCGTACCAAATGAAGTAAAGGTATCGCCGTCAGAGCTATAGGAGTAAGACACCATTGCATTCCGGTCAATGGAAGCCCTAAGCCAGATGACTTTTGAATCGTCCTTCACTACGGCGATCATGCGCATCTCTTCTTTTCCGCCGGACCTCTCCCCTTCATACAATACGAGGTAAATTCCATCCTCACGCTTTTCCTGGCAGAGCCAGGTATAATAATTCCCCATCACTACCAGACCAGCCCGTTCTCCCTGCAATACAGCCGAAAAAGCCATCCTGGTTGTCGCTGAGAAAGCCGGTGCCGGAAATTTTTGAAGAAGCACATTAGGAATATTTGTTATCTCAGAACCGGAAGCAGCCGCCAGCCTCAGCCAGCCCCTGTTCTTCTCAAGGCTATACCATTCGGAACGGGGTGCTGCCTGCCACTGCCATTGCAGACCCAGGGGTTTTTCGTTAAACTCGTCCGAAGTTTTCGGCACCCGGATAGGGTACTTTTTCCCACCTGTGACCGGCTTTTTTCCTCCTGCGACAGGCTCGCCTGTTCCATCTCCGTCATCATCTCTTCCGATGACGGGCCATCCCTCTTTCCATTTAACAGGCTGCAAATGTGCTATACGTCCAAATGCGCCTCTGTCCTGGAAGTGGATGAACCACCATTCACCTGTTTGAGTTTCCACGATGCCCCCCTGATGAGGGCCATTAACCGCAGTTTTTCCCTGAGACAGTACGATCCTGTCTTCGTAAGGTCCATAGATATTTTTTGAACGGAATACGGACTGCCAGCCTGTAGCCACTCCACCTGCGGGGGCTGAGAAATAATAGTAACCGTCCCTTTTATCCATAAATTTAAAACCTTCAAGGACCGGCTGCCGCTTATTGTCCTGATAGATCAATACACCGCTGTCAAGCAGTGCATGGCCATCAGCTGACATTTTATGAAGGATAGCAGGCCCGCCTCCAAGCATCCCGTGAAGCAGATAGGCTTCACCGTTATCATCCCAGAACGGACAAGGGTCCTCCCAACCTCTGGCTTCATGAACTAATCGTAAATCCCACTTTTTTGCCGGATTAGTCGTAACAGCCATAAACAGGCCTTCCTCAGGCGTGCAGAAAAACACAAAGAAACGTCCCGCATGATAACGAATGGACGGTGCCCAGGATCCCTGTCCATGCTGCACCGTTTCGTATTTAGGCAATGGCAACCGCTGATACACATAGTTGATGATAGTCCAGTTTACGAGATCCTTTGAAGAGAGCACCGGTATCCCCGGCTGGCAGGTAAAACTGGATGCAATCATATAATACGTATCGCCCACCCGAATCACATCAGGGTCGGAATAATCCGCATAAATAACCGGATTCTTATAGGTACCGTCGCCATTGTCGGAGAACCACGCCTGAGCATAGCTTTCTCTGCCGGCAAAGATGAATGCCAGAACAAGAGTGCCATTTCTGAAAAACTGCTTTACTCTTTTCATACTTTCCTGATTACAACACCTCCTCAAACTGTAAAACAACGCTGGTTCTTCCAGAGTTGACCTGGGGGTTGAAACCGACTTTCATCAAGAAATCACCGGAATAAGACTTTTCACCTTCAATAAGAGAGGAGATCCCCGGATAAAGATTAATCTCCCGGATACGATACTTCCTGGCTGGATCGAGCCCCTTAAGCTTCACCGGCAGCTTACTCCCGGATCCATACCGACTGCTAACCAGGTAATTGAAAATTACACCACGGGTTCGTTCGGGGTTTATATACATCAGTGAAGCAAACTCACTCTCCCAGGGGCTAACCAGTCTGTATTGATCGCCATGCCAGATGATATCTTTCAATGATTTGTAATTTGAGATGGCTTCCTGGCAAAAGCGGAGATCATTTTCAGATAGTTTGGAAACTACAATATCAAATCCCAGCTTTCCCATCATGGCCACATCAGTCCTGAACTTAACAGGCTGTTTTCCCCAGTCTGTAACATGGTTAGAAGAACTGACGGCAGGATAGAAATAAGAATATTCCCACTGGATAAAGATCCTTTCTGCCGGATCAGTATTGTCGCTTGGCCAGAATTCTGTAAAATACTTTAATGCCGCATAGTCGACCCTGCCGCCACCGCCGGAGCATAGCATCATGGGCACCTTCGGATACTTCAGCCGAATCCTTTCAAGCACTCGATATAAACCCCTTACATATTCAATATAGAAGTGTGACTGATTGCGAAGATGGGTAGAATAAGCATTATAGATCACTGCATTGCAATCCCACTTGATATAAGCCAGGGTGGGATTCTCTGTGAACAGGTGATCTACGACACCAAATACAAAATCCTGTACTTCCGGGTTCGAAAGATCCAGCACCAGCTGATTTCTGAAATAATGTTCTGCGCGGGCTGGTTGTTTTACCACCCATCCAGGGTGTTTCTCATAGAATTCGCTTTTAGGATTGACCATTTCCGGTTCAATCCAGATTCCAAACTTTACGCCCGTGTTCTGAGCCTCCCTGACCAGCGAACTGATGCCATTGGGGAGCTTTATCTTGTTTTCCTGCCAGTCTCCCAATCCTGCCCGGTCATCATTTCTGGGATATTTATTGCCGAACCATCCGTCGTCAAGCAGAAACAAGTCAGCCCCCAGTTTTTTCGAATCTTTTATCAGCTCTGCAAGACGGGTTTCATTGAAGTCGAAATAGGTGGCTTCCCAGTTATTAAGCAGAACCTGCCGGTCGCCGTTACCGTCAACAAGCTTGTAGGTGCGAGCCCACCGCTGCAATTGCCTGCTTGCAACCCCCTTTCCCTTATCGGAGAAAGTATATAAGAAGACCGGTGTCACAAAGCTTTCACCTGGTTTCAGGGTATAAGCGGATGCGTAATTATTAATGCCGGCTATAATACGGAGATTATTGAGATAGTCAAGCTCCAGGTCAACTCTGAAGTTTCCGCTGTATTCCAGAGAACCATAAAAGACGGCCCCCTCATCTTCTGTTGCAGGTGTACCAAGAGAGATCATAAAAGACGAAGACTGGAACAGGTTGGCCCGGGTGCCCAGCTTCGAATCGATGGTTTTTATTCCATGTGTCAGCTGACTTTCCTCCGGCTGCATCTCCCTGGCCCAGTCTCCATGGTATTGTTTCAGCCAGTAACGATCTCCTTTAAGATAAAGATTGGCGGAAGCATATTTTTGAAGCAGTACATTCCCTTTCTCCCTGTGGCGGATCTCACTCCATTGTTCAATCACATCCTCCCTGTAATAAGATTTATAAAAAAGAGTCACATCGAAATGGTATACAGGGTCCTTCAACTCTACCGATAAGAGCGACACGTTTTCATCTACTTTCGTAAAACGATGGCTTACGTAACGTAAATCCAGAGAGTTGTTGCCATCCGAATGGGTGACGGTAATCGCCGGTTCCAGGAGATTTCTGGCTCCCGAGGGCGTATAAGCAGCATTCAAGCTATTCGTGTAATCATCGCCCTGCCTGAACATTCCGGGAACTTCATCGTATTCGGCAGCATTACTGAGCTTACGGCCAAGAAAGATCACACCGAGATCACCATTTTTTCCAGCACGCAGCACAAGTGCGTTATTTTCTGTAAGGATCGGAATAGTCGTCTCCTGAGCAACTGAAGGGTGTGGGATCATGAGTGAAAGACCGGTAAAGAACAAAACAACCGTGAAACACCTAGAGGGAAAATACATCATATCATCTTCTATTTCGTTATTTAGTATTATTAAAAGGCTCCACTTTCAATAACGGACGATCATTACCGAGCAGGGCAGCATCGAATTCGACAGTGATATCTTTTGATTCCCCTTTCAGGAGAGAAAAATAACCATCGCTGACAATAGCAGGGAGTATCTGCTCTCCTGTACCGGCCTTTACAGCCTGAACCCTTACAGCAAATGCTATAGCAGGAGATGATGACGGATTTGAGATGGTGGCTCTGAGGTAACACCTGTTATCGGATCTCTTTTCAGTCTGGCTCACTTTCAAATTTACCTTCGGAAGTGAGTTCAACGCCGTAAAATCATTTCCGCTGCTGGCTCTCCAGTAAAAATTATCTGATATTAAGTTCCCTTTCTGATCTTTCAATTTAAGTTTCAGAAAATGGACCGCAGTAAGTTCCTTATCGGTTACGTTTCCTCCGAGTACTTCCATGCTCCAGAGAGAAAATCCCCAGGACGTAGCACGTGTCAGGCAGGCTATGCGTACATACCGGGCTTTCTGTTCATCACTGAACATCACATCCTGCTCTCCCGGCTTTCCCGCCAGTGCCTTCGTTACATCGGTCCAATCTTTCGCGTTATCCGAAACCTGAACTTTAAACGTTCTTGCGTATGCCTGCTCCCAGTTCAGCTTCACCCCACGGATGGTTTCCTGTTTTTCAAGATCCACATATATCCATTGATTGTCAGACGGTTCACTTGCCCAACGGGTATCAGCCTTTCCATCAGCAACCAGGCGCGGCTGGCCATGTGACGATGAGGAAGAATAAACATCTTTACCGCGGGCCAGATCGAGGTTCTCCTGCCTGAAGGGCAGTCTGAAAAAAGTAGCAGCACTGTTTGACGGAATGTCTCCTCTGCCTGATAGACTGTATTTACCCACTTTTACACCATTGAGGTTATAGACTTCCGCTTCCGCTGTTAAGTCATCAGCATCCCGGCCAGTCGTGTTAATACCCCTTATCTCATTAGTAACCGGATTCCATTGAATGTGCAAAGGCTCACAGGCTTTTTTTATTCCCCAGAAGGCTCCTGTAAGATCGTAATAATAATCATAGGTCTGCCAGATGAGCGAAGGCAGGGAAGCGTTACTCATCCAGGTCATAATACCCGATGCATCATCCCATATATGGTCCTGCCAGCCTTCGTACATGGCCTTGTTGGTTTCAATATTCACCAGCTGTGCTTTCCGGCAGAATTCTTCAATGCTATGAGGTTTCCCGTATTTTGTCTCAATTGTTTTAACATAGAAATCAGCATCTGCATTGAAGGCCCATGGACCGAAATAATGCTTGTCCCACATACTGTTCCTTGGCCACCAGTGCTCCTTAGGGATAAACTTTTTGAAACTTTCAACATTGGTAAATACTGCAGTTCCCAATTCGGTACGAAATCCCCAGCCGTCATTTCCTCCAAGACCTGTCGGATATTTTGTAAAATAATATTTTGGGTCCTTGTTCGCCCATGGGCCGCTCCCGGAAAGGTTATCTGCATGTGAATTAGCCTGGTAATAGCGCGCATCGCCATCGTAAACCCTGATATTTTCCCTGATCCAGTTGTTCAGAGGCGCCTCGGGCCAGCCTTCATTATCACCGCACCAAACAGCCACTGAAGGATGGTTTCTGAGCCGCTTAATTTTTTCGATGACGGCAGAATTAAACTCACTGGCGTCTCTTGGTAAATTTGGATTCGAGTTCAGCCAGAAATCATCCCATACCATGATTCCATACCTGTCACAGGCTTCATAAAACTCTTCATCCGTGGTCGAACCGATCCAGTTCCTGATCATGTTGAAGTTCATCTCCTTATGCAGGCGGACCTTCGTATCGTATTCCTTCCCCTGACACCTCAGCATGTATTCAGACATGCCCCAGTTTCCTCCTTTTATAAACAGGGGCTTATCATTGATGTAAATGTGCAGAACACTATCCCTTGTGTCGTAACTGTATCTTTTTATTCCGAAGGTAACAGTCGTTTCATCTGCAACCCCTGCGTCGGTCTGCAAACTAAGCTTACAGGTATAGAGATTAGGATTACCATACCCGTTAGGCCACCAGAGCTTCGGATTATGGATCGCCAGTGCAGCGATCTGTTCCTTATCTAATTTCACGGAGGTCACGATATCGGGTTCAACAGTAACTTTCTGGCTGAATGTAATATTTCCAGGGTTTATCAGCCCCTTCACAATTGCCTGCTGCTGATTTCCTGTGGCATTTCTCACATCAAAAGACACTTCAAGATCGGCCCGGGCATTAGTAGGAAGTTTTGTTTGAATCCACGGGTCCTCAATTGTAAGATCTCCTGTATTGGTTAGGAATACTTTATCAGTTATCCCTGAATTGAGGCCGGGGATGTAGGGCATCCAGTCCCATCCGGCACTCGACACATAAGTGGGACTTGCATAATTCGCCATCGGTTTCTTTGGGATATCAATCAGCACAGCAAGCTGGTTCTCTCCATTTTTCGTAATGAGAGCACTTACGTCGAACTTTTGTTTATGCATAAAGTTGTTTACTTCCCCCAGCTTTCTGCCATTCAGGTAGACCTCTGCATTCCGGTTGACACCGTTGAAAATTAACCAGGTTTTCTCCCGGCTAAAAGAGGAAGGCACTCTAAAGGAGGTAATATACCAGAAACGCTGATCGAACTTCGCTCTGTCCGCATTCCAGATGTTATCCCCGAAGTTAGGATCCTTCTCAAGTCCCTGCTCAACATAGGCTGCATAAACTGTCCCCGGCACCTTTGCTTTTACCCATCCCTGCTGTTGCTGTGCATCCTGCTGAACCTTCATGATATCACTTCCGGTTTCAGCTTCACGCTTAACCCGCCACTCGTGTCCCGCGTCGCTGTTCAGTGATAGGTTATACTGGGCCCGTGAAACGGGCCCAAGTATGACTATCATTAAAAAAATCAGAATTGTTTTGATCTGTAAGTGTGTGCGTGTTATTAACATAGTGTTTCAGATTTAAATCATTATTGCAGCTCCGCCACAATCCGGAGCTTGATATAATTAAAATGCAGCCAGGTAGTTGAACCGGTACTTACTACCCACCCTACAGCAACCTGCACAGGTTGATTCAGAGCGAATTCAATTTTGTGAGTTCCTGCTGTATTATTTTCATTTGAACGGTAGGCCCCGAGAACTTCGTTCTGATCATCCAGCTTGTCGATGTCAGGAAGTACATTGCCTCTGGCAACGACAAAATTAGAGTTGATGGAGCCGCCACAGCCATCGCTGTAATACTCCATTTCGTATTTGCCTTCCGCTAACATAAAGGTCTGATAGATCTTGCCGTTTGTCAGGCCTTCGCCGCCCCAGTCTTTTGATTCAAAGTGAATAACACCTTTCGGAGTACCATCGGTCGACCACCCGCCCGCCGTGTTTCCGTTCTGGTTCAGGACATTTGGCGTATACAACCAGTCTTTAATTATCCCCCATTTACCGGTACCATTATCACTCCTCAGAAAGGGCTGCCCTGAATTCTTAATATAGAAGCTTGTGACATCTTCCGAAACAGCGATCATCTCCGGCGCGGCATAAAATGTATCGATAGCCATTGTATCAGGCAGAAAGAAAGTCTGCATTCTGAACTTCGACATGCTTTTATAGTTCTTCAGCACTACGCGGCTACTGTCGTTGGTTACCAGGACTGACTTCTCTTTATCATTCACATCCGTGTAGGTAAATTTTGTGAAAGGAGAAGCGACATCTCCACTGTAAAGATTAATAAATACGTCGTTCCCCTGCTTCTCCGCATTCTTAATCACCCGGTTGAAGAGGCTTTCCTGGTAAGTAGCACCGTAAGAGCGGCCCGTAACCAGCACCTTAACAGATGGAGTTCCCTTGCTATCATATGAAATGATCTCAAAATTGTGGCTCCCTTCAGGAAGAGATACAGGAACATTCAGCGTGTCAACCCCCAGGGACCGGCTGATATCTAACAAGATTGAATCGCGTCTCTGATTATAAAAGATCTTCACCCTGGTGATATTCGGATCAGAGGTGAGCAGACCGGTGATAACCACCCGTTCTCTTCCTGAACGCGCCTTGACGGAATCGACTTTCCCGGTGTATACCATTTCTTTGCCACCCGTATACTTAAGGTAATCGTCCATTTTGGAACAGGAGGCAATCACCAGCAGAACAAATGCCAGTGCCAATACTGTTAAATTGGTTTTTAGTTTCATATATACAGTCTTTTATCTGCCATTGCAGTGTGTTCCTTACTTATCATTTCCCCAGAAAGTTATTTCAGAGAAAGCCATATTGGTGTTGCCCGACCAGTTCTCGAGGCAACGGATCCTGATATACCGGACTTTGGGAAGATCGAGCGGTACGTTCGCCTCGTCACCTATTCTTCCGGCAACGCGGTCATCTTCAGTAAGGATGCCCGTAGGAAGCCCGGATGGTTTTACAGAAGTGACGGTAAGCAGCTTCGTCCAGCCGTCAAAGCTCCCTCCCGGATCAGGGCTCAGAGCACCCCAGATCTCATATCGCTTGGGGGTCACATCATTGAACCAATGCTTATCATCAGCAATCGCCTGGAGCGAAAAACGGCTCAACTGAGCGGTTGTCCCCATATCAAACGTGAAATACCTGGCTACTCCAGTTGACCCTGTTCCTGTATGGGCGCCGCAGTTAGGCCCGTCCGGAAGGACTTTCCCATCCCATATATTGCGCATAGCACCATCAAAAGCGTTAGTAGGCGAATCGCCCGGAAGGATCACCTCCCTGAACTTGCTCTTATCCAGCATGATCTCATAAATAGGTGTAAGTTCTGTCTCTCTGATCTGTGAGAAATTAGACCACTTGTCCACGATGTAGATGCCAAACCTGCGTGATTCCGCCTTAAATCCCCGAACTGAAAAAGCGCCATTTGCCCTGGCTGTATAAAAGGTGGAGGCAATCGCCATTTTTCCGGTTGAATCCGGAGTAGTTACATATATAGCCAGGTCTGCTTTGCTGCTATTCTTAAAACTAATGTTAATACCGCCAAAATCCGGGATAACTTCTAACGACTCGTAGGTTTCTGTTACCGGGGGAGTAGCCGGCTTTACGTCAACGTGAACAGCTATCGACCTGTTACCGCTTTTATCCACACAGTACAATTCTACGTCGTGCGTTTCAGTATCCGGAAAGCCTTCCACTACTACATTATTGGTGTAGAATGAGGATTTAAATTCGCGCTTTTTGTTATCTCCAAGTTTGTACGTGGCCAGAACATATAAAAGATCATCTTCCTTTGGAAGACTGTAGCTTATTCTTGCACCACCGGGAATGCTTTCCATCGCCACATTAGTAACTGGGGCGGGAGCTGTATCATCCTTCTCAATAGGCGCCAGCTGGTCTTCCTTACAACTGCTTATAAAAAAGCCAAGGAAGCTTATAACGATAATAAGTTGCTTTACTCTCATTGTCAGAAATTTAGATAGTGAGTTACCAACCGGGGTTCTGAACCAGGTTAGTGTTAATGATCAATTCATCCTGTCTCAGCGGCCACAGATAGTCCCTCGGAGCTATGAAGCGCTGGTTATAAAGTAACCGGGGACGATAGTAACCGACAGCCCCTTCCTGGTCGATTGTCCAACCCTGTATTGCCTGGTTCAGTACAACATCAGCAGTTTTCCATCTCCTTAAATCCCAAAACCGCTGGCCTTCAAATGCCAACTCGATGCTCCGTTCCTGCTGAATAATTGACCTTAATCCCTGCCTGGTTGTAAACTTATTCCTGTTTACCGAGTAGTTAGTCCATGACTCCTTCACTCCTTTAAGTCCCGCCCGGGCCCTGACCTTGTCGAGCCATTCCATCGCTTCATCTCCTCTGCCAACTTCGTTCAGTGCTTCCGCATACATCAGGTAGAGGTCGGCAAGACGCATTTCAGGCCACGGATACTGCTCCAGGGTATGAGAGGACTCCTTCATTACGAATTTCCAGTTGACGAGTTTTTTTGCCCAAAGTCCGGTAACTGAGTAATTGTAGGCACCCAACTGCGACTGAGGCTGCCCCTTCTTTGCCCTGACTGTCCATGTATCGGCATCTGTACTGTTCCTGCTATTTTCCATATACCATACGGCACCATCAAAAGCGATATCAGCATAATACCGGGGTTCACGGTTAAAATTAAACTCTGCTGTCTCATAGCCATTAATGATATTAAAGCGTTCTGCAGAAGCGGCTGTCCGTAATAAGTACCGCGTTCCATACTTCCAGGTACGGTCCTCATTGATGGGTACCCCTTTATCCGTGTAAAAGAAAGCAGCCGCCTGTAGGGTGGGAGTGATCCGCTCACGGGAACTCCACATATTTGCAAGATAAGACGGGTCGATGCGGGCCATGCAATCAACCTGAATCTCATTGGCCGTACGGGCAGAAAGTCCCCATATCAGCTCCTGGCTCCATTTTTCACACACACTGTTGCGGATACTCATCTGTATCTTCGTCGTATCACTGAGTTTATAGAAAGTAGAAAACTCATAAAGTTTGATGCCCGCTGTCGTACAAACATCGACGGCCTCCTTACAGGCTGTAACAGCTGCCTGCCATTTATCTTCACTAAACTGTGGATTGAACAGTTGTCCTCCCTCCTTGTCCTTAAAATTCACATAGTC
This sequence comes from Pararcticibacter amylolyticus, assembly GCF_003130405.1. Taxonomy (GTDB): domain Bacteria; phylum Bacteroidota; class Bacteroidia; order Sphingobacteriales; family Sphingobacteriaceae; genus Arcticibacter; species Arcticibacter amylolyticus. The sequence goes on from NZ_QEAS01000001.1 coordinate 223,908, forward strand.
TGGATTTCCGTTAAACAAAGGACTGGCAGCGGTCAGCAATAGCTTCGCCTTAAGAGTGAGGGCGGCCGGCCTGGTTACCCTTCCGAGTTCGCTTGATCTGTCTGTCACAACATCAGGCAGACCTGCCGCAGCACTGTCCAGCAGCCCGGTAATATACTTTACTACCTCGTCCACCGGTGCGCGCTTTTGCTTTACAGCATCTGCCGATGCTGTAACAGGTACATTCTTATCGGCAATAACGATAGGCCCATACATTCTAAAGAGGTAAAAGTGGTAGTAAGCTTTAAGAAACATCACCTCGCTCAGCCAGCGTTTCCGCATCGAAGAACCCAAATCATTCACTTTACTGTTGTCTGATACGTTTTCGAGGAAGATATTACAATCGCGTATCGCGTTGTAGAAATCCCTGGCACCACCACGCCCCTCCCAGAAATTCATATATGGATCATTAATATTCTGGTTCCCCCTGCCAATCTCCCAAGTGGAGAAGGAATCATAACCAGGCGTCCACAACTCGTCGGCGCCGAGGAAACCTACATTTCCGGATGCTGTGTTATGCCATGGGAGATAAGAATAACAGGTGTAAAGGTATTTTTCCGCCTCTTTTCTGTTACTAAACGCATTATCTATAGTGGCTACATTATCAGGAACAATATCGAGATAGTTCTTGCAGGCAGAGAGCAATGCCGCACACAGTAGCAGGAGAACATAA
>NZ_QEAS01000001.1:224658-255544 GCF_003130405.1 Pararcticibacter amylolyticus
AACCTGTACCCCCATGTTAATGACCTTCTGGATGGGGTATCCCAAACCGTTTCCTCCCATTTCGATGTCCCATAGCTTAAAGCCGCTCAGGAGGAACAGATTGTTCCCCGTGACATATATCCGGGCCGATGACATGCGGAAACGGTTCATTAATCCTGATGGTAGCTTATATCCCAACTCTATGGTTTTCATCCGCAGGAAAGCGCCGTTCCTCATGAACCAGGTACTATAGTTATAAAAGTTGTTGCCACTGTATGCAGTACTCAGACGGGGCCAGATAGCATAAATATCCCGGTTCTCTTCTGACCAGTGGCTGTCGGCATAAGCCTTCAGCAGCGCCACATCATTCTGAAAAGGGGAGGTATTACTGGCATCGAGCCAGAAAGAGGAACGTGCAGACCCCTGGAAAAAGGCAGAGAAATCAAAATTCTTGTAGCCATAAGAGAACCCGAAACCATAAACGATCTCTGGTACCGTCGGATAACCAATGGGTACTTTATCCAAATCAGTGATCTGGCCGTCATTATTTACGTCCCGGTATTTAATATCTCCTGCTTTGTATTCTCCATAGTTCTGTTTAGGTGAATTGCTTACTTCGTATTCATCCACAAACATCCGTTCTGCGATAAGTCCGTAGATCTGCTTTAACGACTGACCAACATGTGATTTATACTTTTCGTTATACGCAGGCTCCTCATATTTCAGAAACTCACTGTGAGCATAGGTAAAATTACCCCTCGCCTGGACCCACATATTCTTTGACAAGCTTTTATTATAGTCGAGGGACATATCCACTCCATATGCTTTAGCTTCGCCAACATTAGCCCTGACAGTGGCAGCAAGACCTGCATCGGCAGGAATGTTCCTGTCCATGAGAATGTTCTTCCTTCTTTCAGTAAAGAAATCAGCCTGAAAGTTTATATCCCTGAACAGGCCAAGCTCGAGACCGATATTCGTCTTGGTGGCTGTTTCCCAGGAAATATCCTTATTATCGTACCGGTAGATCCCTACCCCATTACTGCTCTGAGCATAATTCTCACCAAAGGAGTATCCCTTGCTTCCGTCGTTCATATTGACATCTGAGAGATAGAAGAACCTGTCGTTTTCATCCCCGATTGCATCGTTCCCCACAAGCCCATATGTCGCACGTAATTTCAGGTTTGAGACGACGTTGCGCATACCTTCCCAGAACTTCTCGTTAGAAACCACCCAACCAGCTCCTACAGCGGGGAAAAAACCGTACCGCTCCGACTTATAAAACCGCTCTGATCCGTTATATCCGAAGTTAAACTCAAAGAGATACCTGCTGTCGTAACCGTAGGTAAAACGGCCTGACAATCCCTGATTGCGATAGGGCAAAGATTTCTGCAAAGAACCCTGGTTCGCGTAAAGCTGCTCCCTCCGCTGATACACGACCATTCCGCTTACATCATGAACCTTGCTGAACTGATTGGAATACAGGACCGATGATTCGAGGTAAGTGGTAGTATTGATGTCTTTTCCTCCTTCATCGTAGTTCAGATACTCGGTTGGATTATCCTTCTCGTTCAGCAGCGACAAGGTATAAACCTTACTGCCCGGGTCATAGTAACCCATTGTATAATAATAAGGATTATAAAATCTCCGGACATCAAAATATGAATATCTTGAGGTGTTGAACATACCACGGATATTGAGACCAGGTAACAAGAATTTCAAATCCTGTTTCATTTCGAACTGCGCATACATGAGCGACTTGCTGTAGTCTTTATATCCACGTACCATATCTGCATAGGGATTGATGTAGTTCGCCCCTGTGCCATTAGCCCGGGTAGCATTACCAAACAGGATATGTTTCGTCCCCGGCATCAGTCCGGCCGGATAGAAAGCAGGAAAAGCCACCGGGTTAGAGCGGACAATTTTCTTGTACATCTCCTCTCCTCCGTCTATAGGACCACGATAATCATCAAAGCTTCCCGACACCCGTACAATAGCTTCGGTAGTTTTGGAAAGATTGATATTGATATTGCTCCTCAACTGGTAGGATTTCAGGTCAATGTTGTTATTGAAGTTATTCACTTTATCAACATTGAGGTTTCCCTTATCCTGGTTAGCTGTTCCTGCTATATAGTAACGGGCAACCTGTCCGCCGCCGGCTATGTTAAAGTTAAGACGCTGATTATTGGTTACATCCTTTATCAGCAGCTTTCGCCAGTCATTTGCCGGATACAGCAGAGGATCCGCTCCCGGAACAGTATTCGCTATTTTCTCTCTTGGATAAGCAAGCGGAGCAAGAGGGTTCCTTGTAATGGTTGCTTCATTTGCCAGATTCATGAAGGTGACCGGGTCAGCAAACTCTATATTTTTCGTATTTGAAGAAAATGAGCTTTCAAGCCGTACCGACACCTGTGCCTCTCCGACAGTCCCTTGTTTAGTTGTCACCTGAATAACACCATTTGCTCCTCTGGCTCCGTAAAGAGCTGTAGCTGTAGCATCTTTGAGGATGGAAAAGGCGGCGATATCGTCAGGTTGCAAACGGGCCAGTTCTGTAGTGGTAGTTTCAATCCCATCGATCAGAATCAGCGGATCCTGCTTATACCCAAAAGTGGTTACCCCCCGGATAAAAAAATCGGCATTATCACGACCCGGCTCTCCGCTTCTCTGGTAAGCGATTACCCCTGAAAGCCGCCCCGCGAGGGACGTAGTGAGGTTACTGGAAGGAACTTTTAACTCTTTAGGATTAATGGTCTCTATCGAACTGACCATACTCGATTTCTTTTGTGTACCGAAAGCCACAACAGCCACCTCTTCAAGAGTACTGATCTGTTCTTTCAGTATAATCTCGAATGTAGTTTTATTTCCCACCGGTATTTGCTGGGAAATAAAGCCAACGAAGCTGATTTCGAGAACAGATTCCGGTCCGGGGACAGAAAGAATAAACTTGCCGTTTGTGTCGGTTACTTTTCCGGTCACAGTACCTTTTACTTTAATACTTACGCCGGGGAGGGCGTCTCCCTTTTCATCCTTCACAGTTCCTTTAATCGGGATATCCTGTTTTGGGAAAGATTCGCCGGAGTTTACAGCTTCCCTTATGATCACATTTTTACCTTCCACTGTATATGACAGCGGAAGATCTTTCAGCGCCTTTTGGAGTACTTCCTCAAGCGAGGCATCCTTAAAGTTGGCAGTAACTCTGATACCATTTCTGAGCAGCTTCGGAGACCAGAATACATTGTATTCTGTCTGCCTGTTTATCTCATTAAACACCTCCTTCAGAGATGCTTCCCTGGCTCTGAATGTGATCTTCTGAGCAACAACAGCGCCGCTTACCTGCATGAAAGCAAGCAAAGTCATAAAAAAGATGAGCTTCATTATAAGAAGGAATTTCTTTACGTAGCCGAAAGGCGTACAAATGTTTACGGTAAAAATTTTATACATTTGTTTGGGTTGTTTTTTAGTTCTGAATCGTATACAATAATCATTTAGCACAGTAAACAGCCTACAATCAGGAACATGGCCGTGTTCCTGATTACTTAACTGAACTGCTGCTGGTCTGTCTCAGCTTGAGTTTTCATTTATAGTCATTTGTTTAATTGGATAGTTATTAGCAATTGGATTAGTTATGATCACGGCGGTTTCCAAATTATTTATTCTTGTGCCTTACCGTTATAAAGGAGCCTTTTATATCAAATTTCACATTTCCGGTTTGCTCCATAGACCTCAGAAGTTCTGAAATGCCCGTAGAACGCCTGGCAGCTGTTGCAAACTGCTCATTCTTAAGGCTCTCATCAGCAAAGGAGACGTCGACGTTATACCATCTGGATATTTTGCGCATGATACTTTCCAGACGCTCATCGTCAAATCTGAAATAACCGTTTTTCCAGGCAACAACCTCCGAAGGGTCAACAGTTTTGATCTCTATTCCTCCTCTGGCTTCTGCTTGTTGCCCGGGCTTAAGCAGGGCGGAGCTTCCCCCTGATAAAACTTTCACCGCTCCGCTCAAAAGAGTCGTTCTGCTAACCGGTTCATCAGGAAACGCGCTGATATTGAAATCAGTGCCAAGTACTTCTATTTTCTGTGTACCAGCTATTACCCTGAAAGGACGCATTTTGTCCGCAGCCACTTCAAAGTACGCCTCCCCTTTTAATTCGATCCTGCGTTCCTTCAGAGAGGTAAAATTTACAGGGAACCTGACAGATGAGACTGAATTCAGCCATATAGCGGTACCATCGGGTAAACGAAGCTGATACTGGCCTCCACGGGGGGTTTCAATAGTATTATATTCTATTATTGCTTCTCCCACAGTTTGTTTTCGGTTACCGACCACATACAATAACTCGCCCTCACCAGTTTTGGTGACCCTGATCCCACTCTGATTTGCCACGTCTCCCTGTTGTGCATCGGTTAGAGATATTCTAGTTCCGTTAGCGAGGGTAAGGATCGCCTTATTTCCCCCGGGGATGATCATTTTACCATGTTCAGCTGTCTGTTCCGGATGTTTGAAAGCCTGATTTTTAAATAACAGAATACCCGCAGAAAAAACCGCTACTAAACTCGCCGCTACATACCATCGCCGCCAGTTAATTTGCTGGTCCCGACCCTTAATATCCAATTGCAGGCGTTTAAGCATTTGGTTTTCTACCTCATGTTCATCCCCCGGAAAAACACTTTCTTCTTCTCCTGCCTGACGATACCACCTCATAAGTGTCTGCTTTTCTGCCTCAGAGGCTGAGCCATTCCTGTATTTATCTATCAGGGTATTTATTAATTCCCGGTTCATAATGGTCACAATAAAAAGAGGTCCGTTTATGTAGGAGTACAATAAGGCGTTCATTACCCTACATGGATTTCAATTTTTTTTTCGTAAGGAGTTAGAAAAAAAGAGTTCTCAGAATGAGGTAAAGAGAGATACCAAGTAAACCAGCGTTCTTCAACTCGTGCCTGATGATCTTTAAAGCCCGGGTCAGATTGGCTTGTACCCCTTTCTCCGTGATGGATATTTTCTCTGCGATCTCAGCATTCTTCATTCCCTCGTTCCGGCTGTATCTGAAAACTAACCGGCATCTCTCCGGCATCTCTTCTACAATGCCATTAATGAACTCACGTAGAAACAATGCATCCAGTTTCTCCTCATCATCTGAAACATCAGATACCTGGTAATTCTGTCTTGCGAGCTCTGCCCGTCTCGACTCCTGCTGATAATATTTAAAGACTGCGAACTTTATTGAAGTAGCCAGAAAAGCGCCAAGATCCCTGATTTCAAGGCAGGCACGCCGCTCCCATAGAGACAAAAAGACTTCGTGTACAATATCCTTTGCTACAGCTTCGTCTTTGCTGTGATTCCATGCAATCATCAGCAGTCTTTTCCAATACAACTTATAGATCTGGCTAAAAGCCTCATGATCATCTTCCCTGATCAGATTCAGTAATGAGGATTCCGTTAAATCAGCGTAATTAGCCATACTAAGAAAATTAAACACACGATCTACAATAACTTCTAAAAGCTTTTAGCATTGGCTAGCTGCATTATCTGGCAATTGAGTTTGTCAAATTTATTCTATTTTAAAAGTAGTGCAAAAAAAATTTCAAAGGCTCCTAAGAAAATCCTCGGTTACAGGAATACCCCATGTATTCATGGAGATAAAATCGCGGCACGGCAGATCTCACCAATATAGTGAGATCTGCCTTTTTTGAGCGTTTTCTTCTTTTGCTACAGGCAACATCGGGTGCCGCTCTTCTTCCGACAGTCTGGCCTGCTCTTTAATACAAGCTTCATATTCTGCAAACATAAACAGCAAAAGAATAATTGGTAAGTGAAGGTAAAGGAGCCCTGTAATTCATTACTTCAATCGGATTCTTTAGCCAGGTCCCGTTCCTGGTCTCTGTACAGAGACGCCGCACTTTCTGCCAATCTTATAAATTCAGCCCGGTAACCATCCTCATCTTTTCCCCTGGCAGCCTTCGCTCTGGCGATGAGCTTTTCAAAGCTGGAATGTTGCTTAAATTCTGAATTACGCAGCAGCATCCCGAATTCTGCGGCGGCACTTGCAAACCGGAAATCTATACTTGCCTCCCCTATAGGCAGAAGCTTATCTTCCTGGATAACCTGTTCCATCCGGCTCTTGTCTGAATGAGGATCTTTGTATCTGAACTTAAGAGTCGCTATTTCCGATGAATACTTCAGTTCGTCCTTTTTCGGTTTCTGGTATTTAAGAGGATCAACACTATCTGTAAACTCGTCTTTTATCCCCATAGGAATGATCTCATAAAGAGCGGTAACGGTATGTCCTACTCCCATATCTCCACCTATTTTCTTATCATTATTAAAATCCTCCCTGGCCATTAAACGATTCTCATATCCAATTAACCGGTAAGCCTGCACCTTTGCAGGATTAAACTCTACCTGGAGCTTTACATCTTTCGCAATCGTGAAAAGCGTTCCTCCAAACTCAGAAACCATAGATTTCCTTGCTTCCATAATGTTATCGATATAAGCGTAATTTCCCCGTCCCTTGTCAGCAATGGTCTCCATTTTACTATCTTTAAGATTCCCCATCCCAAAGCCCAGAACTGATATATTAATTCCGCTTTCCCGCTCCCGGACGATGAGGTCTTCCATATCTTTGTCACTTGAAGCACCTACATTAAAATCGCCGTCAGTAGCCATAATGATCCTGTTGTTTCCCTCCTTCTTAAAATTCTCACGGGCTACACGGTAGGCCATCTTTAAACCATCGCCACCAGCAGTTGATCCGCCCGAGGTCAAATCATCGATGGCATCTTTTATTTTCGCCTTTTGATTTCCGGGAGTACTCTCCAATTTCAAACTAACGTTGCCGGCATAAGTAACAATAGCAATATGATCATTTTCTCTCAACTGATCGACGAGCATTTTTAAAGAGGACTTAACCAGAGGGAGCTTATTCTCCGCCCACATCGATCCGGAAACATCCACCAGGAAGACGAGATTGGATGGAGGCAGTTTCTCAGTCCTCACCTCTTTAGCCTTTAGTCCCACCCGAAGCAAGCGGTGCTGAGTGTTCCAGGGAGCAGACGACAATTCGGTATGTAGGGCAACAGGCCTGTCACTCTCCGGTCCCTTTATGTCATATTTGAAATAATTGATCATTTCTTCAATCCTGACCGCATCTTTCGGAGGCAGCTGACCGTTATTGATAAACCGGCGAAGATTGGTGTAGGATGCGCCGTCTACATCAACAGCGAAAGTTGAAAGCGGCTGATCTTTAGGGTTAAGAAAACCGTTCTCCGAGATCTCTCCGTAGGATTCCGTGTTATGATAATCGTACCTCCGTATGTTTGTATTGGCACTTACACCCCTTATTGCCAGGCCGGCTACCCGTCCTTGCAAGGATTGGTCTGAAACAGATACAACGGATGCAGTAAGGCTTGTTTTCTTCTGCCTTCCGTAACCCACCACAACAACTTCATTAAGTGTTGCGTTTGACCGCTTCAAGTCCACATCCAGCCGGTTGCTTTTACCAGGTTGCACTTTCAGCACTTCATATCCCAGGTAAGAGAACACCAGCTTCGTCTTGTCCGACGATATTTTAATGGTGTAACGTCCCGCGGTATCAGTTGATACCGGTCCTTTCATACCCTCTGCCTGCACAGACACTCCCGGAAGAGGACTTTTATCGTTAGAATCCCGTACGATACCACTAATGGTACGCACGTCACTGCCTTTGAAGCCCGCCAGGACTGAAAACAGTACGATGAGAGAAAAAAGTTTTTTCATGTTATTGAATTTTGGCGAGGGATGCATCCTTTCAGAAATTTCCATAAACGATAAATAAAAATTAATTTTCGCCTCTTAATGAGTTGGTTTAGTAATTCTAAAAAAACGGATCAGGCTGACGATCAAAAGCTCCTGAAGCAATACCTCGAAACGGGTGACCTTCACTTGCTTGGAGAACTATTCCGTACTCATTCTTCTATGGTGTATTACGTCTGCTACCGTTATTTCCAGGATACGGAGAAAAGCAAGGATGCCGTTATGCAGATTTTCGAAGAACTGATTAAGAAAGTTGGCAAACAGGAGATCCGGCAGTTTGCCAGCTGGTTGTATGTGCTCAGTAAAAACTATTGCCTGATGCAATTACGCTCCGGAAAAAAAATGCAGCACGTTTCGATTGATGAATTTGTGGAATTTCCAGTCAATCAACATCAGGAGGAGGATCATGAAGAAAAAGAGAAGGCACTTACTGCATTGGAAGCGTGCATAAAGGCACTTCCCGACAGGCAAAAACAGAGTATCGACCTGTTTTTCCTCAGCGAAAAATGTTATAAAGAGATAGTGGAACTTACCGGGTTTAGCCTTAACGAAGTGAAAAGCTATATTCAGAACGGGAAGAGGAATCTCAAAATTTGTATGGAGAAGAGCCGTGAAGAGTAACAAATATGACATATCCTTAATCCGGAAGTACCTGAACGGGGAGCTTGATGACCGCGCCATGTATGCACTGGAACGCCAGGCGCAGGATGACCCTCTTTTGATGGATCTGATTGAGGGAATGGCTGCGGGCAATGAAAAAGAACACGAGGCAGCGCTGATTGAGATTGATGACATGATCAGCAGGAGAACCAAATCCGGAAAAGGCCGGATCGTTCCGTTACTCCGGTGGGGGATCGCTGCTTCATTTTTAATCCTGTGCGGTTTAACAGCTTTATTTCTTTTTAAAGAACCCCCTTCTGAGAAAATAGCTATACTGCCTGAAAAAAGCCCCATTACGCGTACGAACCCCGAAAAAGTACCTGTTGGCAGCCCGGTTGATACCCTTAAACCATTGGATGAGAAACGTGAGCTTATAAGCAAAGCGCCAAAGCCTCTCATCCGCGACAGAGATATAAATACGAACGTGCAGGCATCAGTCCGGCAATCAGATACCATAACATTTGTTCAATATAAGAAAGCTGATTCCGTCTCACTTGGTGAAGTAGTCATTACCGCTTATCCCACCCAGGCAAAACAGGCCTTAACAGCTTCTGCAAGCACCATAACAATACGCGGAACAAACCCTGTTGGAGCCCTGCAAGGCCGTGTTGCGGGTGTTTCGGTCACAAAAATGTCCAATAAGCAAAGAGATTCGATAGTGATTTCGGGAACAGTCAAAGATGCCACCAATAATTCTGCACTTCCGGGTGTTGCAATCATTGTTAAAGGAGGAAACAACAGTATTTCGTCTGATGAAAACGGTCATTTTTCAATAACAATTCCCCGGAAGGGCGAAACCATTGAACTGAGCTATATCGGCTTCGAAAAGAAAACTGTAAAAATTAATAAAGCTGACAGTCTTGTTATTGCCATGAACCCGTCCGAACTAGCATTGAATGAAGTAGTCGTAGTGGGTTACGGGGCCAATAGTCATAAAGACGCGAATATGGAGAACGAAGACCGGGCTGTTCGGCCTGTGGAAGGATGGCAGGAATTTAACCGGTACCTGAGATCATCCGCCGTAACTGACAAAGGAAAAAAGGAAATTGTTGTACTGTCTTTTAGCATATCTCCCGGCGGTCACCTGAGTGACTTCACAATCATAAAAGGATCAGACAGGGAGCTCAATGAGAAGGCTATCCGGATTGTGAAAGAAGGGCCAGCATGGCGGGGACCGGAAGAGGGATCCGAAAAGGTACGGTTGAGAATCAGATTCCGTTAGATCCTAAACAGCGCCGGGGCTTCATCACCTTGATTTCAGAGCTCTGAACCTGCCTGCATTCTGTATCATCCGGAGATCAGGTGTTCTGTTTATTCAAATTTGCGAAAGCAATCAGTTGCTTTTATATTTATAATAATTTTTTTCAGGTGGCGGAACAACTCTGCCCTGGCACTGAAAAGACATGCTGATTACTACTAACCATGAACAAATAAGTTATGAAACAAAAAATCATCTTCGTTTTAAGTCTGATCTTCGGACTGATGTTTATCAACGCGGGGCTAAACAAGTTTTTTAATTATATGCCGCCCCCGGATAACCTGCCTGAAAAGCTGGCGAAAGCATTTCAGGCGTTTATGGCAATAGGCTGGCTTATGCCTCTTGTCGGCTTTGTGGAAATTCTTGGCGGCCTTCTTTTTATTTTTCCCCGCACCCGTGCGCTTGGAGCGCTTGTCATCTTTCCTGTAATGATCGGCATTATGCTCACCAACACTGTCACAGAACCCTCCGGCCTCCCGATAGCCCTGGTTTTCTTTATCATTAACATTTGGGTGATCTTTGAAAACAGGCACAAGTACAGTCCAATGCTTACCAAGTAGGATCAGCTATAAATTTTCCGGACAAACCGGAAAATTTATAGCTGTGACCAACATTCTAAAACGGCCTGATCAGGAATGAAAAATCATATTCCTGATAGGGCAGTTGATATTTTGTCAGAGGACGCGATCTCCAGCTGTCTATACCACCTACCCCCATCTGTTTATAGTCGATATTCCATTGTGTCTGAGGACGCTTTACAAGATCGGCAGCATGCCGCTGATGCCGTTTATCGCCATCGTCGAGATCACTGTCAAAGTAATGAAGCGCGCTTATGCTCATCGGCACAGTGGACGTAACCGTTAATCCCCGACCACGGCTGTTTAATATTTTATACCATCTTACGTCCGTTTTATTTCCTGTTTCCTGTGGGGTTACATAAGGAAAATACTGGGCATCAACAGTCTGTTTATACATGCCTATGTGCGCACTGAAGTTCCTGTCCTGATAGTTTTCGTGCGGCCCCCGCCCGTAAAACAGAATATCGTTAAAACCAGCCGGCAATATCCATTGCATCCCATATCGGGGCAATATCTCTGTTTTTTTAGTGGTATCAGGAATACTCAATTTTTGGCTGACCAATAATTCACCACTGGAATTGATCCTGTACTCCAAAATCAATCTCGCATAAACCTCAGGTAAATCATATTCCGCATGGATCAGAGCAACATTATTTACGGTAGAATAAGTAAAATCCTTAAGAACCGGGCTTTCGGTTGCTTCTTTCCACGGCTTCAGTTGGGTTTGAAGATTTGCACCATAGTCATTATCATTCGGTGCACGCCAGAAGTTCGGCTTTAGTGTTTTTCCCGACGCCATGAACTGTTCGTTGTTAACTGAATACCCGCTAAGGAGGCCTGTTTTTTGGTCAAAAACGATATTCATATTCCGCGAATTGATAGTAAGAAGGCCACTATCATCTTTGAAGGTAAGTCCCGTCCCCCCTTTAATTACGACCTGGTTCTTATATTTTCCTCCAAGACCAAGCTGCTCAACTGCAATTTCATGCCCCGCCGGAACTAAGGGAGCAGCAGTCTTCGACTTGTATGAAAGGTTAAGAAATGCTTCTCCGTCAGGGAATCTTTTTAAAGGAAGCTTAAACAAAGCTTTCTCCTGAGGACCAACATTTACATTCATTAGCGAACCAGATTGCCATTTTACCCCATTCAGTATTATTTCCCAGTCCAGTTTTACATTCCTCATATCAGTAAAGAATTTTTCATTGTACACTTCCAATGTGTTTGCTCCGACTAGCCTGGAATGGATATCCTGATACACCTTCTTCATCTCCCACGCATGCGGGTATGGAGTACGGTTTGCATAGAAAATCCCCTTTGCCGCATAGTTCCAATCGGTAATCGCTTCCTTCGGCTCATAATCCCCTCCATAAGTGTACACCGTGTCTCCTTTTGAATTTATCCGCTGAAAGCACTGGTCTACAAAGTCCCATATAAAACCACCCTGGAAATGTTGCCGGTTATTGCGGATAATATCCCAGTAATCGGTAAAGTTCCCAAGAGAATTTCCCATGGCATGCGCATATTCACACATAATAAAAGGACGTACCGGGTGGGGTGTATTTTTTACATAATCCAGCATCCCGGCGGGCGACGGATACATAGGATTAATGATATCAGAGTCCCATTCCCAGGTAAACTTCTTATAATCAGCCACAGCCCGCTCATATTGTACCGGACGGCCCGGATCGCGCTGTTTCATCCATAAGTAACAGGAATAAAAGTTATAACCATTTCCTGCTTCGTTTCCCATACTCCAGATAACAATGGAAGCATGATTCTTATCGCGTTCTATCATTCGCTCTACCCTGGCAAGATGTGCCTGCATCCATGAAGGCCTGTTGGCCATGGTAAGCGTAATATCGTACCCCATTCCATGTGATTCTATATTAGCTTCCCCCACTACATAAAGTCCGTACTCATCGCACAAATCAAGCCATATCTCGCTGTTTGGATAATGGCTAGTCCGGACGGCATTGATGTTGAACTTTTTCATCAGCTGAATATCCCTCAGCATCGCTTCACGGGTAATTGTCTGTCCGGTTAAAGGATCTGTTTCGTGCCGGTTTACACCTTTGATGATCACCGGCTTCCCATTTACAAGAAAAAGGCCGTTCTTAATTTCAATTTTCCGGAAACCAACCCGTTGATGAATAACTTCCAGCAGCTCTCCTTTTCCATTACTCAGCCTGATCACGACATCGTATAAATCGGGGGTTTCTGCCGACCACAGCAGGGGAGCAGATACCGGGATATCCAGGGAGACGCTGATTGAAGTATCGATCTTTGCGCTTTGAGAAGAGATAACCCGGTTCCGGTATTTTAATATCACCTCTGCCGCCAGAGGCGACAAAGGCCTTTGATTTAAGGTCAGCTTTGTCTTCAGACTCGCATCCCGGTACACAGTGTCTAGTTCAGGAGTAAGTTCCACATCATATAAATGAACCGGATTTCTCGCAACGAGATAGCAGTCACGCGTTATCCCGCTCAATCTCCACATGTCCTGATCCTCTATGTAATTCGCATCACACCACCGCATTACACGCAGGACGATGAGGTTTTTACCTTTAACTAAGTAAGGAGATATATCAAATTCCGAAGGCAGCTTACTGTCTTCTCCATAACCCACGTATTTGCCGTTTACCCAAACTGTAAGATTTGATTTGGCAGCACCGATGTGAAGCACAATCTTTTTATTTTCCCAGCTGCCCGGAATCTCTACTTCCCTCCTGTAAACACCAGTGTTATTCACATTCATAGGCACTACAGGAGGATCAGGCTTATTTTGAGGCATCAGGTAGGTAAACTCGAAACCAGACGTTGTATACATCGGAAATCCATACCCGTTCATCTCCCAGTTTCCGGGGACATTAAAAGTTCTCCAGGAGCCGTCATCGAAAGATAATGATTCAAAATGTTCAGGCAGACCAGACGGGCCTTCAGCCCAGAAAAATTTCCAGACCCCGTTAAGACTCTGGTAATTGGACGACTTTTTCCAATCATTCTTTAACGCTGTTCCTTCATTTTCAAAACTAAAAAAGGAGCTGTGCATTTTCATACGGTTCTCCTCACTTTTTGTCTCGTCCAGCCAGGCTGGGCTCTGAGCATAAGCTGAAATGAAGCCCAAAAACAAACAGAGAACAGGTAGTATCTTCTTAAGAGCTGTTAACCAGTTTTGTGATCGCATATGACGCTAAAAGTAACATCAGAGTAAATAAGGAACTAACAATATCTTGCCCCTGAGTAGCCAGTTTTTAACATTCCAAGCCTGTATGATTCAAGGCAGTTTAGTAATGATCAATTTATGAACATTGAAAAGTATTACTAAATTAGAGAGATGAAATATGCCTTAGCCGTCATTACAATTTCCGTATTCCTTGTACTAGTTTCTATTGCTGTGGAAATGATAAGTAAACCTTCGGACCTGTATGTCACAATAGGGATTTGTCTGATCCTGTTAGCTATATTTCAACTATTGGTATCGCTAAAATTTATAAAATCAAAATAAACAATGTACACAGAAGAAGAAAGAACCTCCTTTAACGTCAGGAAACTGGTAACTATTGCAGCCGGAGCAATTGGCTTACTGATCATTCTGATTGTTCAGCCCTTTACCTACGAGAACATCGACGCAGGGAATGTAGGGATTAAAATTAATCTGTATGGCTCTGATAGAGGTGTAGACAACATCACACTCGTCACAGGCCGGGTATGGTATAACACCTGGACAACAAAGGTTGTCGAATTCCCAACTTACGAACAAACAGTAGACTATGAAGCATTTACAGTGACCGCAAAGGACAACGCCATCTTTACCATCGACCCGAAATTAAACTTTGCAATCAATGAATCCCTGGTTCCTACAATCTATAAAAAGTACAGGAAGCCTCTCCCTGAATTGCAAAACACATTTATACGAAACCAGGTTTTCGACGCGTACCGACTGGTGGCAAACGGTTTTGCTTCCGACAGCCTGATGTCGAACAGGGAAGCATTTGAAAAGCAGGTTGAACAGAGACTGGCTGATGCACTTGGAAAAGATGGCTTCGTCCAGCCCAAACTGACATCCGGGATAAACCCGCCTGAGTCAATGGCCAGGATGATTGAAGAAAAAAATGCGTCAATACAGGCCCGGCTGAAAGCAGAGAATGAAGCGAAGCAGGCAATAGCTGAAGGCCAGGTATTAAAAGCAAAAGCCGACGCGGAAGCTACAGCTTTACTGGTTAAGGCAAAAGCAGAAGCCGAGGCAAACCGGCTTAAGCAGCAGTCTCTGACTCCTCTTCTTGTAGAGATGGAGAGGATCCGTAAATGGGATGGAAAATATCCAACCACTGTTGCGGGCAATTCGGGAGTCTTGTTGGGAATAAAGTAAAGGTCCTTTATATCACTAAACAAATAAGGCTGCTTTTAAAGGCAGCCTTATTTGTTTGTCTTATTTTAAGATCCACATCAACTGATTGGTATCGTCATTGCCATTATACTGGCTTGTAATGGCGGCCTGCACGTTGTCGGAGTTGAATTCCAGCTCCTTCTGCGGATAGAGCCATCTTACAGGAAATTTTGCAGCGGGGGTATTCTGGTTAGTGGCACTATTTAGCACAAAGGTCGGATATCCGGTACGCCTATTCTCAAACCAGGCTGTATAATCTACATTATGGAAGAAACCCGCAATGTATTTCTGACTGATGATCTGCCGGATCTGATCTTCTGAGCTTCCGTGCAGGGCAACCTGTTGTGCATAAGTATCGGCATAGGCTGAACTTATAGCCATACCGTGAGCATAGCCCGCAGGAGCATAATTTGCGAGGAACAGCATAGATCCTTTGATCCCGTTTGAGTAATACGTCTGGGCAGGAGTACCACTGATCCATCCTCTTACAGCAGCCTCAGCCAGGATAAACTGGAGATCCCAGTAATTCAGCAGGCCTACCGGCTCTGCGTTATACATCTCTACATAGCGCTTGTTGACATCACAGAAATTGCCGGAGTTATGGGCGTTAAGAGTATTGGAATAAACATCAGAAGGTTCGACTCCCACATACGCATCATAATCTGAAGCAGTCTTCCCTGCCGCGACAAGCGCCCTCGCCGGTTCTGTATAATAAAACAAGCGCCGGTCCTGATTGGCTTTCAGCAAATCTATGAGTGTTGCCGACACCATCGGATAAATAGTAAACGCATTGATCTGCGCCGGAGTGCTGCTCCAGGGATAACAGTAACCAGCTGATGAATTATAAGTAACAGCAAAATTATCGTTATAGTCCCTCATCAGAGGCCTGGTTATAACCTGATTGAACTTTTGAACAACTCTAAGATCGGTGTCTGATGTTTTCTTATATAGGTTCATCAGAACATGGAGCTGGAATGTGTTGGTCAGTCTCCGCCACTTATCCGTACTTCCTTTATAGATGAAGTCACCACTGAAATCAGCCCCTTTCGAGAAAAGATCATCGGCTGCATCCAACTCATTAAGAATGCCCAGGAACACGTCTTTCTGACTGTCATACTTCGGTTTAATGATCTTATCGGCGCCCTTAATAGCTTCAGAATATGGAATGTCTCCAAGCTGCATCGTCGCCCGGAAGAACACCCATGCCCGGATGAAATGCCCAAGGGCCTTATAGGAGTTCTGAAGTTCGGGAGTTTTGGCGAAACTGACCATTGGATCTATGTCCCGCAGTACCAGGAAACGATCAAAGTTTGTCCTGTCTATCCAGTTATACTGAAGGTTATTCTGCTTTTCCGTCCATGCCAGGTATTTGCATAGAGTGAACGGCTGGATGAAATCTGTGCCGGTAGCAATATTCTTTGAGGTAATAGTGGTAAGCATATTCGTGGCAAACCACTCCGACGATGCAATATTTTGTCTGTCGGGATTCGTATTGATTTCGTTAAAATCTTTCGTGCAGCTGCTAAAACTAATCCCCGCGATTAATGCAGCTGCTATATATCTTCTAAATGAATTGTTGATCATAATAAGTTGAATTTGTTTTTGTGAAAATTCACTATATACCAAATCTGAGATTGAGCCCCACCATTCGCTGGCCGGGTGCGTTCATGTTCTCATTGTCAATATCCGGATCTGAATACTTGAAATTTGTAAATAAAAACAGGTTTTGCCCTGTGATTGTAACAGAGGCATTGCGGATACCGGTCCTGCCAAGCCAATTCTTTGGAATCGCATATCCCAGAGAAATCTCTCTGACCTTAACAAAGCTTTTACTCATAATTCCATGTTCATAAGAGTTCCCCCACAGGCGCATATAGCTCTGATAGCTCACGGGAACATCGTTTGGTGCATACTGCCGCGTATCACTGGTAATACGGCCAAAGGAATCATAGGTAACGTCTCCGCTTACTACTTTCACACCTTTTCCAACATAGTTTTTAAGTCCGTTTACTACTTCATCATAGCGATATTGATTGTCCGTTTCAGGAGCTGAACCGGTATCAAACATCTTATTATAGATATAGTCATACATCAGTCCTCCTATGCGGCCATCGACGTTAATACCCAGACTCAGGTTGCCAAGTGTAAAGTTGTTTATAAATCCGAAACTGAACTTTGGATCTTTGTAACCATACTTTTCCTTGAACTTGCTCAGCATGGGAAGTCCGTTTTGATGGATCATGTTACCTTCCGGGTCGCGCAGAGCATGTTCAGTCTCTGCATATACATCAAGACGTGCTCCAACTTTTGTCCATGGATTATTGGCTGAGTAAACCGGATCCAGCGTGGCGTAATATTGATGCTGAGTGGCATAGTTGATGATTGACTGCCATTGAAAGCTTTTGTTTTTAATAATGCTTCCGTCAACGGTAATTTCTATACCGCGTCTGGCTATTTTTTCCTGAGTGTTAATAAGACTCGTTGCATAGCCTGAGGACGGCGCAATAGTTTGCTGCCTCTGGATATTATAGGCTAACTTAGTGAAATAAGCAGCATCTATATGGAGCCTGTTATTTAGAAAATAAGCGGCCGTACCAAATTCCCACGTCCTGAAGGTCGTCGGCGGAAGCTTAGGATCTGCTAAATTGTCCGGGCTTACAGCGGTAGTACTACCCCAGGCATTAGATACATTATAAGAAAGATTATTCCCATATACGGGCAAAGGCGTTTTATTGACGGTCCACGATCCTCTCACTTTCCATAAATTGAGCCAATCAGGAAGCCCACTAAGGAGTTCGGATGCAACTACACTCATGGCTGCAGAAGGATAAAAATAGGATCTGGTATTCGCCGCCTGGGTTGAACTCCAGTCATTACGTCCCGTTACATCAAGGTAAACGGCGCTGTTCCATGATAAGGAAATTTTACCGTATGCACTATTGATCTGCTGCGCCCACGTTCCATAATTGTTAACGATCGCGTCTACTCCTGCAGTTGTCGAAGCCACCGCATTAGCGAAAGAATACCATCCGGGTATCGAGAGACCATTGCGGGTCCTAGCCCCTAACTCGCGATCCTTGTAATAGAATATACTTCCCCCTCCCAAAGCATCTATATTCCACTTCCCGACAAAATTCTTATTATAGCTTATAATGAGGTCGCTATTTATGCTGTTACCCCAAAGCTGATCAACTCCATACATTCCTTTACCGTTAAACGAAAAGTTAAGACTTTTCCCCAGAGTTCCGCCATTAGTGGAGAAAATGCCTGCCGGATTCCGGATGCTTTCTTCATTCTTGTAATAATCATACCCGTTTCTGAACATGATCTTCAAATCTTTCGTCAAAGCATAATTCATGATCAGACTGGCATTCATTTTATTCTGCTCGACCCCCTTTAACTTCTCATAAGCAATCAGGTAAGGATTATCGTACCACGCGCTGTACATCCAGTTCTGTTTTACATCTGGTGTTACCCAATAGTCGCGGTACTGACGGATATCGTAGTCCGGCCCTGTCCACATCATAATCTGGTAAATATACCCCTGAGTTCCGTAGCCTCCGCCCCATACCTGAGGTGCCTGATTACGGCTATATCCCATGTGTCCCTCCATACTGAATTTATCTCCGGATTTAATTTCTCCACTCATCGTGAAATTGTAGATGTTCAGCTTTTGATTAGGGAACTGACCTTTATTATGAATCTGATTCAGACCTACCCTGTAAAATCCTTTTTCCCCGCCTTGAGTCACACTGATATTATTATTGGTAATAAAGCCAGTTTGCATAAAATTTTTCAGGTTGTCCTTACCGCTTGACACCAAAGGCATCATTTCTTTCTGCTTCGTAACCGGATTCCATTGCATATCTTCGTTTCCAATATCCAGTTTAGGCCCCCATACGTAATCATCAGCAAGTTTACCATTTAAGCCATGACCATAGGATGTCTGGGTTTTGGGAATCGCCACATAACCTAAAGTCATCATCGTGTTACTGTTTACATCTATGCTGACTTTATTAGACTTTCCTCTTTTTGTAGTTACCATCACTGCCCCGGACGGCCCCCGAGAACCATAAAGGGCTGCAGCCGTTGCGCCTTTGAGCATATTGATACTCTCAATATCATCTGCTGGTATATCTCTCAGTGTCATATTTTGATATGGCACTCCGTCAATAACCAAAATCGGGTTTTCACCACGCATTTCAAGTGCAGGAGCAGCATTAAATTCAGTCGAATTTTTTACCACTAAGCCTGCAACCTGTCCCGTTAAAGAAGTTGCCATATCAACCCCTTTCACCGTTTGCAGTTTATTGCCCTTTACAGTCTGAGTAGCATAACCCAGCGCCTTCTCCTCTCTCTTTATACCAAGAGCTGTTACTACAACCTCTGTGAGCTGATTATTAGTAGATGTCAGAAAAATGTCCAGAGAACTGCGCCCGCCTACTTCTTCTTCCAGCTGACTAAAGCCAACTGACCGGAACACCAGCACAGCCTCTCCATTAGAAACAGACAGCGAAAAAGCTCCGTTCTCCCGGGTCGATATGGCGTTACGTGTTCCTTTCTCCGTAACGGTCACTCCGGCAACCGGCATCCCCTTGTCGTCTCTTACGATACCAGAAACCTTCATTTGGGCGTTCTTTACCGCAGCGGGGACAGCCGGATGCTCTTCGTCCCCGGCATTCTGCTGAGACTCTTTTATCCTCTTTTTTTCTACAATGGTATAAAACGAGGGTTTCACATAAAGGAATACCAAATCATTCGGATAAAGTATCCCTTTCAGTACATCTTCGAGGGACTTACCCTCCAGTTTGTCCAGGTTATAACTGGTCACCTTGTCCTTCAGCAGAACAGGATCGTAAGCGAACTCCGCTTTATAGATCCTGGTGATCTTTTTGAGAGCCTCGCTTACAGGGATTGATTTCTGGGCGTAGACCTGGTTACATGCTATCATGATCAATAGCAGAAACATCCTAAAGTAATTTTGCTTCATAATGAAATTTAGTTAAAAAAGCGTTATTTGTTCCTTTCAGTAGGATGTGTTGGGTTAGCAACTTTTTACCCCAGCGTTTAAAACTTTTTTTTTTGCAGACAAAAAAAGGGTTCTTTTCCGGAGCAGGGAAATACCGGGAGGATATGAGAGGTTTTGTGAAAGCCGGGGGACTTGTTATTAAATTAAAAAAAGCATAATCTTAACCTCTGTTAAGAACAGAAGCATAAGCACTACTTTTGTACCAATTTATAGGCGATTTAATTTTCAGATTCTATTCACACATAATGGGCAACCCTTTTCTCCTTAAGAAGATTATGGAAGGCGACATCGACGCCTATTCAGTCGTATACAAGGAGTACTACAGAAAGCTTTATAACTATGGCCATAAATTCAGCAGCGATACCGCTTTGATAGAAGATGCCATCCAGGAAGTGTTCTTTGACTTGTGGAACAGGAAAGAAAAGCTGAACAATATAGAATCTTTTAACAGCTACATCTATTCTTCATTCCGGTATACTCTGATGAAAAAACTGAAAGACATGAAAAAGCTGAGTTTCCGTGAAGAGCCCGGGGAAGACGGGGAGTTTGAATTTTCTGCGGAGAGCGTGATGATCGAAAAAGAGAAAAACGCAGAAGACGAAAAAAGCCTGGAACTGGCCTATAAAAAACTGACACCCAGGCAGTATGAAGCAATTTTTTTACGGTATTACGAGCAGCTTTCCTACGAGGAAGTGGCCCGCGTTCTGAAGATCTCCATTAAAGCGACATATAAAATAATGGCCAGGAGTATCTCGTCGCTAAAAGACAATATTAAGCTTTTGCTTATTTAATGTTAAAAAATTATTAAAACATGGGGTAAAACCGGAAAGATCGGGTACTAATACTATAGAATGAAAAAAGAAACTTTATATAAAAAGTATTTGCACTATGAGGAATCTGATTTCCTGTCAGACCCTTCTTTCCAGGACTATGCATTTAATCCAACATCGGAGAACGAAGCATTTTGGAGAGAAATTGCAGAAATCCATCCAGCGAAAGCTGCTGCAATAGGGCAAGCGCTTGATTTTTTAAGAACGATAAGATTTAAAGAGCAACAGCCCGGAGAAGAACAGGTAAATGCGGCATTTAACAGGCATATTGAATCTCTCAGAAGCGCCGGATTACTTGAAAACACCACGGTAGTTTCACGGCGCCCGGCATGGTCATTCATCCGGTACGCAGCAGCGGCTTTAACCGGTATCCTTCTGCTGTCAGGCCTTTATCTGCTTGTAAATAAAACCATAACAGCTGGTGAACTTACTGTAACAACCGCCTTTGGTGAGACCAGGCAACTTACATTGCCTGACGGTTCCCATGTTGAACTTAACGCAAACTCGAGTATCCGCTACGACAAAAATTGGAAGAAAGGAAATAAACGGGAAATATGGTTAGAAGGAGAAGCGTTATTTAAAGTAGTGCATACCAACAGTGATCCTTCGAAAATAAAGCCTGAGGAATACTTCGTTGTTCACACAAAAGGACTGAATGTAACCGTTCTGGGCACTGTCTTTGACGTTCGCCAGCGGAGGAAAACGACGGAAGTTGTATTGCAGCGGGGAAAGGTAAAGGTTTCTTTTGACAGGAAAGATCTGGAGGACATTATACTCACCCCGGGAAAGAGAATCATTTATGGAGACCAGATGAAAAAAGCGGAGGAGGACTTTGTGGAAACCAAGAACTACACGGCCTGGAAAGAAAAGAAACTACTGCTGATCAATCCTACTTTAAAGGAAATTACACGATACCTGGAAGATAATTTTGGACAGAAAATTACTGTCAGTGACACGGCTCTGAATGATAAAATGATTGCCGGACCAATTCCATTGAACTCCCTGGATGACGCTTTGTTTGTTATTTCAACGGTATCAGGGGTTGATATCATCAGGCCGGACAGCTCCTCCATCCTGCTCAAACGCCGTTAATTGTAATCATGCTAAACATACACTTTTACATAAATTTCAGATTATTATGAACCGTAATTTATTCACCCGTACAACCGTAATTCTGTTGTACATCTTCATTCCGCTTTTTACTATTGGTCAAAAGAAAACAACCCTTAATATCGCGACTTTCAATATTCGCCTGAATACAGCCTCAGACAAAGAGAATGCCTGGCCTAACAGGAAAGAAATGGTGAAGGACCTGGTTCAATACCATGACCTAGATATTTTTGGCGTACAGGAAGCTCTGGCAGTTCAAATGGCCGACCTTTCAGAAATGTCCCAGTACAGCCACGTGGGCGTTGGCCGGGATGACGGCAAGACCGGAGGCGAGTATTCGGCTATCTTCTATAAGAATAAAAAATACCAGGTAATAAAATCCGGAACATTCTGGCTCTCCCCAACTCCTGAAAAACCATCAAAGGGATGGGACGCAGCCTATATCCGCATCTGCACCTGGGCTCAATTCAGGGATAAAGCAACGGGTAAAATATTCTTCATGTTCAACACCCATTTTGATAACGAAGGCGTACAGGCAAGAGAAAACGCAGCAAAAATGATCCTCGAAAAAATAAAATTGCTGTCAAATGCCAGTTCTCCGGTATTTATCACCGGAGATTTTAATTCTGACCCTTCAACCAGTGCTTACGGCACTATTGTAAGTGCATTCTCAGATTCAAAGCTGATTTCGAAAGCCAAGCCGTATGGTCCCGAAAAAACCTTCAACAATTTCAAATATCATACTTACACAACGGAAGTCGAAGAAGGCCGTATCGACTTTATCTTTGTGAACAAAAATGTACAGGTACAGAAATATGCAGTGCTGACAGACAGTAAGGAACTGCGCTTCCCGTCAGATCATTTCCCGGTTGTCTGCGAAGTAAGCTTCTAATATTTTAAAAAGCGGTCGAGGAACCACTCCTGGTTTCTCGACCGCTTTTTTTTGCTTACACCATTGCTCCATTCGCAGCTATCACCTGGCCTGAGATCCATTTGGAATCGTCGGATGCAAGAAAAAGAACGATCTTCGTGATATCTTCAGGTTCTGCTATTCGGTTAAAGGCATTAAGAGATGCTAACTTCGACAATATCTCCTCTGACTTGCCGTTCAAAAAAAGCTCGGTAGAAGTCGGCCCCGGAGCAACTGCATTCACAGATATGCCCCGCCCGATTTCCTTTGCAAATACCCGGGTCATCTGTTCTACTGCTGATTTGGTAGCCGAATAAATGGCGTAGCCGGGCAGCATCATTTTCGTGGTACTTGATGAAAAATTAATGATAATACCGTTGTTAGTTAGCCTTGCCGCGGCTTCCTTTAATGAAAAGAAGACACCTTTAACGTTAATATCAAAATGCTGGTTAAAATCACTTTCAGAATTGTCCTTTAAGAGCCTGGTGGTCATAACCCCCGCATTGTTGATCAATACGTCGATCCTTTCGAATGCTTCAATTGCCTTGTCAAACAAACTCTTTACGTCTCCTTCCCTGCTTACATCAGCCTTAACACCAATTGCAGTTCCGCCTTTCTGTCTGATTCGATCTAAAAGCTCTTCCGCCTTTGTGCTGCTGCTGGCATAGTTAATCACCACTTTTGCACCTTGTAAAGCAAATGCTTCCGCCATGTGAGCTCCGATTCCTCTCGACGCTCCGGTTATCAGGATAACTTTATCTTTTAACTGACTCATATTTTTATTTTTACAATCTAAATTAGCAGTAGCGATACATATAATTCTGGTGAGAGTTTAAGTATTTACGTAAGTTTGCAGGGAATGTTTTTACGGCTCACTGCGATATTATTAATTCCCCTTATGATTGGGGTCAGCTTCTCAAGAATGCTGGTATATGCCGCGTTTGAGCTAAACCGTAACTACATTGCTTCAACACTGTGTGAAAACAGGGAAAGGCCCTGGCTGCATTGCGACGGAAAATGTTACCTCGCAAAAAAAATGAAACAGGTAGAAGAAAAAGAGAAGAATGAAGAGAGACAAACTCAGAAGAATCTGATTCAGGATTCTTTCCTCCCTGTTAGTTTTCCGGTGGTGTTTACAACACGATTACTTCGCGTGATTGAAATTCCCTATAACAAACCGGTTATCACCGGATACCCTTCAATAATTTATCAGCCCCCACGCGCCTGATACATCACCATTTAATTTATTTTAGAAGACATGTCAATATTCCATCCGGAAGCGGAAGGTTTTTATTGCTGCATGTAGCCAGTGAATAGTTGATTCTGATCTGACTACTTAGCGCGCAAACCTGTCTTCTGTTAATCTTCTTTGTCTTTACGCAATTGAAGACTTTCTTTATATAAATATTACAACGACAACATGAAACACGCCATCCATATATTATTATTTAGTTTCCTTTTTTTAGTTTCCTGCAGCAAAGATGATAACGAACCAGCCAGCCCTCATTCAAAGATAAAAATAGCTGAAGCTGTTACAGCGAGCGGGATCAGCGTATCTCTTCTTGCAGATCAGAATGATCTTAGCGTAGCTTATAATAAAATCTATGTAGGGTTGAAGAACAAGGCCGGGGCTGAAATAAAAAACGCAACGGTTACCTATACGCCAATAATGGATATGCACACCATGCAGCACTCTTCTCCGGTAGAACAACCAGCCTACAGCAGCACAACAGAACTCTATGAAGGGGCTGTGGTGTTCTCTATGCCATCGGGAGACATGGGCAGCTGGCAGCTAAAAGTTACTGTAAACAATGAACCCGTCACTTTTGACGTATCAATCAAGCAAGCTGCCGCGAATACCAAATACACAGCAACCTTTAAGGGATCAGATGATCAAAGCTACACAGTATCCCTGATTCAGCCGGCAGCACCCAAAATAGGGATGAATGACCTCGAACTGCTGATCAGTAAACGCCAGGACATGATGAACTTCCCGCCCGAAGAGGGACTGACAGTTGAGTTTAGTCCCGAAATGCCTTCTATGGGACATGGATCACCCAACAATGTCGCCCCCATACATACAGGAAGAGGGCATTACACAGGAAAGGTCAATTTTACCATGACGGGCGACTGGCGCTTGCATCTGAAGTTGATGAAAGGCAGCACTGTAATTGTCGAAGATGCCTCGCTTGACCTGATGTTTTAACAGATGAAAGCCTTTCTCATAACAGGGTTCTGCCTATTGGTAATAGCATTACCGGCGGCAGGACAACAAGATACATCCGGAACAAATGCGGTGCAGAGATCTTTACTGCTAAAACAGGTGATCATTTCACCCGCAAAAAGCGTATCCCGCTCGGAAAGGGATCTTCATCAAAATCATCTGATGTCGCTTACGGATAAGATCCTGGAGCGTACACCCGGCATAACCATGATCCGAAGAGGAAACTTTGCGATGGAGCCGGCATTCAGAAGCCTCAATAACGGCCAGATTACCCTGACGATTGAAGGTATGCGGATATTTGGGGCCTGCACAGACAGGATGGACCCGGTAAGCTCCTATATTGAGCCGAATAACCTCGAGAGCATTGCCCTGACTGAAAGCCCGGGCGAAAACGCTAATGGAAGCGGGATCGGGGGAGGCATTGACTTTAAACTGAAGCAACCGTCTTTCAGTGAGAGTGCTAAAACTTCAGCGATGATAGGATCAGGATATGAGACTAATGGATCTGCTTTCCAGACGCTGGCCGGCATAAACGTATCGAACAGGAGTTTTGCATTGCAGGCAAACGGGATCTTCCGGCGAAGCGGAAATTATCGCGCAGCAAACCGCGGGGAGATAAGTTTTTCACAATACAGAAAATGGAACGGGAGCATCTCCGCAATAGTGAAAACAGGAGGAAAAAGCTTTTTAAAGGGCGACTACATTCAGGATGAAGGTTTCGACATCGGGTATCCGGCACTCACAATGGATGTAGCCTTTGCCAAAGCCAGAATTGCTGCTCTATCCTATCATTACAGGGATACACAACGCCATATCACGTGGGAAACAAAAGGCTACTATAATTTCGTTGACCACGCTATGGACGATACCAAACGTCCTGCTGAAACTATATCCATGCATATGGATATGCCCGGCACATCCCGGACCTTCGGGGCATTTTCAAGTCTGGCTATCGGAATCCATCCCAAACATCACCTGGAAGCCAAACTCGACGGATTCCGGAATGAGCTGAGCGCAGAAATGACCATGTACCCACCTGGTGCCAGTCCGATGTTCATGTATACCCTCGCTGGTCCGGTAAGAAACAGTATTGGATTAAGTCTTTCAGATATATTTTCCATAAACGAAAAGCTCACATTCAGGCCTGGATTATGGATGGAGTATATGCATGATGATATCCATGGCAAAGAGGAAAGGGAGCAGCTCTCCGGTATGTTTGAGGGAAACCTGGCTGAAAGCAGGCTGCTCAGCAATATCAATCTGGGAATTAGTTATAATCCAACAACTGAATGGACTTTAGGAGCTTCGGCCTCCAGGGGAGCCAGGGCTTCCACCCTGCAGGAAAGTTATGCCTTCTACATCTATAACAGGCCGGATGGATATGATTACATCGGCAACCCTTCACTAAAACAGGAGAGCTCCTATAACCTGTCTTGTTCCGGCGCCTATCACAACAGCAATTTCAGAGCTGAACTCAATGTTTTCAGCTATTTCTTCCGCAACTATATTGCTGGAAGAATGCTCCAGGGATACAGCACGATGACTATTGGTGCTATGGGAGTAAAACAATATATAAACCTCCCTTCTGCAAAAATCTACGGGACAGAATTTGCACTCAGATGGGCACCCGCCAAAACGGTCACTTTAAGTAGTGTCAATACTTTTACCCGGGGCGAGGATAACGAAGGCATTGCCTTACCTCTTATAGCACCATTCAAAACGGTTAATTCCATTATGTATTCAGCAAAGAAAACGATCATACAAGCTGAAACGGTGACAAACTCCAGCCAGTCTCATGTTGATATGCCGAAATACGGAGAAACACCAACTCCTGGTTCAACAGTTGTTAATCTGTCGGCCGGCAGATCTGTGCCGATCAAACTTGCCAAAAGCCTGAAGGTAAGCGTTCTGCTGGAGAATGTATTTAACAGAAGTTATTATCAGCATTTGGATATACTGAAGATCCCCCGGCCCGGGCGGAACCTGATCTTCAGAACAAGCCTGTTTCTTTAAACCTCAGGGATACGCTGAGTGTCCCTGGCTTTTTTCAAACGGATATAACCTATTCGACTGATTTTCAGTATAAGCAGATAAAGTAACTTCTATGAAATATCTGGTAATACTCTTTCTGACACTGGTAAAATTGGCTGAAGCTCAGACAACGGACACTGCGGCTCTGAAACGGGCGATACACCAGCCCGTCTCTGCGGCTGTTATTACTGAAAATATAGCACCTGCTGCCGATCACCAGATCTACAGGGAAATGCAGGAAGATTATCCCGGCTTTTCCAGCAAAGCTGACAATTATCTGCGGCACACTCCTACTGCGGCGGCAGGCATTCTGGGACTTTCAGGGACTAAAGGAAAACATTCTATCAGCGAAAAAACGCTTCTTTATATAGCATCTACTGCTATTATGAGTACAACAGTTTCATTCTTTAAGAAAAAGACACGTCAGTTAAGGCCCGATGGCAGTCCTTTCTCTCCCTTTCCATCAGCACATACCGCAGCAGCTTTTGCTGCCGCCGAATTTATGAACCAGGAGTATGGCGACAGATCTCCATGGTTCGGCGTAGCTGCTTACTCTGCCGCTACAGCAACAGGGATTTTAAGGGTTTATAATAATCATGGGTTCAGCAATGCAATCGCAGGAGCAGGCTTCGGGATACTTTCGGCCAGGGCAGCTTATTTTCTGTATCCGAAGGTGAAAGGGCTCCTGAAGGGAAAAGAGAATATTATGTTAAGCCCATCCTTTAACGGGAAAACGGTGGGAGCTTCCCTCTCCGCAACGTTTTAAACACCAGCATCAATAATATACTCACATAAAAAAGCCCGTTGTTTTTTGCAGCGGGCTTAAATCGTTTTCAGAAGCTTATAACTTTATTTATGATGCGGTAGCAGGCCGCTTCTTCTTCTTATTAAAAGGCCTCCTGCGCGAGGAATTCTTTTTTTCTGAAGGACGTGCAGCGCCAGGCTTAACATTCAAAGCCCTGGCGTCCTTCTTCACGGGCAAATGATACGGATGATCCTCTGCAATACGGATATCCTGAGCTGTAAGCTTGTTGATATCCCGGAGGTATTCCTGTTCCTCCTGGTCACAGAAAGACAATGCAGTCCCTTGGTTTCCGGCTCTGCCTGTACGGCCAATCCGGTGAACATAGGTTTCCGGCTGATTGGGCAGTTCAAAGTTGATCACATACTTCAACTCTTCAACGTCAATGCCTCTCGCAGCGATATCCGTTGCTACCAAAACTCTTATGCTGCCATCTTTAAAGTTGTTCAATGCTTTCTGTCTTGCATTCTGTGTCTTGTTCCCATGGATAGCATCCGCCTTGATAGAGGCCCGGTTTAACACTTTTGCCAGCTTATCAGCACCGTACTTTGTCCTTGTAAACACCAGCACTCTTTTGATTTCCTTATTCTGTAAAATATGAACAAGCAGTGCAGGCTTATCTTTCTTTTCTACCGAATAAACTGCCTGCGTCACCTTTTCAGCGGTTGAAGAAACCGGAGTTACCTCCACTTTTACCGGGTTATGAAGAATAGTACTCGCGAGCTTGTCGATTTCAGGCGGCATAGTAGCCGAAAAGAAAAGTGTCTGACGTTTTACCGGCAGCTTTGCAATCACCTTCTTCACATCGTTAATAAAGCCCATATCAAGCATCCTGTCGGCCTCATCCAGCACAAATAACTGGATATGCTGTAAGCTGATCACCTTTTGCGACATAAGGTCAAGCAGACGTCCCGGAGTGGCTACCAGGATATCAATACCTCCTTTTATAGCTGTCACCTGCGAATGAGCAGATACTCCGCCAAAAACAACAGCATGTTTAAGAGATGTGTGCTTTCCGTAAGCTGAGAAACTTTCACTTATCTGGATGGCCAACTCGCGTGTCGGAGTCAGGATCAGCGCTGCAATTTCCTTTCTGCCTTTTGCAGCTTCGCGTGCCTGCAATAAATGCAAGATAGGAAGTGCGAATGCCGCTGTCTTCCCGGTACCGGTCTGAGCACAGCCTAAAAGGTCTTTCTTCTCAAGAATTGCGGGTATGGAAGCTTCCTGTATAGGAGTTGGATGAACATATCCTTCGGTCTTTAGCGCTTTCAATATTGAAGGGCTAAGATTTAAATTTTCAAATAACAAATTATATGGATTAAATTAATAAAATAACAAACACGGATCTTTCATTTCATAAGCCAAGTGTTTGTTTTGCGTTGCGACAGAAGTTTTCAAAAGACAGAAAACACTATCTGACAAACATTTATAATACAAATATACACATTTACAATATGAATCCGAAATCAGCAAACTTAATACTCCCTGTATACCTGAATACCAGTCCCGGCTTTTTATCACTTATTACGGCTGAAAAATAAATTTGTTACCTATTGTTTTCCCGAATACGGGTAATCCAGCGAACTGTTCCGCCAGCCCGGCCCCCGGAAATAAAAAGCTATAAATGACAAAAGCCACTCTTTTCTGAGTGGCTTTTGCGGTCCGGACGGGACTCGAACCCGCGACCCCATGCGTGACAGGCATGTATTCTAACCAGCTGAACTACCGGACCGTTCCGTTTGGGAATGCAAATATAGCCCGATTATTTTACTTGTCAATATATTTTTTCAAAATATTCAAATAACACTGACTATCAGCCAAATAAAATTAAACACCCGATCCTTCCTTCATCTTTTCTGCATTTTCCGCAAACTGAAGGGCATCAATTATCTCCTGAACCTCTCCGTCCATGATAGCAGGAAGGTTATAAAGCGTAAGCCCGATACGGTGTTCGGTAACACGGCCCTGGGGATAATTGTATGTTCTGATCTTAGCTGAGCGGTCTCCGGTAGATACCATCGTCTTTCTCTTTGCTGCGATATCTCCTGTCTGCTTTTGCAACTCCAGGTCATATAGCTTGCTCCGGAGCATCTCCATTGCCCTCTCCCTGTTGGCCAGTTGCGAACGTTCTATCTGGCATACCACTACGATACCTGTAGGCTTGTGAGTAAGCTGCACCTTAGTTTCAACTTTATTCACATTCTGGCCACCGGCACCTCCCGAGCGGGAAGTCTGCATCTCTACATCCGCAGGATTCAGATAGAAGTCCAGTTCCTCAACCTCTGGCAAGACAGCCACAGAAGCAGCAGATGTATGAACCCTCCCCTGCGTCTCCGTTTCCGGAACTCTCTGAACCCGGTGAACTCCGGATTCATACTTAAGCTGACCATATACATCTTCTCCTGTCACTTTCAGGATAACTTCTTTGTACCCCCCAGCAGTGCCTTCGGTCACATCCATCACTTCGGTTCTCCAGCCCTTCTTCTCAAAGAAGCGGGTATACATCCTGTAAAGATCTCCTGCAAACAGGGCCGCCTCATCTCCTCCCGTGCCGCCACGTATTTCAACAACAGCGTTCTTAGCATCTTCAGGATCTTTAGGGATCAGCATAAGGCGGATTTTTTCCTCCAGTTCGTCCTTCTGCTCCATCAATTCGTCAAGATCCAGCTTTGCCATATCGCGAAGCTCTTCATCTTTCTCTGTAGCCAGGATCTCCTTGTTAGTGTCAATGTTAGAGACAACATTCCTGTAAATCTTATATTCGTCTACAATCTTACCCAGGTCTTTATATTCTTTATTTAACTGGGCAAAACGTCTCATATCACTGATGGTCGCCGGATCACTCAGCTCTCTTTCCACCTCTTCCCAGCGGAGTTTTATCGCTTCTAATTTGTCTAACATGTTTTATCTGAAAATGCCTAAGCATTGCCGCAGGGATGCTCCCCTGGTAGCAGATGCGGTTTATTATTTATGTAAAGCCCACAAAAATACGGCTTTTATGTAAAAATCCTCTCTAACCCGATCCGGTATTTCCCTTCTGTCACAATTTCCCGGGAACATTATTTTACAATTTACTTCCCGCTTATTTAAATCAACGTGGCTTTGGCAGGCAATTGCAGTAAATTAAACAGCATTTAAGCCCAACATTCAGCGAAGACACCCAAAAACAGGCGGAGGTAAGAATGGAGTATTTTTCCTGCTTTTAAAGCCAGACACAACATCTGTCGCCTTTTCTGAAAAACAGACTAAATGAAAGCCTCTGTTCAACTGACTTTTAAGAAAAAGAAGTCAATCGC
>NZ_QEAS01000001.1:255586-262327 GCF_003130405.1 Pararcticibacter amylolyticus
AAATTTTGTCATGGGGTAAAACAAGCGGTATTGTAATCTGGTAGACAATAAAAAAAATTGTTATTTTGAAATGATTCAGTTAAAAGCTGCCGGAAAAGCGAATTAGCCGGAATTTTTAATGGACAGTGTTTTAAGCAAAGATAAACCAGTAGTAAGACTAAGGGCCTTCAGGGCGATAGATGATCCTGAGACTTGTGCTTTGTTTGTGGATGGGCACATGCACGTACTGACAAATTTTGGCATTCAAAAAATTACATCCGCCCGGAATGAATGGCTTCATAACCCTGCTGTTTTTGTATTGATTGTAGAATCCCTTGATAAGAAAAAAGTTTTTGGCGGGGTGAGGATACACGTAGCCGGAGGGACCGAGCCGCTACCTATTGAGCAGGCAACAGGGGCTATGGATCCTTACGTCTATGACCTGGTGAAACAATACGCCTTAAGCGGAACCGGCGAAGGGTGCGGCTTATGGAACTCGAGAGAAATTGCAGGCTATGGGATCGGAAGTATTTTCCTGACACGTGCCGGTCTCGCCGTAGCTCCTCAAATCGGCATCAAATCATTATTCGCCCTTTGCGCTCCCTATACGGTCAAACTCTCCGAAACTATCGGTTACCGGATAGAAAAAAGGGTGGGTAATAATGGAACTTTTTATTACCCTAAGCTCGACCTGATAGCGACAACTATGATTTATGAAGACCTTGAAAACCTGAGTACTGCAAGCGAAGAGGATCGTACTGCCGTAATGGAGTTGAGAAAAAACCCTAATATTGTACGTACTGAAGTACTCAGAAAAAAAGAAATTGAGATTCATTATGAAATTAACATCCCGAAACTGGATCAGTGGAGCCTTGCTGACACAATCACCAACTCCCAGAAACAGCGGACGACCAATAAAATAGATGAGACAAACCTGAATTTACTGTAAAGGACAAATTATTAACATATCGGAGATGCCGGAAAAACACTATAACATCCACTACCTTGAGGGTACCGCTTTGGTATTAAAGAACATCAAGGAAAACTCGTATAAACCATTTGCTGGAATTGAACAGGGACTCATTCTTGACCTGGGTTGCGGACCAGGTATAGACGCTATCAACATAGCGAAAATACTGGGGCAGCAGGTCAAAGTGACAGGAATTGATCACGATCCTGTGATGATTGACAAAGCGAAAACTTCTGCAGAAGCTGTCCCGAATGTCGATTTTATTCTTTCCGAGGCTTACCCTGTCCCGTTTGATGACCAGTCGGTAGACGGTGCCCGTGCAGAAAGATTATTGCAGCACCTGAAGGAACCCGCCGCACTGGTAGCAGAAGCATATCGTGTACTCCGATCGGGAAGCCCCTTTGTCATCGTTGAAACAGATTGGAGCAGCTTATCTTTCTATAACGCAGACATATCAACAGCAAAGAAAGTAAATGAGTACCTTACCGGAAAAAAGGTAAATAACGGGGCGGTCGCACGCGAAACATCTAGTCTTCTCAAAGGCTCTCATTTCAAGAACATTTCACTCGAAGTTTATCCGTTCGTTGTAAGGTCTCTTAACGAAATCTTTACTTACCTGTTGTTAGACCAGTCATTAACAGAAATGAAAGACAAGGGATACCTGACAGAAAATGAACATACAGCATTCATAAAAGATCTGGAAGAAGCGGAAGCCAGCGGCTATTTTGTTTGCACGATCAACTTAATTATCGCTTCGGCCGTTAAATAACATTCAGTTATGTTCAGACTGCATTTTATCATTCTGGCTTTTCTTGCAATACCATTCTTTTGTAAGGCTGACATCATCTTTACTCAGTCATCCGGAAGGATATTATTAGAAAAAGGCTTATCCGTATTGAATCCGGAGAAAGAGCTGAATTTAAGCAAGGTGATAAAATCACAGGATTTCCGGCCCGTTAAAGCTGACGTACCCAATATTGGAGTAACACAACATAGCGTTTGGGTGAAGTTTACGATTAACAATCAAAGCGATGACGCACACCTTTTGCTCGATCTTTCTTATCCGAGACTTGACGAAGTGGAGTTAATCACTCTTGCTGATGGAAAGATCATAAGAAAGCTTATCAGCAGTAAAAAGGGCTTCAGTCAGCGTCCTTATAAAACAGCAGGTTATATCTTTCCCCTGGACATCCCGAAAGGACAAACAAAAACGTATTATCTGAGAGTTAAAGGACAGGAACATATCTTTATCCCACTTTATCTCAACCATGAGAAAGAACAGATCCTGCACACAAGCCGGGATAACGTCTTATCGGGAATTTATCTCGGCATAGTGCTCATCATGGTACTGTACAACTTGTTTATTTATCTCTCGGTTAAGGACAGGAGCTATGTTTATTATGTTGTATATGTGCTGTTCGCCGGACTCACGCAGTTCGGGCTTAAGGGCTATAACTTTCAGTATCTCTGGCCAGGCTCACCACACTTTGATTCACTAAGTATCACGCTGTTCGCCTGTATCAGCGGAATCGCCGCCCTGCTGTTTTCAAGAAAATTCCTTGATCTCACGGTTCATTACAAAAAATTCAGCATTGTCCTGCTGGTCTTTACAGGTCTTTTTATAATCAGTCTGGGTATCTTAAGTACAGGACGGACCCGGGAGGCATTCCAGCTTATGCAGCTTAATACCTCTATCTCTTCTGTCGGTGTATTTTACATATCCCTGTTTCTTTTGATAAAAGGACACAGGGGGGCTAAGTTCTTCTTTTCGGCCTGGTCTGTTTTATTAACCGGCGCCCTGATATTTCTCCTGAAAGACTACGGGATATTTCCCTACAACACCTTCACCATTAACTCCGTGCAGGCTGCTTCTGCCATCGAGATGGCCCTTCTGTCATTCGGTCTTGCCGACAGGATCAACATTCTCAAGAAGGAAAAGGAACTCTCGCAAGCTGAAGCGCTGAGGGTTGCGAATGAAAATGCACGGATTATAAGGGAACAGAATGTAATGCTTGAAAACAAGGTGAATGAACGCACCCTGGAACTTAAGGAATCGAACGAAGAGCTGAATGTTACCCTTGAAAACTTAAAGCAGGCCCAAAGTCAACTGGTGGAATCTGAAAAAATGGCCTCTTTAGGCCAGTTAACCGCAGGGATCGCTCATGAAATAAACAACCCCATCAACTTTGTCACCTCCAATGTAAACCCGTTGAAACGTGACTTCGATTTGCTATTAGAAACCATCACTCAGCTTGAAAATACGGCTCTTTCGGAAGATTCTATTCCCGAAAAACAAAAAAGCATTGACGAGCTGAAAGAAGAGCTTGATTTCGACTACC
Organism: Pararcticibacter amylolyticus; assembly: GCF_003130405.1. GTDB lineage: Bacteria > Bacteroidota > Bacteroidia > Sphingobacteriales > Sphingobacteriaceae > Arcticibacter > Arcticibacter amylolyticus. The sequence continues at coordinate 258,875 of NZ_QEAS01000001.1, forward strand.
TGAAGATCGAAATCTCTCATCTTTTAAAAGGTATACATGAAGGCGCATCCCGTACAGCCGAGATTGTAAAGGGCTTGCGCATATTCTCACGGGTCGACGAAGACGACCTGAAAAGCGCTGATGTAATTGCCGGACTGGAGTCTACCCTCGTCATTATTAATAACCTGCTGAATAACAGGATCAGGATCATAAAGAAATACTCTGAAATGCCCCTGGTCGAGTGTTATCCCGGGAAATTGAATCAGGTGTTCCTGAATATCCTTACAAATGCGATCCATGCAATTAATAAAAGATACGGCGAAAACACTGGCGGCGAGATCAGGATCAGCACCTCATATAACGAAGAAAGCGTTTTTATCACGATAGAGGATAACGGGACAGGAATGGATGAAAACACAAAAAAGAAGATCTTTGATCCTTTTTTCACGACTAAGGATGTAGGTGAAGGTACAGGATTGGGAATGTCTATCGCTTATAACACCATAAATAAACACAAAGGGCAGATCATTGTCAATTCTGCTCCCGGACAAGGAACCGGGTTTACGCTCCAGTTGCCCCTTCGGCAATAATCAGGATATTCGGTATATTTTATACCAGTTAACACAATTGCTCTCTTTAATTCTTTACTTACATACAAGAATAAAATCCATTCATACAGGTGTCGGGGAAAATAAAAATATTATATGTTGATGATGAGCTTAACAACCTTACAGGTTTTAAGGCTACGCTGAGGTTAGACTTCCATGTGCTGATCTCACAAACACCTGCCGATGCTGTAAAGCTTTTGGATGAACATCCTGACATCCGGATCATTTTCTGTGATCAGCGTATGCCGGATAAAACAGGAGTCGAATTTTTTGAGGAGATCAGGACTGTCTATCCATTGCCGGTCAGAATCCTCTTAACCGGCTATGCAGATATCGAATCAGTCATAGATGCCGTCAACAAAAGTCATATCTTCAGATATGTCAAAAAACCATGGGTATATGAGGATCTGATCTCCGCCATAAATGAATCGAATAATTTCTATCTCGCCAACTCAATGCTTCATATAAAAAATGAAGAACTGCAAAAGGCGTATAATGAGCTCGACAAATTCGCCTATAGCGTAAGTCACGACATACGGGGACCATTATCCGGAATCCTTGGCGCCATTAATCTGTCACGCGACATGGATGATATCGACGAAATAAGGCCTTTACTGGAACTCATGGAAAAATCCGTAAAAAAGCTCGATACTTTTATCCTTGGAATGCATGAATACTATAGCTTACAAAGAGGTGGGTTAATAATTAAAGATATTGATTTTAATAAAATTGTGAATGATTTAAAAGATATTTATAAAGTATATGCAACCACGAATAATATAGAGTTTGAAACAAACTTACACGTGAATGAACCTTTCCGTAATGATGAGATGGTAACCAACACGATATTGAACAATCTTATATCCAATGCTTTCAAATACCAAAAGACAGGGCCTTCCCCCCGGCTGGTACAGCTAAACATTGATGTAAACAGAGGCCAGGCAACGATCGTAGTAAAAGACAATGGAATAGGTATTCCAAAAGAGTACAGGGAAGACATTTTTAATCTTTTCTTTCGTGCCAGCGCCAGAGCAGCAGGCGCTGGATTTGGTTTATACAATGTTAAAAACGCCCTTCTTAAATTGAATGGTCAGATAAAAGTCGATTCAGAGGTGGAGGTTGGCACAACATTTACAGTTAAAATTCCAAACAAATAACCATGAAATTATCGTTTATTGTTATCGATGACAGTGAACTGGATTGTTATATTGAAAAAAAACTAATCCGGCATACAGGAAAAAGTTTTGAAATAAGCATCTATATGGAAGCCGATATAGCGCTCAGCCATATTAAAGAAAATGCCGGATCATTGAATGGTATCCTTACAGTGGTTCTGCTCGACGTACTAATGCCGGTTATGGACGGATTTAAATTTCTTGAAGAATTTAACCGGTTGCCGGAAGAGATCAGGAACCAGTATTTTATTATTGCTATCACCTCATCTCTGAACAAAAACGATATCGATTCAATCAGGAGGGACCCATCGGTGAAAGGAGTGATGGATAAGCCTCTCCAGCTCAATGAACTTGATGCGATTCTGAAGGAGAATGATATTGAGTGGACTACCGGCTAAAGCCCTTTATCAGGACAGCAGCTTTTGTCTTAGAAGAAATTCCAGCTGGTCATTCGACACTGCCAGCTTCTCGTTCATTTCCTTTACATCCTTCCTCTTTTTATATACTTCGTATGCCCTTTCAATAGTCATATCGAGCTCATTTTCATCCCAGGGTTTAGCCAGATAATGAAATATCTTCCCTTTATTCACTGCATCAACAACGGCACTCATATCGGCATAACCGGTTAAAAGGATTCGCATCGGATCAGGAAACTTTTCGATAATCTTCTCCAGGAATTCAACACCCGTCATGTTAGGCATTCTCTGATCTGTAATAATAACCTCAACAGGTTTGGTCTCCATTATGCGTATTGCCTCATCCCCGCTTATTGCAGTATAAACCTGGTATTTAATTCTGAATGCGGCCTTAAAAGAGATAAGATTGTTCTCTTCATCATCCACGTATAATATTGCAATTTTCTTATCTGCCATAGTGAAAAATATTGCCTGTAATTAAAGTACGAAAAAAAAGGAAAAGTGTTATACTAATTTAATCATTTCTTTTGAAATACCGGAGACTTAGCCCCTCAGCATCAAATACAGCATAGGAAAAGTAACTGATCCATTCCCCCAGGTTGACATACCGGCTGCTTTCATTAAGTTTTATATCCAGAGGAAGATGCCGATGACCGTAAATAAAGTAATCGAAATGTTCCCTCTTCAGTATCTCCTTACTGTAAACTACCAGCCATTCTTTTTCATCCCCCAGAAAACGTTCCTTTTTCAAACCGGCAATCCGGCTCCGGCGCGACCATGCAAGGGCGATACCAATGCCCAGATTTGGATGAATCCGGGCAAACAGCCATTGACACACTTTGCTTCTGAAGATCTTCTTAAGTACTTTATATTTTAAGTCACCCGGACCAAGTCCGTCCCCGTGATGAATATAGAATCTCTTCCCTCCTCTTTCAATAATAAGTTCATCGGAAACGATCTCAACTCCCATTTCCTTAGAGAGGTAGCCAAACATCCACATATCGTGATTGCCTTTGAACATAATGATTCTAACGCCCAGATCTGCAAGTTCCGCGAGTTTTCCGAAGAACCTAGTAAAACCCTTAGGTACTGCGTGCCGGTATTCGAACCAAAAGTCAAAGACATCGCCAACCAGATATAACTCTGAAGCATCTTCTTTAATAGAATCAAGCCAGGCGACTACATTTGCCTCCCTCTGCCTGCTGAGCTTGTAGTCAGCCACTCCCAGATGAAAGTCGGAAGCAAAGTATATTTTATTTCGTATGGACATTCGGA
>NZ_QEAS01000001.1:262382-264650 GCF_003130405.1 Pararcticibacter amylolyticus
TCATCAAAAGCGTTATAGATTAAGATAAAATCGTAATTTGCGGCTTAAAATCCGGTATTACATCAATTAAACCCGGTATCCTACACTTAGTATAGTAATATGAAAAGATTTTGCAGCATGATCCTGGCCACCGGAATTACAATTACTGCAGTGGCACAAACAAGTTCAAAAAAAATGATCAAATATCCGCAGACAAAAAAAGATAATACGACCGATACATACTTCGGCACTAAGATAGCAGACCCCTACAGATGGCTGGAAAACGACATAGCCGACGACACAAAAGCCTGGGTGACGGAACAGAATAAGGTAACACAAAATTATCTCTCTCAAATACCTTACAGGGATAAAATCAAAAAGAGGCTTGAAGACCTCTGGAATTACGAGCGTTTCAGCGCGCCGTTCAGGGAAGGCGACTACATGTACTTTACTAAAAACGATGGATTGCAAAATCAATCGGTTCTTTACAGACAAAGGGACGGGGGAACTCCTGAAATTTTCCTGGATCCCAATAAGTTTTCTAAAGACGGAACAACATCCTTATCAGGAATTGATTTCACGAAAGATGGGAGCCTGGCTGCCTACCAGATCTCTGAAGGAGGCTCGGACTGGAGGAAAGTTATCGTAATCAGAACTTCCGACAAAAGCACAGTCGGCGACACCCTGACAGATATCAAATTCTCGGGCCTGGCGTGGAAAGGAAATGATGGCTTCTATTATAGTAGTTATGATAAACCGTCAGCAGGCAGCCAGCTCTCAGGAATGACCCAGTATCACAAGCTTTTCTATCATAAGCTGGGCACATCTCAAAAAGAAGATGTCATGATCTTCGGGGGGACAGCTACTCCGAGAAGATATATCGGTGCTTCCATCACTGAAGACGGCCGCTTCCTGGTAATTTCTGCTGCCAATTCCACTACCGGCAACGAATTATATCTGCAGGATCTTTCTCAGCCGGGCAGCTCAATAGTGAAGATCATCGACAACTTTAATAACGAGCATAACATCATCGATAATGAAGGGAGTAAACTCTTCATATTTACAAACCTGAATGCCCCAAACAACCGCATTGTAACGGTAGATGCATCAAACCCTGCTCCATCAAACTGGAAAGACCTGATTCCGGAAACGGAAAACGTGCTGACTGCCGGAACGGCGGGGGGAAAGATTTTCGCACATTATCTCAAAGATGCTACTTCTCTCGTAAAACAATACAGCATGGACGGCAAGCTGGAACGTCAGATTGACCTACCGGGAGTAGGCAGTGCATCTGGATTTGGTGGTAAAAAGACAGAAAAAGAATTGTATTACACGTTTAATTCTTACGTATACCCATCCACCATATTTAAGTATGACATAGAAGGAGGACGATCTGAAATCTATAAAAAATCAGGTGTAAAATTTGACCCTTCCCTGTATGAATCCAAACAAGTGTTCTATAAGTCGAAAGACGGAACACGCGTTCCCATGATCATTACTTATAAGAAAGGAATAAAACTGGATGGTTCTAACCCTACGCTATTATATGCTTACGGAGGGTTTAACATTAGTCTGACCCCATCATTCAGCACTTCCAACATCATTCTGCTCGAACAGGGCGGCATCTATGCCGTTGCCAATCTGCGAGGTGGCGGCGAATACGGAGAAAAGTGGCACGTAGCCGGTACCAAGCTGCAAAAACAAAATGTATTCGACGACTTTATAGCGGCTGCTGAGTACCTGATCAGCAACAAATATACCTCTAAAGAAAAACTTGCAATTGCCGGCGGTTCAAATGGGGGCTTGCTGGTTGGAGCTTGCATGACTCAGCGACCTGATTTGTACAAAGTCGCATTCCCCGCAGTAGGAGTTCTGGATATGCTTCGTTACAACAAGTTTACAGCGGGAGCTGGATGGGCATACGATTACGGTACAGCGGAAGATTCCGGAGAGATGTTTAACTATCTGGTGAAGTACTCTCCCTATCATGCTCTCAAGCCCGGCACTGCATATCCTGCTACCCTCGTTACAACGGCCGATCATGATGACCGTGTAGTACCCGCTCACTCGTTTAAGTTTGCCGCCCGTCTCCAGGAGTATCACAAAGGGTCCAATCCCGTCCTGATCCGGATTGAAACGAAAGCAGGTCATGGCGCCGGAAAATCCACTGCCCAGATCATTTCGGAGCAGGCCGATAAATGGGCATTTATGTTCTATAATATGGAATACAAAAGCTTATAAATCGCAATTCATGAATAACATAGTAAAACACATTGAAGGCCATACAAG
>NZ_QEAS01000001.1:264694-269277 GCF_003130405.1 Pararcticibacter amylolyticus
CCCATACGAACAGAAACGTCGCTGGAAATTTCTGCTGCTGGCTTTTGCAACGATAATAGCCGCTGCATCCTTATGGTACAGCTATTACCTTGTGAAGAACATCTCACTTTCTGAGAGAACAAGAGCAGAGGTATGGGCAATGAGCACAAAGAAGATTGTAGAAATTGAAGACACAAACGATGAATTTCTGACCTATATTTATTCAGTGCGCGACAGTCTGACAATGCCGGCTATCCTTACAGACGAAAGGGACAGCATTATTTACTGGAAAGGGCTCGACAGCACAAAGACGATCATCCCTCAGGAAGCTACTGCCGGAATAGAATCGCCTGTATTCAACAGGAAAACTTATGATCCGGCTTATTTTCGGATGCAGCTGGAAGAGATGAAATCGCAGCACCTCCCCATTGTTATTACGAAAGCAAACGGCGACAAATGGTTTGTCTATTACAAGGATTCTTTACTGCTTACCCAGTTAAGAGTGTTCCCGTATATCCAGTTAACGGTAATAGCTATTTTTCTTCTTGTTGCCTATATGGTATTCAGTTCATCCAGACGCTCAGAGCAAAATCTGGTTTGGGTAGGTCTTGCAAAGGAAACTGCCCACCAGCTCGGAACTCCTATTTCGGCTCTGATGGCGTGGACTGAACTTCTTAAGGAAAAATTCAACGCCGATGACGACCCTCTAATACTTGAAATGGAAAACGATGTTAAACGGCTTGAAAGGGTTGCAGACCGGTTCTCCAAAATTGGATCCAAGGCAGTTCTGCAAAGTTCTGTCGTATACAGCGTAGTGAAAGAATACGTAAACTATTTCAAGATCCGGACGAGCGATAAAATTACCTTCTCTGTTTCAGGAGACACTGAAGTAGAAGCGATGATGAATGCACCTCTTTTCGACTGGGTGATTGAGAACCTGCTGAAAAATGCGGTGAATGCAATAGAAGGGGAAGGAAAAATAGAGGTCTCCATAATTGAAAACCTGGTAAAAGAGCAGGTTTTCATCGATGTCACCGATACCGGGAAAGGCATTCCGCGCCTTAAGTTTGAAACGATATTCCAGCCCGGATACACCACCAGAAAGCGGGGTTGGGGATTGGGCTTGTCACTGACACGCAGGATTATTGAAAATTATCATAACGGACAGATCTTTGTGAAAGAGTCGGAACCAGGGAAAGGAACCACCATGAGGATCATCCTGAAAAGCAGTACAACTTATGAACCGGCCACAACCTGAAGAATACGCTCCCGTTTACAGTAATTACATTGACTCAGTGACAGACAATGTAATAGATCAGCTTGCCCGTCAGGCAAGAGAGCTGCCTGCATTCCTTGAATCCATACCTGATGAAAAAGCCGCTCACGCATATGCTCCGGGGAAATGGACTGTAAAGGAACTCCTTGGTCACCTGATAGACACAGAAAGGATCATGACTTACCGTGCGCTCTGCATTGCAAGGGGAGAAACAATCTCCCTGCCGGGATACGATGAGAACGCCTATGTGGAAAACTCCGGCTACAAAAGTCAGGATTTCCGCAAACTAATCGCAGAGTTCCGCGTTCTACGGGAGGCGAACCTTTATTTATTCCGGTCATTCGGAGAAGAAGAATTGTCAAAAACAGGCACAGCTAATAATTACAATATCAGTGTACGCGCCTTATTATTTATAATTGCAGGACATATAAATCATCATCGGAAAATCATAACTGAGCGATATTTGTAATTCAGAACGCAAAACCAGAGTGATTTTCTTTTTTTTATGAAGTTATGGTTAGATTTGCCATCCCAAAAAACACATTATTGACAAATGAGTTCAATTGAAATTACCAAAGATACCTACCTGTACTGGTATGAATCCATGCTGTTGATGCGTAAGTTCGAAGAAAAATCAGGACAACTTTATGGTCAGCAGAAAATTAGAGGTTTTTGTCACTTATACATCGGACAGGAAGCCGTTGTAGCAGGAACAATGTCCGTGCTTAAGCCAGAAGATTCAATGATCACAGCTTACCGCGACCATGCTCATGCTATTGCAAAGGGCATGACCCCGAACGAGGTTATGGCAGAATTATATGGTAAAGCCACAGGTTGCTCCAAAGGAAAAGGCGGTTCCATGCACATGTTCAGCAAAGAGCATAAGTTCTTCGGCGGACATGGAATTGTTGGAGGCCAGATCCCCTTGGGTGCTGGTATTGCTTTTGCAGAGAAGTACATGGGCACCGACAATGTTTGCGTGTGTTACATGGGCGACGGAGCTGTAAGGCAGGGTGCATTGAACGAAACGTTCAACATGGCCATGATCTGGAAGCTGCCTGTTATATTCGTTTGCGAAAACAACGGTTATGCAATGGGAACATCTGTTGCAAGAACAACTAACATGGAGGACATCTACAAAATAGGCCTTGGCTTTGATATGCCGTCAGAGCCTGTTGACGGAATGGATCCAGTAGCTGTTCATAATGCAATGGACGCAGCTGTTCAGCGTGCACGTACCGGTGAAGGCCCGTCTTTCCTTGAAGTTCGTACTTACCGTTACAAGGGGCACTCGATGTCAGACCCTGCAAAATACCGTACAAAGGATGAGCTCGAAAGATATAAAGCAAAAGACCCCATCGGAGTGGTTAAACATGCTATCGTTCAGAACAGCTATGCTGACGAAGCCTGGTTCGAGGAAATTGATAAAAAAGTGAAAGCTATTGTAGATGAGTCGGTAAAATTTGCTGAAGAGTCACCATGGCCTGATCCTTCTGAACTGTATAAAGATGTATACGTACAGGAAGACTATCCTTTTATTAGAAGCTAATTAATTTGTCAGACAAAAACCGTATATAAAATGGCTGAAGTAGTTCGCATGCCTAAAATGAGCGACACCATGACTGAAGGGGTGATCGCGAAATGGCACAAGAAAGTCGGTGATAAAATAAGCTCAGGCGACCTGATCGCTGAAGTGGAAACCGACAAGGCAACAATGGATTTTGAATCATACCAGGAAGGTACAATTTTGTATATCGGAGCTGAAGAAGGCTCTACTGTTCCTGTTGATTCTGTTATTGCTGTACTGGGTGAAGAAGGTGAAGATTATAAAGCTGCTCTTAATGGAGAAGGCTCCGCTGGCAAGACAGAAGCCACAGAAACAGCAGATAAACCGGAAGCAAAAACAGCTGATGCAGATAGTTCTTCCGGAGATACGGCTGCGGTAGATCCCGAATCACTTGGTGCTACTGTTATCCGCATGCCGTTATTAAGCGATACCATGACTGAAGGGGTAATCGCAGAATGGCATAAAAAAGTTGGCGACCAGGTAAAAAGTGATGATACGCTTGCTGATGTCGAAACAGACAAAGCAACAATGGACGTCACAGCCTATGCAGAAGGGACACTGCTTTACATTGGTGTAGAGAAAGGCCAGGCAGCCAAGGTGAACGATATTATCGCAATTGTCGGTAAAGAAGGAACCGATGTTACTCCTTTGCTTAAGGGAGGCGCCGCACCTGCAAAAGAAGAAGCAAAGAAGGAAGACGAACCGAAAGCTGCTGCTCAGCCAGCACAGACTGAGACTACAGCAGAAAAAAGCTCAGACTCTGATTCCCGCGTAAAGGCCTCTCCTCTTGCAAAGAAAATTGCAAAAGATAAGGGAATTGATCTTTCCGATGTCAAAGGCAGCGCAGAAGGCGGACGTATCGTAAAGAAAGATATCGAAAACTATACTCCTGCTGCGAAACCAGCTGCTGCTCCTGAGGCTCAGGCTGCAAAAGAAGGAAAGAAAGACGCTCCGGCTGTTACTATCCCTCAGTATATCGGCGAAGAGAAATATACTGAAAAACCAGTAACACAGATGCGTAAAACCATCGCCAAGAGATTATCGGAAAGCTTATTCACAGCCCCCCACATCTATATCACTATGAGTATTGATATGGATAGTGCAATCTCTGCAAGAGCAAAAATGAATGAGTTTGCTCCGGTGAAGATTTCCTTTAACGACATGGTGATTAAAGCTGTTGCTGTTGCATTAAAACAACATCCGGGAGTAAATTCTTCATGGAGAGGCGACAAGATCCGTGTGAACGAGCATGTGAATGTAGGTGTTGCTGTAGCAGTTGACGAAGGGCTTCTTGTTCCGGTAGTTCGCTTCGCCGATGGCAAAACGTTATCTCACATCTCTGTTGAAGTGAAAGACTTCGCACAGAAAGCCAAAAATAAAAAATTACAGCCGTCAGACTGGGAAGGCTCTACCTTCACAGTATCGAATCTCGGTATGTTCGGAGTAGATGAGTTTTCAGCTATTATCAACCCGCCCGATGCCTGTATCCTTGCTGTCGGAGGCATCCAGCAAGTACCCGTTGTTAAAAACGGAGCTGTAGTGCCCGGAAACGTAATGAAAGTTACTTTAAGCGCCGACCACCGCGTAGTGGACGGAGCGATGGGAGCTTCATTCCTCCAGACTTTCAAAGCATTATTGGAAGAACCAGTAAGATTGCTTGTATAAGTTATCAGGAACTGGCTGTTGAAGCTGTTTAATAACTATAAACAAGAGAGGCTGTATCAGATGATACAGCCTCTCTTGTTTAAATAGCTAATTTAA
>NZ_QEAS01000001.1:269313-405232 GCF_003130405.1 Pararcticibacter amylolyticus
CTAACAGATAGCCGCTTCGCTATTTCGCTTCCCATAATAATTTCTTTCCGAACCCAAGAGTGTTATCCGTAAATTTAATACGGGTCAATTTTACTGCCCATAATTCGCCTCCGATTGCCATAGCAAAAGGATACTTCTTATAGTACACCTTCTGAAGATCCGGCAATTCAGGGTCTGTTGCACGTACAAATGAACCTGAAAACTGAATTCCTTTTACCTTACCGGTGATCAGTTTATCAGGCAGTACAGAACCAGCAACTTTGTCATTTTCAAGCCCCTGCACAACATGTAACGTTTCAGGAGAGGATTTAAAAATAAGGCTGTTATATTTTTCACTGTATGCATAAAAGCATGTCGCACAATAGGGAATACCATCTGTACACGTAGCCAGTGTAAGAACCGTCTGAGATTGTAAAAAGGCAACAATCCGCTTATCAACTTCCATTGCCGGAGACAGAGTTTCAATCATTTCGTCTTTTCTACTTTAATAATATTAACAGGACAATGCTGAGCTGCACTTTTGTTACTTTCATACTCATCATCGCCCACAATAACGGTGAAAAACCCTCTCTTTTCCACGCCCTGTATCAAGGTGCATTTTCCATCCCTTCTCGAAATGCGCCACCGGTAATTTGCAGCCTCCACACAGGCATTACAGCCTATACACTTTGCCCTTTGCTGAGTAATACGGACCATCAGGCGTCAACAAGTTTATATAGTTTATCCGATGCCCTCACCTTTTCCCTCAGGGGCATGGAAAATACATCGCCTTTTTTTACCCTGCCGGTTGCCCGGTCATTTACACGAAGCTCATTTACTACTGTCTGTACTACCCCCGTGGTTGGGCCGGTGATCAGGATCTCATCACCAATATCAAGCGACTGCGATTCCATTCTGAACTCCCCTGTTCCTGCATTGTCGAAATATTTGACCCCCTTACCAAGATACACCTTCTTTTTAGTGGCTTTGGATCCGTAGGCATTACTCCATTCACCGATTTTTCGACCCAGGTAATAGCCTTCCCAGAATCCCCTGTTAAACACTGTTGCCAGACGCGCTTTCCAGTCTTCTATCTTACTATCGGTATAATCTCCTGCGTAGTATGAATCGATAGCTTCACGGTAACTTTTAATAACTGTATAAACGTAATCAGCACTCCTGCCCCGGCCTTCAATCTTCAGCACTTTCACCCCTGCATCAATGATCTTGTCAAGGAAATCTATCGTGCATAAGTCCTTGGCAGACATGATATACTCGTTGTCGATCTCAAACTCTACCCCTTGCTCCTTGTCTGTAACAATGTAACTCCTCCGGCAATTCTGAATACACGCGCCCCTGTTGGCCGATGCAAAATCAGAATGAAGGCTCATATAACATTTTCCTGACACCGCCATACACAGCGCCCCATGCCCGAAAATTTCAAGCTCAACAATTTTGCCGGATGGCCCGGTGATATTTCTCCGTTTTATTTCACGGGTTATAGCAGCAACCTGCATCAGGCTCAACTCCCTTGCCATCACCATCACATCCCCATATTCCGCAAAGAACTCGATCGTCTCTATATTCGTCACGTTCGCCTGGGTAGATATATGAACATTCACCCCTGCCTTACGGGCATAATGGATGGCAGCAAAATCCGAAGCGATAATGGCATCCACACCATATGCCTTCCCTGCATCAACAATGCTCTTCATCAGGCTGATGTCGTGATCATAAAGAATTGTATTGAGAGTCAGATAACTTTTTATGTTATGCTGCCGGCAAATAGAAGTAATCTGAGCCAGGTCATCAATTGTAAAATTGTTACTGGACCGTGCGCGCATGTTAAGCTGCTCAATTCCGAAGTACACCGAGTCAGCACCAGCTTTAATAGCAGCCATGAGCGATTCAAACGATCCTGCTGGAGCCAGCAATTCAATTTTATTATCTTGCATTTTACAACGATTTATTACTTTACAAAATTTTGCATTTTTTTCGCTATAAAATATGATCTCTGTCAAGTGTGGAGAAAGAAGTTATCCTATTTTTGCAGAGTTTTTCAAAAATTGTCAATTCTATGACATCAAATTTAAAAAATACTGAAATTAAAGAATTAGGCGACACCCTCTTGCATATAGGAGCTTTGCTATTGAGTGCAGGTGCCAGTACAGGCAGAACCAGGAATACTATCACCAGGATTTCTGATTCATTTGGATACAACACGGAGTTTGTGATCAGCAACAGAACACTTCTCCTGTCTCTAAATGATGAGAATGACGAGTATTTCTTCAACAGCCTCAAAAGGTCATCTCCGCACGGAGTAAATTTCACCCTGCTCGTAGGGATCAGCCACCTCAGCTGGCAGGCTGTGGAAGATAAGCTGAGTGTTCAGGAAATAAACGAACGCCTTTCGCGGTTGGTGGCTCTTCCCCACTACACCAGATGGATAGTGCTCACGCTGGTCGGACTTGCAGGTTCTTCATTCTGCCGGGTGAACGGAGGAGAAGCACTTGACATGCTCACTGTTTTTGTAGCGACCGTTGCAGGCCTGTTTGTCAGACAGGAGGCCGTACGCCTCAAGTTCAATAGTTATATGTGTGTATATTTCGGCGCCCTGACAGCCTCTCTTATCGCCGGGGCAGCGGTCAAGTTCGGAATGGGCTATACCCATCTTCCTGCATTTGCCACTTCCGTTCTCTTCCTCATTCCGGGAGTTCCATTGATCAATACATTTTCAGATATGATTGAGGGAAATCTTCAAAATGCAATTATCCGCGGCATGAACGGACTTATTATTTCCTTTGCAATTGGTCTGGGACTCTTAACGTCAACTTTTATTTATCAGCTTTAACAGATGGATTGGTTATTATTAGAAAAATGCATATGGTTCGGTCTTGCAGCAACAGGATTCGCTGTATTATTTAATGTTCCGGTGAAAAATCTGCCAGCTATTTATCTCATGGGAGCAGCGGGAGGATTTACGAAGGTATTTACCATGCATTTAGGCACGAACATAGTTTTCGGTTCACTATATGGGGCAACAGTAGTTGGATTCCTTAGTATTTATTTTGCACACAGACGCCACTCTCCTCCTCCTGTTCTGGCCATTCCTGCCGTCATACCCATGATCCCGGGGATCCTCGCATACAAGATGATCATTGGTCTTATAAAGCTCGCAGGAGAGGTTCAGCCCGACACCTATTCCCAAATATTATCTGAAACGGTCAATAACGGGCTGAAAGTGATGTTCATCCTGATGTGCTTAGCCGGCGGTGTTGCCATCCCTATGCTCATCACACGTAAGGAATCAGCCAAAGAACTTAAGTTCAAAAGAAAAGGATGATAAGGCGGTAAGATATCGGCTATTAGCTTTGGGCCTGCGATACAAAACACAACATTCATAAAAAGAAAATGCCGGAGCTAAACAACTCCGGCATTTCTTTTATAATTATAATCTATACTTGCTGATAGCTAAAAGCCGAAACTTATGGCCAACATTGTTCAGCTGTTATTTCGAGAACATCACCTCGTAATACTCATTAGCCATACGGCCGGATTCGAACGCAGGAACAACGTCTGCTGCTGCTTTCTTCACAATTGAAAGCCACCTGCTCTGATCCTTATAATAAGTTGGCAATACCTCTTTCTCCAGAGTATCAATCAGATTTAAGGCCTCAAGGCGGTCCTTCTCTTCAAATGAAAGCTCATCAGCAGCCGGCTGAATAAGGAAACAGTTTTCCTTATCTATTGCAAACTCGGGGATCCACCCATCCGGAATGGAAAGATTCACACATCCGTTCATAGCTGCCGTCATACCACTGGTACCCGAAGCCTCCCTGTACATCCTTGGGTTATTCAGCCAAACATCAGAACCTTTCTTCAATAATGCAGACAATTTCAATTCATAGCCTGTTACCACTGCGCAATTAGTAAGAGACCGCGTACGGTCAATGATGCTGTTAAACGTATCAATTGCACCATAATCCTGAGGATAAGGCTTCCCAGCCCATATTATCTGAACAGGATATTCAGAATTATTCACCAGCTTAAGAAAACGCTCCCAGTCGTTCATCAGCAGATCAGCTCTTTTGTATCCGGCGAAGCGCCTGGCCCAAACCACTGTCAGCACATTTTCGTCAAAGATCTTCCCGCACTGATCAGCAACAAGATCAAACAGAGCTTTTTTCATCTCTTTCTTTCTGGCTACCATGGCCGTGTCATCACCAGCTTCAAGAGCTTTCCCAAAAGCGGGATCTTCCCAGTAAGTCTTGTTCTGGGCGTTTGTAATAGAAGTAATATCGCATATTCCTGGATTACCCTTCCACATATCGCGGGAAACTTCACCATGGAGTTTCGAGACCGCATTAGCTTTCCCGGCAAACTTAAGAGCCCCGAGGGTATAATTAAATGCGTGCCCTTCCAGCCCAAGAACCGACTTCACCTCGTGCTCTGTAAGGCCGTAGAAGAAAGACATATCCTGCAGGAGGGAGTAGCCGTGCTCTTCGTTACCCGCAGCTTCCGGTGTATGCGTAGTAAACACTACCCGCTTCTTCACCTCTTCAACACTTTTAAATTTAGAGTACAGATAGAAGTTAAGAGAAATAGAATGTCCTTCATTCATATGATACAAGGTGTCGTCTCTTCCGATCAGGTCAAGCAGCTTTGCACCGCCTGTTCCCAGAAGGATAGACTGAGCAACACGTGTTGCCTCGTTTGAATCGTACAACCGATGGCTGATACCTCTCGAAACTTCATCATTTTCAGGAAGATCGGTACTCAGCAAAAACAGGGGCGCAGACTTAAAGACCTCAGGCTTCAGAAGCCATACTTTTACATGCACGGGAGAATCATGAATGGGAATAGTAAACCGGATACCGGTATCTTCCAGAAACGAATATTGTTTCTCAACAAATGCAGGTTTCATGATACCGCTGGTATCTCTCACCTGGTCATAATATCCATATTTCCAGAGTATTCCAACTCCAACAAGATTCTGTTTAAGTTCATAAGCACTTCTAAGATGTGATCCGGCAAGGAATCCGAGACCACCACTATAAATTTTTAATGCCTGGTCGATGGCAAATTCCATAGAAAAATATGAAACAGGAGTTGCATATTTCTGATCGGGCTCATAGCTAAAAATATCCTTAGTTGTAATCATAAAAGCAAAATAGCGAATTATTTAATATATTAAATTGATCGGGACGATGTTATTTATACTTATGTGAAAATTAAAAGTTTCAACGCACATCAACATTCCGCCATATTAATACATTTATATTAAAAAACAAAAGGGCAGAGACTGCCCTTTTTGTGATTTGTACCTACAAATACTGAGTTATCCTTTTAGAAATGCCTTTCTAAGCTCCTCAACCTGCTCATTGCTGATAGGCACCATAGCACCGATCGGGGCACACATAACCAAGGATTTGGCACTGAATTCTGCAACCTCCAGGTAATCAAAAGTTTGAAGCAACTTATTCCCTGTCACTATCACACAATCGTTCTTTATCAGCACTGCCGGATTATTTTTGCTTACCAGGTCCGGAATTTCAGGTCTTCCGGCAAACTGAGTACCAAAGTCTAGTGTATGAACATCCTGCAGGAATATCCAGCTTTCGGGTATCGTACGCACATTAAAGGAAGCTCCCGTTACCGAAAACGCCATTAAATAAGGCGATTGCGTAATAATGATCGAATTTATTTCCGGATGTTTCCGGTAGATCTCCTGGTGCAGATAAGTAGTGCGGCTTGGCATCTTGCCTGGTTCGCGCTCTCCATTCCTGATCTGAACAATATCTTCTGGCTTAAGATCCCACCTCGAAACATCTGTAGGTGTAATCAGAAAATCATTATCTCTCCATCTTACCGAAATAGTTCCATAAGAGCTGAACATCAGGCCCTGCGTGCAGGCACGGTGCACTATTTTACATATTTCAGATCTCTTCTCTCTTTCGTCTGAAGGATATTCTGCCACCTTCATTTCAGGAAGAGGCTCCGGCAACTGTGCCTCAAATGCATCTACATCAGAATCCTTAAGGTAGGCAGGGGTTCCCACCGCTTTTCCATAAAGGATAGTACGGGCAGAAAATTCCAGGGTCTCGAAACGCTGAAACGCATCCATCAAATCATCTCCTCCTACCACAGTTCCGTGGTTTTCCATTATCACAGCCTTATATCCCCTGGTAAACTCGCTAGCGATCTTTGCACCCAGAGCTTCACTTCCCGGCAGCTCGTATTCAGCATATCCAATAGCTCCGCATACCTGCCGGGCTTGCGATAAAATATTGGTGTCCGGAATTGTTCTGGCAATACTAAATGAAACCAATGCCGGCGGGTGGGCATGGATAATCGCTTTTATATCCGGGCGAATAGCATAAATAGCCCGGTGGAAAGGAAACTCAGAGGACGGTTTGTGTAAACCTTCTATTGTCCCATCCTTCCTGATACACACGATATCAGACGGCTGCAGTGAGCCCTTGTCTACCGCAGAAGGAGAGATCCATATATCCCCGTTAGCATCCATAACAGAGATATTTCCGCCGGATGTAGTAGTCAGGCCTCTGCGATAAATCCGGGTCATCACCAGCGCTACCTGCTCCCTGGGATGCATCAAACTGGTATTTAAAATATCATTCATTCTTCTAAATCTTAATAAAGCACAATATTACATCGCAAGTTTAATTCAGCTGTCATGTAGTGTCTTGCTCCTGCATCTGCACCTATACAAAACACCTAAAAATCAAATAATTCCGGAATGACAAAAATCACGCAGGATCATGACAATAAACCGCAAAAAATATACTATCCATTTTATATTCACGTTTAGGTAAAGAGTTTATAAGAAAATTTATAACTTGAGCTAAACTGACCATTGTGAACCATCGGAGAGCTTACCGGTATTTCGTTATAAGTATTTTGCTTATATCTGCTCCCTTTGAGATTTCTGCACAGTCCCTGCACTTTATAAATGGTAAAAAAAACAAGACTATCAGCTTCCAGTACATCAAAAATCTGATTATCATCCCACTCCAGATTAACGGAAAAGGCCCTTATAATTTTGTACTCGACACCGGCATTGGCATTACCCTGATCACAGACCCATCCCTGGCGGATTCACTGGGGTTAAAAAATCTCCGCACATTAAAGATCAGCGGCTTCGGAGAAGGAGAAGAGCTGGAAGCCGGCGTCACCCCCTCTCTGCTCTTCAATATCGGCAACAATATCCTGGGAGAGATATCGGCGGCCATTCTGAAGCACGACACTTTCAACTTGTCGGCCTATACGGGTATGCCCGTCCACGGACTGATCGGATATGAATTCTTCAGCAGCTTCATTGTCAAACTGAATTATTACACCAACACCCTTAAGCTTTATTCTCCCCGGACAACCTATGTTCCAAGGAAAGGACAAAAGATTCCGGTGTCCATTGAAGACAGGAAACCTTACCTCGTAGCCCTGGCCACATTGGCACCAGGCAATCAAAAACTGGTCAAACTGATCATCGATACGGGAGCCGGACATCCCGTTTCACTGGAATCAGATGACAGCATTCCTTTCCCGGTACCAGAACCCAACATCCGTGCAAATTTAGGAGTAGGGCTGGGTGGGGCTATAAGCGGCTATATAGCACGGATACCGGCACTGTCTCTCGGAAAATATCAGTTTAAAAATGTTGTCACGGCGTTTCCGGACTTTCAGGATGCCGCCGGAAAGTTCACGAGGATCACAAGGAATGGGAATATTGGCAACAGCATACTTCGCCGGTTTACGGTAGTTTTTGACTATGGCGGCTCGTGTATGTACATCAGGGCAAATGCACGGTTCAAAACTCCGTTCGAACACGACATGAGCGGACTTGAACTGGCATGGGGTGGAGTGGGCTATCGCAGCCTGATCATCTCCAGGGTCGAAAGAGGCTCCGCTGCAGACGAAGCAGGGCTGGAGGAAAATGACGTTATAACAGACATCAACCTTAAACCATCTGATCAGATCGGCACTGAGGAAATACACGACCTGCTTCAATCCGGCAATAACCGCAATATTATGCTTCGTATCCGGAAGGAACGGTCCGGCAAACTGCAGGTAGTCATCCTGACGCTAAAACGGCGTATTTGAAAAGCCCTTATCTCTTCAATGCGCCATCAAGATCAACTGCCACGATGAAGGGCTTCACGTAAGAATTAAAGAGAACCGCAAATTCCCGTCGGGTTACCGTCCGCTTAAGATCAAACTTCCCCGGAAGTTTCAAACCCGGCGTCCACGCCTTCTCAACCTCTTTGTTAAGCTCTTTGCCTCTGGAAGCAACACACTTTATCAGGCTTAAAACATCATCAACAGTGAGCTTCTCTTTAATATTGTCCGGGAACCAGATCTGACTGCGGAGATAATACTCCTTAACCGGAGCCATAATCTCATGTGAAGAGACAGAAGAATCAGGTCTGAACAGGAATTTACCATCCACCTTCTTTCCCTTTAAAATGCCTGTGAGCCCGATACTTTGGATCGCTGTCAGATTTGAGTCCCGGCGGTCGATATCATCAAAAGCAAGCAGGTGTGAACCAAAATTAATTAATTCACTCTGAATCGTGCGGACGTTCAGCTTTCCGGTTGTGGTCTTAAAGAAAGAACAATACGCCCCTACCGCTCCGGCCGCCTGGCCTGTGGACATAGAAGGAGGAATGATACTACCGCCGGTAACAATAAAATTCTCGGTTCCCGAAAGCAGCTCCGAAACCGGAAGGGTAGCGGGAACAAACTTCCCGGGAGGAATAAGTCCGATGCCTGTCCGGTATTTCTTTGACTGGTAAGGGATAGTGTCAACGGAACCAGCCGGCGTTTTACTTACCGGGATGAGCCTGCTAATATAGCCATCCGTTGTCGCATCAATTATCACGTCTGCCTTCAATCCACGCCGGTCAGAAAGAACGGCTTCCCATCCCTTTCCATTTTTTTTTATTGAAGTAATCGTGGCCTTAGTAACGACCTGAAGGTTTTTCACAGTGTCTGTCCAGGCCTTAAATATGGTTGCAGCGAAGGATGGAGTAAATGTCTGATTTTTGGTAACAGGATATCGCTGTGCTCCTTCTACCCTTCTGATAAAAGCAGCATAAACCCCGGAGCGCATTTCAGCTTCAGACGCAGGCAGGTCAACAGACTCAAAATTACCTTTATCAAGAAGCACAGCCTTAGCCCCCGAATGAGCAGCCTGGATAGCAGCAGCAAGTCCTGAAGGAGAGGCTCCGATAACCAGAACACCGGTTTTAATATTCTGCGCAAAGCCAGCAAAATTAAGCAGCAGCAGAGCTACTGCCGAAAAGATTGTTCTGTGTATATCTCTTATCATCATCATCAATAACGCTAATATAAATCAACAACGCCAGAATAAAGCATTTCATCCTCCAGTACAGGATGTTTAACAATTTTTAACACCTGAACCCACCGTTCCGTTCGCACAAAAAAGAAAAACCCTGTCCGGTGCAGGACAGGGTTTCATCTTTTATTTCGCGATCAGCTTTACTGAGCACTCTGACGAGCTTCTTTTTTCATCTGATCATTTGCGACGATAACAATTTCAACACGACGGTTCTGGGCACGGCCAGCCTCGGTTGTATTGTCTCCAATAGGCTCAGATTCACCTTTTCCGACAATCCTCAGACGGGAAGCACTTACTCCGTTTGCAACAGCAAAGTCCTTCACGGCCTGTGCCCTTCTTTCAGAAAGAGAGAGGTTATAAGAATCAGAACCCTTATCGTCGGTATGCCCGATCACCATGATATCAGTCTGCGGATTGTTCTTCATGGAAGCGGCAAGGTTCGCGATATTCGTTTTTGCGGCATCCTTCAGATTTGACTTGTCAAAATCAAACAATAAACCCGAATCAAACTTCACGATAAGCCCTTCCTCTGCATCGATCACTTCAGCACCTGGAACCGTATTCTTGATTTCCTGGGCCTGACGGTCCATTTTCCGGCCGATGAAAGCTCCGGCGGTACCACCAATTGCACCACCTAATATCGCACCAACAGCGGTATTACCCGCTTTCTTACCAATCAGGGCTCCGATTGTACCTCCGGCAGCAGAACCAATAACTGCTCCTTTCTGGGTCTTTGTCATTTGGCTACAACCAGTAGCAAGAAATGTTGCACTAGCAAAAGCAACACAATAGGTCGCTATCTTAATTTTAGTAAATTTCATATTGTATGTGTTATGTTAAGTTGAAAAATCAAATTCAGTGCCATTTGTTTAAACAGGACAAATCCTGCTTTAATCCAATTTACTGTAAATTTATATGTAAATATATTTTCTGCAAAAGTAAAAATACTGACTTATTTTAAGTACACCCCCGGCTTATTCTGAGTAAGCAATTTGTAAACTTTAACAAAAAAAGTCAGGATGTTGTTTATTAAACCGCGACAAACGTGTGTACCACTCTTTAAAACCTATCTTTGCATAACATAAAAAATAAAAGATGTTCGTCTCTTCGCAACTGCTCAGCGGTTTACTTCATTTGATTCTGATCGTTCCGTTCATATTCTTATCAAGACGCAAATGGACGAAAGAAGACCGTCGCATGATGGCAGTTTTCTTCATCCTGTTCCTTCTGTGGACAGTACTGACTACCGGATTCACCAACGTTCGCTTATTTGAAGGCCAGCTTTGGAACTGGACGGGTAAAGTGATGGGCTTATTAATGTCCTTCTTTTTTATTTACAGGGCCAGGGTTTTGAACAGCCGCGAAACAGGCATGAGGATAACGATAAACGAAGGCTCTTTCCTGCCTGTTCTGGTCTTATTCCTTACAGGGTTATTAGTCCGCGCCGCAATCCTTTTTATTTTGCAAAACCCCTCTCCTGTTTTTAACACGGAAACCGTTCTGTTTCAGAGTACAGCCAATGCAATCGGTGATGAGATTTTTTTCAGAGGTATACTTCTTGGGCTTCTCAGCAAACTCTACCCCGCTGGCGAGGACTTATTCGGGTTCAAGTTAAGCTGGAGTATCCTGATTACCGCCCTGCTGTTCGGGTTAACACAGGGGCTGATCTTCCAGAATGGCTTTCATCTTCAGATCAACCTGATGAGTATTCTGATGGGATTCTTGTGTGGTTTGATTGCAGGTATGCTGAAGGAACGCTCAGGCAATATCATCCCTGCAATCCTGTTTCATGCACTGTGGTTTCTGGCAACCAACCACTAGCCCATCATAAAGAAGGGGTCTTTCCGCCGTCTACAGGAATATTGATACCGTTAATATAGTCAGCTGCTGGAGAAGCAAGAAATGCAATTGCTGCTGCCACGTCTTCTGCTGTGCCAATCCTGCCCGCCGGAATTTCACGGATCATCTCTTCCTTCACAGATTCCTCGCTTTTCCCTTCCTTCTCTGCCCTGCTTCGGATTAGCGATTCCAGCCTGCCGGTCATAGCCGCAGACGGTAAGACATTATTTACAGTAATTCCAAAAGGCCCAAGCTCAAAAGATAAGGTCTTCGCCCAATTAGCAACAGCACCTCTTATGGTGTTACTAACTCCCAGACCTTTAAGCGGAGTTTTAACGGATGTAGAAATAACATTAATGATTCTTCCCCAGCCTGCCGCCTTCATCCCAGGCGATATCGCCTGGGCGAGGATCTGATTGCAGATAAGATGACTTGTAAAAGCCTGCAAAAATTCGTCGGGGCCGGCTTCAATTGCTGGTCCCCCCTTCGGCCCTCCCGTATTATTCACCAAAATATCCACAGAGAAATCTTTAAGGAAACGTTCGAGCCCTGATTTTAACTGTTCAGGCTCCGCAAAGTCAGCTACGATATAATTATGCGTTTCCGTATCATCCACAGGAAGCTGACTGATGACGTTCTTCAGTTTCTCCTCATTTCTCGCTACCAATGTAATGCTCGCTCCCATGGAGGCCAGCTCAAAAGCGCATGCACGACCGATCCCCTGCGTGCTTCCGCAAACCAATGCCCTCTTTCCTGTAAGATCCGTGTTCATTGTCCCTGGGTTTTATTGCATAACAGAAAAGTACTCCTCAAGTTCTTCTTTTGTGTTACTATCCGTTTGTATATCCTTTATGATCTTGCCTTTCTCCATCAGCAATATCCTCCCGCATATGTCAGTAACATGATTTAAATCATGGCTCGATACAATGGTGGTCGTCCCGGCTTCATGGTTAATCTGCCTGAGCATATTCTTCAAACGGATCTGGGTACTCGGATCTATATTGGCAAAGGGCTCGTCAAGCATGAGCACTTCGGGCCTCTGAAGCAAACAGGATACTACTCCTACCTTACATTGATTCCCTTTCGAAAGATCACGGATATACTTGTTCTTTTTAAGGATCTCCCCATTAAAGAAGTCGCTGTACGCCTCCAATTCAGAATCGGTATGCGCCCTGCTCAGACCCGTTAAACCAGCAATGAAGTAAAAGTACTCTTCAGGTGTAAAATAGTCAATCAGAAAACCCTCATCAAGATAGGAAGCCGTATAATCTTTCCAGCGCTCTGTCTGACCAACATGTTCCCCTTTTGACAATACTTCGCCGGCATCGGAACGGATCAGGTCAAGTATCATCCTGAAAAGGGTAGTTTTCCCCGCACCGTTATTTCCAACAAGCCCGATTGTTTCTCCTTTACTGATGGTCAGTTCCGGAATATTAACAACAGTAACTCCGTTATAAACCTTCTTTAAATTCTTTATTTCTATCATACCCTGGTATTCTATTCTTATCTGTCTTATTCAATTACAGTTCGTTACAGGCAAACCGTCCCCGGTCACTCTAAACCCATCCGGGATGTAAAGTCCCCGGACTACTGATGCCTGAAGCCCTCCGCAATCTGATACCGCTGTTTCTTGAAATTTTCGGTCAACTTACCTACCCAGAACTGACGGGTTACCACAAACAACAAACCGGTAAAACCGATCAGCAATATGGAAGCTTCGGGATATCCCAGGTATTTAAGCGGAACAAAAATAACATAAGGCAGGACCAGAAGAGGAAGAGTAAGCAACCACTGTGAAGCTCCCACGCCTTCCCAGTTAAAGGTACCCCCTTTTGAGAGATCGATCCTTCTGTAATTCCTGTTAGCAAAATAAAGTACCAGCAAGGTATTGACACCGAGGTTCCAGAGAAACATACAAGTTTGTACGAGCAGCACCTGCCAGCCAAAATAAACATACGGGATAGTCAGGATAAACGTAACGCCCGAAAACAGAGTGAATAAAACAAACTTAGATTTAATGAAATCTTCTGCGCTTATCCTGTGAGCAAGAATACCATCAAAATGGCTGGACTGCCAGCCAAACATAAACTGACCGTAGTTAATGATAAATATTCCCGTCATAAACATAGCAGCGAAGATCTTCCATCCGATTCCGCTGTAAACGGGGTTCGTATAAAATAACAGCCCGTAAAACATCATAAATCCGCAAATGGTAAGAGAGGTCCTCGACCTCTTGTTCCTCAGTATCAATTTGATTTCCGCTATGGCAAGCTCACCGGGCATTCCCATCCGGGATAGAAAAGGAATCTCTGTTGAGCTCTTGACGGTATGAGTATTTGATTGCAATTCGTCCAGATAAAGATTGTTTCTTAGAAACCGGTAGTTCACCAGGAACATACATGCTGCAATGAGTATAGGAACTACCATGTATCCCGGATTGACCATCAGGCTGTCGAACACCTGCGTTGAAAAAGCTCCGATTGAAATAATATGCCAGTTAAAATCCAAAAGCCCTGCCGAGGTAAGGATCAGGAGGAACCCCAGCAAATACCAGCCGTTCAGATTCATCTTCCTTTTGAACCATACACTGAAAAAATGATTAAAGGCTATGAGCCCCGTGATTGCAACCAGATAAGCAGTGAACACCGTACCGCCCTTCGCCATCAATACCACCTTAATTAAGAAAGGGACTGAGAGGAGATACGGGGTAAAATTAAAACCCGACCAGAGAGAAGTGATACATAAATAATTAACAATCTGATTCTTACTGACCGGCAAATGGAGATAGGGCCTTACGCTTAGTGTAGGTAACTCCTGCAACTGGAATCGCGCCAGTAAATCGAACAAGAAATAATAAATAAGAAAACTGTTGAAAGTACTTATAACATCGGCTGAAGGATAAGCAGCTTTAAAGATCTTATCAAGGAAGAATGCCAGCACCAGCATGTTTAAAAAAAAGTATAATAAAAGAATGCCCAAAATCACACGTACCGCTATACCTTTTCCTTTATTTTTTGATCTCCAAAAAGATTTCCACTGATGCTGTAAGAATAACGAGGTCATAATAAAGTGAAGGTAAGAAATTTTCAGGGAGAAGATCAGTACTTATATTTATTCTTCCATAGCGACTTCAGACGCTCTTTTAATTTCTGTTCAGCAGCATTATTCCCCGGCTCATATAAGGTAGTTCCGCTCAGGGCAGCCGGAAAATACTCCTGCTCCTCAAAATTACCTTGATAAGCGTGCGAATACTTGTAATCCGTACCATAGCCTATATTCTTCATAAGTTTCGTAGGCGCATTCCGTATATGCAGCGGCACCGGCAGATCACCTGTCCTGGCAACCAGCTGTTCTGCCCTGTTAATAGCTTCATAACTCGCATTGCTCTTTGCCGAAGACGCCAGATACGTAACCGTTTGAGATAAGATGATCCGGGATTCCGGCCAGCCGATCACATTAACAGCCTGAAAACAGTTATTTGCAAGCAATAAAGCATTAGGATTAGCATTACCGATGTCCTCTGACGCAAGGATCAGAAGCCTGCGTGCTATAAAAAGCGGGTCTTCACCTCCTGCGATCATTCTGGCCAGCCAGTAGACCGCAGCGTTCGGATCACTTCCCCGGATGGATTTTATAAAAGCAGAAATAATGTCGTAGTGCTGCTCCCCGGCCTTATCATAGAGAGCCATATTCTGCTGCACATTATCGAGCACGAACTTATTGGTTATTTCAAGTTCGTTCGTACCTCCCGCATTGATCACCAGCTCCAGAACATTGAGCAGCCTTCGGGCATCCCCTCCCGAAAGACGTAACAAAGCTTCGTACTCCTTTATATCCACCTTTTTAGCAGAAAGATATTTATCTTCCTTTAATGCCCTGTTGATGAGTTCGGTCAGATCATCCTCGCTGAGATGCTTCAGAATATAGACCTGGCACCTTGAGAGCAAAGCTGAAATTACCTCAAAAGACGGATTCTCTGTCGTTGCACCAATCAACGTGACGAGTCCCCGCTCAACAGCCCCGAGCAGAGAGTCCTGCTGCGACTTCGAAAACCGGTGGATCTCATCAATAAAAAGTACCGGCAGGTTCTCTCCTATATTTTTGTAGGCAGCCGCCTTCTCTATTACCTCTCTTACATCTTTAACCCCCGAATTGATAGCGCTGAGGCTAAAGAATGGTCTGTTTAGCTGCCGGGAAATAATATAAGCAAGGGTGGTTTTCCCAACCCCGGGAGGCCCCCACAGAATCATTGAAGGCAAATTGCCGCTCTCAATCGCTTTACGTAACACAGCACCAGATCCCACCAGGTGCTTTTGCCCTGAATATTCATCGAGAGACGACGGTCTCATCCTTTCAGCCAGCGGTGGTAGAGTTGCCAATTATCCTTTCTTAACTTCCTTCGCCCAGGTATCTTTCAAGGTAACAGTCCTGTTAAAGACAAGTTGTCCCGGAGCAGACTCCTTATCAAGAGTAAAATACCCTTTTCTGATAAACTGGTATCCCTTTCCAGGAACCGCGGATGCCAGATCAGGCTCGATATAGGCAGACGGAATCACCTGAAGGCTCTCCGGATTAACGTACTCCCTGAAATCACGTCCTTCTGCTCCCGGATCTTCCACTTTAAAGAGACGGTCATATAAGCGAACCTCCACCTGAGCAGCATGACGGGTACTCACCCAATGAATCGTTCCTTTTACCTTGATCGCAGATGTGTCATTTCCCGATTTTGATTCCGGAATATATGAGCAATGCACTTCGGTAATATCTCCCTGCTCATTCTTCACAAAATCATCGCATTTGATAATGTATGCATGCTTAAGTCTGACCATTAAACCCGGACCGAGCCGGAAATATTTCTTTGTAGGATTCTCCATGAAGTCTTCACGTTCAATCCATAATTCCCTGCTGAAAGGGATCTCCCTGCTGCCTTCTCCATCTTCTGCCTCAGGATTATTTTCCCCTACGAATATCTCTTCCTGATCTTCAGGGTAGTTAGTGATCACCAGCTTCAGCGGATCAAGGACAGCCATACGGCGCCATGCAGTTTTATTAAGATCTTCTCTGACACAAAACTCCAGAAGACTAACATCTATGATGTTTTCTCTCTTAGCCACTCCAATGCGGTCACAAAAATCACGGATTGAAGCAGATGTATACCCCCGTCTCCTGAGAGCGCTTATTGTGGGCATCCGGGGATCGTCCCATCCGTTAACAAAACCCTCATTGACGAGTTGTAACAGGCGACGTTTACTCATTACTGTATACGTCATGTTCAGCCGCGCAAATTCGTACTGTCTTGAAGGAAATATTTCAAGTTCTTCGATAAACCAGTCGTATAAAGCCCTGTGCGGAATAAATTCAAGTGTACAAACAGAGTGAGTGATCTTTTCGATCGAGTCTGATTGCCCATGAGCAAAGTCATACATCGGATAAATGCACCACGCATCGCCCGTACGATGGTGATGGGCATGCCGGATACGGTACATGATCGGATCTCTCATATGCATGTTTGGAGATGCCAGATCAATCTTAGCCCGGAGCACTTTTTCCCCATCCTGGTATTTACCATCCCGCATTTCAGCAAATAAGAGCAAATTTTCTTCAACTGAACGGTCTCTCCAGGGAGAAGGCGTTCCCGGCTCTGTCGGCGTCCCTTTTTGCTCAGCTATCTGGTCAGGGGTACTGTCGTCCACATACGCTTTCCCTTTCCTGATCAGCATTACAGCAAAATCATACAGCTGACTAAAGTAATCGGACGCATACAATTCATTCTGCCACTCAAATCCAAGCCATTTAACATCCTCTTTGATACTTTCCACATATTCAGTCTCTTCCTTCTCCGGATTTGTATCATCAAAACGAAGATTGGTTTGACCGTTATATTTTTGAGCCAGTCCAAAATTTAAACAAATAGATTTTGCATGGCCTATGTGCAGGTAACCATTAGGTTCAGGAGGGAAACGGGTATGGACGCGACCGTCATTTTTCCCGTTCCTAATATCTTCTTCTATTATTTCTTCTAAAAAATTAAGTGATCGTTCTTCGCTCATATACAGATTAAAAGGCTACAAAAGTACTAAACATTCGGGGAAAAGCAGTCACTTTCGTCGGCTCAAATTGGTACTTTTGCTTACTAAATACAAAAACATGAACCAACCTTCGCTTTCCGGATTTAATCTTCTTACTAAGCCTGGAGGAGCGGTTTGCAACCTCGATTGCTCATATTGCTATTATCTGGAGAAGGAAAAACTTTACGGCAATACCCGAAATTTCCAAATGAGTGACGAAACACTCGAAGTATTCACCCGCAAGTATATTCATGAACAGCCAGGGCCTGAAGTTACTTTTGTATGGCAGGGGGGAGAACCGACGCTTGCCGGTATTGATTTTTTCCGAAAAGCCTTATCCCTGCAAAAGAAATACGGCAGTGGCAAAGTAATTCATAACTCGTTCCAAACGAACGGGGTGCTGCTGACCGGCGAATGGTGCAGCTTCTTCAAAGACAATAACTTCCTTATCGGCATTTCCATCGACGGACCTGAGGAAATCCACGATGCATACAGGATCAATAAGGGAGGGACAGGAACCTTTGCAAAAGTTTTACAGGCAATAGCCCTGCTGCAAAAACACGGCGTCGAATTCAACACTCTGACAGTCGTCAATAATCTTAATGCAAAAAGACCGCTCGAAGTCTATAATTTCCTGAAACAGATTGGCAGCCGGTATATACAGTTTATTCCCGTCGTAGAACGGATATCAGTAAACTGCTCATCAACTGATCTTGCGCTGGTATTGCCCGAAACAAAGCAGGAAGCAGTGCTTACGCCGTGGTCGGTACCCGCACTGGAGTTTGGAAAATTCCTGATCGCTGTTTTCAATGAATGGGTAAAAAATGACGTTGGCAAATATTTTATACAAACCTTTGACGCTGCACTGGCCAACGAAGCGGGCATTCCGGCCGGTGTTTGCGTCTTTAATGAGCGTTGCGGAAATGCGCTTGCAATTGAGCATAACGGCGACATCTATTCATGTGACCACTTTGTTTACCCGGAATACAAAATAGGCAATATTCACTCCGGCAGCCTGAAAAAGACCATCCTTCAACCGCAGCAACAGAAATTTGGAAATGATAAGTACGATCGCCTTCCCGAAGTCTGCAAGAGATGCGACGTCTATCATTACTGCCGTGGCGAATGTCCGAAAAACCGCTTCATGCGCACCTCCACCGGTGAAGATGGATTAAACTATCTTTGTGAGGGCTACAAGATGTTCTTCAGACATGCCCGGCCATATGTCGAATTTATGGCTGGCGAGCTCCGCAACAACCGGCCCCCGGCCAATGTCATGTATCACAGGATCAATCAGTCCGCAGGTAATAGAACTGCGTCTCAATGAGAAAATTATTAAACAGTTATCAGTTAAAAATTATTGTATCCTTTTAGGGGATTAATGAGTAAAAATAAATCTGAAACAATTTAAAGGCCAAAGGAACTTTATGGAAAAAAGGTTTTTTCTTTACAGAAATTGTAGAAAAAATTTCCCAAATGATTTTATAAAAGTACCTTTATAACTTGTCTATATTCATGAATATGAAGAGAATTTTAATAGTCGACGACGAAATAAATATAGGTCTTTTACTATCTAAGTTTCTTACCAGGAACGGCTATGAAGTAGCAATTTCTACCAGCGGAAATACAGCACTGGAAATGCTTGCAAAAGAAAGCTTTAACCTGGTGTTATGCGATTTCAGGCTTGAAGACACAGATGGAAGGGAGATGCTGAAAAAGATCAAACTTCTCTACCCGTCTACAGGAGTAATCATTATAACAGGCTATTCGGATATTAAACTGGCAGTTGAGTTAATTAAAATGGGGGCTTACGATTATATCACAAAACCTCTCTACCCCGATGAAATACTCAACACCATTACCAAAGCCCTGGAAACACAGGAAGTGCTCAGTAAACCTGAAACCACTTCTTCGGTAAATACCACCCAGGTGAAAAAGGAAAAAAACGTGGTTGCCGGCCTTCCTGAGGCATTCATAGTAGGCGAAAGTATTGCATCAAAAGATTTATTAAGACAAATTGAATTAATTGCACCTACCAGCTACAGTGTAATCCTTACCGGAGAGAGCGGAACCGGAAAAGAATCTGTAGCCCAGGCTATTCACATAAAGAGCAACAGGAGAGATAAACCATTTATTGCGATGGACTGTGGGTCTTTAACCAAAGAACTCGCAGGAAGTGAATTTTTTGGCCATGAAAAAGGATCATTTACTGGCGCATTGTATACGAAAATCGGGCATTTCGAAATGGCCAACGGGGGAACACTGTTTCTCGACGAAGTAGGGAACCTCTCTTATGAAATTCAGGCAGCACTGCTCAGAACAGTGCAGGAACGTAAAGTAAAAAGGATAGGCGGAACCAAAGAAATCGAACTCGATGTCAGAATCATCGTTGCTACAAACGAAAACCTGCATGAAGCTATCCAGAAAGGAAGGTTCCGGGAAGATTTGTATCACCGGTTTAACGAATTCAGCATCCATCTGCCCCCTCTCCGCCAGAGAGAAACAGACATCATCCTCTTTGCTCACCAGTTTTTGAAATTCACCAATAAAGAGCTCAACCGGAATGTAGAGGGTTTCTCTGAGGAGGTAACCGAATGCCTGCTCACGTACAACTGGCCCGGCAATGTACGTGAACTTAAAAACGTGATCAGGAGAGCAACTCTTCTCACTGAGACCAATAAAATACAGCTAAAAGCCCTTCCGCTTGAGATTTCAACTTTTGCTAAGGTAGCCGCTATTGAAAATGCAGTGGAACATATCCAGGGAAGGGAAAGCAGAAAAGGCCTGAAGGACGCAGCGCTCGAAGCTGAATATGAAACGATCCTCAGAGTTCTGAAAGAGGTAAATTTTAACAAAACAAAAGCCGCCCAGGTACTGAATATAGACCGTAAGACCTTATACAATAAAATGAAAGCTATTAACCTGGAATAGGAATTGTTATCTCCATATACTTTAACACGCTCAGCGTATTAGGTTAAATTAAACGTGGAGAAACATTCGCCTGATTACGATCACAATAACAGGTTCAATTCCCCCTTTGCCCTTATGGCAGTGGTTCTGATTGCGTGTATTATACCGTCCATTCTCCTTCTCACGTCACCCGGCCCGGACACACCGGCATTCATCAACTTTGCAGGATATAAATCCAGCGGCCCCCTGTATCTTCTATGGCATGTATCAGGAATTTCTTCCGTTATAGCAACTGTTGGTTTTTGCCTGTTTGCAAGGTTACGGACACATTTTGCACCTCCCCTCACCCGGCTGATTCTCCTGAGCTCTATCCCGTCGGTGCTCGCAGAGGGTTTCATGACTATACACAGACTTCCATTCGATATATCTTTCAATATCGCCTGGATCCTTCGGTTTACTTCCTGTATCGTCCCGTTGCTGGCAATAGCCATCCATTACCTCCGGGCGCACCAAAAGAAAAAAGACCTCATACAGTCCCTGCAGGATGAAATCAGCGAGCGGATAATTATCCAGAAGAAACTTGAGGACAGGGAAATTTTCCTTGTAAAAACCCAGGAACAACTAAAACGGAATATAGAAGAATTAACCCGTTCCAATCTTGAACTGGAGCAGTTTGCCTATACTGCCTCACATGACATTAAAGAACCGCTCAGAAAAATACAAGCTTTTGGCAACATCCTCTTAAAGAACTGCGCAAGTGAGTTGTCAACAGATGCAGGAAATTATCTTTCGAGAATGATAAATGCATCTGAGAGGCTGCAAACAATGATTGACGATCTGCTGATGCTATCAACACCAACGGAGAAAGACACCTGCCTGAGACCCGTAAAGCTAAATGACCTGGTTGCCGGCATACTCGCAGACCTTGAATATACAATCGAACAAAAAGGTGCCCGTTTCGATATATCCGTTAATATAACTGTTTCGGGCATCCCCGCGCAGATACGTCAGTTATTGTACAATCTAATCAGCAACTCTCTTAAGTTCAGCAAAAAAGACACACCTCCCTTCATCCAGATAGTGAGTGAGGTTGTTAGTCTGGTACCGAAAAACACAGATACTGCTGGTCAGGCAGTCCCAAAGAAGTTTTACAAAATAGAAGTAAGAGACAATGGCATTGGTTTTGACACACAGAAGTCTGAGAAGATATTCAATAAATTTGAACGCCTGCACTCCAGGTCGGAATATGAAGGCACAGGATTAGGTCTTGCTCTGTGCAAAAAAATTACCGAAAATCACTCCGGTTGCATTGTTGCGGAAGGAAAAGAGAACGATGGGGCTTGCTTTAGAATATATCTGCCCGTTTAATTAGTGCATATATGCATCCTGTTAAAATATTATTGGTTGATGACGACGAAGAGGACTTCATTATAACCCGCGAAATTCTTTCGGGCGGGCCAGGTGGAGATATGTATCAATTATACTGGTGCAACAGATATGAAGCAGCAATCAATTCTATGCTAAAGGGTCATTATGATATTTATCTTGTTGATTACCGGCTTGGCAGACATTCGGGGCTGGACTTGTTAAGGGAAGCCATCAAGTCAAATTGCCTTGACCCTCTGATTATCCTGACCGGAAAAGGCGACCGGAAAACCGATGAAGAGGCTCTTATGCTTGGCGCAGCCGATTATTTAACCAAAGCCGAAATTAACTTCGATACACTAACACGCGCCATCCGGTACGCTCTCAGGCACCATAACACCATCGGACAGTTAAAAACAAGTGAAAGCAAGTTCAGGGTGCTCTTTGAGCGCTCTAAGGATCCCGTTATCATCACAGATTCAACCGGTACCGTTTACGACGCAAACGGCTCGATTTTATCGTTTCTCGATACCACCTTTGAAGAACTGAAAAAGAAAAATATCATCAGCTTCTTTGCAGATCCCGGCGATATCGAACATTTCATTTCCCAGATACAGCGTTACGGAGTTGTAAAAGATCTGGAACTCGAAATAGTAACATCCCGTGGCAGACGGAAGCATTGCAGGGTTTGGTCATTCATCCAGATCCTGCAACATGGAAACAGCGAACTTTATTACACCATTATTCACGAAACCGAAAAGAGTACGAACGAAATAAAAATTCCGGATGATTTTGCAGAAAGCTTTACCCGCCTGATGGCAGAGGAAGTCTACACTCCATTATCCAGTATTAATTTTGCAACCGAAGAACTCCTCAACAACCTGGATAAGCAAAACCCTGAATTAATTTCTATCATCAACAAGAACTGTGAACGGATCAGAACTATAACATCCTCACTGATCTCCGCCTCCCGGAAACACGGCAAGCAGAAGGTCTGAGCGCAAATTTCATTCTCTCAGCATGCTATTTCGCTCCCAAACAATTTGAATTAATTAAAACAGTTAATATCAAAATTTTGTATTAATATTGGTTAAATAATACTTTAAAACTTAAACTACTAAATCATGAACGACAATACTAAGGTTCTGGTAGCATTGCTTGCAGGCGTAGCCGCAGGAGCAGCATTAGGGATTTTATTTGCCCCTGAAAAAGGGTCAGATACCCGCGACAAGTTAAATGATGCTTTGAAAAATCTGGGTGATTCCATCAAAGACAAAGCAGCTGAAGAGATCGAAAATCTGACATCGTTGAAAGACAAGGTTGTTGACAACATTAAAACCAGATTCGCAGCAGCTGAAGAGGAATTCGCAACTCAGAATTCAGAAAGTCAGGTTTAATAATTTTTATAAAGTTCTGATCTCTTAACTATACTCTATGTCAGAAACTCAAGAACAGAATCAGCAGGATATCGTTTCCTTACTAAAGGAATATATTACAACCAAACTGGAACTTGCGCGGCTGAGCGCTATCGAACGGCTTACAGTCGTAGTTTCAAGCCTGATTACAATTAGCTGTGTGGTGGTAGCGGCTCTTTTAACGTTCCTGTTTGCATCCTTAACTCTTGCATTCTTTCTGGGCGAACTTCTCGATTCTTATGCTGCAGGATTCGGCATTGTAGCGCTCCTGTATCTCGTTGTGGCAATTGTAATTG
Source organism: Pararcticibacter amylolyticus (assembly GCF_003130405.1). Taxonomy (GTDB): domain Bacteria; phylum Bacteroidota; class Bacteroidia; order Sphingobacteriales; family Sphingobacteriaceae; genus Arcticibacter; species Arcticibacter amylolyticus. The sequence goes on from NZ_QEAS01000001.1 coordinate 292,562, forward strand.
CTAAAACGAAAGAGAAGTATATCAATAAATACCTTCAGGACTTTATTGTTAAGTTAATATTCAATAATAAGAAGAAATAGATGGAAAAGGCTTTTAGCAGCCTGGCAGAGCTACAGGCGGAAATTGATCTTTTAAAGGTACGGAGCTTTCAGCAGGAAGAGGCCTTAAAAGAATCCCTGAGCAGTCCTGCTGCTGTATTTAATACAGTAAAAGGCTTTTTCAAGTCAGGCAACAACAAAAAATCTTTAACATCAGATCTGTTAAGTCAGGATGCTATAACAAGTGTTGCCCGGATTGTGCTTCCTTTGTTTATGAATGGTGTTTTGTTCAGAAAATCAGGATTTATCACCAAAACGATCATTACTTTCCTTTCGCAGAAAGTAGCAAAACAAGTAAACTCTAATGCAGTTTCGGGCATTATGGATAAAGTAAAAGATTTTTTTAAAAAAAAGAGAAGTCCGCAATTCAGCAATTTCGGAGTTAAACAAACCAGCCGCCGGTCTGTAGATTACGGCATTCCTCCTGACAGCGAGAGTTATTAACACAAACAGAAAGAGGCTCCCGATGGAGCCCTTTCTGTTTGTGTTAATATTTATCTTTCTCTTAAAGCTTACTCAAAAAGTCCTCATAAGCCAACTGAATCCCTTCTTCCAGTTCCACCTTGTGCTTCCAGCCATAAGAATGCAGCTTTGATACATCCATCAGCTTCCGCGGGGTACCATCCGGCTTGGTGGTATCAAATTCCAGCTCTCCTTCAAACCCGATGATCTTCTTTACCGTCAGGGCCAGTTCCTTAATGGTGACATCCTCCCCTGTACCGATGTTGATCAGGTTGGGTTCATTATACGTCTCCATCAGCGATACGCAGGCATCCGCCAGGTCGTCGGCAAACAGGAATTCTCTCTTTGGGCTACCGGTTCCCCAGATCACTACTTTATCTTTTCCTCCTGTCTTTGCTTCATGAAACTTGCGGATCAATGCGGGCAGCACATGTGAGTTTTCAGGGTGGTAGTTATCGTTATATCCATACAGGTTGGTGGGCATAACGGATACGAAATTACATCCATACTGGTCACGGTATGCATCGCATAACTTGATCCCGGCTATCTTGGCTATGGCATAGGGCTCATTGGTTGGCTCTAATGTGCCGGTCAGCAGATATTCTTCTTTTAATGGCTGGGGGGCCATCTTTGGATAAATACAGCTGGATCCCAGGAACATCAGCTTCTTTACGCCTTGTACATAAGCGTTATGGATAATGTTGTTCTGGATCATCAGGTTGTCATACAAGAACTCACCCCTGTAGGTATTATTGGCGATGATCCCTCCTACCTTGGCGGCGGCCAGAAATACATAGTCGGGCTTTTCCTGTTCAAAGAACTCAGCCACTGCTGCCTGGTTCCTTAAATCCAGCTCAGAGGAGCTGCGGGTGATAATGTTTTCGTATCCTTCTTTTTGTAATTTTCTGAATATTGCCGAACCAACCATTCCTTTGTGGCCGGCAATGTAGATCTTAGAGTTTTTTTCCACGGACGAGAACTATTTTGCCAAAGATAAAGATTCTGGGCACATCTGCCGAATACTTCTCTGTGATCCCCCTAAGATGAGACTCAATTGTATAAAGCATCGAACCCATTTCACATAGAATGCGTTCAGGACAGGTTAGGGTCAGAGATAAGGAAATCCCTTCCCTGATATGAAAAATGATTATACAATCTTCCGGTCGAAAGCACGGCAATAGCACAGTGAGTGCACCATAAGTGCACCTTTATGATGAAAAAGGTGCACTTATGGTGCACTCACTGTGTTATTGATGTACACTGGGGTGAAAGCAGGCACGACCGGATAACGGAAATAATTTTCGCTATGCACTTGTTTGGCTGCCACCAGGGAAGACATTGCCCGGGAGGCTATCAGTTTCTTTCTTGTGATGCTATGGAAGCCCAGCGTACAATTGATACGGCGCTTTTCACAGGCACTAAAGTAAAACCCTTACAGATCACAGATTTTTCAATATGTTTGCGTCAATTTTGACTAATGGGAAAAGATAAGTTAAGGAGATTTGCAGAGGTTGCAACTTTTGCAAACGTTCATCAATTGGATGAGGGAAAAAAGTTTAAAGGATCCTGGAGCTCAGAACACTTCAAAAATGCCAAACCCCTTATTCTGGAACTTGCCTGCGGCAAGGGTGAATACACGGTGAATATGGCAAAACTCTTTCCGGAAAAAAACTTTATTGGATTAGACTATAAAGGCAACCGCATCTGGAGGGGAGCTAAAACAGCACTTGAAGAAAACATTGAAAATGTTGCTTTCCTCAGGATCCAGATAGAAAATATACTGGATTACTTCGGGGACCAGGAAGTATCAGAAATCTGGATTACATTTCCCGATCCGCAGCCTCAAATAAGCAGGGAAAAGAAACGCCTGACGTTTCCGGGCTTCCTGGAGAAATATAAAAGGATCCTCAAGCCAGGCGGCATCATTCATCTTAAAACCGACAACGACGGACTTCATGCCTATACGTTTGAAAAGATCGGGGAACTGCAACTCAGGCTGCACAGTAAAACGGAGGATCTGTATCATTCCGACCTGGTAAATGACGTGTTGTCCATTAAAACTTATTACGAAAAGAAGTATCTTGCACATGATAAAAACATCAACTACCTCAGTTTTAGTTTTGATTAATGGACAAGGAGAACTTTTTCGAAAGAGTTTATGACATCGTCAGACAAATTCCTTACGGAAGGGTCACTTCTTACGGAGCAATAGCAGAATATCTGGGCACAAAAGGTTCATCCAGAATGGTGGGATACGCGATGAACGCTTGCGGCACCGCATATCCACCGGTACCGGCACACCGGGTGGTCAATCACCAGGGACTTTTAACTGGCAAGAGGGCTTTCGCTTCGCCTAACCTGATGCAGGAATTGCTTCAAAGTGAAGGCATAGAAATTAAAAACGACAAGGTGATGGATTTTAAACATGTTTTCTGGCATCCTGCAGATCTGCAGACCATGTCTTAAGACATATTGTTACGTACTATCATAACTTCTAATTATGGGTAAACTAGTTGAAGATTTTAATACTTACCGCAGCCGGATGAATGAGCGGGTTATGGAAACGGCCAATACTAACATCAAACGGTTCTTTGCGCTGGATACTACCTCCTATGCGGAGGGGGCACTGGATGTAAAGACCAAGGAAATGCTCGGGCTGGTTGCGTCTATGGTTTTAAGATGTGACGATTGTATTAAATACCATCTCGGAAAATGCCATGAAGCCGGCGTTAGTTCTGAAGAGCTGAATGAGGTATTTATGATCGCGAACCTGGTAGGCGGCTCTATCGTTATTCCTCACTATCGCAGGGCGGTTGAATACTGGGATGAGCTTTGCGCCGGTAAATAATGTCTGTCTTTTGCTTTAATTAAAATGGTATCAACTTCCGAATCGAATAGTCCTGTTATCAGATGTGCCTGGTGTGGTTCTGACCCGCTATATGTTAAATACCATGATGAAGAATGGGGAAAGGAAGTTCATGATGACAAAACTCTTTTTGAATTCCTCATCCTGGAATCGGCGCAGGCCGGGTTAAGCTGGATCACTATCTTAAAAAGAAGAGAAAATTACAGAAGAGCGTTTGCCAACTTTGACCCTGTTAAAGTTGCTGCCTTCGGACCAGATGATATTGAGCGCTTAATGGCAGACAGCGGCATTATCAGGAACCGTTTGAAAGTTGAAGCAGCAATAAGTAATGCAAAATGCTTCCTCAAAGTGCAGGAAGAGTTTGGTTCATTCGACAAATACCTGTACTCTTTTATGCCCGGCGGAAAACCTATCGTCAATACCTGGTCTGATCACAGAAATGCACCTGCAAAAACGGATATATCAGATGCGATCTCGAAAGACATGAAAAAACGCGGTTTTAAATTTTTCGGAACCACCATTTGCTACGCGCATATGCAGGCTACGGGAATGGTCAATGACCATATTGAAAATTGCGCATTCAGGTGATCGACAGGGCATTGTCTGAACCTGATACAACGACATCAAGAGACTGTAGCTATATCCGTAAATCAGCAGTTCAAAACCAGACGAGAGGATAAGCTATCCTTCATTTTCCCGTTATTGTAAGATTGTATTCTCCGGAAGAAGATTAATTTTATTGTTGCTACCTTTGGCTCAGCACCGAATGTGTGTCACTCACAGGATCGGTAAAATCGTCAATATCCGGAATACTTTAATATTAATCTGTACGACACTAACAATGAAAAAACTCTTTCTTTTAGACGGTATGGCCCTCATTTACAGAGCGCACTTTGCTTTAAGCAAAAATCCGCGCTTTACTTCGGGGGGAATTAACACTTCTGCAATTATGGGCTTCACCAACACCCTGCTGGAAGTACTGAAAAAGGAAGCACCAACTCATATGGCGGTCGTATTCGATACGGATGCACCGACAGAACGTCACGTGGACTTTGCAGACTATAAGGCCCACAGGCAGGCAATGCCGGAAGATCTTGCTGCTGCCATTCCTTATGTTGTACGCCTGATCGAAGGGTTCAACATCCCCGTAATTACTTCCGACGGATATGAAGCCGACGATATCATAGGGACATTGGCAAAAAAAGCAGAAAAAGCTGGCTACACGGTTTATTGCATGACGCCTGATAAAGACTTTGCCCAGCTGGTGTCTGAGAATATTTTTATCTATAAGCCATCCCGCATGGGAAGCGACATAGAAATCTTAGGGGTACCTGAAGTATTGGCAAAATGGGAAATCGAACGGGTAGACCAGGTGATAGATATTCTCGGCCTCTGGGGAGATGCTGTGGATAATATTCCGGGAATACCAGGTGTTGGAGAAAAGACGGCAAAAACGCTTATAAAGCAGTATGGTTCTGTTGAAAACATCATAGCCAGCAGTCACGAACTGAAGGGCAAACTGAAAGAAAACATAGAACAATATAAAGAACAGGGCCTTATATCCAAAAAGCTGGCTACTATTATGCTTAACGCGCCTGTTGAGCTGGATGAGGAAGCACTGCAGATCAATCCACCAAGCCGGGAGAGGCTGGAGCCCCTGTTTATGGAACTTGAATTCAGAACAATAGGAAGGCGGGTATTTGGAGAGGAATTTAATGTTACGAATGTAAAACAGGTGAGTTATGGCCAGCAGACCGATCTGTTTGGTCAGCCTGTGGAAAAGATCGAGATAAAGACAGAAACGATTGTTGAGCCGGTTTCTCCTTCTAAAAATATCGAGAATACTCCGCATGATTATGAGTTAACAGACACAGCTGAGAAAAGACAAGCGTTGATATCCACCCTGGAGAAACAGTCATTTATCTGTTTCGACACTGAGACAACATGCACCGACGCGAATAATTGCGAGCTGGTGGGGATGTCGTTTTCGATTGAGAAAGGCAAAGGCTGGTATGTTCCGGTCTCTTCGGACCAGGATGAAGCAATGAAGATAGTTTCGGAATTCCGGCATATCTTTGAGAACCCTTCCATCAAAAAGATCGGACAGAATCTGAAATACGATATCCTCGTGCTAAACTGGTACCAGGTGTATGTGAAAGGAGAACTGTTCGATACAATGATCGCTCATTACCTGCTCGATCCGGACACACGCCATAACATGGACCTCCTTTCGGAAAATTATCTGGGGTACAGCCCGGTCTCTATTACCACGCTTATTGGTGCGAAAGGAAAGAACCAGGGCAATATGCGGGATGTGGAAGTAGAAAAGGTTAAAGAATACGCCGTTGAAGATGCAGACGTCACCCTCCAGTTAAAAGATACTTTTGCTCCCCTCCTTGAAAAAGCAGAGGCCCGCGAGCTGGCAGAAAAAATAGAAAATCCTCTGATTTACGTATTGGCGGATATGGAGAGAGAGGGAGTGAAAGTGGATGAGCCGGCACTGGCTGAATATTCCAAACAACTTGAATCTGAAATCAGGTTGCTGGAGCAGACAATCTGTGATAAAGCAGGGGTACGTTTCAACATTGCGTCGCCCAAACAGCTCGGAGAAGTCCTGTTTGATAAACTTCAGCTGGATCCCAAGGCAAAGAAGACAAAAACAGGGCAATACCAGACAGGGGAAGATGTATTGACAGCCTTAGCCAACAAGAGCGATATTGCGAAAGATATTCTCGACTTCCGCCAGCTTCAGAAATTAAAATCGACCTATGTTGACGCTTTGCCGCTTATGATCAACCCTAAAACAGGAAGGATCCATACCTCGTATAACCAGGCGGTGGCAGCTACGGGTCGTCTAAGCTCTAACAACCCCAATCTTCAGAATATTCCGATCAGGACTGAAAGGGGCCGTGAAGTAAGAAAAGCCTTCATTCCCCGGGACGAGAATCATGTAATCCTCTCTGCCGATTATTCGCAGATAGAGTTGCGGCTGATAGCGGAAATCAGCAAAGACGAGAATATGATGGATGCTTTCGCCAAAGGGCTGGATATCCATACTGCGACGGCGGCGAAGGTATACGGAGTTCCGCTTGAGGAGGTGGATTCAACCAAAAGAAGGAACGCCAAAGCTGTAAATTTTGGAATTATTTATGGTCAGTCAGCTTTTGGACTGTCTCAGAACCTTGGCATCCCCCGGAAGGAGGCAGCGGAAATTATTGAAGAATATTTCAGGCAATATTCGGGGATAAAAAGATACATGAATGATACCATGAACTTTGCCCGGGAAAATGGATATGTACAAACCCTCATGGGCAGGCGGCGCTACCTGCGGGATATCAACTCCGCGAATGCGACGGTAAGAGGGTTTGCTGAACGAAACGCCATTAATGCCCCCATCCAGGGTTCTGCAGCAGATCTGATAAAGATTGCAATGATCAATATCCATAATGATCTGAGGGAGCAGAATTTATTATCAAAAATGACAATGCAGGTGCATGACGAACTTGTTTTTGAGGTTCCTTTGCAGGAAATCGATCTTGTGAAACCGATTATTGAAGATCGCATGAAGAATGCAATAAAGACAAGCGTTCCGATTGTAATTGAAATAGGAACGGGCACAAACTGGCTTGAGGCACATTAGAAAAATGAAAGAACGACTATCCGGCTTTATTATTTTTATACTCCTGGGCTTTTGCTTTTCAGCAAGCGGACAACCAGAGAAACAAACTGTGTTTGAACGAACACCGGATAGTCTCTATAACTTCTTTTTCGACAGTCAGTACTACCTCACCGATAAGAATTGCGAGTTTTACGAGATCAAAAGGACGTGTTCATACAACACGGCATTTAAAACATTTGACGGCCGTTTTACCGATACAGATACTAATGGAAACATACTCCTGACAGGCACCTATAAGGATGGCAGGAAACAGGGCTCTTTCCAGGCGTTTTATCCGGGAGGGGTGTTAAAATGGCAGGCAGAGTTCCTGGATGATGTACCTGTAAAAACCTGGTATTACTTCTACCCGGACGGGCGGCCACTGAGTATCCTTAAAGTGGAAAATGGAGAAGTACTGATTACGGATGCCTGGGATGTCAAAGGGCGGGTAACAGTTAAAAACGGGACCGGGAAGTTTTCGCTGGAAGACCCGCAGTTCGGCTTCAATGAGCAGGGCTATGAGGCTGTCATTTACCGGGGTTCTCTGAAAGACGGGAAGCCGGAAGGCACATGGAGGATACTAAGGAAGTTTTCGGGGAGTGATTATGAAACGGCAGCGATAGAGACCTTTTCGGACGGAAAGTTCATAGCGGGGATCTCCCAGGCTGATGGAAATATATCTTACAAAAAGTCGAGGATCCTTTTTGCGGCGAGTCATCCATTCACTAATGCAGAACGGTTTGTAGCCAAGAACTGTAACATTGATGAGCATTTTAATTTCACGATCTACCTGAGCAATTACCTCACTGAAAATTTCAGAGCCGAGCTGCCTTTGGGCGATACTGAGCGAACGTTAGAACTTTCACTCGAGGTTAATAAAAACGGGCAGCTATCGGGAGTTACGCTCCTTAAGGGTTTTGATGATAAAACGGCAGATAAGTACCTTCTCCAAATTCTTTATTCAATAGGATACTGGATTCCATCGCAAAAAGCAGGGAAAGTGATCAATGATACCCTTACTGTCAGAATTGATATTACAGCAGAAAACGCAGGTAAAATGACATTTTCAAATGTCCGGATAAGCAGGAAAACAGGATCATAGGTATATATACCTGATTTGTAACAAAATAAAAATGATTAAAACTATTATCAAAATTAATGTTTTGTTGTTTTTCAGGTATATAATTTCATAACTTTCAAAACAGAATAACAACGTTCAAATTATGGTTGTAATCCATGTAAGCGCAGAGTGTTACCCGGTAGCTAAGGTGGGGGGGCTCGGCGATGTTGTAGGTTCTCTACCTAAATATCAGCAGGCTGCGGGTATCACGTCGATGGTGGTAGTTCCTTATTATGACAGGCAATTTGCAAGAGAAAGCAGCCTGGAAGTAATTTATCAGTCAGAGGTTCCTCTGGGCAACAAAATGCTTTCTTTTGAGGTACTGAAGGAAAGTACAGACAAACTTGGTTTTCCGCTTCATTTAATAAGAATTCCAGACCTTCTAGACAGGCCTGACATCTACTCTTACCCCGACGAAACTGAGCAGTTTGTGGCTTTTCAGCTTGCGGTCCTTGAGTGGCTGCTGCAATTTGGGGAGAAGCCCGATATTGTTCATTGCCACGATCACCAGGCAGCGCTGATTCCATTCCTGATGAACCATTCTTTCAGGTACAACCGGCTGACCAACATTCCAACTGTTCTGACTATTCATAACGCGCAGTACCAGGGTTGGTTCGGGTGGGACAAATATCATTATCTGCCCGACGTAGATCCCTGGAAGTGGGGGATGCTTGACTGGCAGGGCAGCATCAATCCCCTGGCATGCGGAGTAAAAAGCTGCTGGGCATATACTACTGTTTCTCCAAGCTATCTGGAAGAGTTAAAAACTAATTCGAATGGACTGGAAGAGCTGTTTATACTCGAGGAAGCTAAAAGTAAAGGAATCATCAACGGGATAGACACCAATGTCTGGAATCCTGCTACAGATGCGATGATCCCATGTAACTATCATATTGACAACGTCAGCAAAGGCAAGCAGGAAAATAAGAGAACAATCTGCAAAGACTTCGGCCTGTCTCTCTCCAAGCCGCTTGTTGCGTTTATCGGACGCCTTGTGCATGAAAAAGGGGCAGACCTCCTTCCGGAAGCGATCAGTCACCTCCTCACATCGTTAAAAGGGAAAGTAAGCGTGCTGGTGCTGGGTTCAGGAGATCCGGTAATAGAAGAAGCACTGGCGGGATTGAGGAATACGTATAAGAAAGATTATAATGTATTTATCGGCTATGATGAAGCGCTGTCGCATGTTATATATGCAGGTGCCGATTTTATTCTTATGCCGTCGAGAGTAGAGCCCTGCGGGCTGAATCAATTATATGCATTAAGATACGGAACTATCCCAATTGTGCGGAGTACAGGAGGATTAAAAGATACGGTCATTGATTTTTCGGAAACAGACGGATATGGCGTTCGTTTCACGGAAGCAGATCCGGAAGCAATAGCAGAGGCGGTAACCAGAGCTACAGAGTTGTGCTCAAACACGCCGGGCATTAGATTGTTAAGAAAAAGGATGATGAACCTTGATTTTTCATGGAATCGTTCGGCGGATGAATATATCGACCTTTATAAGAGCCTAAATAATTTAAACATATGATGTCGAAAGTAATTGCAGTTATTCTTGGAGGGGGACAGGGGACCCGTCTGCACCCTCTTACTGCCACACGTTCAAAGCCGGCTGTTCCTATTGCCGGAAAATATCGCCTGGTTGATATCCCGATCTCAAACTGTCTTAATTCCGGAATAGACCGTATTTTCGTTTTAACCCAGTTTAATTCGGCTTCTCTTAATAAACATATTAAGAATACCTATCATTTTAATGTATTCAGCAATGGTTTTGTCGATATTCTCGCGGCAGAGCAAACGCCGAGTAACAGTGGCTGGTTCCAGGGTACCGCTGATGCGGTAAGGCAGTCGCTTCATCACATCTCGCCTTTCGAGTTCGATTATGTATTGATCCTTTCTGGAGACCAGCTGTATCAGGCAGACTTTAACGACATGATCAAAAAGCATGCTGAGAATAAAGCGGATGTGACCGTTGCCACTATTCCTGTGACAGCAAAGGATGCTTCTTCTTTCGGGATCATGAAAACCGATGAGAATAATAATATTATCTCATTTATCGAAAAGCCGAAAAGCGGACTTGAAGAATGGACTTCGGAGGTAGATGACCAAATGAAAGCCCAGGGACGGCTGTACCAGGCTTCAATGGGAATTTACATCTTCAACAGGGAAACTATCTATAACACCCTGATGAATGATCCTCACACGGACTTTGGAAAGGAAATCATTCCCGAGGCTATTACCAAACAAAAGGTTATTAGCTATCAATACGATGGATACTGGACGGATATTGGTACTATTCCCTCGTTCTTTGAGGCTAACATCGGCTTAACTGATAATATTCCTCAGTTCAACCTGTTTGATAAGAGAAGTATTTTTTCAAGGGCCAGAATGCTTCCGCCTTCCAAGATCCTTGGAACTACTCTTGAAAAGACCATTATCGCAGATGGTTGCATCATAGATGCCAGCCGCATTGAAAGGTCTGTAATCGGGATACGTACACGCATCGGCCGCGGCACTACTATCGAATGCAGTTATATCATGGGGTGTGATTACTACCAGACTCTTGAGCAACTGGGAGAAGCTAAGGCTACAGGTGCGCCGATAATGGGTGTGGGAGAGAGATGCTACATCAAAAATGCTATCCTCGACAAGAATTGCCGCATCGGAAATGATGTGAGAATTAACGGTGGCCCTCATCTCGAAGATGGCGATTATGAAAAGTACACGGTAAGAGATGGGATTGTAGTGATCAAAAAGACGGCTGTGATACCGAATGGAACGGTGATTTAGGAGTAAAAAGTTGAAAGTAAAAGCGAATTAACTTTTTACTTTCAACTTTTTACTTTCAACTCCCAATGCTATAGCTCAATCGAACTTCCGATGTCCGGGAGCCTCAAATTAAGCCCTGCATGTTCAAATTTTGCCAGGGCTTCTTTTTTGTCTATTTTAATATAGCCGAAAGTATCGTAGTGCATTCCGATGATCTCGGTACAATTAATGAATTTAGAAGCGATAATAGCATCGTCTACCCCCATGGTAAAATTGTCGCCTATCGGAAGAAAAGCTACATCTAAGGAGTAGAGCTCACCTGTCAGTTTCATTTCCTGGGTTAAAGCTGTATCGCCTGAATAATAAATGATCTTATTGTCTGCATGAATAATAAACCCCGCAGCTGTACCTCCGTAAGTACCGTCGGGAAGTGAATTTGAATGAGCGGCGAACACCATTTTTACCTTTCCGAACTCAAATGACCATTGGCCGCCGAGGTTCATCGGGTGAGTATTGGTCACTCCTCTCGTTCCAAGCCATTCTGCAATTTCAAAGGAGCAAACAACGGTGGCACCCGTGCGGCTGGCTATAGGCACAAGATCCGCTGTATGATCGGAGTGGCCGTGGGAAACCAGTATGAAATCAGCTTCTATTGTATCGGGATCAATGTCTTTTGCAAGTTCATTGGGGGTTATAAATGGATCGAATAATATTTTCGTGCCCTGCAGCTCGAGGAGAAAACAGGACTGGCCATAATAGGTTGCCTTCATTTTATAATGAATTTATTGTCCTCCAAAAAGATTTCCCAGTCCGCCCAGCATATTCTGGCTCAACGCCTGCATCTCAGACTGATGCACGTTCTCTGCCTGTTCTATCGCCTTATTTACCGCAACAGCAAGCAGTTCTTCCAGCTCCTCTTTGTCGGCAGCTCCGAATAGCTCATTGTCGATCTGAATGGATGTTATGTATTTGTTTCCGGTTGCAGTGACCCTGATTTTCCCGCCTTCTGCTTCTCCGCTTACCGTTACAGCGTCTAACCTTTTTTTTATTTCATCAGCCTGTTGCTGAACCTGAAGTAATTTATCAAACATATTGAATCAGATATATTAAAATTAACAGCAGTGCTATTGAAATGTTCACTGCGTGGTACGTAGAATCTGAGGGGTAAGAGGTTTGGATATAAAGCCATTTACTGTAGGGTAGGTTTCGGCCCTGAGCTTATCTTTCTCATCCACGGACGAACTCACAATAAAAATCTTTATATCCTTGGTGATGCCCGCCCGCAGCTTATCGTATTGGTCAAGGAAATCCCACCCATCCATTCCGGGCATGTTTAAGTCCAGAAGAATTACATCAGGAAGGTCCCGGGTATTATCATGATGATCTGCCAGATATTCAAGAGCCTTGGTTGCTTCCATATAACTCGAATATTCGTCGTAGATCATGTGCTTGGCTATCATGATTTGCGCAATTCTCTGATGAATAGGATCATCATCAATAATAAAAACCTTACTCATTGTGGCTTAGACCTTTAAATGTATGTTTACTGATTTTTCAGAATAGTTTATCCTCTTTCACCCATTTGTATTTACCACTACGGCTATTTCAGTGTATCTATCTGCAACAATTGTTAAACATACAAAATTGCGAGAAATCAATCAACAATAATATATCGTGATTTCACAACCCTAGTCTTCAGATGTATCTCCGTTTCCTGTATAAGCAGATTTTCTAACAATTGGCATCCCCACTATCTTAAAAAGCTCATCTAACTGTAACAGACTGCCATTTGTTAGGTTGCAAAGCAACACAATAGTTACATCTGCTGTGAGATCCCGCAAATAAATGTGCCTGAAACCATGCCACCAGCCGGTGTGATATACTACTTTGTGTCCGTCTCCTTCAAAAATACGCCAGCCATAACCATAATTGAAATGACCTCTAACTAATGTATTATGCCCGGTATAAGCGGAATCCTGCCAGGCTTTAGAAATTAGCTTTCCCTTTAACAGGCTGCGGTCGAATAGTAAAAGGTCGTGTACAGTACTATAAATTCCTTTATCTCCCACAGGGCCATCAAGGAAGTTTTGAACAACGGAATACCGCCATGTCCTGTCGTGCCCTACCACGTCAACCGGGATCTTCTCATATTCAGATTTCGAATAAACTGCTGTATTTGTCATACCGCATGGTTTAAAGACATTCTCTTTCATAAACTGGGAATATCTCATTCCGGTAACCTTCTCTATAATGGCTCCCAGGATCATAAAGTTCGAATTATTGTAATGGAACTTCACGTTTGGCCGGGTGTAAGGAGCAGGCTTATTTTGTGCAATGAGCTTCATCACATCGTCATTGGTGATCCCTTTGCTTTCATCTTTTTTCTGAGCTTTCCACAGCCGGTCTACAAAATACACATAGTTCATTAAGCCAGAACGATGAGAAAGGAGCATACGGATAGTAATTCCCGGATAGGGAAAATCCGGATAAAAGTCGTTCACTGTTTGGTCCAGCTTAAGTTTTCCCTGTTCAACCAGCATTAATATGGCGGTGGCAGTCATCGGTTTAGAAACCGAAGCCAGCTCGAATACGGAATTAATCTTCAGGCTATCCCGGTGCAGGTAATCAGCCCAGCCTATAGCGTTCTGATAAATAATCTTCCCCTTCTTTGCTACCAGGACGTTTCCGTTAAATCCTCTTTTTTGGTGCAGGTTCTGCATGAAATCGTCTATCCGCTTATCGGCCTTTTTGCTGTCATATATTAAAAGAAGGCTATCCGATTTATCATCTTCAACAGTTCTTTCTGTTTTATTCTTTTTATCGGATGAGCAGGAAGTACAGGTAATGACTGAACAAAGTAAACTAAGAGCGACAACACAGAAACGGGTCATATTACTTAAGCTAATTCTATATTAAAAGGCGAAAATCAGAAATTATTACAAAAGCAGGTTAAAAGAGTTTTAAACAATCCTTTCTCCTGCCTTCCCCGAGCCTCCGGTTTCCTTACACAGATAACGCAATTATTAGCGTCATCCCTCTTCTCAGCAATTCCAGGTCAGCAGGAATCAGAAGCCGGTATTGCTCATAGTTCCCAACCGGGGAGCCAGGCTCTTCATTCCGTATCAAAAACATGACTTAAATCATGACAAAATTTGTTCTAATATCACGTTTCGAAAAACGCATATTGAACATTTTTATATAAGTTTGTGCGATCAAAAAACCCTAAAATCATGAATTTCAGAATAGAACATGACACAATGGGCGAAGTACAGGTTCCTGCAGACAAATACTGGGGAGCTCAGACTGAACGCTCAAGAAACAACTTTAAAATAGGGCCCGAAGCCTCAATGCCGAAAGAGATAGTCGATGCGTTTGCATATTTGAAAAAAGCAGCGGCATACACCAATACAGATTGCGGTGTGATGCCTGCCGAAAAGCGTGATCTTATTGCTAAAGTATGTGATGAAATCCTGGAAGGAAAACTCTATGGCGAGTTTCCGCTTGTTATCTGGCAGACAGGATCGGGAACCCAGTCTAACATGAATGTGAATGAAGTGGTTGCTAACCGGGCACACGTACTTCAGGGAAATAAACTCGGGGAAGGAAAAACCTTCATACATCCGAATGATGATGTAAATAAATCCCAGTCTTCGAACGATACTTATCCGACAGCAATGCATATTGCTGCCTATAAAATGGTAACTGAAGTTACGATTCCCGGTGTAGAGAAACTGAGAGATACATTAAAAGCGAAAGCAGAAGCGTTTAAAGATGTTGTAAAGATCGGACGTACGCATTTAATGGATGCAACGCCACTGACACTGGGGCAGGAATTTTCCGGCTACGTATCACAACTGGATCACGCACTGAAGGCTATTAAGAATACTCTTGATCACCTGGCAGAACTTGCACTGGGCGGAACTGCGGTTGGTACGGGAATCAATACGCCTAAAGGTTATGATGTTAAAGTTGCTGATTATATAGCACAATTCACCGGGCTCCCTTTCAGAACGGCAGAGAATAAGTTTGAAGCACTTGCTTCTCATGACGCGATGGTAGAATCGCACGGAGCATTGAAACAACTGGCAGTAGCATTGATGAAAATCGCCAACGACATCAGAATGATGGCTTCAGGCCCACGTTCAGGAATCGGAGAGATCTTCATCCCGGAAAATGAACCAGGATCTTCTATCATGCCGGGAAAGGTTAATCCTACACAGAATGAAGCAATGACGATGGTGGCAGCCCAGGTAATGGGTAATGATGTTGCGGTCACTATCGGCGGATCTAACGGACATTACGAACTGAACGTATTTAAGCCTGTTATTGCTGCAAACTTCCTTCAGTCGGCAAGATTACTCGGCGATGTATGTGTGTCATTCAATGACCATTGTGCAATCGGAATCGAGCCTAATTATGACGGGATTAAAAGGCATGTTGAAAATTCACTCATGCTGGTAACGGCCCTTAATCCTCATATCGGATACGAGAACGCGGCTAAAATTGCCAAGAAGGCTCATAAAGAAAAGACATCATTACGTGAAGCAGCCCTTGAGCTGGGCTTCCTGACTAATGAACAATTCGATCAGTGGGTTCGCCCTGAAGACATGATCGGCGGATTAAAATAAACAAACAGTTTTAAAACTCCCTCTCTCCGTAAGGGAGAGAGGGAATTTTTTTATATGAGGTTCAACAATTACTATTTTCTATCTCTTTGCCTGGCGTTACTGATCCTAAGTTCGTGCCGGTTTAATCCTAATGTACAGGGACGGGGATCAGCTGAACTACAGGGCTCCTGGAATGAGGAACCTCCTGCATTCGTGGATACCTTACTTCAGTACAGCCAGCATTCCTTTAAATTTACCTGTGATTCTTTTTATGCCACTATCAGCACCAGATCTAAGGTAAACTACTATGATGATCATTGTTTCAATAAAGGGGAGTGGAAAGAATACGCAAAAGGAGTTTATGTTGTAAGTCATGATACACTTTATATCAACGGCACATTTACACAATCAAATTTCAGGCAAAAACTCTCGGGATGTTACCGGATCGGGCAATATGTTCCCGTTTTCCTGGTAAAAAAGCTATCGGCGGAAAGAATAGAATTGTTTGACCTCAGTCAGAATATTCCGGTGATATTAAAACTTAAAGAAAAGTTAACTTGCGATCCCCAACCTTTGTAACAACACCGGGATACCGGAACAATGGGACAGTCGTAACAAGCAGTCTTCAGACATACAGCACAGGCGTTAACTCTTTTATGATTTGATAAATTACATATGAAAAAGCTAAAAATACTTCTGGTTGCAATACTGTTTTTATATCTCCCTCTTCACTCTATGGCGTGGGGGCTTTTAGGACACCGGATTGTAGGTGAGATTGCCGGGCAGCATCTCACAAGTAAAGCGCGGAAAGAAATTCAGAAAATCTTCGGCGCCGAAACGCTTGCAATGAATGCCAACTGGATGGATTTTATTAAATCAGATCCATCGTTTAAATATCTTGATGTGTGGCATTATGTAAACCTGCCGCAGGGCCTGACAGCGGAGCAGGTGGATTCATTCCTTAAGACTGATACCGCAGCGAATGCATTCAATAAAATCCGGTTTGTAGCGGCAGAGCTCAGGAAGAAAACATTACCGATGGACATGAAGCGGATGTATCTGCGCATACTGGTTCATGTGATGGGGGATATACACCAGCCGATGCACTGCGGACGAAGAGAAGACCGCGGCGGGAATGACGTCAAAATTAAGTGGTTTAATAAACCGTCTAACCTGCACACCTTCTGGGATTCTGAGTTCATAGAGTTTCAGCAGCTCAGCTATACAGAATATGCGAAAGCCCTGGATCACCCTACTAAGGAGCAAGTTTCTGCATGGCAGAAAACAGGGCTGAACAACTGGATTTTCGAATCTTACCAAATCAGCGAACAGCTGTATGAGGAAGCAGAGAAAGATCAGAGCTTCAGCTACAGGTATAATTTCGATCATATCGATACTCTCAATGAGCAGTTGTTAAAAGGAGGTATCCGCCTTGCGGGGCTTCTAAACGAGATCTTTTCATAGGCCAATTTAGTTATACTGCGAATGAAAATATTAATGGTGTGCCTGGGCAATATATGCCGCTCCCCGCTCGCACATGGGATAATGGAAAGCATTGTGAAAGAGAAGGGATTGGACTGGGAAATAGACTCTGCGGGAACAGGAGACTGGCACATTGGTTCTCCGCCTGACCGTCGTTCAACGGCTATAGCAAAGAAATACGGTATTGATATTTCCGGTCAGTGCTGCCGGCAGTTTACGTCCGGTGACTTCGATCGTTTTGACAGGATCTATGTGATGGACCGCATGAACCTCCGGGATGTTCTGAGTATGGCACACTCAGAAAATGACCGCAAAAAGGTCAGACTACTTCTGGATAAGGAAGTTGTTCCCGACCCTTACTACGATGATGATCAGTTTGATCCCGTTTTCCTCATGGTGGAAGAGGGATGCCGGAAAATCGTAGAGCAGGAGCTCAGCTAAAAGCTATCAGAGAGCAGGGGCCTCCCTGCTCTTAATATACCCATTGGGAATATCCCGTCACCTCTACCCTGTTGCTGTCTTTAAAAAAAGCGGACCTCCGCTAAATGAATTTAGAATCGGGCTATATACTCTCCTGCTGCTTTTTGTACTTTTGCGCCATGGCGAGTAATAAACCATCCGTGCCAAAGGGTACAAGAGATTTTTCACCCGTGGAAATGGTGAGACGTAATTATATTTTCGACACTATTAAATCTGTGTTCCGGAAGTATGGTTACCAGGAAATTCAAACACCTTCTATGGAAAACCTGAGTACATTAACAGGGAAATACGGAGATGAAGGAGACAAACTGATCTTTAAGATTTTAAACAGCGGGGATTTTTGGGGGGAAGCTGAAAAGCAACAACAAAAAGCGGAGGCTTTTCAATTTAGTTCCAGAAGCCTTCTCCCAGTATTATCGGAGAAAGCCCTCCGTTATGACCTTACCGTTCCTTTCGCCAGGTATGTGGTCATGCATCAAAACGAAATCTCTTTTCCTTTTAAGCGCTTCCAGATTCAGCCGGTATGGCGTGCAGACCGGCCGCAAAAAGGAAGATACCGGGAGTTTTATCAGTGTGATGCCGACGTGGTTGGCTCGGAGAGCTTACTTAACGAAGCTGAATTCGTTCTTATCTACCAGGAAGCGTTAAGCAAGCTCGGTCTCAGGGATTTCACTATTAAGATCAACAACAGAAAGATCTTAACAGGGATCGCGGAGATAATAGGGAAGCCGGAGCTGATAGTAGACATGACAGTTGCTATTGACAAGATTGATAAGATCGGGCTGGATGGAGTTGAAAAGGAATTGCTTGAACGGGGATTCACTTCCGGGGATATAGAGATGCTAAGACCGGTGATCCTGCTTAAGGGAGACAATGCTGAAAAACTTGAAAAATTAAAAGCCGTTCTGGAACCAACTTCTGTGGGCAAGGCGGGCATTAAGGAAATCGAGACAATATTTGACTACCTCGCCCGGCTATCGTCTTCATCCCTTCCAAATGTAGAACTGGATATCACGCTGGCAAGAGGGTTGAATTATTATACCGGTGCAATTTTCGAGGTGAAAACAAACGAGGTAGCGATGGGTAGTATCGGCGGCGGCGGACGCTATGACGACCTCACAGGGATGTTTGGTTTAAAAGGTCTGACAGGGGCTGGAATTTCCTTTGGAGCCGACAGGATCTATGATGTTCTCGACGAGTTGAAGTTATTCCCTGAACAATCGTCGGAGATCACGAAAGTTCTCATCACCAACTTCGACCAGGACGCTGAAAAATATGCACTGCCCTTACTGTTCAGTTTCCGCAATAAGGGGATAGCAGCAGAATTATACCCCTCAGCTGCTAAGATAAAGAAACAAATGGCTTATGCAGACAGCAAGAATATTCCTTTTGTCTTACTGATAGGAAGTGAGGAGATACAGTCAGGAGAATTAACATTGAAGGATATGAAAAGCGGGCAGCAGGAGAAACTGACTAAAGAAGAATTAATAAAGAAGCTTAGTTAACCAACTAAGCTTCTTCTCTTTTTGTGCCTTCATATAATTCGTATTCCAGCAAGCGGCAATCAAGTTTCCCATTATAAAACTCAATTCTTCTGGAAGCTTTCAGTCCTATCTTTTTAGCGAGATCGGGATTTCCTGTAAAGATGTACCCATAATATCCCTTACACTTTTGTTTCAGAAAGTCGCCGATACGTTTATAGGTAGCTTCGAGTTTGGTATGTGTTCCCAGCCTTTCACCATACTCTGGGTTGAACATCACTACACCGCTGCCTTCGGGAACTTCCGTCTCTTCAAAATCACACACCTGAAAATCTATGAGGTGATCTACGCCGGCTGTTTTTGCATTCTTTCTTGCAATATCGATGGCTTCGTCTGATATATCAGAAGCTATAATTTTAAAATCAAGTGATTTCTTTGCTTTATCTTTTAACTTCCTTCTTTCGGCAAAGAACACTTGCTCATCATATCCGAGGATGTGCATAAAACCATAATTCATGCGAAAGTATCCCGGGCTTTTATTTGTGGCAATGAGTGCAGCCTCAATAGCAAGGGTTCCGGATCCGCACATGGGATTTACAAAAGAGCTGTTGCGGTCCCACTTCCCGGAAAGAATAGTCCCGGCAGCAAGGGCCTCGAGCATCGGTGCTTTCCCCGGCAGCTTCCTGTAGCCGTGTTTCGAAATAACCTCTCCCGAAGTATCTATGAATACTTCGGCCTGATTATCTCTCCAGTAGAGATGGATCACGGTTTTATTTACAAGCGGGCCTGAATCGGGTCTTAGGTTCTTTTTCTCCCTGATTCGGTCGACAATGGCATCCTTAACCTTCACATTTGCAAACAGAGGCGTCCTGATATGTTCGTTACTGACATTCGAGGTAATCGAAAAATATCCCGCGAAGTCAATCAGTTCTTCCCATTCAATTTCAACAAGGGATTTATACAAATCATCGGGAGTTTCAGCATTGAAGCTCTTAAGGGAATAAAGAACCTGGCTTGCAGTGCGGAGATTCAGGTTAAGAACAATACAATCGTTAACTGTTCCCGAAATTTCTACTCCGGTACTGAAACTTCTCTCTATTTTTAAACCAAGCTCTTCTATCTCAGTTATGAGATACGGAGCCAGTCTTTTATTACATGTTACAAGAATACGACTTGCAGTGTTGAAAACTTCCATAAAATATGTGCGAAGTTAGTCAATTAAATTTGCCAGTTTTGAATCTTGTAATAATTGAAAGAGAAAATGGATATAAAGGGCAAAGTACATGAAATATCTCCGGTAATGAATGTAACGGAAACATTCAAGAAACGGGAGTTGGTTATTGAATATGCAGAGAATCCTTCCTACCCAGAGTATATTAAATTCGAAGCACTTCAGGATAAAGTAAATCTATTTGATACTTTAAAACCTGGCGACCAGGTAGAAGTATTTTTTAATTTAAGAGGTCGTCCGTGGACTGACCGCAACGGAAAGACAGCGTATTTTAATACCCTGGTTGTATGGAGAGTAAATGCGCTCACAGCTACCAATACGCCTGCACCTGCGCCGGAATATGCACCTCCTGCTGATTTCAATTCAGCGCCCCAGGACGACGATTTGCCATTCTGATTAGTGCATCCTATAATATTTTTAAGAGGCCCTTCCCGCAAAGAAGGGCTTTTTTCATATGATTACTTTAAGGGCTGAAACAACGACTTCCCTCCCCTAAATCTCTGTTCTTCAAGTTCATTGTGTTAAAATTTGTTAAACCATGGTACTGTTACGGTGCCTTACGTATTTTTGTATGAGATGAAGAAGAGAAGTATCAGCCTTATTATCGGATTGATGAGTGCGGCCCTGTTGGGGGTAATGGGTATGCAATACTATTTCATAAGAGAATCTTACCGGCAGAAATCTCAGCTTTTTGATCTTTCTGTGAATAACTCCCTGAGCGAGGTAACTAAAAAGCTTGCAAAAAGAGATGCTATGCTTTTCGTAAAGCGGAAAGCACAGGCGGATGAGCAGTTAAAAAACTCAAGGGAAAAAAGAAGGGAACAGGAAGCTGCACGCCGCCAGGCTGAAGAATTTGTTGCGCGGATAAAAGGGCTGAATAACCGGATCGAACGGGATTTTAAAAAGAGGGACAGTATTCTCAGAAGCAGCTTCCCCAGGGTGATGACAATAGACAATGATTTTTACGAAACATACCTCAGGGATCCGGGTCAGAGGAGCAAAGTATCCCTCAGGATTAAAATGCATCAGTCTGTTGACGATTATGGGCAGGTATTTCAGAATGAAGTACACGAACTGTATGTGGAGAACGGCGACGTTCAGAAAATGCAGAAATCCGGAAAGAGAAATGCCGATACCGTTTATTATCTTATTGAAGATCCTGTAGCCGGACTGAGGGTAGTGTCACTGCCCCGCAGAAACCCTACGCTGAATAAGCAGCTAAAAAAAGAGCAGGAAAAGCACGAGTCGGAAAGGCTCGCCAGGCTGATGGAAGAGGAGAAAAGAAAAGAAGTAAAGAACATCAACCGATTTTTCAAATCTGCCACATCCAGCCATAAATCTGCGCTGTTTGAAGATCTGGCCAATGAATATGAACAATTTGACATTCCCTTGCTAAGCCGGATTAATCCAATTGTAGTAGACACCTTACTTCGGTCTGAACTTTTAACAAGGGGCATTAATTTACCCTATAATTACAGGATCGGCTCTGCAAATTCTGATTCACTGTTGTTCGCAAACGACAAAACAGGGGTTTTTGATAATGACAACACTTATTCTACTACCCTTTTCCCGAAAGAAATTATCCATGATTCCGGTATTCTAAGCATCACTTTCCCCCAAAAAAGCAGATATCTGATTCAAAACATGAATTTTATTCTGGCTTCTTCCGCCAGTCTTCTTATCGTAATGATTGGATGTTTTGCATTCACGATCCTGACGATCTTCAGGCAGAAAAAGATCTCAGAGATGAAGACTGATTTCATCAATAATATGACGCATGAGTTTAAAACTCCTGTCGCGACTATCATGATCGCCAGTGAGGCGCTGAAGGATCCTGAAATTACGGAGGACCAAAACAGGATACAGCGACTGGCTGGGATCATATACGACGAAAACGTTCGTCTTGGGAACCACATTGAAAGGGTATTGAACATTGCGAAAATAGACAGAGACGATCTCAAGCTCGAGTTTAAACCTCTTGATATGAATGACCTCATTTCTGCAATTGCTGATAGTATGCAACTTCAATTTGCAAAGAAAGAAGCAAAGGTTTCTGTCAATCTCAATGCGTCCCATTCTGAGGTAAAAGGGGACGAACTTCATTTAAGCAATGTTATCTTCAATCTGATAGACAATGCACTGAAGTACAGTAAAGGGACGCCGGAGATCAGCATAAGCACAGCCAATACAGGAAAAAACCTAATTATAAAGGTGACTGACAAGGGAATCGGAATGAATAAAGACCAACTGTCGAAGATATTCGAGCAGTTCTACAGAATTCCCACCGGAAATCTCCATGATGTGAAGGGATTTGGATTGGGTCTTAGCTATGTAAATAACATTGTAAAAAGACATCATGGAAGCGTAAAGGTTAAGAGTGAAAAGGATAAAGGTTCGGAATTCGAAATTATCCTGCCGGCAGTCTGAACATTTGCTACAGGAGATCCATGCAGATATATTTTATAAGTTACGTTGTAGAATTATTAAGAGATAATTATAAATGAAGAAAATTTTACTGGTAGAAGACGACCCGAATCTTGGTTTGCTCCTTCAGGATTACCTGGAGCTGAAAGGCAAGTATAAAGTTGTTCTGGCTAAGGACGGAGAAGAGGGCTTAGAAATTTTTACTAAAGAGAATTTTGATCTGTGTATCCTGGATGTGATGATGCCTAAGAAAGACGGCTTTTCTCTCGGAAAAGATATAAGGAAAATAAACCCTGTTGTTCCGATCATTTTTGCAACCGCCAAAACAATGATCGAGGACAAATCAGAGGCATTTAATCTTGGCGGGGACGATTATATAACAAAACCCTTCAGGATTGAAGAACTTCTGTTACGGATTAATGCTCTGCTTAAAAGAGTCTCTAACAATGAGAGCAAACCAGAGGAACAGGACAAATTCCAGATCGGCGACTACCAGTTTGATTACAAAGGGCAGATAATCAGAAAAGACGATAATCAGCAAAAGGTTTCTACCAAGGAAGCTGAACTGCTGCGGCTCTTATGTTTAAAAAAGAATAATGTTCTGACGCGCGAAGAAGCGCTTATCAGCATCTGGCATGATGATAATTATTTCAATGGCAGAAGCATGGACGTCTTTCTTAGTAAGCTGAGAAAGTATCTTAAAGATGATCCGAAAGTGGAGATTATTAACGTACATGGAAAAGGATACAAATTAATTGTTAACTAAATCAATATTTTTAATGTAACTTTGCTGCATTAAAAATGAAGATTCTGCATAAGTCAATCAGGGTTGTTTTGTCATGGGTATTCCTGCTGCATTTTTCAGCGGTTACCCTGTCCCTTGATTTTCTGCACGATCATTCTTCGGAAACCACCTGTCAGGATTTGGCCAGGCATGGCTCATGCAGCCACAAGTCCCATCTTTCCAACAATTCATCATGCTGGGTCTGTTTAGCTCATTTCCAGAAAGAAGCAATTAAACCAAATGAGACAGGGATTGATATTAACAGTATTCCCCTCACTGGCTTTCTGCATCCTGACTACACATGCATCTTTATTTCAAATGACTCCTTACTACTTTCTTTAAGAGGCCCGCCCCCTGCTCCTTCATTCGGGGGTTGATGATCGACCCTATCAATCATATTTAGGAATCAACACTAAAAGCAGACTCGGGCGGCATTTACGCCAGTTATACCTGTTTAATCACCCTGCCATTCATTTTAGCACACAATTAAAGATGAAAACATTCTCATTTTATATTTCCCTGTTCATTTCATTCCTGGCTTTTACTGCCAGAGCCGATGCCCCGCCGATCAGGGGAACGGTAACGGACGTCGCTACCGGAAATCCTCTTCCCGGTGCTACCCTATCTATTCCTGAGCTTAGAATCTCGGTGGTTACCAACCAGAAAGGCGAGTACTTTTTTCCTTCTCTACCTCAAAAAGGCCAGTTTCTGCTGGAAGTAAAGTATATAGGATACAAATCTGTCGCACAGACGGTTGATGTAAGTAAACCTGTTTCTGTTGATTTCAGGCTGCAAAAAACTGTTATAGAAGTTCAGGAAGTCGTCATTACCGGAACAGCTGCCAGTTCAACCAACAAAAGAAACAGCACTTCTGTCACGGTCCTAAACAAGGAAGACCTCCTCCGCAAGCCATCTACTACACTGATCGGAGCTCTTGCTACGGTTCCCGGGGTCTCTCAGATCACTACAGGATCTGGAATTGCCAAACCGGTAATCCGCGGATTAAGTTACAACCGGGTGATCACGCTGTCTGACGGTGTTAAGCAGGAAGGACAGCAATGGGGTGACGAACATGGAATAGAAGTCGACCAGTATCGCGCCGAACGGGTAGAGATCCTTCGCGGGGCTGCCAGCCTTCTTTATGGCTCTGACGCTATGGGCGGGGTGATCAACATTATTGATCCTCTTCCTCCTTCTCCCGGGCAAGTAAAGGGGGAGATCCTGAGTAATTATGCAACCAATAATGGTTTAAGCGGTAATTCTGCCATGCTGGAAGGCAATGCAGGCGGATTCGTCTGGAGAAGCAGGGCTTCGTATAAAAATGCGTTTGGCTACAATACTCCTGATTACAGGCTTCCGAATACCGGGTTTCATGAAACAAATCTGAGCGGGCAGCTGGGATTGAACAAGAGCTGGGGGTATATGCACCTGGATCTTTCATCGTTCCGTCAAAAATTAGGTCTTCCTGAATACACCAGAAATGAGGAGGGCCAGTTTGTGACAGAACCGGAGGATGAAGGTGAAGAAGGATCTGTTATCTCTCCCTCCCTGTACAAAACGCGCAATCTCTTTACCCCTCTGCAAGATATCCGGCATTATAAAACAGCTCTCAACAGCTACATAGTCCTTGGAGAAGGGAAACTCCGTTCGACACTGGCCTTCCAAAATAATCAAAGACGGGAGCTTGAGGAAAACGAAACCGACCCTTCCCTGTTCTTCGATCTGAAGACATACAGCTATGATTTTAAATACTACTTCCCGGTAAGAAAAGGCTGGGAGCCCGTTATAGGCATTTCGGGAGCGTTCCAGAACAACGAGAATAAAGCGGAGGAGCTATTGATCCCTGACTACGACAGCCAGGACATAGGTGCATTTTTATATGCCAAGAAGAACTGGAAATCTACTACATTCAACGCCGGGCTTCGGTTTGACTACCGGAATATCGACGGGAAACAAATGGAAGAAGACGGCACCCCTAAATTCAGCAACTTCTCGAACAATTTTTCAAATATAAGCGGTGCGCTGGGTATCACCCATGAGATATCACAGACCGTCAATTTCAAAGCAAATGTTGGAAGTGCCTTCCGGGCTCCAAATGTAGCCGAACTGAGTACTGATGGAGTGCACGAAGGGACTGAGCGATACGAAGTAGGCAATCCGCAACTGAATCCGGAAAGAAGCTTCTATGCCGATGCCTCTCTTGAATATCATACAGATAAAGCCAGCGCGTTTGTAAATATTTATAATAACTACATTGATAATTATATTTATCTAAAACAGTTGTCGGAAGATGAAATGCTGGACGATCACTATGTTTATCACTACACCCAGGATAATGCAAATCTATATGGGCTGGAAGCTGGAATAACTTTGCATCCTGTATCCCTGATCCATTTTGAGAATACTTTCTCGCTGACAAGAGCGAAGAACAATTCGACAAAGAGCGATCTTCCATTTATTCCAGCTCCTGTATTAAGGAATGAACTGAGATTTGAGCCAGAAATAAAGAACCTGGATGACAGCTGGATATCAGTCGGCCTTGACAATTTTTTCCGGCAATCGCGCGTAGACCAATTTGAGACTCCGACGGGCGCATATTCCCTTTTAAACGCCTCTGCCGGAACTACCGTTAAAGCAGGAAAGCAGTCCATTCAGCTTAGCATCACAGCAAGCAATATCCTTGATAAAGCGTACATAAGCCACTTAAGCAGGTTTAAGAAGGATGGCTTCTGGGATGCAGGAAGAAACATTTCATTTTCTGTACGTGTACCGCTGTCCTTCGGACATGCAGAATAGACGTTCCGGAACATGATATCTGAAAAGCCCCGGCAATAATTAATGCCGGGGCTTTTACATTTGAACAATCAAAACCATTCCTTTTAAATACAGTTACCATTGAGGTGGTACGCAGCTATCAGCGCCACCAGAGAGATGCAATCACACCCGATATGAAGACAATTCTGCTCTTATTAAATTTGTTGATTCCGCCGGTTTTATTTGCGCAACCGGATACCCTTTCTATTACGCTCGAAAATGTTCAATATCCCTATCCGGTGAATTTTATCAACATAAATGCAGAAGGACAGGATTTAAGAATGGCATATATGGACGTCGCGCCTGCCAGCCCGAATGGGAAAACAATTATGCTCTTGCACGGGAAGAACTTTGCCGGTTATTACTGGACAGATGTTATAAAAGCTCTTTCTGAAAAAGGGTACCGGGTGATTGTTCCCGACCAGCCTGGATTCGGAAAATCATCGAAAGCTTTCATCCATTATAGCTTTCATCTTCTTGCTAAATTCAACAAGCAGCTTCTGGACAGCCTCGGAATACAAAAAACATCCGTTCTTGGCCATTCCATGGGTGGCATGCTTGCTACACGTTTTGCGCTTCAGTACCCGGACCGTGTGTCGAAGTTATTGCTTGAGAACCCTATCGGTTTTGAGGATTACCGGACTTTTGTTCCCTACATCACGACGGAGGAACAATACATGACAGAACTAAAAACAACTCCTGCCAGTGTCAGAAAATACTATGAATCCTCTTATTTTCCTGTCTGGAAACCAGAATATGATTACCTGGTAAAGATCGGAGCCGGGGTGGCAAAAAGCGCAGATTTCCCGCGGTATGCAAAAGTATCGGCAATGACCTTTACGATGATCTATGAACAGCCGGTAGTTTATGAATTTAGCAATTTAAAGGTTCCGGTTGTGCTGTTCATTGGCCTCGAGGACAAAACAATCGTGGGAAAAGCACTCCTTTCAAAAGAAGAGCAATCCAGGCACGGGCAATATAAAGTTCTTGGAAAACAAATCGCTTCCAGGATATCCGGATCTAAGCTGATAGAATTCGAAGGTGTCGGACATATTCCGCATATTCAGATCCCGCAAAAATTTATTTCTTCCCTGACTGCTAATCTCTAATTTAGGCAGCTCTTAGATATGCAAAAAGAAGAAATAGTTGAATTAACGGTTCGTTTCGTGAAAGATTCACTGAAGGAAGCTGAGAGTGGCCATGACTGGTGGCATATATTAAGGGTGTGGAATACTGCGAAGGCCATTGCCCTTGAAGAACAGGTAGACGGGCTGATTGTGGAACTCGCGTCTCTCCTGCACGATATTGCAGATCCTAAGTTCCACAACGGCGACGAGGAGATTGGTCCTGAAACAGCCAAAAAATTCATGCAGTCAATTGGATTACAGCAGGATATAGCATTCCACGTGGAACAGATTATTAGAAATATGTCATTCAAATCCAGCCTTGGAAAGCTTACTTTCCATTCAAAGGAACTGGAGGTTGTGCAGGACGCAGACAGACTGGATGCCATAGGTGCCATAGGTATAGCACGGGCCTTTACCTATGGCGGATATAAAAATCGCGAACTCTTTAATCCGCAGATCCCCCCAAATCTAAATATGAGCAAAGAGGATTATAAAAAAAACACAGCGCCTACTATCAATCATTTTTACGAGAAGCTTCTTTTGCTGAAGGATAAAATGAATACTGCTGCCGGAAAACGCCTTGCGGAAAAAAGGCATCTTTTTATGGAAGATTTTCTTAATCAGTTTTATGCTGAGTGGAATGGAGAAAAATAGTATCATTGTATAATGAAACTCAGGGAATTAGTTTTTATAAATGCGTTTGTCGTAGCTCTTACTCTCGCTCTGGTGAATTATTATTTCCAGGGCAATATATATGACCTTCTTTTAACTTTTATTATCACCTTAGTGATTTGTTATATCGTGTTCTATTACCTGATAGAGCGGTATATTTATAGTAAAATCAAGCTCATTTATAAACTGATCCACAATCTGAAGTTAGGCAAAGACCTCAAGGACGCACTGGGAGAATACGTAAGTGACGATCCTATTAATGACGTGGAAAATGAAGTAAAAGAATGGGCAAGGGTTAAAAAAACGGAGATAGACGCGCTGAAGCAGCAGGAACAGTTCAGGAGAGATTTCCTGGGGAATATTTCACATGAACTGAAGACCCCTCTTTTTGCTGTACAGGGTTACATAGAAGCCCTACAGGACGATGCAATGGAGGATCCGGAGCTGGCAAAGCAGTTCCTTGATAAAGCGTCAAAAAATATCGACAGGCTGAGCCTTTTGATTAAAGACCTCGATTCTATCTCCAAGCTCGAAAGCGGGGAGATGCAATTAAATTATAAGAAGTTCGATCTTACTGTTCTGATAAAAGAGGTTATTGAACAAATGGAGCTTAAGGCGAAGAGCCAGACGATCGAGCTCATCTTCAAAGATAAATACCACATTCCCACACTTGTATACGCTGACAGAGACAAGATCTGCCAGGTGTTGATTAACCTTATAGACAATTCAATAAAATACGGCAAAGAAAACGGGACGACTGCAATAAAGACATTTGAACTTCACGATCAGATCCTGGTAGAAGTAACAGACGATGGAGCCGGCATAGAAGAGAAACATTTGCCCAGATTGTTTGAACGGTTTTTCAGAACCGATCAAAGCCGGTCAAGGCAGATTGGCGGATCGGGTCTTGGTCTCGCGATCGTTAAACATATACTGGAAGCTCATCAGCAAACCATCACAGTACGCAGTACGGAAGGGCTCGGTTCTACATTTGCGTTTACCCTCGCCAGAGCAAAGAGCAGTTTTCCGATTTAAGTTAAGCCCTGGCGCGGTTCAGGAATGTCTTAATTAACAATTAACATTAACTTAACATTGTATTGATACCTTTGCTGAGTTTTTAAAGCAATATATGTCATTAAACAGCATTTTCCAATACTTCGTACCGAAGGACAGGAAGTTTTTCCCCTTGTTCGAAAAAGCAAGCGGAAACCTTATACATTTAGGAGAAGCATTAAACGAACTGGTTAACTCCTCTGATCCAAACAGGAGAGCAGAACTTACCAAAAAAATTGAAGACCTCGAGCATGTAGGTGATGATATCACTCACCAGATCTTTCTTGAACTTGGTAAAAACTTTATAACACCATTTGACCGGGAAGATATCCACGCCCTGGCTTCAGCTATCGACGACATAGCCGATTTTATTCATGGATCTGCCGCCCGTATGTCGCTTTACAAGGTTACGGATATTACCGCACCGTTCACAAAGCTTGCTGAGCTGATCCTTCAGGGATGTATAGATCTGAATAAAGCTGTGGGTGAATTAAAGAACCTGAAGAACATCCGCCTCATAACGGATTCCTGTGTACGTATTAACAGCATGGAAAATCAGGCAGACTATGTTTTTGACCGTGCAGTTGCCGATCTGTTTGAATATGAACAAGACACAAAGCTGATCATCAAATATAAAGAGATCCTTTCTGCACTGGAAACAGCAACAGACAAATGCGAGGATGCCGCCAATGTATTGGAAACTATTCTTGTAAAGAACGCATAAACTAAAATCAACTAAAAATGGTCACAACCCTTTTAGTAGTTGTCGTTATCCTGGCTGTTCTGTTCGATTACATTAACGGATTTCACGATGCGGCAAATTCTATTGCTACAGTAGTTTCAACAAAGGTTCTGTCTCCTTTTCAGGCAGTTCTGTGGGCAGCACTCTTTAATTTTGCAGCTTACTTTTACTTTGACGATCATAAAGTTGCCAATACTGTTGCTAAAACAGTCGTGGAGAACTTCATTACCATGCATGTTGTACTGGCCGGGCTGGTTGCAGCAATTACATGGAACCTGTTTACATGGTATTATGGAATTCCTTCAAGCTCAAGCCATACTTTAATAGGTGGCTTCGCAGGGGCGGGAATAACCTATGCATTACTTAACGGACATACTCCCATGGAGGCCCTCAACCTGGGTTATGTATTCAAGATTCTTTCCTTCATTGTTTTGGCGCCGATTATAGGTATGATCATATCTGTTATCATAACCCTGATAATTGTGAATCTTAGCCGATGGTCGAAGCCAGCCACAGCAGAAAAATGGTTTAAGCGCCTGCAGCTGGTATCGTCTGCTGCCTTAAGTTTTGCTCACGGCGGAAATGACGCGCAAAAAGTTATGGGGATCATCTATGTTGCATTAGTTGCTTCCAATGTAATCAGCAGTGAAGATCATATGCCTGAATGGGTTCCGATCGTATGTTACAGCGCCATTGCGTTTGGAACAATGAGCGGCGGATGGCGGATCGTTAAAACGATGGGTTCGAGGATAACTAAAGTTACAGCTCTTGAAGGAGTTGGCGCTGAAACTGCGGGTGCTATTACGTTAGGCATTACCGAGCACTTTGCCATCCCTGTATCCACTACTCACACCATAACCGGATCAATTATCGGGGTTGGACTTACTAAAAGAGTATCAGCGGTACGATGGGGTGTCACCATCAACCTTGTATGGGCATGGATCTTAACAATCCCGGTATCGGCTATACTGGCCGGACTTGTTTATCTGGTTATAAACATGTTCCTTTAGATACCGGTAAAAGGATATAAACAAGAAAAGGACGCCGGAAACGACGTCCTTTCCTGTTTATATCCAATGCTTTTTTCAATAAAAAAGGAGACATTTGTAATAATCTTTAAATCTTTTATACTGTTATAAATCCCGAATGACACAAAATATCTCATACTTTATAGAGGTCCTGGGAATTATCGTATTTACCATTTCAGGGGCATTCTCTGCCATGCAAAAGAGATTCGACGCTTTTGGAGTACTGATAATAGGTTTTGTAACAGCTCTCGGAGGCGGGACAATAAGGGATGTGCTTATCGGTTTCACTCCAGTGACCTGGATGAGAACACCCGACATTCCAATTCTCATCTTCGTTACAGGGATCATCACCCTGTTTATCAAGAATTACATTAAGAACCTGAAAACCACATTCGTTTTTTTTGACGCTGTAGGACTCGGCCTTTTTACCATGATCGGCATTCAAAAGGGAGTGGTAACTGGTTTGGATCCGGGCATATGCATCATCCTTGGGACTATTACAGGCAGTTTTGGAGGAGTATTAAGGGATATCCTGCTGAACAATATCCCGCAGATCTTCAGAAAAGAGATTTATGCAACTGCTTGTATTGTTGGTGGCGTAATATACTTTCTCCTTATACAAGTAATAGATAAAGATCTTTCCCGGGTTATTACCATATCACTGGTTTGCGGGATCAGACTTGTAGCAGTAAAGTACAATCTCAGTATGCCCAAGTTTTACGCTTAAATTCTTCTCTTATTTAAGGATGGCGTCTATGGTATTATAGGAAACAGAGTGATAGTTAGGCCTTGCCTTTTTATAGATCTCTTTTGCCCATGCTTTACCGTCTTTAGTTAAAACCATTTCCTTATATAAGGGGATCAGGAATTTACGCCGTCCGACATTTGTCAGAAATTCTTCAATGTAAGAATACGCCGGAGTATAGTGATGCCTGATTGCCAGAAGATACCAGGAACATTGAATTTCTGCATTTCCAGAACGTGTAAAAGAAAACTCCTTATCTAAGGCCTTCAGATGTGCTGCCGAAATACTATCAGGAAGAGCTTTGATGAAATATAAAAGTTCATTGGCGGTCTTTAGCTGTTTTCTCAGTTCTCCGATATGCAGACTATTTTTCCACGAAGAAACCATAGAATCTATCGCTTCAAATTCCCGGGAGTTTACCGGAGGTACATTTGCAGGTATACCTGGCTCATAAATCCAGCGGGACATCTCAATTTTATCACGCAGCCCGGGGTTTTTGTTAATCAGGCCGGTCTCAAGATCATTCACAAAGTCCTCAGTCGTTACAGATTGAAAAGAATGACGTTTAAAGTACTGCTTCAGAAACGCATCAAATGCCTGCCGCCCCGCCGCTTCTTCGATTGTTCGCAGAAACGAGTATCCCTTCTCGTAGGCAATGTCCGTCATACCGTCGTCCGGATCTCTCCCTGCGAAGTTTCCTTTGAGCCTGGTATCTTTATTTTCTTTACCCATATCTGCGATGGTCTCCTTTAATGACTCAAAGCCCAATACCTCCTGCATGCGGGCTTCCTGCTTTCCGTACACTTCTTCAATGATCCTTCGCTCAAAATAAACAGTAAAGCCTTCGTTCAGCCAAAAGTCATTCCATGTGGCGTTTGTGACTAGGTTTCCGCTCCAGCTATGAGCGAGCTCATGTGCCACCAGGCTCACGAGGGATCTGTCTCCGGCTATCACCGTGGGTGTAGCAAATGTTAACATAGGATTCTCCATGCCACCGAAAGGAAAGCTCGGCGGCAGTACCAGAACATCGTATCTCCCCCACCTGTACGGACCATATAATTTCTCCGCAGCATCCACCATCTTACCCATATCTGCAAACTCCCATGCAGCTTTATCCAGCGCTGCCGGTTCAGCATATATGCCAGTCCGTTTGTCCACAGCTTTAAAATCAAGATCACCAACAGCAAGAGCCATCAGATAAGAAGGTATAGGGTGCGGTTGTCTGAAGGTATATCTTCCATTTGCCGATCGTTGCTGCGGATTTTCAGCACTCATCAGAGCCATTAGACCCTGAGGAACAGTCACAGATGCATTATATGTAAACCGGATGCCCGGACTGTCCTGGCAAGGTACCCAGGTACGGGCGAGAATAGCTTCAGACTGGGTATATAAAAACGGATGTTTTTTACCCAGAGTCTGCTCAGGATTCAGCCACTGCAGCGCAGCAGCATCTTTCGAGGTTTTGTACCAGATAGTAACTTTGGACGTAGAGGGGCTAATCTTTATCTTCAGAGCCTGTCCAAGGTATTTATCCTTTTCCCCGAGGGAATAAGAAGTTTCACGGTGGTCATCACCCAGTGTCACCTTTTCAATTTTGATCTCTTTGGTGTCGAAAATGACTGTATCCGTTTTTGCAATATTTTCAATTGCCCATTCTGCTTTTCCATCTATACTCTGGTTTATAAAATCTATTTTCAGATCGAGATCAAGATGACTTACACGTACCTGTGCCGGGTTAGCAAACGAGTGCGGATCTTTCTTTTCAGTTTCAGAACCGGAGTTATTCCGGCTACATGCTATCAATAAAAAAGTACTCAGTACCAGAACAGGGAATGAGATATATTTCGTCATACCGGAAAAAGAGAATTTAAGTGTTATGATTATTTTCCGAAGGATACCGTCACCTGTACCTCTTCTGTATCTTTACCAGAGCCTGAACGCCATGCCGGTCCCTCCTCAATCAGCCTGACCGCTTCTTTATTACATGCTTCGTTAAGTCCTTTTTCTATACTGAAACCGCTGAGTATACCCCCTGAGTTTACTTTAAAACGGACCACTACAGTTCCAGTTACTTGTTTGTCTTTAGCAAGCTTTATATTCTCTCTTAAATAGATGTTGTATTTGCTCCAGCCGGAAACGGGCTCCGGCCGGACCTGCCGGGACAAGGTGGCGGCCGGCGCAGAGGTACCATTAGACAGCCTCATAATTACCACAACGGGCTCTCCCGCTTCTACCCGTCTAACCTGAGATTCATATCCGGGAGCGGAGAAAGATACATTACCGGAAGTTGAATCAGCCAGAGCAAACATGCCTTCAGCGTTTGTTGTGGCAGCGCCCCCCCCCCCTTCGCGTTTTACATAAACACCGGGAAGTGGCTCCCCTCCCTCTTTTGATACCTTGCCTGAAATTGTCCTGGTCTTATACGCAGCCGAACCATGGATAACCGCTGAAGTATCGCCTGGTTCAGATAAGGCAGAGGATGATATACCCGAGGTTTGAACAGGTACGTTGTCAGCTGTGCCCTGGCCATTCAGGGCTCTCCTTAGGGTATCCACTACACGTGCCGATAAAACTGTTATTTGTTGCTTATTTTGGGCAGAGGCAACTTTCTGACTCTGTATTGTAAATATTTCCTTACCGGCGTCTGCCCGCGCGATGGGAGCGTCTGAAGATAAAGAATCCGCTAATACGGCATTTCTTCCTGTTTCCGCCGCGTCGGATTGCATTCCGAGGCTGTCAGCCGGAGTAAGCTTCACTTCCACATGCTTCTGCACGGCAAGTTGCGTGTCACGATGGCTTCCCTTCATCCAGAAAAGAATACCAGCAGACACAAACATCAGGCCTGCCGCTGCTGCAACACTCAGCCTTTGCCAGGTAAAATAAAAAATACTCTTATTCTCATCTTTCCGGACGATGCGCTCTTCCAACTGCCGCTGCAATATGCTCAGGTTGTGATATGCAGATTCCCCGGCAGAAGAATACCCCTCGATAGCTTCAGCGAGAAAAGGATCTTCAAGTGCCTGCTTCTCCAATTCATGCATCGCTTTAGGATCCAGTTTGCCTTCCAGATACTGTTGAATTAAGCTATATTTAATATTATTCGTTTCCACTATTCTTTTCCATACAAATTTTCAGGTTCCGCTTACCGTTCTGAATGTAACTTTTTACTTTGTTCATATCAAAACCCGTAATATCGGAAACCTCTTTATAACACTTCTCCTGGAGATAAAAGAGATCTATACTAAGCCTTTGTTCTTCAGGAAGTTTCTCCATGCATCTTTCCATTGAGTTGAGAGCCCCCTCTTTAGAGTCATCTATATTAAGATGCACTATTTCGGCTTTTTCCACAATGCCGTCTTCTACAGATATAAAGGTATGCTTAGAATTACTTCTCAATACCATGAGACAATAATTCCTGGCCAAAGTATAAAGCCAGCTTTTGAAATTGGTAACCTCGTATTTCCGTAATTTCTCTACAAGCTCTTCGAAGATCTGCATTACAGCATCTTTACTCTGATCTTCATCTTTAAAGTACCGCAGACACAAACCGTATACAAGAGCCATATAATTCTGGTAGAGCTCTCCAAGGATCTCAAGATCACCAGTCCGCTGATATTCAGCAAGCATCTGTGCCTCTCCGGCCTCTCCACGCGGATACTTATTTTTGACAAACTTCAAGGTACAGATTTGCTTTATAAATTAATTCAGATGGCTTACTATATTTTGCAAGCTCCTCTATTCCGACCACCCGGACATCAATATTTACTACAATTACCGGTTATTCTCTTCTCCTGCATTTACACGGGAACAGGAAACAAATTTACTGTTTTTCTTCCTCATAACATTAAATAGTCCTTTTTTTGCACCCGTAGGTAAGAAATATTCAGAGGAATGCTTTAATACATTAAGCCAGCATCTTCTGTGGCAAAAAAATTGCTGTTATTAAAGAAATTTAATGAAAATGAAACATATATTTACTATCACCCTCCTCAGCGCAGGTCTTCTGCTAAGCAGCTGCGAAACGTTAAATCAAACGGCAAAGGTTTTAAACCAGTCACTTGGAACACCGACTGCAACGGAGATAGCACTAGGCCTCAAACAAGCACTGGAAGCAGGGACCAATAACGGTACCAGCAGGCTCCATGCGCAGGACGGCTTTCTGGGAAACCTGGCGGTAAAGATCC
Organism: Pararcticibacter amylolyticus; assembly: GCF_003130405.1. GTDB lineage: Bacteria > Bacteroidota > Bacteroidia > Sphingobacteriales > Sphingobacteriaceae > Arcticibacter > Arcticibacter amylolyticus. The sequence goes on from NZ_QEAS01000001.1 coordinate 328,389, forward strand.
TGTTTCCTCCGGAAGCACAAAAGGCTGAAAATACTTTGCGGAAGCTAGGTCTGAATCAGCTCTGCGACAATGTTATAACCAGCCTCAACAGAGCCGCAGAAAGTGCAGCTGCTGAAGCTAAGCCAATTTTCATCTCTGCGATCAAACAAATGACAATTGCAGACGCAACTAATATCCTTCTTGGAAAACAAGACGATGCGGCTACACAGTACTTTAAGCGCGTCACGAATGCGCAGCTGACAGAGAAGTTTAAACCGGTCATTCAAAATAGTCTCGGTCAGGCGGGAGCAACCAAATATTGGGGAGAAGCAGTGTCCCGATATAACCAAATTCCCCTGGTTACCGACATTAATCCCGATCTTACTTCTTATGTAACACAGAAAGCGATCGATGGCTTATTCATTGAAATTGCGAAAGAAGAACTAAAAATAAGACAGAACATCTCTGCCAGAAATACATCTCTTCTTCAAAAGGTATTTGGATATGCGGACAGACAGGGATCATAACCCCCGTCTGTCACTCGCTTATGATTCACAGTCTTTTGTTGGATTGCCCTTTTCGTCTACTTTGCAATATCCCTGCGGGGGAAGCTTATCGACCTCAACTTCTTCTTCCCGCTGAACGACGTGAACAGCATACGGTGCGGGACGGATAGCATTTCCAAACTTTTCAGCATATACCTGTGTGAATTCTGCACCGAAATAAAGAATTGCAGCGGTGTAATATACCCAGGTCAATATAACAATGAGAGAACCGGCGGCACCAAAGGTAGATCCTGTACCAGCAAGCTCCATATATAATCCAATCAGATAACGCCCAAGCATGAATAATAATGCTGTAGTTATTGCTCCTACTCTTACATCTTTCCAGGAAATTTTAACATCCGGTAAAAACTTAAAAATTATCCCAAAAAGGAAGGAAATGATCAGAAAGGTAAGTAGAATATTAAAAGCAAGGACCAGTATCACGGTTATATCAGGGAAATACATCTTCAGCCGTTCACTTATCACAGCTACGACCCCGTTGATGATTAGCGATACGACAAGCAAAAACCCAAGACTGATGATCATGGAGAAAGAGAGCACTCTGTTGATCAGCATTTTCTGAATTCCCTTTTTGGGTTTCGGCCTTACCCGCCAAATGATGTTAAGGGTGTCCTGAATCTCAGTGAAAATAGCGGATGCACCAATTAACAGGATAACAATACTAATGACGAGGGAAATAGTTGATTTTCCTGATACAGCACTTTTTTCAATCAATTGCTGTAACTGTAAGGCTGTATCAGGCCCTACCATTGCACTGATCTCACCAAAAAGCTTGTTCTGAACCTCTGCCCTTTCCGGATAAAATATACTGGCAACGGAAATGATCAATACGAGAAGAGGAGATAAAGCAAAAATAGTACTATAAGCAAGAGAACCGCTATACTTCAGAGCTTTGTCCTGAGAGAACGCACTCCCAGCCCCTAATACAACCTGCCACAGATCTTTAAAGTATTGTTTGTTTAGCTTCATAAACCTTTATATTTTCCTCCCATAAGAAGAAAATATAAAGGAAAAGTGTTTTAGAAATTTATGATTCAGCGGAAGGCATTTCTGCAATTTATTATCTAAAAGCCAGTTGCTTATTATCGACCGTTATGATCCTTTTATAAAACTCCTGAAATGCCTGCACCTGATCAGCCGGAATATTTGTTTGTTTCAATTTAACGGTCCTGGTGTAAGTTATAGCATTGGCATTCTGTTTCATACTCAGGCTGTAGTCCATAAATTCATTCGAAATCTTCATTGGAGTAAGGTTCTCGATTAACTTTTTACCAGCGGGTATCTGAAGTGTAATCGTCTCTGTTTCCGAGTCAAAATAGTACAATTGAGAAAGATCGAGCGGGAATTTTCTGGGAAATGACAAAGTAAAATCCCCTGCAGCTGCTTTATCCGTCCATGGTAGTGAGAAAATGTTCAATCCTCCTACCTTCTTCACATCATCCCTGATCCGGTAGTCAATTTCCGTATAGAGAGTATCGCGCGCACCGCTATTTGCAAGGTTCCTGAAGGAGAGCCTGCTGAGCTCAGCCGACTGAAACGATTTCCCCAGTGCTTCCTGCATCTGTTTCCTGCGATCATTTTCACTCAAATTAACATACGCTTCCCGGAGATAGGCGGCCGGAGCAGCGACACGATAGTTCTTTTCTTTTATGACTAAGTCCTGCTGATCAATTGAAATGGTGGTTTTTCTTTCAATATTGTTTGCTTTCCGCGTCTGAGGATCCAGATACTTAATGGCCTTTACATCCTGCTTTCCATCTATATCCAGAATGGCTGAATTAAGTTCATTTCCACTGAGTGTACTAAAGGGCAGATAGTTAGAAGTGAGTTCGAGGTAACGGTCTGCTCCATCCGTATTCACTTTAACAATACAGTGGTTAAAATTAATAGAGGGAAGTACCATGCCCTTTACTCCTGCATCCTTTGTGTTCACAAGAACAAGCTGGGCGTTTAGCCCTGCTTCCCTGGCCATAGAAACGAAAAGCGTCGACACGTCCTTACAGTCGCCTATCCTTGTATTTAAAACAGCTGAGGGATTTTGAGGAATTAATCCGCCCTGACGAAAGGGCACAGAGCTGTAAGTGATATTGCTGGTGATATAATTATAGATCCTTTCCGCCTTCTCCGTATCGCTGATCCTGTCTTTGGCCGGAAGAATAGAATTCACAGCTTCTTTTACTTCGTATGCAGGTTTAGCCTTAGCGGAAGCCCAGTCGTTATACCAGTTGGATATAAAACTCCAGTCCGGAATAGTCGTCACATTAAACACGTTCGCAACATCGTCCATCGCAGGCATTTTATCTTCATACTTTAATGATGGCTGATTCTCCTTCGCCCAGGAATATAGAACGAATTCATCTGCATCAGACTTCTGAACTTCTATATCCTGCTGGGAAAATTTATAATACAGGGGTTGGTTCTTAGCGGCCAGAACGCTATACTCCGTTCTAAGGGAAGGGGCTCCATGACTGAAATAAAAACTGTCCCAGAATTTATTAGCAAGCTGTCCCTGTGAATAATTAAACAATTTGTAGCGCACAAAAATACAATCACCCACCTCAAGATTGGTGAATACCATCTGCGTCTGGTTTACTTCAGCCGGCACTTTGCTCCCGTTTGCCTTGATCACTTCAGCATCTTCAATAATATAATTCTGCCAGTTCTTAACGCCCGCGGCATACTCCTTCCACCCTTCAATTCCGGTACTGTTCAAAATCTTCGTGAGCATGGTGTGTCTTTCTTCAGAACCTCCTCCCGGATATATGACAACCTGGGTACTTTCATTCAGTACCAGGGCATTATCATCAGGATATGAAGATGCAGCAGGGGCCGCTTTTATCATCGCCTGAACATCATAAGGTTTAAAATAGTCAAATACATCTTTCTTTCCCTCAAGCTTCCTGAGCTCCCTGATAGCCAGGTAACTATTGGGATAAAGATCAAGGGCCGACTTGTACTCTGCAATCGCAGCATCCTTTTTCCCCTGACTGTTGAGTAAGCGTGCAAGATCAGTGTGGTATGCGGGGATATATGGAGCTATTGCAATCGCTTTTCTCAGCATTTCCTCCGCTTTAGAGTAGTTCTGCAATTGTGCGTATATATTTGATAAAGCTGTATAAATCCCAACACCTACCGGATCATTCTCTATCTCTGCAAGATATACCTTAATTCCTGCGTCCGCATTTCCGGAATCAAAATACGTCTTGGCAAGAGCCTTTGCTATATCGTAATCATCGTGATCCTTCAGGTATTCTCTCAACAATGAAATTACAGCTTTATTATTCTTCCGTAAGTCGCGTTCTATTAAATATTTATATTCAATAAATGACTTATCCTGAGGATATCTACTGTAGCCATATTCTGCCAGCCGCACCAGCTCTGGTTGATTTTTATTTTTTCCGGCGAGATTAATTCTTTTTAAAAGTACCTGCCCGTCATCTTTACCGTACAATGCTTCCAGCTTATCAGTGTATTCTTCAGCCTGCTTGTAGTCGTCCTTTTCAAGTGCACTGTTATAGAAGAAATTAAGGGCCCAGGGATGTCCTGGATCAGCCATTTTAATCGCCTCGCGGGTACTTTCCAGTCCTGTTCTGTTATCGGTCTTACTAAACAGTTCCATAAAGAGAATATTCACTGCAGTACTCCCGGGATAAGAAGCTTTGAGCTTGTCGAGGACATGCCTTGCTTCAAATGTTTTATCTGCCTGCAGATAGATCTTGGCGAGGAGGATTTGATTAAGAGGATCGTCGGGACTGGCTTTCAATTTATCTTCAAAGAATTTCTCATATGCAGACTCAACTTTTTCGTTTTTATAAGGCTCTGCCGGGCTATACGCTTGAGATGAAGACTGAGATGTTAAACCAGCTACCGGATTACCCTGCTGATCTGTGAGCCTTAGCAGGAAATTAGACCTTCCTGCATAACTCTCGCCAACCTGTACCAGGATCCTGTTATACCCCTCATTCAACGTAATTTTTTGAATATAACTATCAAGGTCATTATTTCTCTCCTCGGATTCAGATATTATCAGTTTGTCGTTTACCCAAACCTTCATAGAGCCGGAGACACCCGCCCGAAGTTCAACCTCCTGCTTTTTAGGGCTATTTACAAATGTCTGTGAGAAAACAACAGAATTCTCAAAATTAAAGTAATACGTAAAATCAAACCATTTATCCCTTCTTTGATAAGGAGGGGCGAACCACTTCACGCTGGCCCCGAACTTATTGACAAAAGAGGCATCAGGCCCGGCATTTTTAAGAGTCTGGTAGCTCTTGTCAAAACCACAGGTTGAGATATTCTCAAATTCACCGGTAATCGCCCAGTTTTCTATAGCGCCGATCTTGCTAAACGCTTTTATCGCTTCCTCTCTTTTTTTACTGTCGGAATAAGCCTTTCCCAAACGCGACCAAGCCATTGCCCTGAGAGTACCATCAGAAGACGGATCACTGGCAAGCTGCTGGAGGAATCTGATGATTTCCTGATTTGTTGCCGGATCATCGCTATTCAGCAGTCCCGAAAACCACAATGAAAATATATAAGGTGCAGCATTTTTCTCTTCCTGTACAAACTGCTTAAAACAGGTAAATGAATTCCCCAGGTAGGTATCGTTGGCATACAGAAGGGTGAGCCCCAGAAGAGCTTCTTTTTTTTGCTCAGGATTTTTAAGCGCCTCTGTAAACTCTGTTTTGGCCGACTGGCGGTCATTTTTCAAAAAAGCCTGCCAACCCTTGGAAACAGTAGTTTGTGCATAGCTTGTGCAGGGTAAGACTAAGAAGAAGATACCCAGTGATAATAAAAAAGACTTCATTGTGTATAAGGTCTGTTTAACGATGTGATATAATGAGTAATTCGAGATCTCTTGGGGGTATATTAAACCGCTCTGCCAGGTCCTTATTGGTTAAATGCCCCTGATAAAGGTATGTCGCATTACGGATGCCTGGTTTTTCCCAGATAACATTCATAATGCCGCCCATTTCTCCTATATCCATAAGAATGGGTGTAAAAATATTAGTCAGCGCATAGGTGGCCGTACGTGCTACCCTTGAAGCAATGTTAGGCACACAGTAGTGAATAACATCATATTTTCTGAAAACCGGGTGAGTATGGTTGGTAATCCGGGAAGTCTCAAAACAACCTCCCTGATCAATGCTCACGTCAATGACTACTGAATTGGGCTTCATTTTGCTTACTGTTTCTTCTGAAACAATGCATGGGCTGCGGCCGTGAGAAGAACGGATCGCACCAATCACAACATCACAGCTGGTAATGGCCTTATTCAACACGATAGGCTGGATCACAGAAGTAAAAACCCTGTTTCCGATATTATTCTGAAGGCGGCGCAAACGATAAATGGAACTATCAAACACCTTTACTTCAGCACCGAGTGATATAGCCGTACGGGCTGCATATTCGCCGACCGTGCCTGCTCCCAGAATAACAATTTCTGTGGGAGGCACTCCCGTAATTCCTCCAAGCATCAAACCTTTGCCATCGAATACATTGCTGAGGTACTCAGCAGCGATCAAGACAGACGTGGCACCAACGATCTCACTCATAGATCTTATGACCGTCAGTATCCCCCCTTCATCCCTTAAGTACTCATACGATAATGCAGTGATCTTCTTTTTCATCATGGCCTCCAGGCTTTCCGCCTTAAGAGAACCCATTTGCAAAGTAGAAAAAAGCACCTGGTAGGGCTTCATCATCGATATTTCTTCCTGTGTAGGAGGTCCGATCTTGATAATGATATCCGTCTTGAATATTTCCTTTTTATCATAAATGATCCGGGCACCCTGCTCGCTATAGTCCTTGTCAGAAAAATTTGCTCCGGCACCTGCTCCTGTCTCTATCATTACCTGGTGTCCGTTGTTCACCAAAAGCGCAACAGAAAGAGGCGTTAAGGCAATACGGTTCTCCTGGAAAGAAGTTTCTTTGGGGATACCTATAAAAATGCTGTTTTTTCTGGTCTTGATTTCCAGCATTGCCTCCTGCGGCTGTATCATAGCTTGCTTTGCAATGTCAGATAGTTCATTTATCATCAGATCAGGTCAATTTGAACAGAATTTTAGATTCTGCGTTTAAAGTTACCAAAAAAATCGTTTAATGTTTACCTGCGGCGATATGTCTTGATGTCTCTCCCAGGGATGCTATATTCACTTTTACATGATGATCGGGAATAAGGCCTGGAATCTTTTCGGGCCATTCGACAAAACAATAGTTGCCCGAATAAAAATAATCCTCATATCCGAGATCAAGTGCTTCCGTTTCATTTTTGAGCCTGTAAAAGTCAAAATGAAAGATCACTCCTGCATCCGACTCATACTCATTGACAATGGAAAAGGTTGGGCTCGAAACGGTTCTCTTCACACCGAGGATGCGGCACATCTCCTTAATTAAAGTGGTCTTGCCGGCTCCCATATCACCGAAAAAAAGAAATATGCGCTCATCTGCGGCAAATGAGATGAGTTTTTCAGCCACTCCCGGCAATTCTTCCAGACTAGAAATTCCAGATTCCATATACAAAGATAGTTAAAGTTAAGAACCGGGAATTAAGAGCTGCTGGTTTCTTATTCCTGATTCTTATCTTCTTAGTCTTATATGCCTACCGCGGGCTATACGAAACATACGGAACGATCATCTCTTCTAAAGAAATTCCCCCGTGTTGAAAGGTCTCATTATAATAATTAACAAAGTGATTGTAATTATTCGGATAAACGAAATAGCTGTCCTCTTTCGCGAAAATAAAACTTGAACTGACATGAAGTTTCGGCAATAAAGCTTCATGAGGGTTTTTAATGTGAAAGACTTCTTTAGGAGTAAAATTGAGATTCTTTCCCTGTTTATAACGAAGATTTGTATTTGTATTCCGGTCTCCAATGACTTTGCTTGGATGCTTTACCCGGATCGTACCATGGTCGGTGGTTATGACAAGCTTTACATTCTTTTGAGCGAGCTTTTTGAGCAGCTCAAGCAGGGGAGAATGTATAAACCAGGATAATGTCAGTGACCTGTAGGCTGCTTCATCATTCGCCAGTTCCCTGATCATGGCCATATCGGTCCTGGCGTGCGACAACATGTCAACAAAATTATACACGATGACATTGAGTTCATTTCCCATAAGGTTGTTGAAATTGTCGACAAGCTCTTTTCCTTGTTCATAAGTCAGGATCTTGTTATAAGAATGTTTTAACTCCCTTCGTGCAACCCTTTGTACCTGATCGGCCAGAAACTGTTCTTCAAATAAGTTCTTTCCCCCCTCATCTTCGTCATTCTGCCACATCGACGGATATCGTTTCTCCATATCAAGGGGCAATAGACCGGAAAAGATCGCATTCCTTGCATATTGTGTTGCCGTAGGCAGTATGCTGTAATAAGTATCTTCCTCGTCTGCCCTAAAATTCTCGGTTATAATCGAGTTGATCACCTTCCATTGATCATAGCGTAAGTTATCTATGAGAATAAAAAATGTAGGCTTCGACGTTTCCAGCGAAGGAAACAATTTCCGCCTGAGTAACTGATGCGACATAACCGGCCCTTCATCCGGGTTTTTTATCCAGCTGAGATAATTCTTTTCAATGAATTTTGAGAACTGAACATTTGCCTCCGCCTTCTGCATAGTCAGAATCTCATGCATTCCTGCATCCTCAAGCTTCTCAAGCGACAATTCCCAAAAGACCAGTTTCTTATAAATTTCTACCCATTCGGTAAAATTCAGGTTGTCATTCAGCGTCATGCCCAGGTTACGGAAGTCCTGCTGATAGGCCATGGATGTTTTCTCGCTGATCAGCCTTTTATTTTCAGTCAGCTTCTTGATGGTCAACTGGATTTGCCGTGGATTTACCGGCTTGATCAGATAATCGTCAATCTTTGAACCGATTGCATCTTCCATAAGATATTCTTCTTCGTTCTTCGTTATGAGAACTATCGGAATGTCGGGATTCAGGTTTTTGATTTCGGCAAGCGTTTCGAGGCCTGTAAGCCCAGGCATGTTTTCATCAAGAAATATGATATCAAAATATCCCTCTTTAAAAGCCTCGACAGCATCACGCCCGTTAGTTACCGTTTTTACTTCGTATCCCTTTTCTTTGAGAAACATTATATGGGGCTTTAAAAAGTCTATTTCATCATCTGCCCATAATATTGTGGTTTCCTGCATTTCTATTTAATAATTATGTGGGTTATTTTATTTTAACAACTTATAACAATAATACATGTTTTTGTATTAGGGAATTTTAACAATTTTGCAGAGGGGACATTAACTTGAACAAGAAAAAAATAATTAACGATCCGGTTTACGGTTTTATTACAATACCAGCGGGCCTCATATTTGATTTAATTGAGCATCCTTATTTCCAGCGGCTACGCAATATCAAACAGATGGGAATGGCTTACCTGGTATACCCGGGAGCGATTCATACACGTTTCCACCATGCTATTGGCGCTATGCATCTTATGGGAATGGCGATTGAAACACTGAGAGGGAAGGGACACGAGATCACCGTGGAAGAGGAAGAAGCTGCTAATGTGGCAATCCTGCTGCATGATATCGGTCATGGCCCGTTCTCTCATGCGCTGGAGCATACCATCGTGGAAGGAATTTCGCATGAACATATTTCTTCACTTCTGATGAATAACCTGAACCGGCAATTCGGCAATAAACTTGAACTGGCCCTTGAAGTCTTCAATAACCGGTATCATAAACCGTTCCTCCATCAGTTGGTATCAAGTCAGCTTGACTGCGACAGGATGGATTACCTGAGCAGAGACAGTTTCTTCACGGGGGTTTCGGAAGGTATAATTGGTTTTGACAGGATTATAAAAATGCTGAATGTATCTGACGGGCAGCTTGTTGTTGAGGAAAAAGCCATTTATTCAATTGAAAAATTCCTCATTGCCAGAAGGCTGATGTACTGGCAGGTATATCTTCATAAAACATCCGTATCTGCGGAACACATGTTGGTTAATATCCTGAAGAGGGCAAAGTTTCTTGCCTCTCACGGAGAAGATTTATTTGCGACACCTAATTTTCGTCATTTCCTGGTAAAGTCTGTCACGAAGAAGGATTTTGAAGAAGACCCGGTGCATCTGGAATGTTTTTCATCACTGGATGATTACGACATCTATACATCTATTAAGGTATGGGCAGGAGCGGATGATTTCGTTCTTTCCTATCTATGTAAAAGTTTACTAAGCAGATCTCTTTATAAAACAGAGATGACGAATGATCTTCCGGATGAAGGCAAGATAACAGAGTTGCGGACCATGGCAAAGAATCTTTATCCGGTTACCGAAGCGGAAACAAGTTATTTTGTTTTTGCAGACACTGTTATAAATAATGCATATAAAGTGGGTGACGGGAATATTTACATTTTAACGAAAGACGTATCCGTTAAAGACATAACGGGGGCATCCGATAATTCTACACTGGAAGCTCTTGCACAAACGGTAAAAAAACACATTCTTTGCTATACAAAGGAATTAAAATCAGTGTGATTTAACTGAGTTTAAGCCCGGTAAGAACTAATATTTTTCAAATTTGTTCATAAACTAATAACATATAAATTTGCCCGATGCAATTTACTGCCCAACAGATCGGAATTTTACTGAATGGAAATGTGGATGGAAATCCGGACGTTACAGTAAATGAGCTGGCCAAAATTGAAGAAGCCGGTACGGGTTCCCTCTCATTTCTTGCCAATCCAAAATACGAGTCGTTCTTATATCAAACTAACGCTTCGATCGTGATTGTTGGCGAGGATTTCGTCCCATCTTCAGAAGTAAATGCTACCCTGGTAAGGGTAAAGGACCCATATAGTGCTTTTTCCATTTTACTGGAGAAATATAACACTATTAAACTGAACAAGGTTGGGATAGAGCAGCCATCTTTTGTTCATCCTTCTGCAAGAATCGGAAAAGATGCCTATATAGGAGCATTCGCTTATATCGGAGCAGGTGCAATTGTGGGCGATAATTGTAAGATCTATCCCCAGACCTACATCGGAGACAATGCAGAAGTCGGTGATGATTGTACGTTTTTCCCGGGGGTAAAGATTTACCATGATTGCAAAATAGGATCACGCGTTGTCATTCATGCTGGTTCTGTTATCGGGAGCGACGGATTCGGCTTTGCGCCTCAGGCCGACGGCAGTTATAATAAGATCAGCCAGATTGGGAATGTAATTATAGAAGACGATGTAGAAATTGGTGCGAACTCCTCTATCGATCGTGCCACTATGGGTTCAACCATCATACGGCAGGGAGTAAAACTGGATAATCTCATTCAGATAGCTCATAACGCTGAGATTGGAAAGAACACTGTCATTGCTGCCCAAACAGGCGTTTCCGGCAGTTCGAAGATAGGAGAACAGTGTATCATTGGCGGACAGGTAGGAATTGTCGGTCACATCTCGGTAGCTAAAGGCAGCCAGATCCAGGCCCAATCCGGTGTAAACCGATCAATTGAGGAAGAAGGAAAGAAGTGGGCAGGAACGCCATTTTCCAGCTATACCAATCAGATGCGTGCACAGGTCATCTTCAACAGGCTTCCAGACCTGGAACGAAAACTGGAACAACTTGAAAAAGCACTCAAAGACAAACTTTAAAAAATAGTTGATACATGCATCAGGACATGAATGTTAAACAAAGAACTATAAGGGAAGAGATTACCATTTCAGGAACAGGTCTACATACAGGACAACCTGTAAATATGACATTTAAGCCCGCTCCCGAAAACCATGGCTACAAATTTAAACGGGTTGATATAGACGGTCAGCCTATAATTGATGCCGATGTTGACAATGTTACTGATACATCAAGGGGTACAACTATTTCACAGAACGGTGCCAGTGTAAGCACTGTTGAACACGTACTTGCCGCACTTGTCGGTTTCCAGATTGACAATGTATTAATTGAACTCGACGGCCCTGAAACACCTATCATGGACGGAAGCTCGATCCAGTTCATTGAGGCTTTTGAAAAAGCTGGTTTAGTAGAACAGGAAGCGGACCGTGAATATTATGTCATTCCGAACAATATTCATTATACAGAACCCGACAGGCGTGTGGAAATGGTAGCAATGCCTCTTGAGGATGATTACCGTTTTACCTGTATGATTGACTATAATTCGCCGGTACTGGGCAGTCAGCATGCAGCTATAACAGGTATTTCTGAATTCAAGAAAGAGGTGGCCTCCAGCCGCACCTTTTGCTTCCTTCACGAGCTTGAAATGCTTCTTGAACACAACCTGATCAAAGGCGGCGACCTGAATAATGCTATTGTTGTGGTAGACAAGGAGGTGAGTAAAGATGAACTAAAGCACCTGGCAGTACTATTTCACAGGGAAGATATTGATGTTGCAAAAGAAGGAATACTCAACAATATAGAACTACGCCATCAAAATGAACCGGCACGGCACAAGCTTCTTGATATGATCGGCGACCTGGCATTGGTAGGGACTCCTTTGAGAGGTCACATCATGGCGGCCAGACCGGGACATGCTGCTAACGTTGCTTTCGCAAAACGGATAAAAGCACAGATTAAGAGAGAAAGGAGTAAAAAAACGGTAAAGGTATACGACCCTACCATGCCTCCTGTTTATGATACGACTCAGATCATGAATATATTGCCGCACAGGCAACCTTTTCTTCTTGTTGATAAGATCCTCGAGCTCACTAAAAACCATGTAGTGGGATTAAAGAACGTAACTATGAATGAGGACTTCTTCAGAGGTCACTTTCCTGGTTCTCCTATTTTTCCAGGGGTACTACATATTGAAGCAATGGCACAAACAGGTGGCATCCTTGTATTAAATACGGTACCGGATCCTGAAAACTGGCTTACCTTATTCCTGAAAATTGAGAATGCACGGTTTAAAGCACAGGTTACGCCGGGCGACACCGTAATATACAGATGTGATCTCATGACACCTATCCGCCGTGGAATAGCGCAAATGAAAGGCGTTGGGATGGTTGGTGAAAAAGTTGTAGTAGAAGCCGAACTAATGGCTCAGATTGTAAAAGTGAAAAACGAAGAACAATGATCCAACCTCTAGCATATATACACCCTCAGGCGAAAATTGCCGATAATGTAGTAATCGAGCCTTTTGTTACAATACACAAAAACGTTGAGATCGGCGAGGGAACCTGGATAGGACCGAACGTAACCATCATGGATGGAGCACGTATCGGAAAGAACTGCCGTATTTTTCCAGGGGCAGTAATCTCTGCCATTCCGCAGGATCTGAAATTTGCCGGAGAAGATACGACAGCCGAAATAGGTGACAATACTACTATCCGCGAGTGCGTTACCATTAACAGGGGGACGAAAGATAAGTGGAAAACAGTAGTTGGAAATAACTGCCTTATCCAGGCATACTGCCATATCGCACATGATTGTTTCATTGGCAATAATTGCATATTCTCGAACAGCACAACCCTGGCCGGGCATATTACGATAGGCGATTATGTGGTACTCGCAGGGCTGGTAGCTATTCACCAGTTTTGTAAGGTTGGTTCTCATGCTTTTATTACAGGAGGCTCTCTTGTCAGAAAGGATGTTCCTCCTTATGTAAAAGCAGCCCGTGAACCCCTCTCCTACGTAGGCATCAACTCGGTAGGCCTTCGCCGCCGCGGCTTTACCTCTGAGCAGATAAATGAAATTCAGGATATCTACCGGACACTGTTTGTAAAGAAGTATAATATTACAACAGCTCTCGACATTATAGAAGCTGAACATCAGCCAACAGAGATAAGAGACGAAATTCTTGATTTTATCAGGAATTCTAACCGTGGTATCATGAAAGGATTTACAGGAGCTTAATTAGTTTACCAGTAACTCTTTCCAGGTAAGAGAAACCGGATTTACAAAGGCCGGCGTGGATTAATGTTTTGAAAAAATATTCTATCTTTGCCGCCTATAATCCTAAGAAATTGTATGGCAAAAGCTTCAGACATAAAAAACGGCAATATCCTGCGCTTTAATGGGGAACTTGTAACAGTTGAAGAGTTCATCCACAGGACTCCCGGTAATCTACGGGCCTTCTACCAGGCCCGGATGAGAAACGTTAAGACGGGCAAACTGGTAGAGTACCGCTTCCGGACAGACGAAGAAGTTGAAATCTGTCGGGTTGAAACCAACGACTATCAATATCTGTACGACGATGGCGACTTCTTCGTAGTAATGGATAACAATACATATGAACAATTTAACATTCCGAAATTCCTGTTTGGCGAAGCAGCTAGATTCATGAAGGAAGGGATGAACGTGATTGTCGCTTTTGAAAGTGACGAGCCGATCATGGCGCAGGCACCAACCAGCGTTGAGCTTGAAATTACATATACAGAACCGGCAGTAAAGGGCGATACTTCTACTAATGCTATGAAGTACGCGACTGTTGAAACCGGTGTTGAAATCCGGGTACCCTTGTTTATAAATCAGGGCGAGAAAGTAAGAGTCGATACCCGCACAGGTGATTATATCGAACGTGTAAAATAATCCCATATCAGGGAGTTAAAAGTTCAGGTTAAAACGGTCTTAATAATTAAGACCGTTTTTTTATTTTTAACAATGCTAAAGCAAGGACTAAGGAAGCTATACCTGGAAAAACGAAAAAGTCTGCAACCGGAAGAAATAGACCTTCTTAGCCTTAAGATTACCGAACAGTTCTTTCACATTCCGCTTTCAAATATTCATTACCTGCACATCTTTTATCCTATAATAGGAAAGCACGAATTTAACAGCCTCCTCATCGCTGAAAAAATCAGGAAAGATTACCCTGAAAAGAATCTGGTGTTACCTAAAAGCGATTTTCACCATCATACACTCCGCAATATTATATGGAAAGAAGACACTCCCCTTGCCATGAATGAATGGGGAATCACCGAGCCGGAATCAGGTGATGAGGTCGCTTCCGAATTAATTGACATGATTATTATTCCTCTTCTTGCATACGACAAGGTGGGTAACCGGATAGGATACGGAAAAGGATTTTACGACCGCTTTCTCCAGGACTGCCGTCCTAAGACAAAAAAAATAGGAATCTCCTTTTTCGGGCCTGAAGAGAAGATAGACGCAGAGCCGCACGACATTCCCCTGGACTTATGTATCACTCCTGATAGAATCTGGACGTTCAATTAAACATCCAGTTCGAGCAATACAGGACAATGATCTGAATGCACTGCCTCACAAAGGATAGCAGACCTCCTAAGACTGGACTCCAGATCCTTGCTCACCATATTGTAGTCTATACGCCATCCCAGATTCTTCTTCCTTGCGCCTGCTCTGAAACTCCACCATGTATAATGATGCGGATCATTGTTAAAATACCGGAAACTGTCAATAAATCCTTTATTAATGAAGTTTTCCATCCATTCCCGTTCCGCCGGCAAAAATCCCGAGGAGTTGGCATTTGACTTTGGATTATGGATATCTATAGGGCGATGGCAGATATTATAATCTCCCGAAATAACCAGGCGGGGCCGCTCCTGCTTCAACTTGTCAACGTACATTTGGAAGTCGTCAAGAAAGCGGTATTTAAAAAGTTGCCGTTCATCTCCGCTCGAGCCGGAAGGAAAATAGGTACTCAAGACCGATAATCCTTCAAAATCCGCTCTTATTATTCTTCCCTCAAAATCATAGTCACAATGACCACAGCCGTATTCGACATGAAGAGGTGTCTTTTTTGTTAAGATTGCCGTTCCGCTATACCCCTTTTTCTGAGCTGGATACCAATAATGTTCATATCCCATTTGCTCCAGTAAAAAAAGATCAGAAAGCTGCTCACGGCTAGCCTTGATCTCCTGGAGGCAAACTACATCAGGATCAGCTGCCTGAAGCCATCCCAACCAGTTTTTTCCGAAAGCAGAACGAATGCCGTTTACATTATATGTTATTATTTTCATTATATACTATTGCCTTACCGGTCGGCCCGCTGCAATTCCTTTACATACAAGCCACCGCCTATAAAATATCAAATCTGTTGTTTCTGAAGGAATATGGAATGCCAGATTTACATAATCAGCTTTCTTCTGAAACTCTCCTGAAGAAGCTCTTTTTCCAGTTTGCGGGCTTCTCTTTTTTTCAGAAGATATATCGTCATTTTAATATCTGTAAGCGGACGATCATTTCCGTCTGTTGGAAGTGACGCTATAGAATCCACCATTTCGATTCCCCTCACTACCTCACCAAAGACAGTATACTTCTGGTCAAGAAAAGGCGAGCCGCCTGTTGTCTGATAAACCTTTCGTTGTTCGGGAGGGATGCTCCGGCCGTCAAGCTTTTTCTTCTCTACTATGTTTAGCTCCTCATTTGTATAGGTCTTTCCCTGTACGATATAAAACTGGCAGGCGCTTGAGGACTTCGCAGGGTTATCATCCCGCGCGGCAGCTAAAGCCCCCTTTTTGTGAAACAGTGCGGGATTAAACTCTGCCGGGATCCTGTAACCCAGATCTCCTTCCCCCAATAATTGTCCCTGAGTGGCATTTTTAGAGTCTGGATCACCTCCCTGTATCATAAAAGACTTGATGACACGGTGGTAAAGAGTTCCGTCGTAAAAGCCCTTCTTAACAAGTTTTATAAAGTTATCGCGGTGAAGCGGGGTTTCGTTATATAATTTCACTATACACTCACCCTTAGCCGTAGATATCCGGACATATTGATTTTTAGGCTTTTTCAGAAAATCAAGAATTCCTTGTGCCTGTACTGGCAATGTTACAGACATTATGATGATGAGAGCTGTAAAATACAGAGCTTTTATTGCATACTTAGAACTTTGGATCAGCATATTGAAGACAATCAATCAAATTACTAATTAACAGAATATTCATCAAAATAAGATACAATGAGAGATTTCAAAAGCATCTCCTGCTCAAGTAAAGCATATGAAGGAATAGGTTTTACCAGTTTCCAGTGTGGCCATCCATCCTGATCAAGACCTTGCAGCTCATAAAATCCCATTTCGCTCAACAGGCGGCAGGTAGCAATATGCATCAATTCCTCCTTCTGACGTTTTGAAAATTTCCGAGGCCCTTTTCCCAACTCCTGGACTCCAATCAGAAAAAGCATCACCTTGATGTCGGGCTTCTCTGTATCAAAGTCGGCTGATATTTTTTCCTGCAACTCCTTCCATCTTGTATTTACTTCTGCGGGTGACATATAAATTGTTTGTATTTTAACGTTAATTAACAGACATAATTATCCGCCGGGCAAAAACTGCACGTTACGCAAAAGTCCGGCAAATAGCTGGTATTCGATTAATTTTTCATATATTTATTTAAAATGCACACGTAAGAACGGATAGAAGATTAACTTATCAACAAAAACAAAATGCTATACAACTGTTATTTAGTTAATTAACCAGATCCTCACCGGATGTTGAAAATTAAGCAGCCAGGGAAAACTCTATTTTAACTAATTTAATAAAGTTAATCGATGAAATACCAGGTTCTGGCAGTCATATCCGGGGAAACCGTTCTTAAATTTATCATTAATGGAAGAAGATTTTGAATTTGAATTCTCTGAAGATCCAAGGTTTTCAGTAGAGAGATATGAGGAGATGATCAGGAATGAGGATCAATATTTTTTTGATTCACAGGCATTTGAGAACATCATAGATTATTACATTGAGAAAAACGACCCCATAAAAGCGCTTCAGGTAGTTGACTATGCCGTTAGCCAGCATCCATTTGCTGCAGTCTTCTTCATAAAACAGGCTCAGCTGTTTGTAGCTACCAACCAATTGGATGATGCTTTTGAAGCCTTAAACAAAGCGGAAACACTGGAACGCTCTGAAGGCGATATTTACCTGATCAGAGGCAATATCTTTGAAGCACTCGACAGGCCCGAAGAAGCGCTGGAAAACTATAAAACAGCCCTCTCACTAGCAGAGAACAAAGATGAGATATACCTGATGATCGCGTTGGTTTATCAAAACACAGGTGACTACGAAAGCGCTGTAAAGAATCTTAAAAGGTGTCTTGAGCATAATATGGAGCATCAGGATGCTTTATATGAACTGGCATTCTGCTATGATGTGCTCGACAAGCAGGAAGAAAGCATCCAGTTCTATAAGCAGTATATCGATAACGAGCCTTATTCTTATGCTGCCTGGTATAATCTCGGCAATGCATATCACAAGCTGAACCTTTATGAAAAGGCTATAGACGCCTATGATTATGCCATACTGATCAAAGAAAACTTTGCCTCTGCATATTTTAATAAAGGGAACTCCCTGATCCATCTGGATAAGTTCAGCGATGCCATAGATGTATACAAACAAACATTTGAATATGAACCGCCAAATGCTGATACTTATTGCGCTATAGGTGAGTGTTATGAAAAGCTTGAACAGATGGAAGAAGCCCGTTCTTTCTACAAAAAAGCAGTTAAGCTTGACACCAAGCTTTCTGATGCCTGGTTTGGTATCGGGGTGACACTGGATTTCGAAGACCGTTACTTTGAGTCTCTGCACTTCTACAAAAAGGCACTCGCGCTTGACGATAGCAATCCGGACTATTGGTTTGCCATGGCTGATGCCTATTATAAGCTGGGAAAACTGGAAGATTCAGAAAAAGCCTACACGAAGGTTATTGAACTTAATCCTGTGGATATAGAAGCGTGGCTTGACTATTCTTCTATCCTCTATGAGCAAAGTAAGTTAGAAAACGCCATTGAGACCATAGCTGAAGCAATTAAACATAATACAGACGCTGCAGAGCTCTACTATAGAATGGTTGCATACCTCTTTGCGTCCGGCCAATATAATGAAGCTCTCAACTTTCTTGAACTTGCTTTAAAAATTGATCCGGCCAAGCATGAAATACTATTTGAATATCTCCCTCAACTTCAGGACAATAAGATAATTATTGATATTATAAACAAGTACCTTATCTAGGAAATTTCCGTCAAAAAGAAGAAATAAAATCCGGTACTTTAAGAATGTATTGGATTTTTTTCTAAGATTTGCAGCGTATGATGAATTTCGATTTAGAGAAAATTCCTTTCCGTACGTCAAAACCCCGGCAAAACGGATTGACGATGGTGATGGACAAAGGGTTAAGTGTCCGTGAAATTGAGAACTTAATAGAAGTAGCTGGTCCGCACATCGACATTGTAAAGTTAGGATGGGCAACTTCTTACGTTACCCCCAACCTCAGCGAGAAACTCAAAGTGTACAAAAATGCAGGAATACCGGTCTATTTCGGAGGAACGCTGTTTGAAGCTTTTGTAATAAGAAACCAGTTTGACGATTACCGCCGTGTACTGGATAAATACGGCCTGCAATTTGCCGAAGTATCCGATGGCTCCATTGAAATTCCTCACGATGAGAAGTGTGAGTATATTTCAAAGCTGAGTTCGCAGGTCACGGTCATTTCGGAAGTGGGTTCAAAAGATGCTCAAAAGATCTTTGCACCCTATAAATGGATCAAAATGATGACTGCTGAACTCGAAGCAGGCTCATGGAAGCTAATAGCCGAATCCCGGGAAAGCGGCAACGTTGGTATTTACCGGGATTCAGGAGAAGTGAGGGAAGGGCTAGTGGACGAAATCCTCACCCAGATACCAGAAGAGAAAATAATATGGGAAGCCCCCCAGAAAGGTCAGCAGGTTTGGTTTATTAAATTACTGGGAGCGAACGTCAACCTTGGTAATATTGCACCAGCCGAAGTGATTCCACTCGAAACGATACGCCTTGGGCTGCGTGGAGACACTTTTAATCATTTCATTAACACAATTTAGCCTCTCTCTCGTTACAAAGAAATATGAAGAAGTTCGGGCTGATAGGCTATCCATTAAGCCATTCGTTTTCGAAAAAGTACTTTTCTGAAAAATTTGAAAAAGAGGGATTAACAGACTATTCATACGAATTATTCCCGCTTGAAAACCTCAGTGACTTTGAAAAGCTGATTTCATCAAACCCCGATCTTTGTGGTCTGAACGTGACCATCCCCCATAAAATCGGAGTCATGTTCTATCTTGATAAGATTGATCCGGCCGCAAAAGCGATAGACGCTGTAAACTGTATAAAAATAATAAAGCAAAAGCCCGTAGAATCATTCTTCACAGGCGAACTTTCGTCAAATAAAGTGCGGCTGGAGGGATTTAATACAGATAGTTATGGCTTTGAGCAATCGCTGAAACCTCTGCTCAAAAAGCATCATAATAAGGCTCTTGTACTTGGAAGCGGAGGTTCGTCCCGCGCTGTTACCTATGTACTTTCTAAACTCGGGATCGATTACAAGGTTGTTTCGAGACGTAAAGCGAGGAAACAGATCACCTACTCAGACATAAAAAAAAGCACTATGTCTGACCATCATCTGATCATCAATACTACTCCTCTTGGATTGTCTCCTGCTGTTGAAACATATCCGGATATCCCTTATGAGCATATTACGAGTAATCACCTGTTATACGATCTCATTTACAATCCCCCTCTGACAGAATTTCTAAAAAGGGGTCAGGAGCAAGGCGCCACAATTAAAAACGGAGAAGAGATGCTTCACCTTCAGGCGGAAAGATCATGGGAAATCTGGAACAAAGGCTGAGTTTTACAACTCTGATTTTACTGGTATGCTTAACAGTATCCTGCAATTCATGCGGAAATAAGGATTATTCGCCAAAACCCAGAGGTTATTACAGGATAACCTTCCCGGCAAAATCATACCAGGAATATCAGGGCTCCTGCCCATACACTTTCCAGTACCCCGTTTACTCGCAGATTACGAGAGATAGCTCACGGGACGCACAGCCCTGCTGGCTCAACATTAATTTCCCTGACTTCAATGGAAAAATACATTTAAGCTACCATTCCGTAGATTCGCGCAAAATCTTTAATGAGCTGGTTGAAGACTCCCGTACATTTGTTTTTAAGCACACAGTAAAGGCAACTGCCATAGACGAAGCACGTATTGCCTATCCGGATAAAAAGGTTTATGGCATTTATTACACTATTGAAGGGAACACGGCATCTGCTATACAATTCTTTCTGACCGACAGTACCCGACATTATCTGAGGGGTGCGCTTTATTTCAACGAAGTGCCCAGGGTAGATTCAATAAAACCCGTCCTGGACTTTGTGAAAAAAGACATAGATGTAATGATCCGGTCCTTTAAATGGAAGTGAATATTGCTGATTGTTCAGCAACGTTCGAAATTGTAACTTGCACAGCTAAAATCAGAGATCGGGAATGATTAAAGTTAAAGCGTTTGTATGTAATCCTTTCGGGGAAAATACCTATATACTTTCAGATGAAACAGGTGAATGTGTGATCATTGACCCCGGAATGTATACCGGAGAAGAGCAGAACGAAATAGTTTCATACATAAAAGAGGAAAAACTCAGCCCTGTACTTCTTCTCAACACCCATTGCCACATAGACCATGTACTGGGTAATAAGTTTGTTAATGAAATGTTTGACCTGTTGCCCCAAACGCATGAACAAGAACTTCCCATGCTTGAGTCGGTGAGCGCATTTGCTGCGCCCATGGGGATCCGGTATGAGCTCTCCCCCCGCCCTGAACATTACCTGGAGGAAGGCGGGAAGGTTAACTTCGGAAACTCCGGACTTGAAATCATTCTTGCTCCGGGACATTCACCCGGACACACCTGCTTTTATAGTGCTGCCAGTAACTTCCTCATAGGAGGAGATGTCCTCTTCTACAGGAGCATCGGAAGAACAGATCTCCCCGGAGGAAATTATCAACAACTGATAACCAGTATCCGCGAAAAGCTATTCAAGCTTCCTGAAAACTGCGTAGTCTATCCTGGTCACGGCCAAGCCACCTCCATCGGCTATGAAAAACAATACAATCCTTTTTTAAATTAAGAGTATACAAAAACAGGTATCGGGGAATGCTGTAATTAAAGAAAGATAACGGGAAATGTACACGTCATTCTATATAGCCAAAAGGTATCTGTTCTCAAAGAAGTCTCTGAATGCGATAAATTTTATCTCAGGAATTTCCGTATTGGGAGTCTTTGTGGGGAGTGCAGCGCTCGTCATCATTTTGTCTGTATTCAACGGGTTTGAAAATGTAGTGCTTTCTATGTACAATACATTCACGCCTGAGATTAGAATTGAGCCATCTTCCGGAAAAGCGTTCGACCCAGGGTCTGCACTCTTTACAGCACTAAGAAAAGACAAGCGAATAGAGAATTATACCGAGGTACTTCAGGAAAAGGCTCTCCTCAGATATAAAGGAGGTCAATATATCGGGATGGTTAAAGGGGTGAGCAACGACTTTCTGAAAAGACAGCGGCTCGACAGTACATTGATAGAGGGCAGCTTTACACTGAACAAAAATGGCGTCGACTTCGCTGTGGCCGGATCACTTGTTCAGGGATACCTTAATCTCAACCTAAAAGACGACTTTACTGATCTTGAGATATATTCTCCGCGTAAAGGAGCAGGCAA
This sequence comes from Pararcticibacter amylolyticus, assembly GCF_003130405.1. Taxonomy (GTDB): domain Bacteria; phylum Bacteroidota; class Bacteroidia; order Sphingobacteriales; family Sphingobacteriaceae; genus Arcticibacter; species Arcticibacter amylolyticus. The sequence goes on from NZ_QEAS01000001.1 coordinate 350,341, forward strand.
CTCTATCAATCCGGCCGATGAGTTTATTGTCAAAACAATCCACCCGTCAGGCGTTTTTCAAATCCAGCAACAATTTGATGAATCACTGATAGTTCCGTTACATTTCGCCAGGCAGTTGCTTGAAGAAGAAAAGAAAGTCTCCTTCATAGAAATATATCTGAAAGACGACTCACAAATAGATCGTTTCCAGGACGAGATTTCTCAAAAACTGGGGAAACAGTTCATAGTAAAGAACAGGGTTCAACAAAATGCACTTCTCTATAAAATTTTGAATTCCGAAAAATGGGCTATCTTCGTCATACTGACGTTCGTACTGATCATTGCTGTATTTAACCTCGTTGGCTCTTTAACCATGCTGGTTATGGACAAGAAAAAAGATATAGCTATCCTGAGCAGTATAGGTGCAGGCAGGGGACTAATCAGGAAAATATTCTTTCTGGAAGGGATGATCATTACAGTTGCAGGATGTATTGCAGGAATGTTTACAGGCCTTATCTTCTGCCTTGTTCAGCAACACTTTGGCCTGATCAAAATGGCGGAGGCGAACCTGATAACAGAATCTTATCCCGTAGGCATCAATCCTCTGGATTTTGTACTGGTATTCTTTACCGTTACCGGAATTTCGCTAATTACTTCCGGCATTGCCTCCAGGCTCAGTGTAAAAAACCTGGGAAATATGAAAGACGAGTTATAAATACTTTCCCGGAATAAGATAATTTCTGACATAATCATCAACGCCTTCTTCCAGAGTGTGGAAAGGCTTATGATACCCAATCGACCAGAGCTTATCCATCTTCGCTTCAGTAAAATACTGATATTTTTCTCTTATATCTTCCGGTGTAGGAATGAAGGTAATATCAGGTTGTAATTCTGCCGATCTGAATGTGGCGGAGGCCAGGTCATAAAATGTACGTGCTTTACCCGATCCAAGATTATAGATACCAGAATCTTTTCTGTGATGCATAAAGAAGTAAAGTACCTCTGTTACATCTTTTACATATACAAAATCACGCATCTGTTCGCCGTCTTTAAAGTCGGGCCGGTGAGATTGAAAAAGCTTCATCTTCCCGGTTTCTTTTATATTGCGATAGGTGTGAAATATCACGGAAGCCATCCTGTCTTTGTGATATTCATTAGGTCCGTAAACGTTAAAAAATTTCAGTCCAACCCAGAAATACGGCTTTCTCTCCTGAGTCAAAGCCCATTTGTCAAACTCATTCTTAGACTCACCATAAGGATTTAGCGGTTTTAACCTGTCCAGCTTATTCTCATCGTCCTCATATCCTTCTTCACCCAATCCGTAAGTTGCAGCAGAAGATGCATAAACAAGAGGAAGGCCAAATTCAACACACGCGTTCCACACCTGTTTAGTATACTCCAGATTAAGCCGGTTAAGCACCTCGTAATCAAACTCTGTAGTATCTGTCCGTGCTCCCAGATGAAAGATAAACTGGATGTGCAGATGATTGGACCGTATCCATTCAATGAAATCCTCTCTGTCTACCAGTTTCGAATAACGCTTTCCTTCGAAATTCTTATTCTGCCCGGGATCCGAAAAATCGTCCACTAATATCAGGTCGAAATATCCTTCATCGTTTAGCTTACTTACTAAACAACTTCCAATAAAACCAGCAGCTCCGGTAACTATGATCATGTGTTATATGTTAATCTGTGAAGAATAATAAGCACTGAACTTCAGGCCCATTATTCATTTAAAAAAATATCCTCTTTCAGATCAGGAATAATCTCTTTCGACAATGCCGTATCAAAAAGAAGTTTTATCGCCTTACGCCCTTCTGCGCCCAAATCTACAGAATATTTGTTTACATATAGCTCGATATGCTTATACATCACTTCCTCATCCATCGCCTGCGCATGCTGTCTGATAAATTCTATCCCCGACTTAGGGTTTTCAAACGCGTATTCAACACTTTTCTTTAAAACCCTGTTCACTTTCTGCTTTATCTCGCCGGGCAGTTCTCTCCTGATTACAATTCCCCCAAGAGGTATTGCGCACCCGGTCTGTTCCTCCCAAAAGCTACCAAGATCGATTACTTTTTTCAGTCCTTTATCCTGGTAAGTAAACCTGTTTTCATGAATAATAAGGCCAAGATCAATGTCGCCCTTTAGCAGGCTATCCTCAATTTCAGAGAATACCATCTCCACCTTATTCGTCAAAAGAGGAAATGCCAGGCTAAAAAGAAAATTTGCTGTTGTAAACCTGCCGGGTATACCAATCTTCAGAGGCCGTCCACCTTCTGTATAGCCGGCGGGATCCTGCCTTAAAAGATCCGGGGTAATTTTATCCCTGGAAATCAGAAGCGGGCCGACCCCAAAGCCGAGGGCACTTCCCGAATCGAGAAGAGCATAATCCTCCACGGCAAAAGCGAAAGCATGAAAGCTAAGTTTCGTGATATCAAGGTTCACATCAAACGCCTTATGATTAAGTGTCTCCACATCATCATAGAATACTTCAAATTCAAGACCTTCTGTATCAATTTTATGATGGATCATAGCATCGAAGATAAATGTATCATTCGGGCAGGGGGAAAAACCAAGTGTGAGTTTCATACTAATTTATTAAGCAGATATATAAGTTCCTTATTGAGATTAGCAATAGCGAGGGGTATATTCCAGGCCAGTCTGTTTCGTCTCTCCACATAATTTGAGACAGCACGAACCTGTAGCCCGGGGAGTGATTTCATCCTGCAGCAATAAAAAAAGGCAGCGCCTTCCATTGTCTCTATATCCGGATTGAGCCTTGCTACTGTTTGTTCAATGCTTTCTTCATTGCCATGCACGGTATTTACTGTGATAGCAGAAACTTTTGGCAGGTGATCAGAAAGAGCATCAGAAAGGTGTCCCGAAACAGGATACTCAGTGCCCCGTCCGAATCCTAAGTGATCGATGGATAAAAAGGCATCATGGTCTTGCGCCCCTAACTCAGAAAAACAGTCTTTTTCAACGTTGACAACATCACCAGGGTTCAAGGTCCGGCTAAAGCTTCCTGCTATACCCGCATTAAACGCAAAATCGAACGTGTCCGAAGCAAGAGCCTGCCCCATTGACCACGCAGTAGCCACCATTCCAACCCCTGTCACCAAAATAAAAATCTCATTGCCATTCACTATATTCGGGCCTTCCCTGAAATCAAAATGCGAGGAAAGGGGTTGTATTTCTTCAGGGGTAGCAGTTACCAGAAGCAATTTCATATCGCGAAGATACAGATTGCAACACGTAGCGGGTAAGTCGTGCACTCAGTTTTAAGTATATTTGTACTTTATTATATTTAAATGATATACATTACCAGAAGAGAACAATTCAATGCCGCACATAAGTTATACAGGGAGGAATGGAGCGATGAGCGAAACATGCAGGTATTCGGAAAATGCTCAAATCCTAACTGGCATGGCCATAATTACGAGCTTTTCGTCACCGTGAAAGGAGAGATCAATCCCGATACCGGATATCTTATAGACCTCAAGACGCTCAAAGAAATCATCCGGCTGCACGTAACGGACAAACTCGACCACAAAAATGTCAATCTTGATGTCGACTTTATGAAAGATAAGATGGCTTCCACAGAAGTGCTGGCAACGGAGATCTTTAATCAACTAAAGTTGCCGCTTGAACAACGCGGAGTAACCCTCTACAAAGTAAAACTCGTTGAAACAGAAAATAATTATGCAGAATACTATGGCCAAGATCAGCCATTATAAAATATAACATGAAAGAGAACGAAGTTAATCACATGGCAGAAGAAAATGAGCTTGACGGTTATGTTAAAATTGATCGTTATAATCCTGTTAAAATTGAACGGATAGCCTCACACTATAGCGAAATCCTTTCCGATATAGGGGAAGACCCCTCAAGAGAAGGACTTTTAAAAACGCCCGAACGCGTGGCTAAGGCACTGCAATATCTGACACATGGCTACGACCTGAAACCACATGAAATTCTAAGGAGCGCCATGTTCAAAGAAGAATACAGCCAGATGGTAGTAGTAAAGGATATTGAAGTTTATTCTATGTGCGAACATCACCTGCTCCCTTTCTTCGGAAAAGCACATGTAGCTTATATCCCCAACGGACATATAGTTGGTCTTAGTAAAATTCCCAGAGTAGTAGAAGCGTATTCCAGAAGACTCCAGGTACAGGAACGCCTTACCAATGAAATCAGGGATTGCATCCAGGAAACACTCAATCCTCTTGGGGTAGCTGTTGTCATCGAATGCAAGCATTTATGTATGTCTATGCGGGGGATACAAAAACAAAATTCTGTAACCACTACATCCGCATTTACAGGCGCATTTGCAAATGAGAGAACCAGAGCCGAATTCTTACGGCTTATTACAGCAAGTCTTGATTAGATTTTTTTATTATTAACAGCCTATAGATAAAAGTATATGAAGGCATATATATTTCCGGGACAAGGATCCCAGTTTCCCGGTATGGGAAAAGAGCTCTACCAGGATGCTAAAGCAAAAGAGCTTTTTGAAAAAGCGAATGAAATATTAGGATTCAGGATCACCGACATTATGTTTGATGGCACCGAAGAAGAGCTCAGACAAACAAAAGTAACACAACCAGCAATCTTTCTTCACTCTGTCATACTAGCTGATTCACTTGGCGGATATTTCCAGCCCGATATGGTAGCGGGTCATTCACTGGGAGAGTTCTCCGCTCTGGTTGCAACAGGCGCGTTAACTTTTGAAGACGGACTAAGGCTCGTTTCTGCCCGGGCGAATGCCATGCAAAAGGCATGTGAAATCCAGCCGTCAACCATGGCTGCGATACTTGGACTGGATGATTATACGGTTGAAGAAGTCTGTCAAATGGTAAGCGAAATAGTGGTTCCGGCTAATTACAATTGCCCCGGCCAGCTTGTCATTTCGGGCAGTATCGAAGGCGTAGAAAAGGCATGCGCTTTACTGACAGAACGCGGAGCCAGGAGAGCACTGAAATTAAATGTCAGCGGTGCGTTTCACTCACCTTTAATGGAAGCTGCCCGTGCCGAACTTGAAAGCGCGATTGAAGCAACTCAGGTTAAATCGCCGGTATGCCCGGTTTATCAGAATATCGATGCAAAACCGCATACCGATCCGCACACGATAAAGGCCAATCTTATAGCTCAGCTTACCGGCCCGGTAAGATGGACGCAAACTGTCAAAAAAATGCTGGAAGACGGAGCTACATCATTTACAGAAGTAGGACCAGGAAATGTATTACAGGGCCTGGTGAAAAAAGTAGACCGGTCTGTGGAAACCGCAAGCGCCCAGACCACAGCATAAAAATATAAAGGATACCGGTTGTCAAACACAGCCTGTATCCTTTTGTTATCTGCTAGAGTTTCATCCTAATCATCCTCTCTGTGACTTCAGCCTTTAAAATACGTTTACTCCTCTTTATTCTCACAATAGGGTTTGCTGCAACCGCTATATCTGTGCATTTCAACTTCGATAAAGGCCAGATACTGGAATCGGATGCGCGCACCATTGAGCAAAACCTTCAGAAAAAAGAAAGGTTCGTGAAGAGCTTTTTAAACAACAAAGCAAATTTTAAGGCCTTGCAGTCCATTCACAAAAATCCGGCACGAGCAGCAGAGTTAATTAAGGACTTCAGGGATAAGCGATCTATCTATCTCCATACCTATTACAACGAGCAACTCGTTTTCTGGGGAGCAAACAGAATCGTTCCTACTACGGATGCGGGACTGAAAGAAGGAAGTAACAGGCTTAAAACAAGAAATGGATGGTATGAAGCCATCAGGAAATCTGAAGGACCATTCTCTGTAGTGTGTATCATTCCGATTAAGGCAGAGTACCCATTTCAGAACCGGTACCTGAAAAACTCTTTTGCTCCTGATCTCATAGAAGAAAACAATCTTGATATCGCAGGATTGAACGATAAAAAAGTATATAATATAAAAAACAGCGAGGGGCATTTTATTCTGTCTGTTAAGCTCAAATCATCTGTCATAAATAGTTTTTATTCGAAGCTTGAGCTATGGATGATCGCTCTGACCGTCTTGTTTATGACGATCTTTGTCAACCAGGTCAGTACATTCATGGCATCGAGGGGACATATTAAATCTGCTATCGGATTATTTGCTCTGTATTTCCTGATCCTGAAGATTGCTTCAGTCGAGTTTCCGGTATTTTCCTCCTATTTTAATCTCAGTCTTTTTGATCCCAGGCATTATTCAGGGGGCTATTTTTTCAGATCACTGGGTGACTTCCTCCTGACTACTATTGCCATGAGCTGGTTATTATGCTTTTTTTACAGCTATCGTAAGAAGATCACGCTTGCCAGTCACCCTATACCTGACAAAGCAGGAGCTGTCATATTTATCGCTTTAGGCGTGGTTATTTACGCAATAGCTAATCAGCAAAGTGATATTTTTTACCAACTTATCGTAAACTCGAATATTAATTTCAACCTAACAAATATCCTTTATCTCGACATCTACAGCTGGATCGGTATCCTGCTGATGTGTATCGGCGCATTTAATCTGTATCTGCTCCTTGAGATTTTCCTGGCACTAGGAGCCGGGTTACCACTTTCCAACAACCAAAAACTAAAGATATTCCTCATTTCAATAGGGGTTATTTTGCTGGCGCAGGCCATAAGCGGAACTTTTGCTGTTTACACACTCCTCTTCAGCATAATCGTTTTCATAAAGGGCTGGGCATTTTACACTGACAACAAAGCTTACAATTACCTTATTTTCGTTTTAGTTGTACTGCTTTTCTCCATTATAGCATCTATAAAACTATCATCATTTCAGTACATCAAAGAAAGAGATCACCGGCAGGTGATAGCATACCGGCTCGAGTCGGCAGATGATCCCAATGCCGTTCTCCTGTTTTTTTCCCTAGAACAGGAAATCCTGAAAGACAATTTCGTTAAAGAATATTTTAAAGCAGGCAGCAAAGACAGATCTTCACTTAAAGACAAACTACGCAAGCTATATTTTGACGGCTACCTTTCACGTTACGAATTTGACGTACATACTTATTTCCCGGGACAGGAAAGTACATCTCCCGATAGTGCAGAAATCAGAATATTCAGAAATTTCGTGCTCGCTGGTTCTATAAAAGTATCTGAGAACTTCTACAGAATCAACAACACGTTTGGATATCAGCACTATTTCGCCATTATTCCAGTAAGAGAAGGAGAACAGGTTCTCGGAACCCTCTTGCTTACCCTGAAGTCGGCAACTGTGAAGAACCCAAGGGAAGTACCGGAAGTCCTGGTAGACAATAAAATGTATGTGGATAAGGACCTTCAGAACTATTCATTCGCATTTTACCTTAACGGATTACTGCTCAATCAAAATGGCACCTACATATACAACCTGGTAAACAATGACTTTAAAGGGAAGGACAACAGTTTTGTCTTTATGGAAAAAAATGGATACAACCATCTTATCTATAAGCCTAACTCCAAAAAAGTTATTGTAGTGAGTCAGCCTGTAACTACCTGGATTATGAAACTTGGCTCTGTTTCATTCCTCTTCCTGGTGATGATCGTGTTGTCTGTCGTAATATTGGGAATTCATCAGGTGTGGCTGGTAATACACGACGAAAACTTCAAGTTAACAGCTCACAAACTTGCTCATATCTTTTCAAGAAAAAGGATACTCTATAGCACAAGAATACAGGCGTCCCTGGTCTCTGCAATTATTCTTACGCTTCTCATTGTCGGAGTTATCACCTATATCAGCATTAGCAGGCAATTCAGACAACAGCTCCAGGAAGATGCTGTAAAGCAGATTGACCAGATTACCACCGGGATTGAGAAAAATCAGATCTTTAAGGAAGGCTCTTTAGCCGATAATGAAGATGCCCTGCATTCCTTTGCGGATATAAATGCAACCGACCTCAACCTCTTCGACCTCCAGGGAAAACTGATTTATACCACTCAGAACAAGATCTATGAGAACGGCTTCGTGGAACCCAAAATGAACGCTTTTGCCTATATCTTTCTTAACAAATTCCAGAGGTCAGAATTTATCAATACCGAACAGGTTGGCAGAATGAAATTTATTTCAGCTTATAAACCTCTTCGCAACAGCAGAAATGAAACGATCGCTTACCTGTCTCTTCCCTACTTCTCGAATGAAACGGATTACGACCAGCGCATCGGTCAATACCTGAATACTATTATCAATGTTTACGCTCTTGTATTGGTTGCCATAACATTATTTGCGATTTTCCTGGCAAACCAGATTACATATCCCCTTATCCTGGTAAGCAAGAGTCTGAGTGAAATCCGGATCGGCAGCAGAAATGAGCCAATACGATGGAACAGTAACGATGAGATTGGAACATTAATTAAAGAGTATAATAACATGATCACTGCACTCGAAGAAAGTGCACGCAAGCTGGCAAGATCGGAAAGAGAATCCGCCTGGCGCGAAATGGCTAAACAGGTGGCACATGAAATCAAAAACCCACTTACACCATTAAAACTCGGCGTTCAGTTGCTTGAAAAATCATGGAGAGAAAAAGATCCTAACTTTGATAAGAAATTTGCAAAATTCAGCAGATCCTTTATCGAGCAGATAGAAAGCCTGGCGCTCATTGCTTCCGAATTCTCCAATTTCGCCAAGCTGCCCGATGCCCCCCTTGAGAATATAGATCTGATAGAAGTAATCGAAAAATCTGTAGATTCATTCAGGTTAAACGGCCATACCATCCCATTCGAATTTACAGAGAAGCCTCTGATAGTAAACGGAAGCAAGGATCATCTTCTTAGAATATTTAACAACCTGGTACAAAACGCAATAGAAGCGATACCTGAAGAACGTGAAAAGAAAATCGTGATCCGTCTTTACCCGCAAAACAGGCAGGTACACATCGAAGTGGAAGACAATGGCAACGGCATTAGTGAAGAACTCAGGGAGAAAATCTTCAATGCTAACTTTACAACCAAAACATCAGGAACGGGGCTAGGCCTGGCGTTTGTGAAACAGGCTGTCGAAAACATGCTGGGAAGTATTCATTTTACGACAGAACCGGGAAAAGGGACTATATTTCACATTGATTTGCCCCTAACCTCCTGACGGTTTATTTCAAGCTCACAGTTCCCGTACCCATAGTGTAACCATCAGAATAGAGGATCACCGTGTAAGATCCTTTTTGAAAAGATACTGGATTAGTCCAGTCTATATTAAACACCTTTCCGCGTGAATTGTCAAACTCAATAGAGGTTTTGTAAGTATATTGAAGGTCATCGCCGTCAGACGTAAACAAGCTGCCATTGTCCGTAACGATGAGATTTCCATTCGGATCGACAATTCTGACATAAATATCATGCATTCCCTTTACAGCAATAGCATTATCAGCCACAGTAAAGCTTATCTTCAGCTTCTTTGCTGCTCCTGCCCTGCTCACATCTGTTTCCTTACCATTTCCACGGACTTTAAGGGGGATAACGTTCAGGCTCCCGGTTTTTAAAGCAGCAGCAACTTTCATCTTATCATTAAGCTCTGTGTTTTGCTGCTCCAGCTTTGAAGCCTGCTCACTCACGTTTGCAATAGTAGTCTTCAAACTATCTCTTTCAACTGTAAGCTCCCTGTTCTTTTTCTGCAGCCCTTCAATGTCAGCAGTATATCGGGTAACAAAAGACTGAAGCTCCTTTATCTCTTTCTGAGCCTTTGCCAGTTCAGTTTGTGTAAGCTTCCCCCTGTTCAGCTGCTCCCGGAGTTCATTGATCTTCTGCCGGGCAAGCTCCTGATCGCTTTGCATTTGGGTTGATAACTTCACATTTGAATTATTTGCTTTATCCAGTTCAGCCTCAATCTTATCTATCTCAATTTCCATCCTGGATTTCTCATCAGTTAATGTAATAATCTTGTTATTAGACTTCTTATCCTTAACGAGGAGATACGCATTGGTTCCTAAAAGAGCAACAATAACAAGTATTAAAAAATACACCTTATTTGAGTCTCTTCGGGGAGTCGGCTCTGAATTAACAACATCCATAATATTCTTATTTTGAGCTTTTTAAATACCAAGAGTTTAGATCAAACAGCTTGCCCTGCAAACTATGCGCTCTCTCAGTATAACTAAATTTGGAAATAAATATTGCGTCAATCTATACTGAAGACAAATATAATATTTAAAAGCACTTTTACAGTCCTTCCGAAGGCTACACCCTATCATATCAGCGGAAGCTCCGTCAGCATATTTACTTTTTTACCTTATCTTTGCCTCCCAAACAATTAACATCCTGTGCTAAAGGTCAATATCGGGATAAGCATCTATGGTTTTAAATAAAAAGAGAGAAGGAATGTTTAGATTTTGGTTGATGACGGCTATCTTTTTTGCTTCCTGTTATAAAGCAACCGGGCAAAGCGATCTTAGTCCGGCCCCCCCTAAAAGGGAATTTCGCGGCGTATGGGTGGCAACCGTAGCAAATATTGACTGGCCCTCACGGCCCGGATTGTCTGCAAACAAACAAAAGGAAGAGCTTTTAAGAATTCTTGACGAACATCAGAAGAACGGGATAAATGCTATCATGTTCCAGGTCAGGCCTGCATCAGACGCTTTTTACGCAAAAGGCAGGGAGCCGTGGAGCAGGTTTATTACGGGGAGACAAGGGGAACCGCCAGCACCCTATTATGATCCTCTCGAATTTGCCATCGAGGAAGCCCATAAAAGGGGAATGGAACTGCATGCCTGGTTTAACCCGTACAGAGCTTCCACGACCCTCTCTCCCTCAGATATCAGTGCCGATCATATCACCAAAAAGCATCCGGAATGGTTTTTCAATTATGCGGGCCGTAAACTCTTCAACCCCGGCATCCCCGAAGTAAGAAGTTATATTATACAGGTAGTAACAGATGTTGTAAAAAATTACAATATTGATGGGGTTCATTTTGATGACTACTTCTACCCTTATCCCGAAAAGAACCAGGTCATTCAGGACAGGGAAACATTTAAAACATACGGAAACAACTTCCAGAATATAGGCGACTGGCGTCGTCATAATGTCGACACCCTTATCCATGAACTATCCGTTCAAATCCATTCCATCAAAAAATATGTAAAATTCGGGATCAGCCCATTTGGCATATGGAGAAACAAAGGACAGGATCCCGAGGGTTCTGAAAGCGCCGGGCTTGACAGCTACGGAACGATTTATGCAGACGCAAGGAAATGGATGCGGGAACAATGGCTCGACTACATTAATCCTCAGATATACTTCCCTTTTTATTACAGGGCCGCACCGTACGAAAAGCTGGTGGATTGGTGGAGTAACCATACAAATGGAAGACATCTTTATATTGGCCACGCTGCCTACCGTGCGATAGAACGCAGGCCAGGATGGAATGACTGGAAGCAAATTCCGGATCAGATCCGTTATGCCCGTCAGAATACCCGTGTTCAGGGGAGTGTCTTTTTCAGTTCCCGCTCCGTCACCTTAAACTATGCGGGAGTTCAGGACTCCTTAAGGAACGATTTTTATAAATATCCGGCATTACCGCCTCAGATGCTATGGCTGGATGATGTTCCTCCGCTGGCTCCGATGAACCTTCAGGCAACAGTTGTGGATAATGCTGTTTCTCTAAAATGGGAAGAACCGATGAAAGGAAGGGATGGAGAAAGCGCTTCCGGTTACGTTGTATATCGTTTTCCTTCTACAGGGGTTATAAATCTTCAGGATGCCTCGAAGATCCTGAAGATAAGTTTTAACAATAACACGAGTTATAAGGATGAGACAGCAGGGAATGGCTCTTACTTTTATGTAGTTACCGCATTGGATCATTTGAAAAATGAAAGCCCTGCGTCTAACCACGTCCTGATATCACTTCCACATGCAAATTAATCTATAAACGGGAAAGGGCCGGATTAATCCAGCCCTTTCCCGTTTATAGAAATATCCTTATTTCTTCTCAGGCAACAAAACGAACTTAATCATATTGTCCCCGCTTAAGTAAGTATTAGCAGCAGATTTCAGGCTTTCAGGTGTAATTTTCTTTAAAGAGTCGAGGTATGTAAGAACTCTTAAAGGGTTTTCATTCAACTGATAGCTTGAAGCAAGATATCCAGACCAAAAACGATTCTGTTTCAACTGGGTCTCTGTTGTCCTTCTTTCTTCTGCCAGGTATTTTTCAATGTCTACTGCCTGTGCCCCGTTTTTCCTGATCTTTCCGATTTCTTCCAGTGTAGCGTTCACCAGCTTATCTACATTAGAAGGTGCACAACCGAAACTTACAGTCACAGCATACCTGTTACTTGGAAATTTACTATAACTTGCTCCTGCGCCAGGACTGTACACTCCACTTTCCTCTTCTCTCAAACGTTCTATCAGCTTTATCTGAAGTACTTCAGCCAGCGCATCTAACTGGTGATTATTCTCTTCATTATACGTGTAACTTCCCGGAAAGACCAGCCTTACCGTCGCCTTGTCTTCCTGTCCTTTGTAAACGGCCTTGGTTAATTTCCCCGACGGAGGACGGATCCCGAGATCTTTTGCTTCTTCATTCCGGCCTGAAGAAGGAAGCGCTCCCAGATATTGTTCGAGCAAGGGCCGGATCTCATTTTCCTTAAAGCTTCCTACAATTGTAAACGTAAAATCGCCTGCATCGGCAAAACGATCTTTATAAATCGAATAGGCTTTATCAAGATCAATCTGCTCAATTTTCGCAATGCTCGGGCCTGTACGGCGAACATTATACCCCCCAAGAACCGCAGAAACCGTATCCGAAAACACACTTGCAGGATCACTTTCCCTGTTTGCAAGAGAGCCTTTCTGCTGCTGGATGAGCGACTTAAATATCTCTTCATCTTTCCTTGGCTTTGTAAAATACAAGTACACCAGTTGAAGCGCGGTTTCAAGATCTTTTGGCGCAGAAAAAGCAGAAATCCCTTCAGAACGTTCTGAAATGTACGGACTTACCGATATCCTTTTTCCTGTGAGCATTTTTGGAAGCTGAATCGGGTTAAATTCTCCAATGCCGCTTGCATCCACGAGAGCAGAAGCAGCCGATGCCGACTGATAATCAGCGTCAGAATAAAGAGAAGTACCGCCGGGACTAAATGCATTAATAAGTATCTCATCGTTCTTAAAATCCGTGGGCTTTAAAACGACCTTTACGCCATTGCTGAGCTTAAGTTCGGTAACACCAATCTCACTTATCTTTTTTTCGCTAACTACCTTTCCGGGGGCAGGTTTCGTTTCAAGAAGAGGTTTATCTGATACCTGATCAACATAAGCAGTTATCGTACTGTTTTTAACAGCCTGGATCCAGCTGTTTACCGTCGCCTCTACAGGAAGAGTAGCTGTCTCCTTTTCAGGAGCCATAATCACAACATCCCTGTTCTGGTCTGTCAGATACCTGGTGGTAATAGAATTTACCTCTTCAAGGGAAATGCCCGGCATAACCTCTTTTGAAAAATTGTATTCATATGCAATACCAGGACTGGCTTCGCCTTTCAAAAAGTACTGAAGATACTCCTGCACGTATTGTTCTGAAGAGGTTTTATCCCTTTCCTTGTAGGCTGCTTCCATACCTGTCAGATAAGATTGTTTCGCACGATCCAGCTCAGTAGAAGTAAATCCAAATTTGCGGGCTCTTTCAATCTCCGTAAATACAGCTTTGAAACCACTTTCGAGCTCACCCGGTTTAGCCACCACAACAGCAGCAGCCACATCAAGACCGGCCATAAAATCTCCGATACTGCTTTCTCCCTGAAGAAACGGAGGATTTGCCTGCTTCATTAACTCAGAGAACCGGGCACCCATCATTTGATTGTAAAGAGATCTGATGATACTATTCCTCATATCATTTTTTGTTTTCAAATCGGCAGCAGGATGCTTCACGAGAACCTGCGCAACAGTGTAAGGCATTTCCTTATCTGTAACCGCGATAAATTGATTCTTATTAAGGAGAGGAATAGAATACTTCGTACGCTCCGCAGGCTTTGCCGGATTTTTCAGGTCAGAAAACATCTCTTTGATCATTTGCTCCACCTGCTTCACATTAATGTCGCCCACTACAATTAAAGCCTGTAAGTTCGGCCGGTACCAGGTATTATAGAAGCCTTTTAAGGTTTCTGGCTTAAAGTTCTTCAAAATATCATCCGTTCCGATCGGAAGACGATTAGCATAACGCGAACCATTAAAAAGCACAGGAAGATATTTGTTCTGCATCCTTTGCTGAGCACCTTTCCCTAATCTCTTTTCTTCAAGGATCACACCTCTCTCCTTTTCTATTTCTGCGGGATCTAAAAGTGCGCTCTGAGCCCAGTCACGCATTATCTGCATCCCGTTTTTAAACAGAACCGGATCATCTGTAGGCAATGGCAACTGATACACCGTCTCATCAAAACTTGTATAGGCATTTAAATCTGCACCGAACCGTACGCCCGACTTCTGAAGATAGTTTACGAGATCATTTTTAGGAAAGTTCTTCGTTCCATTAAAGCTCATATGTTCAATAAAGTGGGCAAGTCCAAGTTGCTGCTCGTTTTCCAGGATAGATCCCGCTTTTAACGCAAGATAGAGCTGGACACGTTCTTTAGGCTCAGTATTCCTGCGAATATAATACGTAAATCCATTGGCCAGCTTTCCCGTTTTAACGGCAGTATCCAGAGGGATCACTTCAGAAGAGGCGGATACCGTACTGCCTTTTAAGTTTTTCTTTGTTTGGGCCTGTGTATACCCACCCGTAAATAAGGATAAGGCCACCAGGTAAACCCAGAGTTTATTGGATCTTTTCATATTGTTTTAGAAGAATTAAATTTCTGTTTGTTACGGCGCCATCAAACCCCGGCTCCGTTTTTTGCATTGCTCTACAAGAGCGTAAATGTAATAAGCTTTTCCTTTAATTCTTATGTACTAAATCGCATATTTTATGTACTTTCCTCCCTTAAGTGCGGTATATAACCTAATTAGAATGAATCAGAAAATTCAAAAGTTACTGGAGTTATCGGAAAAAGAAAGCCGGCGAATTATCGGCCTGATGTCGGGAACGTCCCTTGACGGACTCGATATTGCCCTATGCAAGATCAGCGGAAGCGGATTGAATACACAGCTTACTATTGAAAAGTTCGAAACCGTATCTTATACCGAAGAAGTTAAAAATGATATTCGCGGGATCTTTTCCAGACAACAGATCGACCTGCAAAAGCTCACTCTCTTAAACGCAAAAATAGGACAACTTCATGCCGGCTTAGTACTGTCTGCAATGAAACAATGGGGAGTCCATCCGGAGGATATCGACTGCATCGCAAGTCACGGACAGACAATTTATCATGCTCCCAAACGCCTGCATAAATTAGAAAACTACCCTGACGCCACCTTGCAAATCGGAGATGGAGACCACATTGCTGTAAACACCGGGATTATCACCCTGAGCGATTTCCGGCAAAAGAATATAGCGGGAGGAGGAGAAGGAGCCCCCCTGGCAATTTATGGAGATTATATCCTGTTCTCCTGTAAGGATGAAAACCGTATCCTGCTTAACATAGGTGGAATAGCAAACTTCACTAAATTACTGGCAACAGGAGTGGATGTCATCTGCTCGGATCTTGGTCCCGGCAATACACTCACCGACGCCTTGTGCATGCAGTATTTTAATAAACCCTTCGATCCCGAAGGTTCCATTGCCCGGTCAGGCAAGGTCAGCGGGCAATTGCTGGAAACGATGCTGGCACATCCCTTCTTCCTGGAGGAATTTCCCAAAACGACAGGCCCGGAATTATTCAATACAGGCTTTATTGAAGCCGCCCTGGCTGCTTCCGGACTTGATCTGCCTGATCCCAGGGATTTAATCGCTACAGCCACAGCACTTACAGCAAAAACGATCACCCTGGGAATAAAGAAAACAATTCTTAATATGCCCTTTACTTTATACGTAAGCGGAGGAGGATGCCATAATTCTTATCTCATGGAACAAATCCAAAACGAACTTCCTTCTGTGGCGGTCAGGCTAACGGAAGAACTGGGGATAAATCCGGATGCAAAAGAAGCTGCTTTATTCGCTCTTCTCGCAAACGAAACATTGTGTGGTTCGAAGGTCTGTGCTGGCATAGAGCCAAGTTTAACAATGGGTAAGATATCACTTCCCGACTAAAGGAAGATTAAAACGGATAAGCATCAGCCGACAGTCTTCACTCCCTGCTGATGCTTATATATTTTTAGAAGATCCTGTAAGCTAAACTTACAATCCAAAGATTCTGCTTCTGATCGTATTTGCTGCTCTTACTAACATTCGAGAACCCAACTTCATATCTCAGATCAGCCGAAAAACTGGCGATGTCTACCCCGGCTCCAATCTGACCACCCCATGCCTGATTCTTGTAATCAGAGATATTCGTTACATCATCGTAAGCAGTATCAAAGTCAGCATCGTTGCTTAACATGAACGATATGACAGGGCCTGCCATCACACGTACACCAAGCAGATCCGGGCCAAACCTTTTTCCTATCAGTACCGGTACATCCAGGGTGGTAAATTTAACTTCACCTTTCGCAATACGGTCGGCACTTATTTCATTTTCAAATTCGCTCCCTTTTGTTCCGAGATACAGCTCTGGTTGTACAAAGAAAGCCGGTGTACTTACCCTGGCCCAGAAGCCGGCGTTATAGCCAAGCCTGTTCTGCTGATCTGCAAAATCGTTCTTCAGCTTCGCAATATTAAGTCCTCCCTTAATACCAAATCCCAGCTTTGGAAGCTGGGCATAAGTTGTTGCGCCCAGGGCAACAAAAAAGCAGCTTAGTAAAATGATCTTTTTCATAATTTCATAATCTTAAATTTCTATCCCGGGGGGACATAACCATTACAACATTCAAACGAAAAAAAAGTTGCCGGTACATCTCCCCGCATTAACTTTTAACAAGACGACAAAATTTATAAATTTGTAACAAAGAAACTATCATGGGTATTAAATATATATTTATGACGCTCGTGACAGGTTACAGCTCAAAAAGCAATTTACATAAAGAACATTATGGCTGAGATCACTATTAATAATTCCGATTGGGAAAGACTTAAGCTCAAGATAAAAAGAAAATACAGGGAGCTGTCAAACGAAGAACTGGCATACACACCAGGCGAAGAAGAACAGCTTATCCAGTTCCTGATGAACCGGTTGAAACGAAGCAGGGAATATGTGGTGTTTACATTAAAAAAAGGACTCGTCAACATAGACAACAACCGACTATAGTACAAAAAGCTCCCATTCGGAGCTTTTCTTTTCTTATCCCTTCCCACCCGGCTTACTGAAAAAGTAAATTAATATTGTAATATTCTCATACCCAACAGTTATATTTATATTTAGTACTTTTAACATGCGTTTTCCGTTTACTATTATAGAAAAACATTATGCTTAAACTGAAAAAACTGATTACCAAAAGAAAGCTGATGGCTTTTTCTGTAGTAGCATTACTTTTAGCGGGGTTCAAAGATGACTATTTTCAGGCGTCTAAAAACCTTGACATTTTCTCCTCGCTATATAAAGAACTGAATATAAACTATGTAGACGAGGTCAATTCTTCTAAGCTGATGCAGACAGGTATTGATGCAATGCTCCAGAGTCTTGATCCCTATACCGAATTCGTTCCGGAGTCGGAGATGGAAGATTACAAGATGAAGTATGTAAGCACCCAGTATGGCGGAATTGGAACGAGCATTCAAAACCGGGACGGACGATTCATGGTCGCGGAAGCATTCGAAGGCTTCCCGGCTCAGAAGGCAGATATCCGGGCAGGTGATGAAATTATCAAAATAAACAATGTGTCTTTGAGAGGACGGCCCTACGAACAGGTAAGTTCTATGCTAAAAGGTCCCAAAAACACCCCACTGAAGCTCGTCATCATGCGCCCCGGCGAAACAACCCCTCTTGAGAAAAGCCTCGAAAGAGCGGAGATTTTTCAACCGAACGTCGCTTATTCAGGCATGCTGGATAACAACATTGGTTATATCAAGTTAGATAAGTTCCTGGAAAATTCCGGAAACGAGGTACGGGATGCCCTTGTCACAATTCAGAAGAATAAGCCTGCCGGCCTTATTCTCGATCTTCGTTCAAACGGCGGGGGCATTCTGCAGGAAGCCGTAAAGATTGTTAATCTTTTCGTTCCGTCTAATACGAAGGTGGTTACCCAAAAAGCCAGAAGCCCTGAAAAAAACTACACCTATCTCACTTACAATAATCCAATTGCCCTTCATCTTCCTTTGGTAGTATTGGTAAATAACCGCTCGGCTTCAGCATCAGAAATTGTAGCTGGTTCCCTTCAGGATATGGACAGAGCCGTTGTGATCGGGCAAAGGAGCTTTGGAAAGGGCCTCGTTCAGCAAACATTTAATCTTCCTTATAACAGCCTGGTAAAAGTAACCGTAGCGAAATATTATACACCTTCGGGTCGCTGCATACAGTCACTCGACTATACCCACCGTACAGCAGAAGGAAATGTTGAAAAAGTGGCCGATTCATTAATTTCTGCTTATAAAACGCCCGGAGGCAGAACGGTGTATGATGGCAGCGGAATTTATCCCGACATTTTCATAAAACCTGTAAAATACAGTCCCATCTCGCAGACTCTTGCAAGCCGGTACTATTTCTTTGACTATGCAACCAATTACCGCAGGCAAAAGAATAATATACCCGATGCCAAAATCTTTAGGTTAAGTGATAATGAATACAACGATTTTGTCAACTATCTTTCAGATAAAGACTACAATTACGATACCCGGACTGAAAAGATCCTGAGCGACCTGAAAACCGAGGCAGAAAAGGAAAGTAAGCTTGCTGAGATCAAAACAGAGTTTGAAGCACTGAAGAATAAAGTTTCAGTTAGTAAGAAGAACGATCTTATTCAGTTTAAGGACGAGATTTCCCGTATTCTGGAGAATGAAATCGCCTCAAGGTACTATTTCCAGAGAGGAAGAATAGAACAAGCGTTCAAGCACGATGAAGATCTAAAAAGTGCGGTTTCAGTCCTGACGAACAAATCAGCTCTTGCCGCCATATTGCATGGGGAAGGCATCTATAAATCAATTGGAAAACCTAGTACCGGGTTTTCAGCAAATACCGGCAAAAATTAAGATACTATCTTAGATACAGAATTGTTCTTTTATGAATATTGAGGAATACAGGTATTATTGTCTTTCACTTGCGGGGGTTACAGAAAGCTTTCCCTTCGGAGAAGACACCCTGGTTATGAAAGTAAAAGGAAAGATATTTGCACTGGCATCTCTTCAGGATTTCACATTCAATGTCAAATGCGACCCGGAAAAGGCGGTTGAACTGAGGGAAAAGTATTCCGAAGTACTCCCGGGCTACCACATGAATAAAAAACACTGGAATACCATCATCCCAAACGGATCAGTCAGCGATGCCCTCCTGCGCCAGTGGATACTCGACTCATATCTTCTCGTAGTAAAAGGACTGCCATTGAAAGAACGGTCTGACCTGTCTTAACATCCTGCCCAGCGGGAAACTATCCGGATATCTTTTTGTTATCGGATGATGAATACCATCAATAACAAATTTTCTTAAAACAGGTTAGTGCTTAAAACGAATGAAGAAAAGTGTTCCCGTAGTTGCAGCTGGATTAGTGTTGACGGCTGCAGCATTAGTAATTAAAAAGCTTCTTGATGAACCTCTTGAAACTGTGCCAAAAGTTGATTTAAACAAATATCTGGGAAGGTGGTATGAAATTGCAGCTATCCCCAAACGATTCGAAAAAGGATGTACTTACACAACTGCACAATATTCACTAAACGAAGACGGTACTATTGAAGTTAAAAATTCCTGTATCTCCAAAGGGGAAGAAAGGGTGGCAACAGGAAAGGCATTTGTTTCCGATCCTGTCAGCAATGCCAAACTCGACGTAGAATTCTTCTGGCCGTTCAAGGGCAAATACTGGATCATTGCCCTGGCGCCGGATTACAGTTATGCAATGGTGGGGAATCCTGACAGGAAGAGCCTCTGGATCCTGAGCAGAAAACCCTGGATGGAAAAGGAAACCTATAAAGAGCTTCTCATAATTGCACTAAGCAAAGGGTTTGATATTTCTAAACTCAGAATAACACCCCAAAAGTCAGGGGATTGATCACTATCCCCTGCCGGTAATCCGCAGGACATTCTCTGCGATTTGCAGAATTGACTATTTTAGCTGCCTATGCAAAGAAGAACTCCAATTCCGGTTGCCGGCTATACTCTGTTTGTACTGCTTTTCCTTGTAATGAGTTCTTGCAATCAGGAGAAGCAGGGCAAGGTGAAGCCCACCTTCAAAAATGTTCTCGGGATGCAATATATCGAGACTGACCGGTATTTTACAAACGGGCTGTCTTTTAATGAGCAGGGTTACGAGCTTGAACCATCCTGGAAGATGTATCTTCTATCAGATGATTCTTTGATGATCTACCATCCTCAGGCAAAAGTGTTCTACCATTACCCCATCTATCACGATCATGATTCGGTTTTCAATATCGCGAGACATTGGATGAGAATCAGGCACATAAGCAAGGATAGCCTTATCTTTCAGTTACTTTCTGTCGAAGAAAAAAAAGTGTCTAAAGAATTTTCCAACGCCTTTATGAAGTTTTACTCCTATGAATACCTCAAGAAAAGGCAATGGGATCCTGAACTCATGAAGCGTCCTTCAGCAAGAGATACCGCATTCATACGCGCTAAGTCGGAAAGAGCTAACCGAAACCCGGCAAACAAAGACAGTGCGTTCGCCGCGCGTATTCCGGTTGTCCTCACAAGCAAGATAAAAGAAATCACCGTTAATAAGCTGAAAGTAAAACTTGATCCTCACGATCTCCTTCATAAAAGTCCGTCCGACGAATATCTTTATCCCGAATATTCCATATCCATTGATAAGGCTTATAAGGATTTCTCCTATAACTTTTCTGTCCTCGTCGATGATAAAGGAGATATGCACCTTTCAAAATTCATCGTTAGTCCTGAATTCGAGGAATCAAGGAGGAGGGTTCTGGAAGGTATTATTGATGTATATCTGAAACGTTTTCTTGTGATCAAGCCAGGAACTACACTTGGAATGGCTCATACCAGTGAGATTAGCCTGAGCGTAAAAGGCCGGAAATAAAAAAAGAAATATCCGGTGCAGTTTCAACCTCCCCCCAAAAGCTTCTCAAAAGACTTTTCATTCAAAATTTGATGGGTCAGGAACTTTCCGTCCTGAAACAAGCTGTAAATGGTATGCGGACTAAAATGGTTTTGAGCCATTTCCCTGCTCTCAAGCTTTATTTTGCTGATCTTGTACCCTTTCTCACAGGCCATCCTTTCCAACTCCTCTGTGTAATACCCTGTAAACGGACAGGCATCTGTATAATAAACGGCAAGGCCTTCTTTAACGTCGCATTCGCCCGTTTTACAACAGTCCCTGAATTCGGGTTTCCATATATTCTCATTCAAGGACTTATACCACAGCTCAAAATATGGCTGAGCCGTATCACACAATTCAAAGCCCTGATTTTGAAAAAACCTCCGGTCTGACATATAAGCTTGTTTTGAATTTCCCGTAACTACCACTATTCCATTCTTTCCCTCCATCTTTGCTTCATTCTCACATTCAAGGTAGAGAGCCTTTCCGTATCCCTTTCCTTTATGCTGCCCGGAAACCCAAAAGCAATTGATAAGGAGATAACCCGGGGCAACAAGAGGAACCCATGCATTTTCAGCAGGCACATATTCAATAAACGCTTTACCTCTTACTTCCACTTTCTTAAACTTATAGCCATCCCGAAACTGATCCTGAAGCCATCTTTTTTTCGCATTATATCCGGCTCTGCATTTAACATCACTGATGGCACAGCAAATATGCTCCTTCTCTATATTTGTGTCAGTCAGAGTTGTAATAGAAATACTCATAGGGATCATCTCTTTTATCAGAAAACAAAGCTAAATTATGATAGCATGATGTCAACCCTATGTCAGTACAAAAATTACCTGTGTTACTTTTTCAACCTCCCCGCTTCCTCTTCGAGGGCGGTTCGGTGGCTTCTGCCAGCCTTAACCTCATTATTTCCAAACTTATAAGATAAGGTTAAACGTGCCGTTCTGCTATCCCCCCTTTGAAACAGTTTGTAATCCAATCCCGGATAAGCACTGCTTATTTTGGAATACCTGGTTTTGAACAGGTCATTTACGGTAAGCTTAAGGTTCACTCTCTTGTTTGAAAAGCTCTTGCTCATTCCAAAATCGACCGTATAACGAGGCCTTAAACTAAACGTCCCATAAACCACCTTCGACTGATAGTTTCCACTTAACTCAAATGATAGAGCCTTGCCCGCTACAAAATTTTGACTATTGTAAATTTGGACGGCAGTTTGTTCGTTATCAAGCACCTGGCCATTCAGGTCGGGAGATTTAAACTGATTTTTGAATAGATTAATATTCGTATTGCTGTTCCACCACTTTGCGAAAGCAAAGGGAACACTTAGATTAAGAGAGTAAGTTAACTGCTCAGAGAGATTTGCATTGGTTTGATAAAGTGCGCTTTTCTCAGGATCGGGCAACAATACCTGGGTAATCCCATCTGTAGTCCGGGTGTAACCTGCAGATACGGTATACTTCTTTTGAAAAGTGTACGACAGATCAAATGTATTTGTATACTCTGGCTTCAGAAAAGGGTTTCCCTTATTGAAGGTATACCGGTCAAGAAAATACTCAAATGGGTTCAGGGCTTCATATTCAGGCCGGGTGATCCTCCGGCTATAGGTTAACCCCACGCTGTTGTTTTCATTTGCGGCAAAATTAACAGCGGCACTCGGAAAAAAATCAAGGTAATGCCGCCTGGATACTTCTCCCGTAGTAACCAGGTCGCCCTTTGAATTAGTTTGTTCAGCCCTCACTCCAGCCTGCAAGTTCCACTTCCTGGTTTCCTTCCTCAAATTGACGTAAGCTGCGTTTATATTTTCAGTGTAGAGAAAGTGATTACTCCTTCGCGGATCGTTGTTCCACCCGTTGCCTTCAAACCGGTTGAAACGAAAGTCATTATCCGCTTCGACCCAGCTGGATTTATAACCAGCTTCCATTTTCAGAGACTTTGATAATGGATGAGTATAGTCGACTTTAAAAGCATATATATCGATATACGAAGGACTGTAGTTCTTCAGCAGTTCCTGCACCTCGTTTTTGTTTGTATTGTAAAGATACAGATTATCATATTGCATCCTGTCGTCACTATGGTTATTAGAATAATCAGCATCAATGCTAAGTTCTCTTCCATTCGAATCAAGGATCCCCTTATAATTCAGATTATAACTTACATTCCGATAGCTTGAATTTCCGGTATTCGTGGCTTTGACAGCAGAATCCACAACTCCGGAAAGAGAACTGATCATGGTAGAGTTACCATAGTTTTCATTCCATCTGTTAAAATACCCGTTCACAATAACTCCTACAGTATGGTTTTTATTAATAAACAAGTCTGCTCCTGCCTTAAAATTGTGATTAGACCAGTGACGCACCCCGGAACCTGTTTGGGCAAACCTGCTGCGTAAACCCATATTATCATTGATCCGGTCGATATCAGTACTTTGCTCGCCTCTGTTATTACTGTAATTATAGTTGCCGAAGAAATTAAGGTGTTCACTCCGGTTATTAATGGAGATCCCTCCGTTCGTTTTCCTGTATCCAGAGTAACCAGCTCCAGCAGTAACCGTTCCGTTAGTACCGAAATTTTTGCTCTTTTTAAGCCGGATATTTATGATTCCCGACTTCCCCTCAGCCTCATATCGGGCAGATGGATTAGTTATAATCTCCAGGGATTCTATTTCATTGCTTTGCATGTTGCGCAGCATGCTGGTGAGATCAGCGGAACTCAGATAAGTCGGCTTTCCATCTATAAGTACCAAAACGCCCTGCTTCCCCCTGAGAGAAATATTATCATCTTTATCCAGACTTACACCCGGAGCCTTTTGAAGCACTTCAAGTGCTGATGACCCCGCAGAAACGCTGCTGACCGACACATTAACAATCAACTTATCTCCTTTACGTTCAACAAGAGGTTTCTGAGCAGTAATCATCACTTCGTCAAGCTTCTTATTATCGGGCTCCATTACCATGGTTCCAAGATCAATGTCCTCCTTCCCGGCTATTACAGTAATAGGCTGACTATAGTACTTTTTTAAGCCAACCTGAGTTAATACAACTCTGTAAGTTCCCTGCGGGATATCTTTAAAAGTAAATCCGCCCTTATCGTCAGTTATCTCCGTTTTCACAAGTGTTGAATCTTTTGAGCGAATAAGAGATACTGTAACATAATCAAGCGCTTTATTTTGAAAGTCCGCCACTTTACCGCCTACATCGTTCCCTTTCGAAAAACAATAGCCTGCTGAAAGAATTAGGGTAAATGTTGATGTCAGAATAGTATTTGTAAAAATGTTCATGTTCTTTTTCGTATGATCCGGATCAAAACTATAAAGCCATGATAAGCCTTCATACCAGAATTAGGTGTACAGGCAAGACACCTCGGTAAAAACAGGATTTAAACCGGTAAAATATTTCTGATATAAAATCCGTTCTTTTGCCTTAAACTGAAAAAGTCAAAATGGACAAGAATGAAGAACATCTGCTCGACAATCCGATATGGAACGCCCTCGCAAGCGGGAACAAAGATCTATCAAGGGGAACGGGCAATGCGAAATATTTTAGACGAGATATAGCGTTCTTTGCCGGGTTGAAAAACAATTCCGAACAGGACTTCCGGGAGCTTCATCTACTTTTCCGCGAAAAGGAGCCCGCTGTTCTTTTTTTGCCCGAAACGATAAAAATCCCGGCTGAATGGACCATCAGTGTAGAAAAGAAACTCCTGCAATTGACGGGTGAGAATTGCAAAATCCCATCTTATAAAGAGGATGATATCCTTCCATTGGGAGAACAGAATATCGGTGAGATGCTCCGGCTCACCTCCTTAACCAATCCTGGCCCCTTTCTCGACAGAACTATTGAATTCGGAAATTACGAAGGTATATTCGACGGAGAAAATCTTGTAGCAATGGCGGGGCAGCGGCTACAGCCCGGAAAATATACCGAGATCAGCGCAGTATGCAGTCATCCCGATCATGTGGGAAAAGGATATGCATCCAGGATCATCCGCAGTCAGATCAGAAAAATAAAGGAAGAGGGCAGGATTCCATTTCTCCATGTTCTGCCGGACAACAGCCCGGCGTACAAGCTTTACGAGAAGTTAGGATTTACTGTAAGGAAAGAGCTTTGGGTATATGTAATTGAAAAGAGTCAATAGCAGTTCTGTAAGCCATACTTTCCACTGACAAACATGTCGGCAAAAAAGTTGTTGGGTAGGTAAAATATAATCAGCAGACGCGATTGCCAAGCAAGCTCTGCCAATTTATACATTCGCCTATGAATCTGCTATTTAAACTAAAAAGCATACATTCAAAAACTCTTTTACCCGCAGCTTTTTTCACTCTTTGCTACTGCATCCTGGTTCAATCCGGTTTTGCACAAATACCGTCACTACACCCTGATACATCTGAAAAAAACAGCTCTCAGGCAGGCTATCCCCCCGACTCCCTGGGTCGAAGGGACCCGAGAGGAACAGTTGAAGGCTTCATTGCAGCAGTGGCAAAAGGCGACTATAGCAAAGCATCTCTCTACCTGCGGATCGATAAAGAACTAAAAAAAGATCAGGACTCTGTAAAACTGGCGCGCAATCTTCAGCTCCTGCTCGACCAGCAGGGCAGCATCCTTCCTTATTCGATGATCAGTGATAAACCCGAAGGAACGCAAAACGACAATCTCGGGCCGAACCTGGAAAGAGTAGGCACAGCAACGGTAAACAAAGAACCGTTTGATTTAATACTCGAAAGTGTAGAAAGCGAGAACGGTCCTGTCTGGTTGTTCTCCTCTCAAACAATCGAACGCATTCCGCCTAAAATAGAAGATGCAGGAGAAAAAGCACTCGTCAACAAAGTCGCACCTGAAATACTCGAAGAAAACCAATGGGGAGGTGTTCCTATATCACATTGGCTTGCGTTCGTAACCATACTCATCCTCGCATATCTGGGAGCCACCGGGCTTACCTACGTAGTACTATTATTGATTCCACTCATCTGGCGTAAAGCCCGAAGCGAATCCGCGGAAGGAATTATAAAAGCATTCGTACTTCCCGTAAGGTTATACTTAACTATCTGGCTGCTCATATTTGGCAGCCAGGCTGCCGGGATTTCAATAATTGTCAGGCAGCGATTTAACAGCCTCACCCTGATTGCATTTGTAATAGCCGTTTTCCTGCTGCTTTGGCAGCTGGTAGATTTCATTACACGTCTTATTGAAAAACGGCTTGCCCGTCACCGCAACCAGGCCGGGATCTCTGCACTGCTATTCCTGCGAAGGGCTGCCAAAATTGCGCTTGTTGGAATTGCGCTGATTATCGTCCTCGACACATTTGGCTTCGACGTTACCACGGGGATTGCCGCTTTGGGAATAGGAGGTATCGCCCTTGCCCTCGGCGCTCAGAAAACCATGGAGAATTTTGTTGGAAGCGTTACCTTAATTGCAGATCAGCCAATCCGTGTAGGCGATTTCTGCAAAGTTGGAGACATTGTCGGGACTGTAGAACAAATCGGGATGAGGTCAACACAGATCAGAACGCTCGATCGCACGATAGTTACCATACCAAACGGGGAATTTTCCTCCCTTAAAATCGAGAACTTTTCACCTCGCGAACGCTTTTGGTTCCATCCTGTCTTCCGCATCCGGTTAGATTCAACCCCTGACCAAATCCGCTTCCTCCTGGCAGAACTAAGGACAGTTCTTTATGCCCATCCAAAAGTCAACCCGGATCCCGCCAGGATCCGTTTTATAGAAATATCAACGGATTGCCTCAAACTGGAAGTATTCGCCTATGTTGATGCAATTGACTTTGACAGATTTCTCGAGATTCAGGAAGATATTTATCTGCGGATGATGGACGTCATAGAAAAAAGCGGGACAAGCCTGGCAATGCCCTCACAAACTGTATACCTTAGCAGAGATAAAGGTATATCAGAAGAGAAGGCCTCAGAAGCCGCAGAGCAGGTGCGCAAATGGAAGGAAGCAGGTGAAATGCCTATCCCCTATTTTAGTCCCGAAAGGATTGGAGAACTCAAAAATTCCATCCCCTATCCGCCGGAAGGCTCAGTAGCGGCAAAAAATGCTAAACAGGCAGGGAAGTCCTGAAATGAGCCTGATAAGTACAAACTATCTAGCTATTAGATCTTGCATAATTTTTCAGAAATACTAGATTTGGCAGATCGAGCATCTGACCGGTTTCTTTAATATACGACGGCAATGGAAAACTACACCGCCATTTTGACCCTGCTTGGGATTATGATAATCCTTCACGTGATCTCAGACAGAGTAAAGATCTCCTCCCCGATCTTCCTTGTTCTGGGAGGAGTAGGGCTCGGATTTATACCGGACATTCCCCCTCTTTCAATCAATCCTGAAATCATTTTCTTACTATTCCTGCCGCCGTTACTCTATGACGCCTCATTTAATATCTCTTTTAAAGCCTTTAAGGAGCACCTCGGTACAATAAGTTCCCTGGCTATCGGACTCGTCTTCCTGACAACTGCCGGTATAGCGGTATTCGCACGGTTCCTCATTCCCGGTATAGACTGGCCGCTTGCGTTCGTTCTTGGGGCAATCCTGGCATCAACAGACGCTGTAGCGGCGATAGGCATTACGAAGGGATTAAAGCTTTCACATACCACGACAACCATTCTGGAAGGAGAAAGCCTGATTAACGATGCCTCTGCCCTGGTTGCTTACCGCTTCGCCGTAGCTGCGGTGACCGGCACCGCATTTGTTTTATGGAAAGCGTCCTTAACATTCCTGATATTAATGGCAGGCGGTTTTCTGGTAGGAGTAGTGATGGCTAAAACACTTCAGTTTCTCTTAAGATTTGTCAGAGGCCACACCATGGCAGTACTTAGCTTTACTCTTCTGGCCCCTTTCATAACGTATCTTATAGCAGAAGAGCTCCATTGTTCCGGGGTAATTGCGGTTGTAGTCCTTGGCTTTGGGATCTCCCGTTTAAGTAGCCTAAAGTTTCCGGAATCGCTTCGTCAGCAATCCAGGACAATATGGGAAATAGTCGTTTTTTTACTTAATGGACTAATCTTCATTCTAATCGGCCTCGAGCTCCCGGCTGTAATAAAAAGCATTCCCGCAAGCCCCCTTCTTCAATATAGCGCTTATGCCTTCCTGATCACCCTTGTGGCGGTTTTAATCCGAACCCTCCGTGTATTCCTAAAGAAAAATTCTCTGCAACGGGCCTTTAATCATCCGAAATTTAAAAATACAAGAAGAGAAATTCCAGCCTCCGTTCTCTTTACAACCAGAGAAAGCCTGATCATAAGTCTGTCAGGAATGCGTGGGATTGTATCCCTGGCTGTGGCAATAGGACTTCCCCACGTTCTGGAAGACGGAACCCCATTTCCCATGCGCAGTGAAATAATCTATATTACAACGGTAGCTGTGCTGGTGTCTATTGTGGGACAAGGCTTATTGTTGCCGTTTTTGATAAAGAAGCTGAATAAGAGCAGTGGAGATTTGTAGAAAATTAGGAAAAAATGGTATAGCAGCGAAAGAGCTTTAAGGAAAAATATGTGATAGCAAAGCTCATAATATCAGGAATACCCCCTTCTATTATGAGCTTTGCTATTTGAAGATTACCATTCTATAGCCTGATCCTCGTCTGGAATCTGAGTATTTAGTTTCCGTTCAAGGATGAGGGAACCGGCAACATGGAATTCAATAGGAACGCCGGCAATCCTTGTATAATCAGTATAATTGTAATCAATATTATTGATCGTTATGTAGCGATGCTTCAGATAGGGGCGCACTGCATCCATCTGTTCAGATATAGTATAACTGGCATCCTTATTAATTTTAAACTTAATGGCAGGATTATCTGCCCGCAGAGATACCGTTCCGGTAGGACTAAAAGTAAAAAAGATCTTATAGTTGTGGCGATCCTGCCGTTCCTCGTCTATATTTCCGGCATAAAGGAAAATGGTATTTTCATCGGCAACATAGGTGCGGATCTCATTTTTAACAAGTGCTGTTTCGTTCTCATGACCAACCATAGCAGTTTTCAAAGCTGTTCCACTGTAAGATCCCGAATAGTCATTGAATGGATTAACACGCAAAAGTGCTTTACGGTAATTTTTCCTGGGATGCGCCGTATAGCCATAAGAGCGATCATCCTGAATTGTTAAGGGAAGCACCCACTTATCTACGAGATCAATATCTTTAAATGTAAAATCTATCGGCAGTAACGCCGTATTCTCTCCAGCCTTAATATCTACCGTCTGAGGCATAGAGAAATAGTTACTATTCAGTTCCTTGTAGTAAAAGTCTGTCCGGCTTTGAAAACGTTCAAAGTTTAGTACTTTCAGGGTATCCGGATCTAATCCAATATGCACTGTGATGTCTTTATCATTCACAGTTGATCCACTGACTATCAAGGGCTGCAAAAAAGTGGTCTTCTCATCGTCTTTGTATCGTACAAAAATATTAGTCACCCCCTCATTTGACAACGGAGCTTTAAAACCAATATATCTTCTGTACTGCTCATCCTTCCATTCGTCGTTGCAGGAGCCGCAGATTATTAGCAACGAAAGTAGAAAGATCTGTATATATGACTTTTTCATATTTTCTTTTTTTAATCGTTATAGTTCCATCCTGGGTTTTGTGTGAGCCGGTTGTTACGCTTAAGTTCACTAAGACTGATAGGCCAGAACCACATCTTGTCGGCAAAAGTGGTCTTCAACGTCCATACGGCTACAGGCTTGTGAAAAAGATCTCTCTCCTGGCTGCCCATCATAACATTACATCCATAGATCGGTAAAGATTCTTCTGCCGGTGCATCCATCCACCGCCGCAAATCGTAATAGCGCTGCCCTTCACCCATGAGTTCTATGAAACGTTCCCGTTTCAATGCTTTTCGCATTTCATTCTTATTATTGTACACACTAAGCGGATAGTCAGGTACACCAGCGCGAATGCGTACAGGGTGAATGCCTCTTTGCATTTGCATGATGTCGCGGCGGATGGTATAGGTTTCACCACGCCAGGATGGTATATTATAAGAACCGTCAATTTCATTCAAGGCCTCTGCATATGCAAGTAAAATATCTGCATAGCGGATAGCGGGTTCGGTTTTCGGCACGACGCGGCTGTTATTTCCGCCCTCATAGGTATCATTCGGATGAACAAATTTCTTAACTCCAAAACCTGTACGCAGCCAATACGCATTGGCCGAGTTCATTCCGTTTCCCTTGTTATCATCAACATAATAGAATACTTGCTGATTTCGGTTCTCCGGTCGCGTCTCGTTAAGCAGGGTCCAGAAGCTGCCGTTGTATGCTACAGAGGCATAGAATCGGGGTTCACGGTTGGCATATTGTAAAGAAACACCCGGCCTCAAAGGTTTGTACCTGCCCTGATCGTAATCCTGCTGAGTAACATACCCACTGACACGTTCTGAGCCATTGCCACGTCCGATTTCCTTATCCTTTCCAGGAGCGTCCGTTCCATCATTCATCGAATAGGCATCAATCAACTTCTGCGTTAAGCCATGTGTGTTCCACCCCGTAGCAGAACGGGGCAACTGATGGATAACCATAGCAGCAACACTTTCTCCACCCTGATTATTTCCTCTGGTAAATATGAGTTCAGGGTTTCCTGAAGCCTGAAGCGTACCATCAAATACCTGGGCATAAGACTTTGCAGGATCAATATTGGCCCAACCTTCCGGCCAGTTTTTTTCAGAAAAATTATTGTCTTTCGGGGGTACTACGGTAGCATCTGTTCCCGTCGTTTGAAAGGGAGCCGTATAAAGGCTATATACTCCCAATTCGATCACATCCCTTGCCGCTGCAGCTGCTTTTGCCCATTTTTCTTCGTTGTATTCCTCAGAAAGCAGGCGTTTGCCAGTATCATTAGTCAGCCTGGCAGCAAAACCTGATTTATTTCCATTTGCGAGAGGACTTGCTGCATAAAGTAAAACTTTGGCGCGGGTAGCCAGGGCAGCTCCGCATGTAGGACGGGCCGACCCATCCTGACCGCGTTTCATGCCCAAAGTCTGCATTTCTTTCGCAGCCTGCAACATTTCGTTGGCTATATATTCCGCACATTCCTCATACGTACTGCGGGGTGTGGCTATCTCATCATAACTGTCCGTATAGTCAATTCCTTCGTCAGGCAACAAAGGAATAGGACCGTATTTACGCAACAGCAGCCAATACAGATAAGCTCTTGCAAAACGGGCCTGCCCCCTGTAATCTTCTATTTCAGCCGGCTTCATTTCCGTGTTCATATACACATTTTGAATGAAAGTAGAGGCGTTACGTATCCCGCGGTAGCACTGCGTCCAGGTACCTTGTTTGTCGCCTTCAGTATATTGCCCCATTTTAAACATGTTATACGAAATTTCATTCTTTGAAGGATCAAAATCCTTGTCCCTGTCGCCGTAAAACATATCGTCGGCAAAACAATGCGGCGTGAAGCCCTTACTCGCCACATCGGCATTGATGTCTCTGAACTCGTTGAATACATGGGCAAGCCACTCTTCCGTATACACCTTGCTTTTAAACACTTTATCTGTGGTAAGCCGGTCTTTGAAATATTGATCGGATTTCAATGCGTCTTTACAGGAAAAAAGCACGCAGGTTCCGATCACAAGCAATAGCACAAAATATATCTTCTTTTGCATCTCTTCTCTATTTACAAATTAACACTTAGGCCTAAAGTAATGGATTTAGGTAAGGGATAGTCTTCTCCTCTCGGGCTGGCAAGTTCCGGATCCCAAAGTTTGAATTTGGACCAGGTAACCAGGTTGGTACCCACCATGAAAATACGAATGTTATTGGTTTTTATTCTGTTCGCCAATTGCTTAGGAAGCGTATAACCAATATCTACAGTTTTCAAACGCAGATACTGACCGTTCCGCAGCCAGAAAGTCGACTCCCTGTAGTTGTTTGCGTTCCCGCCGAAACTCAGACGCGGATAGGATGCATTCGGATTTTCTGTAGAAGGATCTCCGGAAATATCGGCAGAAATCCAGCGGTTATCACCCATCACACCCTTCATTACCTGGCCCCACTCGCCTTCACTGAAGGCATAAACGGTTTTTCCATAGGTAAAAAATGTAGATTTGCCAGCCCCCTGGAAGTGAACGTTAACATCCAGCCCCTTCCAACTGACAGAAGCACCCAATCCGTAAATGAGATTCGGTCTTCTCGTAGCTCCAATGGCCACGCGATCAAGATCGTCAACCACACCATCGGCATTCACGTCCTTGTATTTAAGATCCCCCGGCTGGTAGTCTCCAAATGTTTGTCTCGGACTATTCCGGATGTCATCGTAGTCCTTAAACATTCCTAATGCAATCAATCCCCTCGCCTGATCTACGCGGTAGTTCTCCTGATTCAAATAGGAATAAACGTTATTCTCTTCATCTCTTTCAAGAATCTCATTCTTGCTGTATGTTATATTGCCTCTTGCAACTACATTGAACTCTCCCAGTTTCTGTTTGTATTCGAATCGGCCATCAAACCCTCGTGACTTTACGGCTCCAACATTCGCACTGGGAGTGCTCTCTAATCCAACTATTTCCGGCAGAAAATACCGAGGCATGTAAATACCTGTTCTTCTCTCATCAAAGAAATCAAGGTTGGCACCGATCTTGTCTCTGAAAAGAGAAAGGTCAAAGCCCAGATTCTTCTTCACTGCAACTTCCCATGTAACATAGGGAGAAGCCACCTGAGAATACCTCAAGCCTCCATAGTACCTGTTTAAACCGAAATCAGCCCACTGATATCCGCCATCCGGTATCCTGTTTCCATTATCAAGTACTAAATTTCCGTTTCCGTCCCTTCGGAAGATCTCTTCCGTTGTATATAAGTATGGGAAACGCTGTCCGTTTAATTGATCATTCCCTACCCTACCATGAGAGTAGCGAATTTTGAACAGATTCATCCATTGCAGGTTATTTTTAATAAAAGGCTCTTCAGAAAGATTCCAAGCAAAAGAGACAGCAGGGAAAAATCCGTATTGTTCTCCCAGAGCAAAGTTCTCAGAGCCCGTGTAGCCGAAAGTAAAATCAGCAAAATAACGGGACTTCCAGTTATAGGTGGCGCGTCCAGCCAAAGCAAGATTTCTTCTGGCTATTCCATTCTTAATGTCGTCGCCAAGAGAAACAGTTTGTACAAGCGCATCACGGGTGAACTTAACTACTGCTCCAAAATTATGATTCCCGAAACCGCGATCATAATTAAACATCCCATCGAAGAACTCTCTTCTCACACCACCGGCACTGCTCGACTGGTATAATTCTCGGGGATCGGAAACATGGTCCCATACAATTTCCCCTGTCTCAGTACGGGAACGCTGGGCATGCCATTGTTCAGGCCATTTACGACGCAATATATCATTGTAGTTATTTATGTCGAAGCCGATAATCCCTCTGAAACGCAAACCTTTTGTAATAAAGTCAAAATTCTGCTCAAGGGTAATGTCAGTCTGTACCTGATTAGTCCAGTTTTCATTATATCCGGTTTGGGTGGCCACAACCCAAGGGTTTGTCTGACCTCCGGCTCCAAATGCAGGTACACGACCATTAGAATACAGAATAGGCATACTCACAGGGGAATATCCGAAAAGAGCACCCCAGAAATCATTGTCACCAAGCCCCGGGCTGTTTCGTTTCCCGAGAGAACCAGCTACACTCGCTTTCGCTACCGTTGTTTTTGTGATATCAATATCAGTGTTCAAACGATAGTTCCAGCGCTTGTAATTTGCATTGGTATTGTAATCGTTCTTTAGCGTTTCATCAATTTTGTACATTCCCCCTTCATCCACATAACTACCCGAAACAAAGTAGCGGGCCGTGGCTCCTCCTCCGTTCAAATTCAAGTTGGCCCGGTAAGTCATTGCCCCATCCCTTAGCAACAGACTTTTCCAGTCCACATTGGGGTATAAATCCGGGTCCAAACCCAAACGCAGAATCTCCAATTCTTCCGGCTTGTAAACTGGCGCCTGATTTCGGGTGATACGTGATTCATTTAACAAGCTGGCATAAGTAGGGCCATCTTCGAATTCCGGTGTAATAGTGCGCGTATTGTAGATATTCTCATCTTTGAAAGTAATACTGATCTTACCTTGCTTGCCACGTTTGGTAGTGATCAGAATAACGCCGTTTGCTCCTCTTGATCCATAAATCGCTGTAACAGCTGCATCTTTCAATACAGAAAAAGACTCTATATCCTCGATATTAATTTCATTGATACTCCGCTCGATATTGTCTACCAGAACTAAAGCACCCGACCCGCCTCCGAATGTTGAAATACCCCGAATCCAGAACTCTGAGATATTTTTTCCCGGCTGACCGGACTGCATCATTGCCATTACTCCGGGCACATTTCCTGCAAGTGCGTTTGAAATACTTGACGTCGGGTTTGATTTAAGATCGTTCACGTTAACGGTAGTAACAGCAGCAGTAAGCGATGCTTTTTTCTGAACACCAGTACCTGTCACCACAACTTCATTCAGCACACTCGATTCCGATTCCTTCATTGTCACATTAATGACGAAAGCATCTTTTACCAGTATTTCCTGACTATCGAAGCCAATATAAGAGAACTTTAACTTCTTATATCGTTCCGTTTTAATTTTATACCTACCCTTCACATCTGTAGTTGTACCTAAACCAGGAGCATCTAATACTGAAATACTTACACCAATTAACGGTTCTTTTTTCGTATCGGTCACCATACCGGTTACTTCAACAACCTCCTGTGCCAGTGCTCCAGCACTGATACAGAAAAGCAACATACATATTAGTACGAATCTGTTCATAATTCCATTCACTAATTATTCTTTAATTACTTTACGGGCATTTCTTCCAGGGCTATCTTTCGGATGCGGCGGTTCTCTCTGTCTCCAATGTAAAACGCACCCTCCTCCTCGTTGTAAGCAAGCCCGGTTGGCCTGTCGAATCTTGCGTCCTGTCGCAAATCCCCGTCAACATATCCCCAGGGATTAGGATTGATGCTCGAACTTCCTCTCCCGGCAAATGTTGTCACACTTCCTTCAGGTGTCAGAATACGGATGGCATGGTTCATTTTGTCGGTAAAATAAAAATCATATTGATCCTGCTTTCCCTCCGCAACGTAAGCCGGATTTTTCACAAACGCGCCCTGATAGGGAGTATTAAGACGGACAGATGTACCTACCCCATCCGTATAACCCGAACTACTGAGCTTACCACATACAAGATAGGGCTGATTAAACCGCTTCTTTTCCCAGTTATAATCAATCCGAAGAATATAATGCTGGTTGATAACCACGATGTAAGCGTAGTTTCCTGTTGGATGAATGAATATTTTATATTCCCATCCTGGATCCTGAACAACAAACAATTTCTCAAAATCCTTGTCCCCAACTCCTCCTTCATTGAAATACTTATTCAAGTCAAACCGGAAGAACTCTCCTTTTGAATAACTATTAAAATACATCTCACCATTGACTGGATGGATAGATGCGCCATTACACTGTTTGTATTTTGTAAGGATCTCCCTGTCCTGCCAGTCTTTCTCACGTGATAAACGATAAGTTGCCCGGTCATCTTCATTACCCCTGTCTTCGGCAATGATCATATATTTACCATCAAGCGTAAAATCCACACTACGGGGACGATCGAAATCTGACCGCTTTTTAGTTATGGTGCTGTCTTGAAAGTTGATGAGGTAGAGTCCGTTATTACCATCAAAAGTTACCCAAAGATGCTTCGGATTTTTAGGGTCAAACCTCATAAAGGAATCATTCCAGAATCCGCTCGCCATTTTATTTTGGTCTGGATCTTTGAATTTCCCGTCTTTCCAGGGTTCGTCCCCCCTGTCATTTCTGTATCCGGCAAGGGTTGATACTACCATCTTGCGCTGATACGCAAAATGCTCCTGTGCCTTACCAACAGCATTTCCGTCACTTCCTACGCGCACTTCAATTTCGCCGCTGTATGCCTGCCTGGGCACAAAACAATAGATAGACTCGCCCTGCACGCCAATTACCACGGCCTTCTTTCCTCCAATAAATACAGACACGTCAGCCGGGTTATCTCCAAAATTTTGCCCGTAAATGACGAGACGTTGTCCCATTCCTCCTGTTTTAGGAAGAAAATCCGATACCACGACAGGCTTGGACGGGTCGAATGGCGCTGCTTCTTTAACGACAGTACCCTTGTCGTCTTTACAGCCCCCCATTCCTAAAATAAGTGCAATAAAAGCCGATAGTATCCAGCATACGAGCCGGCTATCGCTTCTTCTGATTTGTGTAGCGCTCATAAAATTTTATGGTTAAAAATGTTCTCGAATGTTATAATACTGCTGAAAGCTGAAGAGTAATCCTCCAGTCACAAGCAGCCTGGCAGGGAAGAGCTACGCAGGAGAGAGCCGGAGCCAACCCATAACATTTTGTTTCATAAAGGGAGAAGAAGGTAATCTGCGGAAAAGAGCAGAAACAGCCAAAACGACCTGATTAGTAAGTAAATTTTCCTTCATATAAAGACTATTTAGATTTCAAAATTCACTTCTTAAAAGTGAAAATCAGTTAGTTATTTAAAGATTCAAATAAAACGATTTAGTAAATGCGTGATAGTATCATTTTATCTCAATAGTTCAACAAATTGTCTCAGAGGCACTTTTTAATCGCCGGTTCGAATCCCATTAGACCGCCCTGCTCCTTCAAGATCCGCGATTATCCAGTACCGCTTTCCTGATGAGGATAATACCATTCTCTAACACAATAGAGTCTGGTCTAGCCCTTTGCCCGTTTCAACATCACCGGGGATCGCATTTTTAATATAAACTCACGAACATTAATCACACATTATTTACTACATTTACCACAACGAACATCAATAAATTACTACGTAATCACCTTGTACGCCGGCAATAAACACAACTAGGCAACCCTCAGGAAAGCTGACAGCACTTAAGGTTTTAAATAGGCAGTGAAAGTAAACACCGAATTGATCAAAATATATGGATACCAAGAATCAAGAAAACCAAATTAAACGCCGAGATTTTTTACAAAAAAGCGCAGTACTTGCAACTTCTGCAATGTTTCTCCCCTTTTTGGGTAATAAAGCATACAGTGCTTCAAATTCTATAAAAACCAATAGCTCAATTCCAACCGTTAAACTAAACAACGGTTTACTTATGCCAATTCTTGGCTTTGGCACGTATTCATTGAGAGATGATGTATGTCAACGGTCTGTGGCTGAAGCTATTTCTGTAGGGTATCGTCTTTTCGATACAGCAACCAGATACGGAAACGAAGCATTCGTTGGGGCAGGGATTAAACAAAGCGGTATAAAAAGAGAAGAGCTTTTTATAACTTCAAAAATTTGGGTAGATGATTCTGGGTATGAAAAGGCAAAAATGGCTTTTGAAACCTCTTTAAAAAAACTGGGCACAGATTATTTAGATTTATACCTGATTCATCGGCCAAGAGGAGATTTCAAAGGTTCGTGGAGAATGATGGAAGAGCTTTACAAAGAAGGCAGAATAAAAGCTATCGGAATAAGTAATTTTACCCCAGCTCAATATGACGACTTAATGTCAGTGGCTAAAATTAAACCCGCAGTAAATCAAATTGAGACTCATGCCTTCTTTCATGAGATGGACTCATATAATGATCTGAAGAAAAACGGAGTACAAATGGAAGCTTGGGCACCATTTGCAGAAGGTAGAAACGGACTTTTTACTAATCAAACTTTGGCTGATATTGGGAAAAGACACAATAAAAGCAATGCTCAGGTAAGTTTAAGGTGGCATTACCAACGTGGTGTAGTTGCTATACCCAGAACTGTTCAAAGAGCACACATGATTGAGAATTTAAACATTTTCGACTTTAAGCTTAGTAATTCTGAAATGAAAGCAATTTCAGCTTTGGATCTAAATATCTCACAATTTCCAGAGTGGACATAACACGGGCGCTGTTCTTTTACTTGCCTTATCTTTCTTAAGAAAGAACTGAAACTGAATTATCTTGATATGAAAATAAAATAGCCTCTAAATTATTCATTTAGAGGCTATTTTATTTTTGTTACCCTTAATGTCGGGATGGCAGGATGCATCTCCGACGCTCTAAATCATTGATTTACAATGCCGTTCTTCTTGACTCAGGAATGAGGGTGTGAATTAGGGCATTTTTTGAAAAACTTCTGAATGAACTATTGACGCACTCGCAGCTCTTAATTTGCGTTCGGCGCTTATCAAAAATAAGGATTAAAAAACATAGTAACAAACAGCTATTCTGTAAAATATCTCCCCCTTTGTAACAGAAAACGCGGTTCAGTGGTCACAATAGTAACCAGCGTTCAAGCGGTATTGTAAAAATTCGTAATTTTCACTTTCCTAACTAAGACCCTGTCCTTTAAATGAGTTTGAATATATGTATAACCCGCACTGGCAAGAACGGAGATGAAAAGAAGCACAGATATAGAAGCGAAGCTTCACGAAGTTCTTTCTCTAAGCTATTAAACAGAAGTCGTAGAATTTAAAGAAGCAAAAAACACCTACGACTTTGATAGACTGGGCAAATACTTCTCAACTCTTTGTAACGAGGCTAATCTAAAAAGACAGACTGCAGGCTGGCTTGTGTTGGGCGTTAAGGACAAGAGTATAGTTGGTACTACTTTCAGAAGTAATCCTGTGGGAATGCATAGTCTTAAAGCAGAAATCGCGGATCATACAACTGGACGCTTAAAATCTTACCAATTGGTAAGATTTGCTTAAAACCTTTTTAATACGTACTTTACCAATCCCTCCTAATTCACATGATGAGTCAAAAATTACCACCTGAGGCAGGCAAAATGACTTCGTTTCAGGTATTTCGCGATCAATTAGTTATCGATAAAGCTATTCAGTTAGATATCGAAGGAAAGTACAGTACGCCAGAACAGATTCGGGCGGTGAAGAACGATATTTTCCAGGAGTTGATCAGTAATGAAAAGTTCCACTTTCACTCCAGCAAGTCGGAAATTACTTCTGAGCTGATGTATTCAGATGCCAACCTCTCTTACTTCAAAGTAGGGGTAAAAAGGAACCTGAAAAACATTAGCAAAGGTTTTTCGGAAGACGCAAAAGAAAGCTCCCCCAACATCATTGTCGTTATTAATAACGAGCCGAACGTCCAGAAAATAGCAATACAGACGAATACGAATGCATTCAAGAGCAGTAATATCGTAAGCCATTTCAATGAGGAAACGATTGATCGCAAGCTGAAATCTAAGAAACTGTCCTTTTTCGTTGAACCGATGTTCGACAAGCAGGAGTTCTGGAACATGGTGGAGAAATATCAGAAGCGCATTAAAAAAGTCACTTTCGATTTGATTTCTCCTAATCGGCCTGAAGTTTCTAAGAATCTTACTGTAGATTTGAACCTTAAACAGCTTTACGAAGACACCGGTACGCTAAAAACCGAGTTGGAGTTGGGTACTAATGAAGGCAAGGGAATTTAGCGTAGGGGAACAGTTATTAAAGTCTAATGATTGGGATACTCTGAATGAAGCGTTTAAAGATATTTTGATATAGATAAATGCCCAAAATCTACGATAATATAGAGCAACATCTCTCAAAAGGCCTAAATGAAACACTTGGTGTATCAACTAGAACAGATTTATGTGTTGGATACTTTAACCTGAGAGGATGGACTCAAATTGGCGCTAACATAGATAATCTTTGTGGAGAACCGGTATTGGAGTCATCGGTAGAAGTTCACCGATGCTGCCGACTCTTAGTTGGAATGCAGAAAATGCCCTTAGATATTCTAAAGGAAAGCTTTAATCACGACGAGGATATCATTGACCAGGCTGCAGCTGTAAAACTGAAGCGAAAATTAGCTCTAGAGTTCAAAGAACAGTTAACAATTGGTACTCCTACTTCGGATGACGAAAGAGCCCTTCGGTTATTGAGTAAGCAGATGAAGGAAAAGAAGGTAGTTGTTAAGCTTCATTTGCGGTATCCACTACACGCAAAACTCTATCTATGCTACTTAAAAGATAGAGGCCGGATCGAAGGATATGTAGGTAGCAGTAATTTAACTCTGGCCGGCCTCTCAAAACAAGGAGAGTTAAACGTAGACGTCGAGGAGCAAGATGCGGGAAAAAAACTTGTCAAATGGTTTGAAGACAGATGGCAAGACAGATGGTGTTTTGATATCACCGACGACTTAATAGATATAATAGATAATAGCTGGGCAGCAGATAAATTATACAGCCCTTATCATATCTATCTAAAAATGGCATATCATTTAGCTAGGGAGGCGCGGGCAGGTATAAATGAGTTTAAACTACCTAAGATCTTCGAGAGGGACCTACTAGAATTTCAGCAAAAAGCTGTGTTAGTTGCAGCGCATCATTTACATAAACGAAATGGTGTTATGATTGGCGATGTTGTGGGATTAGGAAAAACCATCACAGCTACAGCCCTGGCTAAAATATTCAATGACGATTTCTTTTTGGAGATTCTCATTATATGCCCGAAGAACTTAGTCGAGATGTGGGAAGACTATGCCCATAGGTATCAATTATCTGCGTTCAAAATAATTCCTCAGAGTCAAGTTCAAACAAAGCTGCCAATTTTGCGGCGTTATAGGCTGGTAATTATTGATGAAAGCCATAATTTAAGAAACGACCAGGGCAGCCGATACAGGGCAATCAAATCATATCTGGAGGAAAATGAAAGTAAGGTCATCTTACTTTCCGCAACACCTTATAACAAATCATACATAGACCTTTCAAGTCAACTGAGGTTATTTATTCCTGACGAACAAGATTTAGGTATTAGTCCAGAGAGATATTTAGAGTCAATTGGTGGCAAGGTTCAGTTCGAAGTGAAGCATTCGAGCTTTGTTCGGAGCATTAAAGCCTTTGAACATAGTCACTTCGCTGATGATTGGCGTGAATTGATGAGGTTGTTTTTGGTAAGAAGAACGCGCAGTTTCATTAAACAAAACTATGCGCAACTGGATGAGGATAAAGGAAGGCGTTACCTAACCTTTTCCGATGGAAGCCGCTCTTACTTCCCGGACAGGATACCCAGAAAAGTTGAATACAAGTTCGACCCGGAAGATCCTAAAGACCAATACGCAAAGCTGTATTCCCAGCAGGTAGTTGCAATAATCAATCAATTGAACGTTCCTCGCTATGGCCTGGGCAACTACTTAGAGGATAAGCCGATTGTTAAAGCAACAAAAGAAGAAGAGAATATTATTACTAATCTAAGCAGAGCCGGCAAGCGGTTAATGGGTTTCTGCCGCACTAATCTCTTCAAAAGATTAGAAAGTAGCGGTTATTCGTTTTTACTATCTCTAAGTAGGCATATTCTTAGGAACTACATCTTTATTTATGCAATTGAAAATAGACTCCCCCTGCCTATTGGCAAAAACGTTTCACATAATCTGGATGAATTTTTAGATGATGAAGATTTTGACAAGATAGACGGGGATGTATTTCTAAATCTAATTTTAAGCGAGGAAGTCTATTTATCCCAAGCGAAAAGAGTTTATAACTTATACTGTTCAGATAAATATAAAAAGAAGTTTGAATGGATTAAATCAGAGTTGTTCACTAAAGCTCTTCAAAAAAAATTAATTGAAGATAGTCGGGCAATTATTGAAATATTAGAACTCGGCAAAGATTGGAATCCCGATGAGGATAAGCAATTGAATGCGCTTTATCATTTGGTGAATCATACCCACAAAGGCGAAAAGGTTCTGATTTTTACCCAATTCGCAGACACAGCACTTTATCTATTCCAGCAATTAAAAAATAGAAATATTGAGCAGATAGATTATGTTACTGGTGATGTAGAAAGCCCTACTGCTGTTGCCCACAGATTTAGCCCGGTAAGCAATAAAAAATCTTTAAAGCCTGGCGAAGAAATCAGAATATTGATTACTACTGACGTTTTAAGTGAGGGGCAAAACCTACAAGATTCACACATAATACTCAACTATGATCTGCCCTGGGCAATTATACGTCTAATACAGCGGGCAGGTAGGGTTGACCGGATTGGGCAAAAAGCGGATAAAATATTCTGTTATTCCTTTCTGCCAGAAGATGGTATTGAACGAATTATTAACTTACGAAGAACCCTAACTAATCGAATTAGAGAGAATGCCGAAGTAGTGGGCTCTGACGAGACTTTTTTCGAAGGCGACCCGGTGAGTATGCACGACTTGTACAATGAAAGCTCGGGCATTTTAGAAGAAAGTGATGACGATACCGAAGTTGACTTGGCCTCATATGCTTACCAGATCTGGAAAAATGCCACTGATGCCGACCCCTCTTTAACTAAAATAATCCCCGACTTACCAAATGTAGTGTATGCAACAAAAGAGAACGGAGAAGCGCCAGAAAAAGAAGGTGTAATAGTTTACAGTCGCACAGTAGAAGATAACGACGTTCTAGCTTGGCTTAACCCCAGAGGGGCTGTAATAACAAATTCTCAATTAGCAATCTTAAAAGCCAGCCAATGTAACGCTCATACTCAACCTCTGTATAAAATTGATAGCCATCATGAATTAGTGGCCAGGGCTATAGAAGTTATACGTGAAGAAGAGAAAACCTCGGGCGGTACACTAGGTAAAAAGGCGGGTGTGAAATACAGGGTTTATATGAGGTTAGATAGATATGTCAAAGAATTTGAGGGCACAATATTCGTGACTGATGGATTGAAAAAAGCAATCGATGATATCTACAAATTTCCACTAAAAGAATTTGCAAAAGACACTTTGAATAGGCAAATGAAATCTGGTATTGATGATAACGAATTAGCATCATTAGTAATATCATTAAGGGAAGATGATAAGCTTTGCCATGTAAATTATGAAGACCAGCCGCTCCGCGAACCTCAAATTATCTGTTCTCTGGGCTTAAAAACATTATCATAAATGAAACTGAATATTGATGCCGCTCGAAACCTGCTGCAGGCCTTCGATTTCAAAACATTATTTAGGGAAGAATTAGGTTGGAATAATCCTGCGTCAAAAGCTAAGCAACCTTTCCAAACTAAACATGGCCTATTTTTTAGAGAAGCTATCGCAGATTTATCCGGTGCAACAGTTTACGAAATCACTAATGACGAAGGCACTATTCCTGATTCATCTATAAGGGCGTTAATTTCCGCTGAAATCCAAAAAATAAGCTTTCACCATATTTTAATCTTTGTTGATAAAAGCAGAAGTCAATCATTCTGGAGATGGTTAAAAAGACAAGATAAAAAAAGCCTGCCTAGGGAACATACTTTCTTTGCGGGGCAAACGGGCGATGCGTTCATTTCAAAAATATCCAGCTTAATGGTGGATTTAAGCGAGATAGAAAACGACATTACCATCACCGATGCGGCGAAAAAGATTCAGGACGCCTTAGACGTAGAGAGAGTAACAAAACAGTTTTTCACCGATTATCAGCAGCAGTTTATTGATTTTTTACCGCTGATAGAAGGGATACCGGATGAAAACGACAAGCGTTGGTATGCATCGGTAATTCTTAACCGGCTAATGTTTATCTATTTCTTGCAGAAAAAAGGGTTCATTGATAACGGTAACCTGGATTACTTATACAAGAAGCTGCTTGAAACTCAGGACAAATACGGTGACGATAAATATTACGATGTTTTCTTAAAAACCTTGTTTTTTGAAGGCTTTGCCAAACCGGATGCCGAACGAAGCCAGTTCGCAAACGAGCTTCTAGGGAAAATCAAATACTTAAACGGCGGTCTTTTCCTCAAACACAAGATAGAAGAAAAATATCCCGGAATAAATATCCCGGATATCGCTTTTATAAACTTGCTAAAAGTCGACGAGCCAAAAGGATTATTTGAACAGTTCAGTTGGAGTTTAGATGATACACCAGGAGGTAAAGACGATGAAATCAATCCGGACGTTTTAGGTTATATTTTCGAAAAATATATTAATCAGAAAGCATTCGGCGCTTACTACACCCGAACCGAAATAACCGAATACCTCTGCGAGCAAACAGTTTATAAGCTGATATTAGATGCGGTAAACGGACCTGAAATCGACGTAGAAACCTTAAAAAAGGCAGGATTAGACAAAGGGGAAAAGGAAAGACGTTTTAACTCCATAGAAGAACTTTTTTTAGGACTTGATGCAAAAATCTGTGCCAAGTTGGTTATGGGCGAAAACGCTGTTTTACCTAGCTTGAGTTTGCTTGACCCTGCCTGCGGTTCGGGTGCCTTTTTGGTTGCGGCTATGAAAACGCTGATAAACGTTTATGCTGCCATAATAGGCCGTATCAGTTTTTTAAACGACCGGAAATTATTAGACTGGCAAAATACTATACAGGAAGATCACCCAAGTATCAACTACTACATTAAGAAACAGATCATCACTAATAATCTGTACGGTGTAGATATTATGGAAGAAGCTACTGAAATAGCCAAACTCCGCTTATTTCTTGCCCTCGTTTCCAGTGCAAACAACGTAGATGATTTAGAACCGCTGCCTAATATTGATTTCAACATCATGAACGGCAATTCACTAATTGGGATGATGCGGGTAGACCCGGATAAATTTAATACGCATTACAACAACCCATCAAAGGCGCCAGCTGGAAAAGTAGTTCGAAAAGGGAATTTGTTTGAACCTGCACTTATACAGGGCAATATGTTTTCCGAAACCTATGCAAAAAGCTACCAGCAATTGATAAACGAAAAGGAAGCAGCCATTACAGCGTATAAAAAAGCACAAGGGCTTGGCTATGAAGGTTTGCAAAGTTTAA
Organism: Pararcticibacter amylolyticus; assembly: GCF_003130405.1. Lineage (GTDB taxonomy): Bacteria > Bacteroidota > Bacteroidia > Sphingobacteriales > Sphingobacteriaceae > Arcticibacter > Arcticibacter amylolyticus. The sequence continues at coordinate 395,148 of NZ_QEAS01000001.1, forward strand.
GGAACAGCATACAGGAAAGTGAAAAGAAGGCGGCTAAGATTTTAAATAAATTATTGGTTGATGAGTTTCAGAATTTAAGCATCCCCTACAGCGAATGCACTTGGGATGCGGAGAACAAAAAAGAGGGTAAATTAAAAAAACGTCCTATCAAAATAGAAGACATCGAAGCGTTAGAACCTTTCCATTGGGGCTATGAGTTCTCTGACATCTTCAGAAAAAAGGACGGGTTCGATGCCATTATTACTAATCCGCCTTGGGAGACATTTCAACCAAACTCAAAAGAGTTTCTTATGTCCTTTAGTAAAAATGTCTCAAAGAAAAAAATGGACATTAAGGACTTTTTACTGGAATTAAAGTCCTTAATGGAAGACGAAACTGTAAGAAAGCAGTGGCTGAAATACCAAAGTGATTATAACCATGTTAGAGAATATTTCAGAATCTCTCCGGAATACGTTAATCAGGTGCCCATAATAAACGGCAAAAGACATGGGAAAGACGTAAATCTCTATAAATTATTTGTTGAGCAATCATTTAAACTTCTAAAAAAAGGAGGGTATTGTGGCATTGTTATTCCTAGCGGAATTTACAATGATTTGGGGTCAAAGAAACTTAGAGAATTATTATTCGAGAAATCAAAGATAACAGGTGTTTTTGGTTTTGAAAATAGGAAGGAGATTTTTGAAGGGGTCCATCGGATGTTTAAGTTTGTCGTCTTATCCTTTGAAAAGGGAGGTGTAACGACAGAATTTCCTTCCGCCTTTATGCGACATAATGTTGAGGATTTAATATCATTTCCTGAAAGTGGCGCTATTAATTTAAGTGTAGATTTCATTAAAAGGCAATCGCCTGATAGTATGTCTATTATGGAGATAAAGGATGCAACTGATTTTAATATAACCAATAAGCTGTTACAGTTTCCAACTCTGTCAGATGAAACAGCTTTCTGGCATATTATTCTTCATAGAGAATTTAATATGACAGATGATGCCTATCTGTTCAATAAAAAGCAAAGCGCTAAATCATTGCCACTTTATGAAGGAAAAATGATATTTCATTATACTAATCACCTTTCTGAACCAAGATATTGGATAGACATCGAGGAAGGCAGGAAAGCTTTGCTTGGCAGACAAGATGATACTAATCAGATATTAGGTTATGAAAAGTATAGATTAGCCTATCGTTCAATTGCTTCCAACACTAACGAAAGAACTTTAATCAGCACCATTATACCGAAATGTTTTACGGGCAATTCTATTAATGTTTCTGAAAATTTAACCTACCCTGCACAATTGATTTGTACTTCATTTTTAAGTTCTTTTGTTTTAGACTGGTTTTTGAGACAGCAAGTTACTACCAATATCAACATGTTCTACATATACCAATTACCTGTCCCGCGTCTAAGTGAGCGAGATAGTTGGTTCCGGCAGATAGTTGATAGGGCCGCCAAATTAATTTGTACAACAGAAGAATTTGCCGAACTATGGGAAGAAGTAATGCACACACAATGGTCAACTGATATAGTTGCTACCGACAAAGAAGAACGTGATGAATTACGGGCAGAACTAGACGGAATAATAGCTCATATTTATGGTCTAACGGAAGAGGAGTTTACCTACATTCTCTCCACATTTCCAATTGTTCCGGTTGCCCAAAAACAAGCAGCACTGACATGTTATAAGAATTTAGCGCCACAATTTGCCCAAACTTCAGAAGCTCAACAACGTTGCTTGAACCTCATTGAGATTGGCGAAACCAGCAAAGTAGAGTTTAAGAGCACTCTAAGGGTGGATTTAAAGACCAATAGACCCGAGAAATTTATAGAGCACAGCGTACTTAAAACCATCGCCGCTTTTCTCAACTCTGAAGGTGGCGATTTACTGATAGGGATAGAAGACAATAAAAACATATTGGGCTTGGAACCCGATTTCGCTTCTTTCAGCAAAGCCGATAAGTTGGACGAGTTTCAAAAGCATTTCGATAATCTAATCCATAAAAGCCTCGGCAACCGTTTTCAGCGATACCTTGATGTATCTTTCCCTACAGTAGATGGAAAGCTCGTCTGCTTAGTCCATATCAAGGAGAAGTCAACAGAGCCAGTATACCTAACTGATGAAAAAGGACAGGAGATTTTTTACATCAGACGCCAGGCCTCGACTATTGATTTAAAGCCAAGTGAGGCGAATAAATATATTAAGGACCACTGGAAATAATACTTAACCTATGTTATTACACAACACGTATATTCCTCCCGACTTACAATTTTTTAATTCATCTGAAGGTGATGTTTCAATACTCATTGGTGAAAACGGCAGCGGTAAAAGTCAAATGCTGGCTTTTTTAACACGCAGATATTTAGCACAAGGAAAAAAGGTGATTGCTATTTCTAATTCTATCCACGACAAGTTTCCCGACAACGGACGAAACCTTCACCTTTTACGCGATCGAGCTGGAAGACAGAAGGCAAAGAGGTCAATAAAACACGCCTTGCTAAATATTTCGACAGAAGAAATAACCAGATTTAAAAATGCTTCTGAAGCCCTCAGATTTATAGGATATGACCCGGTAATCGGAATTGAAAGAATTGAAATTTCAGAGAGCACTCTTAATGACGCAATCAGCAGTCATCCAACGGAAAGTGCTTTAAATGTGAGGCAGTTAGAAGAACTTAAATCTTTGCTCTTCAAATCTTCTTCTACAATTTCGGAGGAAATCATATGGCTCTCTTTAAGTGAATTTTCATTTTACGAAATAGACAGAATATCGTTTATACAGCTATTGAAGTATGAAACGTTGCTTAAAAAGCTTTCCATAATTAAAGGGATAAATCTGTATTTGCGTAAGGATGGACAAACTATACCGCTTTATGATGCCAGTTCAGGAGAACTAAGTTTCATAAGCTCAATTATATATCTTGCTACCACTATTGATGATAATTCAGCTGTTCTAATTGATGAACCGGAAAACAGCCTTCATCCCTCTTGGCAGAAAGATTATATAAAAATACTCATCCAATTATTTTACTTGTACCAGCCAAAAATCGTGGCGGCAACTCACTCTGCGTTAGTAGTCACAGGTGCAGAAATAGCGAATGAAAGAACTAATGTCTTTGAATGCCGAAACTTCCAATTTATTAAAAAGGCTAAAGAACCTATTAATATAGAGGAAGCATTTTATAGTTACTTCAATGTTGTAACTCCAGAGAATAGATATTTGTCTGATTACATCGTCGATTTACTAAATAAGCTTGCGGAGAAGGAAATCTCTTATAATAGCCTTCTTACAGAATTGAACAAGTGGCAGAATAAATCATTCGATCCAAAGCAAGTTGAGGTATTAGATGGCCTAAGAGAAATAGCTGCAAAAATTAATAACTCTAATGCACAGCCCAATGAATGACGAGACCGTATTGACTCAAGCCGACATTGATGCAATTAAAAACTCTATTGAGAATTGTCGGCAAAATGACACCACCAAGATTTGGGATGAAGAAGAGTTGGCTCCCGTCAAGCAAAAAATAAAAGCCCATTATCGAGGATTATTAGGTGAAAAATGCTGCTATTGCTGTAAGAATACACATGGTGAATTTAAATTGGTACTTGATATTGAACACATACTTCCCAAAGCTCACTATCTGCCATTTGCGCTCTCTCCATTCAATTTAAGTGTTGCCTGTAAAAGGTGTAATATGAATGTGAAAGGAGAAAAAACTTCGTTCTTAAAAGATCCTGCTGCGGCTCATATTACTCCTGAAGACACTGATAACTACAAGATTATACATCCGAATTTTGATAGCTATTTCGATCACCTATGTTACGAAAACACTACAAGGAACGATACCAAGATGATCAAATATACGGTGCAGAACGACAGTGAGAAAGGAAAATTTACCTATCAATTTTTCAGGTTGAAAGAGTTAGAGGTTGATACAGTTAACGCTGCTCAGGGTATCAAAGCAAAGCCAATGAAGTTTTCGGATTTGCTTAAAAAGGAAACAATCGACGAGATAGAGCAGCTGTTAAGTAAGCTAAAAAATAATTAACTGAATCATTGATTTAAAGATGAACTTCAATCACAAAAATCTTTTAGAACTTTTTGACAGTTCGCAGAAAAGTTTCATAATCCCGGTTTATCAACGAGCTTATGCCTGGGAACAACGAGAATGGAAAACTTTTTTAGAAGATATTATCGAACAAGTAGAAGGGGATAATAACTATTTCTTTGGGAACATCCTCCTTGAGACTATCAAAAAAGGGGTGCAATATGAAATAATCGACGGACAACAACGCCTTACTACCCTTACAATATTCATGCGCTCTCTTTTCACTGTTTTGAAGGAGCGGGAAGAAGGAGGAGAGGATTTGCATTTATCCTTAGCAGAGAAGGAAAGAATATTTCTAAAGGATGGTGGGAATAAAAAACTGCGGCCTGTTACTTACGATATGGCTTGCTACGATGCTCTTATTATGGATGGCAAGAAAAGTTTTGAAACCTCTACGGCATCGCAAAAACGCATCAAAGGGGCGAAGGTATATTTTATAAGAGAGCTGCAAGGGAAATCTACTAATACATTGATTAATATATTAGAGAAGTTAGAGAGTACAGAGATCACCAGCATTGAATTGATTGGTAAGAAAGATGCAGCCTTGATGTTTGAATTGCAAAACAACAGGGGAAAGGATTTGACAAATATGGAAAAACTCAAATCTTACTTTATGTATCAAATGTATGTTTATAGCAAGCCGGAAGAAACCGAAACTAATATAGAACATGTTTCTAATATCTTTAAGCTTATCTATCATCTCATCAGTGATATAAGCAGGATTAATGAAGACAGCATTTTAATATACCATTGCAACGCTTACATAAAGGGATATGCTTACAGAACAATCGAAGATATAAAAGAAGTTTTTAGGAAGTCAGGCAATAAGGTAAAGTGGATTATAGATTTTATCGAAGAACTCCATACTTCCTTTTCTAACATAAAGAGAATGGAGCTCTGTAGGGACAAATATTTAAAGCGTCTTTACAAATTGAAGATACCGGTTTTTGTGTATGCTTTTCTAATCAAGGGATATAAGCATTTCGGCAACGACGATATTAAGCTTTCGAAGATGTTTCACATAATGGAAGTGTTAGTATTTAGATACTATCTTATCAACAGCAGAGCAGATATAGTCGCAAGGTTAAATGAGGTTCTACTAGGGTTTGATGGAGATGTTGATGCTTTAAAAACGGCACTAAAAAATAAGCTGAATGAAAGTTGGTATTGGGGGGATACGAAAATGAGAAATACCTTGGATGAATGGATGTATGATAATTCTGTTTTGAATTACCTGCTATGGCGATATGAAGCTTCCATACAAAGAAAAGGATATGTAGTTGGGAGCCTAAAGTTAGAAAACGAACAAATTGAACATATATCTCCTCAAGTTCCGCCTAATCAATTAGTAGCATGTGGTTATGAAGTTGATGAAAAGGGTGAGTATTCGGACGAATTTAAAAGGGATTACCTGAATTGCTTAGGAAACCTTATGCTTATCTCTGGCTCTCATAATGCTTCCATTGGTAATAGGCCATTTAAAGAAAAATTAGAATCCTATAAGGGAAATCCGCTTCTTAATCAACAAGCCGAAATAAAATCTTACATAAGTGGCACAGCAGATGAACCTGTCTGGGATACTGAAGCAATTGATAGGAGACATAAGGTAATACTCAATTTTGCGGCTAAAAAATGGAGTTTTGACAATATTAAGTAGGTTAAATTAAATGCACCACTATTCAATACTAGAACTTCCATTCTCTCAAGACATTGAAACCAAAGCGGTTCTTAAGAAACTGGCTTTGACCCATCAGGCTCTTGCAGAATTAAATGGTGTGGCAGAAACAATTCCGAACGAGGTCATAATTTGAATACGTTGTCTTTACAGGAAGCAAAAGACAGTTCAGCTATAGAAAACATTATAACGACTCACGATGAGCTATACAGTAGTGATAACATTGCACAGCAATTTGCCAGCACGGCGGTGAAAGAAGTTTATAATTATGCAACTGCTTTAAAGGAAGGGTTTGCCACCGTAAGAAGATGAGATGATTCAGAATTTAGCATCTTCACTTCAGCTTATTCTGCCTTTGACATCATTATCAGACACATAACGTTAAACATTTAACAGTTAAATTAATGAATACAGGCCCAGACTTCAAAACAAAGACCAGCCTAAAATTACAGTTTCGACGCAATAACCACATTCTTTTTACGACTGATTTTTCCCAATTGAAGAAGCAATTTTACCTAACGATTCTTTCACGTTTGCTTTCATCGCCCGTTTTTTTATGTCAGCTAGCATCTCGTCTAAACAAAGGATAATACAATCTTTTAAAGGGATAAAATACTCACGACATTTTTCTTCTGTTAAACTATGAATGCCGCTGCTGGCTATGCTGTAGAGCTTAGGATTTTCCGTAAATGTCTCAGGTAAATAGTCTCTTACCAAATTAAACTTGTCCTTGAAGCGCAACTCGTTATATGGCGTCCCTGAATACGTACCCTTCTGGCTTTCGTACGCCTTAAAAGCCTCGACCATAAAGAAATTCTCTATTATTCGTCTCAAATGGGTGAATGATGCGACACCAAAATTATTGCTATATAAAATTACAGCACTGTTAAGATCAGAAAAAGAAGCGCCTAACAATTGCTTGTATTGCTTAAAATCATTCTGCATAATTTCCAATGGAGATGGGCTTTGGCCAATCTTAATCATCTTTTGATCGTCAACTTTCAGAATAAAATGCAATTTATGATCTCTGTCACGGGAACAATAAAAATCCAAAATGTAAACTCCTGTAAGCTTGCGCTCTTTTTTTGTTGCATTGGGTGCATCGAACCCCAAAGACAAGTTTATTTTGTGTTGTCGCCGGTTAGGATCGTCATTTTGACCTTGGAATATGGAATGGGTACCGCATTTTGGGCAAAAACAATCTATTGCTCCATTGAAGAAAAGAATGTCAATTATATCACCATCGAAAGCCGAAACTTCATATTTTTTAAATAAGGGTGCATTTAAGATAAATATTCCGATTTCTGTGTTGTGCATCTCCCTAAATCTTGTAAGTTTTAAAAACACTTATTTTACTCTGTTTGAACCTGAAACGTCAACAAAAACGGCTCATAGTTAATACTAAGTATTGTTGAACAAGCAGTTGAGAAATCCAATACTCTTAATAACAGCCGTCTATCGAAATTTGGCGAAGTCTTCTATACTAAGGATTTCACCGCCGAAAATAACAATATTTGCAAAGAAAGCTATAGCATTCGGATACGGCGGATTGATTTACTCATCACTATCAATCATTAAAATATCAGAGACTTATATGCGCAGACCTCTGATCGAGTCCAAAAAGAAGCGCTTATTACAGTCTCTTTAAATATTAATTGCTTTAAATTATTGTTTAGCTACTTGTATTTGCGGAGAAGTATTTACTAAATCAGCATTTCCAGTATAATTACCAGCTGAAGGCGTCAAGTGATAGTATCTATTAAACGCCTCCTGTCTCACTTTAAAGTAATCCGCCAACTTCCTTATCACTTCTTTAGACAACCCCTTTTTATAGTTCAGTATATCAGAAACATAGCCTTTACTGACACCAAGGATTTCAACCAAATGTTGCGATTTTAAGCCTCGGTCTGCCATAAAAGAACGCAGCAAAGCAATTGGGTCGCTCTCCGTAAACGTATTATGCGCCTCGTCGAACTTCTCGATCAGCAACGTGAGCAGATCAATTTCATCCTGTACCGCTTCATTTTGCTCGCCCTCCAATAACTCCTCTAACTGCATGCAGTAGTGATCGTACTGGCTCTTATCCTTTATAACCGTATATTTTAAAGTTGTCGCTTCCATGTTCAATAAAGATTAACGGTGTACTGTTCTCCCTGTTTACAGATCTTATCATATTCCGCATGCGTGCCCATCCAGCATACGAAGAGGTGAGCCTGCCTTGCACCGAATACATATTTGCAAATCATCCTGTAGTTATTACCACCAATATCAAACACTACCCTGCTGCTGCCTTTACCTAAAAGATCAGCCGTATTATAAGTGTATTTCATATCGCCTGGCTCTTCCCAGTCGGCGAACTTTAGCTTTTCGATCCAATCGTTCAGCGAAGTCCTGCTCCTGGGATGAAGTTGCGCAAAACGCTCTAACGTATTCTTTTTTATCAGATGAACCCTCATCTTTATACAAATTTAAATAAAAGTTCTCAAAAAGAGAACTTCAAAATATTAATACCGATCTCGAGCCTCTTCAGTTATCGATTTGCTTTCTGCCAGGCCTCAGCCATCCGCTTTTTTATTGCCTTGTTCTCTGCGTGTTCATCCATATAAAGCCAGGCATTTACATATTGGTCAGCCCTTTCGTTGTAATCTTTGATCTTCCATACCTCGAGCGCCTTTTGCCCAAGCGAAAAGCAATAACTGGCTGACACGAACAGCAGTCCCCACGGCAGAAGCCTGCCGAAGACGATTTTATAATACTGCCCCTGGTTTGTTTCGGGGAACAACAGTAAGCGATGCTGCTTAACAGTACGCGGTTCTGACTTTAGCTTTTTCAGCTGTTCAATGAGTTGATGGAGTTCAGTCCTCGGATTCTCTTGCTTTAACTCTGCCAACCCCTTATATATCTGATCCAATCGCTCAGTATAATCAGGGATCTTCGTCTCTCCTTGTCTCTTTACTTCCTGCTGCGAAAACCTATTTATTGATATCACTAACTGTTGCAATACATCTTCAATACTTTCCAACTTTTCCTCCGTATTGTTCATATCCGCCGTCCTTTCTTTCTTTTGCGTTTACGTTTTTGCCATCCGGGCAAGATTTCACTATTCTCCGTTTGTTCTGACCTCAATAATTCCGAGAACAAAGAGGGACCATTATCAATTAAGACATCCCTGATAGCATTGACCCTTATATCGGATACCGGCCTCTCCCCTTTACCCACCGACCACTGCTCTTTAGGCAAACTGCGCATATTGCGATCAATCTGCAGACGAATCTTCCCATAGCTCAGACTCCGGTCGATCTCTGAACCCTTTAGTCTGATAGCCCCCTTACTAAAACTGATTCCCTGTACGGATTCGCTTCCACCCAGGTGCTTATAATGGACGTGTATCCCTTGCTGCCGGAGCATCGCCTCCAGATGCGGAAAGCTCTTCGCGAGTCGAACGGCGGCTTGAATAGTGTCATTCATTTCATACTTCGTCCGGTCGGCACCTCTAAGCCGATGCCTGTTTACTGCCGCCTTACCTTCTGACAGGTGATAGCCATACCGCAACGTGATCTCCTTACATACTTTCGCGTTATTTACTTTCTGATAGCGGTCTGTAATCGTTCTTCCGTTATTAGCCACGCGATTATAAATAAGGTGCAGATGAGGGTGTGCCCTGTCTGTATGCTGAATGATCATATACTGCGTATCCTTGATTTTCATCTTTTCCATATACTCCCTCGCGCGTTCAACCATAATAACCGGGCTCAATTTACTTTTGTCTTCAGCACTCCAACTCAGGACGATATGGCCCACTGCCTCGCCCAAACTGGGATTGAGCTTGCGTTGCATATTAAAATCATGGATCATGTCTTTAATACTCGTTTCGCGCACGCCGTACGCCTCTAAAAGGTCCGCTTCCGGCCTTTCCAGATTATAAGCGATACATCCCGCAAAGCTCTTACCTATGATCACCTTCCCTATCATCGCTATTCAACTTTCTAAGTGTGTTATCTATCTCTCCTATTAGGATCCGGCAATTCCGCTGCACGGATAACAAGCCGCTCCTGTGCGCCAGGTGCGTCAGCTGATTGAGGTTGTTTGCCATCCCCGTCAGAACTCGCATATAGCCCGCTTCTTCTGGGCTCAACCTTGAAACAACTCTTGCCTTCTGTGCTGACTTTCGAAAGAAGTCGCTTATTGTGAGCCCGGCATTCTTAGCTTTAGTAGCAATGCTAAACTGCTCCAGATCGGTCAGCCTGATCATATAGATATGGCTTCGCTTGATCTTCTTGGGCGGTCTGCCGCCTTTAGGACGGTTCCCCT
>NZ_QEAS01000001.1:405280-443759 GCF_003130405.1 Pararcticibacter amylolyticus
CTGACGATTTTCTTTTGCAACCGACGGGCGCGAAAGGCAAGTTTTGGTTCGGCCCCCAAGCCGAACAGTTTTTGTATAGCAAAAACACAAACTTGCTCCCCCACAAGCGATCATGCTTGCTTCAGCCGGTCTCTTAGTATTTTCATATCTGAGCTGACCTTCTTCTTCTTCACTTTGGAATAGATCTGAGTGGTTCGAATACTCGTATGACCCAGCATCTTAGATACACTTTCTATAGGCACCCCGTTCTCCAGGGTGACGGTAGTAGCAAAGGTGTGGCGGGCAACATGGAACGTTAAATCAAAGCCTAACTCTGCCTTCTTACTGATCGTCTTCAGATAGCGGTTAGTCGCCTGATTTGAAAACAAGGGAAATACAGTGCCTGTATTCGAAGCCATCGGATCGTTGCGATACTTGTTAATCAATTCAATCGCCTCAGGCAATAGCAGTACATAGAACTTCCTTCCGGAAAAATTAGCTGTTTTTTTCCTGACCATTTCAATCCATTTCTCACCTTCTATATCGGTTACCAGGTGCTCCTCACTGAGCTGGCTGACGTCAGCGAAAGCGAGACCGGTATAACAGCTAAAGACAAAGGTGTCGCGCACAATCTCCTGCCCTCTTATATCAAAAGTCAGTGCCTTGATCGTTTCCAGTTCTTCCAGCTCCAGGCAACGCCGGTCGCGGTGGATCATGCGCCTTTCGAAGCGCAGAAACGGGTCTTTAGCCAGCCAGTCATTCTTCAAGGCGATGTTAATCATCTTGCGAAGCCTCTCCATGTGCTTCATCACGGTGTTATTGGTACAAGGGCGCTGACCTTTATCCGGCTCGCGTTGGCGCAGGTAAATCTCAAAGTCGATGATGAACTTGTAGTCCAGCTGCGATAGATAGATGTCGGTCTTCTTCTTCCGTTTGAGGAGGAACTCTTTGATATAGCGCTCGGTACTGTAGTAGTTCTTCATGGTACCTGGCTCCAGCAGCTTTTTGATTTCGGTATTGTGATAGGTCATTAGAAACAGCAGGGTGATCTGCTCTTCTTCTCCCATGCCCTCCATCTTTGCCTTTATGGCTTCCGCGCTCACCACTTCCTTGCAGAAACGGAGCTCGTCATACGCGGCATTGATCTCCGTTCTCATCCGGCGGATCTTTTCCTGCACTTCTTTGGCTTCCTTCTCCGCGCCGTTCACTTTCTGAAGCTTGCTGTTCCATGCGCTTTCTCTAATGCGACGCTTCAGGGAGATGTCAACGAAATTCTTGTTCACGGTAATCCGAACATATAAAGGCGCAAAGCCTTTACTTCCCTTATCCTTTTTAAGAAAAAAAAGGATGCTGAACGAATTGGTTGTTTTCATACGATTTGTTCCTTTCCACACTTTTTGTCACTGCCCGCCTCAGCCCATTCAAAGTCTTACCGGGCAGATTAAATTTTTAAAACCTTTAAGGGCGACCAAGCGGATCGCCGGCAAAACGCATCGAACAATTGTACAGATTAAAAACAGGGTGCGAAATAGGGCATTGAGAAGTTGATAATTGTTTGGGTTTGTTTGGGGTATAATTTTTCAATTATCGCAAAAAAACCCTCTAAATCATACAATTTAGAGGATTTTGAACCCGTTTGAGGGTCTCTGATGTCGGGATGGCAGGATTCGAACCTGCGACCTCCAGCACCCCATGCTGACGCGATACCGGGCTACGCTACATCCCGAAATTGAGTGACTGTTATTCTTTAGACACTTACCTGAAAGTCTCAGGCTCTGCCTGGTTCATCTAAAGCAGTACGCTCATTTCGTGCAAATATATAACTTGGATAAAGAACAAACAACAAAGTATTTTTATTTTCTGCTGCCTTGATCTTATAAAACTGAATACCAATGCACTCCAAATCCTTCACTCCTACTACACCCATCTCCGGCGTTCTCTGGAAACAACTAATCTGCTAACTTTTTGGCTAGCCTAAGCGATTTATAGGATAATGTAGCAAACGCCATAAAGGTCCACCATCACCAGAGAATAAAATTTTTTTTGAAACATAATTCTGGCATACATGTATAAGAGGACTAGCAACTTCTTTTACCGCTCTCTTGTATAGTTTTCTATACGGAACTCTGTTAAAAGTTGTTAAAATAAGACAACAAACGCTTGCATATGAATAATATTTATTTAGCTTTGCACTGCTCGTATTTAAAAACAATACAAGAGGGCGTTTATAAGTCTTGTTGTTTAACTGATAAACGATGTTTAGAATGGGGAAAAAATTAATAGTAGCATTACTAGTAGTGTTTACATGTGTGTCTACCCAGGCGCAAACAACTAAAAAATCTACCGAAGATCCGGATAATCTGGCTAAAGATTACTTCTCTCAGATAATGGGTGTGGCAGTTTCAGCTACTTCGAACGTTAAGTTATATCAATTCGTTTATGATTGGGTTGGTACCCCTTACCGTCTCGGTGGTGACACTAAACGAGGGATCGATTGCTCCGGTTTTGCTTTTGAGCTGTATGAAAAAGTATTCAATACAGTAATCGGCAACAATTCAAGAAATATATTCAGCATGGTTAACCCTGTTAGCAAAGATGATCTTCAGGAAGGTGACCTTGTATTTTTTAAGATCAGAAGCAGGGCTATTTCACATGTAGGTGTTTATCTCGGCAATAACAAATTTGCTCATGCGTCAAGCAGCAGAGGCGTTATGATCAGTAACCTGAATGAGTCTTACTGGCAACGCTATTACTACAAAGGCGGACGCCTGATCGAATCACTAAGAGAGAAATTATAATTCAATCAATTATACCTTGCCAAGGTACAAGGGCTGGTTTCACAACCAGCCCTTATTTTTTATCTCTTCATTTCTAGCTGCCTCCCACAGGTATGGCAATAATGCAAATATTCCGATCCATACCCGCAAAATGGCCATTTAACGTCTTAGAGCTTAGCAACGTCACTTGTGGTCTTTATCAATCCTACTCCGGTTGAGAAAAAGATAATGCCCAACAAGCCATATACAAGAAGCTCCCGCCAGGAACCTTCATTCTGAACAAACCCATAAGCCGCATATACAAGACCTACAACGCCTAAAATTGTTAATATCGTTCCAAATATTCTTTTTAAATTCATAGATGATATATTTATAAAACGTCAGCAAATTAACTGCCAAAGCAGAAGGTATAACCTATTTAGAAATATCAAAAAAGGAGAACAGTTTCGCCCTGTTCTCCTTTTTATCACTGAATCTTTTTATACTCTATTACCATACCTTCACCCTATCCGCTTCAGCCTTGTACATTTTATCACCCGGCTTTATGTTGAAAGCCTTATAAAACTGTGGCATATTAGAAAGAGGCCCGTTAACACGGTACATTTCAGGTGAGTGAGGGTCATTACTAATACGCATCCTCAGCCTTTCGTCCCTGTCTTTAATACGCCAAACCTGGGCGAATGACAGGAAAAACCGCTGATCAGGCGTTAAGCCGTCGATCTTCTCTTCACCTTTTCCCTGGTCAGTCAGCTTGAAAGCATCGTAGGCAATGGCTATACCGCCGATATCCGCAAGGTTTTCGCCCAGAGTGAGCTTCCCATTTACATGCAAATTATTCAGGACTGTATACTGATCGTACTGCTTTACCACCATGTCCGCCTTCTTTACAAAGCGGTCGGCATCTTCTTTAGTCCACCAGTCTTTGAGGTTACCTTCCTTGTCATACTGCCTGCCCTGATCATCAAAGCCATGAGTCATTTCATGCCCGATAACAGCGCCAATCGCTCCATAGTTGATCGCGTCGTCAGCATTGAAATCAAAGAAAGGAAAACGCAGGATCCCGGCAGGGAAAACGATCTCATTAAATGCCGGGTTATAGTAAGCATTAACCGTTGGAGGTGTCATAAACCACTCCTGTTTGTCAACAGGCTTTCCTAGTTTAGAAGCCATTTCCTTATAATCATGCTTCGCTATCGACTGCAGGTTCTCATAATATTTCGCCCTGTCAATACTTACATCATCATAGTTTTTCCACTTATCGGGGTAACCAATCTTCTTTGTAAAGGCATTCAGCTTTTCGATAGCCTTCTTCTTTGTTTCGGCACCCATCCAGTCAAGATCTTCTATTCTTTTCTGGTACACCTTCTGAAGATTATCAACGAGTTTCAGCATTCTCTCTTTTGCGTCGGCAGGAAAATGCTTCTCAACATATACTTGTCCAAGTAATTCTCCGAGTCCGCCATCGGTTTTGCTGACCATCTGCTTCCAGCGCTCCTGCTCCTTCTGCTGACCATTGAGGATTTTACCATAAAATTCAAATCTGGCCTTCCTGAAAGGTGCACTCAAGGCAGAAGCCGAAGAATTGAGCGCTTCAAACTGCAGCTTATTCTTCCACAAATCAAGTGGCTGAGATTTAATCAGAGAAGCCAAAGCCTTGTAATAAGATGGCTGTCCTACCAGGACAGTGTCGGTCTTCAGATTAAATCTGCTGAGAAGGTCCTTTATATCAAAATCAGGATTCTGCTTCTGAAAATCGCTCACGGCAAACTTATTATAGTTCTTTACCGGGTCGCGAAGCTCTACAGGGGTTTTATGTGATTTTGCAATCTCTGTTTCCAGCTTCAGAATATCGGCAGCATTTTTCTTTGCCGTAACGGAATCCGTGCCCGAGAGCGTAAACAATTTGCTTATATATTTAACATATTCATTTCTGATCTTCTGATTTTCAGGATCGTTATTGAAATAATAGTCGCGATTCGGAAGCCCAAGCCCGGCCTGCTGAAAATTGACCGCATTTTTTGTGCTGATCTTGTCATCCGGTCCAACGTAGAACGAGAAAAGAAAGCCCTCTCCGTCTTTAAAGCTGTCAGCGGCAAAATTCACAAGTTCCTTTGAACTTCCTATTGCCTTGATCCTGGCTAGCAATGGCTTAACCGGCTCAAAGCCTCTTCTGTCTATCCCAGCCGTATCCATGCCGCTCGAATAAAAATCTCCAACCTTTTTAGAGTTTGCGTCACCGGAACCTTTGGTTGCTTCCTCCAGGATTGCTCTTAAATCCTTCAGGTTTTCATCATAAAGAGTATAGAAGGATCCCCATCCGCTTTCTGATTCAGGAATAGTGGTCTTTTTATACCAGCTGCCGTTGGCATACTGAAAGAAATTCTCCCCTGGACTAACAGTCGTGTCCATACCAGACTTATCAAAGAAAACTGTCCTCTTTGATTCTGAGGATTTGTTTTGCGAGCAGGCTCCAAGCAACAATACCGGAATACCTGCCAGAGGTAATAGATTCTTATATTTCATAAATTATAATACTGTTTCGAATAAACACATCCGTAAATGCAAATTACAGAATCTGCATATAAAAGCAAATTAAGCACATTCCTATTGCTTTGATATCACCGACCGGAAAATGTTACCGGATTAAGAATAGAACAACTTCATTTTTGCAACCCGCGCCTCCAGCGATTCCGTCGTAAGCTTTTCACGCAGACGGTCTACCATTATAGGAAAGGCAAAAGGCGTAGGCCGTTCTGTTTTCCGGATCACCACCTTCAGTTGGTTTAACCGCCGTAAAGCCTCCCTCAGCCTGAACTCTTCCAGTTGGAATTGCAGGGCCTCATTATATGCCTGCCGGATAAGCACATTGTCGGGTTCGTATTCTCGAAACACATCAAAAATCAAAGAAGTGGATGCCTGGAGGTGACGGTTTTTCATAGTTTTCCCCGGAAAGCCTGTAAAAATAAGTCCGGCAATATGAGCAATATCCCTGAACCGTCTCCTTGCCATTTCATTTGCATTTAAGCTGTTTTGTATATCATCCAGCAAGTGGTCTTCAGTAAACAAACTGGCATCAATCGCTTGTTCAAGAGGAATATCTTCATCCGTTAACAGCTCAAACCCATAATCATTCATCGCAATAGAATAGCTCGCATCCTTTATTTGTGCCAGTCTCCAGGCAAACAAAGACGCCATCCCTTCATGTACCAGCCTACCTTCGAAGGGATAGAAAAAGAGATGATGACCATCGCCTGAATCAAATTTTTCAATGAGAAATTCACCTGACCGGGGAAGATGAGAAAGCTGCGCCTGGAGATCAAAAAGCGGGCGCAATGTTTTTACCTCAATATCCACTTCTATATGCTGAGCCACTTCGTCCAATTTCTTTCTGAACATCGCCGACAGTTGGGACGAAAGAGGGATCCGCCCTCCCATCCAGCTGGGGATCTTTCCTGACGCCCTGGCAGACTTTTTTACAAATGCCGTCATTTCTTTCACCTTAATCAGTTCAAGACTTCTCCCGGCAAACCAAAAGTTATCCCCCGGCTTAAGCCGGGATATAAAATCTTCTTCAATAGTACCCAGATATCCGCCCGACAGAAACTTGATCCTCATGCTGACATCACTTACGATCGTCCCCATAGTCAACCGATGCCGCATTGCTACCCTTCTGCTCTTCACCTTATACAAACCTTCTTCTACTTCTACTTTTAGATATTCATCGTAGCGCGAAAGAGTTTTTCCTCCTTTTGTAATGAAATCAAGTATCTGCCCATAGTCCCGTTCTTCGAGATCTGCATAAGCATACGTAGTTTTCAGTTCCCTAAAGATCTCCTGGGGCCTGAAGCCGTCCGAAACCGCCAGCGTTACCAGGTATTGTGTTAAAACGTCCATTGCCAGGACAAAGGGATCCCTGCTCTCAAAAATCTCTTCTTTGAGAGCCTGCTTAATGGCGGCACCTTCCAAAAGCTCTAAAGAATGAGTCGGAACAAACCATGCCCGGGAAACAGCTCCCGGATGATGCCCGCTACGGCCCGCCCGCTGCATAAAACGGGCTACACCCTTGGGACTTCCAATCTGGATAACGGTGTCTACAGGCCGGAAGTCTACCCCCAGATCCAGACTGGAAGTACATACAACCAGCTTCAGCATTGCCTGGTGCAACGCTTCCTCAACCCAGTTTCTCAATTCGTTATCCAGCGACCCATGATGCATAGCCATTACTCCTGCGTATTCCGGGTATTTATCCAGTATTGCCTGATACCAGATCTCTGACTGGGACCGCGTGTTTGTAAAGATCAGGGTTGTTTTGCTCGCCGCTACAATCTCCATCACTTGTGGCAAAAGCTTTATGCCCAAATGTCCCGACCAGGAAAACTGTTCTATATTTTCAGGGATCACCGATTCTATAACGATCTTCTTGTCAAGCCGTGCCCTTATCAGCCGCACACGTTCGGGAGGGAAAGTATTTCCCAGCAACACATCCGCTGCCTGTGTTAAATTTCCAATAGTCGCGCTGATGCCCCAGATACGTAAAGATGAGGAAGAATTCGATCCTGCGGAGATATCTGCCGCTGAACCACCCGCAACATCAGGTGTCACATCGGACCTCCTGACGTCCGCGAGTCCTTTTCCTGTAATCGCTTTTAGCCTTGACAAACCCAGTTCAAGCTGTACGCCCCTTTTAGTACCCAGCAATTCATGCCATTCATCTGCCACTACAACCTTAAGGCCTTCAAACAGTTTAGGGTATTCCTTTTGCGCAAGCATCAAATGAAGGCTCTCAGGAGTAGTCAGCAGTACCTCAGGCTGTTTTCGCTTAAGAGCTTCCTTCTCTTTAGCAGACGTATCTCCGGTTCTTGTGCCAATTGTCCATGGCAGGCCAATATCATCAACAGCCGTCTGCATCGCCCGCCTGATGTCGTTGGTCAACGCCCTCAAAGGTGTAATCCATAGCATCAGCAAGCCATTGCCTTTCCTTTCTGTATAATCAGTGGGATATGTGTTAATGTAATCAGCGAGGAACGGCAAAAAAAGGGCAAAGGTCTTACCGCTCCCCGTCGGGGCATTCAGCAAACCAGAATATCCCTGCAGGTATGCCCGCTGCATCTCTTTCTGAAAGGGAAACTGCTGCCACCCCTTTTTTTCAAACCATTCGTGGATCACCCGCTCTCCGGCAGTCAATTCCATATTCTAACTCCTTTAAAAAGGTACCCGGTATTGTTACTAAAGTACGATTGTTTGTTGAATTACGCTTCGCATGGCATAAGTAGGATTCTAAGAATAAGAGAAAATTATCCAATCTGAGAAGCCTTTTATACGCTTTTTTCAGGTGGTGTTGGGGCCCTCGTGCAGAACGCGTGCAGACCGCTGGTGAGCTTGTTCGACACTCGGCCGCCCCCTGGTCGGGACACCTTCGGCAAAAGGCATAAAAACTAAGACTTTAGGCAGAAAAAGGGCTATACCGTTCTGCACTTTCAGCTATTTACCTTTATAAAACCATCGCCGCTTAAGGCTACCCGACACCAACATTTATTTCATTCAGGAAGCATTGCTTTCAATATTTCAATTGTATCTGCTTCCCCGATCTTTTTATCATGTCGCCAGCGCAAAATTCTTGGGAAGCGAAGTGCTACGCCCGATTTATGACGCGACGACCTGTTAATGCCCTCAAAACCTATTTCGAACACTAGTTCCGGCTTCACCGTCCTCACCGGACCAAATTTCTCAAGCGTATTGCGCTTCACATAATTATCTACTTTTCTGATTTCCTGATCGGTAAGGCCGGAATAAGCTTTCGCAAAAGGCACCAGTTTATCACCATCCCACACCGCAAACGTATAGTCCGTATACAGGTCAGCCCGGCGTCCATGGCCTTTCTGTGCATATATCATTACCGCATCAATGGAGAGGGGATCCACCTTCCATTTCCACCAGTCACCTCTTTTTCTGCCCGTTTGATACACAGAGTCCTTCCGCTTCAGCATAAAACCCTCTGCCTGGTTCTCCCTGGCCTTCAAACGGAGATCATAGAGCTCCTGCCAGTTTTCAAAAGGGACAACAGGCGACAAACGGAAGATGTCTTTGCGATCGCTTCGCTCATGCAGCATTTCCAATACCGACCGTCTGTGCTGCAACGGCATAGAACGGATATCATCGCCGGCAAATTCCAGGCAGTCATATGCGATAAACACCATAGGGCTTTCTGCCAGGATCTTTTTACTGAGATTTTTTCTCCCTATCCGGGTTTGAAGAATATTAAAAGGCATAGGGCGCCCATCTGTAAAACAGATGGCTTCGCCGTCCAGCACCGTCCCTGAAGGCAAGTTTGTTAGGAACGGATGCAGTTCAGGAAATTTATCGGTAGCCAGATCCTCTCCTCTCGTCCAGATAAATATTTGTCCATCCCTGTGAATAGCCTGCGCCCTGATCCCGTCCCATTTCCATTCTGCCTGCCATTGGCCCGGTTCTCCCAGAGCCTCTTCCATCTGCCCGGCATTTTTTGTCTGATCTGATGTTTCCTGGATAGCGTAAGCCAGGCAAAAGGGGTAAGGCCTTGAAATATCATCTGAAACGTCCTGCTCCTGGAGCAACTCATGGAAGCTAAAATGCTGTGGCTCCCAGTTTCCCATAATCCGGTGGGTTAGAGTTGCAGGCTCGAGTCCCGAAATTTCCGATAATGCTTTTACAATTAAGTTTTGAGAGACCCCGACGCGGAAACTGCCGGTGAGGATCTTATTAAATACAAACCGTTCCTGCGAATCCAAGACAGACCAGGAACTCTTCAACCATTCTCTTCGTTCTTCTTCACTTAACTTCCCGAGTTCATTTATCTCTATTATCCAGGCAGCCAGGGATCTGTCTTGCGTTCCTTCATTCGCCGGAAGAAGCAGAGCGATGGTCTCTCCCAAATCTCCCACCACCTGGTAACTTTCCTCGAATAACCATTGAGGAATATCTGCCATCTCTATCGCCCATTGTTTAATTAGGGTCGAGTTGATCTGCCGCCTGGGTTTACGACCGGTAAATAAGGCGAGAGTATGGATTTTATCTTCGTCGGCTACGGAAATAAAGTAGTCTTTTAGAATGCTGATCTTTTCATTGGTTTTATTAGTTTCATCCAGGTCCGAAAAAAGCTGAGCAAAATCTCTCATATCTCCCCCTCCTTTTTAGTTTCCCCGGGCAAAGCCTCGTCTTCTTCTTCTCCATAAAATGTATGAGCTTCATGTGCATTATACCCTTTCTCTCTCAGATACCTGGAAAAAGACGCCGTATATCCATGAGTAAGGCATACACATTCACAACCGGTCGCATCTATAGCCTTTATTAATCCCGGCCAGTCAGCATGATCCGACAGGATAAAACCGCGGTCAGCTGCAAGGCGTCTTTTAGCCCCCCTCAGCGCCATCCACCCCGAACAATAACCAAATGAATACGGCGAAAACTTTCTCATCCAGGGCGACCCCGCTGCTGATGGGGGACAGAGAACGATACCCTTCCTTATTTCGTCACGCGGTGTCTCCACTGTTATTCTTTCTGCAGACATCAGTTCTATTCCGTTTTGAGCTAGCGCATCATGAGTATTGGCAATCACGCCATGCAGAAATATTTTCCCAACAGAAGGATCCAGGTGCTGCAGGATCCGTTGTGCCTTTCCCAGGGAATATCCTGCGATAAAAGTAGTCCTTCCCTCCCCGGAGTTCCTTTTCCACCAGTTATTAATATCTTCATGTATTTCTGCCGGATCCCGCCATTTATAGACAGGCATACCAAAAGTGCATTCGGAAATAAAGGTATGGCACCTGACTGGCTCAAAGGGTATACAAACGCCATCATCTTCCAGTTTATAATCGCCCGAAACGACCCATACTTCTCCGCGGAATTCTACTCTCACCTGTGCCGAACCAATAACGTGACCCGCGGGATAGAATGAAATTTTAACTCCTTTATGAACAACCGTTTCTCCATACTCCAGTGTATCCAGCAGGATCTCTCCAAGCCGGTATCTCAAGACCCTCTCAGAGAGCTTGTGTGCCAGATAATGTTTGTGTCCCCATCTTGCATGATCAGAATGAGCATGAGTGATCACTGCATAATCTACAGGTTTCCACGGATCGATATAGAAATCACCGGCTTCACAATAAATGCCTCTGTCGTTAAACTGTAGTAGTGGTTTCGCCATGTTTTAATTAACATGTAAACAGACAGGTTAGTTTGTAAATACGAAGGCCGGGCAATCGCCCGGCCTTTGAAAATATATTCTACATACCGAAACTTACAATAGGAGCCGGCTGCCTCCCGGGCTGCTAGTACACCACCGTGAACTGCCCCGCTTGATTTAACTTGATGAAATCGGCCATTGTCTTAAGGCTCTCATCCTGAATAAAGTCGTTCTCCTCTTTAGGTTTCACTTCTCCCTTCTTTAACGGCGGCAAACCTCTCAGAGCTCTGCGCTGATTATCACGGACAAGATTTCTTGCTTCCTGCTCATCCCTTTCTTTCTTGAGCTGTGCTTCGTTGAGTGTAATAGTGCTTTCAGCTTCCCGTTTCTTAAATAAGTCGATATCCTCAAGCAGGAATTTATACTCAGAAGAGGCCTTCATTCTCTGCTCATGCTGCTTTACAAGCTCGGTCCTTACTGCGCTTAGATTAGCGACAGGAGTATATTTACTTGGTTTAATAGCATCAAAAGGCAAAGCTGAGGGCTCTGCACTTTCACCATATTTGTTTGCAGGGAATATCATCGGAAACTGAATATCCGGAATAACTCCTTTATGCTGGGTACTGCTTCCATTAATTCTATAGAACTTCGCCATCGTCAGGTTGATCTGACCGAATTTGGGCAACTGCGTTGCAGATGCTTCTTCTTTATCGGAGCCCTTCATTTTGTTCAGGAACTCGTCTAATGTGGTGATCACCCTCGAAAGATCGATTGCAGACTGCACTGTTCCTTTTCCATAAGTTTGCGTACCCATGATCACCCCCCTGTTGTAATCCTGTATTGCAGCAGCAAAGATCTCAGAAGCTGAAGCACTGAAACGGTCTACCATTACACCAAGCGGACCTGTCCAGGATATTGACGGATCATCATCATCATCTACTTCTGTACGGTTAGGATATCTAACCTGTACAACAGGACCTGTTTTAATGAAAAGACCCGTCAGCTCAATAGCTTCCATTAAAGAGCCTCCGCCATTAGCACGCAGGTCCATCACAATACCATCAACCTGCTGACGTTTGAGTGAATCTATTATCAGCCTTACATCCCTGGTTGTACTTTTATAATTCGGATCACCACTCTGATAGGCTTTAAAATCCATATAGAATGCAGGGACCTCGATGACACCGATCTTATATGTCTTTCCTCCTGAGGTTACCGTTTTGATCTTCTTTTTCGCTGACTGGTCTTCCAGGACTACTTTTTCGCGAACCAATGTAACGATCTTCGGCTGGGCAGACAGCTCCTGACCTGCAGGAATTATCTTCAACCTTACAGTTGTTCCACGTGGACCCTTTATCTTTTGAACAGTATTATCAAGTCTCCAGCCCCTCACATCAACGAACTCGCCATCGGCCCCCTGTGCAACTGCAATGATCTTATCGTTTACATTCAGTTTCTTTGATTTAAACGCAGGCCCTCCCGGAATAACCCCGGCTATCTTTACTACCTCATTTTCCAGTTGCAGGCTTGCACCTATACCCTCAAACGTCCTGGCCATATCTTCATTAAACCGCTGGGCATTTTCCGGATTGAAATAGTTCGTATGCGGATCAATAGATTCCGTGAATGCATCCATCATAATCTGAAACGCATCCTGGTTATTCAACTTTTTCGCCTGCGACAACAGGTTCTGATAACGCTTCGTCAGGTTTTCTACATTTTTGACCTCTTCGGATCCTGATAAGCGAAGATTAAGCAGATCGTATTTTACTCTTTTGGTCCATTCTTCATCAGCTTCCTTCTGAGACTTAAACCATGGAAGTTTCTCCCTGTTATATGAATAGGTCTCGTTCTTCGTGAAGTCAAATTTATTGCCTACCTGGGATAATGAATAACTTAAGCGCTCTTCATACCGCTTTTGAAAAACATTAAAGATTCGGAACAAGGTACTCAGGTCTCCCTTTCTGAGGTCATCGTCCATGGTGTTCCTGTACTTTTCAAATTCAGCGACATCGGGAGCAAGGAGATAATTGTGCCCCTCGTCTAATTGCTTAATATACCGGTCGAATATAACAGAGGAAATTGAATCATCTATTTTGACCTTTTTAAAGTTTGCAGTCTCAATGATCTTCACTAACTCTGATGCAATCAGGCTCTGTTTGGCATCAGGCTGCAAATTATGCGTGCTGTCAACCACTGCTTCTACCCTCGGGTTGGCTTTACATGCAATTACTGCAACAATAAACAAAGCCAGAAATATTCTTTTAAGCATTTCTTTAAATGATTTAAAATCCATTTTCTTTATATCAACTCTTCTCAGCTAATTCTGTACCATTTTGGTTGGTACAAAAGAAAAGAGGCAGGAATAAATATCTGCCTCTTTAACTTCTTACGACCAAAAATAGTATAAAATGTTACTTTGCAAGTATAAAAATTACATTCTATACAAAAATCAGACAGCAATGCTATAGAGTCGCGCTTTTCAGTAAGTTTTCTCTTAAACGGCTGTATTCGTCGAGAACATTCCCTGCGGCAAGGTAATTTCCCATTTGGTTATATACCTCACCCACTTCAGCTTTTATCTCAATAAGCTTGAGGGGAAGATTATTTTTCACCGCCAGCATCTCCGCTTCCCGGTAATCGTCAAGAGCCATCTCAGGTTCTCCAAGAGCGTTTTTAACTTCTGCCAGGTGAATAAGACAAGATACTACTGCTTCCTTATTATCAAGCCTGGAAGCAAGTGCATGTCCCTGAATATAGAACCACTTTGCCTCCGACAGGCGTTTTTGTTTGTAATACAATCCAGCTAAAATCTGAAAACATTTTAACCTTCCGGGCTTGTTTCCTGTACGCGTGAACATGGGAAG
This sequence comes from Pararcticibacter amylolyticus, assembly GCF_003130405.1. Lineage (GTDB taxonomy): Bacteria > Bacteroidota > Bacteroidia > Sphingobacteriales > Sphingobacteriaceae > Arcticibacter > Arcticibacter amylolyticus. The sequence continues at coordinate 419,065 of NZ_QEAS01000001.1, forward strand.
TGCCTTTTTAAGCAAGCAGTACTCTGAGTCACTGTACTTATTCCCCAACATCTTATTCTCAGCCAGGCCAAGATATCCTTCTGCCGCCTGCGCAATCCTGTTTCCTGCTAAGTTTAGCCGGATAATATATTCTTTCTGAGCGGCAGCCTTTTCGTAATCACCGGCTATCCTGTATAGAGCAGATAAGTTTTCAGCAAGTTTGATCATGCCGGCCTTGTCTTTCAGTCGTTCCTGAAGGATGAGTGCCTCGCTGAAATACTGGATTGCCTTTGCATTCTCCCCTTTCTTCCCGTAATATACGCCATAAGTGTTCAGAATAAGAGACTGCCCTTTAATATCCCTGCTTCGTTCATACTCCTCCAGAACGAGCCCGAGGGTACTCATTACTTTCTCATTAGGTTCCTCTGAAGTTTCAGTGTCATTAAGTAAGCTTCGTAAGAGAAGGATATTCTGGTATTCCGCCAGTTCCTTCACTTCTTTATTCTTCTTCTCCAGCCGTTCTTTTACCAGTAACTTCCTCAGTAACGCTGAATCCACAGGAGTAGCATCAAAATCCATCGGACCTATCTTAACCGGCCTGGTCTGGTCTTTAATCGCTAGTGAATCGGTTGTATTAGCAAAACTGGTTAGTCCCCCCAGCAAAAATACTGCTGTGAATAGTTTGTTTTTTAACCCCATGTTCTTTTCACTCATCAGATAAACTCTGCAAAGATACGTAAATATCTGATATTGAGTTACGTTTATTTTTCGCCAAACACTTCTGCTTTTTCGTCATACAAAGCCCAGACCATGTAGGGATGAGAATCAAGGTGACAGATCTCACCAGCAGACGAGATTGCTATTATGCCAGCAAAGCCATCTGATTCTTTAAGTTCACCCATTGTTTTTACTGCCGCCTCGTTTAGCGTCCCCCCGTCGGTAACGCGGGTTACAATCCTGGCAGCCAGGGCGATGTTTACAATATCTTCCCCTACTCCGGTACATGAAACAGCAGCGTGCTTGTTTGCATAGTTGCCTGCAACGGTCGCAGAATCACTTACTCTTCCCGGGATTTCAAATCCTTTGCCACCCGTGGATGTGGCAGCGGCCAATGCGCCTTCTTTATCCAGAGCTACGCATCCTACCGTTCCGGTACGGATTGAATCGCTTAGCTTTTTACTATACTCTTCCTTTCTTTGCTTCGTTTCAGGATTATAGTATCCAAACCCTTCTTTTCTGGCAAACTCCTGCGATTCAGGACCACTCAATACCCTGTCTTCAAACTCCATTAACCTTTTCGCAACATAAACAGGGTTCTTCACCTCCTCTATATTGATGACCCCCGAAAACTTCAGAGCCTTTCCGTCCATAACAGAGGCGCTTAATCTGATCTTTCCATCGCTCTGGATCTGAGATCCCAATCCCGCATTAAAGAGGTCACAATCTTCAAGTAATGAAACGGCATAGGCTACGGTTTCTGTTGCATTGTGATCCTGTAAAAACTTATAGGCCTTTGTAACTACCGACCTAAGTGCGTCCTGCTTGGACTTTTTCACTTCCTCGCTGGAAGATGACTCGCTGAAAAAACCTCCGTGAATAATTATTTTTGGTTTCATTCGTCTTCGTCTCTCGCTTTCAGGTAAACATCTTCTTCTACCTTGATTGCTTTGTTTATGATCAGTTGGTGCCTGTGAAGATCGTACTTATCAAAGATAGACATTACATGAACTTTAAGATTATCTATTGATACCGGCGATCCGATCTCAACATCGTATATACTTGTTTCATTGATATAACGTCCGTCAACGAGAATTGTTAGGCCCGAGCCTATCGCTTCCATGCAATCTCCTCCTGTAATCAGCAATCCGGCATCTTCCCCCAAGCCTATCCCCAGCATACCCGGGTTGCTCGCTACCGCGTAAAACAGTCTTCCAATACGTCCCCTTTGTACAAAATGAGTGTCGATCACAACATCGTCGATAAATCCCAGTCCGCCTGTTATCTGGACTTCTCCCTTTATCAGGGCTTCACTGCTGCTCCCTCTATAGATCATATTTGCCGAAGCAGCGGCAGCACCGGCAGAAGTCCCGGCAACAATAAAATCTTCGTTTTGATAACGTTCTTTAAGGATATTCAGGAATTGTGTTCCGCCAAAGATCGCACTTAACCGAAGCTGATCACCTCCCGAAAACATCACGACATCTGCTTTCTTTACACGATCGATTACCTCTGAGGCCGCAGCCGATTCCCTTGTACGGATGTCCAGTACGCCAACATTCGCTACCTGAAGCTGATTAAAAGATTTAATGTACTCAGATCCTACAATCTCGGGTATTTTTGAGGCTGTAGTAATTACTTCAATCACAGAATCTGCCCCTTTAGCAGACTCTGTGATCATCCGTTTCAAAATCCCTCTTTCAAAAAACTTTATATAATGGGGATGACTGATATTCTCATTGTAACTTAAAGAACTCCCGAGATCAACAGCTCCTCCTATAATAACCAGTTTTCCTTTTGGCCGCATATATCTTTTCAATTACCTAATAATCCCAAACTATACCCTATAGTCCCAAACTTACCCAATTTTTTATTTATGTACGAAAAGCCAGGCTATAATTTATCCGGGCAAAAACTTTATTTGAGCTGTTTGGTTAAATAGACCAAAGTTTATCATTATCCCAAAATACCTCAAAATTCAACCTGAAAAAATACCATGAAGATACAAAGCATCCAGGTGCTTAAGGGGCCCAATATCTGGTCTGTAAGAAGAGAAAAGCTCATACAGATGCGTCTTGATCTGGAAGACCTGGAATACAAGCCGAGCAATGAGATTTCCGGTTTTAAATCACGGCTGGAAGCACTCATTCCCAGTCTCTATACCCACAGGTGTTCGAAAGGGCATGAAGGTGGTTTCCTGGAACGGGTGGAAGAAGGCACCTGGATGGGACATATCATTGAACATATCGCCCTTGAAATCCAGACACTGGCAGGGATGGATGCTGGTTTTGGACGCACAAGAAGTACCAAAACGACAGGCGTTTATAATGTCGTGTTTATCTACCAGGAAGAGAGTGTCGGGATATACGCGGCTCATGCATCCCTTAGGATAGCAGAAGCTCTGATAGCTGGTGAGGACTATGACCTTTCCACTGATATTAACAGGATGAGGGAGATGAGAGACAAGGAAAGCCTGGGACCGAGCACGCGGTCAATTGTGGATGAAGCGAAACTCAGAGATATTCCTTACATCCGGCTTAACAGCGGATCTTTCATTCAGCTTGGTTTTGGCAAAAATCAGGTAAGATTCCGGGCTACTCTTACAGATAAAACAAGCAGCATCGCAGTAGATATTGCCGGAGACAAGGAAGAAACAAAGCGTATTTTGAGGGAACAAGCTATACCTGTAGCGGAGGGCACAACCATTTCGAATGAGAAACAAATGGCTGAAGCGATCAGAAAAATAGGGTTTCCGCTCGTTTTCAAGCCTTTAAATGGAAACCATGGAAAGGGTGCTTCCATCAATGTTAAAACTGAAGAAGAGGCAGCCGAAGCACTGAAACATGCTCAGAAGTACTCCCTGAAAGTAATTGTTGAACGCTTCGTTAAAGGTTTTGATTTCCGCATCCTGGTGATCAACAACAAGATGGTAGCAGCAGCATTACGAACACCGGCTCATGTAAAGGGTGACGGCAAGCATACAATTGCCGAACTTATCGACCTGGAAAACGAGGACCCGCGCCGCGGGTACGGGCACGAAAATGTACTGACTGAGATACGGGTTGATCGTGACACTGAGGAAATGCTCCGTAAATATGGCTATACACTGCAAACCATCCCGGCAGAGAAAGAAGTCGTCTTCCTGAAGTCAACGGCAAACCTGAGTACCGGGGGCACTTCGCTCGATGTTACGGATATGGTACATCCCCATAACATCTTTGTCTGTGAAAGAATCGCACGGGTGGTTGGACTGGATATTTGCGGAATCGACATTATGGCTGAAAATCTCTCACAACCGCTTTATGAAACAGGTGGTGTAGTGCTCGAGGTAAATGCAGCACCGGGGTTCAGAATGCATCTTGCTCCGAGTGAAGGCCAACCCAGAAATGTTGCAGCCCCCGTTATTGATATGTTGTATCCTCCGGGGAAGTCTGCCAGGATTCCTATTATCGCTATAACGGGGACAAACGGAAAGACTACCACAACGCGGCTCATCGCCCATATTATAAAGAATAACGGTTATAGGGTCGGATACACTACTTCTGATGGAATTTACATCCAGAACTCTATGATGATAGAGGGTGATACTACCGGCCCTAATAGCGCAGCATTCGTTCTGAAAGACCCTACAGTTGAGTTTGCAGTCCTGGAAACAGCACGTGGCGGGATTTTAAGATCCGGCCTTGGTTTCAGCCGCTGCGATATTGCTATTTTAACCAATATTCAGGAAGATCACCTGGGGATCTCAGATATTCATACCCTGGAAGATCTCACCTCCGTGAAAAAAGTAGTGATCGAATCGGTGAAAAAAGATGGATGGGCAATTTTGAACGCGGATAACCCCTATTGCGTAAAGATTGGCAAAGAAACCACTCACTGTAACATAGCCTATTTCAGCATGAATGAGGGTAATCCCGTCATTGAAGAACATTGCAGCCGGGGCGGCGTCGCTGCTTTTATTGATGGCGGTTATCTCACTGTGAAAAAGGGTAACTGGAAGATCAGAATGGCGAAAGTTACACATGTGCCGATCACTTTTAACGGAACAGTAAGCTTTATGACTCAAAATGCCATGGCTGCTGCCCTCGCAACTTTCCTCTGGGGATTTAAGATTGAAGATATCCGGACTTCTCTTGAAACTTTTGTTCCTTCCCCTGCACATACTCCGGGCAGGATGAACATTTTCGATTTCAGGGATTATAAAATCCTGGTTGATTATGCTCATAACCCGGATGGGCTTAAGGGAATTAAAGACTTCATTCTCCAAAGCGATGCATCTTACAGAACAGGAGTTATTTCAGGGACCGGAGACCGGCGTGACGATGATATCAGGGAAATAGGAAGAATTACGGCTTCTATGTTTGATAATATCGTGATCTGTCAGGAAAAATATCTCAGAGGCAGAGACTATGAACAGTTGGTAGGCTTGCTCAGAGAAGGTATTGAGGAAGTAAAACCAGGTATGCCATGCAAAGTTATCGGGAACGGAAAAGAGGCGTGGAATTACATTATTGAGCAGGTAAGACCGGGAGAATTAATTACAATTATCAGTGATGCTATCAACAACGCCTATGAGACTGTTAAGAAGCACCAGGACAAAGTGATGGCTAATAAATAATATTTTTTTAATTTTCTTAAAACATTTAAGCAACAACATCGTTCTTGATACAGAACCAATTGATATTTGGTTTAATTGTGATAAGGTTTAGGTTGAAGCGTCCTGCTCCATGCAGGACGCTTTATTTTTTCAATGATGTTTCCCTTTAACAAAAACGTTCACATAAAATCCTGCACTTAGGAGACCCAGCAGGGCTCCCACAAATACCCATAATAATGACTGAGTTGCCGCCCAGCCTGTGAGAACTCCACAAATCATTGCAAGTATGTAATACAGTTCTTCTGGTTGCCTGTCTTTATTATACTGTTCCATATCCTAAAAATTTAATCGTTAAAGACTTTCTATATTCAATAAGCACCAGCTGTAAATTGTTTTATTGTTTATTCTATATCATAGAGCGTACCGAACCTGTCCTTAATCATCAAAAAGTCACATAAATAAGAATTATTAACGAAAATGATACAATTAATCAATCGATTGATTAGTTTTGTTTCCGAAATGAAAGAAGACAGAAAAGAGATCATACTGGATACCGCTGAGAGGCTTTTTTCAGAAAATGGATTTGATGGAGCATCTACCCGTGCTATTGCTAATGAGGCCGGAGTGAATATGGCTATGCTTAATTATTATTTCGGGTCAAAAGAGGGATTGTATAAGGCCGTCTTCGAAAGAAAGTTCAGTGGATTTCATCAAACCCTCATTAATCTGAATGAAGAGAATATTTCTTCCTGGGATAAGCTTCATAAATACATTGATCTCTATGTCGAGCGTGTAACCACTCAAAGTTGTTTTCAGCGACTGATGCAACATGAGATTTCATTCCAGCAACGTTCGGGCGTCGGAGGATTTATTGTGGAATATATGAACAAAAATCTTAATGAAATAAGGAAGGTCCTCCAGGAAGGGATTAACAATGGAAGCTTCAGAGAAATCGATATCGATCTTACTATATCTACGATTTTTGGCACAAAATATTACTTAGTTCACCTTTCCGGCATCGCATCGGCTTTATTTGGTAAGGACCTTGATAATGCTGAGGTCCTTAACCAGGAAATTAAACCCCGTTTAAAAAAGCATCTGCTGGAACTGCTCGATTCTTATCTGAAAAAATAGAGCTTCAGGTAAGAAGCTGTGAAGGATCACGGTAAAGAATAATTACATACTGCGCATATAGAATCATGAACCACATATATACAAGTCTGAAAAGTGGTATTTTCAGAAAAATCAGAAAAGGATGGCGCCTTGCGCTCCTTATTGTGACCTTGGAGCCGGCAAGCGCACTTGCACAGGAAGTTCGGGTCATCTCGGTCGGAGAAGCCGTTAAACTTGGCATTGACAACAGTAAGGTGCTCAAAGCCTCGCAATCGAAAATCGACGAAGCCATAGCCCGGTTCAACCAGGCAAAGGACAGGTCTTTACCAACAGCGAGTGCCAGCTATGCTTACAGCCATGCTAATTTCCTGAGCGGCAAATTCCAGGTCCCCGGAGAAGACGAGCCGATGACCCTTCCCTCAAAGGCGGATGCTTTCATCGGCACTGTTTCAGTTGCAGAAGTCATATTCGCAGGGAACCAGTTGAAATATGCAAAGGAATCAACAGACCTTCTTACGAAAATTGCACGTCTTGATGCTGACAAACAAAAAGACGAAGTAGCTTATGCCATTATTAACGCTTGTTATAACCTGTACAAGGTTCAGCAAAGCAAAATGGTTGTTCAGCAAAATCTCCAGTCGGTAGACCAGCAACTCAAGCAGGCACAGCAATTTTTCAGCCAGGGATTGGTAACAAAGAATGATGTGCTCAGATTTCAGTTGCAGCGAAACAACATTGAGCTCACTGGCGTAGATCTGGAGACTAACGGCAAGATCGTCAACTACAATCTAGACATCCTGCTGGGACTGCCCGAAAGCACACAATTGCAAATCAGTAATTTCGGCTTATCCTCGGTAAGACCAGCATCATTGAGCAGTCTGATAGATACCGCACTGACAAACCGTGAAGAGATCAGGGAATATGATCTTAGAACAAAACTGGCAGAAACGAACATCAAGACGGTGAAAGCTGATCTTCTGCCTACCTTAAGTGCTACAGGAAGCATGTATTATATTAATCCCACTTCCAGCTTCATTCCTAAAACCAATACCTTCCTGGCTCCGGTTTCCGTTGGGGCTACATTAGCCTGGCATATCGATAAGCTCTGGACAAACAAGAATAAAGTCTCCGAAGCACAAATACAGCGCAATGAAGCAGAGATTGTGAAGAATATCAACGTCGATAATGTAAAAACGGAAGTCAACCAGGATTATCAGAATTACAACCGCTCTGTTGAAAGAATCAAAATCCTCGAGAATTCTATTCAGCAGGCTGCTGAAAACGACAGGATCCTTGAGTCTAAATACCGCAATAATATTGCCTCTGTGACAGACCGTATTGATGCTCAGACTCAGCTGTTTCAATCACAAATCAATCTTGAACTGGCAAAAGCCGATGCCGGCCTTGCCTGGTACACTTTACTTAAAGCAACAGGAACAATTCAACAACAATAACGCATATTTATAATGGAACCCACCCAAAAGAAAAAGAAATCCAACAAAGTCATCCCCATCATCCTGGGATTGATCATCATAATAGGAGGTGCTATCGGCATCAGGGAATATCTCTATTTTAAGAATCACGTTGATACAGATGACGCACAAATAGACGGCGACATCAGCCCTGTAGTAGCCCGGGTTGGCGGCTACGTTGATACAATTTTGTTTGAAGAGAACCAGCATGTTAATGCCGGCCAGGTGCTGGTTAAGCTGGATGAGCGCGATTACAGGATCAAACTGGAGCAGAGCCTGGCAGCACAGCGGGGAGCGACAGCCAGCATTGGTGTATCACAAGCGCAAATAGGTGCAACAACTGCCTCCTCTTCAACAGCGAAAGCAAATGCAGAAGCGGCGCGTGTTCGCCTTTGGAAAGCAAATCAGGATTTCACCCGCTATTCAAACCTTATTAAAGAGGGAGCAATAACTCAGCAGCAGTTTGATCAGGCTAAGGCTGAAAGAGATGCAGCAAAAGCTGCTTACCAGGCAGCATTAGATCAATACCGCTCAGCAGAAGGCCAGGTAGGTACTACCCGCTCTCAGCTGCAAGTGACAAATACAGGGGTTGACCAGCGCCAGGCAGATGTTGACTTTGCAAAACTGCAATTGTCTTACACCACCATTAATGCGCCGGCATCGGGTATCGTTTCAAAGAAGAGCATTCAAAAAGGCCAATTGATTCAGGCTGGCCAGACCTTGTTTTCTGTTGTAAACGATAACAGCCTTTATATCACTGCGAATTTCAAAGAGACTCAGCTGGAGAAACTCAGAACCGGTCAAAAGGTACATGTAGAAGTAGACGCCTTTCCCGACGAAAAAGTAGACGGTACTGTATATAACTTCTCTCCGGCAACGGGCGCCAAATTTTCTTTACTTCCTCCTGATAATGCGACAGGGAATTTTGTGAAGGTCGTTCAACGGGTTCCGGTAAAGATTAAAATGAAAGCAGATAAAGAACTAATGGATCGGTTGCGCCCCGGAATGAGCGTGAAAGTTTCCGTTATCACTGATTAGAAATAATGGCTGAAAAAGGTTTAAAGAAGTGGGTAATTACAATTACTGTAATTGTTGCCGCACTTCTGGAGTTAATTGATACCACGATCGTAAACGTTTCTATTCCCCAGATACAAGGCAACCTGGGGGCTACACTTGAAGACGTTGCGTGGATATCTACAGGCTATGGGGTAGCCAATGTTATTATTCTTCCGATGTCGGGATGGCTGGGGAACAGGTTCGGAAGAAAAAACTATTTTCTCGCGTCGATCATTATATTTACGATCGCTTCTTTTCTCTGCGGAAACGCCGCAACACTATCGGAGCTCGTGATTTTCCGTATCGTCCAGGGGCTGGCAGGCGGCGGGCTTATTTCAAATGCACAAGCTATTCTACTTGAAACCTGGCCACCTGAAGAGGTAGGGATTGCAACTGCACTTTTTGGACTTGGAGCTGTAGTAGGACCAACGGTGGGTCCTACAATCGGCGGATACATCACAGACCATTTTTCATGGCCCTGGATCTTCTACGTAAATATCCCGGTCGGTATTCTGGCGGCCTATTGCACGTATATGTTTGTCAGGCCCACTGCAAAAGTCGGGAAAGACCAGCCGGTAGACTGGTGGGGCATTCTGCTACTCGCGATAGCTGTAGGAAGTTTGCAAACCGTCCTGGAAAAAGGAGAGAGTGAAGACTGGTTTGCTACAGGATATATCATTGTACTTACAGCCAGTTCTGTAATCGGGTTCCTGCTATTCATTTGGCGTGAGCTTAGCACCAGCCATCCGATCGTGAACTTCAAAATCATGCGCCACCGGAGCTTTTCAATCGGGATGTTCACCTCGTTTATACTGGGATTGGGTTTGTATGGCTCGATGTTCATATTCCCTGTGTTCTGTCAGACTCTGCTGGGGTTCTCCGCACAGCAAACAGGTGAATTGCTTTTTCCCGGGGGACTTGTTACTATCGCGATGATGCCTTTTGTGGGCATCATGCTGAAAAAGGGAGTGCCTGCTCAGTTCATGGCTACGGCGGGGCTTACACTATTCTTTGTATTTTCATTTATGCTAAGTAAGTCAACCCTTTCATCAGGAACAAGCGATTTCTTCTGGCCACTGGTGGTAAGAGGACTGGGGATGTCGCTGCTTTTTGTTCCGCTGACTACCCTGGCGATCCAGGATCTTCGCGGCAATGAAATCGGACAAGGTACCGGATTAAACAACATGATGAGGCAACTCGGGGGATCATTTGGTGTTGCTGCCATTACTACTTTCATTCATGTCAGACAGGGGGCCCATCGCAATATTCTCCTGGAAAATATCAACGATTATAATCCCGCCTATGTTACCCGCTTTAACGCGATGGTACAAAATTTCATGGCTAAAGGCTATACTGCACTTGATGCTCAGCATGCTGCCATCAAAGCCATCGAAGGCACCGTTATGAAACAAACGATGCTTCTCACTTATACCGATGCATATTGGATTGTTGGTTTTATCCTTCTCTGTTCTATACCGATGATCTACTTGCAGAAGTTTAAAAAGAATGTGCAGATGCCAGTAGATGCACACTAAAAAAAACCGTCGTATGAAGCCTATCATACGACGGTATCCCAAATTACAATTAAAAACCTTTGCCTCTTTTGCTGCACTTCTCACCAGAGACCGTGACGCCGGGAATTTGCTTCAGCTAAAGGGCGGTTAACCTTATAGCTAAGTTACGAAAAACTTTCTTTTTATAAATACATACAAGAAGGTTTTTTTTAATTGTAAAGCAGGCTGTATACTAATAAATTACTTTCCCGGTGGCAGTAATAAGTGATGCTATCCTAACCGCATCAAATATCCGTTCTTCCCTTGTTCCCATCTTAATCAGCGAATCCTCATGTGCGTTTACACACATTTCGCATCCGTTTACGGCAGAAACAGCCAGGCTCATCAGTTCGAAAAATTCCTTCCCTGTTACCGGTCTGGCCATTATCTGCATACGGATCCTGGCTGGGATCTGGGTGTATTTTTCCTTCTGTGTAAAATGCCTGAACCTGTAGAAAACGTTATTAGACGAAAGCAAGGAGGCACATGCAGCGGCTTCCGCAATATCTTCTGCAGATGCACCGTTCTCTGAAGCAAAGCCACTATAAAAGTCAGTCAGCGGTTTATTTACATTGTTTATAGCTGTGCAAACTCCGATAAGTCCGATTTCCTTTGCACTTAAATGCTCTGATGTAAGGGTGCTCGTAAGATTGACCTTTAAATCTCTCAAATATCTGGATTCACCTTTTTCAAGGAGATTAAGGCTTTCATTCCGGTAAGTACCGTCAATTTTGATACTTTCTAATAGTTCTTTTATCACTTCTGCTGTTTCGCTCATTTTTATAAAGTTAAAAGGTTAAAAAAAATCCCCTTATTAAGGGGATTTCAGCATTCAGCTACAAGCGTATCAGCAAATAGTCTCCTTGCTGCTGACAGCCGGTTGCTGACAACTTTCAATTATGCTTTGATTGTTTCCTGTCCTTTTTCCCAGTTGCAAGGGCAAAGCTCATCTGTCTGTAAGCCGTCGAGAACGCGCAATACTTCTTTAACGTTACGGCCAACATTTAAATCATTTACAGAGACCCAACGAACGATTCCCTGGGGATCAACGATGAATGTTGCACGGTATGCGATCTTTTCGGTTGGCTCAAGAATACCTAAATCCTCAGCCAACGACTTTGAAGTATCCGCAAGCATTGGGAATTTAAGATCCTGAAGATCTTCATGATTATTCCTCCACGCAAGGTGAACAAACTCTGTATCTGTTGAAGCTCCGATCAGGCGTGCATCTCTGTCTCGGAATTCGCCATATGACTTGTTAAACTCTGCAATTTCAGTAGGGCATACAAAAGTAAAATCCTTTGGCCACCAAAACATCACAGTCCAAACGTTATCTTCGTTAGTAAGATAGTCTGAAGTGATAGTTTCAAACTCTTTACCTTTTTCTCTGCTTACAACTGCTTTTTTTTCGAAAGCCGGAAACTTTTGACCGATTGTTATCATAACTAAATATTTTTTAATCTGGCGCAAAGATACCGCTACAGTGCCTCTAATTCAATAAAAGGGGGCTGTTTCTCAATTCTTTTTATCAATAGCACATAGACAAAATCTATAGCATCTGTATTAATATTTCTTAATCAGATTATTAAGGATTCCTTTGTCTGCTTCAGAAAGGCGGGGACTAAGGTCTGTTTGTACAAAGTGCAATTTAAAAGCTTTGATTGCGGCAACTGAATCTTTTGTATCATATCCTATCATTCTTAGTGCATGCAAACTGTTGAAGCCTGCGGGAACCGTTTCAACTATCATATCAGGCCAGTAACCAAATCCCTTATCTGCAAGCACCTTCCAGGGGAAGAATGCGCTAGGATCAGGCTTCCTTCGGGGTGCTATATCAGCATGTCCAATGAAATTTGCGGTTGGAATAGAATAGTTCTTCTTGAGCCAGCCAAGAAGCTCAAGCAAACTCTTGATCTGAGCATCAGGAAAGGGCTCGTTCCCGTTATTATCCAGTTCAATTCCCAGAGAAGATGAATTAACATCTGTCAGGTTCCCCCATTTAGCTATGCCTGCATGCCATGCTCGCAAATAATCGTTCAGCATATGGTGAACGGTTCCATCCTTACATATTACATAATGAGCACTGACCTGGGTACGCTGAAGGGTAAATGTCTTCAGGGTTTGTTCACAGGAATTTTGTGCGGTATGATGAATAATCACGAAATTCGGCTTCCTGAGATTAAAATTGGTGGTGCCTACCGGGTATTCCGGCTTGATGCCCCCATAATTTTCGATTGAAGGCAGCTCCGTAAAAGGCTTGATCATTTGCTTTGCCTGCTTCCTGTAAAAACGATTGGTATGCTTATACGGGTTGGAAGAACAGGCAGAAAGTACGCCGGCAAACACAAAGGTATATACTAGATATCTCATAATATTTAAAAGTGCTAAATACGTTTAAATTTGTATCTCTTGAAACAATAAAGAGACAATTACATTCATAAAAACATATTATGATTATTTTAGAAAATGAAGGGTTTCGCGCCTCCATCAGTCCAAATGGCGCAGAGCTTCAAAGCTTTTACAGTAAAGCTTTTCAACTTGAATACCTGTGGAACGGCGATGCCCTTTACTGGCCCAGGCATAGCCCGGTACTGTTTCCGGTCGTTGGGGGGCTAAAAGATGACAGCTTCTTTTACGAAGGACAGGAATACCATCTCGTTAAACATGGATTTGCCCGCGATATGATATTCGAAGTGGAAAAAAGCACTCCTGCATCGGCAACATTCCTTTTAAAAAGCAACGACGAAACATTAAAGAGTTACCCCTTCCAGTTTGAATTAAGGCTGATCTATCAGCTCGGCGCAAACTCTATTACCCTCACTTACGAGGTTAAGAATCCTGCTGCCGGTCCCCTGTTTTTCTCGGTTGGAGCACATCCTGCATTTAACGTTCCACTGATTGAAGGCACTGTTTACGAAGATTATTACCTGGAATTTTCAAAAAAAGAGAATAGTGCCGCCTGGACAATCGATAAAAACCTGATAGCAACACCTGTGCCGTATCTGAAGGGGCAGGACAAGCTTCCGCTACAACATGATTTGTTTTACAAGGATGCACTTGTCTTTAAGGACCTGGAATCGGACACGATATCTCTCAGGAGCGACAAGACTGAACATGGCTTAAGCTATCATTTCGGGGACTTTCCATACATGGGGATATGGGCAGCGAAAGATGCTCCTTTTGTGTGCATAGAACCCTGGTATGGTATTGCAGACTCAGTTGCACATGATAAAGATCTCAAAAAGAAAGAAGGCATTATAGAGCTTCCGCCCCTTGAAAAATGGAGCAGGAACTGGACTGTGGAATTTTTCTGATACTGACAGGACTTCAAACAATCAGGTGAATAGCCTGATATCTTCTGCATATCAGACTATTCACCCGTTTAATCTTTAGTAAATTCACCAAGAGCCTTTTTCACTCTGGTAACGGCTTCTTCCTCCCCTATCAGTTTTGTAATATCAAAAACAGCAGGACCAAATTTACCGCCAACAAGCATGACCCTGTAAGGCAGCATGACATCGCCGATTTTAAACCCTTTTTCCTGGGCCAGGGCTTTGAATTTCTCTTCCAGCTCCTGAGCAGTGAGAGATTGGTTATTGAGAAGAAAATCAGCAAAACCTTCGAAAAACTCTTGTTTCGCTTCCGTCCACTTTGGCTTAACGGCATTCAGGTCGTAGTCAGCAGGGGACTTAAAGAAGTAAGAAGACTGAGCAACGAAATCCGTTAGTAGATGACAGCGGTCTTTCACTAACCCGATTACCGAACCGAGCTTTGAATCGTCAGAAATATCTATTCCCGCTTCACTCAGTTTTTCTGCAACTAATTGTTGCAGCTCCCCTTTATCCAGCTTTTTAATCCATTCAGAGTTGAACCATTTTGCCTTTTCATAATCGAATTTAGCACCTGCCTTATTCACCCTTTCCAACGAGAATTTAGAAGTTAATTGCTCTAAACTAAAGATTTCCTGGTCAGTACCATCGTTCCATCCAAGCATCACCAGCATATTGATAAATGCCTCGGGAAGAAAGCCAATCTCACGGAAACCAGGCGTCAGGTCGCCTGTATTAGGGTCTGTCCAGTTCATAGCATACACCGGAAATCCCAATCTTGCACCATCTCTCTTGCTCAACTTACCATTACCATCAGGTTTTAGGATCAATGGCAAATGCGCCCACTGGGGCATCTCATCCTTCCAACCCAAATACTTCCATAAAAGAAGATGTACTGGTGCAGAAGGCAACCATTCCTCTCCTCTGAACGCATGAGTGATCTTCATCAGATAATCATCCACCACCACTGCAAGGTGATAAGTAGGCATTCCATCAGCTTTAAGCAGAACTTTATCATCTGACTGGGATGTTTGAAAATTCACTTCACCGCGTATCATATCAGTGAATGATACCGTTTCATCTTCAGGCATTTTTATGCGGATTACGTAAGGAAAACCACTTTCCAGCAACTTGCTTACTTCATCCTTGTCTAACGATAAGGAATTACGCATCTGACTACGATAAAAATAGCCATACTGAAAATTCGCTATATCTTTCCGTTTCTGTTCGAGCTCTTCAGGTGTATCAAAAGCATAGTAAGCATATCCCTGTTCAACCAGCTGCTCTGCATATTGCCGGTAAAGGGCTTTCCGCTCACTCTGGCGGTAGGGACCGTAAGGACCACCATTTTCCGGCCCCTCATCCGGATGAAGCCCGCACCACTTAAGACATTCCTGTATATATTCTTCAGCACCCGGCACATAGCGAGTCTGGTCGGTATCTTCTATACGTAGTATAAACTTGCCCCCGTTCTGACGGGCAAAGAGGTAATTAAACAAAACAGTACGAACGCCACCGAGGTGTAAACCTCCTGTAGGGCTCGGTGCAAAACGCACCCGAACATTATCCTGCATATCGAAATAAATTGAACAGACAAAGATAGTCACTTTGATTACATCTGCCCCAGTTTTATGTATTAAGTCAAAACCCGGCGGGCACCTATAGACGGAGCGGCATGTTGCCAGATATTGCTTTGTATTATACTTGCTATTACGATGCTTTTTAAAATTAATAAGATACAATCATCTAATTATCTGTATATTTGTCTACTTTATCTATAGACTACACACTATCAGGGTGTGTATCCAGCCCGGAAATTATCCTTAATATTGTGCTGATATAGATCTAGAATACAGGGATTGAAATGATTGAAACTCTAAATAGCAGATTAGGAGAGCTGTTACCGCGTATAGAAGGGCTTCTTCCACAAGATGCTCTCTCTTTACTGTCTAAAGAATTCGAAGGAAAAATTGTTTTTTCAACCAGCTTCAGCTGGGAAGATCAGGTGATTGCTCACATGATACTTTCGCAGGCTCTTCCGGTTAGGATCTTTACGCTTGATACCGGCCGTTTGTTTGGTGAAACCTATTATGTATGGAGCCGGACTAATGAACAATATAATACGCACGTTGAAGCCTATTATCCCAATCAGGAACAGATAGAGAGATTTGTAACGGGTAAGGGACCTAATGCTTTTTACGAATCGATCGAAAACAGGAAGAGTTGTTGTCATATCCGCAAAGTAGAACCTCTCCAAAGAGCCTTGTCTGGAAATCAGCTTTGGATAACAGGCTTACGATCAGAACATTCTCCTGAACGGGGAGATCTCCCTCAGCTGGAGTGGGACGATACCAATAAGATTCTTAAATATCACCCCCTGCTGCACTGGTCAACAGAAGATGTAAGATCATTCATAAATGAAAACGGAATTCCCTATAACACACTTCACGATAAAGGTTTTGTAAGCATAGGGTGCGCATGCTGCACCAGAGCTATAAGACCGGGTGAGGATTTCCGTGCAGGAAGATGGTGGTGGGAAGACAAAACAACTAAAGAATGCGGATTACACGCACATTCCTGAAAAAATACAATATCATTGCTTTATGCCTCAACATAAATTAGATTACCTTGATCTGCTTGAAGCCGAATCGATCCATATAATGCGGGAAGTGGCAGGTCAGTTTGAACGGCCCGCCCTATTATTTTCCGGCGGTAAAGATTCAATTACTTTAGTGCAACTGGCACTGAAAGCTTTTAAACCGGGGAAAATTCCTTTCCCTCTCGTTCATATCGACACAGGCCATAACTTCCCGGAAGCGCTGGAATATCGTGACCGGATCGCAGCTGAAACCGGAGCGAAACTGATTGTCAGAAAAGTAGAAGATACTATTAAAGCAAAGGGATTGAAGGAGCCGGCTGGAAAATTTGCCTCCAGAAATGCCCTTCAGTCATATACTCTCCTTGACACCATTGAAGAATTCGGATTTGATGCCTGCATCGGAGGGGCCAGGCGTGATGAAGAGAAGGCAAGAGCAAAAGAACGAATCTTCTCGGTGAGAGATGAATTCGGACAATGGGATCCCAAAAAACAAAGACCAGAACTTTGGAACCTCTATAACGGCAAAATTGCTAAAGGCGAAAATGTCAGGGTATTTCCAATCAGTAACTGGGTAGAACTTGATGTTTGGAATTATATAAAACGTGAAGGGATTGAATTGCCATCTATCTATTTCACTCATGAAAGGGAAGTGATAATTCACGGTGAACACCTGGTTGCACTATCTCCTTTTATCAGAATTGACGAAGATGATGTCATCGTGAAAAAGAACGTCCGGTACCGGACCGTGGGAGATATGACCTGTACAGCTGCCGTTGAATCTTCTGCATCATCCATTGACGATATCATTTCAGAGATTAACCGTACCAATATCAGTGAACGGGGTGAAACCAGGATCGACGACCAGGTTTCCGAAGCGGCAATGGAAGACAGGAAAAAGAACGGATATTTTTAATTTTCTTCTCTAGGAACAATTTATTAAAAAGCCGTAAGCCAGGTGCTGAAAGCTGAAAACCGATAGCTACAAATGGATTTACTTCGATTTATAACCGCAGGAAGTGTTGATGATGGAAAAAGTACATTAATCGGCCGGCTGCTATATGATACTGACTCTATAAAAGTAGACCAGCTTGAGACAATCCAAAGACAAAGTAAGAACAAGCAGGAAGGCGAAATCGATCTCGCATTGTTTACTGACGGCCTTCGTGCTGAAAGAGAACAAGGCATCACAATCGACGTGGCCTACAAATACTTCTCAACTGATAAAAGAAAATTCATTATTGCAGATGCCCCCGGACATATTCAGTATACCAGGAATATGGTCACAGGTGCTTCTAACTCTGATTTGATTATTATCCTGATAGATGCAAGACAGGGAGTGGTAGAGCAGACCCGCCGTCATAGTATCATCGCTTCGCTTTTACAGATCCCTCATGTGGTTGTAACCATCAACAAAATGGATATGGTAGATTATTCGGAAGCTGCATATAATTCCATTGTTGATGAATATTCCCGCATGGCTCAGACCCTGAATATGAAAGATATCAGGTTTATCCCCGTGAGTGCACTTAATGGCGATAATATTGTCAACTCTTCTCCGAATACTCCCTGGTATACCGGTCAGACCCTGCTCGACCTGCTGGAGACTATAGATGTAGTAAGAGACCTGGATTTCTCGGAATCCCGGTTCCCCGTACAATATGTTATACGGCCGCAGTCTGATGATCTTCATGATTACAGGGGATATGCAGGAAAAGTATTAAGCGGCTCCTATAAAAAGGGAGATAAGATCATTGTATTGCCTGATCATATTGAATCTGAGATTGAAGCTGTTGAAGTTCACGGGATAGAGGTAGAAGAGGCTTTTGCACCACAAAGTGCAGTTCTCCGGTTAAAGGATGATATCGACATCAACAGAGGAGATGTAATCGTTACAGGAAGTTCTGCTCCGATAGTAAGCCAGGAAATTGAAGCAACTCTTTGCTGGATGGATAACAAACCCCTGACAGCAGGAGGCAAATACCTGTTGCAGGTACAGAGCCGGAGGGTTCGCTGCATTGTTAAACAGATCAATTTCAAACTGGATGTGAATACCCTCGAAAAACAGGAGGGCATTGAAAAAGCTTCATTGAACGATGTTGTACATGTAACCATTAAAACGGCGTCTCCTATAGTATATGACACCTATACCTCTCTGAGAGCTAACGGTGGTGCAATACTAATTGATGAAACCGCAAATACTACCGTTGCCGGCTTAATGCTGAGCTGACAGCATAACTCCTGAAATTGTGAGTTCGGTCAGGGCTTAATTGCTTCTGGTTAAATAATTAAGCCCTGCTTTTATTTTTTCTAAAGAGCCCGTGCACCTATTGCACATTTCTTTACTAATAAGCGGAGAATTAAGCCGCCAGTTACGATAACACATTACTAATCAATGGATCTTTAAGCTACAAATACGTCTAAAATATACAGCAAATGAAATTAATGCAAAACATGCAATCGTTTGCGTACGTTATCAATGTTAGCGAATGGTAACAAGTCTTCGCATTTTTCGTTATTTTGGTAAGTGAAAAGAATGAGAACAGAGCACTCTGCCGGAAATTATTCTGCTCTTATAAAAAAAGTAGATGAGTTCATCCGGAAATACTACCTGAATATGGTGGTGAGAGGAATTATTTACCTTGCTGCTGCCCTCTTTATAAGCTACATATTGGTTACTATAGCAGAATATTATGGCAACTTTGACCAGCTTGTAAGAAGTCTTCTTTTCTTCAGTTTTCTATTTCTGAATGTAAGTATTGCTATCAGAACCATAGCGGTACCTCTCCTTTCTTATTTCAAGCTGGGAAAGACAATCTCTCATGAACAGGCCTCAGAAATAATAGGAAAGCATTTTAGTCACATCGAAGATAAATTGATAAACACACTTCAATTGAAGAAACTTGCCGATGAAAATCAGCATCAGAGGGCATTGATTGAAGCGGGTATTAATCAAAAGATTGCAGATCTAAGTCCCATTCCTTTCACATCCGCAATTAATATCTCTGAAAACAGGAGATATCTCCGTTTTGTGATACCTCCTCTCACCGTAATTGTATTAATAGCTTTAACAGCGCCCTCAATACTCAGTGAAGGGACAGAACGAATCATTCACTATAACAAGAAGTATGTTAAAAAGGCACCCTTTACGTTTCACCTTCTAAATGGAAAACTTCAAGCTGTTCAGGGTGAAGATCTTACTCTGAGGGTCAAAATAACGGGTAACGAAATTCCACAGGATGTTTATCTGGAAGATGGGATCAACAGCTTTAAGCTTGACCGTGAAAATATTATCCTCTTTAATTATACTTTCCGGAATTTACAGCAAAACAAGACATTCCGGCTATCAGGAGGAGGCTTTCATTCAGCACCCTTTGAAATAGAAGTAAAAAAAAGACCTTCCCTCATAGATTTCAATGTCCGTCTTCATTATCCTTCTTATCTGGAGAGGAAAGCAGAATCTCTTCATAACGCCGGAGATCTTACCGTGCCTGAAGGAACAAGGATAACATGGACGTTCTCTACCGAGAATACCAATTTGATCCATTTTAAAACCGATAGCATCGTTTCAGAGCTGCGCCCCACTTCAGGAAATTCCTTTGTACATACCCTTACTGCCAAAAAGAATGCCGGTATCGTAATAAGACCAGTAAACGATGAAGTAAAAAACAATCCCTCTGTTTCCTACAATCTAAATGTAATACCCGATCTGCGGCCTTCTATTGAAGTCTCCGGACAAATTGATTCTATCAATCACAACTCGTTCTATTTTATCGGTAAAATTTCTGACGACCACGGTTTCTCTGATGTAAAATTCAATTACAAACTGTCAGATGGAAAAAGTGAAAAATATCAAAGTGAAAATATTCCGGTTAATAAGAACAGTACGGAAAGCAGCTTCTTTCATACATGGAACATAAAAGGAACCGGCCTAAAGCCGGGACAGGAAATAGAGTACTTCTTTGAAGTATTTGATAATGACGGATTCAACGGACCTAAATCAACCAGGTCTGAAATAAAAACGTTCAAACTTGATACAGAAGAAGAAATTGTTCGTAAAAGTGAGAAATCGGCTGAAAGTATTAAGAATAAAATGGAGCAAGCCATCCGCCAGGCCAGGAGTATTGAAAAAGAAGCTGTAAAAATGAATAAAGACCTCCTTAGCAAAAGGAGTCTTTCTTTCGATGAAAAAAGTCAGATAGAAAATTTGCTTAACAAACAGGAGAAACTCGAAAAATTAGTAAATGAAATAAAAAAGGAAAATAAGGAGAACCTTTTGCGCCAGAATGAGCTGGATCAAAAACAGGAAATAATTGCAAAACAGAAGCAAATTGAAAACCTGTTTAACAATGTTCTTGATGATAAAACAAAGGATTTATTGAAGAATATTCAGCAGCTGCTTGAACAAAATAGTAAAATACAGACACAACAGGAATTGTCGAAGATGCAGATGGATGACAAATCATTACAGAAGGAACTCGACAGGATACTGGAGCTTTACAAGAAGCTGGAATTTGATCAGAAGCTTTCATCCACAATCAATAAGCTAAAAAACCTCTCGGAAAAACAGGAAGAATTGGGCCGGAAAACCAGCGAGGAAAAAAACGATATACGAAAATCAGGCGAAACGCAGGATCAGCTTAAAGAAGAATTCAGTAGTATCAGAAAGGATCTGGACGAACTCGAAAAAAAGCATCAGAATCTCGAAACGATGAATGACTTCAAAAATGACCAGAGTGCTCAGCAGGAAATAGAGCAAAGCCAGGAAACTGTCACTAAAAGTCTTCGCAATAAAAACAAAGAAAAGGCATCGGAGAACATGCAGAAGGCTTCATCTCAAATGAAGAAGATGGCGAAGAAACTTGAGGATGCACAACAGGAAAATGAGACACAGGAGGCTGGGATAAATCTTATGAATTTACGGCAGATTCTCGCTAATTTACTCAAATCATCTTTCAATCAGGAAGATGTACTATTACAGGTACGAAATACGTCTTATAGTGAACCATCATTCAAAAATATAGTCCAGAAGCAAAAGGAAATACTGGATAATATGAAAATGATTCAGGATAGTCTCTATTCATTAAGCAGAAGAGTACCACAAATAGAAAGCTTTGTAAATAAGGAAGTACAGTTGATAAACAGCAACGTGGACAAAGCCATTCAGAACCTGTCTGACAGAAAGATACCTGAAGCAGGAAGAGATCAGCAGTATGCACTCACGTCGATCAACAACCTTGCGCTAATGCTTAGTGAAGTGGAAGATAAGGTGCAGAAGGCCATGAAAAGCGCCAGGCAGGGCGGAGAAGGTAAGCAAAAAAGCATTTCGGGACTAAGCAAGATGCAGGAGCAGCTTAACCAGAACATGCAGAAAGCCCGTGAACAAATGAGACAACAGGGATTGAAGGAGGGACAAGCTGCCGGAAAGGGGGAAATGAGTGAACAAATGGCAAAAATGGCCCGTCAGCAACAAATGATACGCGAAGCACTTCAACAGATAAATAAGGAGTTACAGAAAGATGCAAAGGGCGAACTGGAAAATTTCGGCAAAGTGAGCAAAGAAATGGAACAAACTGAAACTGATCTCGTAAACAAAAAATTAAAGCAGGAAACTCTGCTTCGCCAACAGCAAATTTTAACAAAACTGCTCGAGGCAGAGAAGGCCGAACGAGAAAGGGAAACGGATAATCAGAGGGAAAGTCGTGAAGGTACAGTTCATTCTCCTGTTTATAACTCCCTGTTAGAAAATTTTAAAAAAATTAAACACCGTGAAACAGAACTTCTTAAAACAGTTCCTGCTTCTTTAAGTTTATTTTACCAATTGAAAGTTGGTGATTATTTCAGAAATTTAGAATCAAAATAAAAATATGACAACAAATAGGGTAGACATTTCAGACAATACGGTATTGTATACGTTACAACTTCCCTCTAAATTGGAAAGCATAACCATCGTTGAAAACTTCATAGATAACCTCAAAGAAGAATATCAGATCCCTCCTGATACCTACGCGAATGTGCTCACCTGCATGAGCGAGGCAACTATCAATGCCATCATCCACGGAAACAAACAGGATGAGCATAAAAAGGTATATATCAATCTTGAGGTTTCAGACAGGAAGAGAATGCAGTTTACCGTTACCGACGAAGGTGATGGATTTGATTATAACAGGCTTCCCGATCCTACAGCACCAGAAAACCTTGAAAATTTAACCGGACGGGGTATATTCATAATTAAACACCTTGCTGACCAGTGTATTTTCAACGTTAAAGGCAACGAAATAGAGTTACATTTTAAGATTTAATGAGCCGTTCAAAGATTTCTTTCTTTTCGGAAGACACCGACTTTACTTTAAAACAAAAGACTAATATAAGGACCTGGATAAATACAGTAATTACTACTGAAGGAAAAAATTCGGGTTACCTTAACCTTATTTTTTGTTCTGATAATTATTTGTTGAATATTAATCAACAATACCTGAATCACGATACGTATACAGATATCATCACTTTCGACAGCAGTGAAGAAGAAGATCGCATAGAAGGTGATGTATTTATCAGTATCGATAGAGTAAGGGAGAATGCTTCGAATTTCGGCATATTGGAAAAAGATGAAATACACCGGGTAATTGTACACGGAATACTTCACCTTCTTGGTTACAAAGACAAAAGTAAGAACGATAAAGATTTAATGACTTCTAAGGAAGATTATTACCTTAGCCATAGGCAATTCTGAACATGTGGTCATTAATTTAAAGTTTCATACCTTCTTTGTTCTTAGCTAAAATATTAGCCATATTTATGTTATTTTCTTAACATACTAATTAACAGTATTTTACAAACAAAACTCTTAG
Organism: Pararcticibacter amylolyticus; assembly: GCF_003130405.1. GTDB lineage: Bacteria > Bacteroidota > Bacteroidia > Sphingobacteriales > Sphingobacteriaceae > Arcticibacter > Arcticibacter amylolyticus. The sequence continues at coordinate 442,328 of NZ_QEAS01000001.1, forward strand.
ATAGTATTCAATACAATAAAGCAGGTATTAACTAATATTGCTTATTTTTGTATTTGATTAAAAGGTTTTGAAAAAAGTAATCATTGCAGGAGCAAACGGGCTGGTTGGATCACATCTCCTTAATTTTCTATTGAGCGAAAATGAGGTAGAAATGGTGGTGGCTCTTGTTCGAAAGCCTCTGGGAATAACACATCCAAAGCTTTTTCAAGAGATCATTGATTTTAATAAGATATGCTCTTATAGTGGATTGATTAATGGATCAGCTGTGTTTTGTTGCCTGGGTTCTACACGGGCGAAAACACCTGATTTAGATGATTACAGACGTGTAGACTATAATTACCCTCTCTCGTTGGCTCAAATTGCTTCCAAAAATAAAATTGAGCAATTTCACCTGGTATCGGCTATTGGAGCAAACCCGAAGTCAAAAAACTTCTACGTGAGAGTAAAAGGAGAAGTGGAGAGAGATATTAAACAATTGAATTTCAAATCATTACACATATATAAACCTTCTCTCTTAGTAGGGGAAAGAAAAGAAAAGCGCCTTTTGGAAAACACAGGACATTACATAATGAAGATGCTGAATCCCTTCCTGACAGGAAGGTTTGAAAAATACAGAAGCATAAAAGGAGAAGTAGTAGCAGGAGCAATGGCTCGTCAATTTTTAAAGGATCTTAATGGAACTTTTCTCTATTATTCTGATCAAATAAACAAACTGGCATGAGTATTTTATCAGGAGAACAATTAGGTCATTCATTCAATGATTCATGGCTTTTTAAAGGCATTACATTTGGTATTGCAAAGGGTCAAAGAACTGCCCTGGTCGGAATAAATGGGTCCGGAAAATCAACATTACTGCGTATCCTTTCAGGGAGACTACTACCGGTTGAGGGAAAAGTAGTAAAGGAAAAAGGATTAAGAACCGGATATCTCGAACAGGATCCGGATTTTGGAACGCAAGAGACAGTTGGAGATTTCATCTTTAGTCTCGACAATAAGCAACAGCAGGTCATAAGGCGCTATGAGCAACTATTGGAGCAAACAGATCCGGATCAGGAAGAATTACAGCACCTGATTAATGAGTTAAGTGAGCTTAACGCATGGGAATATGAGCACCAGATTAAAACTATTCTTCAACGTCTTTCAATAGAAGATCAGCATCAAAAGATCAGCAATATGTCGGGCGGACAGCGAAAAAGACTCGCGCTTGCCAAACTCCTTATTGATGACCCTGATATATTCATACTGGACGAGCCAACGAATCACCTGGATATTGAGATGATAGAGTGGCTGGAGAGCTTTCTTACCACAGGTCAGAAAACGGTTTTAATGGTTACTCACGACAGGTACTTTCTGGATAATGTTTGTAACCAGATCATGGAGCTTGACAAGCAAACGTTGTTTATTTATAATGGCAAATACAGTTATTTCCTTG
>NZ_QEAS01000001.1:443792-485719 GCF_003130405.1 Pararcticibacter amylolyticus
CCACTCTTCAAAAGAACCGCAACCTTCTTAAGAAAGAACTGGAATGGATGAGAAGACAGCCGCAGGCCCGGGCTACCAAGTCGAAAGCACGGATAGATGCATTTTACGATCTTGAAGAAAAGACTAAAAACTCCAAAAACAACCAGAAGCTGGAGTTAAGTACTAAAGTAAGCCGCCAGGGAAATAAAATATTGGAAGTTCATCATATATATAAAGGTTATAATAACAAGCTTATAATAGAAGATTTTTCGTATGTATTTAAAAAGGGAGACAAGATTGGGCTTGCAGGAAAGAATGGCTCTGGTAAGTCTACGTTTTTAAATCTGATTACAGGAGTTATAAGTCCTGATAAAGGAGTTATAGCTATAGGAGAAACCACTGTATTCGGTTACTACAAACAAAGTGGACTCGAAAGCTATGATTCAGAAAAAGTCATAGATGTCGTTAAGGATGTGGCGGAGTTTATAACGATGGCGGATGGAAAAACCATCACTGCATCTCAGCTCCTCACCCACTTTCTATTTCCTCCGGCAAAACAGCATAATATAGTAGGAAATTTAAGTGGAGGAGAAAAAAAACGGCTCCAGCTAATGAGAGTTTTAATAAAAAACCCAAATTTTCTAATACTAGATGAACCTACTAATGATCTGGACATTGATACCTTAAATATTCTTGAAGAATTTCTTGAAAATTATTCAGGAGTACTGGTACTTGTTTCTCACGATAGATATTTAATGGACAAACTAACTGACCAGCTATTTATATTGGAAGGGGACAGCAAAATAAAGATCTACAACGGAAACTATACAGATTATAGAATTGAAAAAGAGAACTCCGTAAAGTCCAGGGAGACCAATAAAGCTTCGGCTGGCTCCACTCCTGTTTCTTCAAAGAAAAATAAGCTTTCTTACAAAGAACAAAAAGAGCTTGACAGTATTGAGGATGAAATTCCAAGAATTGAACACCTCATTTCTGAATTAACAAGCAAATTAAATTCAATTACTCATGACCATGCGGAATTACTGAGCATATCAGAGGAAATAGAACAAAAGAAAACTTATCTGGATGAGATAAGTATGCGCTGGCTCGAGTTAAATGAAACAAAAGAAGGATATTAAGTATAAGTTCCACGTGGAACTATTGAAAAGGTTCCACGTGGAACAGAAAGCTAATTATGTTTAAAAAATACGATATTATAGTAGTTGGTGCAGGTCACGCTGGATGTGAGGCTGCCGCTGCTGCTGCTAATCTGGGATCCTCGGTTCTCCTCATTACTATGAATATGGGGACAATTGCTCAAATGAGCTGCAATCCAGCTATGGGAGGCGTTGCAAAGGGACAAATTGTAAGAGAAATTGACGCTATGGGTGGATATTCTGGTATAGTAGCAGACAAATCAACCATACAATTCCGGATGCTCAACCTGTCTAAAGGCCCGGCTATGTGGAGTCCGAGAACTCAGAATGACCGTATGCGTTTCTCAGAAGAATGGAGGTCAATGCTGGAAAAAACTCCTAACGTGGATTTCTGGCAGGATACTGTAAAAGAAATCCTGACAAAAGGAGACAAGGTCTCAGGAGTAAAAACATCACTCGGTATAGAAATTGAATCTGAAGCTGTCGTACTAACTAACGGTACGTTCCTAAATGGCATCATCCATATAGGAGAGAAACGGTTCGGCGGGGGTAGGACAGCTGAGAAGTCGTCTACAGGGCTCACCGAGCAGCTAGTGGAATTAGGATTCGAAGCTGGACGAATGAAAACAGGCACCCCTCCACGTGTAGATGGAAGAAGTCTGGATTATTCTAAAATGGAAGAGCAGTGGGGTGATCCGGTCAGGGGCCGCTTCTCTTTTACAGATGTAGAGATGTCTTCAGATCAACGATGCTGCTGGATCACATATACCAATCAGGCTGTTCACGATACGCTGAAAGAGGGTTTTGAAAAGTCCCCTATGTTTACGGGCAGAATAAAAGGTCTAGGCCCAAGATACTGCCCTTCAATAGAGGATAAAATTAACCGTTTCGCTGAACGCGAGAGACATCAGATATTTGTTGAGCCGGAAGGATGGAATACAGTTGAGATATATGTAAACGGATTTTCTACGTCCCTTCCTGAGGATGTTCAGTACCGTGCATTAACTCAGATTCCAGGATTTGAAAACGTGAAAATGTTCAGACCTGGGTATGCAATAGAATATGATTACTTCCCTCCCACCCAACTGAGTCTCACACTGGAAACCAAGGTGGTTAAAAACCTGTTCTTCGCAGGACAGATAAACGGCACAACAGGTTATGAGGAAGCAGCAAGTCAGGGATTCATTGCAGGGATAAACGCTCATCAAAAGATAAAAGATCAGCATGAATTGATCATGAAAAGATCAGAATCTTATATAGGGGTACTGATTGATGACCTGGTGACAAAGGGAACCGAAGAGCCCTACAGGATGTTTACATCCAGAGCAGAGCACCGTCTCTTGTTACGACAAGATAATGCAGACATACGTCTTTCCCCTATTGCTCATAAGCTCGGTCTCATAAACGATGAACGACTTGAGAAAGTAACCAAAAAAATAAAAGACTCTGACTTCCTGGTAACATATCTTAAAAATACCTCAATTGAAGCTTCGGAAGTCAATAGCTTCCTGGAAGAGTTAGGAACCAGTCCCCTCAGTCAAAATGTTAAAATGTTTTCTCTGCTTTCCAGACCCCAGGTAGATATGAGTGATCTGAGAAAAGCAATCCCAACATTTAATAATCTGCTCAACTCCTATGATAAAGAAACAATAGAACAAGCTGAGATAAAGGTTAAATATGAAAGCTATTTTGAAAAAGAGCTTGAGATAGTCAACAAAATGAGAAAGATGGAGGACCAGGAAATTAATCCAGATTTCAATTATCACAACATGGTATCTCTTTCAAAAGAGGCCCGGGAAAAGTTGATGAAGATAAAACCCAGAACCCTCGGTCAGGCATCAAGAATTTCAGGTGTTTCGCCCTCAGATATCTCTGTTTTGATGGTACATATTAGTAAATGAATAATAAGATACTGATTATCAATATTTTATAAATTAAAATATTAGACATAAAATAAGCTCATCTGAGACGTTATTTTCATAAATTCGACATATTCCTCACTGAAGAGAAAAAACTCGTTAAAACGCTTATAAATGCCACATTTCTTAAATAAGTACTTAAAGTTAAATTTTTTTACTTTAACCACGCTGGTTTTACTGGTAATAGGGTGCGCAAGTATTCAACAGCCAACCGGAGGTCCCAGGGACAAAGAACCACCCAAGGTGATGAAAGAAAGCCCGAAGAACTTCACGCTTAATTTCAAAAGCAAAGAAATTAATATCGAGTTTGATGAATACTTCAAGATCAACAATGAATCTAAAGAATTCAGCATGTCTCCCGCACTTGAAAAAACGCCATACTTCAAAATCAGAAAAAAAACACTAAATATAAAGTTTGAAGATACTCTGGCAGCTAACACAACTTACACAATAAATTTCGGCCGTGGATTAGTGGATTACAACGAAGGAAACGTTCTTAAGAATTACGTATATGTATTTTCCACGGGGAACAAAATAGATTCCCTTTCGATATCAGGAACAGTGACTAATACATTAACAAAAAAGCCAGTACTCGACGCTACTGTATTTATAATACCGATATCACAGGATACAATTTTTGGTAAAAAGCGCGCCAGCATATTCACAACTACCGACTCTTCAGGGAACTTCAATCTCCGCTACTTACGCCAGGATACGTATCGTATATACGCTTTGAAAGAAGAAGGAGGAGACAGAATATATAATTCAACAAATGAAGAAATAGCCTTCTTAAAGGACTCTATAAAGCTTACCAAGGACACCACCGCAATTAAACTCGAACTCTTCAAGGAGGAACCGAAAGTATTCAGGATAACGGACAGAAAAATCGAGAAAGATGCGCGTATCATGTACATATTCAATCAAAAGCTCGAAAAGCCATCCATCCGGATATTAAAACCGGAAGAACTTGACAAGGATAAAATAGTTGAATTTAGCACCACTCATGATACAGCTCACGTATGGACAAAGAACATGGATTTTGATTCTATTCAGGTAGCCATACTTGATAAAGACGTCCCAATTGACACGACTGTTATCCGAAAAAACAGCCGCGACAAATACGACCGGGAGGTAAAAATCGCCGACAACTTTCCTTCCAATAAAATAAAACCGGGGTCTGAGCTTATCCTCTCGCTTTCTTCACCAGCAGGATCAATAGACCCGCGAAAAATAAGCCTTCTTCAGGACTCTGTCCCGGTAAGCGGACTACGAATAGTGAAGGATACGCTCTCAAACAGAAAATATATATTCAGGTATCCCTGGCGAACAGAAAAGCAATATATATTGAAGATTGATACTAACGCAATAGGCGGAAAATTTGGCGGATTCAACAAGCCCTTTACCAAGCAATTCACCCGCGACGAAGAAGTAAATTACGGTAATCTCACCCTCTCTGTCACAGTTCCCGACACGAGTAAGCAGTATATACTACAACTAATGAACGAACGCGATGAGCTGGTCAAAATGAATATCCTGACAAAAAACGAGACAGTTCATTACACAACCTATTCACTTGGAAAGTACCATTTCAGGGTCATCTATGACGAAAACAGGAATAATAAATGGGATACCGGCGATGTTTCAAAGAAAATTCAGCCGGAAAAGGTATGGAACAGCAATACAGAAATAACTCTCAGGGCAAATTGGGACCTGGAAGAAAAACTATCTATTCCTCCTCCTGCTGATTGAACCAGCTTGAATACATAATATATCTTCCAGGCAATGACTCCAGTAACTCTCGTTGCCCGGCATTTATCGGCTTTACCTTGCGGGCAGGCATTCCCGCATATATAAAACCAGATTCGCATATTGTATTCTCCAGTACTACAGCTCCGGCTGCTATAATGCAAAATTCCTCTACAACCGCATGATCCATAACAGTAGCTCCCATGCCTATGAGAACGTTATCCTTCACTACGCAGCCGTGAACCAGGGCCCTATGTCCGATAGAAACATTATTTCCGATCACCGTAGGAGCCTTTTGATAAGTACAATGGATAATCGCTCCGTCCTGAATATTAACGTTATCACCGGCAATAATATAGTTAACATCCCCTCTTACTACGGCATTAAACCAGACAGAGCAGTTTTTCCCAAGTTTAACATCGCCAACTATCGTAGAATTTTCGGCAATAAAACAGCTTTCGTCAAAAATTGGAAATTTTCCATTGACAGATAAAATAAGTGGCATATATTTACATCTCCATTCTAACAACAGCGGAAGTAGCTCAGTTGGTAGAGCATCAGCTTCCCAAGCTGAGGGTCGCGGGTTCGAATCCCGTTTTCCGCTCGTTCTCTGTTTAACTATTCAAATAACAGTACTCACGAATACAGACAATTATCTGCAACCGTGAGTATTCATTCTATAAAATTGTGTCGCGGATCTGTTCCTGGTGTCCGGGATAGTCCGTAGTATAATGTAAGCCCCTGCTCTCTTTGCGTTTCATGGCCGACCTAATAACAATGTAGGCAGTTTGAATGATATTTCGCAGCTCGCATAACTTCACAGATAACTTAGTTTGCTTATAAAAGGACTCCGTTTCTTCATATAATAAGCCCAATCTCCGCATTGCTCGCTCAAGCCGGAAGTCAGATCTCACAATACCAACGTAATCGCTCATTATCTTCTGAGTTTCCCTTATATTATGAGTCACCAGGATATCCTCATTTGAAAGCCGGGTATTAGTTTCGTCCCATTCAGGAATATTATCCGGAATTACATTCAAAGAATGTTCCTCCAATGCTGACAAATATATTCTATGCGCAAAAACAGTAGCCTCAAGCAGCGAATTAGAAGCCAGCCTGTTAGCACCATGAAGACCAGTAGAAGAGCACTCTCCGCAGGCATACAGCCTCTTTATAGACGACCTGCCTAACTGATCGACCAGGATCCCTCCGCACATATAATGACAAGCAGGGGTAACCGGAATCATATCCTTTGTCATATCGATCCCTATACTAAGACATTTTGCATAAATATTAGGGAAATGATTCAGTATCTCCTCTTTATTCCTGTGCCTTATATCGAGATACACAAAATCATCGCCGCTTTTTTTCATTTCCGAATCAATAGCCCTGGCAACAATATCCCTTGGCGCAAGCGATCCCCGTTCATCATACAAGTGCATAAACTCATTACCATTCCTGTCTTTCAGCACACCGCCGAAGCCCCTTACTGCTTCCGAAATAAGAAAAGACGGGTACTCGCCCGGATTATAAAGAGCAGTAGGATGAAATTGCATAAATTCCATATTCCTAACCTTTCCCTTGGCCCGATATACCATTGCAATTCCGTCACCGGTAGCTATAGTAGGATTGGTGGTGTTAGAATATATATGTCCTGCCCCACCACTCGCCATAACGGTCACCTTAGAGAGAAACCTTTCCACATTACCTGTACGTGTATTCAATGCGTAAATACCATAACAGGTAATATCCTCAGTCCTCCTGTCTACAAAAGCGCCGCAATGATGCTGCGTGATCAATTCAACGGCAAAATAGTGTGTTAATATCTCAATATTGGGATCTTTATGAACCTTTTCCAGTAAAGCCCGCTCAATTTCAAATCCCGTTATATCTTTATAATGTAACACACGGTGCTCAGAATGACCACCTTCCCTCGCCAAATCATAGATTCCCTGCTGATTCTTATCGAAGTTTGTTCCGTACTCAATAATCTCCTGGATACGAGCCGGACCCTCTTTCACTACGATTTCCACAACCTCCCGGTCACATAAACCATCCCCTGCAATAAGGGTGTCTTCTATGTGTTTGTCGAAAGAATCTTCTTTATCCACAACTACAGCAACCCCCCCCTGGGCATACTTAGTGTTAGACTCGTCTTCATTTGATTTTGTAACTATCAGAACTTTACCATGTTTCGCCGCCTTAAGAGCAAAACTGAGTCCCGCAATACCCGACCCTACTACGAGGAAATCAACATACTTCATGGAAAACTAATTTGTATAATGTAATCTTTTATCGTCAATGTGGATAAACACGGTAAAGATGTTAATTTTGTATAAAAGCAAGTCTAATAATTTTTAATAACAAATCCTTGCTGTTAATTTGAAGCCAAATTAGAGGAATTTTGAGAAAGTTTTCATCACAGAAATCTGGAGTTTTTAACTTTTTTAGACACACGAAAAATTCACAGGATAAAATAACCAGGAAAAATTTGAAAAATACATCTGCTTGCTTTCTAAGCTATTGATTAAATAACAATGTTAGTAAGATGTGGATAAAAGCATGAAAACAAAAATTTCAAAGAAATTATACGCCATCTTCTTCACATTACTAACATCCTAATAAACCATAAAAAGATCTTATTTAAAAATAATTGTATTTTATTGAAATGTCGAGAATGGATACTTTTGAGGAGTTAAACATTAAGGGTTTTGTGGATGAACCTATAGATCCTGCTTTGGATCTTTTTGATGAGATTGAACGTTTAAAAAGGGAAAAAAATGCAGTTATTCTTGCGCATTATTACCAGGAGCCTGATATTCAGGATATTGCTGATTACATTGGAGATAGTCTCGGGCTTTCTCAGCAGGCTGCTAAAACAGATGCTCAGATTATCGTATTTGCCGGCGTACACTTCATGGCCGAAACAGCTAAGATTTTATCTCCTGAGAAGAAGGTGTTATTGCCCGACTTGAAAGCTGGTTGTTCTCTTTCCGACAGCTGTCCTCCTCATCTTTTTTCGAAATTCAAAGAGAATTATCCCGACCATCTGGTAATCACATATGTTAATTGTTCTGCAGAACTGAAAGCTTTAAGCGATATTGTTTGTACTTCTTCAAATGCAGTTCAGATTGTCGATAGTCTCCCCAAAGATCAGAAGATCATCTTCGGCCCGGACAAGAATCTGGGACGATATGTACAGAAAAAGACAGGAAGAGACCTGGTGATGTGGAACGGAGCCTGTATGGTTCATGAGATTTTTTCGCTCCAGCGAATAGTGAGGTTGAAGGAAAGACATCCACAGGCGAAGTTTATCGCTCACCCCGAATGTGAAGAGGCAATTCTGCAAATGGCAGATTATGCAGGTTCAACTACCGGCTTGTTGAATTATACGATGAAAAGTGATGCTCAGGAATTCATTGTGGCAACTGAAAGCGGTATCATACATCAGATGGAAAAGGAAAATCCCGGAAAGGTATTTATTCCAGCTCCTCCAAACAACACTTGTGCATGCAATGATTGTCCTCACATGAAAAGGAATACATTAGAAAAATTATACTTATGTATCAAAAATGAGCTTCCGGAGGTAACAGTTCCGATGGATATCGTAGAAAAAGCCCGTAAGCCGATAGAACGCATGCTGGAGATTTCAGCTAGGCTGGGACTTTAGGGTCTATGGTTTTAGATTTACGATTTCGGTATATCAGGTAAGCTGATTTCTGAATCATGAGTATCTAAATTGGAGTAAAAGGTACTAGTGGCCGGCTGATGAAAGCTGACCCATATTAAAAAATGATGGTATATTGGGAATATGCTGACTTCTTATTCCTGATAGCCTATAGCCAGAAGCAATGTTTGAAAATAAAGATAAAACGGAAATAGATAAACTCGGGGAGTTTGGTCTGATAAACTACCTGACAAAGAATATAGAAATTAACAACTTATCCACATTGAAGGGAGTAGGTGATGATGCTGCTGTACTGAATTTTGAAGGAAAGAAAACGCTCATTTCTACTGATCTTCTACTGGATGGCATTCACTTCGATCTGGCGTATACTCCTTTAAAACACCTTGGTTACAAGGCCATTCAGGTAAATTTGAGCGATATCTATGCCATGAACGGGACAGCTACGCAGGTAACAGTGTCGCTCGGCTTTTCCAGTAAATTCCCTCTTGAGGCTGTAGAAGAGTTATATGAGGGTATGATGCTTGCCTGTAAAAAGTATAATGTGGATATCGTTGGAGGTGATACAACATCCTCCAGGCAGGGGCTGGTCATAAGTGTCACCAGTATTGGCTATGCTGACGAACAGGAGATCTGCTACAGAAACACAGCTAATGAAGGCGACCTTATCTGTGTATCAGGAGATTTAGGAGGAGCATATCTGGGCCTGCAGCTCCTGGAGAGAGAAAAACAAATTTTTCTTGAAAATCCTAAGATTCAGCCTGACCTGGAAGGTAAGGATTATATCGTGGAAAGACAGTTGAAGCCGGAAGCAAGAAGGGACATCGTTCTGCTTTTGAAAGATCTGAAAGTAAAGCCCACGGCGATGATTGATATCTCTGATGGCCTTTCTTCTGAAGTGATACACATTTGTGTAGGATCGGAAAAGGGATGCAATCTTTATGAAGATAAAATTCCTTTAGATCCTATGACCTATGAGACTGCCCGGGAGTTTAATCTTGATCCTACGGTATGTGCTCTCTCAGGAGGTGAAGATTATGAATTGCTGTTCACTGTTGCACAGTCAGATTATCCGAAAATTCAGAATAATCCGGATATTACAGTGATCGGACACATTACAGATAAGGCTTCAGGTATGAATCTGATATCGAAGTCAGGGGCTGTTCACCCGCTGAAAGCTCAGGGCTGGAATTCATTTAAATAGAATATTGTGGAAGATCTTATTCTTCCACAATAAATCTTGAATCAATTTGCTTCGAAGCCTTTGCGCCTAGCTTTTTAAGTGCTTCGATCTTGCCGACAATATTACCGTTGCCGCTTGAAAGTTTGTTAAAGGCCTCCCCATAAGCATCACGTGCTTTATCAAGGCTCTCCCCTACCCTCTTCAGATCGCTGAGAAAAGAAACAAATTTATCATAAAGAGCACCTGCCCGGGTGGCAATGTCTATTGCATTTCTGGTCTGTTTCTCCTGTTTCCATACAGAGGAGATCGTTTTTAAGGTAGCCAGAAGTGTAGAGGGTGTCACGATAACCACCCGTTTGTTCCAGGCAAACTCGAACAGTTCAATATCATGCTGAACAGCTATGGCGAAGGATGATTCAATAGGTATGAAAAGCAATACGAAATCGGGAGAGTTTACGGCATACAGATCACAGTAATTCTTGCTGCAAAGATTTTTAATATGATTTTTAATGGATGTGATGTGATCATTCAGGTAACTTAACCTTTCGCTATCTGTATCACAGTTAACCAGGCGGTTATAAGCGATGAGAGACACCTTCGAATCGATGATCAGGTGTTTATCGTCAGGGAGGTTAATCACTACATCGGGCTGAAGCCTGTTTCCACTTTCATCAGTAAAACTCGCTTGTTTTGAATAACTTTCGCCCGCTATCAAACCTGAAGCTTCAAGTATTCTGTCCAGCACTACTTCACCCCAGTTCCCCTGCTTTTTGCTGTCTGCTTTCAGGGCTTTTGTCAGATTATTCGCTTCATCACTTATCTGTTTGTTCAGTTCGATCAGTTTAATTATCTCCCCTTTCAGTACATTTCTTTCCGCCGATTCAGCAGAATATGCCTTTTCAACCTTTTCTTCGAATGAACGGATATTTTCTTTCAGCGGATTTAAAAGCAGATCAAGGTTGAAACGATTGACTTCTGTAAATTTTTGTGTTTTCTCCTCCAGTATCCTGTTTGCAAGCAATTCGAAATCCTTGCTTAGTTTGATATGAAGCTTTTCTATCTCGTCTTTTTGCTCTGCAATTTTCTCCTGCTGGGTTTTGATGTAAATGCGGGTGCTTTCGTAAGAAATATTAACAGCAGCCAGGTTCTGTCTTTCCTGATGCAGTTCTGATTGAAGTTTCTGTAGTTCCTGACGCAGAACGTAAACTGTATTTTCCTTTTCCTGCCATACATTGCCAAAGCGTTCTTCCGCTTTAGCTAGATCAATTTTTAATTGTTCGTTTTCCGACTTCAGTGATGCAACATCCTTCTTTAAGGAAGCATTTCCTTTCAGGAAGACGAGTGAGATGAATACTAACAAAATTAATATTAACCCTATATAAATAACTTCCATTACTAATTTTTTTATCAAATTTAGGCAAAAATATGTGATTAAAGAATGTGTGTTATTTAATATGCGGAGATGCGGCCGGTTTTCAAGAACCCTGAATAGTTGTCTTTAAAAGTTTTTCGGGAATGAAGAAATGTCAGTGCCTTTTGTAACACTACCATTGATAAATGTGTTATATGTAAATTATTAGTGATAATTTCATGCAGGAATACTTTTTGAGATCGTTAAATAAAATTAATTGGAAATGGGATCATTAGGTTTAATATTGATTATAGGCGTTGCATTGATAAGTTTTATAGTGCAGGCGCGTTTTAAAAGCAAATTCAGGGAATACTCAGAAACACCTTTGTCATCAGGAATGACCGGAAGAGATATAGCTGAAAAAATGCTGCAGGATAATGGAATTTATGATGTGCAGATTATATCAGTGGAAGGCTCATTGACGGATCATTATAATCCGCAGAACCGGACGGTTAACCTGAGTCCTGACGTATACCATGGAAGAAGTATAGCTGCCGCCGCTGTTGCAGCACATGAATGCGGGCATGCCGTTCAGCACGCTAAAGCATATTCATGGCTCCAGTTCCGTTCAGCTATGGTGCCTGTGGTTAATGTGGCTGCAAATCTCCTCCAGTGGGTGTTTATGCTGGGTATTATCATGGCTGCCTCAAGTATGGGATATAATTTGCTTTTAATAGCCTTCGGCGCAATGATTGTTATGACATTGTTCAGCGTGATAACCCTCCCTGTCGAATTTGATGCAAGTAACAGAGCATTAGCATGGCTGCAAACAAACCGCGGGATCATGCAAACCAGTACAGAACATGGCCAGGCTAAGAATGCGCTTTGGTGGGCGGCTATGACTTATGTAGTTGCTGCTTTAGGCTCCCTTGCTCAGCTGTTATATATTGGTATGATGTTATTCGGCGGAAGAAGGGATTAATATAAATAAGAAACTTGTTTAGCAAAAATAGAGGGGCACCCGGTGGTGCCCTTTTTTTATGGCGAATTCCTCAATTCTTACAGTCTTTTTATAAGAATTATTTCACCCTTGTTCTTCTATACAAGCGCAAGCGGTCGCTTTTACTTCTATTTCGCTGCCCGCAGATTGGATTTTGTAGTTTTGTTGCCGGAGAAAAGTCGTATGAAAGCCCCTGGACCTATAAATAAGAATGCAATGCCGAACGGACTTCTCTTAATAATTGGTGTGCATTCCTTTCAGGTGACCTGTCCTATTTGCATAGACATACCTGATGATTATACTCTAGCAAAGAAGATGGATAATAGCCCGGCACTGGCAACGCCGACGGCCGTTTATTATTTATTAATCACTTAAAGAGGAAAGTAAGAAGAAATATGGTAGAATATAAGCAGTACCCTTAATTTAGTTCATTTTATATGGTGCGATCATAATGAACTCAGGGATGTTCACTTCAAATTCTTCGCTGTCCACCAGACGTCTCATCGCATAACAGCCTTTCATGCTTCCTATGTCCGTTTTTAAATTACACCCTGAAACATATTCATGAGAGGCTCCTGGTTCAATAACGGGTTGTAAACCAACTACACCATCGCCTTCAATCTCACGGTGTGTTCCGTTTGAATCGAAAATTTGCCAGTGACGTCTCATCAGTTGCACGCTGTACCCTGTGAGGTTTTCTATATTGATTTTGTATGCAAACATATAGTGGTCATACAACGGATTGGAATACTCCGGTTGATAAATTGTTTCTACGGAAATTTTTACGCCTTCAGTAATTTGTGTTACCATAACTAACGTTTTTAATCATTTAACCAAAACACAAAAATCAAGCCAGCAATTCAAACTTGTCCAGCTATGACTCATCAATTACCTTTCATACTGATGATAAGGATTATACGTGGGCAGTTTCGAAAAAGTTTTCTTTTATTTCAGCAAGTACAGACGCAATTTCAGAAACGTTTTCCAGAGAAACAAGTCTCATCCGGTAATCTTTAAAGTTAGGAATGCCTTTAAAGTAATTAGAGTAGTGTCTTCTCATTTCAAAGATCCCTGTTTTTTCTCCCTTCCACTCTATTGATTTTTGCAAATGTGTGGAGCATACATCTACACGTTCTGCTATTGTGGGACCAGCTAAATATTCTCCTGTTTTAAAAAAGTGCTTTATTTCCCTGAATATCCAGGGATAGCCTATAGCCCCCCGCCCGATCATGATTCCGTCAACCTCGTATTCAAGTCTCCAGTTGGCAGCCTTTTCTACTGAATCAACATCACCATTTCCGAATACCGGTATATTTACGTACGGATTCCTTTTAATATCCCTGATGAGGGACCAGTCTGCATTCCCTTTATACATTTGTGACCGGGTGCGGCCATGAATCGTCAGGGCCTTTATCCCAACGTCCTGGAGCCTCTCTGCCACTTCATACACGTTCTTTGTATGATCATCCCACCCAAGTCTGGTTTTTACCGTTACGGGGAGATGAGTGGCCTCTACAACAGCCTTCGTCATCTGGACCATTTTGTCGATATTCTGAAGAAGGCTCGCCCCTGCTCCTTTACATGCAACATTCTTTACCGGACAACCATAATTGATATCGATGAGGTCGGGATTTGCCTTTGTAGCAATTTCAGCTGCCTCTCTCATTGAATCTATGTTACTGCCGAATATCTGGATGCCTATTGGGCGTTCATATTCAAAAATATCCAGCTTTTGACGGCTTTTCGCTGCATCCCTGATCAACCCCTCCGAGGAAATAAATTCGGTGTACATCATATCAACCCCATTTTGCTTACACACGTAACGAAATGGCGGATCACTGACATCTTCCATCGGTGCAAGAAGCAGCGGGAACTCACCTAAATTAATATTTCCAATTTTTACAGACATCTCTTCTCTCCAATACTATATCTTTGCAAATTGCAAAAATACGAAAATAAAGCTATGGTGTCTCCTCACACGTCAGCCAGGCGTCATCCTTTTACATCGCTGCTTTTGCTGCTGTTAATTATCGCAATTTGCTATTTTGTGTTTGGCGTTATAGCGGTATTTCTAACAGTGTTCTTTTATGGCGGAAGCTTAACGGCACTTTCTTTTGATCAGATGAGCCCAGATGCGATCAGGATGATCCAGGGAATTGTTGCGACAGGAGCTTTTGTGGTACCTCCGCTCATTTTGTCGTGGAGCGAACAACACTATAAGAATCATTACTTCGGCCGTATCCGTAATCCGAATGTTTCACTGGTAGTCCTCACAGTTGTTATTTTATTTGTTTTTTCGCCCTTTGCCGAGTGGATAAACAGAGTGAACCAGGGAATGCATTTTCCTGAGAGCCTCAAATGGATAGAAAACTGGATGCGGATGAAAGAAGACGGCCTTGCAGAGCTTACCAGCAAACTGTTGATTATGCGTTCTTTTCCCGACCTCTTAATTAACTTGCTTGTTATAGCGATTATACCGGCAGTAGGCGAAGAGTTGCTTTTTAGAGGAGGTTTGCAGAGTATTCTTGTCAGGTGGAGCGGAAATTATCATTTGGCTGTATGGGTTTCTGCTATTATATTCAGTGCGATCCATGTACAATTTTTTGGATTCTTACCACGGATGCTCTTAGGAGTATTATTTGGGTATATTTTTGTTTGGAGCGGCAGCATCGTGTTTCCGGTCCTTGGTCATTTTGTAAACAATGGTATGGCAGTAGCGGCAGCTTACTTCCTTCAAAAAAATGGCCGCTCTCTTGATGATCTCGACAATATGCAAAGCAGTTCGATATATGCAGTGATAGCGAGCTTCGTTTTTACTTTGCTGCTCATGCTGGTTTTTCGTACTCTTTCTGAGAGGATAAAATTAAATAGTTATGAAAATGAATAATGATTGGGTCAAGGTGTATACCTCAAACGATTATTACAAATCTGAAATAGTAAAACAGGTTTTAATAGAGAACGAAATTGAAGCCGTATTGCTTGATAAGAGCGGTTTTCCTTATCGTATTGGAGAAGTAGAAGTATACACTCACAAAGATAATTTTCAGCGGGCTACGGAGGTGATTTTAAGCTCTGAACTATGAAGACCAGGGCAATAACAGGCTTTTTCTTTGTACTGGTGATGCTTTCCTCTGTTTTATTGGGAGAAATCACCTTTGTTATATTTTTCTCTCTCCTGGGACTTCTGAGCCTCGATGAGTTTTACCGGCTGGTAAAAACAGATGAAATAAGACCTCTGCGGGCCGGGGGAATTTTACTCGGACTGACTGCTTTTATCGCTTTCATACTCCATTTAATTCTTAATAAAGACTTGTCTCTTTTGCTGGCGGTTATCCCGGTTTCAGTCATTTTATGTATCGCCGAATTATATAGAAAAGAACGAAAACCATTTCATTCTGTATCATACACTTTTCTGGGAGTTTTAATGGTTATTGCCCCTTTCTGTTTTTACATAGGAGCAGCTTTTGCCGGTGGAGAATATAATTATCACTATTCTCTTGGCTTTTTAATTCTTCTATGGTCCAGTGACACCGGTGCTTACCTGGCCGGCATGAAATTTGGTAAGAACAAGCTTTTTGAACGCCATTCACCTAAGAAGACCTGGGAAGGTTTTTTGGGCGGGATGTTTATGAGTTTGCTGGCGGCATTTATCCTGAGTACTCAATTTACCGGGATTTCTCAGGTGAGCTGGGCCGTTATGTCCCTGATAATTGTTGTATGCGGGACTTTTGGCGATTTATTTGAATCAATGTTAAAGAGAAGTATGGAAGTGAAAGATTCAGGATCTTTACTTCCCGGACATGGGGGGCTTCTCGACCGGTTTGATGGTTTGCTTTTATCAGCGCCATTGGTTTATGTATATTTATATTGTGTTTTTCAATATAATTAGGAGCATGCATACTCCTTAAACGAAGCGAACAGGTATTTACCTGAAAAGCACTGTTGAAGCCAACCTTGCCGCGACGCCGGTCATCGTTAGGGTATGGAATGTTCAGCGGTTCACTGTCTATATTATGATAGCGGTTTTATAAAATGAAAATGGAAGAAACTGAAAAAAATACTGAAGAAGATATCCCGGTTTATAAAGACCGTTCGCTCATGTATATGGGGATTGGCTTAGGTGTTGTGATCCTCATTATGGGATATCTTACCCTGTTTGTAGATGATCCCTGGAAATCTTTTCGTAAAGAGGAAGATAAACCCGGAAAAATAGAGGGGAGCCAAAACCCGTCTATCCTAAACAAAAGCCAGTCTATGAGTGAGGACCAGGTACGGGAATCACTTGTGAAATTTATTGAAGCATTTTACTATGATCAGAAGAAGGGCTATTTTGACCCTCCAAGTTATTTCGCCAAGATAACGGAGACCTTTTACAACTATCACAACCTGAATTATCAGCGTTTGAAAGATCTCTACTGGAAAAGGATGGAAGACATGCATAATTTCAGCAGAAACTGGATAGTATCATCCCTGGATTTTGAAAGGAGCGATTCCAGGATTATCGCTACGTATTGGGCTCGTGAAAGTTATTTCAGGCCTTCTCTCAATGAACAATACTCCGGAGATATTAAATATGAGATGACTATTGATGAAGATGGAAAAATAGTTGCCCTAAAAGAGCTGGAAAAGAAAAATGAACAGGTAAGCAAGGTAGAGCCCGATTCTTCAATGCTTGTGCCGGCAACGGAAAATATGGAGGAGGAAAGCGGTCAGACATCTGATTCAAAGGTATTCGATATGAGTGTTGTTGAGGTTCAGCCTGAATTCAACGGCGGCCAGCGTGACTTAAGTAAATATATCTCAAACAATATAAAGTACCCTTCTGCTGCACGTCAGAACCATGTGGAAGGAAAAGTTTATTTGTCTTTTATAGTAGAAAGAGACGGAAGTCTGAATGATATCAGGGTAAAACAGGGTATCGGAAGCGGCTGTGATGAAGAGGCTGTTAGAGTGCTGAAAAACTCGCCTAAGTGGAAACCAGGAACAGTAAAAGGAACCCCGGTAAGAACTTTTTGCGTGCTCCCTGTAGCGTTTCAGCTTGAATAAGCTAATAGCTTGAGTGAGATATGAGTTACGAGTGGAAAGAGAGGACGGAAGCTAACTGCTAAGCCGATAGCCGACTTCTGACAATTGCTATACGGCTGCCCCTATCAGCATGCTCTCCATGATTTCAATTGCCTCATTAAGGTCTTTAACATTTTCTACCGAAATCCGCAGAGTTTTCTTTACCTCTTTCAGATTGCAGCGACGGCCATTTGCCTGTACAAAAAGGAGAATATTACTGAATTGTTCGCTTTCGAAATACGGTGACTGCTGGTCAGATACGAAGTATCCCTTCAGCGTATGTTTTTTGAAGGATATTTTTTCAAAACCGATTTCCTTCCCTATCCATTGCAGCTTAAGAGTATTCAAAAGCTCTTTGACTGCTTTTGGAACAGGACCGAAACGGTCAGCGAGGTTCCCGGAAAACTGCTCCAGCTGAGTTTCGTTTTCAAGCTTGGAGATTTCAGTATAAAGATTATACCGTTCGGTTATATTAGTGACATAAATGTCCGGGATCATCACTTCCAGGTCTGTATCGATCTGGGTAAAAGAAATGACCGGACGTGGTTTATCATCTTTAAACAGATCCTTGAATTCTTCGTCTTTTAATTCCTGAATAGCTTCGTCGAGTATCTTGTGATACATTTCAAAACCTATTTCGGCTATAAATCCGCTCTGTTCTGCCCCAAGTAGATTTCCGCTGCCCCGTATATCAAGATCGCGCATAGCCACATTAAATCCACTGCCCAGGTCAGAGAACTCTTCTATTGCACTAAGACGTTTCCGGGCTTCGGGAGTAAGAGTTGATAACGGAGGACTCAGTAGATAACAGAATGCTTTTTTATTAGAACGTCCTACCCTTCCCCTCATCTGGTGAAGATCGCTCAGTCCAAACATGTGGGCATGATTGATCAGGATGGTATTCGCATTTGGAATATCCAGACCCGCTTCAATTATCGTGGTTGCAACCAGGACGTCATACTCGCCGTTGATAAACTTTAGCATGACATCTTCCAGGTCATCCCCTTCCAGCTGACCGTGCGCTATGCCTATATGAGCCTTTGGTACCAGTTTTTTGATCAACGCTCCCAGTTGCGCCAGATCCTGGACCCTGTTGTGAATAAAGAAAACCTGCCCGTTCCTGTTTACTTCAAATTCAACTGCCTCTTTAATCAGCTTTTCATTAAAAACATGAAGTTCTGTTACCACAGGCTGCCTGTTTGGAGGAGGAGTCGATATAATAGAAAGATCGCGGGCTCCCATGAGGGAAAAATGTAAAGTACGTGGAATCGGGGTGGCAGTCAAAGTCAGCGTATCTACGTCTGCTCTTATCTGTTTTAACTTCTCCTTTACACCAACTCCGAATTTCTGTTCTTCATCAATGATAAGCAATCCCAGGTCCTTAAACTTAACATCCTTACTGACAAGCCTGTGCGTACCTATAATGATATCTATTTTTCCTTCCTGCAACTTTTGAACAGTCTCCTTAATTTGTTTGCTTGATTTGAAGCGGTTAACATAATCAATTGTACACGGAAACCCTTTCAGTCGTGATGTAAAGGTTTTGTAATGTTGTAACGCAAGAATGGTGGTAGGCACCAGTACGGCAACCTGTTTACTATCGGCTACAGCCTTAAAAGCAGCGCGGATAGCTATTTCAGTCTTACCGAAACCAACATCTCCGCAAACCAGCCTGTCCATGGGATTTGGCGATTCCATGTCTTTCTTCACATCTGCTGTAGCCTTTTCCTGGTCGGGAGTGTCTTCATAAATGAAGGATGCCTCCAGTTCAGTTTGAAGATAGGTATCTGGAAGAAATGCTGTACCTGTTTGTGCTTTACGCAGGGCATAAAGTTTAATCAGGTCCCTGGCTATGTCCTTTACTTTTTTTTTTGTGGTCTTTTTAAGCTTCTCCCAGGTGTCGGTTCCCAGTTTATTCATCCGGGGCACCGTTCCCTCTTTTCCGGTGTATTTCGAAATCCTGTTAAGCGAATTTATATTAACATAGAGAAGATCATTGTCAGCATAGATCAGCCTTATCATCTCCTGTGCCTTGCCGTTTACTTCTACTTTTTCGAGGCCTGCATACTTTCCGATACCGTGATCTATGTGTGTAATATAATCACCTGGTTTTAATTCGCGGAGTTCCTTAAGCGTGATGGCCTGCGATCGTGCATAGCCCTTTTTAAGTTTGTATTTATAATACCTGTCAAAAATCTGGTGATCTGTATAACAGGCAATTTTTTGACTATGATCAACAAATCCCTCTCTGAGTGCTATATTAACAGGGGTGAACTTTACAGTTTTATCAATGTCAGCGAAAATGGTATATAATCGCTCAACCTGTTTAGCCGAGTCTGTGAATATGAAATTGGTAATGCCCTGAGATTCATTCTGACGAATATTATGAATCAGCAGATTAAAGTCCTTGTTAAAAGAAGGCTGTGGCTTTATATCAAACTCAATCACCTGTACCGGCTCATAGAAGAACTGCTTGCCAAATTCCACTACAGCAAAATCCTTCAGCTGGTCAGCCAGTAACTTGTCGTCCGTAAAGTTGAATTTGGGATCGATCCATTCAGGGTTTCTCTGCTTATCAGCAGCAGGAAGCGCCTTCCATAACTCTCCCGCCTTTTTATAACCATCCTTCAGTATGTCAAGGGTAAACTGCACATCTTTGAACCAGATGGAGGTGTCCTTATCGATATATTCCAGTAAAGAGATATTATGATCGGTCAGGAACTTCGACTGCACATTCGGAACAATGGTGATGCTTTTTATCTGTTCCTGGGAAAGTTGGTTTTCTACTTCGAACGTCCGGATACTTTCAATGAAGTCACCGAAAAATTCTATCCGGAACGGAAGATCATGGGAGAATGAAAAAATATCCACGATACCACCTCTTATAGAAAATTGCCCGGGTTCGTAAACGAAGTCCACCCTTTCAAAATCATATTCTATCAGGAACTCGTTGATGAAGTCAATTCCCAGTTTGTTTCCCGTGCTGATCTCTAAAGTGTTTTTTTCAAGAGAATCCCTGTTAATTACCCGTTCAGCCAAAGCTTCAGGATACGTGACGATCAGCTTTCCGAATTCCGATTCGTGGATAAGTTCGTTAAGTACCTCTGCTCTTTGCAACACATTGGCACTGTCTGCCTGGGTAAAATCAAAAGGCTTTCTGTAAGAAGAAGGGAAAAGAAGGATCTCCTTATCAAAAAGATTCTCAAGATCGCTTTGGAAATAAGCCGCTTCTTCCCGGTCGGGCATTACGAATAAGATGTGGCGGTGCTGTAAAAAGTAGAAAGCACTCGCTACCATTGCATCGCCTGAACCGACGAGGCCTTTCAAATGGATCCTTGGACTTTTAGCCGAATTTAACGCAGCTAAAAGTTTTTCCACTGCCGGATCTTTTTTATACAGATCTAATATATCCCGGGCGTTCACTTTTCAAAAATCAGCGCAAATATAATTTTTTCAATGAGCTATCGTCAGTGCTTTATGCTACTGTCTACAAATAAATGTCATCCGCGCATTTTTGTTTAAGGAGTTTTAAGATTGTGTTACCGATATAGATTTCAGTTTCTGATATGACTTGTATGAGCTTTAATCTTATCTGCGAAAAAGGCTTTCTTCAAAGGATTATTGCGCTGCTATAGCGCTTCTTCACTATCGTTCTGTATAACTCCGGTAAAAAAATTTCAACTAAGTTAATTTTCAGGGGGAACAATTTTTGTATTTTGGATGTTAAAAAGGCAATTACATTTAACCTTTTGAAATATGAAAAATGCTATTAAATACGGGGTCATCATCGGCGTCCTGAGCGGGATATGGATTCTGATTCTTCACTTTGCCGGTGCATACGAAAATGCATATCCGCAATCCGACAAATCGTCCTGGCTGGAATATGCTTCAATCATCATTCCTTTCATAGGTCTCTATTTTGGGATTAAAAGCTTTAGGGACAACTATAACGGGGGAAAAATGGAGTTCTTTGAAGGAATTTTCGAAGGATTCAAGATCATGATCGTTGGTGGGATAATCGCTGCTTTTTTCGCTACAGTTTATATTCAGTATGTGGTGCAGACATTGAAGATGGATGTAATGGGAAGGATTGGAGGAGCAGGACTGATTGGTGTTTTATTTACCCTGGCAATTTCATTACTTTTGATGAATAAACAAAGAAATCTCTGATATTGAACCCCAGGAACTATATCTTCGAACTGAGCATCTGGATTGCCGGCCTCACAAGTCTGGCTTTCAGTAATCCCGGGGATCATCATTTTACATTGTGCCCTCTTGCCAGTCTTGGAATAACCTGGTGTCCCGGATGCGGCCTTGGCAGGGCAATTGCCTGCATCTTTCATGGTGATTTTTTACAATCCTTTAAGTTTCATTGGTTTGGTATCCCTGCAATTGTTTTTTTATCATTCCGGATTGCCGGGCTGTCTAAAAAAACTTTAGTATATTTCGCAAACAAACCAAAGTAATGGACTATCAAAATTTACTTTACAATCTTAAAGGATTAACACCCGAAGAATTTTCTTTTCTTCAAAGAATAATGGAAGGTATGACGCCTGAACAAGCGCAGAGATTTGTTATGTTTTACTCAGGCAAGCGGCAAAGCCCGACAGACATCCTGTTATTTACATTGATCGGATTTTTCGGTGTCGCCGGCATCCAGCGTTTTATGACCCGTCAGATCGGAATGGGTATCCTCTACTTCTTTACCGGTGGATTGTGCCTGATCGGAACCATTGTAGACGCCATCAATCATAAAAGCCTTGCTATGGAGTTCAATCAGCAGGCAGCTATAGAATGTGCCCAGATGGTTAAAATGATCCCCTATCAATGAGCGGAGAAACCGGGAAATGGATAATACTTGCAGGTTTGGTCATCCTGCTTGCAGGTATTGTTGTATATTTCTTTCATGATAAATTACATTGGATCGGAAATCTTCCGGGCGATATAAAAATTGAAAGGGAGAATTTCAGATTCTATTTTCCCTTTACCACGATGATCATCATCAGCCTTATCATTAACCTGATCATCCGTCTTTTTCGTTAAGCGGTTTATCGCTTACTGAACATTCCAATAGCTTAGTTCTTTATCATTATGCCGGAAATTATATAAGTTTGTGTTCTCATGCAAGAAAATCTGCTTACGTCCGGCTGGGGTGCTGTTGTGGCTTTTGCCGCATTGGTTATGACCATATTGTTTTATCTCACGCTTTATACTACCCTTAATATCATTAAAACCGAAAACAGGAAGCTGCATCCCCTGACTGTATGGCTGCTCTTTATTCCCGGATTTAATCTCGTATGGAATTTCTTCGTCGTTTCGGGGGTCAGTGTATCTATAAAAAATGAATTACAAAGCCGGAATTACGATTTGATAAAGAGGCCGGCTTTTGTATCGGGGATAGTCTATGCTATCCTTGCAGCCCTTGGAATTATTCCGCTATTATTAAAAATTCCATTCAATCTGCAAATCCCTGAAACGTGGATGATGTTCTTTAGTCTGCTCGGCCTCCTTCAGATCTTTTCTTTAATAGATTACTGGAGAAAGGTAAACTGGTACATGAAGATCATCAGGAACGAAAATAATCTTTTTAATAATGAAGAGGAGGACACTAAACTATGAAATTAAGCAAAATAAGTTCATTTCTCGAATCTTTAGCCCCTCTCTCCTACCAGGAAGACTATGATAACTCAGGCCTGATCACCGGTAACCCCGATATGGAGATAAGCGCTGCTTTAATTTCCCTGGACTGTACAGAACCAGTGGTAGATGAAGCAATCAGTAAGGGCTGCAATCTCATTATTTCCCATCATCCGATTGTTTTTAAGGGTCTTAAAAAACTTAACGGGAAGAATTACGTGGAGCGGGTTGTAATGAAGGCTATTAAAAATGATATAGCTATATATGCTATCCACACCAACTTTGATAATGTTTTAAATGGCGTGAATGCCAGGATATGCGGGAAGCTGGGTATAAAGAATTTTAGCATCCTGGCTCCGAAGAACGGCCTTCTGAAGAAATTGGTTACCTTCTGTCCAGTCGCACAGGCGGATAAAGTCAGGCAGGCTCTTTTTGATGCAGGCGCCGGTCACATAGGAAACTATTCTGACTGTAGTTATAATACCGAAGGCTTCGGGACTTTCCTGGCTGGCAGCGACACCAATCCCTTTGTGGGTGAAAAAGGTGTACAGCATCATGAAAAGGAGGTGCGGATAGAGACAATTTATCCGGCGGCTATCGAACGGCAGCTGTTGATCGCCCTTTTGCAGACTCATCCTTATGAGGAGGTAGCCTATGATTTGTATCCTCTTACAAATACTTTTGAAGTAGGATCGGGGATGATCGGTAACCTGGATGAAGAGGTGGACGAACTCACGTTTTTAAAACTGGTGAAAGAACGCCTGAATGCTAAAGTGATCAGATACACATCATTACGGGGGAACAAGGTGAGAAGAGTAGCCGTGTGCGGCGGATCAGGAAGCTTTTTGCTGGGCAAGGCAATTGCTGCGGGCGCCGATGTTTTTGTTACCTCCGACTATAAATATCACGAGTTTTTTGATGCTGAAGGAAAAATAGTAATTTCCGATGTCGGACATTTTGAAAGTGAGCAATTTACACAGGATTTGTTATTTGAAATTATTACAAAAAAATTTCCTAACTTTGCACTCCATTTAACATCAATACATACAAACCCAATAAATTATTTAATTTAATGGAACAAACCGTAGAACAAAAGCTGAAGGCTTTATACGAACTGCAAACCATCCATACTAAAATTGATAAAATCAGGCAGGTAAGGGGTGAACTTCCAATGGAAGTATCTGATCTTGAAGATGAAGTAGCCGGCCTTGAGACCCGCATACAAAAGATTAAAGCAGAACTCGATGATCTCGAGGACTCGATTGTCACAAGGAAGAATATGATCCGTGATGCTCAGGCGAATATTAAGAAATATGAGACTCAGCTGAACGAAGTGAAAAATAACCGTGAGTACGATGCTATTTCGAAAGAAATAGAGATTCAGGGTCTTGAGATTCAGGTATGTGAAAAGAAGATCAGGGAGCATGGTTTCGAAATTACCAATAAGACGCAGGTTTATGATAAGGCTTTAGCTGATCTTGAAGAGCGCCGTAAAGATCTTGATGCAAAGAGATCTGAGCTCAACAATATTACATCTGAAACCGAGAAAGACGAGCAGGAGCTGGCTTTGAAAGCTAAAGAAGCTGAAGAGAATATCGAAGAACGTCTTCTTTTTGCTTACTCAAGACTTCGTAACAATGCGAAGAACGGTCTCGCCGTTGTCACTATCCAGCGTGATTCATGTTCTGGTTGTTTCAATCAGATCCCTCCTCAGCGTCAGCTCGATATTCGTCAGCATAAGAAGATCATTGTTTGCGAGCACTGCGGAAGAATATTGATCGATGAAGCATTGACGAACGAACACCAGGAAGAAGTGGTGGAATAAGAATATTGAATGCGTAGCCTGGCTGGTTCAGGTTGCGGTACAGAGATACAAAACGGAAAGAGGCCGTCATTTAATGTGATGGCCTCTTTCTGTTTTGTATCTTAAAAAAGCTTTTCCTGCCTGCCTGCTGCCGGAACAAAATGACGGAGCTCTAAAGGAGGCAGGCTGCGGCCTTTAAGAAACCTGTTGACGGAGATCCTGAACAGCTGATGTATACTTTCAGCAACTTTACCATCACCCCTCATCCTGTTTCCCCAGCGACTGTCATTAAGCTTTCCATCATGGCATGAAGCTATCAGGTTTAATACTTTTTCCGCCCGGTCAGGATATGCTTTATGTATCCAGTCGGTAAAGATCTCTCCTATTGCACCATTTAACCGGATCAACGTAAAAATAGCCCCCATAGCCCCTTCGTTTGCCGCTGCCTGGATCAGGGCAGGTATTTCGTCACTGTTAAGCCCGGGAATGACCGGCCCCATCATCACCCTTACCGGGATGTTCCCTGAAGCTAGTTTGTTTATAACCATCAGCTTGCTTTTAGCAGTTACCGTTCTTGGTTCCAGCTTCTGCCGGAGACTTTCGTTGAGCGATGTAATGGTTACATTCACATGAACCAACTGGAGTTTTGAGAGTTCAGTCAGAATATCGATATCCCTTAGTATCAGGTTATTTTTACTGATAATGCTGACCGGGTGCTTATATTTCAGGAAGACCTCCAGCAATGATCTTGTTATTTTAAGTTTTCTTTCGAGGGGTTGATAACAGTCTGTATTACCCGATAACATGATCGGCTCCGGCTTGTATCCTGGCTTGTTGAAGAATTTTTCGAGAAGCTCAGCAGCATTCCTTTTTACTATGATCTTTCTCTCAAAATCCAGTCCCGCACTGAAGCCCCAGTATTCATGCGAATTCCTGGCATAGCAATACAAACAGCCGTGCTCACAACCCCGGTACGGATTGATGGAATGTGAAAAGGCAAGATCCGGGCTGTTTGAAATACTTACAATCGATTTTGGGAACTCTTCTATGACCTGGGTACTGGTGTTCTCATACAGTATTTCATCGATCCCCTCTATATGATCAGTTACATATTTATTTTTAAGGAACTTGTTATGCGTGTTCACCTGCGCTCCTCTTCCCTTAAAGTAATCGTCGTTATTTTCAAAAGGCATATACAAATATGCTAAATATATTAGCAAACAACAAAGCCACTTTTAAGTTAATAGTATTAGATATAAGATCATCTGCTATGAACGAAGACAATAAAACGTCACAAGATCCGGAGAATACAGGATCTCAGGACAACACTGATAATTTGAAAGGCTCGAATAAACTGAAAGATCCGGATGACTGGACAACAGGTGATGAACCGATGACCGGGGCTCAGGAATCTTATCTTAAAACGCTTTCAGATGAGGCTGGTGAAGACTTTGATGAAACTTTAAGCAAAGCGGAAGCCTCAAAGAAGATCGATGAATTGCAGCATAAGACCGGCAGAGGCCTCGGTAATAAGGAATAGAAGCAGGAGGTCTGTGCTTTGCAACCGTGGAATCATGACACTATTTGGTAAAAATGAGAATATAAATACGGATGTTTTTTATTTTTCCATTAAGTTTGCGCGGCGTTGCATGCACCGGACTTTCGGGGTCAAAAAGTCAGTAAAAGAAAAAGCAGTAATGCAGCAGGTGCTGAACAATCAATAGTAACTCTTATTGATGACGGAGATCCACATTATTTAAATGTTAGTATAAGGATGAAAAGATCAGGTAGATATGTCATATCAAAGCGTTTTGATAAGCTCTTATTACAGCTAAGCGATATCTACCAGTTCATAATCCGTTTTTTTAAAGAGGTGTTCCTTCCCCCTTATGAATTTAAGGAGATGGTAAGGCAGTGTTATGAGATTGGATACAAGTCGCTGGCCCTGATTACACTTACCGGCTTTATTACAGGCCTGGTTTTCACCAAACAATCACGTCCTTCCCTTGCCGAATTTGGTGCTGCCTCCTGGCTGCCAAGCCTGGTCGCTATAGCTATTATAAGAGCGCTGGCGCCGCTTGTTACAGCGTTGATAGCAGCAGGTAAGGTTGGCTCCAATATTGGCGCTGAGCTGGGCTCTATGAAGGTGACAGAGCAAATCGATGCCATGGAGGTATCAGCAACCAACCCTTTTAAGTTTCTGGTTGTTACCAGGATAATTGCTACTACCCTGATGATTCCAATACTGGCCATGTATACAGGTTTTGTCGGCATGCTGGGGTCGTTCATCAATGTAAGTCAGAACGAGCAAACCAGCTTGTCAGCCTTTTTGGAAGACGCTTTTAAGAGTATATCCTTTCTTGACTTGTTTTCTTCACTTTTTAAGGCAACTGTTTTCGGGTTTACAATCGGGGCGGTAGGATGCTATCAGGGCTATAATTCATCGAAGGGAACAGAAGGTGTGGGTAAAGCAGCAAACTCAGCAGTGGTGGTATCTATGTTCCTTATTTTTATTGAGGAAATTTTGGTTGTACAGGTTGTGAACGCTATAAGATAATGGAAAAGAAGGCCGCACCTATAGATAGAAATGATTGCGTGATCTGCATCAGGGGACTGGAGAAGTCTTTTGGAGAGCTTGATGTATTAAAGGGTGTCGATCTTGATCTCTATCAGGGCGAGAACCTGGTAGTTCTGGGACGTTCAGGTACCGGTAAATCCGTTTTAATAAAGATCATTTCAGGCCTTCTGAAGCCAGATAAGGGTGCGGTGAATGTTCTGGGTCAGCAGGTAGACAAATTATCGTCAAAAGACTTACAACAGCTTCGTTTGAAGATCGGCTTCTCATTTCAGAACAGTGCCTTGTACGACAGTATGACGGTAAAAGAGAACCTTGAATTTCCTTTAGTCAGGAATTCAAAGCATCTGAGCCGGAAAGAGAAGGATCACGCGATTGAAGAGGTACTTGACGGAGTTGGTCTGCTCCAGGCGATAAATCAAATGCCCAGTGAGCTTTCAGGTGGTCAGCGTAAGCGTATCGGAATTGCCCGGACATTGATCATGCGTCCGCAGATCATGCTTTATGATGAACCTACTGCAGGCCTTGATCCGATTACATCTATTGATATCAATAACCTGATCAATGAGGTTCAGGAAAAATATAGTACATCATCCATTATTATTACCCATGATCTCACATGTGCAAAGTCTACCGGGGACAGGATAATGATGCTGCTCGATGGTCGTTTTGAGCGGCAGGGTACTTTTGAAGAGGTTTTTCAGACTGACGATGAAAGAGTCAGAACATTTTATAATTATAATTTTACAACTTAATGGAAGCTACAGAAAATAAACGGTCTGTGATACTGGGAATTTTCGTTCTGCTCGGAATAGTCATCTTTATTGCCGGGATTTTCACTCTTGCCGGTCAGCAGAAGCGATTTGTAAAAAGCATCGAACTAACCGCTATATTTGATGATGTTGCAGGTTTGAAAGTGGGCAATAATGTCTGGTTTTCGGGTGTGAAGGTGGGTACCGTGAAAAAAATTGACTTTTATGGTAATTCACAGGTGAGGATCAGGATGAGTGTGGAGGAAGAAGCGCAGAAATACATTCATAAAAATGCAATGGCGCAAATCAGCTCAGAAGGCTTTATCGGGAACCGGATCATTGTAATAGAGGGCGGCAGTGCCAATTTGCCCATTGTAGAAAACGGGGATAACATCCGTGTTAAAAGCTCTGTCGGGACAGATAAGATGCTGGCAGATCTGCAGGTGAATAACAGGAACCTGATGGATATCACAGCCAACCTGAAGGTGATCACTGCCGGGATCGCAAAAGGCGAAGGCACTATCGGTGCACTTATGACCGACTCGGTTATGGCACTTAATCTGCGCCAGACAATGGCAGGACTGCGCGATGCATCCGGTAACATTAACCAGACTGCGGTCTCTCTTTCCCGCTTCTCCTCCAAGTTAAATACAAAAGGAGGGCTTGTTGATGAGCTTCTGACTGATACAACTATATTTCATGATCTTAAGAACTCTATGGCAGAGATCCAGAAACTTAGCGTATCCGCTTCTTCGCTATCAGCAAACCTTGATAATGCCGGTAAAAAACTGAATCAGACAGACAATCCTGTAGGAGTGCTTCTAAATGATCAGCAATCGGCCGAAAGCCTGAAGAGGACATTAAAGAATCTTGAGACCAGCTCGCAAAAGCTTGATGAGAATCTGAAAGCCTTGCAGCATAACTTTTTGCTCAGAAGATATTTCAAAAAGAATCCGCCTAAAGAAGATTAGGCAGATGACGATAAGATAAAAAAGAAATCTTGTCAGAAGGGGAAGATTTCCGAATTAAATGCTGAGCGCTTCGCATGCTTTTTCCGCAGCAAGTTTCTCGGCATTTTTCTTGTTGTAGTCTCTCCCCATACCCTTGGTTTCCCCGTCAATTATAACGCAGATAGTAAAAAGCTTGGAGCTTTCGCCTTCCTCGTTTTCAACGAGCTCAAAGACGATTTCCTTGCCCTGCCGCTGGCACCATTCTATCAGTTTGCTCTTAAAGTTTGATTCGGTATTTTCGAGCATGATGATGTCAACGTGAGGCTTTATAATCCTGTTGATAATGAAACTTCTCGTAAAATTATAGCCCTTATCCAGGTAAATAGCCCCTATGAGCGCTTCAAAGGCATCTCCCAGCAAGGAACTCTGTTTATTCGGGAAGTTAACAATGCGGTTATCATACTCAATTAGTTCCCCCAGTCCAAGTTTTCTTGCAAGCTGATTCAGGTTGGCACGGCTCACGATCTTTGAGCGCATTTCAGTAAGGAATCCTTCAGTCTTATAGGGATATAATTTGAAAAGCTCTTCGGCAATAACTGAACCAAGCACGGCATCTCCAAGGAATTCAAGGCGTTCGTTACTGTTTTTGGTGCCGTTCTTCAGAATTATGGCTACTGAACGATGTCTGAAAGCCATGCGGTAGAGCGTCACATTACCAGGTACAAAGCCGAGGAGGTTCCTTAATATCTGAATGTATTTTCGTTTAGGTGAGAAATATAGCTTATAAATAGTTGAGAAAGGCATTGCTAAAGGAGAGTCAAAAATAAAGAGCCGGAAATCCGGTCTGATTTTTTTAATTGTTGCATAATAGTATATAGCTAATCATTAAAATCGAATATTGTTTTATTCTTTTGCTAAAACTATAGTCTAAAGTTAAATCGTAACAGTAAACCCTGCTGCAAAAACCAGATCCTTTTCCAGCTCCCTATTGAAGTTTATCCTTCGTATTTCTTAAAGATCACAGAAGCGTTGTGTCCGCCAAATCCAAAAGTGTTGCTTTGAGCAGCCCTTACCGTGCGCTTTTGAGCGACATTGAAAGTAAGGTTCAAACGAGGATTAATTTCAGGATCGTCAGTAAAATGATTGATCGTCGGCGGAACAATATCATGTTTCACTGCAAGTATTGCAGCAATACCTTCTACAGCTCCGGCTGCGCCAAGCAGGTGACCTGTCATCGACTTGGTCGAACTGATATTCAATCTGAATGCATCTTCTCCGAACAAATCAATAATCGCTTTGGATTCGCTGATATCTCCAAGGGGGGTAGACGTTCCGTGAACATTGATATAATCAATATCAGCAGTAGTCATACCAGCATCTTTCAGAGCATTAGACATCACCAGTCTGGCACCAAGTCCTTCGGGATGAGGGGCAGTAATGTGATTCGCATCAGCACTCATACCTCCGCCTACAATTTCAGCATAGATCTTAGCTCCCCTGGCTTTTGCATGTTCCAGCTCTTCCAGGATAACAGTACCCGCACCTTCTCCTGCAACAAAACCATCACGATCTTTATCGAAAGGCCGTGAAGCCGTTGCCGGATCTTCGTTACGGGTAGAGAGGGCGTGCATGGCGTTAAATCCGCCGATTCCAGCCTCATTAATAATAGCTTCTGATCCTCCGGAGATAATGATGTCGGAAACACCAAGACGGATGTAATTAAAAGCATCGATCAACGCATTGGTAGATGAAGCACATGCAGAGACAGTCGAAAAATTAGGACCTCTCAAACCATACTTCATCGAAATATGTCCGGCTGCGATATCAATGATCATCTTGGGAATGAAGAACGGGTTGTAGCGCGGAGTGCCGTCGCCTTTAGCAAAACTGCTTACTTCATCCAAAAATGTTTTTAATCCTCCGATTCCGGCTCCCCAGATCACTCCGATGCGGTTGGTATCCAAATTTTCAAAGTCGAGGGCTGCATCTTGTACAGCCTCGTCTGTGGAAACCAATGCATACTGGACAAAGGGATCTAGTTTCCTAACTTCTTTCCTGTCGAGAAAATCCTCGGCTTTAAAGTTCTTTACTTCACAGGCGAACTTTGTTTTGAAGTTAGTAGCATCAAACCTTGTAATCGGAGCAGCACCGCTCACCCCATTTATCAATCCGTTCCAGTATTCTGTTAAGGTATTGCCGATTGGGGTAAGCGCACCAAGTCCTGTTATTACAACTCTTTTTAGCTCCATTTATAGTGTGGCAGCGTGATTTACTTTACGTTTTTTTCTAAATAAGCGATAGCCTGGCCAACTGTACCGATGGTCTCAGCCTGGTCATCAGGAATAGCAACGTTGAACTCTTTTTCGAACTCCATAATCAATTCTACAGTGTCCAAAGAGTCTGCACCCAGGTCATTAGTGAATGATGCTTCAGGTGTCACTTCACTCTCATCTACACCTAATTTTTCAACGATAATTGCTTTTACTCTTGAAGCGATATCAGACATGATTTTTATATTTTAATGGTTAAAAATTCTGTGCAAAGAAAAATAAATTCTGGTAAATATCAAACCTTTTTGTTTTTGGTTAAAAATGAATAACATGCATCTACAATTGGTATTCTTTTGTACCTTCGTGCCGTTTTTATTTTATTTTGAACAGGCTTACACTAAAATACGAACCAGACCTCGATTTTGTTTTGATAGCGGTTACCTCTTCTTTGAAGGATTATCTGCTATGTTTCAAGATCAACAGGGCGCTTTCTATCGATTTTGTTCGTATTTCAGAATTATCCCTGGAGCTAACTTCCTCTGGGGAACCAAGTTACTTTTCAAGATATCATTACAGGATTCCTGAAACAGAAACAGATTTTTTCCTGTTAGCAAATAAAGGTACAGAAGGATATTTAATTCCCGAAATGAAACAGACAGATTATTTTATTCTCATCAAAAATTACCTTGACGAGGAGGATACTGACAATTTTATGGAAGGCTTAAACAGGATACCGGAGATAGTAGTTGCCGCAGAAGTAAATCCCGGAAAGTTAAAATCTAAAGAAAATCTGGTATTTTAGCAGAAATATACGCACAATAAGCAAAATTAAACGGACAGTTAATAAAGGTGCGCCTGCACCGGTTAAACAGATATTTATAATTGGTTAAGATGAGACAAGTTCACAAACGTACAAAAATAGTGGCAACATTAGGGCCGGCATCGGCCAGCAAAGAAACACTGTTAAGTATGATCAAGGTCGGCGTAAACGTTTGCCGCCTTAATTTTTCACACGGAAGTCAGGCAGATCATCAGAAGGTGATCGATTTGATCCGTGATATCAATCAGAAGTATAAAATCCATGTAGGGATCCTTGCCGACCTTCAGGGTCCTAAGATCCGTATCGGGATGGTAAAAGACGGCGGTATCCAGCTGATAAACGGAAATCAGATCGAAATTACCACCAATGAAATGGTCGGTGACGACAAACAGATCTATATTACCTATCAGAATTTCCCCAAAGATGTAAGAGCAGGAGAGATCATCCTTCTCGACGACGGAAAACTTCAGCTTCGCGTACTGGATACCAATAATAAGGATACTGTTACCTGCGAAGTAGTACACGGAGGTATTCTGACTTCACGCAAAGGGGTGAACCTTCCGAACACCAAGATCTCTATCCCAAGTCTTACTGAAGAGGATTTGAGCAATCTTGAATTTGCTCTTAAGAATGATGTAGAATGGATCGGCCTGTCATTTGTTCGTACAGGAGAAGATATTATCGACCTGAAGCGTATCATTAACCGCAGCGGGAAAGTTGCCAGGGTGATTGCAAAGATCGAAAAACCTGAAGCTGTAGAAAATATCGACGAAATCATCCGTGCTACAGACGGAGTGATGGTTGCCCGTGGTGACCTCGGTGTGGAAATGCCGATGGAGCAGGTTCCGGTATTGCAGAAGATGATCGCAAGGAAATGCCGTGAAGCTTCCAAGCCGGTGGTAATTGCCACTCAGATGCTTGAAAGTATGATCACTACACCGCGCCCAACCCGTGCGGAAGTGAACGACGTAGCTAACTCTGTTCTCGATGGTGCTGATGCTGTTATGCTTAGCGGTGAAACCTCTGTTGGTGAATTCCCCGTGATCGTAGTCGACACCATGAGTAAGATCATCCGGAATATCGAAGAGACTGCTTATCCTTATTATACACCTAAGAAGTTACATCCGGATTCAGCAACTTACATATCCGATGCGGTGTGCGGTTCAGCAGTATATCTTTCTGAAAAGACAAACGCCTGTGGTATCATCTCTATGACATCATCCGGTTATACTGCTTTTGAAATTTCCAGCCACCGTCCGAAAGCCACTACTTATATCTTCACGAATAATAAGAACCTGCTGAATACTCTCAGTCTTCTCTGGGGTGTAAGAGGTTTCTATTACGACAAGCAGGAAAGTACAGACAAGACTATCAGCGACGTTAACCGTATTCTCAAAGAAGAGAAAATGATCGTTCCCGGCGATGCAGTAATCAATACCGCAGCCATGCCTATCGAGAAGAGAGGCAAAACGAACATGATCAGGGTAACGATTGTGGAATAATGCCTTCAGCTGTCAGCAATCAGCAGTCAGCAGGAATATAATAAGTTACAGAAAGAGGTTGTCTGAACCATCAGACAGCCTCTTTCTGGTTTTTAAAGCGATGAGTAGATGCTGACGCCGAAAGCTAACAGCTGATGTCGGGCTTCCGCAGGAAGCCCTAGTTTTCCACAAGACAATTCTTTATAAATCAGGCCTCTTTCCTGCATTTTATGCAGTGAGGGCACATTGTTCATATACCCTGTGGAAAACGAAAATTCATCATAGGTAACCTTAGTATTAAATTTGGATAAAAACCCCTGAATTTTACAGTGGTTCTACCTGTGACGAGAATACCGAAGAAAGAAAACTTAAGAAATTATTGTATATAAATAAAGTCAAACTATGGGCAAAAGCACAGCAGCAAAGACAGTGAAGGGGGCCGGCAGCGGACTGCGGTTCCAGCGTTATTTCTCGAAGGAGGGAGTGAACGTTTATGACCTTTTTACATACGAGAAGCGCTCATCGGTCATCCGGAATCCAGCGGGTGATGCAGTTTTTGAAATGAAGGATGTCGAAGTTCCGGCTTCATGGAGCCAGGTCGCTACAGATATCCTTGCGCAAAAGTATTTCAGAAAAGCGGGAGTGCCGCAACCTGATGGCACAACCGGATCTGAAAAAAGCATAAAGCAGGTTGCCCACCGGATGGCCGACTGCTGGAGACAATGGGGACAACGCTACGGGTATTTTGCTACAAAGGAAGACGCAGATATTTTTTATGATGAATTAGTTTATACGATTGTCGGTCAGCTTGCTGCACCTAATTCACCTCAATGGTTTAATACCGGTTTACATACAGCATACGGAATTACAGGAAAGCCGCAGGGACATTATTTTGTGGATCCTGAGACAGAAGAACTAAAGAAGTCAACTTCGGCTTATGAGCGTCCTCAGCCTCATGCCTGTTTCATCCTGTCGGTTAATGACGACCTGGTAAACGAAGGAGGTATTATGGACCTCTGGGTACGTGAAGCCAGGATCTTTAAATACGGATCAGGAGTAGGAACAAACTTCTCTTCGATCCGCGGAGAAAACGAAAGACTTTCGGGAGGCGGTTATTCTTCCGGCCTCATGTCCTTCCTTAAAATAGGAGACCGTGCTGCCGGCGCCATTAAGTCTGGCGGAACAACCCGTCGCGCTGCGAAAATGGTCTGTCTTGACCTCGATCATCCGGAAATTGAAAATTTCGTTAACTGGAAAGTTGAAGAAGAAAGAAAAGTTGCAGCGCTGATCGCTGCGGGTTATTCATCTGACTACGAAGGAGAAGCCTACCGCACCGTAGCTGGTCAGAATTCAAATAACTCTGTTCGTATCCCTAACGCTTTCTTCCGGGCACTGGAAGAAGGAAAAACATGGGATTTAAAAGCCCGTACTGACAGTAAGATCATGAAGTCGATCTCTGCTGAAAAACTCTGGCAGGATATCGCGTTTGCCGCATGGGCTTGCGCTGACCCCGGGGTACAGTACGACACTACCATCAATGAATGGCATACATGTCCTGAAGGGGGGCGGATCAATGCATCCAACCCTTGTTCAGAATATATGTTCCTGGATAACACTGCATGTAATCTTGCCTCTATCAACCTGGCTCACTTTTTCAATCCCGATACCTTTATTTTTGATGTAAAGGGATTTGAACATGCCTGCCGTGTGTGGACAGTAGTTCTGGAGATCTCCGTGCTGATGGCTCAATTCCCATCAAAAGAAGTAGCCCAGTTATCCTATGACTACCGCACTCTCGGACTCGGATATGCTAATCTCGGCTCTATGCTGATGGTTGCCGGTATCCCTTACGACAGTGAAAAGGCAAGAGCCATCGGCGGAGCTATTACAGCTGTTATGACGGGTACTGCTTATGCTACCTCAGCCGAGATGGCAAGGGAACTGGGAGCATTCAAACGTTACGAAGACAATCGTGAGCACATGCTCCGGGTAATGCGGAACCATCGCTTTGCTGCATATAACTCAACCGGGAACTACGAAGGACTTGAAATAGCGCCTCCGGGAATTGATCCGAAATATTGCCCGGATTATCTTCTTTCTGCCGCCTGCAACGCATGGGATAAGGCAGTAGACTTTGGAGAAAAATATGGATACCGCAATGCTCAGACTACAGTAATTGCGCCAACCGGAACTATCGGCCTGGTGATGGACTGTGATACTACAGGTATAGAGCCTGATTTTGCATTGGTCAAATTTAAGAAGCTTTCAGGTGGCGGTTACTTCAAGATCATCAACCAGGCGGTACCTGCTGCATTGAAGAACCTTGGATACCAGGAGCATGAGATCGAAACGATCGTCAATTACGCAAAAGGTACTGCTACTTTAAAAGGAGCACCGCATATTAATTTCGATACGCTGTTAGCAAAAGGTTTTAAACAGGCAGAAATTGAAAAGCTCGATAAAGCAGTGATTTCAGCTTTTGAAATTGGATTTGTGTTTAACCAGTGGACCCTCGGAGAAGATTGTCTCAAGCGCCTTGGATTCAAACCGGAGAAATACAATTCACCTGAATTTAACCTGTTAAGGGCTCTTGGTTTCAGCCGTCAGCAGATTGCTGAAGCAAATGAGTATGTCTGCGGAACGATGACCATTGAAGGCGCTCCTTATTTGAAGGAAGCCCACTACCCTATTTTTGATTGTGCCAATAAATGTGGTTCTAAAGGACAACGCTATATCCACGCTCACGGGCATATCAAGATGATGGCAGCTGCTCAGCCGTTCCTTTCAGGAGCGATCTCCAAGACCATTAATCTTCCTAATGAAGCAACTGTAGAAGAAATAAAGGATTGTTATGAACTGTCATGGAAGCTTGCTCTGAAAGCAAATGCTCTTTACCGCGACGGCTGTAAATTATCCCAGCCTCTTTCTACCAAAGCTTCTAATAACGACGAAGAATCACTGGATAGCGTAGAAGAAGTTCTTGGTGAAGCTGCAAATGTAAAACTAAGCGATCTTACTCCTGAGCAGGTGCTGGAAGCAGCCCGTGCTATTATAGAGAAATCTACAGATACTACATTCAAGCGTCAGCTTTCTTCGGTAGTACAAAGGAAGGTGCTTCCGGGCAAGCGCCGCGGCTTTACACAAAAAGCTGCCGTTGGTGGCCAGACCATTTATGTTCGTACCGGTGAATACGAAGACGGAACTTTAGGAGAGATCTTCGTCGATATGCATAAGGAAGGAGCAACATTCCGTTCTCTGATGAACTGCTTTGCAATTGCAGTTTCCATTGGCCTGCAATATGGTGTTCCGCTGGAAGAATTTGTTGATAAATTTGTGTTTACACGGTTCGAGCCATCGGGTATGGTAGCCGGGCATGACAATATCAAGAGTGCGACTTCCATCATCGATTATATCTTCCGCTTACTGGGTTATGATTATCTCGACCGCTCTGATCTTGTTCACGTGGTAACAGAGGGGAATGCAGTTCTGGGTAATCCGCAGCTGGAAGACGAGGATGAAAATCCTTATGAAAATTCTTTCGCAACCGAAGCTCCCACTGAGAAAGTTGCTTCAGATAAGGTATATAAGCCAGTTCTTGATATTTCAGGAGGTGCTCAGTCTGACGCTCCTGCGTGTACAAATTGTGGTCATATCATGGTTCGCTCTGGTACATGTTATAAGTGTCTGAACTGTGGTACACAGGGAGGATGCTCTTAAGGAGTGGAACGTAAAGTGTTAAAAGTTTAAAGTAAATAAATAGTGAGAGCCCGGGTCGGAATGATCCGGGCTTTTTTGCTTTAGGGAGTGGATGAATAACAATTACCTCATAAGGCAAATAGCTATTCCGTGATAAAACAGTTCCAGCTCTTTTCCGGGACAGTTCCGGGACAACAGGCGGGAGGCTACGTGTTTTCTGCGTGTCTTCCGCGAGTCGTGCTCGTGTCGGCCTCGGGTTTGAGTCGCAGCCGACTCGCAGAAGACACGTAAAAAAGTCGCAGACCACTGCGAATCATCCCGATACTGTCCCGGTATTGTCAGGGATTGGTCTTCAGATTACTTTGGCATGTCCTGATATCCGGGTTGTCTCCTGATTGGCTTCGGATCTGCAACGCTTTCCCTACGCTTTCGGAACGCTTTCCCTACGCTTTCCGTTCGGGAATTGTCGAAGCAAAAGCGTAGGGAAAGCGTTGCAGTAGCGTTACAGATCAGACGCCAATCAGGCGAATGCCGGGGAGCAAATTTAAAAAGCTATACAAGAGCCAAGCCTGACATGCGCAATTTTATTGCCTTTTTCTTTTCATTTATTGCTTTTACTCAAAATGCGCAACGGGTTATTTTTTAATTCTGTTTGCCTCAGATTCAAGTCCGGTAGAGCGCTGTCTGCTTGCCTTTATCTCATTGCTTCCGAAGCGGTAGGATAAGCTCAGACGCACCACCTGTGTTTCACGTTTCTGACTCAAAGAGTAAGAAAGGCCGGGATAGGCGCTGGATATTTTTTGGGTCCTTGTGTTAAAGACATCATTCAGCGCGAGCTTCACATTGAGCTTTTTGTTGTAAAGAGACTGGCTTAATCCCATGTCGATGCCATATTGGGGTTCTATTTTGATTGTCCCGTAGATCAGAGACGACTGGTAATCGCCGTTCAGCTCAAGCGAAGTAGTCTTTCCAAGTTTTATATTCTGACTCGAATAGATCTGAAATGCAGTTTTCCCATTGTCTATTTCCTGGCCATTCAGGTTGGGAGTCTTAAATCCGAGGTAAAAGATGTTTATATTATTATTACTGCTCCACCATTTTGTAAATGTAAAAGGCGCACTGACAGTAGCGCTGTAAGCGTTTTGCTTAGCCAGATTCTGATTGGTTTGATATAATGCTCCCTTTTGCGGATTAGGCAGCAGTACCTCCGTGATCAGATCATTGGTAATATTGTAGCCAAAGGAGACAGTATATGCTTTTTTGTAAGTGTACGAAAGCTCAAATGCATTGGTATACTCAGGTTTAAGGAAAGGATTTCCCTGGTTGTAAGTGTATTTGTCGAGATAATATTCAAAAGGGTTCAATGCATCGTAACTGGGCCTGTTGATTCTCCTGCTATAAGAAAGTCCTATTGTGTGATTATCGGTAAAATTATGGCTAATCACACCGCTCGGAAACAGGTTGAAATAGTGACGGTTCACAACAGAGTCGGTGGTAACGAGGTTTCCTTTAGAGTTTGTCTGTTCTCCCCGTAAACCAGCCTGAAGAGTGGTTTTCTTCCATTCTATCCGGTAGTTTATGTAAGCCGCATTGATATTTTCGTCATAGATGAAATGATTGCTGCGGCGAGGGTCGTTCTGCCACGCTTCCTCCAGAAAGCGGTTAAACTGGAAGTTATTATCAGTCTTAACCATACTGCTCTTAAGCCCGGTTTCCAGTTTCATCCGCTTCGAAAGCGGATAGGTATAGTCTGCTTTTACTGAGTAAATATGAATTTTTGAAGGTGTATGATTCCGGAGGAGTTCCGGATTTCCATTCGTAGCTGAAGGATTGTAGTAATAGATATTATCGTATAAGGTGTTATCATTCCCATAATAGTTCGAGTAATCCAGATCCACCTGCAGTTCCTGTCCTGAAGTATCCAGCACCGACTTGAGATTTACATTGTAGCTGAAGTTGCGGTATTTATAGTTGCCTTCATTCAATGCCACTACAGAAGAATCGTTCGCACCGCGGGTAGCTCCGATCAAGGTATTGTTGCCATACAGCTCACCCCCGTTATTAATGTAACCGGTCATTAATGCTCCTATCGTATTGTTCTTATCAATGAAATAGTCGGCACCCAGCTTAAAATTATTGTCCTGATTTTTTCTGTCAGAATTACCAAATTGGTAGAAGTAGGTGTTTTTACCGGCATCAGAATTGATCCGGTCGATTTTCATATCCTGGAAGCGCTTATTATTGGAATAATTATAGCTGCCGAAAATATTAACGGTTTTGTTTCGGTTGTTAAAAGAGATTCCGGCGTTGGATTTATATCTTTTGCCGTACCCCCCGCCTGCATTTAACGTCCCGTTGGTTCCGTAACTTTTGTTTTTCTTCAGCTTAATATTGATGATGCCCGCTTTCCCCGCTGCTTCATAACGGGCAGAAGGATTATTGATGATTTCAATGGATTCGATCTCATTGCTCTGCATGTTGCGCAGAAAGTTAGCCAGGTCGGCATTGCTCATATAGGTCTGCTTCCCGTCTACCATGATCATCACGCCCTGTTGTCCTTTCAGCGCGATGTTGTCATCTTTATCTACACTGACGCCAGGTGCCTTCTGAAGAACTTCGAGAGCGGTAGAGCCAACAGAGACACTGCTATTCTCAACATTCACGATCAGTTTGTCAGCTTTGCGTTCAATAAAAGGCTTCTGAGCTGTGATACTCACTTCTTTAAGTTCGCGGCTTTCAGGCTGTAACTGTATCGGCTCCACGTGGAACTGAGGGTTTTGAGACGACAGGCTGAACGATTTACCAGTAAACTTTTTAAATCCGACGGAGCTTACCGATACAAAATATTCAGACTCTTTCAATCCCCTGAAGTTAAAATGTCCTTTATCGTTTGTAAACATTGTTTTAACAACGCTGGAGTCTGCTTTCGTCAGAACAGAGACCGTAGCATAATCAAGAGGCTTTTTACCGGCATCTGTTACGGTTCCTGATACGCTCAGTTCCTGTGCTTTAAGCGGAAGATGGAACAGAAAATTGATGGTCAGTGCAAATAAGAGCTTAAATAATGTTGGTTTCATTTCCGTGCGATTAGTGTTTTGAAAGGAGCATACTTATCCTGTAAGGGCCGTGAGGCCCTTTTCAGGATATCTTTTAAATTTTATTGTTTATTTAAGATGTTATCTTCTTTCAGTACTATGACGCGTTGCCTGGGGGTAAGGTTACAGGATATTTGGGCAAAATTTTATTCGGCTTCTCTTTTCTTCCTTAAGCTGTCTATCGCACAAGTCATTCCATCTGTCGTCATTATCCACTGAGAGGGTGTTTCCCATTTGCTTTCAGAAGGAACACACTCATCCAGATTATAATTATGAAGACGGCCATTCAGCTCCCGGTCAATCACCAGTTTGGTATTTTCCGGTACCCGGAGGATCACTTTTACCTCGTGTCCGCGGTATGGTGTGTTGTCACTTAAATAGAAATATTTGTCGAAGGTGATGACGGAATCCGCCTGTACAAAGCGGTACAGCGTCTTCTGGGCCGCTTTGAGTGCCGCTTCGAAATTTCTGCCGCGGGCAGTGATCTCCTTTGTAACCGAATAGGTGCCATCGGTACTTTTTTCGATGTAGAAGTCGAATTTTGTAGCCATTCCGATCTCATTGTCCTCATCATCGATCAGGATGCGGCCTGCAAAACGGTCTTTTGCAATATCATACCGCAGGCTATCCTCATGTGTCAGGAACTTCGCTGAATTTTGACGGATATACAGCACAGGTTCGGGCTTCAATGCAGTAGTTTGCTCAAAACGGGCGTCTTCCTGGAATTCAGATCCTACTTTTGATCCGTAGAACACAGCCATTCCTAAGCCGGTGATCCATAATATCAGCAAAGCGAATGAACCGGTTCTGGTGATGACCTTGCGGTTGAACAGCACACGGATGGCGAACAGCACCAATGCGATTAAAGGGATGAGCAGGAGTAAAAAGGCGCTGAAAAATATAGGATTCCGGTATTCCGGGTTGATTACATTGATCGGAAAGACCTGGAAGCCTGTGGTGTCCCAAAATCCAACAGCGAATATCAGTCCCATAACCAGGAAGAACAGAGACATCACCCCACTGAAGATAATGATCCCCCCGATGATTTTGACAAATAATACAACCACTTTTCCGATCACATCACCGGTATTGCGGAAAAATTCCGAAAAGAAATCTCCTGTTCTCCTGATTCCGGGTTTGGCGGAGTTATGCAAGTCGTTGAGGTTTCCCCTGACAGCTTCAAGCTCTTCGTCGAAATTCTTCTTAAAATTCTGAAGATTGATGGGTTCACCTTTCATCGCCATCTTTTCTGTACGCGTTTTTGCAGCGGGCATGACGATCCAAAGGATGATATAAACAATCAGGCCGGTTCCCCATAAGAGTGTA
This sequence comes from Pararcticibacter amylolyticus, assembly GCF_003130405.1. Classification (GTDB taxonomy): domain Bacteria; phylum Bacteroidota; class Bacteroidia; order Sphingobacteriales; family Sphingobacteriaceae; genus Arcticibacter; species Arcticibacter amylolyticus. The sequence continues at coordinate 485,283 of NZ_QEAS01000001.1, forward strand.
ATAATCAAGGTGATCACTCTGATCCATTTCGCTTCCATATCAAAGTAATGACCGAGCCCGGAGCATACTCCTCCTATTATCCGGTCGTCTGTGTCGCGGTAAAGCTTTCTTTCTGCCCTGAAGCCGGACGTATTATAGGAACTATCTTCATCCTGCACGTCAAAATCGTTGGCACTTCCCATCCGGGCAGTAATTTCTGTTACATCCTGGACGACGATCACCTGTTTATTCTGCTCCGCGAGCCGCTCATTAAACATCTCGGCAAGCCGGTTCTCGATGTCGGTGACAATTTCTTCACTGTCGGCTGTATAGGCGAAATGGCGCTTGACATCGGTCATATAGGCCCTGAGCACTTCGTAGGCATCTTCTTCAATATGGAAAACCATGCCGTTGATATTGATAATAATGGTTTTGTTCATGACGGATATTTTTTGAGT
>NZ_QEAS01000001.1:485761-529317 GCF_003130405.1 Pararcticibacter amylolyticus
TATCTTAATTTATTCTGTGTTTTTTATCGCTTTAGCGTTTAGCCGTTCTGTTTCAATGTATCGTTACCGGATTCTTTCCGGCCAGTGGAAATATCGACTGCGTATACGAGCTCTTCCCAGGTTTTATCGAGTTGTTTAAAAACTTCGGCTCCGGCTTCAGTAAGCTTATAATATTTACGCGGCGGACCGGATGTCGATTCTACCCAGTTGTAGCTGAGAAGGCCGTTATTTTTCAGCCGTGTCAGCAATGGGTATAATGTTCCCTCCACCACCAGGAGCTGCGCCTTCTTCAGCTCACTGATTATGTCTGAGGCATATATCTCGCCCCGCGAGATAACAGCAAGGATACAGTACTCGAGTATCCCTTTCCTCATTTGGGTTTGAGTGTTCTCTACTATCATGATACAAAGATATATGTTTTGTTTGGTATTATGCAATACATAGTATTATAAAAATTAATATTTGTTTTCTTGCCGATTAAAAAGAATAGATTCATCACAAGAGGATCAAGTGCAATTTTGAGCTTCTTTAGGTATTTATCTTTAAAAGATAAAGTCTTTAGATGCTTTCAAATGTGATCAACTTTCCATATCTTAGGATAGTCGAACCCGGATGTGGTGGTAAAATTCATTTTCATAAAAGACTTTGAGAACTGTAATTATTGTATCACAATAGCATGTTTTTGTTCTTAAAATGACTCCTTTTTATATTTCTTTTAAAAAAAAGCAAATAAAAATTTGAAAAATGGAATAAACTCCCCAACTTTATACTTTAATCATTAATTTAGAAAGAACATATGAAAAAACTTTTATCAAGTTTATTCATCTTGTTGCTGCTGGCTACGTGTGCCATGGCGCAAGAACGTACCGTGACCGGTACGGTAAAGGGTAAAGACGATGGCTTGCCTCTCCCGGGGGTAAGTGTAAGAGTAAAGGGTACAACAACAGGTACTCAAACCGGTGCAAACGGACAGTTTTCTATTAAGGTTCCTGGAAACAATGCTGTTTTGGTATTTACGTACATCGGATATGGAACACAAGAAAATGCGGTTGGTGCGAGAAGTGTCCTTAATGTAACGCTAAGCGGGGACGCGAATCAACTTACAGAGGTTGTAGTGACAGCTTTAGGTTTATCAAGGCAGCAAAAGGCAATTGGTTATGCCGCTTCTACTGTTAAAGCCGAGGATTTAACAGCTGCAAGAAACGCTAATGCTATGAGTGGTGTCCAGGGAAAGGTTGCTGGTGTTTCAATTTCAAACTCTGGTGCGCCAGGTGGATCCACTAAAGTTGTGATCAGAGGTGTTTCGTCATTTTCAGGAGGAAATAACCCCTTGTATGTAGTTGATGGAGTTCCTGTTAATAATAATACGTTGAATAACGCTTTTACAGGAAGTACCGAAAGCCAGTTCTCAAGATCGATGGATTTCGGGAACCAGGCTAATGATTTTAACCCTGAGGACATTGAATCGATGTCTATCCTCAAAGGTGCCTCAGCTACTGCTTTATATGGATCAAGGGCTGCTCATGGTGTTATCATGATTACGACAAAGAGGGGTAAGCAAAATCAGAAGTTGAACGTAACTTATACAGGAGCATTCAACTTAAGCAATGTTTTACGGGTACCTCAAACTCAGAATATCTTTGGTCAGGGCTGGCCTTATCAGGCTTACGAAGAAAATGGCTCCTGGGGCCCTAAATTTGATGGAATAGTAAGAGATTGGGGCACAGAAGTAAACGGCGTTCGCAGACAGAAGCCCTATTCTTATGTTGAGGACAATATCCGTGACTTCTACGACACTGGTTCTGATATTCAAAATTCTGTTACGATATCAGGAGGTGGAGATCATAATTCTTTAATGTTCTCTTATTCCAACACTACTCAAAATGGAGTTGTTCCTACAGATGCAGATAAATACGCGAGAAATAACTTCTCTTTACGTGGAAATTCTGATTACGGAAAATTTAAGGCAGACTATAGCGTAAATTATATCAGAAGAGATATGAATGCTGTTTTCTCCGGACAGGGCACAAGTGATGGTGGTGCTACTTTATACCAGGAGCTCATTCAGATTCCTGTAGATATTCCTATTAGTCAGCTTAAAGATTATAAGAATGTCTATAATAATGTAGATAATTATTTCACCGCTTACGCGGAAAATCCTTATTTCATTGTAAATGAGAATGGAAGTCGTCTTCAGGATGACCGGATCTTTGGAAAGCTTGAACTATCTTACGAAGTATTTAAAAACACCAGGGCAATAGGTCGTTTAGGAGGTGATTTCAATAATACTAAGCTTAAGGATTGGGGAGCACTTGTCAACTTTACTCCGGGATCTTTTTCAACTGTATGGGAAAAGGCGCCAACTGTAGGCCGGTATGGTGAAAACTTCAGGAAAGATGGTCAAATAGATGCTAATCTTTTGCTGCAGGGAGACTATAAATTAAATGAAGATATTTCTTTAGGCGGAGTAGTCGGTTATAACTATAACCAAAGGAAATATGAATTTCTCAATTCATATGTTTCGGGCTTAAATGTACCCAATTGGTACAGTTTGCAGAACAAAAGTACATCTGAGCCGATTTCTGAATCTTTGATAAATCGTAGAAGACTAATGGCCGTTTTCGGAAGTCTAGATTTCGGATTCAAAGATTATTGGTTCGCCAATGTGTCATTAAGAAACGACTGGTCGTCTACCTTGCCAAAGAATAACAGAAGTTATTTCTATTGGGGAGCTAATACTTCATTTGTATTTACTGACGCGTTTAAGGATTTACAATCTGAAAAGTTGAGTTACTTAAAGGTTCGTGCTGCATGGGGACAAACAGGAAATGATGCAGATCCTTATCGCGTAGGTACTCCATTTATTCCTTCAAAACCAGCACTTCCTTTTGGTGATATTTATACGCCTTTACAGGGTGTGTTAGGTTTAACTCAAAGCAATAATCTAGGAAATGAGAATTTGAAGCCGGAAATCACCACTGAATGGGAATTAGGTTTAGATACACGTTGGATTAACAGCCGTATTGGATTAGATTTCTCTTATTATAACAGGAAAACAAAGGATCAGATAGTTAGAGCTTCCATTGCTCCCGAAGCTGGTTTTACAACGCAAACACTGAACATTGGTAATATCCAGAATAAAGGTTTTGAGGCGTTGCTTACTCTTATTCCTGTTAAGACAAAGGATTTTCAGTGGACCTTTGTGACTAATTTCACTAAGAACAAAAGCAAGGTTCTGAAATTATATGGTAATGCCAAAGAAATAGTAATTGAGAATGCATATTCAATTGATTACGTTGCGCGAGTTGGCGAGCCTCTCGGAATTTACAGGGTGCCTAAAATCAGAAGAGTTGAAAGTGGCCCTGATGCGGGAAAGATAATTGTCGGCTCGAACGGCTATGAGTCTATTGATCCTAATGATAAGGAAGACTATGGTAGCTCCAATCCAGATTTCATCTTAGGATTTAATAATAATCTTAAATATAAGAATTTCTCCCTTGGCTTAACCATTGATTGGCGTAAGGGTGGTCAAATGTATTCCTATACAAAACAACTTAATGCCTTTGTTGGAAATACCATGGAAACCACTTATAACATGCGTCAGCCCTTTGTTGTACCTAACTCTGTTAGGGAAGTTACAACAAACGGCGTTACTTCATACGTAGAAAATAATATTCAGATTTCTACAACTGGAATGTATTCTTACTGGTATGGGAATACCAATCAGGCAAGATACCGTGATTACATAATTGACCGTGATTATTTGAAACTGCGTGAAGTAGTATTGACCTACTCGTTACCTAAAAGCCTGGTGTCAAAGGCAAGATTATCTAATGTTGATGTGAGTTTGATCGGAAGAAATCTTCTCATGTTTACGCCGAAATCGAATACATTTGTTGATCCGGAAGGAACTAATTATGGTAACGATATTGCTTCGGAATTTGGTGAATTTGCTGCCGGCCCTACTATGAGAAGCATCGGTGCAAGCTTAAGAGTAACTTTCTAGTCAATTAATAAGATAGGAAAAAAGAAATGAAAAAAATAAAGATTTATGCGTCTGTTTTACTTCTGCTGTTATCTGGAACGGCATGTAAAAAGGCTCTTGATATAAACGATAACGATCCTAACTATTTAAAGGATACTGAAGCTAAGTTTCTGCTGCCATCCGGCCTCGCTTACTCAGCGTCCCGTGTGGGTGGGGACTTCCAGTTAATAGGTGGTTTTTGGTCACAGCATTATACGCAAAATAATAATGCGAGTCAGTATAGAACACTTGATCAATATAACCTTACGATCTCAAGTTATAATGACACCTGGAGTAATATGTGGTCTGGTGCATTGAGTGACTTAAAATTGGCTATGCAGAGGGCTTCTGCAAAAGGAGAATGGCATTATTATTTGGCAGCCGAGGTAATGGCAGCGTTTGATTATCACATTCTGAATGATTTTTATGGCGCAATACCCGTTAAAGAAGGATTAGATTTTGCCACTTATCCTCAGCCAAAATTTGATGATAGCAAGGTTGTTAACGGAATAATAATCTCTATGCTTGATGATGCTATATCAAAGGCTTCACAAGCCAGCGCGTTAGACCCCATGGGTAAGGAGGATTTTATTTTCAATGGTGATATTGAAAATTGGGTTGCTTTTGCCAAATCTTTGAAATTGAAGATTTTAATGAGGGATTTTTCCACGAATCAGGCTGCAATTACTACTTTGTTAGGGGATAACCTTTTGGCAGCCGATGCAAAGATGGACGTCTTTATTGATGCGGAGAATAAATCGAATCCCTTGTATGAACAAGACAGGCGGAAACTTAATAACGCTGGCAACATGCGGGCTAGCAATACGCTATTGAAATATCTTTTAGCGAATCAGGATCCCAGAATTGGTGCTTTTTATGAGAAGACTATTTTATCATCAACTATAGATCCGGAAACTGGAAAAATTGTGGTAGATGAAGAGACTGGAGAGCCTTGGCCGGAATATTATGGGCTTGAGCAAGGAGATTATTTGGCGAATGAGGATATTTCTCAGACCTCAAGAGCTGTAATTAAGCCAACTGATCCAGTTTTCTTTATGTCAGCAGCAGAAGTAGCATTTTTAAAGGCTGAAGCATACGCGAGGTTGGGAAATGTTAGTGAAGCCAAAACTAATTACGACAGAGGAGTAACATTAGCGTTTGAGAGATGGAATTCTGCTTCACTTCCATTAAATGCCGCACCTTTCTTAGCCTCAGGCGGAAAATATGAGTTTCACTCTACTGCAGGTTTGGGAGGAATGCTGGAGCAAATTATAACACAGAAGTGGGTTGCAGCTGCCCGTAGCCAAGCTTGGGATTCTTTCTTTGATCAGAATAGGACAGGCTATCCTCTAATAAGTAATGTGGATACAGAAGATGACGAATATGTGCCAGGTGAGTACACTATAGCCGTGAATTCAGTATTGGCTGCAGGCAAGCTTCCAAGAAGGCTGTTGTTTCCCAAAAGATCAAGTGACTATAATCCCAATACTCCGTCTGTAGTTCCTATTACTACGCCTATGTGGTGGCACAAGGAAGCGAATCAAAATTAATTGTTTAGTTAAAATGAGAAATATGAAGGCTAGAAATTTAATATATATCCTGTTTGTCGCTGTCGTTTTTACCTCTAGCGGGTGCGATACTTATTCAGACCAGGAGGTAGAGAATAGTGCAATCTATCCTATGTCGGGTGAATGGCTATCTCACGTATATGACGCAAGCGGGAATGCATTTGGTGCTACTCCTGCTAATAAGGCAGGATCACTGTTTGCCCTTAGGACTTACAACACCACTAACAATGACGCCGATAAAGCTTGGGTTAAATTAGGTACAACCCAAGCTGTGGCTCTGCTTGGTAAAGTGGATGTAAATTTAAGTGAGAAAGCGTTTATTGGTCAGAATATATCGAACCAAGCAAAGGCAGGAACTACTTTTAATATAATAGAAGGCAAGGTAATCCTAGATGCGGTTAAGTTGCCAAGTGGCGCCGTCGCAGATAGTATTTATATTAAATATAGTACTACCGTGGATGGTGCGACCTATATTGTAAAAGGGCATAGAAGAACTCAGTGGACGGATACAGAGTAAAACTTTTTATTGCTGTTGAAGAGGGTGCCCAAAAAGGCACCCTCTTTGCTTTACAGGATAGTTGAAAATCTTATCAGTAGATTTTCAATTTATGCTAATGATGGTTGAAACTGGATAAACTGTGTTGATAGTAGTTTATACTAACGATTCAGGTTGATTGACAGGACTTTTATGAGCTTTGCTGTCATTTTTCTTAAGTTATGCGCTATAGCTGCTAGTCCGAACTCATGTTTAGGTTATAAAGTGTACGTAGTCTGAGCAGATTATTCCTTTTAGCTGACTAAATAATACTTCGGGCTCTATAGTTCTGGTTTTTCGAAGGAAGATACCTTCTTTACTTATTAACTTTTCTTTCCGTTAAAGTCTTCAATGTATGATTGACTTTAATTGTCCGGTACTGATCGACTTTGTAGGACATCTTCCTATCTTCTCTTCTAGCTTTGCTATATTCTTCTTTGTGGGGCCTTTTCCATATAGGTATGACGGTTTGAGGTTTATTCTATCTTGTACCGTCCGCATTCTGGATATAAGGCTGACATATCCAAGCCGGCCATCAAACAGACTAGTTCTGCAAAAGGATGATAGATAACAGTCTTTTGCATTTATCTCGAAATCATTAATGGTACGGAAGCCAGAGGCGCTGTTGCTTGACCACCACATGAAATGGATATTTTCCTGAGTACCCAGGTCATTTCCGAAAGGAAAAGATATTGAAGCAGTAACTGTAGAAAAGTACTTTAATCGGTATCTGAGATAGAAGCCGTTAGTACCCACCGCCTTTATGTCCCGAAAGAATTTCATCGATATTGAGGAACTAAAACCTTTTTAACAATACGAACAAGATGGGAATGGTATCCCTCCTATATGGAAAAGAGAAAGCATCAACTAATGGGAGGTTAAGGGTAAATTAAAATAGATATAACTCATTAAAACGGCTGCCGCTTACAGATTATTTGATCAAAGTAGATTAGAACTATCAAATAAAATGTATGGCATTTGAACTGCTAAAATGTAATAATGATTTAGCCCTTTGAGTTATTGTGCTTAGGTGAAGTTTCCGGCCAAAATTAAGCGCATAATTATTCTCAATATGCCCTGCCGGGAAATCGAAGCACACAGGATAATCATATCCCTCCACCATATTCATGACGATATCCCTGACCGTTTCTCCAAATGGGATATCGTTGTCTTTCATGTCGGTAAAAGCTCCTACTATCAGTCCTTTCAGCTTTGCTAGCTTGCCGGCTCGTTTAAGTTGCCAGAGCATGCGGTCTACGGAGTAAAGATATTCGCCTACGTCTTCTATAAAAAGGATCTTATCGGTAAAGTCCATTTCAGAGACGGAACCGGTCATCATGACCAGTAAGGTTAAGTTTCCTCCTATTAGAATTCCTTCTGCATCTCCACTGCGGCCGGGAACTGTACTCTGGAACTCGTAGTGAAGAGGATCACCGAATAGAGCTTTACGCAGGGATTCCAGGGACGGCTTAGTGGCATCTGGTACGTTCAGCGGCATGTGGCCATGGATGGTTTGTATGCCGCAGGTGGCGTGAATATGGCTATGGAGCACTGTAATGTCACTGAAACCCACTACCCACTTAGGGTTTTGTCTGAAATGTGTGAAGTCGAGTGTGTCTATTATACGAATGGTTCCGTATCCTCCCCTGGCTGCGATGATTGCTTTGATTGAATCGTCGTCCAGAAAACGTTGCATGTCTTTTGCGCGTAATTCGTCGGGACCGGCAAACTGATGATAGGACGCAGTTACTGTTTCTCCGAGCACAACTTCCAGCCCCCAGGACTCGAGGAGTTGAATGGCGCTGTTGATATCTGAAGGTAAGCTTTTTCCGGGGCAGGTTATCGCAATCTTATCGCCTTTTTTCAGATATGGGGGTGCAATCATCAGTAGTAAAAGTTTAAAGGGCGAAAGTTAAGAGTTTTTTTTCAAGCTCAATCAGTATCTTTGCCGGGTTATCACAATCTATTTTGAATGTCTGAATTAGATAATTTTAAACGATATACTGTTACTTCGGCGTTGCCTTATGCAAACGGGCCGCTTCATATTGGTCACCTTGCAGGGGCCTATATTCCTGCTGATATTTTTGTAAGGCACATGAGGCTGCGCGGGAAGGATGTGGTTTGGGTTTGTGGATCTGATGAACACGGTGCCGCTATTACTATCAGGGCAAAGAAGGAGGGGATCACGCCACAGCAGATCATTGACAAATATCATGAGCAGATAAAGGAGAGCTTTGAGCAGTTCGGTATTGCATTTGATATTTACCATCGTACGTCTTCTCCTATTCACCATGATCTTTCCCAGGAGTTTTTCCTTAACCTGTATGAGAAAGGGGAGTTTTTGGAGAAGGAATCTGAGCAGTATTACGATGAAGAGTATGATCAGTTCCTGGCCGACAGGTATATCATTGGCACTTGTCCTAATTGCGGGAGTGATGGTGCTTATGGAGATCAGTGCGAAAAATGTGGTACCTCACTGAACCCGACTGATCTGATTAACCCGAAATCTACGTTGAGTGGTAAGGCTCCTGTGCTGCGTACAACGAAACACTGGTATCTGCCTCTTGATAAATATCAGCCCTGGCTGGAAGAATGGTTGCTTGAAGGAAAGAAAAACAAATGGAAACCAAATGTATACGGACAGTGCAGTTCCTGGCTGAAAGCCGGTCTGCAGCCGCGCTCGATGACACGCGACCTGGACTGGGGAATTGATGTTCCGTTGGCGGAGGCTAAGGGTAAGAAGCTCTATGTTTGGCTTGATGCCCCGATTGGTTATATCTCTGCTACCAAGCAATGGGCCCTGGATAACGGAACAGACTGGCAAAAATACTGGAAGCGTCAGGAGAACGAGGAAGATAATTCCTGCCTGATCCATTTCATCGGTAAGGATAACATCGTATTTCATTGTATCACTTTTCCTTCGATTTTGCATGCGCATGGTGAGTATATTCTGCCTGAGAATGTTCCGGCAAATGAATTCCTGAACCTGGAAGGTGATAAGCTTTCCACGTCCCGCAACCATGCGGTATGGCTCCATGAATACCTGGAAGAGTTTCCGGGAAAACAGGATGAACTCAGGTATGTGCTGACTTCTATCCTGCCCGAAACTTCTGATAGTGAGTTTACCTGGAAAGATTACCAGGCTAGGGTTAATAATGAACTGGTAGCGATTCTTGGTAACTTTGTGAACCGGGTGATGATCCTGATGCATAAGTATTATGAGGGAAAAGTGGAGGGCTCGGCAGAGCTTCGGGACAAGGATCTTTACGACCAGATCGGAAAGGCCTACCATGCGATTGGTGAGGATATTGAGAATTATAAGTTCCGTCAGGGTTTATCGGAGTTGATGGATGTAGCCCGGTTGGGAAATAAATATCTTACTGATAAGGAGCCGTGGAAAACCTTTAAAACTGATTCGGAAGCTACGCGTGAAGTTTTACAAAACTGTTTACATATTATTGGGCATTTAGGCGTGCTTTCTCAGCCGTTCCTGCCGACCGCTTCGAAGAAAATATTCGCTATGTTGAATCTTTCTTCTGAGGTGTTTATGTATGACCAGGAGGTTCGGTTCCAGGACGGGCACCAGTTAAATAAAGCTGAATTGCTGTTTGAAAAGGTGGAGGATGCTGTTATCGAAAGGCAACTGGAGAAGCTAAGTAAAGCTAAAGAGGTTGCTGTGGTTCCGGTGGAAGCGGCACCAGCTAAGGAGAATGTCAATTATGATCAGTTCTCGGCTATGGACATCCGCGTCGGAACTATTCTCGCCGCAGAGAAAGTGGCTAAGACTAAGAAACTGCTTAAACTCACTATTGATACCGGCATCGATACCAGAACGGTGGTATCCGGTATTGCTGAATATTTCGAGCCTGAGGCTATTGTCGGTCAGCAGGTTAGTATCCTGGTGAACCTTGAGCCGAGGGAAATTAAAGGAATTCTTTCAAAAGGAATGATTTTGATGTCGGAAAATCCGGAAGGAAAACTTATTTTTGTAACTCCTGCGGAAAACGCTGCTAATGGCAGTGTGATTCGTTAAGTTGGATGGCCCTGTAGTTCAACGGATAGAATAGGCGTTTCCTAAACTCTAGATGTGGGTTCGATTCCCGCCGGGGCTACAAGAGCCAGCAGTTCAACGGAATTGCTGGCTCTTTTGCGTTGAGGGGCTGAGACGGGTAGAATTTACATGCTAAGAAATAAATCAGAATGATTAGTATTGCGCCTTCCAAATATAATTTCTGCCAGCATGAAGCTATTGTAGCTGCATTATCTACATCGACGGATACCGTATCCAGCATTTAGTTCCCCCGATCAGCTTAAAAAGGCCAGTCGACATCATGAGAGGTTTCTTTCAGATAATCTGTCCAAGGTTCTCTTTTATTATATCCTTGTCTTCCTGTATTGTTAAAGCATAATGTTGCAGACTGGACAAATCTATTTTCTTAGGCATCAATTAGGGGCAAATGAAATACCTCATCAAGTTGCGCATTGAGATATAAGCGTTTTCTTCGGGGGCGATATGACTGAACTTCTCGTTTGCTTCCGCTGCTTTAAGATACTAGTTGTATAGCTTGATATAAACTTAGAAGTCGCTTACAGATATATTAGATGACATATCTTTATATAAGCTTGACATCAATTCTTCAATTTTGATATTTATTTCACGAAAGAGCTTATTATCATGCCCGAGTGATAAGTGATCATCATCCCTGTGAGGTTTCAAGTATCTTTTAAGAGGATAATATTGATCTGCAGGAGTTTTTTCATTTAAATACCTATATACAAACTGGTTAAACAGGATTTTATATTTTTTATCTTTAACGGTGATATCTGTTATCATTTGAATTCGATATTTAATTCCCCAAAAGCTGCTTGTAACAATGTCAAAACTTCCTTTGCCAACAATATTCCCGTTTTCCTTGTCTGCGATTCTTATTACTTCTTTTGAATCAATAAATATTTTAGCCATCCATCGAATTGCTCTGCTATAAAGCTCATCCTTTTTTATTGTGCTATCTAAATCGTATATTCTTTCGTACTGGATATCACCATCTTTTAATGGTACTGAGTTTTTTGAGGAATCACTTCTCTGGGAAAGGGCAACTAATGGCAAGAACATGACGATTATAATTAGGTTTTTTTTCATGTGTGAGGTTTTTAGTAACCAAATGTAGGCTAATTTATTTACATTCAAATAGTATTGCAGTATTATGAAAATGCGGATTTCCTTGCTGCTTTATGTTTGATGAATTACGGACAGTTTTATTCGGCCCAGCAAAGGAAATTTCCTTTTTTAATCCCCTGATCAACATTGAAAGCAGTTATAAAAGCTCCCATCACTGACCCCACCTATCCCTCAAAATAATGCTCTCCGGAACCGACATGGAAACTTTTATATGATTTTCCTTGCGTATCCGGCACGAATACCTCCGCTGTCGTATTAGGAGGGATGGTAACGGTCAGTTTAAACTTATTGTTCTCTATTCTCCATTTGCTGCGGATGGTGCCATAGCTACTCTCATATGATCCTTCTGCGTGGGTAAGTTTACCTCCGGCGATGGGTTTTATAATGATCTTTTTATATCCTGGCTCTCCGGCCTGGATCCCGGCGATGTTCTGGTACATCCAGTCTCCGATTGCACCGTAAGCATAGTGGTTATAGGAGTTCATGCTGGGTGTTTGGAAGCTGCCGTCGGGCTTTATGCCGTCCCAGCGTTCCCATATAGTGGTGGCTCCCATCTTTACAGGGTATAACCATGAGGGGTAGGTCTCCTGCATCAGCAGGTCATACGCAACATTCGTATATCCGGATTTCGTAAGGGCGTGGCAAAGATAAGGCGTGCCCAGGAAGCCGGTGGTCAGGTGATTCCCGTAGTCACGGATATTTTGCACCAGCCTTTCCGCTGCGGAGGCACGCAGATTTTCCGGTAACATATCAAACTGCAGCGCCAGAACGTAAGCGGTCTGCGTAGAAGACACCAGCCTGCCGTTTGGAGTGAGGTACTCTTTTACAAAAGCGGTTTTTATGTCGTTTAATAAGGATGAATACTTTGCGTGATCTTCATTCTTCCCCAGTACTTTTGCCGCATTTATCAACAGTTGTGTGGAATGAGTATAGAAACACTGTGCGATGAGATATTTGTCAGTCACCGCCGCGCGGCCGTCATTGTCATCATCCGGGCGGTAAAACAGCCAGTCGCCAAAATGAGACCCTGTATTCCAGAGGTTTTGCCTGCTTCTGGACGTAATGAAATCAACCCAGGCTTTCATACTGCTGTACTGGGTTTCCAGTATTCGTTTATCACCGTAAGTAAGATACATTCCCCAGGGAATAATGGTAACGACGTCGCCCCAGCCCGCTGAGCCTGCATCGTTGGGAGTCAGGACATCGGGTACAACGAAAGGAATGCTGCCATCTTTATGCTGATCGGCTTTTACGTCTTTAAGCCATTTGGTAAAGAAGCCGCTTACATCCATGTTGTATGCGGCGGTGTTATAAAATGCCTGTGCATCACCCGTCCAGCCCAGGCGTTCATCACGCTGTGGGCAGTCGGTAGGAACATCCACGAAATTTCCTTTCTGTCCCCAGGCGATGTTATGCTGCAACTGGTTAAGCAGCGGGTTAGATGAGTTAAACGAGCCCGCAGGCTCCATATCTGAATGAATGACCACGGCCGTGAGATCTTCCGGCTTTAAATCGCCGGGAAATCCTTCTACCCTGGCATACCGGAAACCCTGGAAGCTGAAGTGCGGAGAGAAGAACTGTTCCTTGTTTCCTTTAAGGTAATAGACGTTTTGCTGTTTAGCCGACCGCAGGTTGTCGGTGTAAAAGTATCCTGCCTTGTCCAGAACCTCTGCATGACTTAAGGTGATCTTTGTATTTTCAGGCCCTTTGACTTTAAGCTCTACCCAACCCACCAGGTTTTGTCCGAAATCCACAACGGTTTCTCCCTTCGGGGTTTTTAATATCTTCACAGCTTTGATACTCTCCTGCTTCCTGACACCGTCGGCGCTCATGCCAATCAGGTTGTCATACCCGTAGTCCAGCTTTCTTACCTTCTTCCAGTCAGCGTCTTCTTTGTAAGCTGGTGTTGTCCAGCCAGAGCGTTCTTTGGTGGCATCATAGGTTTCGCCATCGTAGATATTTGAACTGAGCACCGGGCCAAATGCAGTCCTCCAGCTTTCATCGGACAGTAAGATTTCTCTGCTGCCATCGGTATACTCTACTTCCATCTGCATTAAAAGAGCCCGGGTATCACCATAGAAAGCCTTTTGATAACTGAACCCTATCCTGCCTTTATACCACCCATCTCCCAGCATGGCTGCCAGCACATTGTCCCCCTTACTGAGCAATGCAGTGACATCGTATACCTGGTATTGCAAATGATCTTTATAGCTTGTCCATCCCGGCGTCAGGTAATCTTGCCCGATGCGGGTTCCATTAATGTACGCTTCGTATAACCCTCTTGATGTGATATATGCTGATGCCGACTTTACAGCCTTGCTCAGAGTGAATTTTTTCCTGAAAAGCGGGCTGGCGAGTGAAGTATCAGCACCTGGTACCGATATCCACTGTGCCTTCCAGTTCGAGGGTTTTAACCCCATTTGCCAGAATTGCAGCGGGCTCCACGGAGATATATGTCCATAATTATCGGTCACCCTTACCTGCCAGTAGTATCGTTGACCTGGTTTTAGAGCGGGACCTTCATATTCAACCAATATTGATTGGTCTGTATTTTTTTTACTGGTCCAGTATAAATTCTTCCCCGACCTGACGGCATTCCGGTCGGTACCCACCCTGATTTCATAACTGCGCTGCAAGATGTTTTTGCCCGGGGATGCCAGTTTCCAGCTCATTCTGGGTATGGCAGGTTCTACCGCCATCGGGTTAATCTGGTGTTCCACCTGCAAGCCCGACACACTTAAGTTTTGCGCGGAGGCGGTTAGGGTAAGCATCAGAAAACAGAGGGTTCTAAAGGAAAGGATAAGAGCGGCTGCTCCCGCCTTTCTTAGCCCGGTGTGGTCAGTACCGGGACTCCTGAATTTTAATAAGGGCATCAATTGGTTTATCATTTCAGCTAATTAAGCAAATAACATATAATAAGTTATTTGTGGTGTTTCGATAAAGATAAAATAACTTATTATATCCTGGTAAAGAAAGTGTTCAGACCTGGATCGGCATTACAATCTATGCCCTTAATTTGCTAAAACGCTTTTTCTGAATTCCAGCGGTTTCATACCGGTCTGTTTTTAAACGGCCTGGTGAAATACGAGGTATTTTCGAATCCCGGGAAATAGGCTATTTCTGCAATGCCCTGGTCTGCACTTCTTAATAAGTTCTTTGCTTCAGAAATTAATGCCAGGAGGATCAGCTCCAGTGCTGTTTCCCCGATGAAGTTCGCTTAATGTTTTGAATTGTGTCATTGTCGTAAATTAACAATTTGGACTCAACCCTTTTATCCGTGAGCCGCTACTGCTACAGTATCCCAGGATTCCCACTCTGCAAGCCGGTCAGCGTATACCTGTTTGGTTTTACGGAGACCGAGATTGCCAAGGAATAAGCGTAAGGGAGGGTTGTCTGAGTCAATCAGTTTTAAGATAGCAGAGGCAGTTGCCTGCGGATTTCCGTATTGTTCGGCAGGCATTCCTTCTGTTTGGAACAGCTCGTTGCGTACGGTATCATAAGCCGGGTTCGCTGTGGCTACCACGGCTGAGCTTCCACCGAAATCAGTTTTGTAACCATTCGGTTCTATCAGGGTAACGTGGATGCCGAAGCCTTTTACTTCTTTGGCCAATGCTTCGCTTAATCCTTCTACCGCGAACTTAGTGGCATTGTAGATGCCGAGGGTCGGTAACGACCATACGCCTAATACACTTGACAGCTGAATGATATGCCCGTGCCCCTGCTCGCGCAGAATGGGTAATGCTGCCTGGGTGACAAATAAAGTACCCAGGATGTTCGCATCCAGAATATTGCGTACATCTTTTTCTTCGAGTTCTTCTACTGCTCCGAAAACGCCGTAACCTGCATTGTTAATTACGACATCCAGTGTTCCGAACCGGCTTTTTGCTTTTTGTATGGCGTCAATTGCCGCTGCCTTATCTGTAATATCCAGCTTCAGGGGGAGAAAACTGCCGGGGTATTGGGCTGCAATATCGCTGTAAGCATCAATATTGCGGCTGGTGGCTACCACGTTGTCGCCTCTTTCCAGTAAAGCGTTCGTCCATATTCTTCCAAATCCTTTGGATGCGCCTGTTATAAAAATTGTTTTGGACATGATTTGATCGTTTTAATGTTTTTAATCGAATGAGTAGTGTTTTAAATCAGTAAAGTTGTTTTGCTGCCGGGAAATCAACGGGAACTTTTGTATTGACAAATACATAATTTGTAAAGCTCCGCAAAGTGATCAGCGAGATCAGTTCAACTAAAGCTTTTTCATCGTAGCCTGCTTCGAAGAAGGTGTCCAGCAGAGCCCGCTCTGCTGCTCCTTTGTTAGCGGTAATAGATTGTGCAAGCAGAATGACGGTATTCAGTTTCTCGTCTCCATACTGAACCTTCCGGATAGCAATAGTATCTTCTTCTGTGAAGCCTTTCATTTTGGCAACAGCGGTGTGAGCAGCCAGGCAATAGGCACAATCGTTTACCTGCGAAACGATGAGATTGATTGCTTCTCGTTCTTTAGCTGTGAAGCTGGAGTCGTGTGAGAGTGCTGTCTCTGAATCGAGCATGGCCTGCAAGGCGGATGAGGAGTAACCAATGGTTGCGTAGAGGTTTGGAACCTTGCCTAGTTTCTTTTGTACCTGTTCAAGAATTGTCCGGGATTTTTCGCTTACCTGATCTAATGAAGGTGTCTGTATTGTTTTCATTGTTTATATATATATTAATTCAACACTACAAATGTATCGTGAGGGGCCAGAGGAAAATAGTCCGTATCAGCGGAAGAATAGCACAGATTTCCCCTGACTGTAAACCGACTGATGTGGTATGCCCGTTTATATTGGATATGAGGTGGACATCTTTCTAAACCTGTATCTTTGCCCCTGATGAAGAATGAGGTGAAAGGTCGTGGTTATCTGCTGCTTCCGGCGGTTATTATAGTAGTTTCTTTTATCGCTGTTGCCTTTTTTATCAACTGGCGGTTAGAAAAATCGGCGGAGACGATTGGCGAAGTATATACTGCCGCAATCCAAAGGAATAAAGAGTCTTTTTTCCGCAGTCGTTTTAATGAGTTGATTGAAAAGGTCAGTCTTGCCCGGCAGGTAGCTGAGCAGGAATTGAAAGACGGTAAGCAGCCCTTTTTGTTCAAGGCTGTACTTTTCTCCGACCCTATTGTTAATCATATTTGGTATTCCACTGGAAAGGATGAAATAAAACATATTAATACTGAAAGCCGTCAATCTTCGGAAAGTATTCATTCAGTCGTTGATAAGAAGATAAGCAACCAGTTATTGAATGTCATTCCTGCTAAAGGCGCATATAGTGAACTAATTAAAAGCTCCGAATCGGTTAGATGGGTTTATGGAGTAACAGCAGTTAACTTACAATCCGGGAAATCTCTTGTCCTTGGATTTGAGGTGGATATGCGGGAATTGCAGAAGTATATGGAAGTGGCTGATCCGGAAGGTCAGTCCTATGCCTTTATAGCAGACCAGGATGGTGCCGCAATTTTTTATCCTGATCAGAAACTTATTGGAAAGAAGGTTTTAAGCAGGCAGGAACTAAGATTAGTGCAGCAAACCTCCGGAAGAAAGATTCTGATGGATACCGTTCATTCCGATTTTCTAGGGCTTCCTGTTGTTAGAAAATACTCCTCTTTTAACGTTGCCGGAAAATCCTGGGTATTTGTCGTAGATACGCCCACTTTACTGGTGAGCGATGAAATTAATTCTATATCGAAATATTCTGCAATATTTGGTCTTTTTGCTCTTATTGTCATATTGGGCACCGGCATTTACAGTCAGCGGAAATGGCTGAAAGAATTTGAATTAAGACGAAGGGCTGAAGACGAGCAGCAAACTCTCCTGATCGAGAAACAGAAATTACTGCTGACTTCAGAAAAGCAGCAGAAGGAGAATGCGCTGCTGCAGCTTGATAAATTAAAGCAAAAGATTAATCCTCATTTTCTTTTCAATTCGCTTGGCTCTTTAAGCGTGCTGATTGCCCGCGAGCCTGAGACCGCTAAAACTTTCGTGATGAAACTCTCCAAGGTATACCGGTACGTGCTGAATGAGTTTCCTGACAGTCTTTCCACAGTCCAGGCAGAGATCGATTTTGCAGAGCAGTACACCTTCCTGCTGCGTGTACGGTTTGGTGAAGCTCTCCAGGTACTTCATGTACATATAGATACCGGGCATCTGCAGTGCCGGTTGCCGTCAATGGCCATTCAAACCGCAGTCGAAAATGCCGTTAAGCACAACGTGGTTTCAAAAGAGCAGCCTCTTACTATCGTCGTGAGGAGTGAGGGACGATTTATTGTTGTTGAAAATAATCTGCAGGCACGGTCAACGCCTGTTGATTCCGGTGGATATGGCTTGAATTACATTCAAAGTATCTATGCTCATTATAAGATAGCCGGTTTTGCTCATGGACAGGAACGCAATTCCTATATATGCTATTTTCCGGTCGTTTAACAAGCAGGTCAGTAAATTGATTGAAATTTTACTCCTTAAAAATGCGGATTCACTCCTTAAAACGGCGTGTCCGTTCGTTCTGATTTTATAATATATTGTTTTTCACCCATATTGGATCTGTGGTTTTCGGGATAAACAGGGCGCACAACGTCCTTTTGATGAAATTTTTCAGGGTAATTCTTTTTTTCATTCTGGCATTTTCCTGTTCTGCTGAGCTTTTCTCGCAAACAAAGGGCAAATCTTCCGGCAAAACGGATAAAAAGAAAACAGAGAGTCGTGCTGACAGTGCTGATACTGATAAGAAGAGCAGCGGCAAGTCGTATAAAGAACTTTTGAAGAAGGCGACTACGGTTAAGGGGATCTTTGACGTACATCGTGTTGACAATGATTTCTATTTTGAAATCCCGCTTCGCTGGATGCAAAGGGATTTTTTACTGGTGAACAAGATCTCGTCTGTTCCGCTGTCTATCAATGAGGCGGGGATTAACAAAGGGATGAACACCGAGAATAAGGTGATCCGCTTTTCGCTAAACAAGAGAGCAGGAACGGTTTGGGTGAAAACCATAGTCCCCCAGGTAGAGTCGCCCGCAGCTGATGCAATCACACAGTCTGTCAGGGATAATTTTACCGGATCTGTAATTGAATCCTTTAAAATAGAAGCTTACAATACCGATTCATCAGCGGTAGTGGTAAAAGTAAACCGGGTATTCGACGGTACGGACAAGAGCTTTAATGATGTGTTTAACGATATCGGGCTGGGTACAAGTGTCAAAACATCGCTTTCGGCGATAGAGAATATTAAAGCTTTCCCTCAGAACCTGGTAGTAAAGTCTCTTTTAAGCACTACGGTGACAGAAGGAAGCAATTCTCTGCCGGTAAGCGTGAAGGTGACCACAAACGTGCTTCTTCTTCCTGAAATTCCAATGGTACCACGCTTTGGCGATAAGCGGATAGGATTCTTCACAACACCGAGATGGTACTTCTCAGACCGCCAGCAGCAAATGGAATCACGTGAGCTGATCACAAGATGGAGACTGGAGCCAAAACCCGAGGACCGGGAGCGATATAAACGCGGCGAGCTGGTTGAGCCCATTAAGCCGATCATCTTTTTTATCGATCCGGCAACTCCACGCCAATGGGTAGGTGCGATTAAATCAGGCATCAACGACTGGCAGAAAGCGTTTGAACAGGCTGGATTTAAAAATGCTATTCAGGCAAAGGAAGTAAGAGATACGGCAGATTTCGATGCCGACGATGTCAGGTATTCGGTTGTAACATACGCTGCATCGCCGAAGTCGAATGCTATGGGACCAGCAGTGATCGATCCGCGTTCGGGGGAAATCCTGGAGTCGGATGTAATCTGGTGGCACAATGTGATGACATCATTAAAATACTGGATGCGGATCCAGACGGGGGCTATTGATTCTGCAGCGCGGGCAAGAAATCTGTCTGAAACGTTAATGGCCAATGCCATCCGGTTCGTATCCTCTCATGAAATCGGACACACACTTGGATTAAAACACAATATGGGGGCCTCTGCAGCATTTCCGGTCGATTCCCTTCGTTCTCCTTCTTTTACTGCCCGTATGGGGGGAACGGCTCCATCTATCATGGACTATGCCCGTTTCAACTATGTCGCCCAGCCGGAAGATAATGTCAGGAACATTAATCCCCAGATAGGCGTATACGACAAATATGCAATTGAATGGGGATACCGGTGGCTTGACATGAATGATCCGCATCAGGAGTTGCCGGTATTGCAGAACTGGCTGAGGAAACACGAGAATGATCCGCTGTACAAGTATGGAGAGCAGCAGGAATCACAGAATATTGTTGACCCGCGTTCACAGTCGGAAGACCTGGGAGATAACAGTGTGAAAGCGAGTTATTATGGTCTTCAGAACCTCAGGCGTATTGTTCCGCAGATAAGCACAATTGCAGCATCCGAAGGTGATGATTATTACGAAGCCGGAAAACTTCTGCTGGCGGCTATTCAGCAGTGGCAGATGTATGCGGGACACGTAACCGCGAACATTGGCGGATTTTATCTTGAAAATGCGGTAAAGGGAGATGGCAAGGGCGCCTGGATGCCGGTGCCTGTACAGCGCCAGGAAGAAGCATTCAACTTTCTTCGGAAAGAAGTTTTCAGCATGCCGGAATGGCTGGTTGAGCCGCAGCTCCTCTCAAAATTCCTGCCTACTCAGGATTCACCGGTAGGCCCCTTTGAGTACACCCCCTATAATGTTCGCAGAAATGCGCAATACGATGTGATCTATAAGCTTTTTGCCGATGAGCGCCTGATGCGCATGACGGAGGCTGAGGCTTTCTGGGGTAAAGAACATGTATTTACAGCAACAGAGCTTTTCGGAAGGATGCATGCTGAAGCTTTTCGGCCAACTATCAAAGGGAGATCACTGGGTATTTACGATAGGATGTTTCAGCAGAACTTCGTGGATGCGCTGCTCGTCAGCTCCGGTAAACTGCTCGAGAAGCTGTCGGCAAAAAGTCTGCATGATGAATGCCATTATATGCAGGTAGATGAGGGCTTCGGCGGGGAGCACGTCTTGAGGAACATAAATGTAAGCCTCATGTCGCGTACATCGGAAGCTGCGATGCTTAAGCGCGCCGAACTTTTAAAGATATTCCGGCTGCTGGAACGCAAACAAAAATCTGGTGACGAGGTGACGCGTGCGCACTACCAGGACCTGATGCTCAGGATTCGCCGCGGACTTAATATTCAATAGCAATCAAAATCACACATGAATAGACTATTACTTTTTTTATGTATGCTGTTTCTCGGTGCGCAGGTGCAGGGGCAGCAGGTGACAATCAGGGGGCAGGTGCTCTCAGACGATGACGGGAAACCAGTTCCCGGCGCCTCGGTGATGGCCGATAAGTCGACAATTGGTGAACAGACTGAGGCCCCCGGCGTTATCCGGAGTTCGGCCCTGGGTACTGTAACGGACATAAACGGGAACTTCAGCCTGACGCTTCCTGCCGGTACCCGAACTATACGGGTGAGTTTTCTAGGCTTTGCCTCTAAAGTGATCGATATCAGCGGAACGACTTTCGTAAAGGTACGCCTGGTCAATGATGAAAATCAGTTAAAGGAAGTAATTGTAACAGGCTATAACTCGATCAAAAAGAGTAAGAACACAACTGCATCAGCCAAGGTGAGCTTTGCCGACATCCGCCAGAGCGGTGTGGCAGGAGTTGACCAGATGCTGCAGGGTCAGGTGGCCGGCGTGGTGGTTACCACCCTGAACGGTGGCCCGGGTGCTGCACCTAAGATCAGGATCAGGGGAACGGCGTCCTTAAACGGGAACCAGGAGCCTCTCTGGGTTCTCGACGGGATTCCTCTCGAAGGAGATAATATGCCTGCCATCCTGGATAAGGATAATATTGATCAGTTGCGTAATTTCCCTATTGCGGGAGTGAATCCTGATGATATTGAAGATATCACCATTCTGAAGGATGCTGCGGCTACGGCTATCTATGGTGTAAGGGCTGCTAACGGGGTGATCGTGATCACGACAAAGAGGGGAAAGAAGGGTCCGATGCAGGTGAACGTGAATGCAAACTCATTCATCGGGCAGCGTCCTGATTTCAGCCGTTTGAATCTGATGAACTCCAATGAGAAAGTGGATTGGGAACTTGGCCTTGCCGCCCGTGAAGATCTCACTTTCCGCGATACTTATGGAGCTGTGGCCAGGATTCTGAATCAGAATGGTCAATTGAATGCTTTCCGTCAGGGAGGCTTCAGTGCTCTGAACTCTGTAACGCAGGATGCTATAAATAGTCTCAGGGCTGTTAATACAGATTGGGGAAAAGAATTATATCAGACTTCCGTGAATCAGCAGTATACTGCCAGCATCTCAGGTGGTACCGACGATGCAGATTATTATTTCTCTGCCGGGTATTATGATGAAAAAGGTGCTACCAGGGGCACCGGTCTGAAGAGATACAATGTGACGTTGAAAACAAATCTGAAAGTTTCTGATAAGCTTAAGTTTGGCGCTGGTTTATTTGGTACAGCTTCTGATCGTAAAAGTTATATAACGGAAGCATCTGCACAGACCAATCCTGCTACCTATTCAAGGAATGCGAATCCTTATTTGCGTGTAAGGGATGAGAACGGAGCATACGTTTATGATCCTGACATTACCGGGGCAGCAAATCTCGTTGGTGATATCTATCTACCCTTTAATGCAGTAGAGGAGAGAGAAAACACTGATTATACTTTTAATAATAAAAGTTTTAAAGGCCTTTTCAATGTTGAATGGAAAATCGTTCAGCCTTTGAAATTTCGCTCAGAGATGGGGATTCAGGTTGATGAGAACAATTCAGAGAAGTTCGGAGATCAGGAGAGTTTCTACGTCAGAAAGTTTCGTGCGGGAACATCTTATTATAACTCTGCTACAAAGAAATATGAGTATTTTCTTCCTGCGGGAGGCATAATTGAGAATCAGAATACCTCGTTTTTTCAATATAACTGGAAGAATATTCTGGAATTCAATACAGTGATCGATCAGAAGCATGAGATTGAAGCAATGGCTGGATCCGAGTTCAGACGGACAAATAATGATATTATCCTGAGCAGAGGATTCGGATATGATCCAAAGACTTTGACAACTAGTCCCATTGTTTATCCTCAGGGATATAGTGCTACGTCAACTACAACCTATCAGCCATACAACAGGGTAAAAGCTCGTAATGCCTATGCATCCTTTTATGGCATTCTTTCCTATACCTACGATCGCCGGTATACTCTTTATGGTAGTATTCGTTATGATGGATCCGATTTGTTTGGGGTAGACCCTAAATACAAGTGGTTGCCAATCTACTCGGTGTCGGGTGCCTGGAATGCAAAACAGGAAAGTTTCCTGGAGGATGTGAAATGGTTGTCAAATCTGAAACTCAGGGCGTCTTATGGATTGCAGGGTAATATTGATAAAACGACATCCCCGTTTGTTATGGGTACCTACCAAAATGGTGCGATCTTACCGGGTTATCCCGAACAACAGATTTCCATTCAAACACCTCCGAATGATAAGTTGCGCTGGGAGAAAACCTCTACGCTGAATGGAGGAATCGACCTTGGTGTATTGAATAACCGGATTCAGCTGACAGTTGATTATTATAACCGGCATAGTAAGGATCTGTTAGCAATGCGGGCCCTTCCTCTTGAAACGGGTTTTGCTTACCTGAATGTTAACTGGTCAAGAGTGAAAAACGAAGGTCTGGAGTTTTCTGTATACTCCCGTAATATTGAGACCCGTGATTTTAGCTGGTCGACCGATTTTAATATTTCCCGCAATAAAAGCAGGGTAACCAGGCAGATAGCGAAGGATACGGACCGGATGCCATCAAAAGAAGGTTATCCCGTCAACAGTGTTTTTGTAATCAGGACCGCCGGTCTGGATGATCAGGGATACCTGCAGTTCAACAGGGACGGACAGGTAGTACCTTTCGAAGATTATTTCAAGTTGTATGATCCGTGGGCTGACTTTTTCCCCGGAGAGTTGACGGAATCTTCGATGACTAATGAAGATTATAGAAATCTTTTTAGTTATGCAGGGGACGCAGATCCAAAATTCACTGGTGGCTTTATTAATAAGTTCAGATATAAGAGCTTTGATCTGGCTGTTACAACAAGTTTCTTTATTGATCAGACCGTTCTTCGTCAGGATTCATATAATCCGGCACTTGTTGACAGAGGCAGAAATTATTCCGGACAGTTGATGAACACCTGGACATCACAAAATGCAACTTCCACCCTCCCTCGTGTGATTGGTTATAATACAGAGAACGCAGAACGGTGGATGGTAAACCAGTGGTACTCTGTAGTAGATCCGATGAATACGTATCGGTACTATGATATCTGGGCGAAATCAATCAGTTATTTACGGGTGAACAGCATCAGACTGGGTTATACCCTTCCTTCCAATATCTCTAAACGCATTGGTGCCCGGAACCTGAGATTCAGTGTTGAGGGGAATAATCTCTTTGTCATCAGCAAAAATTACGACGGGTATTTCGATCCTGAGACATATGGTAATATTTATGCTCAGCCTGTAACAAAAAGCATCAATATTGGTATTAACGCAAGCTTTTAAATAAAGTATGAAAAAATTATTATCCGGAGCTCTTTTGCTGGTTCTCATATCAGCAAGCTCCTGTAAAAAATATCTGGATATAACGCCTGTTGGACGTGTGATGCCGGAAACAACAGAGGATTTCAGGGCCTTACTTACAAGTGCCTATTCTCTTTTCCCTGAATTCAAAGGACAACTCGCTCTCCGAACGGATGAATTGATAATGAATGAGTATTCGGAGGATGCAGTTTATTCAAGAGACATTTTCACCTGGAAAGATGGTTCTGCCGATCCGGCAACCACCGAATTTCCTTATCAGTCATTTTACCAGAGTGTATTTTACGCAACCGAGATAATTACCAGTGCAGAAGAGAAAGCTGGGAAAAGTGCAGAGGTAGATCAAATCCGCGGAGAAGCTTATTTATTGCGTGCTTATTGCCATTTTGAGCTCCTGAATCTTTATGCGAAGCCATATAATAAGGAAACTGCATCAACTGATCGCGGTGTTCCTGTTTCTACTGAGATCGACCTCGAAAAGAAATTTGCACCGGCCCCAACTGAATCTGTTTATTCGCAAATCTTCTCAGATATTGAGAAGGCAGAGGAACTGATTAATATAACAACTTTCGAAACTGGTAAGAATTATCGTTTTACACGCAGGGCAATGGAAGCATTCAAAGCACGGATCTATGAGTATCGCGGTGAATGGGAAAAAGCACTCAGTTCGGCAGAAAAAGCATTAGCTTTTAACAATCAGCTGGAGGACTTGAACAACAGCAACCTTGTGCCGACGAATTTCCTTTCTGCAGAAAGCATCGTGGCCCTGGAAAGTACTCTTCCTTCATTGGTTAGCAGAGCAGTCTATGTTTCTCCTGATCTGATAAGCAAATACCAGGCAGGATCTGACCTTCGTTTAACAAAGTTTTACAGTAAAAGCGGAAGTCGCTACAATTCGTTGAAAACCGGTAGCGATCAGTTCAAAGTTACCTTCCGCAATGCCGAGATGTATCTCATCAAAGCAGAAGCCGCTTTCCAAACCGGCAATACAGCACTTGCACGTGAAACACTCCTTGCATTGAAAGCGAAGCGGTTCACTCCTCAGGGATATATTACGGAGTCTGCAAAAGTGGCTCAACTAAGCGGCCCTGCACTACTATCTGAAATCCTGGCCGAGCGCACGCGTGAGCTTGCGTTAGAAGGCCACCGCTGGTACGACCTGCGCCGTTATGGCCAGCCCAGCATCACGCATCAATTTAACGGAGAGACATTTGTTCTTCAGCAAAACGACCCCCGTTATACTTTGAGGTTCCCCGCTTCAGCAATACAGAATAATCCTAATCTGCAATAAATTAATGATTAAAATAGCAGTCTGATAAGCTGCAGAAACTCCGGTCTTTAAAAAACCGGAGTTTTTTGTTTATTTTAATGCCTTCAAAATGGCAATGAAGGTATTGATTGTTGAGGATGAAGAATTGACGGCCAGCGAACTCCGGGCTATTTTATCGGAAACAGATGCTTCCATTGAAGTATCTGCCGTAGCAGCGACTATTGAAGCGGCTGTCAAAATACTCAGGGAATCAGCTCCCGATCTGATCTTTATGGATATCCACCTGGGTGATGGCGATAGCTTTGAGATATTTCGCAGGACCGAGGTCAGGTGTCCGGTGATCTTTACAACCGCCTACGATCAGTATACGCTAAAGGCCTTTAAGAACCAGGGGATCGATTATATTCTTAAGCCCTATGACCGCCGGGATATAGAGCAATCACTAAAAAAGCTGAAGAGCCTGACAGAACAATCATTCCGGCAGGAAACCGAAACGCCGGTAAAGCCTCTGCAGCTATTGCCCGGAAGCCGCAACCGCTTTATGGTCAACCTGGGAAGCCGCATTAAGACGGTTAATGCCTCAGACATTGCATATTTCATGGCCGAAGGCAAATACCTTTATCTCTTCACCCGGGAAGGAGAGTCTTATATCCTGGATGAGACCATTACCAGCCTTGAGCCTCAGCTTTCACCCAGTGAGTTCTTCAGGATCAACCGCAAGTTTATCATTCATATCAGCTCGATCCGGGAGATGTTTAAGCTTTCCCGTAACAGGATTAAAATAGTGCCCGATCCGGTACCTCCGGACAACCTCGCGGTAATTGTAAGTGAAGACCGGGCATCCTTGTTCAGGTCCTGGCTTAATATGTAAGCTTTCTCATTTTCTTATCCTACATTAAGTTGGGGAGGATGGTAAGCACGCTACCTTAGCAATATAGAAACGAAGTAGATTTGTAATTGAATATTCATCACCTTAAAACAAATAACTATGAGCACGTTAACAGGAAATGAGGTAAGCATCCTGCCAGTTGCAGAAGATCCTGCACTTTCAAAAGGAACAAAAGCATTTTTAGAAGCCCTGAATGCACCCGGAGGCCCCGGACTTGAAACGATGTCGCCCGAAGACGCCCGCCAGGTACTGGTAGGAGCACAAAAATCGGTTGAAGTAGATTACTCTGGAATTGAAGAGTCGGAAAAAGAAATAACCGCAGACGGTTATAATATTACCCTTAACATCGTGAGGCCCGAAGGAAGCACAGATATTTTGCCAGTCTTTATTTTCATCCATGGCGGCGGCTGGGTGCTGGGAGATTATCCTACCCACAAACGGATGGTAAGAGACCTGGTGGTACTTTCGGGAGCGGCTGGGGTATTTGTTAATTATACGCCTTCTCCCGAAGCGCGCTATCCACAAGCTATTAATGAGATTTATGCAGCAACTAAATGGGTAGCAGAAAACGGGCATGAAATTGGAGTTGATGGTAAGAACCTGGCTATCGTGGGAAATAGCGTAGGAGGAAATATGTCGGCTGTTACCGCCATCAAGGCGAAAGAGCAGGGCGGGCCAGAGATTAAATTGCAGATCTTGCTGTGGCCTGTTACCGATGCTACTTTTGAATGGGAATCGTATAAGAAATATGGGAAAGACCGTTTCCTGACTACTCCTCTTATGCAGTGGATGTTTGATCATTATACCACTGATCCGGAGGAACGGAAGCAGATCTATCTGTCTCCTTTAAATGCCACTAAAGAGCAGCTGCAAGGCCTTCCTCCTGCTTTAATACAAGTTGCTGAGGCTGATATCCTGCGCGACCAGGGAGAGGCTTACGGACGTAAACTGGACGAAGCGGGTGTTACGGTGACTACCATTCGTTATAACGGCATGATCCATGACTTTGGTTTACTGAATCCTCTCGCTCATCTTCCCCAGGTGAAATCCCTCTTTGTTCAGGCAGCAGCAGAGTTAAAGAAATATTTGGGTCTCTAAGTTTGGTATGGCGGGCCTGAGACTGTTTCAGACATCAGGCCTGCCTGTTTTGTTAAGCGGTTTATTTTAGTGCTATTCCATCCTCTACCGGATGTTCTGCTTTAAAACGGACTCCAAGGAATGAAGCCATCGTTTGCGCCAGTTGTTTCTGGTAAAGCTGAACCTCTTCATGAATTTCTCCTTTTTCCGTCATTCCCGGCGCCATCACAGCAAACCATGTTTGATCCGAGCCTTCCACTTTCGAACCGTGGCTGGTCCAGCCGGTGCCTGTACCCCGACCGTGGTCAACGGTGATCACTAAGGCTGTCTTATCGCGATATTGCGGGTTCGACTGAACGTATGTCCAGATTTCCTTCAGCCAGGCATCCACCTGGTGAGCGGCATCCAGGTAAGATCTGTATTTGCCGGAATGTGCCCACTCATCTGTTTCTCCATAACCGATATACAAAACCCGCGGGCTCTTTTTCTTCAGGTACTCCATTGCCGCATAGTGTGTAAACACGTCCAGGCATTCACCCTCGTTCCATGGTTTATAACTGTCGGCAAGCATCCTGTTTCTCAGATTATCCTCAGCAGAAGGGTGTTCCCCTCCGGCTTTGTCAAAAGCACACACCACCGGGAAGCCAGCAGCTTTTTCATTCAGGATCCGGTCGAACGCGTTCCATGCCCCGAATGCACCTATCTTTCCTTTAAACGCAACTTGCTTCTGAAGGAAAGTCAGCAGGCTGGTATTTGGATTTGATGTGTACTCGTTTGAGTTTACCTTCACATCCACATATCCCGTAAACAATTCACTATAGCCGGGATATGAGAACCAGTACGGATTTGCGTTGTTGACTTTCGTGCCTTTATCCCGGTTTCCATACAGGCTGCCCTTCGCAGCCAGCTCGCTCCAAAGGAATGGAAAAATCCGGCTTCTGCTCTCCTCCGCGCTTTTTGCGGAGTACTTTTGATAGATAAGCAGACTGTCGTGTTCATTAAATCTTTTGCTGTTGGCGAGAGATGTGTCCACCCCTTTAAATACCTCCTGCCATCTCAGGCCGTCGGTAGTCACCAGGATCAGATTTTCAATTTTTTTCTGAGAGAATAAGCTGGCTGAACATAAAGTCAGCAAGCAGGAAAGAAGGAGTTTTTGTATACTCATGAGATTAAAAATATGATGGTTTAATTCAGGTTGCACTGCGGGTGCAAATACTAAATAAAGTTATGCAAGCTTAGGGAAGTCAGATTATGAATTTCTAAATAAATAGTTAACCTTTTAGGGAGCCGGCAATGAGGATATAGAAAAAGCTAAATCTACATATAATCTTAATTTTAGTAATGTTACCTTTATCTCAAAGTCATTCATTATCCATGACAAACGTCAATTTACTCATCTTTGATCAGTTTGAAACACTTGACCTGTTTGGCCCTGTCGAAGTTTTAGGCCGGATCGACACGATGAACCTGTGTTACTATTCATTGCATGGGGGGCTTGTGCAAAGCCGTGATAAGGCGAATATTATGACTGGCAAAATCAGTGACGCAGACGCACGTGGAATCCTTTTGGTGCCCGGCGGAATGGGAACACGTCCTCTTGTCAGTGACGATGAGTTTATTTCTGTATTACGATCCCTGGCTGAACAGTCTCTCAATGTGCTCACCGTGTGCACCGGTTCCGCATTGCTTGCAAAGACTGGTCTGCTGAATAAAATCAGAGCAACTTCCAACAAAAAGGCTTTCGACTGGGTCAGATCAGTAAACAGGGATGTTATCTGGATGGAAAAAGCGCGTTGGGTACATGACGGCAAATTTTATACTTCTTCCGGCGTTTCCGCTGGCATTGACATGGCGCTGGGATATGTCGCAGATTCATTTGGTAAAGACCAGGCTTTAGAAATTGCCGGACATATTGAGTATGTATGGAATCAGGATAGTTCTGATGATCCATTTTCAGCAAAAGGAAAGAGCTGAGCGGGATCGCTATACTTAACTTTCCTCCCCTTATGAACGCATCCTCCCGATACCTGATTGATGTCCCCTTATGCTAAAACGTATTCCAGGAATGGTTTAGAATACGACCCTTGCTATCTTTCAGCTTGATTATAAATTATCGCAATGTCCTTTGTATCATTTTTGCTCGGGATCCCGTACTGCTTATAGGAAAACAATAACTATTGTAGGGCTAAAACAATACTATACTTATAAACTCTTTGAATTCAATCATTGTCTCATGAATTATCGTAAAACTTATACCTCTATCCTGTCTGTTGCAGGAAAGGCTTTTTCCTTACTGGTGCTTATCGTCCTTTTAACAAGTTGTGAAAAGGATGACTCGCCGGACGGCAAGGGGCCGTTAGCCATTGGGCAATCCATTTTGGTTAATAACGGGAATGTCCTCGTCAGCGGTGTCAGGTCGGAAGATGGCCGTGTCAGTTCGAAATATTGGATCAATGGCGAAAGTGCCGGGCAGTCAGCATTTAATGAACTGGTTGGGAACCATATGGGATATAAGGAAGCGGTAGATGAGCAGTTCAGAACTGGTTATACGTATAAAGACAGGCAAGGGGAAATCCAAAGGTTTCGGTTCAACCAGGGTAGTAGCGTCGAGAATGGACGGATATTCTACTATGAGAATAACTCGATGGTGCGGATGGATAATGACAGCACCGGAATCCTCTCATCTGTTACTTTTTATGATGACAAGGCTATTTTTGCCGGTTCTCTGGGGAAATTGACATCCAGTATAGCCGGTAGTTCGTTTCATCTCAGGAGTGCTTTTATATGGGATGCCCATTCTGCTTTGACCGAATTGCCCCTTCCCGAACAAAGTACTTCCTTCCAGGGGGTCAGCTCGGTCTACATCGGCGGAAATGATGAGTTTTACGTTGGTGGTTTTTGCGGTGTCCCCATGTACTGGAAAAATACAAAGCCAGTTGTTCTGGATACACGTTATGGCGAAATCTGGCAAATCACTAAATCAGGTTCGGATGTCTATGCGGCGGGGTTAATTAATAAACACAATTCTAACAGCACAGCGCATACAGCATGTTACTGGAAGAACGGAGTGCTTCACGAACTCGAAGATGGCGCTCAGGCGTACGGGATATTCGTTGATGGGATTGATATTTACATATCAGGAGCGGTGGGGAATGTTCCGGCGAGCTATAGGCCGTGCTATTGGAAAAATGGCGTGAGGGTTGATCTGCCAATGTAAAAACCTCTAATTGGTAGACAAGCTGTTGACCAATTAGAGAAACATCTTAACGGCCGGAAGCTTTATGTGAATTGAATGCAATGAAAGCTCAGCGCCTTTAAACCCCATCGCGAAGACTAGTGCATCCTGCGATGGGGCTAAGTATCAATATCACTAGATCAATGGTGCTTTAACCGTTTTGACCGGATTGCCCCGCTCCAGCGCGTTATGCTCCTGCCAGTAACCTTTCTGCTGTTCAATCAGTTGTTCTGTTTGCCAAACCATTAGTTTAGCTTCGAGCCTGGCCATACAGAGTTTCCTGTTTTCCATCTGAGACCGCGTATCCATGGCTATTACCTGTAGCCCCGATGGAATATGTTTTCCCCGGACCGCTGTTTCCACCTTGTTTACATTTTGTCCGCCGGGACCTGATGAACGGCACGTTTCCAGTTTTACATCTTTGGGGTTCCATTCCATCAGTTGCTTCACGTCGAAGGTCGCTACGCCGACAAACCAGTTTTTGCGCTTGTGGTACCTGCGGTAGGGACTTTGTGCTATCCATTGTATGGTGCCAGTCCATTCTTTTACAAAGGCGTCAAGTTTATTGCCGGTCGCCATCATGGTGGCGGACAGCAAAGTTCCATTTAATTCACCGGGCTTGTTTTCCAGTATCTCTATCTGAATACCTTGCTGCTCCGCATGTTTCATCATCAGTTTTTGCACGCAAGCCACGACCCGGCAGCATTCTGCCGGGCCTTTGCCTGAAGTGATTTGTATCAACATCTTTTTCATCACTACTCCTTATTCATTCTGACAATCCGCGGATAGAACTTGCCCTGGATATCTACCAGGTCGCTTTGGGCGGCTATCACCGTTTCAATATCCTTGTAGGCCAGAGGATTCTCTTCAACGGAGCCGCCAATTAAGGTTACGCCAGCATTGGCCAATAACTTTTTCATGGCAGATACCGTCATGCTCTCCTTCGCCTTTTGCCGGCTCATAGCCCTGCCTGAGCCATGTGAGGCCGAGTATAGGGCGTTGCCCGTCCCCTTGCCTGATACGAGGTAGGCCGGGGTGGTCATGCTGCCAGGAATAATGCCCAGTTCCCCTTTGTGAGCTGGTGTTGCTCCTTTGCGGTGGATCACAACATCCCGGCCATCAGTCAACCGGTCTTTCCAGGCAAAATTGTGATGGTTCTCTACCACACGCAACGCCTCCTGGTTTAAAGCCTTTATCAGGTTGGCATGAATGCGCTCGTGGCACGCTTTGGCATAATCACCGGCCAGTGTCATGGCCAGCCAGTATTCCTGGCCGGCTTCGCTGTTCAGATCCAGCCAGGCTAGTTGCTGCGAATGGCGCGGTAATTTGCAGGTATTCATCGCTATCTGGGTGTAGTGCCGTGCTATAGCAGAGCCCAGGCCCCGGCTTCCCGAATGCGTCAGCAAAGCAGTATACTTTCCCGCGGGTAATCCGATGGTGTTATCAGTGAACAGCTCCATTTCACCAAACTCGGCGAAATGGTTGCCACTACCCGATGTACCCAGTTGCCGCACCGCTTTGCTGCGCAGCGGCTTTAACATAGCTATCTCATTGAACACCGGGCTATCTAAAACTTCATGTTCCTGCCTTGTGTCCAAACCTCCTTCCATCCCAAAATGGGTATGGGCTTTCAGCGCCTCCCTGATCTGGTACTCATACCGTTTCAGGAAACTTTCGTTTTCGCCGATAATAGACAGTGCCATCCGGCAACCGATATCCATACCAACGGCATACGGGATCACTGCGTGATCTGTCGCCAGCACGCCGCCAATGGGGAGGCCAAAGCCCATGTGTGCATCTGGCATTAGTGCAGCTTGTACGCTTACAGGCAGCAGCGTGGCCAGTTCCATTTGTCTTTTAGCTGCCGGCTCAATACCCTTACTTCCGTAAGTTTTGCAAAACACCGGTTCATTCCGCAGTTCAAACGCTTTAAACGAAGGAGCACCAGCCCTTCCAATGATCTTCTCCGCTATTTTACCTGTCAGTTCATCATCCAGAAATGCTTCCGGATTGTCTTTAATTTCCACGAGCAGATCGAGCAGCTGCTGCCTGCTGTGGTGTTTGAAATTTTTAGAGGTTATGCCAATGACCAGGCTTCTGAGCTGGTCATTATGATAACCTATTTTACTTAAATCTTTTGATCTTAAATTGCCCATGTGGGGTACGTTTCTAAATCCAACTATCTGGTTCGAAATGTTATTGGGTTCTGATTCATCCACGAGTGAGGATATACCCTTTCCAGGAGTGCTCAAAAAGCCCTGTAAATGAATGTGGCAGGCATAAGATATCATCAGAGCCGCTTTAGCGGCTTTAACTTATCGCTGATAAAGAAATACAGTAGTTTACCTGCCTAACAGGCAATGAGCGAAAGGGGCGATATGTAGTGTAGTTCTGTCATGATTCCTTGATATTAAAGGGTTAACAAATCAGGAATTGCGTGCAAAGATAACACTTTTTTAATTAAACGCCGACCTGAATTGCACAGGCGATAACTTGGTTTTCATTTTGAACAGCCTGCTGAAAGACTGCGGATATTCGAAGCCTAACTGGTAGGCCACTTCATTGATGGTGAGGTTGGATGCCGACAATAATTCTTTTGATTTTTCGATCAGCTTTTGATGAATATGCTGCTGAGCGTTCAGTCCGGTAAGAGAACGAAGCATATCACTCAAATAATTGGGCGAATAATTTAGTTGCTCTGCCAGGTATTGTACCGTTGGCACACCGAGGCAGAGCGGTTTTTGTTCTGTAAAGTAAGCATTCAGCAGCTCTTCCACCTGCTGAAGCAGATCGCTGTTAACCACCTGCCTGGTTAAGAACTGACGTTTGTAAAAGCGCTTTGCATAACTCAGCAAAAGTTCGATCTGCGCAATGATCACTTCGTGGCTGAAGTCGTCGATCCGGCTTTCGAGCTCATCGCGAATGATCTGATAGATCGCCAGCATTGTTGTTTTTTCCTGCTCTGAAAGATGCAGGGCCTCGTTGTTCGCGTACGAGAAAAAACCGTATTGATTGATCTTCGCTGCCAGTGGATAACCCTGGAGAAAATCCGGGTGAAAGATCAGCGAATACCCTTCATTGTTCTCGTAACTTGCTGAACCGCCTACGACCTGGTTGGGTGCCGTGAATAAAAGACTCCCTTCGTCGAAATCATAATAACCCTGGCCATACCTGAATTTTCCGCTCAGCTTTGTAATGAAAGAGATCTTGTAGAAACCGGGAATGTAACTGCTGGGCAACCGCTGAAAATTCAGCTGTCCTTTAAGGTGCAGCAGGCTGATCAAAGGATGAACAGGACCCGGCAGTCCTAACAGACGATGTATCTCTGATATGGATTCCAGTTTACTGATTTTCGGCGCTTCGTTTTTCATTCTGAAAGATAACAACTATGACCGGCGGGTGCTTCAGCCGCCGGTCATAAATGAAAATTGGTCACTTTCCGGCTAAGGATAGTGAATGCTGATTACCAGGGCATTGGTCCATCCGGACCAGTGAAGCCGCCGGTTGGCCCGTCCGTCTCCAGTGCCACACGAATCGGTTCGCGGGAGCCTACTTCAAGGCTGTCCGTTCCCTGGAAGTTATTCAGGGCTGTGGCTGTAAAGCCCGGACTGACAGCGTTTACTTTTATCCCCTCTTTTTCAAGCTCCAAAGCGAAAGAGAGGGTAACGGCATTCAGGGCTGTTTTAGAAGCGGCATAAACCACACCGAAATGTTCTCTCGCCCAGCAAGCAGGGTCGGAGATCCAGGTCAGCGATCCCAGTCCGCTTGATACATTAACGATGCGGGCGGCTGATGATTTGCGTAACAATGGCAGGGCGGCCTGGGTTGTAGCAATAACTC
This sequence comes from Pararcticibacter amylolyticus, assembly GCF_003130405.1. Taxonomy (GTDB): domain Bacteria; phylum Bacteroidota; class Bacteroidia; order Sphingobacteriales; family Sphingobacteriaceae; genus Arcticibacter; species Arcticibacter amylolyticus. The sequence continues at coordinate 519,977 of NZ_QEAS01000001.1, forward strand.
CAAAAACATTGGTCTCCCACACTTTACGTACCTCGTCCAGGGAGGCAGTAGTGGCACGTCCCTCTGCCATTACTTCTTCCAGTGAACGGCCTGGTTTGCCGGCGTGCGATATACCTGCATTGTTCACCAGGAGGTCAAGGCGACCATTTTCCTTTTCTATATGCTCCATCGCAGCGCTGATTGTGGCCTCTTCTGTTACATCCAGCTGTATTGCACGTGCGCTGAAACCGATATCGGCAGCTGCTTTCTCCCCGTTGCCCAGGTTGCGTGATCCGACATAGACGATGTAACCATTTGCCGCAAGTTCTTTGGCAATCTGAAAGCCTACTCCCTGGTTGGCTCCGGTGACAAGCGCAACGGGCTGATTTCCTGTTGAATTTTCAATTTGATTTTCCATATATTAAGATTGATAAATGAACAAAGCAAAAGTGAGCATTCGTCATCTCTGCGATCTAACCGAATCACGTAGACTTCTAACTGAATCAGGAAATCAAAGGATTCCCATAAGTAGCTTGCGTGTTTCTATGTCGTTGGCTAGTTTATCAAGCCAGTAAATGATCAGAAGGGAGAAGAGATTTACTATTATGGAAGTATTTATTCCTCCTTCAGAAGTGTATTGAAAAAGATAAGTCGATAATGTGAGGTTCAGCTCTGGCAGAACTCTGTCATTAGCAGCAGTAATTCCAGCCCCAACATTAATCCCTGAACAATAAATGAATGCGCCTACTGAGATTTTTATTTGAAATACCTGCAGGATTTGGTTCCATGTAGAAAGTTTGATTCCTTTTATATTTGACTTTCTCAGAAGGTTGCCGCAATAAATCGAAAAACAAAAAAGGCTAGCTGCAAGCAGATACAGGAGCAGGTTTATGCCGGTTAGAGCAGGCTCATAAGCTAACATGCGGATAGTTATAAAAATCCCGATCAGTCCTCCGGTAATCTCGTAGTAACCGATTCCTTTCATACGGTCTTCAATATCGAAGGAGAGCAGTCTCATGATATATTTGTGAATAATTCCTCTTTATTTCAACAAGCAATAACCGTAATATGCTGAGAAAATTGTCCCTATTACCAAAAATGCCATTTCAGATAATTGCACTTTATTACTGATAATCAGATACGATTCCGGATCTTCCTCTTTGTAAACCAAATTCACTTTCTCCCTTTTTTTAAACAACGAAGGGCTGCTTCCATCAGAGTATTTTGCTGTTATCCAAGAACCATCTTTCATCATGAACCTGACCACTGGGTATATCATTGACCCATTTCTGTGGCTTGATTCCTCTATGAGGTCTATGACTGTTCCCTCCGTTGATATTCCTTCCTGAAGAAGGTGGCGTCTTTTCTTCTGCCTGAAAAAATAAACGGATAGGAAGATTATTCCGATGAAGCCTGTAATGTTTGTAAATTCCATGGTTCCTTGCTTAGGCCGGTTCTAATGTAAGAGAAATAACAGAATTATCGGTTAACTTCAATTATGAGACCGGGGCAAAACCCTGGTTCCTCTCATGAATATAACCAATCTTATCGTGAAATAACAGTATTGTTCCCGTTCCGCAAATATCTCAGGTAAAGCTGTGCGCACGCCTGTGCATCTGAAAGCGCATTATGATGGCTCAAACTGATCTTATACATAGAACAGAGCTCCGCGAGCTTTCGCTTATATATCTGATAGGTACAAACTTTGGTATAATCAGGAACCTTTAATTTATAGTATGCGAGTGTTTGTTCCAGACAGCTGCAATCGAATGCGGCATTATGTGCTACTATTTTTTGTCCTTCGATAAAAGGAAGCATCGATTGCCAAATGTGGTTAAAAGCAGGGGCATGAGCGGTCATCTCTGCCGTAATTCCATGAACCTGTGTATTGTAAAAGCTATACTCGTTGCCGGGTGGCTTGATCAGCACATCAAATTTCTGAGTAGGCACTCCTTTTTCTACCCTGATGAGGCCGATCTGGCAGATGCTCCATCGTTTTCCTTGTGCGGTTTCGAAATCAATTGCTGTAAACGTGTCGGGCATGCGGTTTTGTTAATGAGACAATTTTCAGATCAAAGATATTGATTTTGGACGCAAAACAAACAGGCGGTTGATGAGGGGAAATTCCTTTCGATGAGGATTGCCGGAAGCTGAAAATATTGTAAATTGGACGGATGAAAACTAGCCAAACCTTCTGCTTCTTATCTTCCCGGATAGGGATGCTGATAATGAGTATTACCTTCTTTCAATGTAGCAATCCGTCGTCAACAGCTAAAAAAACTGCTGTCGATAGTAATACAACAAAAGGTTTAGTCTCATCTGAATCCATACTTTTGCCTCCTCCTGACAGCGTACAGCTAACCGAACTGGTTAGAAATCTGTATAAATGGTTTGAAACAGAGAAAATGGCCCTCCCGCTCAGTTTTAGTCCAGTCGAAAACAGTGTCCCCGACACCGTTTATCATGGAATTGATCTTGCTGAAAACAGCAAGGCAATTGCCAAACTCAGGCAAACCGGTTTTTTTACGGAAAGCTTCTTAGCTGATTATCGGAAAATTGCAGTAAGAATGGACAAGGAGTTGCGTAGCCGATCGGTGTCGTGGCTGGTGGGCGATATGTCTCCGTTTGGCAAGGGTAGCAATGAATGGTGTAACTGCCAGGACTACCCGGATAATTACTGGGACATCATTAAACTTGTCGATATCAGGATATCTAAAGACAAAGCTGGCTTTAAATGGACCTGGGGAGATAATTTTTATTACGCTGTGAGAGCAAAGAGGGAAGCTAGGTTGTGGAAGATTTCATATCTGGAGGGCTTCGATATGAAGGCATATAACTGGTCGGACAAATAAAGCTGGGAACAAATGCCTTAATGAGCACCTCTCAGGGGGGCACATGCCTGTATAATGGCTCGCTTGTTTAATAGTAAAAAACTCGTATTTTCACTACCTGCAAACCAAAACACACATAGTCCATTTTTTATGTATCTCAACTTATTTCAACTATGAAGATGAAAACGAAAAATACTGTCATTTTTGGAGGGCTTTTCCTTGCTTCGATCACTCTAATGAGCATTAATTCCGCTGCTGGTGAAAAAGAAAAGATGCCCCTGAATGAATCCGATCTTAAGGTTGAAACAGTGGCGAGTGGCTTAAGTATGCCTTGGGCTGTGGCTTTTTTGCCTGGAGGTGAGCTGCTGGTAACGGAACGTACCGGCAAGCTTCGTCTTGTAAAGGATGGCGTTTTGGATCCGCAGGAGATCACGGGGCTCCCAAAGAGCTTATTCCGGGGACAGGGTGGTTTGCTAGATGTGACGCTTCATCCGGATTACAAAAACAATGGATGGATCTATATCAGCTACTCCTCGCCCAAAGCTGAAGGTGAAGAGGGTGATGAGGGCGGAGCTAACACCGCCTTTATCCGTGCGAAGCTCAAAGACCATGCACTAACCGATATACAGAAGATCTATAAAGCTTCGCCTAATGTGAAGTCGACCGTGCACTTTGGCGGTCGTATTATCTTTGATAAAAAGGGACATGTGTTCTTATCACTGGGAGAACGGGGGCAAATGCAAAATGCCCAGAACCTGGCCAAAGGTCAGGGGAAGATCGTCAGGCTTTACGAAGATGGCAGAATCCCGGAAGATAATCCATTTGTGAAAGCCAACGGTGCAAAGCCGGAATTCTGGACCTATGGACACCGTAATCCGCAAGGTTTGGTGATCAACCCCAGCACCGGCGTAATATGGGAACATGAGCATGGTCCCCAGGGGGGAGATGAGCTGAATATTATTGAACCGGGTAAGAATTACGGATGGCCGCTGATCACATATGGGATTGATTATGACAACAGCATCATTTCGAAAGATACTGCCCGCGCCGGACTTGAGCAGCCTGTTATTTATTGGCGGCCTTCAATTGCCCCCTGCGGGATGGCTTTCATCAGCAGTGATAAATTTAAAGAGTGGAACGGCGATCTTCTTGTCGGCTCTTTGAAGTTCAACCATCTCCAGCATCTTACTGTGAAAGATAATAAGGTGGTAAAAAGAGAGATCATCTTTGATAAGATCGGCAGGGTAAGAGATATCCGTCAGGGGCCCGATGGTAATATTTATGTAGTGCTGGAAGACTCCGGTAAAATTGTAAAGATCAGTCCAAAGTCGTGAGTGTTCGCCTTGTTGTTTAAAACGTGTTTATTCAAGTATATGAAACTAATATTGTCTTTTGCCCTGATATTGTTTTTGGGCTTGTTCTTTTTTGCTGATTCATCACATTCTGCCGTTCAGCAAAGTGAACTGACAAAAAGTATCACCCGTGGAAAAGCTCTTTACATGGAGACTTGTATTACCTGTCATCAGGGAAAAGGGGAAGGGGCTCCCCCTGCTTTCCCTCCTCTCGCTAAATCTGATTTCCTGCTGAAAGATCCTGTCAGAGCCATCGGCGTTGTAAAATTCGGCCAGAAGGGAAAGATCATGGTAAATGGTAAGGAGTACGACAACATGATGCCTCCCCCCGGCCTTGCTGACGATGAAGTGGCGGATGTAATGAACTACATCCTGAACTCGTGGGGCAATTCATCAAAAAAGATGATCACCGTTCAAATGGTGAAAGCCGTGAAGGAGAAAAAGTAACGTTGCCGGGTTGGTTATTCTGCCGGTTCTTCAAAGTTGTCGTAATAAGTGAAGTCACCCGTTATCTTACCGTTTTCTATGGTGAAAATGGTACAGATGGGAAGTTCGAACTTTGAATGGTCCGGAGCGGTACCGGTTGAAATAAATTCAACAATGACATGCTTTTCACCTGAAGGATAAATCTGTACTATTTCATCTTTTACATCAGGGAACGTAGTACTAAGTTCAGAGTACTTACCAATGATTTGTTCTCTTGTTTGTTTAACAATGCCCGGTCCGAGTGAAGGATCCTTAAAATCTGCCGTTTCATTGTATAGACCGGCCATTTCTTTCCATTGATGCTTGTTGAAAAGATCAAAATACTTTTTGATCAGGGATACGTTTTCAGATGTTTCCATGGATTTTGGTGTTTGGTTATTACAGGATGTGAACACGGTGAATAAAACGATTACAAAGAAAGTATGCTTCATTGGACTATGTTATTTTGATGAGGATTCAACGAGTTGAATATAGTAAATATGCCAGAAAGGATCAACAACCGCGTCTTGTGTTAATTTATCGCCTGTCAGGAGCGTTAGGCTCGGAACTCCGGATTTCAGGCGATCCGTTCGCTGCCCGAAAAGGCGGTTTCATCCCCCAAAATTTCAGCTTCCCGATTATTAAAGATTAATAGCTTAAACGTCTGCTCTTTCTTTGTGTCTGAATATTAATGATAAAGAGAAATGAAAAAGCTTACGACACTTATTCTCTGCCTGTTGGTCGCATCGGCAGTCAGCCTCAGGGCTCAAACAAAAATGACAGATGAACAGCGGCAGGAAGCCCTTGCCAAATACGGGGAATTTAAAGCAAAACTAAATTTATCTGAACAACAGAAAAAGAAGGTGGATGCAGTTAACGCGGAGTTCGCTGAAGGCCTTTCTGCTTTAAGATCATCAGGAGATTCAAAAATGGCAAAGTACCGGAAGTTTTCAACTCTCCGTTCAAAAAGAGATGCACAGATGAAAGAGATACTGGATGAAGACCAGTATAAAGAATACAAGAAGTTTCAGGCTGAGATGAAAGAGGATTTCAAAAACAACAGAAAGTCTGGTAGTAAAAACTAAAACGGCATATTATGAGAACTATTTTAATTCTTCTTCTTCCCTTTTTAACGGGAAGCTGCAAAAAGGCAGATGATAATCCGTATAAGAACAGCAGGTATGATTTTTCTGCTGTCGACAAGTTCATAGAACAGAACCTCGACGTCTATCAGAATCAAGTGGCTGTTTTAGTTTCCCGCGATGGCGAGGTTATTTACAGGAAAGAAGTAAACCTGAATGTTAATACTCCCCGTGTCATAGCTTCTGCTTCAAAATGGCTCTCAGGAGCGGTGATCATGAAGCTTGTGGATCAGAAGAAACTCTCCCTGGATGACAGCGTCGGTAAATTCCTGCCTCTTTTTACCCGGAATCATAAGGGTATGATTACTATCAGGCAGCTCTTTTCTCATACTTCAGGTTTTGAAGGGGATCAGGAAGAGCCGGACGGCTTCTCTGACAAGTATGAGTATAAGCGTGATTTTACACTGGCACAGGCCGTAGATTCGATAGCGATGTATACGCCTTTAGTAAGGAAGCCGGGCACGGGATTTAGTTATGGAAGTGCCAGCATGCAGATAGCAGGAAGGATAGCCGAAATTGTGAGCGGAAAATCCTGGCAAAACCTCTTTGATGAAGCCATCGGCAGTCCCTGCGGGATGAAGGCTGTGTATTCTTTTAACGGGCCAAATCCGCTGATCGCAGGCGGCGTGAGGACAACAGCACGCGACTATCTGAATTTCCTTGAGATGATTGTTAATGGCGGTGTTTTTAAGGGTACTGAAGTCCTGACTAAACAAGCGCTTGATGAAATGATAAAGGATCAAACCGGGGGAGCAGAAATCGTGGCTACTCCTTATCCTGCAAATCCGTACTCTGAGTATGCTAACACAGGTTTGAGATACGGAATCGGCAACTGGCTGGATGTGGTTGACAAGTCCGGAAATATAATTGAATCAAGTAGTCCCGGACTTTTCGGTACTCATCCCTGGCAGGATTCGAAACATCATGTTGCCGGTATTATCTTTACCCGGACAAAGCCGAAGGAGAGCCAGATTACTAGTTTGAAGATCAGGCAAATGATAAGAGACATTATTGAAACCACGGATAATGGCCGTTAAAAATCAGAAGGAATCCCGGACAAACGAAGGCAAAGTATATAATATACCAGCGAAGAAGAAACTTATCTTCCTTACTTCGCTGGTGATAACGCTGGTCTTTATGCTGCCACGCCTGGCTGTCTTCAGCCAGGCAGACAGCTTTAGCAGGCCTGTTCATTTTAGTACCGCTGATTTTGTTGCAAAATCTTTTTATCCGTTTCTTGTTGCGGTCATTTTCCTTGCTCTTAATCTCGAGACCAGGAGAATTGAAGTGGGGAGGCTGACAATTGACTTCAGGAAGGCGGTGTGCCGGATCATTTTAAGCCTCCTGATGTTCTTTGTAGTAAGGTCGTTGTTGATTTTCTTTCACCTCTCTTTCTTTGATATAAGGGTGAATGAAAGGTTGTTCCGTTTCTTCTTTAGCATGAGCATCTTCATCGAGGTTCTGCTGATCATCCTGGTCTCACATATTTACCATCTCATATTTTCACGGCAGCAGTTATTGCTGGCAAATGAATCCTTACTGAAGATGAATTCAGAATCGCGGTATGAGGCTCTGAAGAACAAGGTAAATCCACACTTCTTATTTAATTCTTTTAATGTGCTTGGCAGCCTTATACAGAGCGATAAAGAGGCGGCTGCGAAATTTTTAGACAATTTGTCTGAGCTTTTCCGGCAGGTGCTTTCGGGTAGTAATACTGAACTGGTACAACTTCGCGATGAAATGCATCTGGCAGGTACATACATCGAGATTCTGAAAGTTAGGTTTGGCAATAAGATCCAGATCGCGATCAACATCGACCCGGATCGCCTTGCGTGGAAACTGCCTCACCTTGCAGTTCAGCTGCTGCTGGAAAATGCCGTAAAACATAATATCGTTTCTTCCAGAAAGAATCTGCTGATTGATATCTTTACGGATGAAGAAGGCAGATTAACGGTACAGAACAATCTTCAGGCGCGGAAAGGGGCGGTGCCCTCTACCGGGCAGGGGCTTGTTATTTTAGATCAGCGCTGTCAATACCTGGTGAATTCCGGGATCATCGTGAAAAGGTCTGACACCGGTTTCTCTGTTACGGTTCCACTAACTCAATAGATAAATGAAAGTGCTGATTATAGAAGATGAGGAACACGCAGCCTCGCATCTGATCAACCTGCTCCGTGTTATAGAACCGGATGTGGAGGTTACAGGGGTTATCGATAACACGGAAGAGGCGGCAGAATTCCTGGAAACGCAGCCGCCTGCTGACCTGATTTTCCTGGATATACACCTCTCTGACGGGCTTTCCTTTACCATATTTGATCATATCAGAGTAGATATTCCCGTAATTTTTACAACCGCCTATGATGAGTATGCAATCAGGGCCTTTGAATTGAACAGTGTTGATTACCTTCTGAAACCGGTTAATAAAGAAAGGTTGCAAACGGCGGTCGGTAAATACCGGCGCCTTGAACAGAGGAATGGCCGGGAGATAAATAAACAGTTGCTCGGCAGGCTGACTGAATTAATGAAAGAGGGAAGGAGTTACAGGCAAAGTTTCCTGGTTCCTTTCAGAGACCGTTTGCTTCCGGTGCCCACAGTTGATTTCGCCTGGTTCGAACTTTCAAATGGAGTGGTTCGTGGGATGAAGTTTGATTCTAAAATGCTCACGATGGAGGAAAGAAGCCTGGATGAACTTTCGGAGGTGCTGGATCCGAAACTATTTTACAGGGCCAACAGACAGTTCCTGGTAAACCGGGAGGCGATCCGGGAAATAGCTTATTTCTTTAACGGGCGCCTGTACTTAAAAGTTGTCCCTTCTCCCGAAGAGAAAATCCTGATAAGCAGAGCAAAGGCAGCCATCTTCAGAGAATGGATGTCGGGATAAAAACATAAAGTGTTATCTTTAATCTGTTATAAATCATAGATAATTATGTCGTTTATTAAAGAGTTTAAAGAATTTGCGGTTAAAGGAAATGTCCTTGAGCTGGCAGTTGCCGTAGTAATAGGCGGTGCTTTCGGTAAGATTGTGAGTTCTGTGGTGGATGATATTATCACCCCGGCGATTCTCACTCCAGCCCTTAAGGCAGCGAACCTGACCAATCTCAGTGAACTGGTAATTCCGGGGACGGCTATCAAGTATGGTAATTTCCTCTCGCAGGTAATTTCTTTCTTTGTTGTTGCCCTGGCACTGTTTGTTTTCGTTAAAGCGATCAACCAGTTTAAAAAGAAGGAAGCTGTTGCTCCTACCGTAACGCCGGCTCCTACTAAGGAGGAGGTTTTACTTACAGAGATCCGCGATCTTCTTGCAAGGAAAAATCCCTGATCTCCGGCCTTCGCATGATCTTAATCTTTCCTGCCAGAACGGGCGGGGGAGCTTGTTTTTGTCAGTTGTGAGTTGTTTGTCGTTTTTAACAGACGAAAAGAACATTTAAACTGCCTGGCGCCCTGTTTGTGAGTGCAGCACAATGAATGTTGTTTGTGAATTTCATTTACCGGTTCTTTTCCTTCGTTTACCGAATACTTGCTGTGCCCCGCCTAAATGCTATAGGCTGGCGGCTGTTCTCTCCCTACTTTTG
>NZ_QEAS01000001.1:529362-541343 GCF_003130405.1 Pararcticibacter amylolyticus
GATCATGAAAACTATCAAATCATTAACCGCCGCTTTTTTAATCGTCTTTTCATTCAGTGCATTTGCCAATGATGGCAGCAGCGTCTCGAAGAATAAAATGTATTTTGCAGTTAACTCGTATATCGATGCTGTAAACACGGGAAATAGTAAGGAGCTGTCAAACCTGCTTGATGCGAGAGCTAAATACACCATGCACTCAGATAACGAAGTCAGGAGCTATAACAAGTCAGAGTTCCTGGAAGTATTTAAAAGTTATGAAGGGCTGGTTCAGAACTGCCGGACAGACTTTAGCGTGCTTGAAATGGCCGGCCCGCAAGCGATCGTAAAGATCTCTATGAAGTACAGCGATTTTACAAAGGTTAATTACGTCACCTTTACCAGCGGTACTGATGGCTGGAAGATTACCAATATCTCCGCTTCCTATAACTAATATAATCAGAATATCTTTGAATTTGGCCCGGTATCCGGGCCTTTTTTGTATCAACCCTTGCCGTCTGCTTCCCGCCCGTAAAACCAGTGCCGTCGATTTTATGAAGAATAAAACCTCTGAATGCTTAACTTAGAGAAAATATCCAGGACTTTGAACTTTAAACTTTCCACTTTAAACTTTTTAGCATGGCTCTAAAAGTAATGATTACAGGCGCTACTGGCATGGTAGGCGAAGGGGTGTTGTTCGAATGCCTTCAGAATCCGAGGGTAACAGAGATTCTGATGGTAAACCGGCGGCATTATGAGCTTCAGCATCCTAAACTGAGAGAACTGATCGTGCAGGATTTCTTTCAGCTTGACCAGCATGCGCAGGAGATAGCAGATTATGATGCCTGCTTTTTTTGTGCCGGGATTAGTTCTGTAGGCATGAAGGAGGAGAAATATACCCATATCACGTTTGATACTACCCTGGCTTTTGCGCGTAGCCTGCTGAAGGTAAACGGTGCCATGACCTTTTGCTATATATCAGGGGCGGGTACCGATAGCAGCGAAAAGAGCAGAATGATGTGGGCGAGGGTGAAAGGCCGCACGGAGAATACGCTCGCTGCTCTGCCGTTTAAAGGGGAATATAATTTTCGTCCTGGAGCGATGCTTCCGTTTGATGGTCAGAAAAACTGGAAATCTGTTTACCGTCTTATTACGAAGGTTATTAAGTTTTTCGCTCCCGCAAGTGTGATCACCATGCATGAGCTGGGAAATGCCATGATCAATGCGGCTGTAACGGGCTATGAAAAGCAGGTACTGGAAATCCGTGATATCAAGGCCCTGACCGGCAAACGTTGATCCTGCGTGGCTGTTCCGGAATGATTACAGGTTGTTACGAGTGAAATAAGGTGAGCTGGGTGTGCCTGGAATATGAAGTTGCAGCAAATGGGAAGGACTTGATAAGCTGGTATCCATTTGTACTGACGCCCTGCTCCCGCCTCATTAAGAGCATTTCTTTGGCTTTAAAAGAGCAGTCGAGGCTGGCTTCCTGCCAGTCATTCCAGGCTTGTTCAAATTGTTCTTCCGGTAAGTTATCTGCAATGATTATATGAGGTGCACCGGCAAATACAGGTTTGACAGCGCCGGGAATCTTCAACTGCTTCTCATATTTCATGCGCAGATCTGTTATAATCTCCGTGAGGGGACCGGGGTCCTTTAAACCGGCAGAGATACAATGGGGAGGAGTGGAAGCGAATGTGCCTGTTTCAATGATCCTGGGAGTGACCGTCCGGGTGAACCGTTCGAAATGCTTGATTATATATTTTTCGGCGCTGAGGTGTTGTACAAAGCTTACGAGTACAATATGCGGCTTCAACTGATTTGCAAACCTGCAGCCATAGTGCCTGGTAAAGTGTTGCTGAACCTTTGCTATCTGGAGGTTGACCCGCCAGTCAGGTGAAACAACTAAAAGGTACTCGTAAAACTGACCGCTGTCAAGGCCCATATTTATTTCTAAAATTCAAAAATACTAATTTGATTAGTATTTTGTGTGATTTGCCGGCCTTGATATTTTCAGCGTCAGTTCATGATGTTTTATCTGGCGCCGGTGAGCCTAAGCAACGCTGGAGATGTACTTGATGAGACTTCGTTTAGCCAGGGGCAGCAATGTTTGTTCGAGAGGAAACGTGATATCCGTTTCTACATGATAAACTGCCGGGTTGGGGAACTCTCTCCTGTTATGAATGAGATCTTTCCTGATCGCTTCGGGTGTGCCGTAAATGAAATTACGGTCGTAGTTGGTCACAAACTGGGTGTTAATCCCCCGGTATTTCTCATCCTTCCCTTCGAAGATCGTTACCCTGAATTCGTAAACATTGGTAGCTTTGGCATCGCCGTTCCTGAGGAGCATGTAGCCATGAAAGGGGTAGAGGGGAACCACTCCTATTGTCTCGATCTTAAGCCTGCTTTCCACGAAGTCATAGATCTCTTTTCCGGCTTTGATGGCCGGATCCATTTTCCTGAGCGAGTAGTTGATGATCTGTTCAATCTCCTGCATCAGGGAATCATCCTTTACCATCTTCTCGTAAGTCAGGTTGACGGCCTCAATGTCTGCATTAGTCAGACGTTCCGGGAATGATTTCTGCAGGTTCGACTTGTCTTCTTTAAACTTAAGAAGATTATTATAGTGGAAAATCAGATCATGCAGATCCGGATACAGTTTGGTTCTGTGAAAGTGACGGTTTACATGTTGTAAATAAGCGAGAAGCAGATATTTCTTGTATTCAAAATCAACAGAGCCTTCAATAAACCAGTTTACACTTAAAGACGTCATAAATCCTCCTTTTACAATACAATATATAAGGAAAAAAGATCAAATTTGCAACAATGCCTAAAGGAACACTTTTTCTGATCCCCGTACCTTTGGCCGAAAATTCGGTTGAAAAGGTACTTCCAATGATGCAAATCCAGTTAATTAACAAGGTAAGCACCTACATTGTTGAGAATGAAAAGACCGCCCGGCACTGGCTGAAGAGCATGGAGCTTAAGACTCCCCAGAGCGAATTGAAGATCCATGTTTATGGGAAACATTCTGAGCGGAACGACATTGCCATATATTTCAATGAGCTGGAAGCCGGTGAAAATGTGGGCCTTATGAGCGAAGCAGGATGTCCGGCTGTGGCCGATCCCGGCTCGGAAATCGTAGCGGAAGCTCACAGAAGGAATATTACCGTGGTTCCGATGGTGGGGCCAAGTTCTATTCTTCTTGCTTTGATGGCATCCGGGTTTAACGGGCAGAGTTTCTCCTTTCACGGGTATCTGCCCATTGATAAAGCACAGCGTTCAAAAAGGATAAAGGAGCTTGAATCGCTATCTGAAAAGTTCCGTCAGACCCAGATCTTCATTGAGACGCCGTTCAGGAACAACCAGTTGCTCGAAGAGCTTTTAAAAAGCTGTCATGGCCGCACGAGGCTTTGTGTGGCTTGTAATCTGACAGCTGAAGACGAACAAATTATTTCCCGGCCTGTTGAACAATGGAGGAAGATGAAGATCGACCTTCATAAGAAACCTGTGATTTTTCTGCTGCTTAAATGAATTTGCTGCCTCATGATTGTTCCGTCCTCATTGTTGGTGCCGGCCCTTCCGGTCTGATGATGGCGGCGCAACTGCTGAGATATGGCATTCAGCCGGTGATCATCGATGCTAAAACCGGTCTCAATCAAGAATCACGGGCACTTGCCGTTCAGGCGCGTTCTCTGGAGATCTTCCGCCAGCTTGGTCTGAATGAAGCTGCCCTCGCTGAAGGTAACCCTGTCGACAGGCTCGCTGTATACCAGGATGCGGAAGTGGCTGCTTTCAGCCTGACGGAGAAAGATAAGATGCTTACCGCGTTCCCCTATGTGCTAATCCTGGAACAAAGCAAAACGGAGAAGATCCTTCTCGGTTACCTGACTTCGAACGCCTGCCCGGTGTATTGGAATACGGAACTGCTGGACATCCGGAGTGACGACCGGGGAGCAAAGGTAAAACTGAAGAGGGGGGAAACAGAGGAGGAAATAAAGTGCGATTGGGTAATTGGTGCAGACGGGGCTTCCGGTAAGGTCCGGAAGAGCCAGGGATTAAGTTTTGCCGGGGGGACCTATCTCAATCGTTTTTACCTCGCTGATATTGTGATGAAGGACCAGGGGGATGTCTCTGCTGCGAGGCTCTTCCTTAAAAAGGAGGGGTTTATGGGGATTTTTCCCGTAAATGGCCAGACCTACCGCTTTATCGGGGTGCTTCCTCAAACGCTGAAGGACAGAGCAGATGTGACATTTGATGATCTGAAGCCCTACCTGACGTATACCCTGGATTTTCCGTTGCAGGGAGAGGTATGCCAGTGGTTCTCGGTGTACAAGCTTCATCATCGCATTGCGGAGAGGTTTAGAAACAAGCGGTGCTTTTTAATCGGGGATGCAGCCCACATTCATTCGCCCGTAGGCGGACAGGGGATGAATACCGGGCTTCAGGATGCTTATAACCTCGCATGGAAGCTTCAGGGAGTGATCAAAAACGAGTTCCACGAGAAGATTCTCGATAGTTATTCAGAAGAACGAATGGGGATTGCAAAGCAGTTGCTGGCCACTACCGACAAGCTTTTCACGCTTTCGGTTTCGGGGAACTGGTTCATCAGGCAAATCCGCAATTATGTTCTTCCACGCCTGTTTCAATGGATCTGGAAACGTTCCGGGATGCCATTCAGATTGTTTTCGCACATATCTCAAATTGCCCTGCATTACCGGGCATCGGGAATGTCTGTTCACCATAGCAGGACCAGGGAGATTGCTGCCGGAGACCGCTTGCCCTATCTGAAGCTCTTTGACGAGAAGCGAAAAGAGCATTCCGATCTTCACGCCTGGTGCTCAAAACCCGGTTTTACATTGCTGGTCATCGGATTAATAAGTCAGCGCGACGTGCACTTGCTGGCTAAATTTATTAAAGCGACATATCCTGCCCAGCTTAACTTTTACTACCTTCCGCCCTCTTCCAGCAATCAGCATATTTTTGATGCCTTTGAAATAAAAGAAGATCATAAAAAAGCTGTGATCGTAAGGCCTGATCTTTATATCGGCTACATGAATGATGTAGTGGACATCGAGCTTATCGACATCTACCTGAGGGAAACGATCGGGTGGCGGAAATGACGAAGCCTGAAGCTTCAATTATCCGTGTACTGTTTCTTTTTTGCCGTAATTCTGAATCACCACAGCCTCATATTCAAGGAAGTCGTTCCAGCGTTTGTCCACATCTATTCCGTCGGCGTACTTTTTTGCGAGTTTAATAAATGTTGTGTAGTGTGTGGCTTCGCTGATCATCAGTTCGTGATAGAAGGATGAGAGGAAAGGATCGTTGATGTTTTCAGAAAGCACTTTAAATCTCTCGCAGCTTCTGGCTTCTATCATTGCGGCAAAAAGCAGGCGGTCTGTCAGCTGTTCCCGGCGGCTGCCTCCTTTTTTCAGAAACTTCAGAAGTTCGTTTACATAGTCATCTTTACGTTCGCGGCCCAGTGTATATCCGCGCTCAAGTATAATGTCGTGAACCCTCTTGAAATGATCCATCTCTTCTTTCGCTAATTCTGCCATCTCCTGTACCAGGTCAGACAGTTCAGGGTTCTGAACAATCAGGGTGATGGCATTGCTGGCAGCCTTTTGCTCGCAAAAGGCGTGGTCGGTCAGGATCTCTTCGATATTGCTCTCGACTACGTTTTTTACCCATCTCGGATCTGTAGGCAGCTTTAGCTTGAGGATAGTTTTTTCGGTACTCACTTGATGTAAATTTAAGCAGAATGTTCAGCCGATTAAAGATAGAGATTGCCCGTTAATTATCCTAATGATACAGATTTTTGGAATCTATAAATTCCAGTACGGCATCTGGTATAAAGAACTGGACATTCCTCCCCTCTTTCAGGGCTTTCCTGATAAATGTTGAGGAGATTTCCATTAGGGGTGTTTCTGTAACAGTGACAGACGGATGGCCGGCCAGTTCTGTTACCGGATACCCGGGACGGGGGTATACATAAATATGATAATCACGCAGGATCAGTTCGTAATTTTTCCATTTTTTCAACGATGCGAGATTATCCTGGCCCATGATCAGGGAAAACTGGTGTTCGGGATAGCGTTCTCCCAGGTGAGTAAGTGTGTCGATGGTATAAGAAGGCTGGGGTAGCTTAAATTCCACATCGCTCACTATTATACTCGCGGCCTGGTCGGTAGCAAGGCGGGCCATTTCAAGGCGGTCGTACATGTTGATGAGCCCGTTTTTGTCCTTCAGCGGATTATGGGGGGAGACTATTAGCCATACCTTGTCCAGATCGGTATAATGAGCCATATAGTTGGCTATGATCAGATGCCCCGTGTGAATTGGGTTAAAAGAGCCGAAGAAAAGTCCAACCTTCATAATTCAAATCAGATATCTGCAGGACCGGGCAACGATGGTTCTCATTTCCTGGAACGGGATGTCTGCCAGGTCCTGCAGTGAACGGGTTATTTTTTCAAGAATTCTTTTACGATTCTCTCGGCATCGTCACACGCCGTCTGAAGATCGTTGTTGGGAAGTATAATGTCAAAGCTCCTGGCAAATGAAAGTTCCTTGCCTGCTTTCGCGATCCGTTCTCTCAACTTTTCAGCGCTGTCGGTGCCGCGGCCCGCCAGCCTCTGGATCAGTATCTCAAGAGATGGCGGCTGGACGAAAATTGAGAGTGCCTGTTTACCGAACTTCTTCTTTAACCTCATTCCCCCCTGTACATCGATATCGAATACTACGTGCTTCCCGCTGTCCCAGATCCTTTGTATTTCGGAGCGCAATGTGCCGTAGAATGTTCCTGAGTATACTTCTTCAAATTCTACAAATTCATGCTTGGCAACCTTGTGAAGAAATTCTTCTTTTGATATAAAATAGTAGTCTTTCTCGTGCTCCTCTGTTCCTCTTGATTCTCTTGTTGTGGCAGAAATGGAAAACGACAGTTCCGGGATCTTTTTTAGCAGATAGTGAACAATAGTTGTTTTTCCGGCACCTGAGGGTGCGGAAAATATTATAAGCTTACCCTGAGTCATAATTGTGAAAAGTGTGGTCTAATATGTTTCTAAATCTGCTAAAGTACGTTTAACAATTGTTCCTTTATTTTTTCGAGTTCTTCCTTCATCCGCACAACTATCTGCTGAATTTGTGCGTCATTGGCTTTAGAACCCATTGTGTTGATCTCCCTTCCTATTTCCTGTGAGATGAAACCCAGTTTTTTTCCATTGGCATCGGAAGAATTCAATGCATCAAGGAAATAGTCGCAATGGCTCTTGAGTCTTATTTTTTCTTCGGTAATATCCAGTTTATCTATGTAGAATACCAGTTCCTGCTCAAGCCTGTTTTGATCGGTATTCTCTTTGCCTACATAGTCGGCAAGCAGCTGAAGTAACCTTTCTTTGATCACGGGTATTCTCTTGGGGTCCTGCTCTTCCACCAATTGCAGTGATTCAAGAATATTCCTGATCCGAAGCATCAGGTCTTTTTGCAGGACACCTCCTTCGTCAAGCCTGAAGGTCTGAAAGCTCAGCATTGCCTGAGAGAACGTGAGATATAACTGCTGCCATTCTTCCTCTGTTACAATATCTTCATCATATTTAATCACCTCCGGGAAATTCAAAGCAAGTTCAAGCAGGTTGTTGCCCTTGTCGTTCAGCTCGTCGGCTGAAGCCTTCAGTTGCTGGTAGTAAAGTGTTAAGAGTTCTTTATCTATAGAAGCTGTTTTCTTCTCATTATCAGCGTATTCAATCGTGAAAGTAATATTTACTTTTCCCCGCTCTATCTGTTTGCTGCAGTCGTTCCTGAGGATTAATTCTTTGTCAGAAAATGCTTTGGGAAGCTTTAATGCAAGCTCAAGAAATTTGCTGTTTAGTGATTTGATCTCTACGGTATATTTAGCATTAGCATAATCATTAGAGGCTATGCCGTAACCAGTCATGGATTTAATCATGGGCAAAGATACAATTTATTCAGAATCTGGAAATCCGGTTAATTTCTCATTAAAACGTTTTTCATGGCTTTATGTGTGATGTCTTTCCGCTTTGGTTCGATTTGTGTTAAAAATGGTTAAATACCAGTTCTTTCAAGAATTATAAATTACATTAGCAAGGATTATGTTTTACATAAAACGGGTATCTGCTGTAATTTTCCTGCTCATGACTGTTTTCTGCGCATTGGGACAAAGTGTCAGGACTCAGCAGGGCGCTGTTTTGAAACGGGGCGGGGGCGTCAGGATAAGCGGTGCCGTCATTCAGAACAAGCGGTCGATGGTATCGGTGACGACTAACCAGCTCGGCTTTTTCAGTATAGTCTCAACTGCGGGCGATACACTCTCGGTTTCAGCTGTAGGATATACCCCGCAGACGTTTGTGGCCTCTGATTTTAAAGATGCCATTATTTATCTTATTCCCGTTACTCAATTAGATGAGGTTATAGTACAGGGAAAATCTCTTGAAGGCGAGCTGAAAGGGATTCAGGATGCTTACAGGGGCAAGGGGGTATATTATAACGGGCGTCCTCCTCTTCTGGCAGCAATCTTCAGTCCCCTTACAGCGATCAATGAACTTTTTGGGAAAAATGCTAAACGGGCAAGACGTTTCCAGAACTATGCCAGCCAGGAGCTCGATTACCAGGAAATTACCCGGAGATTTAATGACCTGACTATCCGGAATGCCGTCCCATCCATAACTAATGAGGAGCTGCCTGTATTTCGGGGCGATTATTTGCCCACGGTAGATCAGATCAGGACCTGGAATGATTATGACCTGATGATCTACATTAAAAAATCATTTAAGGAATTCAGGGAAAAAAGTAGGCTGCAGGATAGTACAGGTACGAAAAGTAGTGTTCCGGAGAATAGCGCATCACCGGCGAAATAATTTCTCTGCTCTATGAGCTCCCTTTTTTTGCAAGGGTTTTAACCTCTTTTACCAGGCGGACCTTAAGGAATACAACAACCACTATCATAAATACGGATGCAGCAGAAAGCAAATATCTCTCGTGCCTGATACTCCATATCAGGAAAAATATGAACAGTAGAATGGCCAGATTATAGGTTACATTCAGGAGTATTTTTTTGATCATGTATATCTTCAATATATCATTCCCCGGTATCTGAAGGCTTTCATGCATTCAAATGCCGGGGAACGGGTGATTTAATTCTAAGTCTTTTGTTGTTAATAAACAGGCATTCCCGGATCGTATTTTTCTTTCCAGGCAAGGATTCCTCCTTCAAGATTGTAAAGATTTTCATAGCCAAGCTGCTGTTCCAGCTGCATAATGGCTGCCGCACTTCGTTTTCCGCTTCTGCACTGAACGATTACCGGCTTGTCTGCAGCGATCTTATCAGATTCAATGAGTACGCCTGCAAGCGGAATATTCTCGCCGCCCAGATTGGAAACTTCGTATTCAAAGGGCTCCCTGACATCGATCAGCTGAAAATCCTCACCTTTATCTATTTTCTGTTTTAATTCTTCCACTGTTATTTCTTTCATAATCTGAAGTTTTAAACCCAAAGATATAAAATATAAGCATCCAGCCTTTTGCCGGCTATCAGTGTTGTGTAAAAAAATAATGCACTCTTCATTTTTGCATAAAAGCTTTCCGGAAAAAGCAGAATTTTGACTATGAGCGATTTAAAGAAATGCTTAATATTTCTTTCTCTCTGTAACAACTGGGATTTCCGGTCGTTTCATAAAAGGTTAATTGTAGTTTGATGAAGAAGATTAATGATTTTTTCTGGTTCTGTTCAGGGGCTCATGTCCACACACTCAGAAAATTTCCGACTGAACATAACAAATATGTAGGAATTGGTGCTACTATTTTCTTTACGGCGCTGTTTGCCTCCCTTTCGGGTGGATATGCAATGTATTTTGTTTTCGCCGGCAGTAACGCCGCTGTGCTCTTTGCTATGCTGTTCGGCCTGATCTGGGGACTGGCCATCTTCAATATGGACAGGTATATTGTTTCAAGTATTAACAAGAACGGCTCTTCCAATAAGCAGATCCTGCAGGCGACGCCCCGTGTGCTGCTTGCTATCATGATCGGGATCGTGATCTCCCGGCCGCTCGAGCTGAAGATCTTCGATAAGGAGATCAGGCAAAAATTGCGTACAACGTATCTGAACGGCCAGCGGTCGAAGATCGATACGCTTAATCTTACGTTTGCCAACAAGTATGGAAATGAGCTCGGCAAACTGAAATCCCTTACTGCGGAAAAGGACTCGCTTGAGAAGGATATTAACCGTTCCCGTTATGTGCTGAACCAGGAGATCTTTGGGGATAAAACCAACCAGACTTCGGGCAAGGTGGGCTTTGGTACATTCGCGAAACAAAAGGAAGCTGTTCTGAGCGAGAAGGTGTCAAGGCTGCAAACCGTTCGGTCTGAGATTGCAGCGATGGAAGGTTATGTCAGCCGCCGCAGGGATCTGGATGGCATAAGCAGCGAAAGGATGTTCAGCGGAAAGCAACTGGATAGTCTTTCGAATGTCGCTGGTTTTGCCGACCGTAACTGGGCTCTCGGTCAGTTAAGTTTTAATGCCGACGGAAGCCGGGATACTGGTACCTATTTGGCGATCGCTTTCATCGGTCTTCTTTTCATTCTCTTCGAATGCCTGCCGGTGTTTGTCAAGCTGATGAGTGACAGGGGGCCTTATGATATCGCCCTGCAAAATGTAGAAGAATCAGCTGTTTACGGCTCTTACAAAGAGAAGGACTTTGATATTGCCGTTACCGATGGCGTGCAGGACACTAAGATTGAATCGGAGATCGGCAAGCAAAAGCAGATGATCAGGATGCGCTCTTCACGGGAGATAGAAGATTTTAACCTGAGCCAGCCTCCCTTATAGTGGTTTTATCATAATATAATCGTTCATAAAGAACTGGTAGAAAGGAATGTCAGCTTCGCTGTAAACCGAAAATCCCTGCTTTTTATAGAAAAGGAAAGCGGGGTTATGCCTGTTTACATTGAGCTCAAGCATCTTTCCTCCTTTGCTCCTGGCCATGTTCTCTACCTCGGAGATCAGGCAGCTGCCGGTGCCTTTTCCCTGCTCTGACGGATGGATGTAGAGCTTATGTAATTTGAAGGTTCCTTCTTCCGGTTCCGTACATGAAAAAGAGGCGAAAGCAACTGCAAGGTGTTCTTTTTCAACCAGCAGAAAGGTGTGTCCTTCGTCCATTTGCTGCCTGAGCGATCCCGGGGAATAGATCTTTTCAAGCATAAATCTTATCTGCTCGGGCGACAGTATCTTGCCGTAAGCAGGCCACCATATTTCATTGGCAAGCTTATTTATAACTGAAATGTCGTTCTGGTTTGCTATGCGGATCATATTTGCTGGCTATTAGCCGTTAGCTGTCTGCTATCAGCTTTTCTGCAAACTTAGATAAACTGATCTATGAAAAATATAGAGGCTGCAATGTTAAGGTGATTTTCCCCTAGAGATCTTCCGCAATAAAAATGAAGGGCTGATCGAAACTCAAAGTATAGAAGCCTTCTTTTTCGGTCCTGTAGATATGATCGGTCTCTTTTGCAAGGCCCTGCGAATGAATGTTCCTGATCTCGGAAAGAATCTCAATGTGCTCGTTTGCGACTTTCCACTTGCTGAAGCCGGACTTTACAGGAAAGATTCTTTTATCGGGCGTCAGGATTACCAGGTTGATATGATCTGCAAATAAAGCATAGTCTTTTATGTGAAAGGATGTAGTAATGATGTTTACCGAGTGATACTGCTCTCCGGCCAGGTACTTAAGTGCATCTTCCAGCGGCGCGTTTTCAGTGTGGATAACAAAGGTTCCTGGTTGTAATGGCATTGAGACTGAAACCTGGCTGCTGATGATACCGTCTATTTTGATGCCGAGCGAATCTGCTGTTTCATAAACATCCTCATTGACAAGTATGGTGGGACTCCATTCCAGTAACTGGCCAAGATTCTCCTGGTTAAAGCCTTCCAGCGACATAATCAGTAATGCGGGTTCCTGCTTTTCGCGAACTATATGGTGTGAGGACATGAATTT
>NZ_QEAS01000001.1:541400-543834 GCF_003130405.1 Pararcticibacter amylolyticus
CTTTTCTCCTTTGTTCCAGGCTTTTATCTTTTGATGGTTTTCCTGTACATCTCCCTGAGCGCTTTTGTAGGGTCATCTGCATGGTTGATGGCAGCAGAAACGGCGATACCATAGATCCCTGTACCGAGCAATGCTTCTGTATCGCCGATGGTAATTCCCCCCACGGCGAGGAGCGGGATCGGAATCCCCTCTTTCTGCATCACTTCTGTTATTGCCTTGTAGCCCTCTACGCCAAGAAGGGGATAGTCATTTGGCTTGGTATAAGTTACGGTAAAGGGCCCGCATCCGATGTAATCGACTGCCCCGCTTTCCGCAATCCTGCGGATATCAGCAATGGTATTAGCGGATGCTCCGAGGGTTTTGTCTTCTCCTATTGCTGTACGAATAGCTCTGAAGTCAGCCTGCATGTCTTCTATGTGTACCCCCTGTATATCGGCTTTATCGAGCAGGTGATAATGATCGGTAATGATTAAAGTAGTACCCCAGTCGTCACATATTGCGGCAATTTCATTCACTTCATCCAGCAGTTCGTGGTCATCTTTAGAAAGGCAGCGGTACTGGATCCAGTTTGCCCCGGCTTCACAGGCAAGTAACGCCTGCTGAACATGAGTTCTGCCAGGAAGGTCTTGTGTTAGGTAATGGAAATTTGAGATGTATTTTTTCATAAACCAGTTATCATCAGCAGATTAAGGCCAGCAGCTTTTTGAATAAATAATATTCAAAAGCTACCGGCCCTCAACGTTCGCTTAAAACTTATCACTTAAAACTTACTGCTTTACTTCAGCGCTTCATTAACCGGCTGGCCTATCGCGCCATTGGGCGTTTGTATATGAAGCAGAGCTGATATGGTCGGGGCGATATCCGTCATGTTAACAGGGCGGGCTGTACTTCCGTGTTTAATGCCCCATCCCATCAGTACAAATGGAATATGTGCGTCATAGGGATTCCATGTACCATGGTTGGTGCCGGTAGGCGATCCGCTGAAATATCCGGGTTGAGTAACGATCTGGATTACCCCGCTGTGTTCGCGGCTGTAGCCGTTGATAATGCGTCGTTTCAGCGGTTCCGGAACAGTGGATTCTTCTACCTTATCCATGTCGACGGCAAAAGCTACGTCATCCCGGCTTCTGAGATATTTCACACAGGCTGCTCTGATCGCCGCTTCATCCAGTTTGTTTTTAGCGATCAGGCGGTTGTCTAGACTAACCTGGTAGTTTGACAGGCTGATCACAAGTTTGTCTTCATTAAACTCCTTTGCTAATACTGCATTGAGATCCTTAAGCACCTGGGAGGAAGGAAATATGCCTGCCGGGATTTTATTGTCCGTGAGGAAGGTTGGATTATGAGCCGCTCCATGGTCTGCCGTCAGGAACACCGTGTATTTTCCGGCGCCTATTTTTGTATCCAGGTAACTTAAAAATGCCGACAGATCCCTGTCGAGTCTCAGATAAGTGTCTTCTACCTCTATGGCGTTTGGCCCGAAACGATGTCCCATATAGTCAGTAGATGAAAAGCTGACGGCAAGGAAATCGGTTACTTCCCCCTGCCCCATTTTTTCGTTTTCTACTGCCGCCTTTGCTACATCAAATGTAAGGGTATTTCCGTAAGGGGTAGTTCTGATAATGCCAAAGTCCTGCTTAGCCATAGTGGAAGTGAGTACTGGAAATACAGGCGCATCTGTTCCGCTGAACTTTCCTTCGTAACGCATATTATCGCCGGTACTTTGTATGTACGTGGAAATAGGATATAATGTATTCCAATTCTGTTTCAGGTATTTTTCAGGCAGCCTTTGAGCATTGAGTTTATCCAGCCAGGCCGGCAATTGTTTCATGTAATAAGTGCTGCTGATCCAGTTGCCTGTTTTATCATCAAACCAGTAAGCAGCGTTGGCAGTGTGTCCCGCAGGGAGGATTCCGCCCCTGTCTTTGATCGCGATGCCGATAACCCTCGACCGGAAGTTGGTGGCAAGTCTGAGCTCGTCTGTTACCGTACTTGTTTTGAGGTTTCTGGGAGACATCTTTCCCGCATCAGACGTACTTCCCAGTGTCTGTGCCGTAGAGTCTTCCGTACAGTAAATCGATCTTCCTGTCTTCTGGTCAATAAAGTCGTTTCCGGCAATGCCGTGGATGGCCGGAACAGAGCCTGTATAAACTGACGAATGCCCGATGGCCGTCACGGTTGGAATATAGTCAATATTGGTATTCTCACAGGTGAAACCCTGGCTTAAAAGACGTTTAAACCCGCCTTCTGAATAGCGGTCGTAATAGCGGTACAGGTAATCCCATCTCATCTGGTCAACTACGATACCCACTACCAGTTTAGGCCGCGGAACCGCGGCGGATACTGCCGGTTTTTTCGGTTGAGCTACTGAAACACTGTTCAGTGCTGCAAATGCGATTGTAACAAGAAATGTGTGTTTTATCTTCATGACTGG
>NZ_QEAS01000001.1:543869-559089 GCF_003130405.1 Pararcticibacter amylolyticus
TAGTATCAGGAAGATGCTCATGACGCGGGAACATCTTCCTGATACTATTTCATGTTTCTAAAATTTTACATTCAGGGACAGAAAGAAGTTCCTGGTTGCCTGGGGAAAATAGGAGTTCTCAGTATAAAGAGGTCCCCCCTGTGCAATGGATCTGTAGGTGAATCCATTGTTTTCGTATAGCTCGCCGAATAGATTGTTCACCTGAAGGGCAATGCCAACATTCTTTATTTTTCCGGCCCTGATGTTATACCGGAGGCAGAGATCATTTACAAAGAATGCTTCCAGGACCCTGTCGCGGTTGGAGGGGGCATCAATTCCCGTGTTCCTGTTGGAAGTATTATCCAGGTTCTGTCTGCTGACATATTTACTCAGCAGGGCCAGTTCAACGGCTTGAAGGGGCTTGAAACTTATTTCACTTGATCCTATAAAAGATGGGGAAAAAGCAATGTTACTGTTTTTGTATTCAAAACTTTCTTCCCCTACAGTATTCCAGTCATCATCCACAACCGCCACATATTCGACAAAACGCCTGATCTTGTTGCGGCTTAAACTTGCAGTGGCCGACCAGCTCAGAGCTGGCAGGATCTGCCAGCTTCCATCGAGCTCCAGGCCGATGCGGTAACTGTCCGGAACGTTTTGACGGGTAAAAGCACCTACGTCGTTGATCTTGCCGGTCAGGATAAGCTGGTCTTTATAGAACATCCCGAAGGCGTTGATCCCTGCCTGGTAGTTAGATCCCCTCATCCTGTACCCTGTTTCTATATCATTCAGCTTCTCTGCTTTTGGTCTGCTCCCGGGAGTTGACTCCGTATAGTCGTCGCGGTTAGGCTCCTTATGGGCCATTGCAAAGGACGCGTAGAAATTGCTGGTGTTATTGATCAGCCAGGTGAACCCGAACTTAGGATTAAAGAAATTGAGATTATCTTTTTGCTGTACATTACGCAGGTTGCGGTCATATCCCAGGAATGAATATCCTATTCTGCGGTATTGCATATCGGCAAAGACATTCACCTTTCCCACCTGGTAAGTTGCCCGTGCATAAGTGTTGAAATCTGTCTTAACTGCATTATCCTCATAGTACTTTTTCCGGATGCTTTCCTGGTTTGATGAGATATCAGTATAAGGGACGTCTGCCCATACCACTTCTCCGAAGTGATCTCCGCGATATTCATTATACGCGCCTCCGAGAGTGAAGTCGAGTGAGTTTTCAGGCTTGTAGTTTAATGAGTAGGTAAGACCGTAGAAATCGTTATCAAGCCATCTTCTCCGGATGATGTTCGCTTTTTCAACAGCTGATCCGTTGAGCACAGGCGGCGTAATGCTATAGTTTTTCAGCGAATCGGCGTCTTTGAATTCCTCATAGTAACCGCGTCCGTAGGTGTAATGGAAAGCGGTATTAACGGATAGTTTATCACTGAAAGTATGGGTGTAATGAAGCTGATAGTGATCCTGCTGGTAGTTATCAGTCTGATCTTCATATGTGTAGTGGTTGTAGGTGCGGTTCGTATCCAGGATACTTTCCGGGATACCGTACCACGACTGATAGGTCTTTTCTTTACCCGAGAACACATTTACCCTCACCAGATCCTTTTTTCCATAGAAGGCGCCGGTTACAAAGAACGATTTAAGATCTGAGGAAGCTCTGTCTATGTATCCGTCTGATTTAATCCGTGACAGCCTTGCATCGAACGTGAACTTGTTGTTGATCAGTCCTGTTCCTACATTGATGGTGTTCTTCCAGGTATCGTATGATCCAAAAGTATTGTTCAGTTCCGCATAAGCCGAGTCTCTTCTCGTTGTAGTCTGCACATTTAAACTTCCCCCGAAGGCCGCTGCGCCGTTTGTGGAAGTGCCTACCCCTCGCTGAATCTGGATATTATCTACTGAAGATGCAAAATCAGGCAGATTTACAAAGAAAGCACCCTGACTTTCGGCATCGTTCAGAGGGATTCCGTTGAGGGTAACATTTATGCGTGTTGCATCGCTTCCCCTGATCCTGATCCCGGTGTAGCCGATCCCAGTGCCTGCATCTGAACTGACCACCACGGAGGGTGTCTGATTCAGCAGGTATGGAAGGTCCTGTCCAAGGTTGTTTTTCGCCAGTTCTTCCCTGCTGATGTTACGATAGGTGGTGGCTGCATTTTCACCGGCGCGGGTGGCTTTTACAATTACCTCGTCGGTAACAAAATTGTTCGGCGACAACTGGATGTTGAGTGTTTCGTTTCCCGATACTTTAACTGTCTGATTTACCTCCCTGTATCCGATATAGCGTATCCTGACGGGATAAGAACCCGGTTTCAGGTTGCCAATGCTGAATTCGCCGGAAGAATTCGCGGAGTTTGAAAGATTGCCAATCAGAACACTGGCTCCCGGTAATGGTTGCTGTGAATGGATGTCGGTGATCCTCCCTTTAACGGAGAACTGGGCTGATGCGACATAAGGCATCAGAATCGTCATGAAGACGATCAGAATGTGTTTTCTCACTTAAATTTTAAAAACTAGTTAAACATAGTGTACGCAAGGGTCACGTACATTTTTTAACTTTTACCATCCCTACGCCGGCATTATCCGGATCAGGTGCCCGACATGAAGTTTCGTTCTTAACGTACTTCTGCCGGTGGGTATGATCTCAGCCTTTTTTTGTGTCGGAGAAAACGCAGATTGCGTCTTCTTCAAACAAGGCACCCCTTAAGACGCGGCAAATATAATACATATTTTGGATTGCCTGCAAGCCCTGCCATTTTGAATTCGCTATAATTCTCCTTATGTTTATCCCCTTTTAGGCGACATCTTAAATAACTTTATTGAGCCATTTGTCAATGTTGAGGGTTGAAAGTTCGAAACCATATAAAGTTGTATATTCTCTGTGCAGGCATGAATACCTTGGATTTTTAATCGAGCCACATGTTGTTCAGTTAAATCCCGACGGCGATTTTTCTCTCACGCATCAGCGTCTTTTTACGAATACTGCAAAAGAATTTTCAGCGTCTCTGGATGAAACAGATCTAAAACTGATTAAGCTTCTTGAGGAAACGGAACAGGGGCATATTATCAAGCGCTATTATAAAAAACCGATCCGTCCTCTTGAGTTCTTCAGCAAGATATATGATGACAAATTGCATCAGGCAATACGTCCCAAAATAGAGAGAAAAGTAATAGAGGCTCTTGCCCTGCTACATGATAAACCATTTTATCTCATGAGCAAGGAAGGATGGCCGGTAGAGCGACAGTTATCCATAGCCTCGGAGGCTGCCACGGTGTTGTTTCACTTCAGAAGGAACGATGAGGAGACCCGCTACTTCCCGACGATAAAATATCAGGGGATCCGGATTGAATTCATGTTTAAAGATGCGCAGATTATCTGTAACGATCCTGCTTGGCTCCTTCTTGAAGATGTCCTTTACTATTTCGAGGGAGACCTGGAGGGGAAAAAACTTCAGCCTTTTCTTAATAAGAGATATATTTCAATCCCCAAAACTGCGGAGAATGCTTATTTCGAGCGCTTTGTGGCGCCCCTGATAGAGAAACACCATGTTTACGCAGAGGGATTCGTGATCAACACGGAGAAATTTGACGCTGTTCCGGTACTGAAGGTGATATTTGTTCCGGAGGGGTATTCCCAACTCCAGCTTTATTTCCGGTATGGAACATATGTGTTCTCTGCCGGGAACGACCGGAAGGTTTCTGTCAGGATGGAAAAAGATAAAGACAATTACATTTTCCACAGGATAAAGCGGTCTATAGATAGAGAAAAAGCGAAACTCGGGGAGTTACTCAGTCTTGGCCTCAGGAATACTGGTGGGCTGTTTGTTCAGCTGGAAGCGCCAAGAATGCCGGATGATGACCCTTCCTTCACTGTCATCAACTGGTTGAATGCCCATCATGATACCCTGATGGAGAAAGGTTTTGTAATAGAGCAGCAGGAAGGAGGTAAGCGCTTCCTGTTCGGACACAGCAATATTAACCTTGAAATTGAGGAGAATAATGATTGGTTCGACCTGAAAGCGGTGGTCCGCTTCGGTCCGTTCACGATTCCTTTTATTGATCTGCGACACCACATTCTTAACAAGGTGAGGGAGTTTGTACTCCCGTCCGGAGAGGTTGCCATTATTCCGGAGGAATGGTTCTCCCGCTATGGCAGCCTGCTGAGTTTTACCGACAAGACCCATGGCGAACTTCGCCTGAAGAAACATCATATTGGGCTGATCGCCGATTTTGCCGACAGCGAACTGGCTTCTCTGACAATAGACCGGAAGCTTCAAAATCTGTCCGATTTTGAAGAGATTGAGCAAACTCCGGTTCCCGTGAACTTTAAAGGAGAGCTCAGGGCTTACCAGAAGGCTGGTTATAACTGGTTTCATTTTTTAAGGAAGTACAACTTCGGAGGATGTCTGGCTGACGATATGGGGCTTGGAAAAACGGTGCAGACTCTTGCACTTCTTCAAAAGATTAAAGAAGAGGATCTGGAAGAAGGAAAGCGGTCGACCTCGCTTATTATAATGCCCACTTCGCTTATCTATAACTGGCTGAATGAGGCAGTAAAGTTTGCCCCGGATCTGAACACCCTCGTACATACCGGTACTTTCAGAAATAAGGAGGTTGAACTGTTTATGCAGTACGACGTTGTATTTACCACTTACGGTATTACGCGTGTGGATGCAGAACTGATGGAGCATCTTTATTTCAATTATATTATTCTGGATGAAAGTCAGAATATCAAAAACCCGGATTCAAAAGCCTATAAAGCGGTCAGAAAGTTAAAATCGAAACATAAGCTTATCCTGAGCGGTACGCCTGTTGAGAACTCTGTAAATGACCTCTGGACGCAGATGTCTTTTATCAATGCAGGGCTGCTGGGGAGCCGGCACTTTTTCCAGGACAGTTTTGTTAACCCTATTGAGAAAAAGAAGGATGAGGAGAAAGCAAAGAAGCTGCAGGCTATTATCAAGCCGTTTGTACTTCGCAGAACAAAGGGGCAGGTAGCGAAAGAATTGCCTGAAAAAACGGAACAGATATTTTATTGCAGGATGTGTGAGGAGCAGGCCGAGTATTACGAAAAGATTAAATCGGAATACAGGAATGAACTTCTCCGGACACTTGAAGACGGAACTTTCCAGCGTTCGCAGATACAGGTGCTGCAGGGGCTGACAAAGCTTCGGCAGATCGCCAATCATCCCCAGATGATCGATAGCGAGTATGAGGGCGAGTCTGGCAAGTTTGAGAATGTTATTCATACCCTTGAGAATGTGCTGGCCGAAGGACATAAAGTACTGGTGTTTTCCCAGTTTGTGAAGCAGCTGGATCTGTACCGTAAGTATCTTGATAAGGAGGGGGTACCCTATGTTTACCTGGATGGCGCCACTAAAAACCGGGGAGAAGTAGTGGAAGAATTTCAGAAGAACAACGAGATCAAGCTTTTTCTCATCTCCCTGAAAGCCGGAGGCGTGGGGCTGAATCTTACCGAGGCCGACTATGTGTTCATGCTTGATCCTTGGTGGAACCCGGCAGTAGAACAGCAGGCGATTGACCGTACGCACCGGATAGGGCAGACGAAGAACGTATTTATCTACAAGTTTATTACAAAGGATAGTGTAGAAGAGAAGATCGTGGCCCTTCAGAACAGAAAACGCTCGTTCGCGGAATCACTGATTACTACAGAAGAAAGTTTTGTGAAGTCCCTGACTGCCGAGGATATCAGGGAGATCTTAAACTAGATACGTCATATAGGTCTCCCTGGAAATCATCTCTGCACCCATACTACCAAGATGTTCTGTGTAAACCTGGCAGTCTATTAATGCATAGTTGCTGTTCTGGCAGAGCCAGGCAAGAGCTGTTTTTGAGGCATTGCTCTTTCTGCTGAACATACTTTCGCCACAGAAGACCCGGCCCATGGATACACCATACAGGCCACCGGCAAGTTCTTCATTCTCCCACACTTCTACCGAATGTGCAAAGCCCAGTGTATGAAGCCTGGTATAGGCTTCTTTCATCTCCTGTGTGATCCAGGTGCCGTCCTGGCCTTCCCGTGCGACTGTACTACAAGCCTCAATCACGTCTTCAAACGCCTGATCCAGAGTAACCCTGTATTTTCCGGACCGGAGTACCTGCCGCATACTTTTAGAGATGCGGAGCTTTTCGGGATATAATACAAAGCGCTCATGAGGTGAGTACCATAATACGGGTGTCTCCTCTGAATACCAGGGGAATACCCCGGAGCTATATGCCTTCAGTAACCTGGCTGGTGACAGATCTCCGCCTACGGCCAGTAACCCGTCTTCCTCTGCAAGCTCAGGAGGTGGAAAAGCAATATCTTTATCGTCAAGTCTGAAAATCATTTACACATGTCTTCGCTCATACCGGATCTGCAAATATACACCTGCGCTTCCACTATCCGGTGTTTCCTGATCGTAAACCCGTAAATTCAAATGTCGTAAATCTCCTCAGGCCTTCTTCTTGATCACCAGTTTCTTATTCAGCGACTTAGAGATATCGTCCATAAACTTCTGCATCTCTGCATATTTCTCCGCAGGAATGACGTGTTTTTTTAAGGAGAATACGGAGGTGCTTTTTACTTCATGGCTGGCGGCGTCATAGGATATTTAGCTCTCATTCTGAGCGTTCGCAACAAGAAAGGCGTTCAGAACTAATAATAGTGAAAGGAAGGCTGGTTTCATAATTTAATTAAAGGTGAGATAAAGGTAGAAAATGATTTTAATTTGACAATAGCGTTTGAGCTTTTTTCTGCAAGGGGGCTTTTAGAATAACATTCCGGTTAAACCTGCCGTTAAATATAGAGTCAATAGAGAAAGCATCTGCCAGTCAGGCTATCATCGGATGAAAAGAACAAAGCAAAGCGATCAGGCGAAACATCTGTACTCCCGTGCTACTTTCGGGGTTCATTATTCCGAATTTGAGAAGTTATCGGATATGTCTGTCAGGAAGGCGGTAAGGCGGCTTTTTGAACAGGCGGAAGCTGACGATCCTCTCACAGAGGTAACAGAGCTTCTGCAACGTCCTCCTAGAGAAGACAATCCGACAGAGGAGGAAATAAAAGATTATTTACGCAGAAGAAACGAGCAGGAGCGATCTGTGAATATAGCCTGGATGAGAAGGCTGGCTGAAACTAAAGCTCCGCTGCTGGAGAAGATGACCCTTTTCTGGCATGGACACTTTGCCTGCCGGATGAACGACGGGTATTATCTTCAGCAGTTGAATAATGTGCAAAGGAAGAATGCTCTCGGTAATTTTCGTACGCTGCTTCTTGAGGTTGCAAAAGCTCCGGCAATGCTTTCGTTCCTTAATAATCAACAAAATAAAAAAGGCCATCCGAACGAAAATTTCGCCAGGGAGCTGATGGAATTATTCACTCTTGGCAGGGGGCACTATACAGAAAACGATATTAAGCAATCGGCACGTGCGTTTACCGGCTGGCAGTACAAGGGGAAGACCGGTGAGTTTTTCTATAATGTCAGACAGCATGATACGGATACTAAAACTTTTTTTGAGAAAACAGGAAATTTTTCCGGTGAAGACATCATCGATATGATCCTGGCGAAGAAGCAAACCGCATATTTCATCTCTGAAAAGATATATAAGTTCTTTGTCAACGATTCTCCCGATCCCGGGCATGTAAAAGAGCTGGCAGATGTTTTTTATAAATCGGGGTATGAAGTAAAACCTCTTGTGGAAAAGATGTTTACCAGTGAGTGGTTTTACGATCAAAAGAATGTGGGGAACAAGATCAAGTCGCCGGTCGAGCTGCTGACAGGGTTAAACCGCCAGTTTAGTATCCGCTATGAAAATCCTGCTGTACTGCTTCAATTGCAGCGGTCAATGGGACAGGCTCTGTTTTATCCGCCTAATGTCGCAGGATGGCCCGGAGGTCAGAACTGGATTGACAGCTCCTCTCTGTTAACAAGGATGAAGCTGCCTTCGCTTCTTTTGAACGGAGGAGTTATAGATACCGGAGGCAAGGCAGACCCGGAGGATGAGGCGTTTATTGCCGCTGCGAAAAGACAACAGCTAAAGGTAGAACGGCGGGTAAAAACCCAGCCCGGCTGGGACATATTCCTGAAGGACATTCCAAGCGATGTAAAGCTCTCCGAACTTGCTTATTTCCTGATTGCAGGCGATCCGGAGCGGCATAGTTTAAATAGCATAGGTACCGGGAGTATCCGCAGCATGGTGCTGCAATTGCTCAGCACCCCCGAATATCAGCTTTGCTGAAAAAGTTTAACTAATTAGCAACTGAACGTTTAAGAGTATAAAGTTAACATCGCGGCGGTAAGCTGATAGCTGATAGCCGGTTACTGACAGCCAAAAATGAAAAGAAGAGATTTTCTAAAAAACACTGCCCTGGCATCAGGAGCTTTTCTGATACCCTCTTTTCTCAAGCCGCTCGAAGTGCTTGGAGCATCAGAGTTATCGGGTTACAGGAACCTCGTGATTATCCAGCTTTCGGGTGGGAACGACGGTTTGAATACCGTGGTGCCTTACGGAATGGATGCTTACTATCAAAAACGTACCAGCATCGCACTTCCTCCAAATGATCTGATCAGACTAAATGAATTGCAGGGGCTTAATCCTAACATGGAAGCTCTCCGGGAGATCTATGACCAGGGATGGATGGGCATATTGAACAGCGTTGGCTATCCGAATCCCGACAGATCACATTTTCGTTCGATGGATATCTGGCAAACCGCCAGCAATTCCGAGGAGTATCTTACCACTGGCTGGATCGGCCGTTACCTGGATTCAAACTGCCAGACGTGTAAAGATCCTTATACGGCAATTGAGGTAGATGATTCCCTTTCTCTTGCCTTAAAAGGGCATACTAAAAAGGGAATTGCCGTACAGGATCCCGGCAAGCTTTTTAACAATACCAGGGAACCCTTCTTCAGGGAAGTTGTCCATTCGCCCGATAAGCATTTAAATGAAGATAACCTGGGGTACTTGTATAAGACCATGATCGAAACATATTCTTCTGCCGCTTATATTCAGAATACAGCCAGGACCTACCAGAGTAAGATGGACTATCCCCAGACTGGATTTGCCAGCCAGTTGAAAACGGTTGCCCGTTTTATTAACAGTGGGTTAAAAACCAGAGTGTACTATGTGTCTCTTAGCGGTTTCGACACCCATACCGGGCAGAAGGATCAGCAGGGGCGCTTGCTGAAGCAATACAGCGAAGGACTTGCTGCCTTTTTAAAGGAACTGAAGATGACTGACCGGCTCGATGATACCCTGGTGTTAACTTTTTCAGAGTTTGGCAGACGTGTGGAGCAAAATGCCAGTAATGGAACGGACCATGGAACTGCCAACAATGTATTTGTTTTCGGGGGCAAGCTGAAGAAACCAGGTATCTATAATGAAGCGCCGGATCTGGCGAATTTGGATAACGGGGATTTGAAATATAAAATTGATTTCCGCGAGGTTTATGCTACTGTACTGGATAAATGGCTTGATGTGAATAACAGCCAGATATTGAACCGTAAATTCTCGGGGCTGGATTTTGTATAATAAAAAAGCAGTTCAGGCATTCGAAACCCGGAGTATTGAAAAAGTTCCGCACTTCTTCATGAACTATTTGCAGTTAGCTTCGATCATTTTATCTGCTTTAGAGCTGCCCAGGTTTTTGATAAAATGCAGGTCTTCGCATGCGCCCTGCTTATCGCCCTGCTTGAGCTTTTTAACGGCTTGTTTAAACAGGCCGTCTATATAAGATTCATCAATTCCAAGTTGCTCTTTTAGCTGAATGATCTTTTGTTCGTCTTCACTGCTGTATTTTCCGGGTTGCCGCTGCGAGTAAAAGTTTGTAATGGCAGCAGTAAGCTCTTCCTGTGCCCGGTATGCATGGATCGCTTCCTTAATCTGTTTAGCACTCCGGCCTGCGCATCCATAATCAGTAAGAGAAAAACTGACAGGCATCACCATGACATTAGTGGTGTCAAAATCGTCAGGGACGATCCATTTGCCGGAAGAAAGTCTGACAATCCTCAGCGCTTCCTCATCGAGGTCTATTCCCAACCCGTTTTGGATCCTGGAATCAGATACATGACCGGTACGGGTCAGCCGAAAGCTGACTTCGATCGTTCCCTGAATACAATTCTGCTTGGAGTAACCGGGATATATAAGGTTCTGTGAAATGAAGCTTTGAAGCCCTTTCCTGCCACCTTTAAAAGAAGGTACATCTCCTTGTCCCGCTGATGCAAACAGGCTGGTCAATAAAAGTAGTATCCAGTTCAGTGTCATACGTTATATAACGAATAAACAACTGATTTATTGAAAGGTGTGACGAAGAATTATATCAGGATCCGGGCAATTGGAGAGGTATTCCTCTTTTTCTGATAAACGGCATACGCCGGGGTAGTCACCTTTCATTCCCTGCATATCAAAGATAAGCTGAAAATGAAGGTGGGGGGGCCAGTGTCCATTCTCCTCTGGTACTCCAAATTCTGCGAACGCTTCTCCTGCTTTAATTTCCTGTCCTTCTTGAAGACCGCAGATAGATGCGAGGTTCAAATGGCCATAAAGGGCGTAAAAAATGTTATCATCATTTCCGTGTCTGAGGACGATCGTCGCACCGTAGTCTCCGAAATGATCATTGTACTGAAAGCTGTGTACTCGTGCTTCCAGGGGGCTGTGGACTACCGTTCCTGCTGCTCCCCAGATATCTGTTCCGAGATGAAGGCGGCGCGGTTCCTCTGCTTCCGTGCCGAAATGAGTGCTTCTGCTATATATGGTCCTGTGTTCAGCATATCCGCCTATGCCGTAGCGGCAGCCCCCGGCCCGGAGTTCCTTTTCAATCCATCCGGAAAAGAGAGCTGTATCTGCCAGTATTTCTTCAGTAAGCTGTGTGTTTTCATCCGTGAAGTTCATTGCTAAAAGCCGGTCGGTGCTTTTGTTGAACTCCACAACGGGGTATACAGGATGATTGAAATTCAGGACGCTCATATGATTTACCTGAACAGGTAAAAGTAGATATAAATGAAATGCGAAATGGCTCCCAGCACAACAAATATGTGCCATATTCCGTGGCTGTGAACATATTTGCCCATTGGCCTGTCTTTGTAGTAAAAATAGGTTCCGCCTATATAAAATACGCCTCCCAATAACATCCACACAACCGCGGCCAGCGGAAGAACAGAAAGCATCTGGTGAATGAGGGGCACGATCATACATCCCATCAGGAGATATAACGCAAGCGAAATCCGTTCGTTAGTTAACCGGTTACAAATCTTGAGAAGGCAACCTGAGAGCGCAATCAACCAGATCAACCCGAAAAGCGTCCATTTGGTTGCCCCCGAAAACACCAGCAGGGATGTTGGGGTGTATGTCCCTGCGATCATCAGGTAGATACAGCAATGGTCGAACTTCTGCCAGAAGCGGATCCAGTAATCTGTTACCGGAAAACCATGATAAATAGCGCTGATAAGGAACAGGATAAAGGCACAGGCTCCGTACACAGAGCCGGAGATCATTTCAGCAGGAGTTTCTGACCTGGCGAATAACAAAGCTGCAGCCGGGACTGCAAGCACTGCCGGGAAAGCATGGGTGTAAAAGTTAACAGGTTCCCTGATTACTTTCATTCTTCAGTATCCGGTTGTCTGGGCTCTTTGCTGATCTTATCGAAGATCTTGTCCATACGCTCTACGTATTCATTTGTATCATCTACAAAGAACTCGAGATGAGGGATGATGCGTACCTGGTTTTTTATGCGGCTTCCCAGTTTATATCTGATCTCGCTTGAATGAGCCTTTATGGTATTCAGGGCAAGAGAACTATTCTGATTATTGAAGAAGCTTAAAAATACGCGGGCTATAGCCAGGTCGGGTGTCACCCTCACACGGGTGATCGTT
The DNA here is from genome assembly GCF_003130405.1 of Pararcticibacter amylolyticus. Lineage (GTDB taxonomy): Bacteria > Bacteroidota > Bacteroidia > Sphingobacteriales > Sphingobacteriaceae > Arcticibacter > Arcticibacter amylolyticus. The sequence continues at coordinate 555,728 of NZ_QEAS01000001.1, forward strand.
ACCAGGGTATTGGGCAAAAAGCTCATCCCTTCCCGTTGAAATATCTCCGCTAAATCTTTTTGGATGACCCCCGCGAATTTTTGCTGACGTTTACTTTCCATGTTATTATAACGTTCCCCTTATCCGAAAGTTGAGAGGATTTTTAATTCTTATGTCTGATGTCAAAGGTAAGTAAATTAGTTCGTTTTGGGTTCCATATACAGGTCATTGTGGCTTTCCGGTGATACCGGTCATTTCTTTTAGTTGCTCCTTTTCGTATTTTTACCTGCAACAGAAACAGAATGCGGCGCTGTGCTGTGCACTTTCTTTTCTTCTTATAACCTGAATGTCTGATTTCTAAATTTCTTATATATGGCAACTATTTTAGTTCCCGTTGATTTTTCGAAGACCGCAGACCATGCTGCGAAGTATGCTTTGCGACTTGCGCAGCAAATAGGTAACTGCCGTCTTCTTCTGCTCCATGTAGTCAGAACGGGATATTATGAAACAATCCTTCCTTCTGTTGATTACACACAATACGGAGATGATGATATTCAAAGGATGAATAATCAGTTTGTCCGCAAATTGAACAATCTTAAAGACCGCCTCACTTCACTCGGAGAAAAGAAAGTGGTGGTAGATATTGCCCTGGAAGAGGGGAACCTCCTTGCCGTTATTAACGAGGTGAATTCCCATGAAGATCCTTTCCTGGTGATAATAGGAAGCAATGGAAAGGATGATCCGGAGGACAAGGATCTTGGGAATAACACGATACGCATCGCCAAAACATCAACCCGGCCGGTACTTGTAGTGCCTCCGGATGCCTTGTTCAAGCCGGTTGAAAAGGTAGTGCTTGCCTGCGACTTTCGCCAGATCAGGGAAATAATCCCTGTTGATAACCTGAAAAGCTTTTTAAGCATCTTTAACGCCAGGCTGGATGTTCTGAATGTCAGCCCGGTGGGAGAGCAGCCAAAAGAAGAAGTGCTCAAAGAACAGGCCTTACTGGATGAGATGCTCAGCGATGTAGAACACGAATACCGGTTTACTGAACATAAAAACATTACGGAAGGGATCCTGGACTATTCAAAAAGCTGCCGGGCTCAGATTATTATTTCACTACCCCGGAAATACAGCTTTTTTGAATCCATTCTTCACGACAGTGTATCTGCTAAACTGACTTTCCGCTCTGATAAGCCTGTACTCCTGTTAAGGGCTGTTTAGCGGGAAAGATACCCTTATTGCAAGGGTGCATAAGGGTATCTTTGCATGTGAATATCCTTCACCTTGTCGAATACAATTGTTCTGAACTCCTCTATATTCTCCCTGTTTAGGGCTGAGATGAATACAGCCGGGCTGTTATGCCGGCTCATCCAGGTATTTCTGAAATCGTCCAGTGTCAGTGTCCCGCTTTCTTCAGTGCCTTCATGGCGGTAAGCGTCTATTTTATTAAAGACGGTGATGGTCTCTTTATTAGCAGCTCCAAGATCCTTAAGTGTTTCATTTACGGTCCGGATCTGGTCTTCAAAGCCGGGATGGGAAATGTCTACCACATGAATCAGGATATCAGCTTCCCTGACCTCGTCGAGTGTTGACTTGAAACATTCTACGAGGTGATGCGGTAACTTCCGGATAAAGCCCACCGTGTCGGAAAGCAGGAAGGGAAGATTTTCGATCACCACTTTTCTTACAGTAGTGTCGAGGGTGGCGAAAAGCTTGTTTTCAGCAAAGACATCCGACTTTGAGATCATGTTCATGATCGTCGACTTACCGACGTTGGTATATCCAACCAGGGCTACTCTTACCAGTTCACCACGGTTTTTTCGCTGGGTTTCATTCTGCTTGTCAATCAGCTTCAGTTTTTCTTTCAGAAGAGCAATCTTATTCTGGATCATCCGCCGGTCACTTTCTATCTGCGATTCCCCGGGACCGCGCATCCCGATCCCCCCTTTCTGCCGTTCAAGGTGCGTCCACATCCTGGTCAGGCGGGGTAAAAGATATTGTAATTGTGCCAGTTCTACCTGTGTTTTAGCCTGTGCTGTCTGCGCCCTCCGCGCGAAAATATCAAGAATGAGACTGCTCCTGTCGAGGATCTTCACTTCTAATTCCCGTTCGATATTACGGATCTGTGAAGGAGACAGCTCATCATCAAATACTACCAGATCTATTTCCTCTGATTTTACATAGGCCTGTATCTCCTCAAGTTTTCCTTTTCCAACGAATGTTGCCCGGTCGGCTCTTTGCATCCGCTGAGTAAAGATATTTTCGGTTATCCCCCCCGCTGTGTCCAGAAGAAACTTCAGCTCTTCAAGATATTCGCGTTCCTGCTCTTCAGTCTCATCCGGAGTGATTATCCCCACCAGCACTGCACGTTCGGGTTTTACCGCTGTATCATAAAATTTTTGTCTCGCCATATTTCTGTATCTTCAGGCAACTTCAATGCCTGATGTCTTTTTAATTATCTGCCTGTTTTTAACCGGGAGCTGAATTCCTGCATGGCAGCACCCGGGTCAGCTTCTTTCATAAAATTCTCGCCGATCAGGAATCCATTAAACCCGGCATCTTTTAGTTCTAATATAGTTTCGGTTTTACTTATTCCGCTCTCAGATATCTTCAGGAAGTTTCCGGGTATTTTCTCTACAAGATCAAACGAATGCTGAACTGAAACGGAAAAGTCGGAAAGATTACGGTTGTTGACTCCAATTGCATCCAGATCTGCGCATATACTTTCTTCGAGTTCACTTAGCTTGTGTACTTCCAGCAGAGTATTCAGTCCAAGACTCTTAGCCAGTTGTGCAAAACGTGCAATGGTGTGCGGCTTCAGTACCGAAGCAATTAAGAGGATGATATCGGCACCTATAGCCTTCGCTTCAATGATCTGATATTCATCCAGTATGAAATCTTTCCTTAAAACAGGAATGTTATTCACACTCCTGGCCTCAATCAGATCCTTTATACTGCCGCCAAAAAACTCCCTGTCGGTTAAAACAGAGATCGCCGAAGCGCCTGCATCAGCGTATTGCCTGGTTACCCCCGCTGCGTCCGCCTGGTCATTGATAATCCCTTTGGATGGAGAAGCGCGTTTAAACTCGGCAATAATACCGGTTCGCTCCGGAGCCAGCAAAGACTGGCGCAAAGAATAGCACTTTCTGTCAAAAAGTTCACTTTCCTCCAGCCTGCTCACTCCTACTTTAAGCCTGGCTTCTTTGATTTCAATAAGCTTATTCGCAACGATTTCATCGAGGATACCCCCTGGTTGCTTAAAAGGAGACGACGGATCCGATATATGAGGTAACATTTTGATTTACGATTTTAGATTTACAAAATACGATCTTGCCGGAATTGGCAAAAATCGTATTTTATTGATAGTATATTTGTTTTATTTA
>NZ_QEAS01000001.1:559133-574270 GCF_003130405.1 Pararcticibacter amylolyticus
TCAGCCAATTCTCAATCATCTTACGTCCGTGTTCTGTCAGCACAGACTCTGGATGAAACTGAACCCCCCTGACATCATACTGAAGATGGCGCAGTGCCATAATGACTCCTTCTGTATCTCTGGCCGTTACTTTGAGGTCATTCGGCAGATCTTCCCTGTTTACGGCCCAGGAGTGGTATCGTCCGATCCTGAATGTTTCGGGCAGTTCCGAGAACAAAGTTTCCCCGCTGTCCAGAACGCTCATGTCTGTTGCCCTTCCGTGGACAGGATATGATAAATTATAAAGGCTTCCGCCGTAAACTTCTGCAATTGCCTGAACTCCCAGGCACACACCGAGAATGCTCTTGTGCGGGCCGTAGGTTTTGATCACATCAAGAAGAAGTCCGGCCTCAGACGGTATTCCCGGCCCGGGAGAAAGAACAATCTTGTCAAACTGCTCTACGTCTTCCAGTTTAAATTTATCGTTTCTCCAAACTACAGGATGATGACCGCATTCATTCAGCAGATGCACTAAATTAAAAGTAAACGAATCGTAGTTGTCAATTACCAATATCTTCATTCTGCAATCTTTTCAATTTTTGGAACAATCGTTTCTGCCATTTCTATTGCTTTCCTTAAAGCCATTATTTTATTGTTTACTTCGTTAAGCTCACTCTGCGGATCGGAATCTGCTACAATTCCCGCGCCAGCCTGATAGTGCAAAACATTATTACGGCTCATGAAGGAACGGATCATTATGGCGTGATTGAAGTCGCCATTGAAGCCCATGTACCCGATGGCACCGCTGTAAAATCCTCTGCCTGTATTTTCGTACTTATCTATAAGCTGCATGGCCTTATATTTAGGGGCACCGCTTAAAGTGCCGGCAGGGAAAGTGTCGCCCACAACAAAAAACGGGTTTGCATCTTCCTGAAGTTTGCCTGTCACTTTGGATACAAGATGAATCAGGTGGGAGTAATACTGCACTTCCTTAAACGCCTTCACCTGCACCTGCTCGCAATGCCTGCTTAAGTCGTTTCTTGCCAGGTCGACCAGCATCACGTGTTCGGCACTTTCTTTTGGGTCATTTTCCAGTTTATCTGCGAGCTGGGCATCCAGGATATCATTGCCGGTACGCCTGAACGTGCCTGCTATCGGATAAATGGTTGCCTCCCTGTTTTTTATGGTCAGCTGGGCTTCAGGAGAAGATCCGAACAACTTGAAGTTTCCGTAGTCAAAGTAAAACAGGTAAGGCGATGGATTAATAGAGCGTAATGCTCTGTATACATTGAACTCGTCGCCGAGGAACGCCTTTGAAAATCCCCGGGAAGGTACAATTTGAAATACATCCCCCCGGAAAATATGCCGTTTCATGTTCTCAACAATTTCAATGAACTGTTCATCCGTCTGGTTTGATCTCTCTTCCTCAGATGATTCAAAAGGATATTGGGGAAAATCCTTGTTCTGTGTGATGTACTGGAGCCTTTCGAGGCCGGAAGACTCGTCCTGTGAGGTTCGGTGTTCAAAAAGATACAGCTCGTTCTTAAAATGATCAATCGCGATGACATACCTGTAAATGTGATACTGCATAAGGGGGATATCGCGCTCTTCAGAAAGGGATGAATTTAAGCGGATATCTTCAAAATGCTGGATCGTCTCATAGGTGAAATAGCCAAAGAGCCCATTTGAAATGACCTTGAACGGCGTATCATCCTGACATTCGAATTGTTGCCTGAAATGCGTCACTTCCTCCTGTACATTTAGTCCTTCAGAGGGTATTTCCTTCTGTGTCCCGTTAGGGTAGGTGAGCTTTAAGGTGTCCTTTTCCAGTATTATGCCGGCCAGAGGGTCGCAGCAAACGTAACTCATGCTGTTCTCCCGGCTGTGATAATCGGAACTTTCAAGCAGGATGCTGTTAGGAAATACATCGCGTAACCGCAAATAGATGCTTACCGGTGTAGTAGTATCTGCCAGTAGTTTTTTGTAAGAAGTATATAATCTATACATAATGTTAATCTGATTTCTGTTTGGTTTCCGGCCGCCGGAAATAAAAAAACCCGGCGTTTATGCGTCGGGTTATATTTATTATCTGTATCGGTTGAAACTCTAGTCAGTATAAACATAATCGTACCCGGCGCCACTTAATGTGTGCCACCACCAGTTTTGAGTATGTCTTACTATTAACATGTTACAAATGAAGTTAAAGCAATTTGAAATTACAAATTAAGATGGAAGTTTTTTTACAATTAGTGACTTACGCCCAAAAGTGGTCTTCCGCTCTGAAGGATTGCTACAACAATAATCAGTAAGCCCAGTCCGAAGAAGATAGCTGTGCTTCGGTGTTTGGCTGCATCATTTAATCCTTTCTTGGATTTGGCGTTTCCGACAGTAATCAGTACAGCCGCAACCAGCATCATTGCCAGGTGTTCTACAGTCCAGTATCTTGATACACTGTCCTTCATGGTCGCTCCCATGTTTCCAAATTGAACAAAGGGGCTGACGAAATAGAGGAAAAGACCCAGAACTATCTGGATGTGAGTGGAAATAAGCGTGACCAGATTGAAGGTCCTGTTACTTTTGGAAAAAGGCTTGTTTCCAAACCATCCTGCAAATGCCAGGATAATAGTGATAACAAGTGCGAAAAAAACGATAAATCGTAATCCTGAGTGGGCCTGAAATAAGAATTGGTACATATACGCTAATTTATTCTTCAAAGAAAATAAAAAAATGGCAATAAAGTGGAATATGCAGACGATTGTTGCAATTGCCTGATTCGGGGATACATGCCGAACCAGGCATTCAGGTTTGGCTGGAAACAACTGTACTTAAGCAGTTTTGGCGTCCCTGTATTTACATACCCGAAGCCAGATCAATATTAATAAAGACAAGATGACTCAAAATAATGGATATTCGCAGGGTAATCCAATTATGAAAAGAACACACGCCCTTCTCCTGCTGGTATTTTTTCTGATATCACAGTCGCTTTACGCCCAGGATAAATACCCGGGGAGCCATCAAAGCATTCAATTTAAAAGACTTGAAAACACTCATGATCTCAGTGCCGGCAAATGGGGCCCTTATTCGAAACAATATGCCGGGATATCACATATCCCGGAAATTCGTGCCGGTGTTCGCTTTGATTTTTCTGTCGTGCCCGGATATTACAGGAATAAAATTGTTGTCCCCAATGTTCTGTTTGAGTCTGGTTATTTCCCATGGGATTTTTCTCCGGACATGTCGGCCTTTACCTATCGATACGAGCTTGAATGGAAAGATAAGGTATATGTGGATGTGAGCTATAAGATCCTGGATAGTCTGACAGTACTGGCGTCCATGAAGTGTGTAAATGCTACATCAATGCCACAGAATGTCACCCTGAACCTCATGGCCTGGCTGGGGTATCCCGATATTTTTCCGCTTAAGTCATTAAGCCGGCCTCAGGGAAGTAAGTGGATCAATGCTGCGGATTACAGCTCCGTTCATTATGGGAAGCAGAGCCCGAAGGATAATCTTGTAACAGACGGCCTGATGAGAGGAGAAATAAGAGACGCTGCCTACCTTGACGGTTCTGCTATCAGGTTGGGTGAACAAACGGGAGACAAGGTAAGTTATCAGGTTAACTTTAAAAGCCCCGCTGACGGAGGAAAACTATTACTGGTTTACAGGTTAAAAGAAAACAGGAGCTGTAATCTGAAGATCACAGGTATTGCAAACGAAAGCCTCCTGCTGAATGGAACGGGAGCATTGGCCGTAAAGGATTTACAGACGGTATTAAAAGGGGATCTGAATGGCGATCTTATAATAGAAGTGACGCAGGGAGATGCTCTTGAACTGAATGGGGTGCTTCTGTCTGACGGGAAAAGCGACGCAGAATTGGTTGATAATATAAGAGAAAACTACCCGCAGATTATTTCAAACCCACAAGAGAAGCATGCTGTCCTGAAGTATAAAGATAATCCTTCTTATTATGGTATCGCATGGGATAGTAACGATTTTACAGTGAGAGAGGTGAGGAATGATGAGCTTGATTCATATTTCCGGAAGCTGGTGCATAATCATGTTGACAGTATTCTCAACGGAAACAATAAAGGGCACTATTTCAATGTCTTTATCAGGCCAGTAGAGCTTGCTCCCAATTCTGAAAGAACGGTGTCGAGCCTCATTTGTACCGGTACGCTCAGCCAGGTGAAAGAAAGGTTGAAAAAACTTAAGACAGTAAGAGGAGATTCCGCTGAAGCATATAAGCCTGTTGTCGCTTCCACCCCGCCTGACCGGGTTCTTCCGGAAGGTAAAAAGTATGAACTTAGCCAGAGGTTATTGAGATCTACCCTGTTGTCAAATGTCGTTTATCCCATTTATACCCAAAGAAAGTATATCCGGCACTTCACCCCGGGAAAATGGTGGAACAGTCTTTATACCTGGGATTCCGGGTTTATTGCCATCGGCCTGAATGAGGTAAACTCTCAGCTGGCAACAGATTGCCTGAATGCCTATACCACTCCGGTTGGAAGCCAGTCTGCATTTATACATCATGGCTCACCGGTCCCGGTGCAGATGTATGCCTTCATGGATCTGTGGAATAAGAGTCAATCGAAAGAGTTGTTGCAGTATTTTTATCCGCGTTTAAAACAGTATTATGGATTTTTGTCCGGTCAGTTGGGCAGTTCTACCACTGGTGTACTTCGTTCAGGGATTTTGAAGACCTGGGATTATTTTTATAATTCCGGAGGATGGGATGATTATCCGGCGCAGGTAGGCGTACACAGGCAAAAGGCGGAAAAATATGTTACTCCCGTTATCACTACTGCACAATGCATCCGGACCGCAAAGATATTAAGACTGGCGGCTGTTGCATCCGGAAACGAAAAAGATGCGGCATCCTATGATAAGGATATCAGGAAATTCAGCCATGCGCTGCAAAGTTTTTCGTGGAACATGAAAAGTGGCTATTTCAGCTATGTCCGTCATGATGCTGAAGGACGTCCTCTGGGGCCATTTAACTATTCAGACGGACAGGATTACAACATGGGGCTCGACGGGGCATATCCTCTTTTTGCCGGCATTTGTACCCCTGAGCAGGAAGATATTTTAATAGAAAAGCTTTTTTCGGAGCAGCATCTATGGACACCTTCGGGTATTTGTGTAGTGGATCAGTCTGCTCCATATTATCAATCTGATGGTTATTGGAACGGAGCGGTATGGATGCCGCATCAATGGTTCATGTGGAAGACGATGCTTGATCTTGGCCGCGCGGACCTGGCATTTAAAATTGCGGCAAAAGGCTTGGATGTGTATTCCCGAGAAGCAAACGAATCTTACTATACCTTTGAGCACTTTTTTGCCAAAACAGGCAGGGGGGCCGGATGGCACCAGTTCTCAGGGTTATCAACCCCTGTATTGTCTTGGTTCTCCGCTTACTACAAGCCGGGCACAGTTACCGCCGGTTTTGAGGTGTGGATAAAATCACAGAAGATGAGCCGGGGTAATTCAACCTATGAGGCTGTTATTGATTTTGATAAAGCAACTTCAGCACACAAGCGCTCGATCCTGGTCTGTATGGATCCTTCACAAAAATATCAGGCGGCGTTTTCCGGAAAACAACTTGATATAAAGAGTCCTTACCCCGGTTTGATGGAGATTACTCTTCCTGCATCAAATAAAGAAGGCAGGCTTCTGATAAAGCCCACTTTCTGATTAACGCTTCTATACAGGATGTGATCACTGTACCGGATGTACAGGCTGATATGCCAGCTGTACGGATATTTTCTGTCAGATTAAAAGAGCTGTATGAATCCTTAACGTTCTGTTTACACTACGTTTGTACTTTTGAACCGGTAATTGTAAAGGTATGGCTACAATGAATCAGGACAACCTTATCATCCGTCTGAGAAAAGGAGATTCTATGGCATTTGATCTGCTTTATGAAAGGTATTGGAAAAAGCTTTTCAGCATAGCATACAGGCGTACAGACGATGAAGATACAGCCAAGGACATTGTACAGGAAGTGTTCGTTTCGGTTTGGAAAAAGCGTGAGAAACTGCAGATTGAAACAGAACTTGAGTTTTTCCTGATAGGTGCTGTTAAGCTGCAGGTACTTAAATATTTCAGGTCGGAAACGGTGAAAATGAAAGTGCTGCAATACGGGATGGAAAAGATGAAAGAGGCGGTATGTCACATGAATGAGCTGTTCCCTTATTATGCTCTCGAATCTATACTGGAAAAGGAAGTAAATGCCCTTCCCGATAACATGAAACAGGCTTTTCTCCTGAAAAGCGATAATTACAGTATAAAAGAAATTGCTGCTGCTTTAAATATTGCAGAGCAGACAGTGTCAAACAATCTTTCGGAAGCAATGAAAAGGATCAGGCAGAAAATTGCAGCAAAATATCCCGGGAACTATCTTTCTTCCCTTATGGTCGTCCTCAGTTTGCTTCACAAACAATAAACGAAAACTTAATACTGGCTTAAAGTATCCCGGGCAGCTTCAGGGTACTTGTTTATAAAAGCTTGTATCATTGAAAACAGAAAACTTTAGAGAACTTCTCAGTAAATATATTGAAGGCCGTGCGACGCCCGCGGAGATTGATCTTATAGAGAAATGGTATAACAGCCATCCTGATGATGAGCTTCCCGGTATACTGGCCGAAGGTGATTATGAAGACAGGATCAGGGAAGAGATTTATAAGGCTGTAAAGCCTTACTGGTACCGGACTCCAGTCAGGCGGCTCTCCTTAGTGGTGATCCCTTATGCCGCTGCCGTGATTCTTCTGTTTTCAATTTGCATCGGAGTATGGAGAAAGCTTTCTCTTGCGGAGAGATCCCCCTTTCTTTCTTATTCTACCCCAGGTGGAAAGTTAAAGAGACTTGTATTGCCGGATTCTTCGGTTGTTTGGCTGAATGCAGCCAGCAAGCTGAGAGTATCCAGGGATTTTCCAGAACAAAAGGTTAGAGAAATTTATCTCGACGAGGGGGAAGCCTTCTTTGACGTTACTGGTGATGCCGTGCGCCCTTTTATTGTTCATTCCGGAGGAATCGCTACACGCGTACTTGGGACGTCCTTCAATATAAAAGCATACAAAGAGCTGCCGGAAGTGAAGATCACCGTCTCCAGTGGACGGGTGAAGGTGAGCCATGAGAATACCGCACTGGCCATCCTTGAACACGACCGCCAGATAATTTACAATAAACGTAGCCGGAAGTTCAGAGTGCAGGGGCAGGAGTCTGATCTAAGCAGTGCCTGGAGAGACGGAAGGATCTTTTTAAGGAATGCAGACTTCAGCGAGCTTGCGATGGCATTGAAAAACGCATATGGGATAGAGCTCACTACCAGCAGCCCGGCTATTTACTCTTATGCTTTTAACGTCCGGATTAACACTTCCAGGAGTGTCGAAACGACTATGTCAATCATCGCCTCGATCCATCAAAATCATTTCAGGAGGAAAGAAAATGTAATAGAATTATACTGATGTTATTCAATCCGGTCCTGAAGCAGGACCGGATCTTAAAGAACTGACTGAATCAGATTGCCGCCTGTCAGTCAGGCTCTCAGCAATAGTTTAATCACTAAGAAATCAAAAATATGAAAAAAGACTTACTGCTAAAGCAGAAAGCGACCCTGTTTACCCTTTTAATTTGTTTTCTCATCTTTTCGGTTCCCCCGGCCTTACAAGCCGCAAAAATATCAGGACTTGTATTTGCAACGCGGATCAATATTTCTTTCAGGAACGAAAGCCTGATCAACGCCGTCCGCAGACTGGAAGAAAAAAGTAAAGCAGAATTTGCGTATGATCCAAAAGTACTTGAAACGGAAACCGGCACTACCGGAGAATTATCTTTTAGTAACGAACGTCTTGATGTGATACTGAACAAGCTTCTTGCCGCTACACCGGTTCGCTTCAAAGAGGAACACGAAGGGATCATCACCCTGTACCGGCCTGTACCTTCTGCCAGGAAGCAGGAGGAAGGACGTATAAACGGAACTGTAACAGACGAAAAAGGGGAGCCGCTGCCCGGAGCAAGTATCCGTATTGAAGAACTAAAGCGCGGAGTGGTCTCTGATGCCCGGGGAAAATTTTCCTTGTCAGCTCCTGCTGGTGTGTATTCGGTCGTGATAAGCTATGTATCTTATGAACCAAAGAGGCTCACCGGGATAAAAGCTGCAACTGGCGCAGCCACGACGATAAATGCAGCCCTGAAGCCTGCTGCCGGATCCCTGAATGAAGTGGTAGTCGTGGGATACGGTACTCAGAAGAGGGAGAACCTTACGGGGGCTGTAGATCAGGTCAGCTCGGAAGTGTTGACCAACCGCCCTGTTTCCAATATTACACAGGGATTGCAAGGCTATCTTCCCAACCTGAATATTGTTCCCCTTGATGGTAAACCGATTCAATCGCCGGCTATGAATATCCGCGGTGTCACCTCTATTGGCCAGGGTGGAAATGCCCTGGTGCTGATCGATGGTGTGGAAGGCGACCCCTCACGGATCAACCCGAATGATATTGAGAGTGTATCTGTTCTGAAAGATGCTGCATCCGCAGCTATTTATGGTGCCAGGGGAGCATTCGGCGTGGTGTTGATCACCACTAAAAGCCCTTCCAAAGACCGGATGGCTATCAACTATTCTTTTAACCAGGCTATAAAAAGCCCGACTGCCGTTCCTGAATTTGTAACTAACGGCTATCAGTTTGCTAAGATGTTTAATGAGGCATGGTCTGCCTGGAATGATTACTCGCAGACTCCTCAGAACGTTAACAAAACAGTTAAGTTTTCGCAGGAGTATCTTGCAGAACTCAAAAGGCGTGACGAGAATCCCAATTTGCCAAAGGTAGAAGTTAACTCAAACGGGGAATATGTTTACTACGGGAATACAGACTGGTACAAAGAACTTTACAAGGACCATAACAATGCAATGGACCACAACTTATCCTTTTCCGGAAGCAGTGGTAAAGCAGATTTTTATGTTTCCGGGAGGTTCTATGATCAGAAAGGGCTTTTCAGATATAATTCAGACGATTACAAGAGCTACAATCTGAGGGCAAAAGGATCTTTGCAGTTACTCCCCTGGCTTCGGATGACCAATAATGCGGACTATTCATCTGTCAGTTACTTCAATCCTCTCAATGTTGGAGAAGGAGGAGGTATCTGGAGAAATATTGCGGACGAAGGCCATACTATAGCGCCTATGTTTAATCCTGACGGTACCCTCACCTATTCGGCTGCTTATACTGTAGGCGACTTCTGGTACGGCAGGAATGGCATCGATATGGATAAACGTGTTTTTCGTAATACCACAGCTTTTTCAACGCAATTTTTTAATAATCAACTGCGTCTGAAAGGTGATTTTACATTCCAGAATACGGATAATGATGATGATCAGAGGCGGGTGCAGGTGCCCTACAGCCGTAAGCCGGGAGTAATCGAATATGTGGGTACTAATACCAACGACCTTCAGTTTACCAATCGTACAACAAGATATCTGGCGACAAATATCTATGGTGAATTTGAACCTAAAATAGGGAAAGATCACTATCTGAAGGTTCTTGCCGGCTTCAATAATGAACAGTCGACATATAAAGGGACGAGAGTACTCCGTAACGGACTCATTTTTGAAGGTGCAAAGGATATTAATCTTGCCCTGGGGCAGTCAACCACAACGGGAGGAGGCTGGGATCAGTGGGTAGTAAGGGGAGGGTTTTACAGGCTTAACTACGGATACAAAGACCGCTACCTTGTAGAGCTTAACGGCCGCTACGATGGTTCCTCTAAATTTCCATCCAATGAACGGTATGCGTTCTTCCCTTCAGTATCGGCAGGATGGAGAATATCAAACGAGCCTTTCTGGAAAATATCTCCTTCCTTTATCTCTGATCTGAAAGTACGCGCTTCGTATGGTTCGCTGGGGAATGGGAACATAGATTCCTACACTTATATGGAGAAATTCTCTATTACTCAGTCAGGGCGGATCCTTAACGGGACCAGGCCGCAGAAGACAGAGCAGCCTAATATCCTTCCGGACGGACTTACCTGGGAAACTTCTACTACACAGAATGTCGGGATTGATCTCGGGCTGTTATCAAACAGGCTGAGCTTTAGTGGCGATGCGTATGTCAGGAAGACAACGGATATGTTCACAATCGGTATGACTCTTCCTGCTGTTTTCGGAAGTGATCCCCCGAAGGGAAACTATGCCGATCTCAGGACAACTGGCTGGGAGGCATCTTTAAGCTGGAGGGATCAGTTTAACCTCGCCTCGAAGCCCATGCATTACAATATCCGGCTCACAATGGCTGATTACCAGGCAGAGATAACCAAATATGCTAATCCGGAGAAAAGACTGGATGATTACTATGCAGGGATGAAGGTTGGAGAAATCTGGGGATTTGTGACGGACGGCTTTTTCCTTTCAAAGGAAGATATAGATAACTCCCCTAAACAGGTTTTATATAAAGCCTCTACCAGCGGCCAGCTCCTGCCGGGAGATATTAAATTCAGGGACATAAACGGTGATAAGGTGATTGATGATGGGAATAAAACAGTTTCCTCGCCCGGCGACAAAACCATTATTGGCAACACCACACCCCGCTACACCTACGGGATAAGCTTAGGTGCCGACTGGCAAAATTTCTCATTCTCCGCCTTTTTTCAGGGAGTTGGAAAACGCGACTGGTACCCGGGGCCAGAGGCGGGAATGTTCTGGGGGCAGTATAACCGCCCCTATAATAAGATCCCGGCCTGGCAGCTTGGAAATATATGGTCGGAAGATAATCCGGATGCCTATCTCCCGAGATATCGCGGTTACGTATCGCAAAACAGTGCCGGAGAACTGTATCAGAACCAAACCCGGTATCTGCAGAATGCAGCTTATATCCGGTTAAAGACTATTCAGTTAGGATACACTTTACCAGTATCGTTGGTAACAAGGGTAGGAATGAACAGCATGCGGCTGTTTATGACGGGTGAGAATCTGTGGAGCTGGTCGCCTCTCTACAAGCTGACAAAAGACCTGGATGTCGAAAATCTCGGACGGTCTGATGCCGTCACAAACCCTCCTGCTGCAGGATCGCGGGATCCCAATAACAACAACAGTGGTAATGGCAATAACTACCCTGTTTTAAAGAGTATATCATTCGGACTGTCAGTAACACTATAATAATGAAGACGCAAGATATGAGATCTGATAAACTAATACTGATTCTTCTTCTGCTGGTATTTGCAGGATGTAAGAAACTTGACCAGATGCCTGAGGATACGGCAACAAGAGATGTGTTATTTGATCGAACACAAGGGCTCGAATTGTACTCCAATTCGTTCTACGATGTATTGCCCACTGCAGGCGATATCATCAGGGGCGATGCAATGGCGGATTACTCTGTTCGTTCACAGGTCCCCGATTTCCTTGTTCCCGGGGCATTTGGTCCCCGCCAAAGCGATGGCTGGGATTGGGCCAAACTTCGTAATATTAACTATTTTCTGGAAAACAACAAGAGTTCCATGGTTTCAGAGAGCGACAGAAACCATTACAACGGGCTTGCCAGATTTTTCAGGGCATGGTTCTATTTTGATAAGGTAAAGCGCTTTGGTGATGTACCGTGGATCAACAAACCCTTCAAAGTGGATGATCCGGCGCTTTACAGCAAAAGGGATGCAAGAATGCTTATTATGGATTCAGTAAGAGCCGACCTCCAGTTTGCAGCGAATAACATCAAAACCACCCTTGATAAAACAGGCAGCCTTATTACTAAAAATACGGTATGGGCCTTCTGGTCCCGTGTTGCGCTTTTCGAAGGTACATTCAGGAAGTATCATCCTGCTGACAGGTATAAGGGGACTGAAACTAAATGGTTGGAAGATGCTGCAATCGCGGCTCAAAAGGTAATGGCTTCCGGTACTTTCAGCCTGAACATGAGCGGAGGAACGGATATGGCATATCGCCAGCTCTTTATCAGCGAAACCCCGGTTACAACCGAGGTGATACTCTCCAACGTGATGAACGCCAGCTTAAATGTATTAAATGATGCAAACTGGTGGTGGACAAGTGCCACCTATGGTTCACGTGTCAGCTTCAGCCGTAATTTTGTAAATACGTACCTTAATATCGATGGTACTCCTTTTACTTCCCATCCCGGGTACCAGACTATGACATTCATGGAAGAGGTAAAGGGAAGAGATAAGCGTCTTCAGCAGACAATCCGGATGGGGAATTATAAACGGCTGAATGGTGGAAAACAGGAAGCGGCTCCTCCCGTTTTTTCTTATACGTATACAGGTTATCAGCCCATCAAATGGGCATTGGATGACGTTTACTATGATGGAGGAACCCGTAACACGAATTCAGTCTGCATTATCCGCTACGCAGAAGTTTTGCTTAATTATGCAGAGGCGAGAGCTGAACTTGGTTTAATAACTGATGCTGACTGGGCAATGACCGTCGGAGCACTAAGGCGCAGAGCTGGTATTACCGGTAATACAGACTTCCTTCCCACCGTTGTGGATCCTTATCTTAAATCTAAATACTTCCCGGATATAATGAGCCCCGTACTTCCCGAGATCAGAAGAGAAAGAGGAATAGAGCTGGCCTTCGAAGGATTCCGGTTTTATGATATCGTGAGATGGCATGCCGGGGAACTGATGGAGATGGAGTGGAACGGATTCTACGTTCCTGAACTTGATAAAGCAATGGACCTTAATGAAGACGGGGTTGCCGATGTGATCTTTACACAGCATGTCCCTGCGGATAAAGATAAAATCGCAGGTGTTACCTATGTGAACGTGGCCCCGGCTCTGGCTGGTGGATCAGTAAACCCGCAGCAGCTTTCAAATGGCACATACGGAGAGCTAACCTGGTTGAAGACTGCTCAGCGAAAATGGGAAGAGAAGCACTATCTTTATCCCATACCGGAGAAAGACTTGTCGAAGAACAATGATCTGGGACAAAATCCGGAGTGGTAGTACGATGAACTAACTATTGATAATAAAGATGAAAATAAAACTTAGTTTATTTCTGGCGCTGTTTGCGCTGATACCCTTTTTAGGGATGAGCCAGTCCTTTGTGGCTGCAACATTTAACCTTCGTTTCGACAATCCGAACGATACCGGCAATTTGTGGAAAGACCGGGCTCCGGTTGTCTCAGCTTTGATCCGTTTCCACGACTTTGACGTGTTCGGAACCCAGGAAGGGTTAAAGAACCAGATTGACGATATCCAGGCAGCATTGCCTGAATACGCTCATTATGGAAAAGGGAGGGATGATGGTAAAGATGGAGGCGAACACTCGGTTGTCTTTTATAAGAAGGATAGGTTTAAACTCCTGAATAAGGGTGATTTCTGGCTTTCAGAAACACCCGATAAGCCGGGATTAGGCTGGGATGCTACCTGCTGTAACAGGATCTGTTCCTGGGTTTACCTGGAAGATCTGAAATCAAAGAAAAAGATTTATTTCTTCAATGCTCATTTTGATCACCAGGGGGTGAAAGCCCGGGTAGAAAGCGGCAAACTGATCGTTAAAAAGATCAGGGAGATAGCAGGTAACGCTCCTGCTATTTTTACTGGTGACCTTAATGGAGGGCAGAACAGCGACTGGTACCTAACATTGAAGAATTCAGGAATGCTGACAGATACTTACACCCAGGTGAAGTACCCTTACGCCAACAATGCATCTTTCAATGCCTTTGGTGCCGATAGAGCGCTGGCCAGCAACGAAATTATAGATCACATTTTTGTAACGAAGCAACTCCTTGCTAAAAAGTGGGGTGTGCTCACTGATACTTATCGCGGGAAGTTTCCTTCAGATCATTTTCCTGTGATGGCAGTCGTTGAAGTAAGGTAAAACCAAAACTATTTTAATCTTCAGAAAGAGGCTACCTGAATGAATACCTCTTTCTGGAGATATATTAAACTCCGCTGTTGAATATTTTCACTCCAATAGTCTCCCGAGCTGCGGCAAGTCCGATTCTTAACCTACCCCGAATAATGATAGGGGCTCACCGTGTCCGAAGCTTCCGCTACCGAGTCTACCCCCAGGAAACGCCCCAGGGCCGCATCATAGTTCCGGTAATATGTCTGGTAGTAGTCCGGAAGGTCCCCGTAGTCGTTCTGCCACTCCGAGCCCCCGTTGTACAGGTTCCTGTTCTGCTGGGTGGGAAGGCTGCCCCCCGGCATCACCAGGCCGTAGGGGTAATAGCTGTTCTCCTGCCTGACCACCGCCTGCTAGCAGCCGCAAGTCCCCATAAAAGTCTTTTTTAGCTCTTCCTTGCCTTTTTTTATGGTAAGGATACCTTCGATATTAGAAGTTTCGTCGCCACCTGTAGACTTTTTCGTCATTTCAATCTTTAGATCATATTCCTTATTAGAATAGGAATAGAAATTACTTCCTTCCTTATGCTCTTTAAGCTGAAACTTTTCAAGCTTATGATTTACAAAAACAAATGCTGTACTGGCGAAATCGTTAACAAAAATATACTTATTATCCTTTTCATCTTCTTTAGACAAGTAGAAATAGCAGCCACAACCATCCAGCTCCTGGGGTAATTCTGTAAACGACTCCAAGCTGATAGAACTTAGTTGAGAACACGCCCCTGGGATAAATAATAACAGAATCAATACTACTCTTTTCATATCTTATGGGTCGGAGGTAGTCGTTACCCCCGGTAATTCGGTACATCCTTCTATATCTCCTGATATATTTTTGACGTCTTCAGCTTTGGTTACTTTCAACTCTTTCAATTGACCATTATTCTCTAGTTTGACTATGAATACACTTTGTTCCCATACCTTTTTATCATTCAAGGTTTTTTGTAGCCAGATACAACTCTCATACCCCATACAATTACCATAATACATCTTGCTTTCAAATATCGGTTCTCCTGTAAGATAATCATTTTCTCTCCCCGGATATGAATATCGGCCTAGCTCTGCCCCTTTCTTCATCGGTCCGTCATCGGGACACCAAATGAAGACTGACATATTTTCATCACAATTATCACTGTCCCTTCCTGATAAAATAAGATACGGAGCCTTGTTATTTGTTTTAAGCTGGCCTATATATTTCAGATCAAATAATGTCGTCAGCAACTTAGTCCCGTCCTCAAATATGAGAGAGTGACCGTCCGTCTCTTTAAATTTCCAGATTCTGCCTTCATCTTTTTTTTCATGGACAGCGA
>NZ_QEAS01000001.1:574308-574917 GCF_003130405.1 Pararcticibacter amylolyticus
GGTTCCGTTTTCTGTTCAAGGTTACAACCACTAACTACAATACATATAAGTAAAATCGAAATAATTAGACTTTTCATTTTCATAAAATCAAAATTCAAATGGGGAATATTTATTACCTGTTACTGAACCGTCAACAATTGTTGGTGTATATATAAGGAATAAGTTATTATGTGCGGGATTTAAGTCCAGATGGACATGAGGACGTAGTCCTCCAACAGCAGTGATATCTGGATAATAAATAACAGTTTTAAACAACTTGGATTGATACGCTTGAATTGACAATTGACGATTCGATGTTCCTCTTACAGCAATATCTACGGCATCTCCAAACATATGTCTGCTAGCATTTGCACCTCCGGCCGCACGGTTGCGTGCTGCAGATCTATTGCCCGAAGTTACCTCAATCTTTTGTCGTAAATACATGGAGAACTCTGTCAATCTGTCTTTAAGTTCATCAGAAGCAATAGCATAGCCATTATAGTCAACTTCACCCGAACTCGCCCCCACATTATTCTTCTTACTATTCCCCACGAATATCGTCACGGCAAAACCACTGATCCCGGCGATCGTAGTCGGTTTCCCCTGTGCATCATAATAGAGCTTGCCAAT
>NZ_QEAS01000002.1:0-14197 GCF_003130405.1 Pararcticibacter amylolyticus
CTTCTCACCCGCATGAATATCAAGGACTTTATTTTTTCCTCTCATTTTATGAAGCAATATCAGCAATATGCGAAAGATCATAACAAGACGCCTATTCATCCGATTCAGTTCATCATGACGATTATAGGTATGACCGTATTTCAGCCATGCCACCGCACCTAGAAATTTATCACAATCACACCGTCATCCCTGTCGTTGACTCCTACGTGAAACGAAAACATTGCGCCGCTTACTATGGTCGTTTTGTCGGCTTCAACCTTTATATCTGGAATAGTTTGAGATGCTGTCTTGCCATCGGTGTAATACAAGGTGACTTTGGCAACGACATCGGCCGTAGAGTAGAGGGGAATCCGTAGGTGGAGTTGACCGTTTTCATTTTCGGCTGAAGTTACCTTTTGTTCGGAAAATGTGTTATCGGCGACGTTGGTTAGCCGGATCTTGGAAACGGTGGCAGGTATAGGGTCGGTGATTATAAGTTCCAGGGTTGATATATGCGTTTTTTGAGGAGCGTCATCTTTTTTACAAGATGAAAAGACAGAAAGAGTCAGAAGGAACCATGTTAAGTGTTTCATGATTAGGGGTTTTGGATAAGGCCAAGGTATACATCATTTTGGAATGCGCATAGGAAATAGGGGAGAAAAACGTGAAAGGTGATGAGGATCATTTTTTAAAGGTGATTAGCTAGTACTAACTTAGACCCCAGTCCTCTACTTTGTTTATCAATGCCTCGCTTGAGATCGGAAATCTCTCTTTGCATTTTACCCCTATATACTTCTGCCATCTACTTATCCCATAGATTTTTGACGTGTAGGATAATTTACAATCAGGCGAAATATCTAAGCATACTCATATTTGAACAGTATTCCTTTCGATTGGGACTTTCAGAACTAAAACAAGCGCATCACATGAGATCAATTTCTTTTAGCAGTACCGGATTCATCTTAAATCTTTTCGGGCTAGAATTTTCCTCATGAATGAGAAACTGTTTTTTAACAGCTAGATCTAACGTATTTAGGATACTGTTATACTGATATCCGAAGTTTTCCTCGCAAAATTTATAAACAGTCTTCTCAATCACCCAGTCATTAAATAATTCCGTCTTAAGCAGCTTGTGCTCAATTAAGGTGATAAGATCAGGCTGGCTGTAGATTATCTTGTAAGCATCACAGCCATTTTGTTCATGGAAGCGTTTCATTTGACGACGCAATTGATCCTCCGTAGGGAGTGGCCTCGAAAATTTAAAGAAATCTTGGTACTCAAACCCATAAAACGAGATTAAGGAATATATTCTTCCGGAACCGACTCCAACATCTCCTTTTTCAATTCTGTCGATAGTACTATCTGAAATTCCAGTGGCCTTGGAAACAACATTTACTGCCAGCAAAAGAATATTCCGCAGGTCTCTTAACTTGTTGCCTGTCTTTATTTGATGATCAATTGATAATTTGTTGAATATTATTTCCTTTTCGTTTGTTTTTGTTTTTTTCATTCTTATATTTGAGAATTAAAAAATGATCTTTATCTTTGTTTATCTCCTGAGCAAGAGGGGATAAGTAAGAGGGTTTTCAATTCATTTTATGACATAAGCAACATTCAATTGAACTAATAAAATATAGTGTAGGTATACATTAAAGGTCTCGTCGCTTGACAATATCCCACGAAAGACGCGAGGCAGCATCTATACCCATGTCTATAGAAATGACTATATTAGCCATTGCTATGGTATGGGTTTGCTGTTGATCCGTGTCTTTCGTGGGAACTTAAGAGTGACGAGGAGGCAACCCAATCCATAGCTTTTTTCTATGGCACCAGTCTCGCCTTCAACTTCTTAATGTAGCCCTATGCCGTTTAAGAAATGACGGTAACATGGAAACAAGAGAGAATGTACATAAACAGATGTTTGTCGACCGAAATCTTTACGACTACATCTCGTTTAGACTTTTTCCTCACTCGTTACTTTTTAATTATTATGGAGTTTCTGCCCTCGCGGCATCAACCAATCCTTTGCAAAATCCAATTATGCGAATTATCAAAGGCCCTGAATAATTCCATGATCCAATCTATGTCAGACGACAGAAATCTAGACTCAGCACCTACTAATACAATGAGTCTTTTTCTCTTTGTCTGAATACTCCATTTTCAGCCCAAGTCATCAACTATACATAGTCAAAAATGAAGGTTTTTTACCTAACGGAACTCCTATGCTTCAAATGTACGCTTCAAAGCTTAAAAATGCCAGCATCACCGAAAACAAATAAAGCGAAAGCCGCGAATGCGAGCGGTATAACCGGCTTTGGCTGCTTATCTTCCAGGAAGGAGGTCTTCATCTAATGCGCCCACTCGATGAGTTCCTCATTAACTACGATGAAGAGGGTAGCAGGACTTACCTTTGGAAGTTAGCTAAGTCCGCCGTCACCGGCGAATTTGGCTCCCTTCCCCGGAGAGAAAGAACCGACCTGATGTATTTCTACGAACAGCTCGACGGTCTGTTGGCCGATATCTATAAACATCGCAAAGAAACAGCAGCGTCAGGCACAGAGGGGAGTGGTAATGCATAAACCCTCCCTTTCAATATGGATCATGCCCACAGTTATCCCTCCATGATAGCTCACTCCTTTGCCTCCCGATCAGGCCCTCCGGCCTCCATAGTCTTTTCTTAACCCTTTAATCATTAATCAAAAAATGCTCAAAATCCGAGTACAGGGGATTCTTTTGTCCTGTTTTAAGCAAAAAAAGGAACATCATAACCCTCCGGCGGAAACTCCCGCCCCGATACAACAACCTGCCACAGAGAAACTTCTCGGCCAGTATCTGCTCTGTTTTTACATCCTGATGGTCATCCTCTTCTCCCTGATGGCCATCGTCAGCACCTACGCGCAGACAGCGGTTCCCATCTCCGGCAAAGTCACCGACGAAAAAGGAGAGGGGCTCGCCGGTGCCATCATCAAAATTAAAAACACCACCCTCGCTACCAGCTCAGGCAAGGACGGCACATTTCAGATCAAAGCCCCCTCAGCAACCCCAACACTCATTATTTCCTTCATCGGCTACCGCTCGCAGGAACATCCCCTCAAGCCCGGCCAAACCTCCGTTTCCATTTCATTAAACCCCGATAATACCCAGCTAAGCGAAGTCCAGGTAGTCAGCACCGGCTACCAGCAGCTCCCCAAAGAACGGGCAACGGGAAGTTTCGTACAGATAGACAGCGTCCTGCTCAACCGCAGGATCAGCACCAACATCCTGGACAGGCTGGATGGTCTCGTCAGCGGCCTGATTTTTAATAAGAACGCAGTATCAACCCCCGGTGCTAATATCTCCGCTATCTCTATCCGCGGAAGAAGCACCATCTTTGCAGAGGCAGAGCCCCTGATCGTACTGGACAACTTCCCCTACGACGGTGAGCTGAGCAACATCAACCCCAATGATATTGCCTCTGTATCTGTTCTGCGGGATGCCGCTGCTGCTTCTATCTGGGGCGCCCGTTCGGGAAACGGGGTGATCGTGCTCACTTCTAAAACAGGCCGCCTGAACCAGGTCCCGAAGGTTGGCTTTAATTCAAATGTTTCGGTTACCACGAAGCCCGACCTGTTCTATCAGCCTACTATGAGCACGGCTGATTATATCAGTGTGGAGCAGTTCCTGTTTGATCAGCAATACTTCAATTCCCGGATCAGCAGTGAATACTTAAGCCTGTCGCCGGTGGTAGAGATCCTGAACAGGAAAAAGCTGCACCAGGTCTCAGATGCGGAAGCTGCTGATCAGATCAGGCAGCTTCAATCCCTGGATGTACGCAACGACCTGCTAAAGTATTATTACCGCCAGGGCATCAGCCAGCAATATTCCCTCAGCATCAGCGGGGGCGGTTCCGGTCATCGCTATTACGCTTCTGCTGGTTATGATCAAACAAAGGGGACTTTGGTATTCGACAAGCAAAAGCGGATTACCGTCAATGTAAATGACCAGTACACCTTGCTGAAGGGCAAACTGGAAATAGGGGCGAACCTGGTATTTTCCACGGCCGACAATCATTCCCAGTCCTCAAAAATGACAGGAACCGGCGTGCGTTATCCCTATGTTTCGCTTGCTGACAGCCACGGCAATGCCTTACCGGTATATAAAGATTACCGGAAGAGCTGGCTGGACACCGCCGGCAAAGGCACTCTCCTGAACTGGGAATATAAGCCCCTGGAAGAGATCGGGCAGAATAATAATACCTCCAGCCTGACAGATTACCGCCTGAATACTTCCGTGAACTACCGGATCATAAAGGGCTTGAAGGCAAGCTTTTTATACCAGTATAGTAAAGGCACCTCCGAACTGAATGACCTGAACGCTGCGGATAGTTATTATACCCGCAACCTGGTAAACCAGTACGCACAGTTAAACTACAATACGCTTACCGTGCAGAGGCCGGTGCCTTTGGGCGGCATCCTGAATTCGGTGAATGCCGGGTATACCACCAGCAATATCAGGGCGCAGTTAAATTTCGATACCCTGCATGGCCCTCATCGTATTTCGGCCATTGCAGGTACGGAGTTTAAGGACTACGCTAC
Organism: Pararcticibacter amylolyticus; assembly: GCF_003130405.1. Taxonomy (GTDB): domain Bacteria; phylum Bacteroidota; class Bacteroidia; order Sphingobacteriales; family Sphingobacteriaceae; genus Arcticibacter; species Arcticibacter amylolyticus. The sequence continues at coordinate 4,554 of NZ_QEAS01000002.1, forward strand.
TAACCGCTACAGCAATACCGTGTATGGCTATAACCCGGAGAATGAAACGTTCTCTTTTGTGGATTATACGACCACCTACCGCACCCGGCCGCAGGGCTTTTTCTATGCGCTTCCCAATGCTATTTCAAGGAGGAACACCACCGACCATTATCTCTCTTATTTCGGAAATGCTTCTTATACCTATAATGGCCGCTATACGCTTTCGGCAAGCGCCCGGAAGGATGAGTCTAATTTGTTCGGCGTGAATACCAACCAGAAAGGGGTGCCCCTGTGGTCGGCAGGGCTGGCATGGAATATCAGCGACGAGAAGTTCTATCATTCTGCCTGGCTTCCTTACCTCAAACTGAGGTTCACCACAGGGTATAACGGCAATGTCGACAAATCGCTTTCTGCCCTGACTACCGCTTCGCTTTCGGGCACCAATGTGTACCAGGCGCAGTACGCCGTTATTACCAATCCTCCCAACCCAGAACTCCGGTGGGAAAAGATCAGGATGCTGAACCTTGCGGCCGACTTCTCCTCGGCAAATAAGCGCCTGAGCGGATCGCTGGAATACTACCAGAAAAAGGGGAAAGACATGATCGGCACCAGTCCGCTTGCACCGCAAACGGGTGTCACGACCTTTAAGGGGAATACGGCAAATATTTCGGGCAGCGGCCTCGACCTGAGCTTGAATGCGCTGATCATCAATAAACCGCTGCAATGGTCGGCGGTAGTGCAGTACAGTTATACGAAGGATAAAGTGGATCAATACCTGTATAAACAACCCGCGGTAAACTATTATGTCAGCGGCAACTACAGCCAGCCCATCGAAGGCTATCCCTATATGGCGCTCTTCAGCTATAAATGGGCCGGGCTCGATCCCCAAACCGGCGACCCGCGCGGCTACGTGGAAGGCTCCCCAAGCTCTGTATATGCAAATCTGCTCAACCCCGCTTCGATAGACGATGTGGTCTACAATGGTTCGCAGGTACCTGTCTCCTTCGGGAACTTCCGCAATACCTTCACATGGAAAGGGATCAGCCTTTCTGCGAATATTACCTGGAAGCTGGGATATGTGTTCCGGAGGCCCTCGGTCAACTATTATTCCATGTATTCGGCTATGCTGAACAACAGCGCCGGTACTGCCGGGCACGCTGATTTTGCACTGCGCTGGCAGAAACCGGGCGACGAGCTGCATACCAATGTGCCTTCTGTGATTTACCCGGTTTCTAACGCGAACCGCGATGACTTCTACAGCCGCAGTGAGATCCTGGTGGAGAAAGGCGATCACATCCGCCTCCAGGATCTTCAATGCAGTTATTCTGTGCCTATTGCCTGGCTGCGGAAGGTCAGGCTGCGTTCGGCTTCGGTTTACGGCTATGTAAACAACATCGGCATTTTATGGAAAGCAAGCAGCCAGGACCTCGATCCGGATTATATTTTAGGTACTCCGTCGCCTTTGAGCTTTTCACTAGGGATCCAGGCAGCATTCTAAAAATCAGATAATGAACATGAAACATTTTATACTCACCCTCGCGGCGGCTGGCTCATTCATTTTTTGCCTTTCGGCCTGCGATATCGATTCTTTCCTCGACGACAAGCCTTCTTCGGATATTATCGTCCCGCAAAGCCCGGAAGATTTTCAGGCTATCCTGGATTATTACTATCTCAACTACACCGGGGCTTTTGCCGAAATATCCTCAGACAATTACTATTTACAGCAGCCTTCGTGGACTGCCCTCAACTCGGTCGACAAAAACAGCTATATCTGGGCGAAGGACATTTATGAAGGGAGTACGGCCGAAGTTTCGGACTGGAATTCTTTGTATGCGGAGGTCTACGCGGCAAACGTAGTGCTCGACGGCCTTGCGGCAAACGCGGAAAAAGGAGCGGGGTATGGTTTGGTGAAGAGCAATGCGCTTTTTATGAGGGCGTATGCCTTTTTTAACCTTGCCCAGCACTTTTGCCTGCCTTACGATGAGGAAAGCTATGAGCAGGATCCGGGGCTGCCGCTCCGGCTGAAAGCCGATGTGAATATCCTGGAGCAGCGTGCATCCGTCAGGAAAACGTATGAGCGCATCCTTGAAGATTTAAAGGAATCGCTTGCATGGAGTACGGTTTTGCAGCCGGGTACTAATCTCAATCGCCCCTGCAAGGCCGCGGTTTACGCCACGCTTTCGAGGGTGTACCTGAGTATGCGGAAGTATGACCAGTCTACCGCTTATGCCGACAGCAGCCTTTCCCTGTACAATACCCTGATCGACTATAACACCCTCAGTAAAACATCGAATACGCCCTTCACCAGGAACCCTGCCGAGGTGCTGTATCAAAGCTACGTCCCAAGCTTTGCGACCTCTCTTTTGAGCTCGTCGAACACGATTTCGTTTATAGACACCGCACTCTACAGCTCTTATGCGGCCAATGATTTGAGAAAATCTGTATTCTTCAGATCAAGAACGGGCGGTTATACGATAAAAGGAGGGTACAACGGTACTACTGCCGCGTTCACCGGTTTAGCGGTGGACGAAATGTACCTGAACAGGGCGGAGGGATATGCCAGGGCTGGTAAAGCAGGGCAGGCGATGAACGACCTTAATTACTTATTGGTAAGGCGGTTTAACAGCCCTTCCGGGTATGTTCCATTAAGTGCATCAAGCCCCTCGGAGGCTTTGTCGCTCATCCTCACTGAAAGGCGGAAAGAACTGATCTGGCGGGGGCTTAGATGGATAGATATCCGCCGCCTGAATAAGGAGGGCCACAATATAAGCCTTAAAAGAGTGATCGGCGAAACCACTTATACTCTTGAACCCAACAGCATACGGTATGCCTTACCGGTACCATTACAGGAAATTTTAATCAGCAACATTAAACAAAACGAAAGATGAAAACGCGTTTCTTTATCAGTGTACTTTTTATGCTCTCTGCGAATGCTTTTTCGCAGGTGAAGGCCCCTGCGGCTAAACCAACAGTTTTAGAGGGCATGCTCGCCCCGGACAGAAATGACTCTATTCACATCACGCTTTACCGCGAGACGTTCGGACGGAAAAAGGTGAATGCCGAAAGCTTGTCCGCGAAGGTGCATAACGGTAAATTCAAATTCAGGATCAAGGGCCTGGATAAAATTGCTTACCTGCAATTGCCCGGAACGCTTTTTAAGGAAAGCTTCCTGGTCGAACCCGGTGATTCTGTTTTTATTCAGGTATCAACCGGAGGCCTGAGGTTTTCGGGCAGGAATGCCCTCAAATACGAATGCAGTTATCTGACCGATAGTTTGTTAAGAAAAATGATCGCATCGAAAAAGCCTGTTTTTATCACGGCTGCGAAGATTGCAAAAGACGTAATGTCGGGGCTGGCGAGCACTCGGGTTGATTCTGCTTATAACCTGCAAATGCAGATGCTTCAAAAATACAAAGCTTCCATGTCGCAGGCTGCCTTCGATGTGCTGAAGAATGATTACTACGGATCTAATAAAAACGCAAAGATCATGCGCTTTCTTTTAAGGTGGTGGCCCGAAGCATTCAGGCTGCCTGACTCTATTGAAAGGAAGAAAAAACTGATTGCGTTTTATAAAGCGCAAATAGCTGACGACACGATCCATACTTCCTGGAGTTCTAAAGCCGTTTCGGAGGAATATGTGGATTATATCCTCCAAAGGAAATTGATTGAAGACCTCATTCGGCGAAACGGCCGTTCTGCGAAAGTTCTGCTCCCGTTGATACAGCAGCTCCAGGAAGAATATCAACACGCGCCGGATCTTTTCAGGGAGAAGCTGCTTACATCTTTTCTCATTTACTATCCCCGGACGAACCAGGATTATGCCGGATGTGCCGAATTCGGCTTAAAGAAGGTTCGCAACGACTCGTACAGGGCTTTAATTACTCATTTTAAGAATTCTTATGAGACGCTGAAACCGGCGTATCCCTTTTCTTTCAAAGACACCGCGGGTAATACGGTGACCTTAAATGACTTTAAAGGGAAGGTGCTGCTGCTCGACTTTTGGTTTGAAGGATGCAGCCCTTGTAAAATGCTGACCCAGAGAATGAAACCCGTGTTAGACAGCTTTAAGGATTCAGCGAAAGTGGTGTTTGTAAATGTCTACGTAGACAAAGACAGGGATACCTGGTTAAGGGCCTTAAAAGGAGGCGAGTACACCGATCCTTCCAGCCTCAGTCTTTACACGAACGGACTGGGGATCGGCGATCCTTTTCTGAAATTCTATAATCTCACCGGCTGCCCGAAACTGATCTTGATTAACGGAAAGGGCGAGGTGGTTTCTGTTACGCCCCCGATGCCCGACGGTTCAGCAGAAGTAAGGGACAAGCTGATTGACCTGATCAGGAGAACCATTTCCTGAATAAAAGGCTAAGGAAGTATCGTACTTCCTTAGCCTCATCCATTAATCAACATTTAATAGATTGAACTGGCGGTTGGCTGAACCAATTGGCTGATGATTTTCATCATAGGTGCAGATAGAAGAACCTGAATTACACTCCCATTGGGTGCCTTCTCCTGCTGCTCCTCCAGGTACCTCGAGGTATTCATCTCCCCTCATGTAATAGGTGGGGGTCTGAGCTGCTTTCATAGCCATTACACCGCCGAAACTCAGGACTGTTATTAAGACCGTAAAAACAATCCGTACTCTTTGTAAGAGGTTTTTCTTTTGTGGAACCATCATCTTGTTTTTAATTTGGTTTTGATTTTTGCCTACTCTGTTGCAGGTTTTCGGCTTCCCCCGTTCTTCGCGCAAAGAATATCTTCTAAACAGGCCGGGGCCTGTACTTCTGTATGGTTAATTCACTTCCGTCCGTCTTTCTCTCTTTTTGCTGCAGGATGATCCCGGTTAGACCCAGTAAGGTAAAGAAGATATTAACCGCCAGGTGCCATGGCCACGAGAGGTTTTCAAAAGCACTGCTGCACCCGCAGGGCACCCTGTCGTAGTAGCCGAAGGTTACCAGTGCCACATATCCTGTAAACACGGCCATCATAGCGGTGAAAGCGGCAAGTCCGGGCATCCGCATTTTCGGCCATACCAGCAGTGCGGCCACAAGCAGCTCCGCAAGCGGAATTCCATAGCTGAGCCAGGGCGTGTACACCTCATCGAATACCTGGTTGCTGATCTGCCTCCTGAACGTATCGAAGTCCATTAGTTTGCTTGCAGCTGTATACAAAAAGAGCAGGGCCGCCAGGTAAACTGCTATTTCAAGGAACCATTGTCTTGCTTTCATATTGCTCTCGTTTGGGGTTGATCCTGGTAAATATTTCAGGGTTTTTTCTCATGCCGTGCTGTGGATATAAAGTTAAGGGCAGGTGAAGGCAGACTGGTAATCCATTTGCATGATCTTCAATTGCATTTGTCACCTGTTGAATTGCAAATTAGCACTGACAGCTTGCAAACGAGCAGTGACTGGCTTTACATATCCTTATTTTTGCAGGGCCCGGCTCACGGTGGATGCCGTTACACCCATAAAAGAAGCCAGGTCTTTTCGCTGGATCCGGTTAAGAGGGTAGAGGGCTTTGATGTAGCGGACAGCTTCTTTGAGTGGCAGCCTCAGTATCGCGTTGTATAGTCTTTGCCGGGCAAGGCTTGTAAGCGAGATCTGGTGCAGCATGTCAGCAGGAAACCGTTTGCTGCCGCTTATCTGCATTTCGTCTATAGAGAAGAAAATCAGTTCAGAGTCTTCTATTAGTTCAAAAAAGCAGGGTTCGGGCGCCTCTCCATAGAGCAGGTGGTCCTGAACAATGATATCCCGCGAATGCAGGAAGCCCGAAACAACCTGGTTCCCGGGAGAATCATACCAATATTCTTTTACGAGTCCGTGTACCACAATCCATCCTCCCTTTAAGCTTGCCGATGGCCCGGCCAGCAATGCGCCCTGGGGATAGATTTTAGCACGTTCGGGAAAGGCTTCTATAATAGCGTGGTAAAGAAGTTCTCTTTGCTTAAGGAAAAAGGTGAAGGTTTCTTTCATGCTCTTGAATCTTGTGAATGACTGACACCAAGTTCGCAAGAACAGAACGAAAAAAAAACAGACCAGAGGCTGTTTTTATACAATACCAGTAGCATTTTTTTCCTATGGTGCGTAATATTGACTAAAATAGTTATTCAAGAAAGAAATTTATTACCATCATCCGCCGGTACCGAGGATTGGCTTTACTTATCATTCCACCGAAAGATGAACTCTTATCTTAAGAAGACATGAACAACCCTGAACATTTTTTATTTTTCGAATTTGTACCCGGTACTTCCCGCTTAACGCAAGTTGTTGAAAAAATTATAAGTGAGATTAAAGAGGAGCACTTCCGGCCGGGCGATAAACTTCCTACTTTGAAGAGAATGCAGGAGATTTTTGGCGTTAGCCATGATACGATGTCAAAGGCGATCAAACAGTTAACGGCCGGAGGTTACATAGCTACCAATCCGCGGAATGCTGTTTATGTGCTGGAGTCTAAAATGCATTTCATGCCCAGGGGCCTGACGGAGAAAGCGCCGTATGCCATACGGATGTTCGAGCCCCTGGATATTAAGCCTCAGTACCCGATAAGAAAGAAGGTTATCCGCCTTGATCTGGATGTTCCTTTTCCCGACAATACCCTTCAAGCAAAGCTAAGGGCCCAATGCAGGAAGATCTCTCCTTCCTGGTTTCCGGGCAACTATGCAGCACACGAACAAATGGTGGTTGAGGATATCGCAGAGAGCATGGCAAGGTTCAGGGGGGTAAGTCTGAAAACAAGCCAGTGCGCCGTGATAAAAGGAGCTAACACGGCCCTTCATTACGTTTTCAGCGTGCTGGCAGCACGGCGGGAGAAGATGCTGGTGACACCCGGCACCATAGCGCCGTCTGTGTACCATGCCTGCAGGAATTCGGCTTTTGATGTGGTCAGATTAAAAAATACGGATAACATTTCTTTTACAACTGAGCTTCTCAGAATGGGCGGGCATGAAAGGATCGGCGGAGTAGTGCTTGAACCCCGCTATGACTATTATGGAGGCGTTGAATTGCCGCCGAAAGACCGCACTGCTTTGCTTGACCTGGCCGACAAATATCATTTTCCTGTGATTGAAGTGGATTACGGCCACGAATTCCTTCGCGGGGCTACACCGCCGCTGTTTGCTGAAGACCAGAAAAATGCAATCCTGGTTAGCTGTGTAAGTAAACTGACCCACGAGCTTTATGATCTGAAGTTTGTGTGCGGACCGGTCAACCTGATCCGTTCGCTCAGAAATATGACTCATTCCTGTAACATAAACGACGATCTTTATCTCAGTTCAGCGAGTTATCTGCTAAAGGGATTCCACTTGAACGAAACGGCCCTAAAGATTGCAGCAGAGGTGAGAATATGCGGAGACATCCTTTACAAAAGCCTTGATCCTTCTTTCCTAAAGGAAGTGCAGGTGAGAATACCCGAGCGGGGAGCATCCATGTTTCTTTACTTCCCTGAGCTAACAAACATGGTGGAAATGAAAAACCTGCTGGAGAAGGATAATATCATTATTGGCGGGGCAGTGGATGTTTCTTCAAACGGTGTTCCTTTTAAACTGCTCCGGGTAAACCTGGTGTGCATTGACAGGAAAAGTCCGCTGCCGTTTATTGCAGAAAAACTATGTGATGCCTACAAAATGTGCCGCCGGGGATAACACCCGTTTCAGAATTGCATTTTTTCACTATTTACTGATCCATATCATGAAGTTAATTCCACGTTTGGCAAGGAGCGCTTTCGAAGCGGTAGGGCTTCTCCGGGAGATCCTTGCAGAAATCAGGAGCCGGAATGCACCTCCGGCAGAAGAAGTGTGGCTTGATACCCTGGAGGTTGCCCAGATTCTTCACGTTACCGCACGAACCATCTATACCTACAAATCTTCGGGAATTCTTAAACCCGGCCGGCGTATCGGAAGGCGGGATTATTACCGCCAGTCGGACATCTTTCGTCTCATTTAAATTTCTTTTTTGGGAAAGGCGCCCGGAAAGGGCCTGCCTTTCCCTCATGCGGGAAGACTGGTTTGCCTCTGGTTCGGGAATGCTTCGTACCTGGCTTGCCTTTTTACGCAGATTTCTACCAGCTGGCTCCGGGACTCGTCCGGGATTTGTCCGGTAAATCAGGGAGAAATCCCGGACGGATCCCGGAGAAAACAGCGTGCCGACCCAAAGCGTTAGGCCGGAAGCCTGCAACCTGTCCCGAAGCAAAGGCAAACAATAGCTGCCGCATGGGGATGCGCCGTCGGTTTTGAATCATGAAATATCCGGAAATTCGCGGAAAAAACCTGAAGCTCGCAGAAGTAAGAATTTGATTATTAGGACATTGATAAACCTAACCCTATGTTTGTTCTGTCAGGCAGCAATTACCGGTAATCACAGCAATGCTGACAGTAATTAACAGAATGTTTAACAATTAAATTTTTAACAAAATGGGAGAAATAAAAAAAGGTGCCAACGGCGGCTTCTCAGGAAAAGCCGGAAGCGTGATCGGCTCAAAATGGCGCAGTATCAGCTATATCAGGGGCTTGTCTGAAAAGAGCAACAAACCGGCAACCACGGCTCAACTGGAGCAGCGGCTCAGGTTTGCGCTGATGACCAGCTTCCTGGCCCCGCTGAAAGATCTGCTGGAGAAGAGCTACAGCAGCCGTGACATGACGCGGGCCACAGGTTATAATCTTTCGCTTCGTGATAACCTGAATGAGGCGATCAAGGGGACTTACCCGGATTTTGAGATTGATTTTAGTAAGGTCGTCATCAGCAGGGGGGCTTTGATCGGCCTTGCCGGCGAGAAGTTCATCTCTGAGGTCCCCGACGTGGTGGACATCTCCTGGAACAGCTTTTCAAATGGGTTGGCTGGTTTTGCGACAGACTCGGTTTACATCGTGCTGTACAATACCACCCGGAAGTTCCATGTGCTGAGCGTTGGCCAGGCGAAAAGGGAAGACGGGACGATCCAGATAACAATGCCGCAGGGTTTTTCCGGCGACACCATTGAAGGCCTGCTCTTTTTTGTGTCTGAAGACGGCCGCTACAGCCGCTCAGGATACCTCGGACAGACAACGATGTTCTGACGTCCCCTTGCAAGTTCATTTATTCACTTCATGCTGCCCGCTTATCCTGCGGGCAGCATATTCAAAGCCAAACGTTATGGAATTACATTCAGAACCAGCTCAGTTAAATAAAAGGAGATCTGCCGCATCAAGCCCGGCGCAGACGGCGACCCGTAAGAAATTCTCCCTTGCGGTGCGCTTTCTTAATCCGCTTATTCCGGTACTCAACCAGGTGTACAAGAGCGGGCAGAAATACAAGAAGGGCTATAACGCAGCCTTCTCACATATGCTCATGCATGCAATTACGGGTGATTATTCAGGATTTGATATTGATTATTCGCGGGTGAGGCTCAGCAATGGCAGGCTCATCCCACCTTCCGGCGTAAAGGTTTCAGTCTCGGATCAGACCATGACATTGACATGGGGCGTCGTCATCAATCATTATGCATGGGAAGACGATGAGGCAGTAGCGGTATTGTACGACCAGGAGAAAGATCTTTTTGTCATGAAAGAAGGCGAAGCTGTTCGCCGAGATGGTACCTGGTCTTTCACCTGCCCGGGGCAGTTCCTGGGGGATACGGTGCATACTTATCTGTTCTTTGTCAGGAGAGACGGCAAGGATGCTTCAAGGAGCGTA
>NZ_QEAS01000002.1:14255-15183 GCF_003130405.1 Pararcticibacter amylolyticus
TGAGCGTTCAGCGTGCCTTTCATCATGAGGGCTTTATAATATTTTCATCGCTGGTGGTGTTTCTTTTGTTCCCCTTCCTTTGCCGTCATATTGATGTGACGTCGGCTCCGGTGGACCCGGGGATTCTCAGTATTGTGATTATGGCGGTGCTGACTTTCCTGGTTTTTAAATCCGTGACCTGGATTGTCATCCGGATCATCTGGCCGGTATTTCACCAGTATTCAGAGGGGGACTTCGAGCAGGATTTCAGAGGTTTATATCCGCTGCATAAAGTGTTGATTTACCTGGGGTTTTATGTGCTTCTCCTGATGTCAATGGTGTTCATTATGGGAGGACTATTATGAAAGTTTTCAGCGTACTTGTTTTATTGAGCGGAGGTTGGTTACTAACCCAATCTCCCTCAATCAGCGATTCTTCTTCGGATGTGAACGCACCGGCAAGGGACCGGCTGCGCGCTGTGTACACCGGTGAACTGGGAGTCCGGGAAGCTACAGGCAGAAATGACGGCACCAGGGTAGAGCTCTTTCTGCACTATACCCACCTCAAACCCGGCAATCCCTGGTGCGCCGCTTTCGTCTGCTGGTGCCTGGGCCAGGCCGGTATTCCCAACCCCCGCACGGGCTATTGCCCCAACCTGTTCCCGAAAAACAAAGTCATCTGGACCCGCAGCACGGGTATCGGCGGCGCCTCCTCCCGCAATTCACAACTCACCACCCGGAACCCACCCCGCACTCCCTTACCCGGCGACATCTTCGGCATCTATTTCCCCGAAAAAGGCCGCATCGCCCACGTCGGCTTTGTCGACCAGTGGGACGGCAAGTGGCTCATCACCGTCGAAGGCAATACCAACGAATCCGGCAGCAGGGAAGGCGATGGCGTCTACAGGAAAAGGAGACTGGTCTCCTCCATCAGCAAAGTGTCGGCCGTA
>NZ_QEAS01000002.1:15359-16401 GCF_003130405.1 Pararcticibacter amylolyticus
GACATGTCCCGTCCCTCATTAATTCCCCTCATTCTCCTTTCCTCCTGTTCTGTCCTGAAGAACAAAGATCTCCTGAAAACTGACAGTCTTGAAAGGAGGGAAGCAGCTGCTTCCGAAAAGATCACCGGTGTTTCAAGCCTGACTCAGCAACGCGTTCTGTTGCTTACCGATTCTTCAGGGACGCATTTTCTTACAGAGATCATTCCGGATGGCGAATTTAAGCTGGCTGCTGATGGTACCTTCACAGGAAAAGCATCCCTGATCCGGATGGAAGGCAGCCGCAAAACGTATTCAGCTTTGAAAGATTCGGGGTCGGTGAATGAGCATGCTGTTTTGAATAAAGAGACCGAAGGTAATGAGAAAACAATGGTGCAGAATAGTTCTGTTGCAAAGAAAAAGGAAGTGAAAAAGCCCCGCTCCGGGGCCCTGCTGTTTGTGCTAGTGGCGCCCGCTTTACTGGCGGGCGCCTGGTGGTTTTTCAGGAAACGGGTGAAGGAAAGCTGGTGACTATTACCAGGTGATAATAGCCACTCCATGTCCGGCGTTAGCTCCCGAAGCGTTCGATTGAGTTCCTGAAGGTGCCGAATTGTATGAGCCGCCGCCGCCGCCGGAACCACTTGTAGTTGAACCGGCGTTTCCGCAGCCACCACCACCACTATATCCGCCACCTCCTCCGGAACCGCCGGAATTGTTTTGCCAGGCCGATCCGCCGCCGCCATACCCGCCTCTTCCGTAGGAGGCCGGGGCGTTTCCGGCCAGCCAGGGATCTCTTTTACCTCCGATATCCTGACCGCCTGTACAGCTTCCGGCAGAATACCATCCGGCTCCGCCTCCGGCTTTGTTTCCGACACCTCCATAGCCGCCAGTTCCTTTTCCATTTACAGCTATCCCAATGGACGACACTCCATCAGTTCCGTCGGTTCCGGCCTGACCGGGCTGACCTGTAGCATATTGAGTTGAATTGGCGATAAAGCCACCACCACCGCCACCAGCAATAATCATAGGGCTCTTTGCTCCGCTTACAGTCCGGTAAACAAAGGTA
>NZ_QEAS01000002.1:16421-36254 GCF_003130405.1 Pararcticibacter amylolyticus
TTTGACAACATAATAGGATCCGTCGACGCCTTTTTCGCCTACGATAACGGAAATGCTTTCTCCCGGAGTTACAGTAAAAGTTCCCATCATAGATGCACCATATCCTCCATAAGCTGTAGGGGTTCCGCTCAGTGTTGATTCTCCTCCTGCTGCTCCAAGTACTTTAATAGTTGCTGAAGTCACGCCGGCAGGAACGGTAAACGATTGGTCCGCACCATTAGAATAAAAAATGGCCATTGGAAGCTCATTCCCGTAATAGGTGGATCCCCCGACGGTTGCGTATCCTCTAACGTAATAGATATTGCCCGTCGCCATACTCGTGATATTACTGGTGGCTGTTCCCAATGAGGTACTTCCGTAAGCTGATTTAAAATTAGCAATAGTGGGATTCGGATTAGTTGACCAGCAGACTCCCCGCTCACTCAGAGTTGTTCCTGCCGGGGCAGTGATATTTACAACTGCCTCTACTACAGTGCTGGACGAAATAGATACACTCCGGGTCTCTACAACGGCCGAGGCCCGCCGGTACTGCACGCCCTGCATAGCGGGCATAAACACTGCCTGTGCATATGTTGACGTTGCGAGTAAAGCCAAAAAGCCGAATATGCTGAGTGCAACAAATCTTTTCATCCGTATGAATTTTCCTTTTTTACGGAACAGCCTAAATAAGGTTACGGATATTGTAAGTATTTAGCATACCTGCAGTCTGTTTTGTGATTGCATATATCCGGGAGCGCCTGGTGGTTTTTCAGGAGGCAGGTGAAGGGAATTTAATATATCGCTTACCAGGTAATTAAGGCAACACCATCAGTCGGATTATATCCTGAGAAATTAACCTGAGTTGCTGCCGGAGCGGCGTTGTAAGAACCACCACCGCCACCGGCCCTGATTCGTTGTATTGAACGTACCCGCAGGCTCCTCCTCCTTTATTTCCAACACCTCCGAAGCCATTAGTTCCGGCTCCATTGACAGTTTGTCCGTTGACACCAAGTCCCGATGTCCCATCCGGCCCGGCCTGTAGCTCAGCGGCGTTTTTTAAAAATACCGTCCTGCACCAGCGTATAATAGTTTCCTATCGGTTTGCCTACTTCGGTAATAAAGTAGATAACCCCGTTCGACTGGGTGATAATGGATTGCTGCCCACCCAGGTCAAGTACCTTATTGCGGTTAAAGGAAATATTGGCGCTGTTCGACCAGCTGAAGCGGCCGAACTTGTTATCGGTGCATCTCACGGAAGAAGCCAATGTCAGCCCCGGCATTGAACGCTGATGTCTGTTCCCATCCCAGTTTAGAGTTTCCGGGTGAGTTCTGGTATAAACCGTTAGAGGACGCGCTCATGCGCTAAAAATAAGTTTATTTAGATCTTAAGTATTATCAAGATTGCAAGATGCTTTTGTTCGCTGATGGTTTCCAATTGTTTTTTGTCTATTGTATAGTTTCCATTGAAAATTATCTGCAGGTTAAAAAAACCTGCAGAGTAAATCGACTATTGCCTGTCCGGGTAAAAGAACATTTTTGCCAAACCCTGGCTACTAGTCATAGGCTTGATGAAATAGGGCTGTACCAGACCTTTGTCAATGGTGGTCGGCAGGAACATACTATTGCCGGATATCGTGCTCTTATTCTGGTCATCATCAAATGCCCACTGGTCGGTGGTACCAGCTTTGGTAAAGTACACACTTGAGCTACCTAATAACGCCTTGGTTCCAAAATCCGCTGTAGCGTTATAATTTACATATACCCATTGTCCCTGCATAACACCCCTGGCGAGATATTCCCGGAATTCCTGGCCGGTGCTGTTATCAACCCTGTACAGAAAAATATCAAACGGCTCGTTGCTGGCCGGATAATAGATATAAAAGCCCAGTTTATTGGTGGTAGCATCCGCCGACGGAGGGGTTACCTCCAGCTCTTTGCCATCCAGGAAGATGTAATTGAAAAGACCCTTCGGTGCATTGACCGGTAATTCTTTGCTATACACCACTTTTTGTGTGACCATATCGGTAAGGGTGAGCATGCGTTTTTTCTCCGAACGGTAGGTGTAAGCAAAATTCTGTGCAATCCCGGAAGCCGCTCCGATAATGTATTTGCCATTCGCTGTTGCTGCATCATATTGCGTAGTGTCAATACTCATCTGGAGGGCGTTTACCCCGCCATTGTACCCGTTTATCACAATCTGCATGACTTTTTCTGTCTCCAGATCGTCTTTTTTACAGGCTGTAAACAGACCTGCAATCAATACCATAAAGACTATATTTTTAATGTATCGTTTCATTGTTTTACTGTTTTATGTATTAAAATACCCTGGTTGCAGCAATATTTTTGACACCTGTACTGCCGGTTATGATATAGCTCCTAAGTTCTCCTTTCGTTCCATCTACAGGAAATAAAGGGAAGTTGGAGAAGATATTCCTCGCAGAAGCATCCTGATAATACCCTAACGTTGTTCCAGCCCTACGAAACGCTATACGTTCAGTAGCCGGAACAGCAGGTATATAATCCGTTTCAAAAAAGAACCATTGATTGGGAGGAACATCTTTTGCTAAATACTTGATAACATTTCCGGATAGCGTAACCGCTATGTCTGCGTTAATAATTGTCTGCACATTTTTGGTAATAAAAACACCTACGATGTTGGCATTGGGATTTACAGGAGGAGGATTGTATTCAACAATCCCGTCGTTTGTATAGAAGAGGTTAATCGCCACGTTTTTTTCGCCTTTTTTCAATTGTCTTTCCAATACGAGCTTACCCGATGTCTTTTCGGTAATTGTCAACAATGCCGTTGTCCTATCTTCAATAAAAGTATAGGCGTCACTTTGGTTGAGCGCCTGTTGCGGAGGCAGATCAAACTTAAATTTAAACGTATCTATCTTCACGACCAGCTCCTCACTGCTACCGTTATATCCTTTTATGGCAACAGGCAACATATCACCTTTGTAGAGAAATTCACTTTCGTTCTTACTGCAGGCAGCAAATACCATTAGCAACACTCCCGTCAGCAGAGCACAAAATATTTTCATTGTTTTCATGTTACTTTTTTCTTAAAATCAAAAATTATAGGAAACATTCAGGCTGAAAGAGCTGCCTATCTTGCGTAAGAAGGTATCCCGGTCACCTACACGGGTTTTGGTCTTTCCGTCTGCCGAAGTTTCGTAATAGCCCTCCTCATACTTTTGAGAGAAGCCATACTTCCATTCATATTTCTCATCCCAAGTCTGTGCGGGTATGGCGCTTTCTGCAAGGCCCGCCCACCTGTCCTGTACCTTATAGGTAACATTGTCATTGATGAAAAACCTGAAGGGGCTATTGGTGATATTGCTCATATTGAACCTGGCCTGCAGCTTTTTGCTTTTCAGGAACTTGTAGCTCAATTGGGCGTCCGCCTGGCTGCGGGGGCGTTCGTACTCCACCACCTCGGGCACAGTGCCGGTTGTAAAAGTTTTATAGCCCATATAGTTCAGCGCAATGCTGGCCCCTAAACGATCACCCGCATATTGCAGCCCGAGGTTGTACAGTACGGGCACCTGTCCGAACAAAGGTCTCTTTTCCTTCAATAGCACCTTCGTGCGGTATTCGTAGTTTTTTCCGTACTTGTCCTGGCCGATGTTTTTTCCTTCGTACCGGCTGGCCTGAACTTCGGAAGTTTGCAGGGTCAGGTTTGCATTTACGTAGATATTGTCCAGGGGTTTCCAACCGGAATAGATGAAGCCAATGCTTTTGCGGACATCAAACTCCCAGCCATGTACCTTTGCCCAATCAGAGTTCTGGGTGTTGAGGTACACCCTGAAATCGGCACCTACCGGCGTACGGTACAGTTCAACAGGTTTGTCGAAGTATTTGTAAAAGAAACCTGCGGAGATAATCTCCCCGGCTTTGGGATACCACTCCAGACGGAAATCATAGTGGTTTATCAGGGTAGAAAGTACCCCCTGGTTCTGGCGGAAGCCACCCACTACGGGGTCGAAGCGGATCATGCGTGAATTCTCTATCAATGCCGGGCGTACTACCGATTGCGAGTATGCGCCACGCACATTGAAATCTTTCACGGGCGTCAATGTCAGGCTGACCGAGGGCAGGTAGCGCCATGTTTTCTCCTCATTAGTAGGGTCGGCAAAGGGAGACACGATTTTGCCTGTTTGTGGATCCACAAACTGCCGGCTCTCATCCCTTTTGATCAACTGGTCAATCTGTATATCGTTGGCGCCACTTCTTAGGCGGTCATATTTATAGTATTCTCCACGTATGCCCCATACCAGACGCATCCAGCTGGCCAGGCGGTTGTCCATCATAGCAAACCAGGCCTTATTGGTATTTTTGCCTTCATAACCGGCCTTTGAGAACAGTGCCGGATAATACATCAGGTCGTTCTGTGGGTCATCAAAATCCAGATACTGTCCCCATTCCTGCACGGGAACGTAGGGATAAACGCTGTTGACGGTATTTACCGCACCAATCGGAAGTACTGTCCAGTCCATGATACCCTTGCGTTCGAGGTATTGAAAACCTGCCTTTGCGGTCTGCTTTTGCCCGATCAGTTGAAAAGGATAGCTGAGTGAACCCTCAGCAATGCGGTTGGTTTCCTCGTAACGGTACTCACTGCGGTTGAAAGTTCCTAATCCGGGGTTGGTAATGCCACTCGGTATAATGTTGTAGACCGTTTCGTTCAGCGTCACTGTTGGTGCCAGCCAGGCTTCCACAGCGTCCTGCTCCAGGTTAACCAGTTTGTTCTGTGCTACGTTCCATTCCAACTTCAGCTTGCCAAATCTGTGCTCGCCATTGATCCTGTTCTGCAACAGGTCGATAAACTTTGGGCGGTCGTACTCGCGTATGGCCGGTTTATTATTTTCATAGCCGATGTCATTGCCAAATCCTACGATGCGGGAGAACTGATTACTGAACAGCCGGGAATAAAAATTACGCGAGGTAATCTTATGGTTCTTACTGCTCCAGCCTGCATTCAGCAGAGTAGCCCAGGTGGTGTTGAAATTGTATTGGTTGGCGGAAGTGGGGTTCACCTGTTCGCCAGTTTCTACATCATAGGTGTAGTTCTCTATCTTTTGCCATACGCCCCTTTCATATTGAGAGATATAATCGATGTTCTGCTCATTACGGTAGCTCACCGAACCCACAAAACCCAGCCGGCTGTTCTTAAGGTTGTAGCTGCGCCCCAAACTGAACTGGTAGTTCTGACCGGGCATAGTCTGGTATACCCTGGTTCCCATACGCTCCAGTCCGCCAATTTTCTTGTTCTGTTCAGCTATCATTGCCGGGGTGATTGGTGTGACGTCTGCCGGCGGTGCAGCATTGGGGTTTGCGGGATTGTAATTACGGCCATCAAACAGTAGCAGTTCTTTAGGGAAATGGTCACGCGTTCCGTCGTCAAAACCCAGGTAATCGTGCTTCCCCCGACCGTAACCCAGAAAATCCTTCCCGGTGCTGCCCTTGATATATTTAGATCCAAAACTGAATGAGGTAAAATTCTCATTGGGGATGGCAAGGGTATTCACTTGCACCAATCCGCCGCCAAAGCCGAAGCTCATGTCCGGGGTAGACGTTTTAGATACGACGACGTTATCAATCAGGTTGCTCGGAATAATATCGAACTCGAAATCGCGCACCTGTACATCGGTGCTGGGCAGGATGGCCCCGTCCATCATGGCCAGGTTGTAGCGCTCGGCAATACCACGAACCACTACCTGACGGTTACCGTTGGTGCTCACTCCCGAGATACGCTTAAGGGTTTCGCCCACATTCTTGTCCGGCAAAGTTGCGATCTGCTCAGCCGACAAACCGTTAGAGATACCGGCTTCGTTCTTCTGACGAGCGTAGAGTCCGGCAGTGCTTTCCTTTTTGAAGGAGCCGGTAACCGTAACCTGACTAAGGGCGTTGGTAACCGGGGTAAGTACAATGTTTAACCGGGTCGACTGCCCTATCTTTACTTCCACCTCAGTAATGCGCCTGGTTTGGAAAGACACGTAGCTGACCTCGATGGTGTACGTACCTGGGGCAATGTTGAAATGGTAGCTGCCATCTACACTGGATTGCAGTGCCTGACCAGTCTGCAAAATCTTCACGCTGGCACCGGGCAATGGTTCACCGCGGTCGTCGAGCACCTTGCCGGAGATCCGGCCGGGCTGCTGACGAACACCTTTCACAGCATCTCCTGTTGGCTCTGATGAGGTGGACGCAGCGGATTCCGCTTCGGTAATGACTACAAGCCTGTTATCAATAGTGTAGCTGTACGGCTTTCCTGCAAACAGTGCCTTTAGTACCCGATCTACCTGGGCATTCCTAATTTGCAGGCTAACCGGTTTTGCCTTACTGAACAGGTCCATATCATAAAAAAAGTCATACTTTGCTTGTCTGCGGATGTCTTCGAGCACCGCATGGATGGTACTATTCTGCCTGTTGATACTGATGCGCTGGGCATAGGTACTGGCATATACCTGCACTAAAAGACAGGTAAGTAATAACATGGTGATCTTCATAACACGCATGCATTGAGAAAAAATCATACTTTTGTTAATGTTAAAATGTAGTTGATAATATTGTGTCGCAATGTTCTCGATAAGCTTTTAACTATCCGGCCAGAGGTGTCCCACCACCTTTGGCCTTAGTTTTTCTTACTACTGTTTGTTAGATTACAGCGTCTGCTTCCTGCCAGGTATTAGTCGGTCACAATTAACCTCCTTCCTTTGATCGTTACGGATGCTTTATGGGTAGCTTGTATCATTTTCACAATAACCGACAGGGGCTGCGAGCGCGACACCATTCCGTTAAAGCGGAGGCTGCCGATGTGCGGCGGATAATCTATCTCCACGTCATACCAGCGCGCCACCTGCCGCATCACACCTTCCAGCGTTTCGCCACGAAAGACGAAATCGCCACTCACCCAGGCCAGCTGCTGCTGGATATCGGCCTGCTGTACATCCAGTTTGCCTGCAAGTAACGACTGCTCACCAGGTTTTAGCAAAGCGGACTGTCCATCGCGGGCGCTCACCTTTACACTGCCTTCAACCAACGTGGTCCTGATGGCTCCTTCATTGCCGTAGGCATTGACGTTGAAATGCGTGCCTAACACCTGTATTAACTGTCCTTCAGTTTCGACAAAGAAAGGTACATTACCTTTTTTACCTGATAACTGTAGTTTTTCAATTTCAAAGTAAACTTCTCCCGTCATTTTCACGCGGCGCTCGTTTGCTGAGAAGCGTACCGGATAGCTTAGAGAAGATGCTGCGTTGAGCATGGCAATTGATCCGTCCGGCAGGGTGATGCGGTACTGGCCGCCGTTCGGCGTAGCTATGGTATTCAATGCTACATCCGTTGCCCCCGGTTCTCCTTTTGCGGTGTAGCGGATATTCCCCGTTTTATCTTTTTCTATATGTACACCTCCCTGAACAGCGATGGTACCGTTCTTTGCGTCGTTGAGGGAAATCACCGAACCGTCTGACAAAGTCAGAAGAGCCTTATTCCGTCCGGGAAGGATGTCTGTTTGGCTGGCGAGTTGTTCTGTATTACTGGTTTGATCTGACCAGCTCCAATAGGTCGCTGCAAGCAATGTAAAGCCCACCAAAAGCGCTGCGGCAATTCGCCCGAAGTTCATAAGGCGGAAGCGTTTTCTTTTACGATCTGCTATCTGCTGATCTACTTTCCGGCGCATGGCCATTCCGCGTTCCTCCTCGTGATCCAGCGATAGGTCATTGGCTGTTGCTTCAAGCTCTTTTTCCAGCATCTGCCTGTGTGCCTTCCTGAGCTGTTCCTCTTCCTCCCCACTCAGCTCCTTGCCATCTGCCAGCTTTTGCCATAGCTTTCTGTAAATATCCTCATTCATCAATTCACTGTCTTTATAGTCTCCGGAAGGCCCTTCATCCGCCCTTTATAGATATAATCAAAAAACGGGGGACATCCCTTGGTCAGAACGACGAAAAAAATGAAGAATCAATAACTTATCTTTGTACGCGCCATTTCAGTCCGTAACAGAGTATATTCTACCAGGCACAATCAAATCAAAATAGAGGATAATTAAAGGAAAAGCAGGAGTATCATGGCACTGCTAATGGCATGCCTTATTCGTTTGAGTGCTGTAGTCACATGGCCTTCCACCGTTTTTGCTGAAATCCCCAGCATGGATGCAGTGTCCTTAACGGACAATTCATCAAGCCTGCGCATTTGGTATACTTTGCGACATTGATCTGGCAACTGGTTCACGCAATTATTGATTTGCAACTGTAGCTGGCGTGTGTTAAAAGATTCGTCTGCTCGCTCAGCCATGGGTTCTTCATAAGTCACCCCCTCAATGCTGACATGTCTTTTTTGTGACTGGATCTTCTTTAGTGTCAACCTGTAGGAGGTGGTAGCAAGCCAGCCCTTTATATTACTGCCGTTCAGCGTCTTCCTGTTTTCCCAAAAGCGAACGAAGGTCTCCTGTACGACATCTTCACTTTCCAGCTCATCTTTCAGCACTTTAAATGAGAGACGGTAGAGCGGCTTCCAATACTTGGTGTATAATTGATCGAATGCAGTATGGTCTCCTGATTGGAGGTTCTCCAGTAATACGGCATCTGTCAGATCAATAGTTTTCAAGTCATGAATTATTTCTGCCCAAAATTACCGGGGGCGTGTAACCACCGGGAGAAGTTTATATTAAGTTTATATTAAGCACTATAAGGCTATATATTTACCGCCTGTTACCATATCTACTTTACATCCTGGAGCAGCTCGGTAACGGCATCCACAGTATTAAACGCATAAAGTCAGACTGTACAGGAATGCCGGAAAAGCTTTATAGACGATGAACCCGACGTTGCATCTAACATATGTTAACATCAACTTAATATGGGTTGGATATTTTTGTGCCTATGAGGCACACTGATGATAAAGAACTTATCAGGCTGCTCCGACTGTCGGATTATGCAGCTTTTGAGGAATTACATCACCGGTACTGGCTCAAACTTCACAAACTGGCCTATCGCAAAATTGGCGACCGGCAGGATACCTACGACCTGGTGCAGGAACTTTTTATCGAGATATGGGAAAAACGGGGGACGCTGAATTTTGGGGAGGAACTGCCGGGCTGGCTGCAAAAGCGCCTTTGGTTCAAACTGTCCGGTTTCTTCCGTAAGAGAGGATTCAACGGGAAACATCAGGAAAATTTCAGACAATATCTCGAAAATCAAGGCTTTGACAAATGTTTCGATCCTGCTGAATTGCGTGAGGTCAATGCCTGTTACGAAGACCTGCTGGCAGCCATTAACAAGACTATTGAAGAAATGCCGAACCGGATGCGTGAAGTCTTTATCCTGCACCGGCGTCAGCAGCATACCGTTGATGAAATATCGGACAAGCTTAACTTGTCACCCAAAACCGTCCGAAATCAGCTGGATCGTGCCATCGCCCGGCTCCGCCGTTCTACCGAAGCCTACGATGCGACGGCATTAGAGATCCTCTTTATCGTGTGGCTGATTTTTTAAATGCGCTTATCTTTCTTTCCTGACATATTTCGCCAGGCATAATACCGGGAATTTTCATTGTTAAAATATTGTTAAGCAGAATTCATAAAAACTTAACAGAAAAGTTGTGAGGAGAATTTGAAGTTCCTGCTTTATATATATGCAGGGCAAATGAAACGCCTGGTTGAAACGGACAAAACATATGGAAGACCCGGATCATTTGAACGAACTGTACAGGAGGATAATGCATGGCTCTGCACGGGCAGGCGAAAAGGAAAGACTGGCACATTGGATGGTGGGGCTGGATGTGAAACGGGACGACATTTCGCCGGATGAGATGGAGGCGGAACAGCAGAAGTCGCGGGATGAGCTGCGGGAGCGTTTCCTTCCCGCACAGCAGCGGAGTGGATTTATCCGGCCCTGGATGATCGCCGCTTCTGTTATCATGATGTTCAGTGTGGCATTATTGTTCTTTACATTCAGCCGGAATCAACAGTCCGGCACTATCTATTCCGAAACTGGCACCAGGGCAGGGGAGCGCAAACAGGTTACGCTGACAGACGGTACGGTCATCACCCTTAATAGTACCAGCCGCCTGAGGTATCCTTCAACCCTCAACAACAATACCAGAGAAGTTTTTCTGGACGGGCAGGCATTTTTTGAGGTAAGCCATGACGGGAGCCGTCCGTTCATTGTCCATGCCGGTAAACTGGCAATACAAGTATTGGGGACGTCGTTTGACGTCAGGAACTACCGGGAAGATATCAACGCCGCAGTGACTGTGGCCACCGGAAAGGTTTCTGTAAAATCTCCGGAAATAACCGGCCGGCACTTGCTTACACCGGGTGAACAGCTCACCGTCAACAAGCGTACCGGCCTGGCCGAAGAACATGCCGTTGAGCCTGGTGACTTTCTGGCCTGGCAAAAAGGGGGGCAGGTGTTCCGCAGCCGCGAGCTTGGAGAGGTGTGCCGCGTGCTGGAACGTACATATGGCATTACCATCATTATCAGGTCGCCCGAACTGGCAGGACAAAAAATGAACCTGCGCACGCATGGCAATGAAAATATCCGGGGGGTGATAGACATGTTGTCAAAAACCGGCGGTTTCCACTACCACATTAAAGAAAGAACAATCACCTTATGGAAATAAGCGAACAGAAGTATTCACGAAAACACCCTTAGACTATGGATTGAAAGAAAAGCAGCAAGACCTACACAAAGAAAAAAACAGGGACCGAAAAGAAGGAACGAAGGTATCTCACCCCCTTCGCTCCAAAGACTTTACAGGTTCCAATGCAGACAATACATCATTCAACAATAAAGCCATGTGCAATTTTACAAAAAAAAGTGTAATTAAACTTCTATATGATATGTCGAGGTTAGCATTCCTATCCGTTCTTATTACCCTGACCACTTCGGGTGTACTGACGGCATCGGGAGTAAGATCTCAAAGCCTCAAAGAGGTTAAAGTTAAGGTCAACAACAGCGGATCATCACTAAGGAAGGTATTGGATGAGCTTGAAAAGCAGTCGGGTTTCAGCTTCTACTTTACTGAAGAAATCGGTAATATCTCCGGGGTTGCGATTTCGAAAGACGCTGCTTCCTTATTTGATGTCCTGCAGGAGATTGCCGGAAGCAAAAACTTGAGATTCAAACAATCCGACCGTATGATCGCCGTAAGCAGGGTTCCGGCGCAGGCTAAGGTCCAGCAGCCCGGGCGTATTTCAGGCAAGGTCGTGGACGACAGGGGAGAACCTCTTCCCGGTGCAACTGTAAAGATTGTGCAGACTGGTCAGGCCGCACAAAGTAATATGGACGGCAGCTACAATTTCAGTATTGCACCAGGCAGTTACATTATTGAAGTTAGCTACATCTCTTTCCAGACCAGGCGCATTACTGAGGTGGAAGTAAAGGCAGGTCAGTCGACCCGGTTAAATATTGTACTGAGCCCGGCAACAAATGCTCTCAGTCAGGTTACCGTAACCGGAAATTATAAAAAAGAGAGCCTGGCTGGCCTTTATGTCCGGCAGAAGAATAACGCCGGTATCACTGATGGTATAAGTGCCGAACAGATAGAGCGCACACCTGATAAAAACATCGCCGAAACGCTCAGGCGCATCAGCGGCCTAACCAGTCTTGACAACAAATATGTGGTCGTACGGGGATTAAGCGAACGTTACAACCAGTCCATGATGAATGGACAAATGATGCCCAGTACCGAAATGAATAGAAAGAACTTCAGCTATGACATTATTCCATCCAACCTGGTGGACAATGTGGTAGTTACTAAAACTCTCACGCCCGACCTGAGCGCTGAGTTTGGTGGCGGATTGGTGCAAATCAATACGAAAGAGATCCCAGCTGAAAATTTCCTTTCAATAAGTTTTGGTACTTCCGTAAATGACAAAACCACAGGCAGAACCTTTCGTTCTACTGAAATTACCGGTACTGAATACCTTGGCAGTGTACCGGACAGCCGGAAACTATTTGGCACTATCGATTGGAAAAGCAGAACGGACATTATAAATAGTGGTTATTTTGATGCAGGACAGCAAGATGACAGGATATTAAAGGACGCTTCGCTGTTTTCCAACAACTGGGGTTTAAAAAACTACACTCCCGCACCTGGCTATAACGGGCAGTTTTCGATTGGCCGGGTTATGCCTTTGCCAAAAGAACAATCGCTGGGTTTCATGTTTTCCACCAGTTACCGCAATACCTGGCAAACGCAGGATGTGCGAATGAGCCGCGATGGTTATATCCCTTCAAACGTTGATCTTAAAAACGGGCAGGCAGGTTTTTCGGGAAAACGTTATGGCTTTGTTTCTAATCTCGGTGGAACAGCAGGTTTAGGCTATCAGAATAAAGGTAACAAACTGAGCCTGCAGAGCATTTATCTGCGTACGCTCGATCAACAGTTCGTGCTGGGAGCCGGCAAACAGGAAGACCATGGGCAGAACGTTGGATATTATGACATGCTAACGGTGACAAGACTATGGCAAACTCAGTTAAAAGCCGAGCATCTTGTTGGGCATAAGGGTGTTAAGCTAAACCTTGCGGCGAGTTATACTACGCTGGACAGGCTAAAGCCAGATAATAAACAGGCAAATATGGGCTATATAGGAAGTGAAACAGACGGTCCTGATGTTGCATCATCCGATTTCAGTATCACCAATGCGTACAGTGGGGGAGTAAGTGCAGGAGCGATGCGGTGGTGGAGCCGGGCGTATGAGAAAGACTGGGGATGGAATGCTGATTTATCCGTACCATTCAGATTTTCTTTAGGTAAACTGCCTGTAACTAATATGCTGAAAACCGGTTATGCCGGATGGAGTAAAGACCGGTTCTTCTGGGTGTTGATAACAGGCTCGAGATTTTTTACGGATGGATCCAATCCTGAACCATTAAGCGTGGCCTTTAATCCGGCTGACGGGGGGGAGATTTATTCTTCAAAATTTGGTGATGATTTTCAAAAGAAACCAGTCCTCCATGCCGGTTATGTAATGCTGGACAACAAGATTGGCGACAGGTTCCGGCTTGTGTATGGTTTGCGGGGCGAATATTACAACCTCAACGGTGCAAATGCCATTCTGGAAAAGTTTGTGGAGAACCAGCAACAAAATAACGGTGATGTTACCGATTACAGCGACCTCTATAACCGGGAACCCGACTGGAATTTTTTTCCCTCTGCCAACCTTACTTACGGCCTTACGTCTCAAATGAATCTGCGGATGGCTTATTCCAAAAGTATAATAAGGCCGGACCTCAGGGAAATATCCTATTTCAGGGAATACGACTTTGAACTGGGTGGCAGTTACTGGAGCCAGTCGCCCATT
This sequence comes from Pararcticibacter amylolyticus, assembly GCF_003130405.1. GTDB lineage: Bacteria > Bacteroidota > Bacteroidia > Sphingobacteriales > Sphingobacteriaceae > Arcticibacter > Arcticibacter amylolyticus. The sequence continues at coordinate 29,710 of NZ_QEAS01000002.1, forward strand.
ATCTCTACCAAAATCCATCATCTTGATTTTCGGTACGAATGGTATCCCTCTGCCGGCGAACTGCTTTCCTTTTCGCTGTTCTATAAAAAGCTTCTTTACCCGATGGAAATATTTGCCATGCAGAACAAACTGTTTGAGCTGAAGAATGACAAGGATGCCATCAATAAAGGAATCGAGCTGGAAGCCCGGAAATCAATGATATTTACAGATCTGCCGGTTTTAAAGAATATAACGCTATACGGCAACTTTACCCGGCTGTTTGCAACGGTAAGGCCTATGGATGTTGACTATAGGGCTCTGGATGCCGGTAATCCTAACAAGCTGTTTGTAACAGAAAATATCGGGGCCGAAGAAAAGAGGCCGCAGTCGGGCGCCAGCAACTTTATGTATAATGCCGGGATGTATTATGACCATAAGCACTTTTCTGTAAGCCTTAGCTATAACAAAATAAGCAATCGCTTTTACCGGGTAGGCAGTGACGAAGTAGGCTCCCTATATGAACAACCCATGCAATCGATGGATGCCCAACTGGCAGTAAAGTTATTAAAAGAGAAAGCAACCATCAAGCTGAATGCAGGCAACCTGCTGAACAGTAAATACCTGATTTATGTAAATCGCTATGATGGCGGCTCCTATGTACCGCATGACGGGCATGAACCTTCATCTAAAGAACTGATGTACCAGAAAGGTACGGATATGCTGGATTACGAAGGCGCCCCGGGCCGTACTTACTCACTCAGTTTTAGTTACAACTTTTAGATAGCAACAAAACATCAAGTAAAATGAAAAAGATATTCATATTATTTGCACTTGCACTTACGTTATTCGTTTTTTCCTGTACAAAGGATGATGAAGGATACGGGGTTAAAAATTACTACGGGTCTTTCTCTGCCGAACTACTGGCGCTTCCCGGCGCATCTACATTAGACATTTATGTAGCCGGGACTAAAATAGATACTTTGGCCGCCGGGAGAATTATTGGTAATGATATCCCGAAAAGGTTAACGGCCGGAAAGGCAACCACTATTTCATTCAAAAAAGCAGGCACTGATTCCCTGGTGCTCGATACTACAATTACTGCCGGTGCTTCGGAAAAAGTGGCATTGAAAATTGCATACAGCTCTACGCTTGGAATGAAGAGCTTTACAAGTGGCAATACAAATGTCAGTGCCGATTCTACTTCTTTTTTTCTTTTTAACAGTGTGCCCGATGGTGCCGTAGCAGATGCTATCAAAACAGATGCTTACCTTCTAAAATGGAATAGTGAGTCTTCGTTATTCGAAGAAACAGGTATTGTATGGACTAACCTGGAAAAAGGAAAACTTCACCCGAATTTTGTTACAGTCAGGGCGACAAAAGACGATGGCTCTGCTATTATATACGCTATCAAATTAAAGAACAAAGATACGGGAGAGTTTCTGGCAGACGGCATCGGTTCTGAATATTTTAGTATTTATATAGAAGCGGGCAAGCGTGAAATCATTACTTTGAATGCACTGGATCTGGGAGGAGGTTTGTGGTTTTTCTTACCGGATTATGCCATCTATTAATGTCCTCCTTAATTGGCAGGCCTAGCTGTCGGCAGAGATGAAAGTATCTATGTGCTGGATGCAGTGAACGACGCAATACGTAAGGTACTTTTAAAGCAGCCTACGAAGGCCCCCGTCATCAAGATTTTAAAAACGCCCGGCCTATGCAGCCGGGCGTTTTTAATTCATTCATGCAGCCCTTTATTCCGGAGGTACGTTAGTAATTCCCGGCAACGATCGGTCTGTATGACGTTTGCTCCCTGCTTTATTATCCAGCCCCAGTTGGCATCCGGGTCTGTAATGGCTTTCTCGTCAGTATGACCGGCACAAAGCTCGGCCCATAATGTATTATGCCATGCTTTGCCCGGAGCTGGGCAAGAGTCTCGTTTCCTTTAAAAAACGCCTGTTTGATGGTCCCCGTTTTTTTAAGTACCTGATACGTTTCGGGCAGGCATTCCCAGGCCTTATCAAGATTCAGCAGTACCGGCTTGTTCTTTACGAACAGCATTACTTCCTCCAGGGAAGGTATTTTTTCGTCAACTGTGCCACCGTGTCCCTGTCTTAGCTTAAGCGTTTTAAGGGAGTCAAGAGTCCAGTCCGAGACTTTACCCTTGCCACTTGTCGTCCTGTCGATGGTTTTATCGTGAAGCAGCACCAATTGATTGTCTTTGGTTTTTCTCACGTCGATCTCTACGATATCGATGCCCATTTTTATTGCTCTGTCTATTGCATTTATTGAGTTTTCAGGCGCGTTTCTCCAGTCGCCACGATGAGCAGCAGTCAAGACATATCCTTGTTTCGGATGCTGAAAATGAGCAAGAATGGATTGCCATGTCTTAGTGTGGTGTTGCTGGGCAAGCGCTTGCTGAACCGATAAAAGAAGAAAGATGAACACGAATCTTTTGAAGTGTTTCATCTGAGCTGTGTGGATGTGAATAGTCATGATAGTTTACGTCTGATGATCAATAATAGCCTGGATTCTGAACAATAGCGGGATCGGTGTTGACCTGACCGATTGGTACGGGAAGTAACAGATGATGCTTGTCGACTGTAATCGGTACACCGCTGTCTTTGAACCACTGGTTCATTACAGAGACGGCGTCGCCCGTGCGCAATAAGTCGAACCATCGGTGTCCCTCACCAACCAGTTCAAGCCGTCGTTCAAGGGCAATCGCTGCCCTCATTTCATCTTTTGTCGATGCTGGACTATCCTGCAGTCCGGCCCTGTTTCTCACTGGATTCAGGTACTTGCGTGCTTCTTCAATATTATTCTGTTCATTTTGCGTCTCGGCGAGCATCAGTAATACGTCAGCATAGCGAAGAACAACAATGTCACTTCCGCCGTCGGTTATCACCGATGGCTTTTTTAGCTTATTCGAATAGGGTACACCCGTTGCCGCCAGCCCTACGTAAGCAGTTTTCCTCAGGTCGTTGCTTGTATACAGGTTGTATAAGTACTTTTGTAAAACCCAGGTTGTTTGTACAATAGAACCAGCGCTGGACTGGTAGCTATATCATCCCTGGATGGCCTTGAAAAACGGCCTTAAGACTAATTTTGGCAGATGAATATGAAAATTTTAGTTATCGGTGCAACGGGTCTCATTGGCAGAAACGTTACCAGTAAATTAGTGAACGCAGGGCACCATGTGATTGCGGGTTCCAGATCGACCGGAATTGATATCATAACGGGCGAAGGCCTGCCGGAAGCGCTGGAAGGTACAGAGGTGGTTATTGACCTGTCGAACTCTACGAGTCCTGAAGACGAATTGTCCAATAATTTCTTTCGTACCGCCGGGCAGAACCTTGCCCGTATGGAGAAGGCGGCGGGAGTTAAACATCACCTGATCTTATCAATCGTCGGGACCGATTTGGGACAACATATAGGGTATCTGCGGGCAAAAAAAGTGCAGGAGGACCTGATTAAGGAGTCCGGCATTCCTTATACCATTATTCGCGCTACCCAGTTCCATGAGCATATCACTACCCTGATTGCTGTACAGTCGCAGGACAAGGAGGTTCACATTTCAACTGTCGATTATCAGCCAATTGCAGCTGAAGATGTGGCGGCATTTATTGCTGCAACTGCCCTGGAAGCGCCGGTCAACAGCACTATTGACATTGCCGGACCTGAGCGGGCTTCTATGACGGCATTTGTGGAAAGATACCTGGCAATCACGGGAGAGGATAAAGTTCTTGTTCCGAATGATGATAATAAGTACATGTTTTTCGATATTGAAAAGTCGGGACTGGTGCCTGCCGGAGATTTTGTCAGCGGAAAAATCAGCTTTGATGAGTGGATTGAGAATAACATTCAGCACCTTCATCCATGATTTATTCGTAAACTTACACCGCCATTGTATGGCGTAAAGCATCCGGTCTTCATTATCATGAGCATCCACACACTGCCTTTCGGTAATCTCATTGAAATTGACAGAAATTCTGCCCTGCCGGTTTTCAGGCAGGTAGCGAACGGCTTGATCTGCCTGATCAGGAACGGTAAGATCAGGCCCGGGTATCAGTTGCCTCCGAGCCGTCTTATGGCTTCGGAGCTGAAACTGAACCGAACGACTATCGTTGCTGCGTATGATGAGCTGAGTGCCCAGGGCTGGCTGGAAGTGACTGAAAGGAGAGGGGTATTTGTCTCTAAGCGGCTTCCGGGGGTTAGTCCGAGATCTTTCCAGGCGGATACTGAGGAGGAAGGCTTGCCTGGGCCATCTTTTTACAGGCGGATCACAGAGCGTCCTCCGGTCTCCCCGGAACTGAAGCCATTTGATCTGATGATCAACGATGGATACCCGGATCAAAGGATCGCTCCCCTGGGTGCTATCTTCAACCATTACAAGACTTTAGCGAACAGGGCATACCTTCATGGTCAGTTGATGTATGGAAATGCGGGAAGCTTATCCCTTAGAAGGGAGCTTGCTGTTTTTCTTTCCCAAACCAGGGCGCTCAACATTCAAGCAGAGAATGTTTTAGTTACCCATGGCGCTCAGTTGGCCATTTTTACAGCAGCGAGCATGATTATCAAACCAGGCAGTACGGTGATCGTAGCGGAGCTGAATTATGTACTGGCCGGTAAGCTCTTTGAGCACTTAGGCGCCAGGCTGATAAAGGTGAAGGTGGATGAAGAGGGTATAGATGTAGATGCGGTTGAAGAGATCTGTAAAAAGTCGCGGCCGGCGCTGCTGTATGTGATCCCTCATCATCACCATCCTACAACGGTGACGCTAAGTGCCGGGCGCAGAGTGAAGTTACTGGAAATCATCAGGAGGTATCAGCTTCCGGTGATCGAGGATGATTATGACTATGACTTTCACTATGATAACAGTCCCATTTTGCCTTTGGCCAGCGCTGACCACAATGGTTTGGTTATGTATGTCGGATCGATCTCCAAGACATTGGCCCCGACTATCCGTTTGGGTTACCTCATCGGCGGATCGGACTTTATATGGCAGGCCTCGAGGCTGAAACAGCTGGCAGAGATCCGGGGAGATGTGTTGTTTGAAGAATCGGTAGCCCAGCTTTTTAATACCGGAGACATGCAGAGGCACATCAGGAGGTCGGTAAAAATATATAAGCAAAGGCGTGATCAGTTTTGTGATTCGTTAAAATCGCTGGGAAGTGATTTTGCGCGTTTCGTCAGCCCCCAGGGCGGGATGGCGGTGTGGGTAACCTTTCCGGAAGGTTATTCTCTCCCTCAGCTTTCTAAAAGACTAGCCGGCAAAGGAATATACATGAATGAGGGAAGCCTGTACAGGTATAGCCCGGATATCAACGGGGCCCGGCTGGGTTTTGCCTCTCTGAACCCTGATGAAATGTCGAAATTTTTCGAAGGTTTCAGGCTGAGCTTGTGATCTGCCGAAACGAAAAATGATGAACACCTGGCCCGCCTTTGCCTTTTTCGGATCTGAAGGTAAAGCGCGGTTGCTCTGAATCTCCGGCAAGTTAACATGTAACCATATCGGGATGTAATCGTAAAAGGCCTAAAAAGAAACTTATTTTATGAACGTCGTTTCGAAGGTTTTGTCATTTGCTGCTTTGCTTTTTTGGGTAAACTCTTCAATAGCACAGGTTGCAGTCATGCCCAGCATGTTTGGTGTATATAATAAGGGAAGCGTCCCCCCGACGATTCAAACTCAATATGTTACAATAGCTGACGATGGGAGTGCCGTAACGGCAGCTGTAAATATCACAGCCCCGGCTGGAACTACTATTACATCGCGGGGTGTTTGTTATTCAACAAGCCCGAATCCGACAACCGCTAATACCAAAACAATTAACAGCTCAGGCATAGGAAGCTATAGTGCCGGTTTAAGTGTAGGCGCTGCAACGGTCTATTATATAAGGGGGTATGCAATCGCAGGAGGTACAACCTATTACGGAAATGAAATAAAGGCAATCGTCTATGTTTATTCAGGCGGTGTACAAACATTTACCGTTCCGTCCGGCGTGACTTCAGCTACAATAAAAGTACTTGGAGCCTCAGGAGGAGATTCTTATATGAGCAGCAACGGTTCATCAGCTTATGGCGGCCTGGGTGCTTCCATGCAAGGCACATTTACCGTTACTCCCGGTGAGTCAGTCTATGTGTTGGTAGGCGAGGAGGGACAGCAGGCAAGTTACGACCTTTCTTACAGAGCTGGCGGCGGCGGAGGCGGCACGTTTGTATACAGAAGCGTCAGCGGGAACCCGATGATTATTGCGGGAGGCGGCGGTGGAGGTTTGAATCAGGCCGCTTCTGGTATCACTAACGGTGAACCCGGACAGTCGGGAACATCGGGTACTTCGGGAACACGGACGGTGGCCTATCCGATAGCTCCCGGGGCTTCAAATGGTAATGGCGGTATCGGCCGTAATGGAGGTGGTGGCGCAGGCTGGTATTCAGCCGGAAGTTGTGATAATTACCCGACCCTGGGGGGACAAAGAAATCCCTGGAACGGAGGGGCTGTTTTTAATGCAACATATCAGTACGGAAAGGGCGGGTATGGTGGAGGTGGTTCTGCTACGCAGGGATAT
>NZ_QEAS01000002.1:36271-56958 GCF_003130405.1 Pararcticibacter amylolyticus
ATATAGCGGCGGAAATTCCCCTTATTGGTATTCCATATCTGAATCAACCAATGGTTCAGGTGGTGGTGCCGGCTCCGTTAATTATGGCACGTCGCCTCTCGGTTCATCAGGGACGAATAACGGCAACGGGATGGCTATCATAACGTGGTAGTTGCTGCCGAAGGTTACAAAACATCGGTTTAAAAGTATCGATGTTTTGTAACTGAATGAACATGATATTTGAGATATTTGCTGAATGAAAACCTATTTGTTTCTTCTGATTGCCATTATCTCTGAAATTATCGCGACATCTGCATTAAAGGCATCTGAGCAGTTCAGTAAACTTGTGCCATCATTAATAGTGATTATCGGCTACGCATCAGCCTTTTACTTTCTTAGCCTGACCCTCAAAAAAATGAATCTGGGCATCGCCTACGCGCTCTGGTCTGGCGTCGGCATCGTTTTGGTTACTGCCATAGGTGCGATCCTGTATAAGCAAAAACCTGATCTTCCTGCTATTGCCGGCATTATCCTGATTCTCGCCGGAGTCGTAATCATTAACCTGTTTTCCAAAACAACTCTGCATTAACTAAAAACCATCCTGCTATCATTTTTTATACCTGCTGCCAATCGGCTGCGGATTACAAGCGAAATTTTTACCAGCGCTTTTATAAAGCGTATATGAAAAAAACTTTTTTTTCATATACGCCTGAACTTCACAGTAAATATCTATACATTAGTAAAAACGTTTACGTACACGAAAGCCGGAAAGGAAGACCGGTCCTTTTTTGGCCTGACACGTGTACGTACACGTTTTGAGTATATATCTGATCCGTTCTACCATTTACAAAAATTATTAATCAAGTAAAAAGATGAAAAATCTCAGGACAATTATTATCCTTTTGGCTGGGGCCGCGCTTGCGGCGTGCAGCAAGCAGCAGGTGAGTTCACCCGAAGTAAAGAAAACGGCAGGCCGCGCCATGAAAACGAGTTCAACCCCGTCGGATAAAGTAGTGGTGGCTTACATAGCAGGGAGTGCCGGAAATGTGCAGGCTATCACTGATTCAATCGACTTCAGTATTGTTACGCACGTTAACCTCGCTTTTTTCGACCCGGGTACCAACGGTGAAATGATGGCCAATGGCGAGCCTCTCTTTGCTGATTTTACAGCCCAGCAGATCAATTATGTTGTGACCAAAGCGCACGCTGCGGGCAGAAAGGTATTACCTTCTCTGGTAGGGGCGAATCCGGCCGTCGGATCGGGTAATATTGTTGAACTGTTCCGCCCAGCGAACCGGACTAACTTTATCAACCACCTGGCTGACATGGTTACTTATTTCAACCTGGATGGGGTGGATGTAGATGTAGAGGGCAATCAACTGGCGGCGATAAAAAATGAGGGCAATTATGCCGGGTTTATTGCGGCATTAAGGAACAAGATAAATCCTTTGGGAAAACTTGTTACGGTAGCAACTCCGGGCCCCAACAGTACGACCATTCCGAATTCATCCATTGCCTATTTCGACCTGGTTAACATCATGTCATACGATATTGGCTATGGATCTTCAAACAATCATTCTCCTTATAATAAGGCCGTAGATGATATCCAGTATTATATCTCCAATGGCTGGCCTGCTTCTAAGCTTGTATTGGGGCTGCCTGCTTATGGATTTAAGCCGACAGTGGGTACCGGCACGAGGTCATACAAAAGTATCGTTGCAGAATATGGATCAGCGGCTGCTTATGCAGATGAATACAACGGCTATAAATACAATGGCATTAACACCATCGAAGCCAAGACACAATACGCTGTAGAAAACATCAAAGGTGTGATGCTGTGGGAGCTTTCGCAGGATGCCCCCGGACCTTATAATTTAATAAAAGCGGTAGGCCGGAAGATAAACCCGTCTGCACCTTAATTTATTTTGATCAGATATATCTTTTTAACTGCCAGGGAGCTGATCTCTGGCAGTCGAATTTTAAATGAAGCTTATTTTAAAACTAACCAAACAAAATTCCTCCGAAAAAGGCGGGCTGATGAAAATCAGGCTCCTCTGTGTGGATCATCGTCCAGCTGAGGAAATGCGGCTCCGGCAGGTCGTCCCCGCATTTATAGAAATTTGCCCGGCATCTTAATCCCTTCAGTGAACTGATGCGATGGTAATGAAAAGCTTCTACCGGTACGCTAAGTGTTATTTCCCAGTTAAAGCTGGCTGTACCGGCAGATGAGCGCGAATGCAGCATGAGATCGGTGGTAACCAGCCGGATGATGTTCTCCGGCAGCAGCAGCCGGTCTTCCCTGGAAGAACCGAAACCAACTTTGCCCACACCTAAACAGTTGAACTCGAAATTGTAATAGTCCTGCTCCTCCCCGAAAGCGATAAAGAACTCTACGCAATTGTCTTTATGCACGGCATCGTTAATGTTCCGCTCCGCTGTTTTAAAAACATCTTCGGAGACCCTGAATTTTAGTAAGACAGCTGTATTGGAGTGGGCGATGCGGAAAGCAGCGCTGCATTTCGTGTGATACTGCGGCCAGGGTTGGTGATCAATGAAATTCACCGGCAGGTCCTGCCAGAATAAGGTTTCTGAACTGTTTTCTATAAAAGGTACAAGTAAGCGCTTCATCGGGAATCTGGGTACACGTTAAATGTTTTTCGGTTACGTACACGAAAGTATAAAAATGATTTGACTTTGTGTTAATTTTTGTACTATCTTCAACCACTCACAGATGCGGAATATTTATTTAATTGTTTGATCCATGAAGAAAGCGGAAGAAAGAGAGCTTGTTGGTGTTAAGGAAATAGCACGCAGGGCGAACGTGTCTATTGCTACGGTAGACCGTGTATTGCATAACAGGCCCGGTGTTTCTGTAAAAACAAAGAATCTCATTAATTCCATCATCGAGGAGCTCGATTATCAGCCTAATATATTTGCCCGCAGGCTGGCTTCCAAAAAGGTGCTCGAACTGGCGGTGCTGATGCCTCATGTATCATCAGAGACCGAGTACTGGGACGCTCCGCTGAAAGGAATTCTGAGCGCAGAGGCGGAGATCAGGGCATACGGGATCACGATTAAGCAGTATCTTTTTGATCAGAACAACCGCAAGTCGTTTACCAAACAGGCCCGGCTGGTACTGGATTCGCATCCGAGTGGTGTGTTGCTGGCACCTATGTTTATAGAAGAATCGAAGAAGTTTACACAGGACTGCGACAAGATGCAGATCCCCTATGTGTTTATCAACTCTGATCTGCCGGAACAGAAAAGCCTGTGTTATATCGGCCCTGATCTTTACCATTCGGGCTACCTGGGAGCCCACCTGATGCAGTACCTGATGAGAGATAAGGAAACAGTGCTTATTGTAAACATTTCCAAAGAGATGGATAACCACCACCACCTCTTACGAAAGGAGGAGGGGTTCAGGGCTTATTATCAGGACCATAACAAGGAAATTTCTATTCTGAAGCTGGATATCCGGGACACGGATTACCTTTCTGTTAAGAAGGAGCTGACCAAATTTCTTGCTAAACATGAAGTCCAGGCTTTTTTTGTAAGCAATTCCCGGGTTTTCTCTGTAGCCCGGTACCTGGACGAAGCCGGCTTGAACGACAAGCTGCTGATCGGTTTCGACTTCCTGGACGAAAATATCGGCTATCTCAAAAAATCGACCATCGATTTTCTGATCTGCCAGAAACCGCAGGAACAGGGGTACAGGGGCATCATGGCGCTGTACAATCACCTGGTGCATAATGCTTCCATAGAAAATGTGTACTTTATGCCTATTGACATCATCACCAAAGAAAATTACGCATTTTACAGGAATTGATTATTTTTTTTAATTGTGTACGTAAACGTGCTGTTTTTTTTCTTTATTTGTATTAAACTAACAAGCTAACCCAAATAAAACTAACATGATGAACCAGGCTCTGAAACATCCGGAAAAATTAATCTGCATTTCCTTCTTTGATCTTTCTTAACATACCAGGAAAGTATGGGCGTTTGCAGCGGCCAGCGGGCAAAATAAACGCTGTTTAATTGAAATATTTCATCGGCACACCTGCTTATGATTGAAAAGAACAGGATTTTAGAGGATATTTGGAAAATACAGGCAGTATATGGATTGAAATCTGAGCTGTTTTGTATTCAGAGGTCACTTTTCTATCATTTATATATGAAAAACCAATGCCGTGATAAGAAATGTTCAATTTCCTGGATCATAAGTAATAAATAAATCACAAAATTTTGCTTTTTTAATTTAAATATATATCTTCGTTTACGTTACCGGTTTGAATTATTTAAATAAGGGTACGTTACCGCTCTTGATTTTATAAATTGAAGATTATAAGCAAAGCAACAATTCCGAAAATCACTTTTGGGTAGTGTGTGGCTAAATGAAGGCCAGCCGGGCGTTCCGGGAAACGGATAGCGGCAGTCCATAAATGAGAATTTTTTTTTGAAATAAACGTGTACGTTACCGACGACAAATAATTGAAAGTATGAATAGAAATTTTAACTCAAAAAATCTCTGCCTGATTGCCTTTCTGCTTCTGTATTTCCAGCATGTAAGCACAAGAGCACAGCAGTCCGGGCAAGTGTTTGTAATCAGCGGCCTCGTTACCGATATGAGCGGGGTGAAGTTGCCGGGTGTCAGTGTGCTGAACAAAAAAAGCAGGCAAACAGCGGTCACCAATACCCAGGGCGGTTATTCCATAAGGGCGGCTAACGGGGATAGCATCCTTTATAAATACATTGGTTTTGAGGATGTCGTCGTAATAGCCGATGCCGGCCGGAAAAGCGTGCAGGTCAGGCTTAAAGAAACTTCGGAGACGCTTAAAGATGTGGTGGTAACGGCTTTAAACATCAAAAGGAGCCAGCGGGAGCTGGGTTACGCTGTTTCGGAGGTGAGTGGTGAAAGCCTGAATAAGGCGAAAGAAACGAATGTGATGAATTCGCTTGCCGGAAAAGTAGCCGGCCTGGTAATCAATAGCACTGCGGGTGGCCCGGCCGGATCGTCAAGGGTGGTACTGAGAGGAGCAACCAGCATTACGGGTAATAATCAGCCTTTATACGTGATCGACGGTATCCCGATGGATAACTCGAACTACGGGCAGGTAGGCACTGATGTGTATGGCGGCGGTGTGGATATGGGAGATGCCATATCGGCTATCAACCCTGACGACGTCGAGTCGATCAGTGTGCTGAAAGGGCCGGCGGCGACAGCCCTGTACGGAAGTTTAGCGGGTAACGGTGTCATCCTGATCACAACTAAAAAAGGTACGAATAATAAGGAGCTGGGTATTGATTTCAGCAGTACCAATACGGTAGAGAAACAGCTGACGGAGTATGACGACGTGCAGTATCTTTACGGACAGGGCAGAAACGGCCTGCTTCCGGTTGATCAGGCATCGGCCTTTAACAGCCTGTTTGTAAACTTCGGGCCCAGGCTTGACCCGAATATCAGCTTTGTGAATTTCGACGGGGTGTCCAGGCCTTATGCCCTGGTGAAGGATAATATTAACGGCTTTTTCCGCACCGGCTCTTCCTTTAATAATACCATTGCTTTATCCAGTTCAACTGATAAATCAAGCTTCCGTTTTTCCGCAGCTGATCTGAGATACAATGATATTGTGCCTGAGAGTGACATCAGGAGAAATACCTACACGTTCTCCGGGCGTTCTAAGTTCGGGGAGAAACTGTCGCTGGATGTGAGGGCTTCGTATATGGACGAGAAAGTGCACAACAGGGCCGGACTGGGAGACTCGCCATCCAACGTAGGATGGGCGTTTAACGGCCTGGCGAATAACGTTGACCAGGAATTGTTTAAGACCTATTATAAAACAGATCAGGGGGATTATGTAGACTGGGGCGGCGGCCAGTACCGCATAAACCCGTATTGGGTGGTCCGGGAAATGTATAACGAGACGGATAAAGACAGGCTTACCGGGTCGTTCAACGCAACCTACCAGTTCAGTGAATCGTTCAGCCTGAACGCGAAAGCGGCTACCGATATTACGTACCTGGATTACGAAAGCTTCCGTCCGAGAACTACACCCGGTGCGCCGGGCGGGCAGCTGGACCAGGTGAACCAGCGGTATACCACCAACCAGGTAGAGGCGATAGCGAGCTATACCAAAAAGATCAGCAGCGATCTAAATCTCTCAGCCAGGGTGGGCGGAAGTATCAATAACCGGATCCGCCGCGGAACTACTTCTGCGTTCTCGAACATGATTGTTTTAGATGCTATCAGTCCGACGAGCTATCTGGACAAAGTGGTCGTTGAGAACGACATTCCCCGCAGGATCAATTCTTTATACGGACTGGTAAACCTGGGTTTCAGGAACTATTTGTTTTTAGATGCGACAGTGAGACGCGACCAGTCGTCGACATTGCCCGAAAACAACAATACTTATACTTACCCTTCGTTATCCGGAAGTTTTGTGTTTAGCGATGCTTTTAAGATCGGCAACGACATCCTGTCTTTCGGTAAGATCAGGGCGTCGGTGGCGGAAGTAGGAAATGATACCGATCCCTTTTTACTGGACCTGTATTATTCGCTGAACCAGCTTCCGTTCAACGGGTCGTTAAACGGCAAGATCTCCAGCAAGGTGATCCCTCCGGCGGACCTGAAGCCAACAAGGACCCGGTCTTTCGAATTGGGTACCAACCTGAGGTTCTTCAAGAATAAGATCAATTTTGATGCGACGTATTATCACTCCAAATCAAGGGACCAGATCAATATCGTTCCTTCTGCACTGACGTCAGGGTTTCCGCAGCAGCTGATCAATGCCGGCGAAATTTCCAACAGGGGAGTTGAGCTGCTGGTTTCGGCATCGCCGCTGAGCAGCAACAGCAAGATCAAGTGGGATGTCAGCTTCAACTTTGCCAGGAACGTCAGTAAGATTGAATCTCTGTCTGACCGCGTGGGTCAGTATCTTACCCTGTCGGAAGCGCGCTGGGCGGGTCTGCGTGTAGTAGCCAAGCCGGGAGAACAGTACGGCACCATGATGGGGTACGACTTTATGAGAGATCCCGACGGCAATGTGATTTTGAACTCTGCCTCCCTGCTGCCTGTGATAGACCCGGAGATGAAGGTGCTGGGAAAGGGCGTGTTTGACTGGACGGGCGGCTTTACTAACCGGATCTCCTATGGTAACTTCAGCCTGAATGCGGCGTTCGATATGAAATTCGGTGCCGATATCTTCTCCATGACCAATCTGTTCCTCCATGCACGGGGATCGGCAACGGCGACCTTAGAAGGCAGGGATGAATGGATCCAGTCGGAAAAAGACCGCGTTGCTGCCGGCCAGACACCTGCCCAATGGCAGGGCGATGGTAAAGTAAGGGGATTTGTACCGCAGGGTGTGGTGAATACCGGAACGGCTGCAAACCCGGTGTATACACCTAACACCAGGGCGATGGACCCAACTTTATACTGGTCGGCTTTCGCTGCCGACGGGTCTAACATAGCCACTCCCTTTGTGTACAAAGCTAGCTACGTGAAGGTGCGGGAGCTGACGTTCACCTATACGCTTTCTCAGGGGCTGAGCAGAAGCCTGGGGCTTAAAGGGGCTTCACTGGGACTGGTAGCGCGGAACCCGTTTATCGTCTATAAAGATGTGCCGAACGTAGATCCCGACTCGAACTATAATAACAGCAACGGCCAGGGCCTGGAGTACGGCTCACTGCCGACACGCAGGGGCTGGGGACTTAACCTGAATGTGAAACTTTAAACAGGCTGATCATCATAGAATAAAAGTATACGAAGATGAAAAAACTCAAATATATCTTATTGCTTTCGGTGGCTGTGCTCGCACTCGGCTGCGAAAAATTCGGCGATATGAATACCGATCCTACCAGGTCTTCTGACCTGGATCCTGCCAGCCAGCTGATGTTCGCCCAGGCGTATTTCTCGGGAGATATGGGGATACAGGAACGCACGAACTACTTCATGCTCATCCCGATGATGCAGCAGTTTGCAGGAGCTTTTAATATGAGTTACGGCGCACTGTATAAGAAGACGCCGAGTTATATGTGGCGCATGATGGACGAAAGTTATCCAAACGATGTGCTGAATATTGTGGATGCCACAGAACGGACAAGGGGCGTGGAAAACAAGACGAACCTGAACGCCATGTGCCGGATCATGAAGGCTTATATTTTTGCGCGGCTGACGGATATGTATGGCGACATCCCGTATTTTGAAGCAGGGAAGGGCTATACCGGCATCATCCGGCCGAAGTATGATTCGCAGAAGGACATCTATTACGACCTGCTGAAGGAGCTGACTGAAGCTTCAGCCCAGCTGGACGCAGCGAAGGACAAGGTGGCCAATGAATATTTCTACAAGGGTAATATTCCGGCCTGGAAGAAGTTTGCCAACTCCCTGCGCCTCCGCCTCGCACTTCGTTTAGCGAAAAGAGAACCTGAAAAAGCAAGGGCGGAAATCCAGGCTGCTTATGCTGCCGGGCTGTTTACCAGCAATGCAGATATCTGCATGACTAAGCATGAAAATGTGCCTAACAGTTACCAGGATGTGAGGGCAAACGGGTTGTCGGCCGCATGGAATTCTAAAAACGAAATGGGCCGCGTGGTCTCTACGTTCCTGAATGCGTTGACCTCTACGAGTGATCCGCGTGTCAATCACCTGATAAAATGTTACAAAGAGTTTAACCCGGTATCGCCCACCCGCTTCCTGGAGAGGGAAGATATTACGGCGCAGGTGAAAGCAAAGATCGGGCTCATCGGCGGCTTGCCGGGACGTTATAATTACGAGGATCCGCTGAGCTCAACGGCCATTACGCTGGCGAACGGCACCTCTTACACGCCGAGAAGCATTGATCTGAAACCACAGCTTAATCATAATCTGCTGCGGAACGATGCGCCCTTCCTGCACATCACTTACGCCGAGGTGGAACTGCTGCTGGCGGATGCAACGGTGCGCCTTGGCATGGACCTGGGCGGCACGGCACAGGATCATTATTACAGAGGAGTGGAAGCGGCTATGCAGCAGCTGAGCTTGTATCCGAACGGCCCGGTGATAACGGCTGCGGAGATAGAGAATTTCAAAACAGCGAATCCCCTGGTGGCCGGCTCGGAATTACGCCAGATCAATACCCAGCTATGGATCGCGTTATTACTGAACGGTCCGGAGACCTATTCTAACTGGCGCAGAAGCGGATTCCCGCTGCTGACACCTTCACCAACGGGCGAATCTAACTCACAGACCATCCCGAGGAGATTTGAGTATTCCCTGACGGAGAAACAGCAGAATACGGCGAATGTGGAAGCCGCTATCCAGGCTCTGGGTACAGACGACTGGAACAGGCGGGTATGGTGGGACAAGGAATAAACCAGCCAGTTTTTGTGTTAAACGAATAGATAAGGAAATGACTTTCAGCAATAAAAGAGGATTACTTAAACAGTTGGTCCTGGCGGCAGTGTTCTTCGGCATATCGGTTCAGGTGCAGGCCCGCTTTAAGGTGATTGGGTACATCTGGTCAAGGGGGAATATGGTGGCGGATCTCAAAAAAGTAGATCTTACGAAAGTGACGCACCTCAATATTGCCTTTATCAATCCCAGTCCGGAAGGGGAGTTCACCGATCTGCCGGCTTTGGATACGGTAATGGCGATTGCCCGCGAGCATCACGTAAAAGTACTGATGTCATGCGGCGGAGGCAGAAGGCATGCCTATTATGCCCGCTTGCTTACCGACGAGCACAGAAACCAGCTGATCAGCAACTTTATTGCTTACCTGGATAAATATCAGCTGGATGGAATAGATGTTGACCTGGAGGGAGATGATATTGACTCTAACTACGAAGCTTTTATTGTTGGGCTGAGGAAACCCCTGTCGCGCCGGAAAAAGTTACTGACGGCCGCCGTAGCCTGGTGGACAAGAGAGCGGATGACAGACAAAGCGCTTGCGCAGTTCGATTTCATTAATATCATGGCGTACGATAAAACGGGGCCCTGGAAACCGGAAAATCCCGGTCAGCATTCTCCCATGAGCTATGCACAGGAACATCTTGCTTACTGGCATAAGGAACGGGGGCTTAAGAAAAAGCGCCTCAACCTGGGCTTGCCTTTTTACGGGTACGGATTCGGGGAATTGCCTGATGCTGATCCCTTGTTCCGGAACATCACCTGGCAGGAGGTGCTGGAAAAGTATCCCGGCAGGAAAGATTTTGACGAAATTGTACTGCCGGAGAACGGGGGTACGCTATATTACAATGGGATCAGCACGATCCGGCAGAAGACAGAGCTTGCAGTGAAAGAGGGCGGAGGTGTGATGATCTGGCAGTTGCTGCATGATAGTTTCAACGAAGACTCTTTACTCGACCTGATTGACAGAACGTGGAAAGCATCAGGTAAAAGGAGACAGGCTGGCGGTCAGCCTTCCGCCAATACAGCCGGAGACTCTTTTCGCGTGAAGGGTTTTCACCTGGATCTCCGGATCCAGGTAATGAAAATGCAGGCGCTGAAAGATTTTGTGCTGAAGCTGAGCAAGAACGGCATAAACACCCTGGTGATGGAATGGGAGGCTTCGTATCCTTACGAAAAGCACCGGATCATATCCAGCCGCTATGCGTACAGCCGGGAAGAGGTCCGCGATTTTATTGATTATTGTGAGAGCTTACATATCGATGTGATTCCCTTACAGCAAAGTTTCGGACATGTTGAGTATATCCTGAAGCATCCGCGCTACAAAGAGCTGCGCGAGGATCAGAAAGATTACTCCCAGGTAAATCCCCTGAAAGAGGAGCTGTGCAGGGCGCTCTTTACCGATCTTTTTAAAGACATGGCCGCGATGCACAAGTCTGACTATCTGCATATCGGGGGCGACGAAACGTACCTGCTGGGACATTCGGAGGAATCTAAGAAGAAGGTGGCCGAGGTAGGAAAGGGGCGTCTTTACGGGGATTATTTAAAATTGATGTGCGATATTGTGGTAAGCCTGGGCAAGCGCCCGGTAGTCTGGGCCGATATTGCGCTGAAGTATCCGGATGCTTTAAAGTCGCTGCCCAAAGAGACTATTTTCGTCGACTGGAATTACGGCTGGGCACTCGACCGATTCGGCGATCACAGGAAGCTGATGGAAAGCGGCTTCGAAATATGGGGCGCCCCGTCTATAAGAAGCCAGCCTGATAACTACTTTATTACTCAATGGGATAAACATTTCAATAATATCGGGACGTTTATCCCGCAGGCCAGGCAGCTCGGCTATAAAGGCATGGTGATGACTTCCTGGTCTACGTCCGGGATCTATTCGCCTGTATTTGAATCGTCAACGGATATGATCGATCTGTACGCCATCCGGCGGGTATACCCCATCAGCGGTTTCAATATGCTGATCGATGCTTATTTCAAAGCGCTGAACGGCAGCGATTTCAATGCAGGGGATTTTATCAGGGACTATGCTCTTACGCATTATGGACTTGATGAAAAGGATGCTTCCGCATTCCGGAAGGCTATCTGCTCTGCTCCTTATGAGATAAACCAGGGAAAAGTTATTGGTGCCGCGCTGTCAGTGAAACAGCTGCTGGACAGTGCACAGGAGGCTTCATCTGTTCTGAATGCGCTCAGGCCCCAAAAAGGGAAGAACGAATTTGAGCATTATCGCCTGATGGCAGATATCCGCTGTCAATACCTCCGCTATATGCTGGCTGAGGAGCAGGTAAATGCGGAAGGTTTCCGCGTAGAAGATGCACCCCGGATCCTGAAACAACTGAATGCCATCCATACCAAAAAGCTTGACCGCCGCTTTATTAAGCTGAACAAAGCGGTATTGTATCCTTCAGAGCTGATAACAGAGAATGAATTGAGAAACAGCAGGATTGAACTTTTAAAAGAGAAGCTTTCAGGAGAGAAATAAACTGTTTATTACATGAAATTCTTTAGTATACTATTTACGGGCTTGTTGCTGTACACAGCAAATGTTTTCGGGCAGCTTCCCGCCGGGTCATTGCCTGAGATCAGCCTTAGCTGGCAGCCCCTGCAAAACCGTTACCAGGGCGGGCCGGAGGCGCTCGGGGTGCTGGAAATAAGTAATACCGGCGACAGGACATTGCCTGCCGAAGGCTGGAAATTGTATTTCAATATGGTCCGTGTGCTCAGATCGAAGGAGCAGGAAAAAGAATTGCTGGTAAAACATGTCAACGGGGATTTGTTTTACCTGTATCCCGCTAAAACCTTCGGGGGGCTTAAGCCAGGACAAACGGTGCGCATTGAACTCCTGGTAAACGGATCGCTGGTTATTGCATCCGACACACCACAGGGCTTTTATCTGGTGGCCGATGCCGGGAAGCAGATCCGGGTAGTAAAGCAATTTAAGGTACTGCCTGCAGCGGACCCCGTGAAACTTCAGCGCTTTGAAGGAGATGAGGAGATCAGTCCGGCGAAGATCTACGCACAGAATGCCTCTCTGAAAGATATACCCCTTGCAAAACTTACTAAAATATTCCCCACGCCCGTACAGTATACCGAAAAAGCCGGTTCTTTCATTCTTACGGCCAATACTGCTATACAGTACGACGAAACGTTTGAGCAGGAAGCCGGATTTCTCGCAGACAGGCTTCTTGCCCTTCTGGGTAAACCGGTGAAGCTTTCGAAGAACAAAAACAGCTTTAATAATAACATCACCCTGCAGAAAGACACGCTGCGGGGCGAAGCATATTCACTTACCATCACGAGCGGGGGCATAAGAATAGGCGCCGGCACCGCTGCAGGAGCGTTCTACGCCGTTCAGTCTCTGCTTAGCCTCATTGATCCGCCCGCTTATGCTTCAGCGCATAATAAGAAGCTTTTGCTGCCCTGCGCAGAAGTAAAGGATCATCCCCGTTTTGCCTACCGGGCGGTGATGCTGGATGTTGCCCGGAATTTTCATCCGAAGCAGCAGGTGCTGAAGATGATCGACTTGATGGCTTTGTATAAGCTGAACACGCTGCACCTGCATTTAAATGATGATGAAGGATGGCGGATCGAAATACCTGCATTGCCGGAGTTAACAGAAGTGGGAGGAAGAAGGGCACATCTCTTTGAAAAAGAAGAAGGTATGCACCTTCCGCCTTCTTATGGATCAGGGCCCTATGCCGGCCAGCTTCCGGGCAGCGGCTATTACAGCAGGGCCGAATTTATTGAGATCCTGCGTTATGCAAAGCAAAGACATATATCAGTGCTGCCCGAGATTGAAACGCCGGGACATGCGCGCGCCGCGATCAGGGCGATGGACAGCCGGTATTTCCGCCTGATGAAAGAGGGGAAAAAGGAGGAAGCTGAGCGCTTTTTATTACACGATTTTAATGATTCATCGGTTTACCGTTCGGTTCAGAAATGGAACGACAATGTGATGGATGTATCGAAACATTCGGTATATAACTTCCTGGGGATAGTGACTGACGAACTTACCGGTATGTATAAAGAAGCCGGGGCAGCTTTAACTACTATTCATCTGGGAGGGGATGAAGTACCTGCCGGTGTATGGGAGAAATCACCGTCGTATGCAAAACTGAAAATGGTGAACCCTGGTATCCAGTCGACAGACGACCTGTGGTATTATTATTTCGGTAAAGCCGATTCCCTGCTTAAGAAGCGGGGACTATACCTGTCGGGCTGGGAAGAGGTAGCCATGCGCAAAACCAAAGTGGACGGGACTGTGAAATGGATCCCTAACCCGGATTTTAATACAAGGAACTTCCGGGTGAATGTATGGAACAACCTGTCGGGTAATGAAGATCTCGCTTATAAACTGGCCAATGCCGGGTATAAGGTAGTCCTGTCATTCGTTACTAATTTCTACCTGGATATGGCTTACCATAAGAGTTTTGAGGAGCAGAGTTTTTACTGGGGCGGATTTACGGAACTGGACAAGCCCTTCAGCTTTATTCCATTTAATTATCTGAAAAATCAGCGGAACGATAACCAGGGGAGGCCGCTTAGCATAAACGTGATTAACGGGGCTGAGCGCCTTACCGATTACGGCAGGCAGAACGTGGCAGGCCTGCAGGGTTTATTATGGACGGAGACCGTGAAAACCAGTCAGCAGATGGAATACCAGGTATTGCCCCGGATGCTCAGCCTCGCCGAAAAAGCCTGGAGCAGGAGCAGGGTATGGGAAGAGGAACCTGATTCTGCGAAAGCGGCACAGTTATACCAGGAAGATCTGCAGCATTTTTATAACGTATCAGGAAAGCGGGAGCTGAAAAGGCTCGATTATTATGCCGGGGGATTCGACTACCGCATTGCGCCTCCGGGACTTAAACGGAGCGGCAACCTTGTTTACGCCAACACACAATTACCCGGTTTTACCATCCGGTATACCACGGACGGCAGCATGCCTGGCAGCAGAAGTAAGGTGTATACTGGTCCCCTGGCCTATAACAGCGGGCTGGTGTTCCGGGCATTCAGCAGTACAGGCAGGGGCAGCAGAATTTCAAAACCAGACAATTCAGATCAATGAGCACAAAAGAACAGGCAGTACAGGTAAAGTCTTTAAGTAAACGCGATGCCACTATTTCGATACTGATCGTGGGTTTGCTGTTTTTTATATTCGGCTTTGTAACCTGGGTAAATGCTATACTGATCCCATATTTCAAAATCGCCTGCGAGCTGAATAATTTTCAATCGTACCTGGTGGCCTTCGCTTTTTATATAGCCTACCTGGTGATGTCTTTGCCGGCCGCGATGCTGCTGAAAAAGATCGGTTTTAAGAAGGGGATGATGGCCGGCTTCTGGGCCATGGCGGCAGGAGCGCTCCTGTTTGTACCGGCGGCTTCCAGCCGCACGTTTGCGGTTTTTCTCATCGGGCTTTTTACCATCGGGATGGGCCTGGCTGTGCTGCAGACTGCCGCTAATCCGTATATCACCATCCTGGGGCCTAAAGAGCGGGCGGCGCAGAGGTTCAGCATTATGGGGATCTGCAACAAGCTGGCCGGCATCATTGCACCACTGCTTTTTGCAGCTGTTATTTTGCGCCCGAGCGACAGCGACCTTTTTAAAGAAATTGCCCTGATGCAGGGTGCGGAAAAGGCAGCACTCCTGGATGAGCTGATTCAGCGGGTGATTACCCCTTATACCGTAGTGGCCGTTGTGTTATTCCTCCTGGGCTTGTTTGTGCGGTATTCGCCGCTGCCGGAGATCGATACGGATACGGAAGATGAAGAACTGGCGGCCAGCAATTCAGGCAAACGGAGCATCCTGGATTTTCCGCACCTGGTACTGGGTGCCGTGGCCATATTTTTCCATGTAGGTTCGCAGGTTATTGCGGTCGACAGTGTTATCAACTATGCCTCCGGTTCGGGTGTGCCTTTCCTGGAAGCGAAGGTCTTTCCTTCATACACCTTAACGGCAACCATCATCGGTTACCTGCTGGGCATCAGCTTTATTCCTAAAATACTGTCGCAATTGAACGCACTGAAAATATGCACGGTCCTGGGCTTAGTATTGAGTATGCTGATCCTGACAGTGAGGGGAGAAGTGACCCTTCTGGGCCATACTACCGATATATCGGTATGGCTGGTGGTTCTACTGGGCTTTGCCAATTCCATGATTTGGGCCGGGGTATGGCCGCTGGCACTGGATAATCTGGGCCGTTTTATCAAAACGGGCGCATCTTTACTGATCATGGGACTTTGCGGCAACGCCATCCTTCCCCTGACATACGGGCATTTTGCCGATACCATCGGGCTGCGGGGTGCGTACTGGGTGCTGTTGCCTTGTTATCTGTACCTTATTTTTTATGCCTTTCACGGTCATCGCACGAAGACCTGGAAACTTAAACAGTTTTTTCATGAGTTTAATTAAAATATATAACGGAACGGTCATTACCCCTTACCGGACGATCAGGGAGGGAACGATCCTCCTGCGGGACGGAAAGATCCTGGAGGTGACAGACAAGAATGTAGAAGCGGAGGGCGCGACAGCGATCAATGCGCGGGGGATGTATATTTCTCCGGGCTTTATAGATATTCATGTGCATGGGGGAGGCGGGCATGATTTTATGGATAACACCGTGGAAGCTTTCCTGGGCATTGCCCGGGCACATGCGCGGTACGGCACTACATCCCTGATGCCTACCACCCTGAGCTGCGAAAAGGAAGACCTGCTGAAAACCCTGTCCGTTTACGAAGAAGCGAACGTGCTGAATAAAGCCGGCGCAGGTTTTATCGGGATACACATAGAAGGCCCTTATTTTTCGATGAACCAGAAGGGCGCCCAGGACCCGCGTTATATACGCTATCCCGATCCTGAAGAATACAGGGAGATTATCGCTTACTCGGCATCTGTAAAGCGCTGGAGTGCTGCGCCCGAGCTGCCGGGAGCGCTTCCATTCGGGGAGTTTTTAAGATCTAAGGGCATTTTACCGGCTATAGCGCATACGGATGCCATCTACGAAGAAGTACTGGAGGCCTATGAAAAAGGCTTTGTACATGCTACGCATTTTTATTCCTGCATGTCGGGTGTTTCCAGGAGAAATGCGTATCGCTTCGCCGGTGTGGTGGAAAGTGCTTACCTGCTGGATGGGATGACGGTGGAAATCATAGCGGATGGCGTGCATTTGCCGGCTTCTTTGCTCAAACTGGTTTACAAGATCAAGGGGGCTGACCGGATAGCGCTGATCACCGATGCCATGAGAGGCGCCGGTATGCCTCCCGGGAAGAGCATCCTGGGAAGCCTGAAAGATGGCGTGGAAGTGATTGTAGAAGACGGCGTGGCAAAACTGCCTGACCGTTCGGCTTTTGCAGGGAGTGTAGCTACGGGGGATATCCTGGTACGCAATATGGTGCGGCTGGCCGATGTTCCCCTGGCCGATGCCATTAAAATGAGCAGTGAGACGCCTGCGTCTATTATGGGGATTGCGGATAAAAAAGGATCCCTGGTGAAGGGTAAAGATGCGGATGTGATCATTTTCGATGAGGACATCCGGATAGATACCACTATTGTAAACGGAGAAATTGTCTATCCGGCAAGTGAATTAACAATATCAAATTAATCTATAAAGTGATGATAAACCAGTTTCAGGCAGGATTGCTTAACGTTGAGGTGTATTCGTCCCGTGAAGAAATGGGGCAGGAGGCAGCAAAAGCAGCTGCGGAAAAAATCAGGGAACTCCTGGACAAAAAGGAGCAGATCAATATTATTTTCGCGGCAGCTCCTTCGCAGAATGAGTTCTTACAGGCACTGCGGACGGACACCAGTATTTCGTGGGAAAAGATCAATGCCTTTCATATGGATGAATACCTGGGCCTGGATGCAGATGCGCCCCAGGGTTTTGGGAACTTTCTGAAGGAGCACATTTTTGGTGGTCTCCCGTTCAGGAATGTATATTACCTGAACGGCAATGCGGACAAGCCCGGTGATGAGTGCAGTCACTACACGGAACTGCTCTTACAAAACCCGCCTGACATTGTTTTTATGGGCATCGGCGAAAACGGACACCTGGCTTTTAACGATCCCCCGGTGGCCGATTTTAACGACCCGCATAAAGTTAAGGTGGTTGAACTCGACCCGGTATGCCGGCAGCAGCAGGTAAATGACGGCTGTTTTGAAAGCCTGGACCTGGTGCCTCTTTCTGCATTAACCTTAACCTTGCCGGCTTTGATGGAGGCAGGTACCATCTTCTGTATGGTGCCGGGTATTAAAAAAGCGCAGGCCGTACAGGATACGGTCATGCAGGATATGGCAGAAGCCTATCCTTCAACCATCCTTCGCGGGCATGCCCGTGCCACGCTGTTCCTGGACAGGGACAGCAGCAGTATGCTCAGCGAGCAGATCCCTGTTCAATAGATGAAGTCCGAAAATGTTACGCAATATGAACGATCAACCGGCCCTGAAAGCAAGCCCCGTACGATACTTGTCACTTGATGTGTTAAGGGGGCTAACCATTTGCCTGATGATAATAGTCAATACCCCGGGCGACTGGGCAAATATTTATGCCCCGTTTGAACATGCCGAATGGCATGGGTTTACGCTGACCGACCTGGTTTATCCGACTTTTTTATTCGTGGTGGGCAATGCCATGAGCTTCAGTATGAAAAAACTGGGGACATTGCCTCAGCGGGACTTTTTGATTAAAGTGTTTAAAAGAACGCTGCTCATCTTCGCCCTGGGCTATTTCCTGAACGGATTTCCTTTCTACAAGGTGCAGGAAGGGGTGGTGAATATTACCGGTTTAAATACTATCCGGATAATGGGGGTATTGCAAAGGATTGCCATTTGTTATTGCCTGGCCACGCTGCTTATTTATTATTTCAGGAGAACGACCGTTCTGGCAGTCAGTGTGCTGATCCTGCTTGGATACTGGGCAGTGCTCTGGTACGCGGGCGACAGCGGGTCCCCATATAGCCTGGAAGGAAATGCGGTACTTAAACTGGATCTCCTGGTATTCGATCCGTCGAGGCTGTACCAGGGTTTTGGGATCCCATTTGAACCTGAGGGTCTTTTAAGCAATCTGCCTGCCATTGTCAATATTATCGCGGGCTATTTTGCGGGAAATTATATCCGTGAAAACGGGAATACGCAGGGTACGGTATTGAAAATGATCACAGCAGGAGCGGGGGCAATTACAGTTGCGCAGCTATGGAATTTAGTTTTCCCCATCAATAAGCCGCTCTGGACAAGCTCGTATACCCTATATGCTATCGGCTTAGATCTCGTGATCCTCGGGGTCCTGATATTTATTATAGAAGTGCGGTCGGTAAGGCGCTGGACTTATTTCTTCGAAGTGTTCGGCAAGAACCCGCTTTTTATTTATGCCCTGTCGGGCATGATCATTAAGATATTGTACAGGATCAGTGTTTCCGGTCAGCCGCTGGCCGGCGCTTTATACAGGAATTTGTATACGAGCTGGCTTGCGGATAAGAATGCCTCGCTGCTGTTTGCCGTTTCCTACATGCTGCTGCTGTGGACTATCGGCCTGATCATGGACAAGCGCAGGATCTATATAAGAGTGTAAGATAGAGTGATGAAAGAGGACTTGATTTTAAAACCTGAAATGAATACAACTGAATTAAAAAGCCCGGTATCCCGTTCGATTGCCATCGACGCATTCAGGGCTGTTACCATGATATTGATGATCTTCGTGAACGACCTCTGGACGCTGGAAGGCGTTCCGCACTGGCTGGAACATGTCAGTGCAGATACCGATGGAATGGGCCTGGCGGATGTGGTTTTTCCTGCTTTTTTATTTATCGTCGGCCTTTCTGTGCCTTATGCCATACAGAGCCGCCGGAAAAAAGGCGACACTTCCTGGCAGATCCTGTGGCACATTGTACAAAGAACGATTGCCCTGCTGGTGATGGGCTTTCTTTTCGTCAATTCTGAAACCTATAGCCATGAAGCTCTTCTCCCCAGAAGCTTGTGGGTATTGCTGATCGTGGTTGGTTTCTTCCTGATCTGGCTGGATTATCCGCAGCCCGCGTCAGTGGCGGCAAGATCGTTAAGAGCCGCAGGAGTCATCCTGCTGATCGTGATGGCATCGCTTTACCGTTCGGATACGGCTTCGGGCATCAGCGCACTTACACCGCAATGGTGGGGGATACTGGGAAAGATCGGCTGGGCTTATTTTACGATAAGCTGTATTTATCTCGCCACGCGTGGTCATTTCTCCCTTCAGCTGCTGGCCCTGGTCTTTCTGATCTTTTTCAGCGCTGCGAGTCACCTGGGCTGGCTGGATCCGCTCAGTTCTATAAGAAGGTACGTCTGGCTAACCGGAAACGGAGCTCCGGCTGCGCTTAGCATGGCAGGCATCGTTGCCTCGTTAGTTTACAGGAAGTATACAGCGGGTGATAAGAGTTTTTACATCATCCTGTGTTTTTTAGCCATTGTGCTGATGATCTTCGGCTTTGCCACCCGCCCCGTCTGGGAGATCTCAAAGATCCGTGCAACACCTTCATGGGTGAGTATCTGTGCCGCTATCAGCATCCTGGGTTTTATGCTGATGGCCTTTTTAACAGACGTAAAGCGGTTTACAAAATGGTATGATTACATAAAGCCTGCCGGTGTCAGTACATTAACCTGTTACCTGCTGCCATATATCTATTACAGTTTAATTAACCTGAGTCATGCTGGTCAGCTGCCCGCTTTTTTACGTACAGGTCCGGTTGGTCTCGTAAAGTCCCTGGTCTTTGCTTTACTCATCGTGGCGCTGGCTGGCGTGATGGGCAAAAGGCATATAAGGTTAAAGTTGTAAATTAAAGACAGGGGTGTGCTGATGTTTGCGATCAGCGTGTCCGGGCTGCCTTCTTACCTGACGGGGGAGTGACCTGATGCTCAACCCTTAAGTATGAAAAATAAAGCCATAAAAAAAAATAATATTTTTCTTTGGATTTTATTTTAAAGTTTTTCTATATTTGTAGTGATAAGGTTTAGGTGCCTCCGTTGTGCTCATCACTCGGGGGCTTTTTTATGCGCCCAGTATCTGACCTAAAGAGACATCATCCGACTTTTCTTAATGCACCACCCTGTTGAATTTAATTAAACCAGAGCAATAGCGCAAAGTGTAGTTGGGATCAGCAATCCGGCAACCGCCAGATTGATAAAAGATTTTTTTGAAATTCTCACAATACAGGGTCATTACAAAGGCTTTTTCCAGCTCAAGATCACCCTCGCATTTCCTCCCTGCCGGTAAGGATAAACATCACCGTCATAATTATCCTGACGGACACCGGAATTATAGGAACCCGCTCCGCCTGCACGCTGAAAGGAGGTGGTT
>NZ_QEAS01000002.1:56997-84224 GCF_003130405.1 Pararcticibacter amylolyticus
GTCCATGGACCATTAAAACCTGCGCCGCCGCCGCCATATCCCCCGTAACAGTTTCCGTCGACGCTGTTCCATCCACCTGTGCCCGGATAGGCTCTTCCCCAGGCGTTATACGGTGTACTGGTTGGTTTATTACTATAAGCAGTGCCATTGCCACGAAATCCCCCGCCGCCTCCACTGTTCATCCCCTGGCCTCCGCCACCGTTTGAACCGCCGCTGTAGTTGGCATTATACTCGGGAGGATTATCTACATAGATACTGCCTGCTCCGACAGAATCCTTTAAGCCGGGACGGCCATCGTATCTGAATACATTTGCCGGCGTAAAAACCCCGTTGTAAGCACACCATGTTGCTCCGGCGCCGCCCCCCGCCACTAATAAAGGTACGGGGTTGCCATTGGTAGATTTGCGTATAATGAACGCGCCGCCGCCTCCACCGGGGGTGGAAGCATTACTGGAACTTCCGTAATTTGTTACGGTACCACCCTGACTTCCAACCAGTATGTCAAGGGATTCTGCAGGTATTACCCGGAAAGTACCTTTCATCGCTGCTCCATAACCACCGGTTGCCGTGTAGGGACTGCCAGAGGAGTACAATGATCCGCCCTGGGCACCTATAGCCTGCATCGTTAAGCTGTCTACATTACTTGGAACGGTAAATGATTGCAGCGAACCGATGTAGTAATCGAAAAATGTAAATGCATACTCCGATCCATAAAGGGTTGTTCCCGATGATGTGATCAGATATGGTCTGATATAATAAATCCTGGAAATTGACGGTACCGACGCCGATAAATTTGATATCGTAGCCTGGAAGGAATAAGTACCGCTTCCGGTGCCGGCAGTAACTTTTGAATTTGCGGTAGTAGGCGATCCGGTAGTATTATACACGATGCCGTTTTCGCTGGGAGAAGGTTGAGCGTTTACCTTCACACTGATAAGAAAAGACCCTAAAGCCGGGGCGTTATCGATCGAGGTGACAGCTAATACCCCAGACCTTTTATATTGTACTCCGAAAAAAGAGGGTAACATCACTTGTGCCCCTGCTGTCAGGTGCAGCACAGTTGAGACAGCCAATAATAAGATCAGCTTTATCTTCTTTGTCCATAAAATATTTCTTTCCGGTATCATTTTTTATCTATAGAGTATAAGAAACACTAAAACAGAAATTTCCATCTTTGTACGGCTATTCTTAATAAATGTTTCTGTTATTTATCTCATGTACCGCGACCTGGGACAGAAGGGGATATGGGGCTATTGTGCGTGCTGCATATAAGATCCCGGATCTTTCTTAAATAGTTTTTTGCAATGCGCTGAACAAAATCCATACAGCTTGCCTTTATAGCTCAGCGTGTCTGCGTACCCTGAACCCACATCCATGCGGCAGACAGGATCTTTTTGGTTGTCTATCCTGACTTTTGTTTTAGCGAGCTCCGGATGTAAAACCGGCTCTATGGCGCTTGTGTACATAGCCCGCATATCTTCCACGATGCTTTTATCAGTATTTTGTTCATTGCCGCCTTTAACCGGCGGCTGCGGATCATATTCCAGGTCGAGCATCACCATCTGAGTGTATTTTTCGCCCATGATGTCGTTTACGACGGCAAGGCTCATGTCTATACCGGCAGACACACCTGCGCTTGTGAAATATTTACCACTTTGGACGTACCGTTTGTTTTGAGAAGTTATACCGAACTCATCTTTAAGGATCTTCTTAGCGAACCAATGGGTAGTGGCCTCTTTGTCTTTCAATAGGCCTGCTGCCGCCAATATCCAGGCACCGGTACAAACGCTGGTGGTATATTTCGAATGGGCATCGATGGCTCTTATCCAGTTCAGCAGGGTGGTATCTTTTGTCAGTGTAAAGGTCTCATTCAAACCACCTGGAATAACGAGGATGTCCAGTTGCTTCACCTCAGCAATGGAGGTATCGCACTGCACCTTCATACCTGCAGTGCTGATCAACCCTTTGTGCCGCCCCACGAAAAATACTTTGGCGCCCATGAGTTCGCTGAATACATGGTAAGGCCCCATGGCGTCTAAAACGGCGTAATTATCATAAAGGAGGATGCCCACAGTTTTGATCTTTGCTTTGGGTTCCGGGAACTTTTCCATTGCATTTTCTGCAAGGCCGTTTTTCTTTTTTGCTTCTTTTTTATTGTTATTACAGGCTGCAATGAACACGGAGATCAAGGCAGCAAAAATTAGTTTTTTCATGATGTGAGGGTTAAAATTTAGCAATCAGAGTTGTACCGTAAGTTCTGGGACTACCCAGGAGAAAGGAGCCGAAGGAGCCATAGGCCACATACTTCTCACTGGCAGCGTTCCGCATCCAGCCGTTCAGTTCGAAGTTTTTAAAGGAAATTCCCGCCTTGAAATTGAGCAGGCTGTAGCCCGGCTGACTCAAGCCGTTGATAAAATCAAAGTAATACCTGCCCAGGTAGCGGTACTCGCCCCTTACAAAAGCGGCCAAAGGCTGCTTGCTTCCTTCAAAATCATAAGTATACTGCGCCGCCAGCATAGAACTTAAGGGCGGCGTGTTGATGGGCCGGTTTCCTTTAAAGTTGACTACCGCGTTAGCTGCTGCGTCATATAACAACAATGATGTATAGCGGGCATGAGAATAACCGGCATTCCAATCGATTTGTAAGCCTTTTACCGGTAAGGCAGTCACTTCCAGTTCCAGGCCTTTGTTATGCATCTCGCCCACGTTCAGGATCAGGGCGTTGACGCCATCCATCGCTGTGCTGATCTGCTGGTTGTGCTGCTTTAAATAAAAGGCGGTGAAGTTCAGTTTCAATTTATTATTGAAGAGCATGTTCTTCCAGCCGATCTCAAAATTGTCCGAGTGTTCGGGCTCATAAGGAACCTGGGCCGGGTCAACCACATTCGTGTTCAGCCCGCCTGCACGAAAACCGCGGGCATAGCTGCCATAAAGCAGCATATCATCCTGTAGCTTATAGCTTAATACCATCTTCGGGGTAAAGGCGTGAAAGCTCGCCTTATAATCCCGGGCAGGTGTAGAAACTGCTGGCTCCGGATCTTTCACGTAATCACTGTACTGGTTCAGGTTGCGGGTTTCATGGTCATAGCGGATACCAGCTGTAAGATCCAGTTTAGGGGTTATGGCATAAGTGGCCTGCCCGAAAAATGCGAATCCTTTGTTATTACCCCTGCTGATATTGGTTGAGGTAAACGGCACATCGGTCGCGCCGGGATCAAGCAAGCCATAGTCTTTTCCGAAGAAGACCGGGGCGTTCATGCGGGTATTTTGCGTGAAGCCGTAGGCTCCGGCTACCCATTTTAACCTGCTCTGGCCCGCTGATGGAGAACTGAACCGGATCTCCTGCGAAAAAACGTGCTGCCTTTGGTTTGGCGCGGTACTAAAGCCATCTAATGGACTGAAGTCGTAATCAACACCTTTGCCTTCATACCAGGCGTGCCAGTCGATGTAAGAGGATACGGATGTAAAGTTAAAATGCTTGCCGTAATAGTTAGCTGCCAAAGAGGTGTTGAAATTATTCCTTCGCTCCACATTAGTCAGGTTGGTATTTACCTGGTAAGGTTCGGCCAATACTTGATCGTAAAATCCTACCCAGGGGAAACTGCCCCGGTCGTTATCGTTCTCTACCCTGGCATTCAGTGCCAGTGACCAGTTGGCAGATGGGAGGTAACGTAAATTGAAGTTACCGGAATAATCCTCCCTGCGGTCAAATCCGCTTTTGGTGAACTCGTTATAGTAGATGGCTCCGCGATGGTTATAGGTAAACGAACCTCCGGCGAATAACTTACCGGCGATTACAGGACTTGTAAGACTGGCAGTATAACGCTGCTGGCCGTAATTTCCAAAGGTCGTCTCGAAATACCCGCCCGGTTTATTCCCCGGCTGCCTGGTGGTGATATTAACCACACCGCCAAAAGCATTACGGCCATAAAGTGTACCTTGCGGGCCGCGCAATATTTCGATGCTCTGAATGTCGGAGAACTGAACCGGGGCAGAAAAATAATCGAACTGGTAAACGCCGTCTACATAGGTGGCGACTGCCTGTTCGTTGGAAAAGCCCATCACGCCGCGGATATTGAGGAAATTAGAACTGGCACTGTTTCCGTGCTCTACCGTAAACAGGTTAGGAGCTAAGGCTGTCAGGTTGGTGACATCCCAAAGCCGGTACTCTTTAATTTGCCTGGCATCCAGTACGGTAATTGCGGCTGGTACATTCTGTACTTCCTGCTCGCGCCGTTCAGCGGTCACCATCACTTCGTTGAGCTGGCGGTCGGCTGTACGGAGCTGAATATCCAGGTGAGTAGTTTCATTGCCTCTTATGCTGATCGTTTTGAATTGCGTGGCAAAGCCGACCGCGCTGACCGATAACTGGTAGTTCCCCTTAGACAATGTAAGCGTGAAAGCTCCATACCGGTCAGAGGCAGTTGCTTTGGTGCTGTTCAACACGTTTATAGTAGCAGACGCTACCGGTAATCCCGTTGTTGTTTTAACGGTTCCTTTAATGACCTGGCTAAAGACAGGTATGCTGTATAAGAATATAAGTATGATATATAGATATTTCATCAGATCGCTGCAAGGGCAATCATACAGGCGCGATGAAGCTCCCGGATGACGCCGGTAAAAAAAAGCAAGGTACGGGCGGCTAAAGCCATTCGTTCCCATTGCAACAAGATAGTTCAGGAATTAAGCGGTCTGTTTGGGTGGCCGGAATACAGAATCGATATGCTGGCTGGTGTACAGGTAGCTGTAAAAAGGAACATGGGAGCTGTTACCTCCGGCAATAGCTGGCTGATTGAATGACAGGTTAAATGGTTCCTGAAAAAAAGAGATCTCCAGGCGGTTTGAATTGCCTTTCGATTCCTGCTCTTTTTCTTTTTCTTCAGCTGCTCTGAGCTTTTTCATCAGGTAACACTTTCCATTACAGTGCATCGCCGGACGCGATCTGTTTTCGCAAAGTTCTTTAGCGATATAGGCTTTATTCAGCTCGAAGCCTGCATATACATAAAACCGTGAAAAGTTTGAGCTGATCACAGTAATTAGTAATAGTATGGCTACGAGTCTATACCACATCGGCTGCAAAGCTATTAATTAGTTGTTAAAACAGAAATCCATAGATAGATATTGATTTGGAAAGCCGCGTTTTTATCGTCACCGGATACGCAAAGGGGACGGAAGCGATTATGGGACAGTTTGACAGGGGCTATCCGGACGTTAGTTTTTAGTAAGATTTCACAAAGCTGGAAGGCGCCTTTCAGGAAGGTGAGGGTTGATGAGGCAGAAGCATTAATTTAAATAGAGTTTAAAGACTGTCCAGCTTAAAATAGCCCAGATGAATCTCATCTTCCTTCGCATTTATTGCAGGTATCAGATCAATGTCGTACAGGTTTTTCGCTTCGGGCAGCAGTACATCATCAATACGGTAAACGTCATCTACATCTATCCCATACTTCTCGTCAATGTGAGCGCTGGCACTTTTAATTTTAGCAATGCTGCTATTTTTAAAAAAACTGGTCATAGTGGAGCTTTTGATAGCTCCTTTTCTGTCGTCCTGTACAGTAAGTAAGATATAGTGCTGCTCTTCGAGCTTACCGGACTGATAACCGCCGAGGTTGACGAAGAAAAGTCTTTTGCCGCTGTTTTTACGGGAAGAGTCTTTCGGTGATATCTTTACGGCATAACCATCCACCCAGGTTACTTCACGCCAGCCATCTATATGGAGACTATTTCCTGCTTCCGGCCAGAAGTTCCGTATTTGATTCACCAGGTCTTTCAAAGATGCGGCGATACCAAAAAAATAGTCATGCTGCTCAACAACCCGGTCCGGAGCTTTGGAACCGAGTAAAACCATAAACAATTTGAGTTCGGGGTTCATAAAATCACAAGTATGTCAGGATTCGTAAACGTTATTAAAAAGTGCCTTTACAATAGCAGCCGATGCGGCTTCTCCAAAATCAAGGCCGGAGTAGTCGGGGTTAAAACCGCCAATGAAAGGTACGGCCATTACATAGATCCTTTCATTCAGTGCATTGTATTCATCAACCGCCTGAAAGCTGTCGTTAATAGAGATGCCGGGTACAATTAAATAGTATTTTCCGTCTTTGTCCTGCCTGACTTTGTCGTTTCCGCCGCGCATCTCCTTCTGCGCGGCACTCTGCTTACGGAAATAAAGCCGGGCCCGGCTTACTGTATTATTTGCAGCAAGGCTTGGAAAAGGCAGTTCTTCGAATGAAAGGTGGGGTTGACCGATGCAGTCTATAAAGGTCTGAAAGCTCTTTTTCTGCTGCTTACCTGACTCATCAGTGTAATGATAATTCGCGCCGCCGTTTTCACCAGGCTCTGTATAACTGTCGCGACCAACTGCTACAATATCCAGGCATCCGGCTTTATGCATAGCCAGCATTTCGGCCGCCGAACTTTGGGGGATATAAGCTATAACAATAGAGATGAGCGGCATTAATACCCGCTGCAGCCGTATCATATCTTCTGCAGAAAAATACTTGGCCGGATAATTCATCGTAAAACTGAGTACCCCCAGCATTTCCTTCCAGTAAACAGACTCGCGCCTCTTTATAGATTTTGCTGCTTCCGAGTATTCTGCAGCAAGCAAAAGGAAGGGGTCAAGCCTTTCCCGCAGCTCCATCATTTTTTCGACGAATTCTTCCAGCGAGAGATCGCGGATCTGTTCATAGAACTCCGGATCTTTTTCCCGGATACCCGCTCTGAAATTTCTTTCAAACACATAATCCAACGGCAAAAAGCCATCGTTCGCTTTTCGTACCGCGGAAATTTCTGTATGATCTAAAACGGTTCCCTTGCCCTGATGAGAATCATCGAGGTGGAAACGGAGCGCGGGAAGCATGCCGTTACGGGAGTGCATTACTATGCCGAAGCCGGGTGTTTCCGGGTTTACATGATACACAAGATTACCTGATCCGTCGTTTTCAAACTCACCGTTGTTTCTTGCTAATGTTCTTATAGCGTCAATGGCTGTTAAGGAAGACCCTCGTATTGCAATCTGGTGATCTGATGAGAAATTGAGCTTGGATGGGGGGTAGGGTGAGTCGTAATAGCCCGGGACCTCTCCTTCATGTTTATGAGGCCACAGGTGGCCTGTGCAGATGATCACCTTGTCATAGGATCCGGCCAGCTTATCCTCAACAAATATTTCCACTGTTTCCTTCCCGGGAACATCTGCAATATCGGTGACGATGCTGTTAAAGTGAATGTTTGTGATGAGGCCTTTTTTATCACCCTGCTTCAGCATCAGTTTAAACTGATCCGAAAGATATTGACCGAACAGGAGCCGGGGAAGTGTTTTGTACTCGTTAAATTCCCGGGCATCAATCCTGAACTTACGCAAGGTATCTTTGTGAACAGTGCCGATCCATTCAGATACTGTTTTAAAGATTTCAGGAATTTCATTTCCTGAGACATTCGTGATGTGTTCATCATTTGCGCCGGCTGAACTGTAAGGCATACCTGCGCCGAGATAGTTTCCCTTCTCATAAATGTCGATGATTAAATTATCCCTGCCGGATTCGGTTAAACGTTTATACATGAACAAAGCGCTCGGCCCTCCGCCTATAATGGCTATTTTTAAAGCAGGTGTTTGTTTTGATTCTTTCAAGTTGTATATAAAAAACCGGCCTTTATCAGCAGGCAGGGTTATAACATCCATTGATATGTTTTGTGTTGTACAGCGGCCGGACATCTGTTGTTGCTATCACAATGCCTTCTGTTGGAAGTGTCGTTTGGTTATAATACAGCTCCAGCATGTCTTAAGACTTGCTGGAGCTGCATAAAGAGCTGATTTTATTTATTCTAAACCATTTTTCGTCATATTAGTTAGAAAAATATTTTGCATAATGCTCTTTTCTTATGAGTTTTATCAACCAATATAAAAACTGTGATTACCGATATATATAGATGAAGGGATTCGCTGTGAAGAAATTTGAATATGAAACTTTAGCTTTGTTCATTCGGACGAATGAGGATCTGAGGAAGAATGCGGTTGAGATTTTTCCCTTTACTGAATAGATTATTTCTATACCTGGTTTGACAATATGCCGGCAGGCTGTATTAACATAAATCATACAAATGAAGATCATACTAACGGGTGCTACTGGCTATATCGGCAAAAGATTGCTTCCGGTTTTGCTGCAACAGGGACATCATGTTCTGTGCGCTGTGAGAGACAAAGCACGGCTGGACCTTGAAAAATACGAGTCAGGGCAGGTTCAATTTATCGAATGCGATCTTTTGAATCCGGATACCCTGAGTGAACTGCCGCTGGACATCGATGCGGCTTATTACCTTGTGCATTCGATGACCGGCGAAGACTTTGGAAACAGGGAGAAACTTTGTGCCGAAAATTTCGTCAGTTACCTCGACCGGACGACTGCCAGGCAGCTGGTGTATTTAAGCGGGATCGTCAATAGTGCAGAATTATCACCGCATTTGTCGTCCCGTAAGACAGTTGAAGATACATTAAGACGAAGCAGGGTGCCGCTTACAGCACTAAGAGCCGGGATAATAGTGGGCTCAGGAAGTGCTTCGTTCGAGATCATCCGCGACCTGGTGGAAAAGTTGCCGGTAATGGTCGCCCCAAAATGGTTAAAAACGCGTTGTCAACCGATCGCTATCCGCAACGTGATCCAGTTTCTTTCCGGTGTACTGCTTCATGACAGTACATTCGGCCGGCATTTTGACATTTGCGGCCCGGACATTCTCACTTACAAACAAATGCTGCTGCAGTTCGCCAGTGTTCGCCGCCTCAGCCGCCGGATCATCATCGTGCCGGTGATGACACCCCGCTTATCATCCTACTGGCTTTATTTTATGACATCCATTTCGTATCGCCTCGCGGTAAATCTTGTTGACAGTATGAAGGTAGATGTGATCGGGGTGCCGAATAATCTTGCTGACGAGCTGAACATTCAACTGATCGCTTACAAGGATTCTATCAGAATGGCGTTTGATAAGATTGAGCAAAACCTGGTGCTGTCTGCCTGGAACGATTCTGGCAGCACTGTTTTTGAAAAAGGTCTTGCGACCCATATTGAGGTTCCCGGGTTTGGGGTATTCCAGGATAAAAAAGTTGAAAAAGCGAAAGATATTCACTTATCGGAAGCAAAGATATTCGCCATCGGCGGCCGCACGGGCTGGTATTATGCAAACCGGTTATGGGCGCTTCGGGGATGGCTCGACAGATTGTTCGGGGGCGTAGGACTCAGACGCGGAAGAAAAAATGCCAGTGAGGTTAGTCCCGGTGACGCACTTGACTTTTGGCGGGTTATTCTTGCAGACAGGGAAACTAAAAGACTTTTGCTTTATGCTGAGATGAAGCTTCCGGGCGAGGCCTGGCTGGAGTTTGTAATTGACGAACATGAATGCGTTCATCAGACCGCTACTTTCAGGCCACATGGACTCGCCGGCAGGTTGTATTGGTATGCCATGTTACCGTTCCATCACTTTATTTTCAGGGGAATGCTGCACGAGATTGCAAAATAGATTAAAAGGCCATCTTAGTTTTTTAGATAGCCTCTTTGTTTTATTCACAGGGCTTTAATTTTAGCATGTTGACCCTTTGGAAAACTATGCTGCCGGTATTTGGCTGAAGTAAGGAGCTGACAAATAACTTAACTAAGTAAGAAGGCACGAAATAACCGGTGAGGCCTACGGGATCTCAGCCCCGGGCGATTATTACCTGCTTATGTATAAAATGGACGGCTTTCCCAAAGAAGAAATGCTTTCAAAAATATATTGGTGTATTATGAGAAATGAGGGAATGGCCATAATGTTGTAAACAGGGCGAGAATGGCAGGGGCTAAAAAAGTGAGGAACAGCCGCTCTTTGGATACCATATTTATATAAGCCCTATCCACGGGGAGACAAGAAATTTAATCCCTAAGCTCTTGATAATTCTGATAAGATATTGTATCTATGTAACATAGATACACTTGATCGAAACGTAAAACTAACTTTCATTCTATAATCGGAGGGGCGTTCCGGCGTTAAGGTTAAAACAATATTGCTGTAAAAACGAGCAGACGGACCAATTATTAAAGATGAGCAATATTAAAAGCATCATGGTTTATGTTTTTGCCTTTTTGGTTATCAGCACCGCTTTTTTCTTTTTAAGCGTTACTTTCCAGGAAGTCGATCGGTATAACGCACGCAGCGATCAGAATATAAGAACGCGTCTCAGCCTTCAGAACCTTAGCCGTTATGTGATCAATGCCGCGGTAATGAATCCCGACCTTCTGGAAAAAACCAAAAGTACACGACATGCAAATTTGTTTCAGGTGGATAGTTTCGCTGTGTTTAAAGAACTTGACACGCTTAATCATCTCTCATCGGATCGCGGAAATATACTTACCATACAGAAACTCAGCAGAGCTGTAAGATCACAATTTTCCTGGATATTGAGGAGCAACGTGCCCGATTCTATTGTGAATGATAAAGCGGAAGGGAGGATTGACCATCTGGAAGAAATCAGCCATCTTATCGGGCAAGCTATCTTACGTACCCATGATGTGCAGGAACAACTCAGAACGGAGCTTGATCAAACGAACCGCCGAATGAAGCGGTGGATGATTCTATTCATATTTTCATCAATAAGCTTGCTGACCTGGGGTATTACGGCGCTCGTTATTCAAAAACGCAAAAGTGAAAAAAAGTCACGGACTCTCGAGTTCCTCCTCAACAAAGCGAACAGCCTGGCCCGCCTCGGTAACTGGGAATACAATGTGGAGCAGAATTCTATTTACTGGTCTGATATCACGCGGGAAATTCACGAGCTGGGCAAAGATTACGAGTTAAATCTGAGTAACGCCATAAATGCTTACACGCCGAAACATCGCGATATCATCATGGCTCGCGTGAGCGCAGCTTTGGAAAGCGGGCTGTCATGGGATGAAGAACTGCAAATTGTCACACCGCAGGGACAAAAAAAATGGGTCAGAACCATCGGGGAGGCTGAATTTGTGAACGGCAAATGCAAACGCATTTACGGGAGCTTCCAGGATATTAATATTCTGAAACAAACCGAGATCAGGTTAAAACGTATTTTAAAAACACACAAGGACTATCTTCTTGCTCTTGATGAATCCTGTATCGTTGCGATGACAGATGCGGCTGGTACCATTCTTTCTGTTAACGATTATTTTTGCCGTATATCCAGGTATTCGCGCGAGGAGCTATTAGGGAGGACCCATAACATTATCAATTCAGGATATCATTCCAGGGAATTCTTTCGCGACCTTTGGAAGACGATTTCCTCCGGCAAGATCTGGCGTGGGGAAATCAGGAATAAGGCGAAGGACGGCAGATATTACTGGGTTTATACCACTATCACTCCCTTTCTTGATAAACAGGGAAAACCAGTTCGGTATTTAGCTGTCCGCTTTGATATCACTTCACAGAAAGAGCAGGAACACAACCTCAAAGGGCTTAATGAGGACCTCGGTAAGAAGGCTGCTGAATTAGCCGCTTCCAACAATGAATTAGAGCAGTTCGCTTATGTCGCTTCGCATGACCTTCAGGAACCTCTCCGAATGGTGACCGGTTTTCTTTCCCAACTTGAGAAGAAGTATGCGGACAGTTTAGATGAGAAAGCTAAAAAGTACATTTATTTCGCTGTAGACGGAGCTAAACGGATGAGGCAGATCATCCTTGACCTCCTTGAATTCTCGAGAGTTGGCAGAACAGAGCTGAATAAAGAATACGTTGACCTGAAAGAATTAGTCCACGAAGTCAAAGTTCTGGAGAGCAGCCAGATCGGGGAAAAGAGAGCATCGGTTGAAGCCGGAGCTCTGCCTGTTGTCTTTTCATACAAGGCTCCTCTTCGCCAGATAATCTTAAACCTGGTAGATAACGCACTTAAATACAGCAGAGCCACTGAAGCTCCCGATATAAGGATAGCCTCGGAAGAGCACACAGACCACTGGGAGATCACTGTATCGGATAACGGGATAGGAATTGAAGCAGAATATTTCGAAAGGATCTTTGTCATCTTCCAGCGTCTCCATAAGAAGGATGAGTATTCCGGAACTGGCATGGGTCTTGCCATAACAAAGAAGATTGTTGAAAACCTGGGTGGGAAGATATGGATCGAATCTACTCCGGGCAGAGGATCATCTTTTCATTTTACACTTAGAAAAGATGGACAGAATTTAAACACTTATTGATTCAATTTACTTTATTATATGAAAACGTTAACAAGCATCATCCCGATTGAAATCCTGCTTGTAGAGGACAATGAAGGCGATATTCTGCTCACGAAAGAAGCCTTTGAGGATTCTGCACTGGCCAATGTCCTTCGTGTGGTAAGAGATGGAAAAGAAGCGATCAATTACGTTAACCGCGAGAACGGCTATGAAGATGTCGGTCTGCCCGACCTCCTGCTGCTCGATATCAATTTACCAAAGAAGAACGGGCACGAGGTGCTTCACCATGTCAAGAGCACCGAATCGTTGAAACATATCCCCATTATCATGCTTACGACGTCCTCTTCAGAACGTGACATCAACCTGGCTTATAACAGCCATGCAAACTGCTATATCACGAAGCCCGCGGAGCTGGAAGATTTCACCTCTATGATCAGTAAAATTGAGAACTTCTGGACAACTATTGTTAAGTTACCCATTAAGTGACGATCATGAGTAATGAAAGAATTACTTACAGGATCCTCGTCATCGAAGATAACCCCGGCGACTTTATACTAATTGAGGATATTTTGAATGAATACATCGATCCGCAGATCGTTCATGCCGAAACATTCAGAGAGGCGGAGAGCGTCCTGGCGGGGAATGACGCACCGCTTTTCGATGTCGTCCTCCTCGATCTTACGCTTCCTGATAAAAGCGGACGTCAACTGATTGACCAGATACTGACACTTGTGCCTCATTGTCCTGTTATTGTTCTTACAGGTTTTGCCGATATTGAGTTCAGCATGGAAACTATTTCACTGGGGATAGCTGACTATCTTTTAAAAGATGAGCTATCTCCGATGATCCTTTACAAAAGTATTTTATATACTATCGAACGCAAACGCTACATCAATGCCATAGAAGAACAGAACAAGCGGCTGCGTGAAATTGCTTTTATACAATCGCACATCGTGAGAGCTCCACTTGCACGCCTGATGGGTATAGCCAACATACTTAAAGACACAAAGATGCCGTCATCTGAAAGTAATACCTGGATTCTTCACTTCATAAACTGTGCGAATGAACTGGATTCAGTGATCCGTGATATCATCAAAAAAACAGACCAGACGGGCTGATTGCGGCCGTCCAACTCTTACGAGCAAGCTCACTTCAGCATATCAAAGGAATTTTCGCCGTTAACCAGGACTTGTTCATTTTCAGGCATCCTTTTTAGGATATGGATCCACCACCGGTCAGCCGCAAATAACCATGGCGGGGTTTTACTTGTGAGCTGATCTGGTTTTTGACTGACATTTCATGATTACGCAAACAAAAGAAGATCCAGGTTCCGGGCATGGCGGGAACCTTTTCATGTAATTATGCGGAGCAGCCGATTGGGGAACACTTTTCAGTTAGTACGGGGAGGTTTGTTCATAATATCTAATATCCGGGACAAATGTCCTTGGTTTGTTCATCCCTCTGTGGAATTTTGTCTTTTCAAAAGAAAAAAGTAAAGAATGAAAAACCACATAAAAACAATAGCATTCGATGCAGACGATACCTTGTGGGTAAACGAACCTTATTTTCAGGAAGCAGAGAAACAATTTTGTCAGTTACTTGAAAATTATCTGCCCCAGCATTCGGTTTCACAGGAGTTGTACAGAACCGAAATGAAGAACCTGCATCTGTATGGTTACGGAGTGAAAGGTTTTGTATTGTGTATGATTGAAACTGCAAGCAGGATTTCCAACCGTACCGTTTCGTTGGAATTGATTGACAGAATCATAGCTATAGGACAGGAACTCCTGCAAAAGCCAATCGAATTATTACCAGGCGTTCCTGAAACCCTGGAACAGCTGAAAGGCAAATACAGATTAATAGTAGCTACCAAAGGCGATTTACTAGACCAGGAACGTAAACTGAAAAATTCGGGGTTAGAAAGCTATTTTTATCATATCGAGATAATGAGCGATAAGAAAGTAAGCGACTATCAAAAGCTGTTAGAACATCTGGACTGCAAGCCCGAAAATTTCCTGATGCTGGGAAATTCCATTAAATCGGATATACTGCCTGTTTTGGAGCTTGGCGGTTATGGAGGACACATTCCGTACCATGTAACATGGACACACGAACAACACGAACACAATCTGAAACACGATAGCTTTATAGAACTGAACAGCATTGACAGTATTCTGAATTATTTATAGGAATGACGGTATTGGGTGGAAAGAAGCGGCGCTTTTTTTGCTAACCCGATAAATATCTTTTGAATTTATTGTAAATTTATTATTATTGAATTTGGAAGCTATTCGGGGGGCGCAAATATGGGCAATTATTCGGAGTATGATGATCAGGAACTGATATCTCTGTTGAAAGACGATAACCATGCCGCTTTTACTGAAATTTACCGGCGTTATATTAACTATTCTTATCGTGCTGCCTATAATGTACTGAGAGATGAAGATATCTGTATGGATATTGTACAGGACGTGTTCGTCTGGTTGTGGCAGAAGCGCTCGGTAATAGAAATCCCCAACCTTAAAGCTTACCTCTATACTGCTGTAAAATACAGAATGCTGAACGTGATTCGCGACGGACGCTTTCGCGAGGAAGTGCTGAACAATTTTGGCAATTCGGAAACTCAGCTAAGCACAGAGCAGAGTTACCTGGAGCTAAAAGAGCTGAAGGCCTTTATTGAGCAGGTTGCGGAAACTTTACCCGAGACAGCACGCAAGATATTCCGGATGAGCCGCAATGAGCAATTGAGCCACAGGGAAATTGCCGAAAGACTCGGAATTTCCGAGAAGACCGTTAGAAATCAAATCAATATTTCATTAAAGAAGCTCCGCACTTCTATTGCCCGCTTTGTTTGCCTATTCTTTTTTTGATCACACTGCAGGTTGTCTTTTTTCTTTTAAGGATGCCTATTGCCGTTGATTTTCTATTTTTTTATTCTTATTTAATGTTTTGCCTGTTTGTTTCTACCCACAAGCCTACTCCCGGATCAATTTTAGAAAAAAAATAATTTTTATTTGGGCCATCCTCTAGTTTCATGTGTCTACAACATAAATAATATCAGAAAAACGCGATGAACCGGGAACAATTTAGAGATCTTGCGAAAAGAATACGACTTGGAGAAGCTTCTCAGGAGGAAATTCTCTTATATAATGCCTGGTTTAATTCATTTCAGCGTGAGACTGGCCTGTACGAGGATCTGAGTAACGAAAATAAAGATTTGCTGCTTACGTCGATCAATAAGCAAATCCGAAGGAAGAGCGGTCATGGCTGGCAAGGCCGGCGATGGCTTGTGGCCGCTTCTTTGCTGATGATCTGTTCTGCAGGTTTATTCTTTTATAAAAACTATCGTCAACATAATATATCGGTACGCTATGCTAACGACGTTCCCGCGGCAAGAAGTTCGGCAACATTAACACTTGCCGGTGGAAGAAAACTCATTCTTTCTGATTTGCCAAAAGGATCTGCTTATACGTCGGGAGGAATAAAGGTTAGCAAGACCGGCAATGGACAATTCAAATATGAGATATCAGATGTTGAGGGAATTCCACCTGGACAGACACACCTGCTGAGTACAGCAAAGGGCGAATCGGTGATGATCAGTCTTGCCGACGGCAGCAAAGTGTGGCTGAATGCAGGTTCTTCACTGGAATTTCCTGCAAGCTTTAAATCGCTTCCCTCACGAAAGATAGCGATATCCGGAGAGGCGTATTTTGAAGTAGCTAAAGATGCCAGGCATCCCTTTATTGTGCTTACGCCACAGCAGGAGATTAAAGTCCTTGGTACCCATTTTAATGTTCGCAGTTATCAGGGAGAGCAGGAGTCGGCAACACTGATTGAAGGCTCTGTGGCTGTTACATGCAACAACAGTTGCCAGGTGCTGCGTCCCGGGCAGCGGGCCGTGCCAACACATGGCGGGCTGAAAGTTCTTGATGCCGACACGTCTCTTGCTGTTGCCTGGAAGAATTCAATGATTATGTTCGAACGGGAACCAATCAGGAACATCATGAATGTGCTTGGCCGATGGTATAATGTGAATGTGAAATATAGCGGGGAGCCCGTTACTGAGACCTATACAGGCTCAATCCCCAGTTCGGAGAGCTTATCGGAGGTTTTGAAAATGCTCGAAAAATCGGGCGGAGTAGAATTTGAAATAAAGGGTAAAACGATTACAGTAAAAGAAGCTTCTTCTTTCTTCTGAACAGAAGCAGCTTGATAATCCCGGTAAGTAACAGAATGTTTAACACTAATCTCAGACAATGAAAAAAGATATACCAACGTAACAGCCCGGCATCTCAGGGAAAAACATCGGAAGTGAAGGCTCACTTCCGACGTGTCTGGCTCCCTTAATTATTTTATTAAAGCTTAACCTGCAGGGCCTTCAGTTTGACCGCTATCGGGCCATGCATTAGAACCATTACTGCAAATGTATAGAATTAATTCCGTGAAATCAGCGGTAGTAAGTCGGCTACTGCGAAAATTCTGGCTTGTTATGCGCTTATGTGTTATTATTTTGCTTGCATCCCTTATGCAGGTGAGTGCCACCGGCTTAGCTCAGACCATCACCATGTCAATGAAAGACGCTTCGTTGCGGACTGTGCTGAAAGAAATAGGGGAGCAAAGCAAGTATACTTTTATTTATCGGGACGGATTGCTTGAGGGGGCCACCTCTGTAACAGTCAGTCTGCGCAATGTATCGCTGGAAAGGGCACTGATCCAGGCACTGAAGGGGCAGCCCATTGATTTTGAACTGAATGGCAGAACAATCGTTCTGAAGGAAAAGGAAAGTCCGTCTTTCATTGAAAGGGCCGTCGCCGTGTTTCGCAGAGTTGATGTAAAAGGGCAGGTCGTGGATGAAAAGGGAATGCCGCTTCCTGGCGCCAGTGTAAAAGTAAAGGGAAGCGCAAAGGCGACTCTTACTGACCGTGAAGGCCGATTTTCGTTAATCGCTCCGGACGAACAAAGTATTATTGTGATTTCTTATATCGGTTATCAGCATGCAGAGGTTGCTGCCGGGCCATCGCTGATCATCAGGCTTAATCCGGAAGTCAATAAGCTGAACGACATTGTGGTGGTTGGGTATGGCAGCACGAAACGAAAGGACCTGACAGGTTCGGTAGCTTCTGTTGATCTTGGAGAAATAAGAGATGTCCCTTTTGCTACTCTTGATCAGGCACTGACTGGTAAAGCTGCCGGTGTACAGGTAGTACAGGCAGACGGATCGCCCGGCGGAGTGCCGAGGATCAGGATCAGGGGTGGAACTTCGCTCATAGGCGGGAACGATCCCCTGTATATCATTGATGGTGTGCAGATGCAGGTACAGAACCAGTATCAGCAGGCGGCTGCAGATTTGGTAAGC
The DNA here is from genome assembly GCF_003130405.1 of Pararcticibacter amylolyticus. Taxonomy (GTDB): domain Bacteria; phylum Bacteroidota; class Bacteroidia; order Sphingobacteriales; family Sphingobacteriaceae; genus Arcticibacter; species Arcticibacter amylolyticus. Next base: position 74,521 of record NZ_QEAS01000002.1, read on the forward strand.
CCGACTGAACGCATTGGCCAGGATGACGTCAATTCGACGGTCTCTGGTTCGTTTGCCAGGGGACTTAATAGTCTCGGCGGTTTGAATATCAATGATATCGAGTCGATCGATATCCTCAAGGATGCCTCAGCGACGGCTATATATGGTTCCCGCGCTGCAAACGGCGTGGTAATCATCACGACAAAAAAAGGAAAGACCAACCAGAAACCAGTGCTGGAAGCAAATTATTATGCGGGACTGAATAAGGCTGAGAAAGAAAAGCTATTAAACAGAGACCAGTATATCTTACTTGTAAAGGAGGCTGCGAAAAATCTAAACGATGCCCGCAAGGCTCTCAACATGACGCCTAACGGCACAGCAACGCAGATCCTTGATAATCCTGAATATTTTGGAAGCATCAGCACTGACTGGATGGATTTGGTGTTACGCAAAGGCCTGACGCAAAATGCCGACATTTCTGTAAGGGGAGGAGGCTTAGGGTCCCGTTATTATACTTCACTTGCCTACAACAAGACAGAGGGTACAGTATTGGGTACCGACTATCAGCGAATTGCCGGGAAAGTAAGTCTGGATAATGATATTACCGGCAGGCTGCGTTTTAACACTAACCTTGACTATGGTTTTACCACCAATAACATTACCAACGGACTGTATACGCAGGCATTATTTGCGCCTCCGACAGTAGATCCTTATAATGCGGACGGCAGTGTGAAGATCTTTGATCCGGCCTCTATCGGCGCCTATGCTTACCAGGGTTTTCAGAATCCTCTTCTGTTAACAAAGGGCGTTAACAGGGCAAATACGATCTTTTTGATCGGAAGCCTTGCTGGGGAGTACGATATCATGAAGGATCTGAAGTTCCGCTCATCCGTGGCAGTTAACTACCGGAATTACCGGCAGAACAACTACATACCGAGCACAGTCGCCATTGCTACCCCCAATGGTACAGGAAGTTCTAATAATGGAACCGCCACTCAGGCGCAGTCACAACAGGTGAACACTTTTGTTGAAAATACACTCACCTGGAACAAGGAGTTCAATGAAAATCACCGCCTGACCATTCTTGCAGGAACGTCGTGGCAAATAACAAAGTCAAATTCATTTTCCGCGAGCGGACAGGGTTTCCCCGACGATGATTACCTGAATAATCTTTCCTCTGCTGCGGTTACCTTGCCCGGGACAGGCGTTTCTGACCAGAGCTCCCTGCTTAGTTTTTATGCCCGCGCCAACTATAGTCTCATGGATAAATATCTGTTCACATTCACAGGGCGTTCAGATGCATCTTCGAAGTTTCCAAAGACTAACAGAGTGGGTTATTTCCCTTCAGCCGGCGTTGCCTGGCGAATCTCCCAGGAAACATTTCTAAAGAATGTGAGCTGGATCAGCGACATAAAACTACGGGCGAGTGCCGGTTACACAGGTACCCAGAACATTGCGGATAACTTGTTCTACACCTTGTACTCACCAGTATCTTACGCCGGATTAAACGGTCTTTCGCCTGCTCAATTGGGGAATAACAGCCTGAAGTGGGAGTCAACGCTGCAAAAAGACGCTGGTATTGATTTTGCATTTTTTAATTCAAGGCTTCGCGGAGGTTTTGGCTATTATGAAAAAACAACAAGTGGAGTCCTCTTTCCTACTAAAGTTGCCGAAAGTTCAGGCTTTAGTAACGTTACGGCAAATATTGCCAAAATACGAAACAGGGGACTGGAACTGGAGTTGAGCGGCGACTTTATCAGGGGTAAAAAGTTTCAATGGTCCGGCTCCTTAAATGTCGCAGGCAATCGCTCGAAGGTGCTCGCGTTATCGCCGGAATTTTCAAATCCGGAAAGCGGAGATGTATACAGGTTCGGAAATACCGTGCTGAAGGTTGGGGATGCAGTTGGTCTTCTGTACGGACGTGTGTTTGATAAAATACTGACGAACCAACAGGAGGTTGACGCCTACAAGCAACGCTTCGTCCTTGCCGGAACATACGCGGGCATTGGCGACGCCAGTTACTTGCTTCAAGACAATTACATGGGAAATGCAGGGTTTACTTATTTCCTGGATGATGTGATCGGTAATGCAGAACCGAAATTTTATGGGGGCTACACCAACAGGCTGAACCTGGGGAATTTTAGTCTTACGGCAATGGCTACCTTCTCCTACGGAGGGGACATCCTTTATCTGGCGGATGCTAACAACATGGATATGGCACAGACAACCAACAAGGGAGTCCGCATCCTTGATCGCTGGACGCCGGAAAATCCGGATGCCAGCAGGCCTCGTTTGCTTCTCGGTCAAAGTTCATATGCTTATGTGGCTAGTAATAACGTATACGATGCTTCTTTCATTAAGCTAAAATCTGTGACATTCGGTTATCAATTGCCGAAAAAAGTAACAGAAAGGCTTCATTTATCAGGCGCTTCTGCTTACATTTCTGCCACCAATCTGTTTACGATAACCAATTATCCAGGGGTGGATCCGGAAACGAGTAATGATCCTTACAGTCTGATCGGTGGCTATAGCGACTCGGGAGGTTATCCCTATGTCAGGCAGTTCAGTATCGGGATCCGCCTGGGTTTATAGCAAAGGAAAACAATATAACTTTCAGAACAGAGATGAAAACAGCATATAAATTAATAGTCATAGCCCTGGTACTTGCCGGCGTCTATGGGTGTGAAAAAGAACTCAGTGCACCACCTAAGAATGCGAAAGTAGAAGGCAATACCATCCTCGATCAGGCCACTGCCCAGATTGCACTTAACGGCGCCTACTACAAATTCGCGAATGCAACAAATATCAGGACCGACTGGCAGGACCATCAGATCATACCCGGTATGATGGCGGGTTACCTGGGGTATGGCTTCGGTTCGCTCGATGCGGAAGACAATATAAACGAGAATAATGCCGGTGATTACTGGGCAGAGTCGTATGCGGCCATTAATGCAGCAAACGGCGTTATAGAAGGGGTTTCTGATCTCCCGGATAATAAATTCAGCGGGAACAGGAAACAGGAAATTATCGCAGAGGCGAAGTTTATCAGGGCTTATTCGCACTTTAAGCTGTTGAGTTATTATGCCGAATGGTATAAGATTAATAGCACCCAGGGGGTATTGCTGCGGGATAAATTGTCTACCCTCCCGACTATCAGCAAGAAGAGAAGCTCAGTAGAAGAGAGTTACGATTTTATAGTGGAGGACCTTGATGAGGCGATAAAAAACGGGCCTGCGTCTAATCCAAACTATTATGCTACCAAATGGGCAGCCATGGCAATGAAAATGCGGGTGCTGATGAGCAGGGGCGGCAACGGCGATTATGCCGGGGTTATCAATCTCGCCAACGAAATTATAGAGCACGGAACATATACATTAGAATCAAGCCTCCAGGATCTTTTCAGGCAGAAGGGATTAGAAAGCAAGGAGATAATTCTTGGTTTGAAGCCGCAGGCGCTCCAGACTTCCGATCCTTACTCAAAAAGCCGTCAGTACTGGCCGGGAGCATCTGCTTTATACGTTGCAAAAAAGGCTTTGAGAGACCTTTATGAAGGGGATCCCCGTGGAAGCTGGGTCGTCGGTTCTGTGAACGCTAATGTTGCCTATTCTCCTGATACCTGGTATTTTACAAAATACCAGCAGGAGAACCAGCCTCCTTCCGTGATATCAGAGACCGATTATGCCATACGCCTCACGGAAGTGTATCTCCTTAAGGCTGAGGCTATCGTAAGGTCGGGAGGCAGCCTTACAGATGCCAGGGCTCTGGTACATCTGATTCAGTCAAAGTCGGATATTACGGCCACATCCAATAATAAAGCATACCTCGCTGTTGAATCGGCAGCTACTCCGGAGCAACTTTTGCTTGAGATTTATAAGGAGATATCGAAAAATCTCGTGGGGGAGGACGGAAGTGAATGGATGGCGCTGTTGCGTCTGCCTTTTGCCACCGTACAGCAACTAAAGCCAACTATCAGAAGTCAGAAGCAGTATATACTGCCGGTCCCACGATCAGAATTTATTAATAATCCGGCTTTCGGGGAGCAAAATACCGGTTACAGTGCCAATTAACTTAAAAAAATAAACCCGCCTGATGGCGAACAGTCATCAGGCCCTCTTTGATTATCATGATGAAAAAAATCGTTTTTAGTGTGCTTCTGCTCACCGGCGTGATGCAGATGCAGGCGCAGGATCGTCCTTTCGTATTGCAGGGAAAGATTAAAGGTCAGAATTCCGGTAAGATCAAGCTGTATTATGAGTCCGGAAATGGTTTTAAACAAGATAGCGCTGCTATCAGGAACGGAGCATTTGAAATTAAAGGAACGCTGACAGCGCCCACTATGGCATATATTGCCGGAGCCGTCAAAAGCCAGTCTATGGACGATCCCAATTCAACAAGCCTTTTTCTTGAGCCGGGCAAAATGAGTCTTGAACTCACGGCCGGGGATTTCAGAAATCTTAGGCTTACAGGCTCAAAGACTCAGAATGAGTATAAGGAAGTTGAGACTCTGAAAGAAAATGTGATGACAAAGCTTAAACCTATACTTGCAGACTATAATCGGGCAAATGAAATTTATATTGAGGCAATGAAGGCTAAGAAGCCCGAGGCAGAACAGGAAGCACTCAAGATGAAGGCAAATGCGGTGAAAGACAAAATGAACCCTTATCACGAAGAATTGTCGCGCATTGATCGTGACTACATTAAATCGCACCCGGATTCTTACTATTCCGCTTATGCTTTTCGCTATATGACCTCCAATATGCCTGTTTCGGAAGCCCGGTTAGCTTACGAAAAGTTTTCTGACCGCATTAAGGAGAGCAGTTACGGGAAAGCAATTGCTGAGGAGATAAAAAAGATGGAGGCAGGCTCCCCCGGCGCTGTTGCTGCATCTTTTACCGCTACCGATATTGACGGAAAACTATTGAATCTGGCAGATTTTAAAGGTAAAAAGTATGTTTTACTGGATTTCTGGGCAAGCTGGTGCATGCCTTGCAGGCAAGGAAACCCGCACCTGCTGTCGTTATACAGCAATTATAAGGATAAGGGCCTGGAGATAATTGGTATTTCAGACGACGATGGAAATCAGGAGGCATGGCGAAAAGCAGTGGCAAAGGACGGAATAGGCGTATGGAAGCACATTTTGAGAGGCCTGAAACGAACCAGTTCGGGATATGACAGGTCGAACGATATTAGCGAAGGATACGGAATTCATTCGCTTCCTACAAAAATCCTAATCGACAAGAATGGAGTGATCATCGGCCGCTATGGTGGCGGAGGGGAGAATGATGAGGCAATGGATAAAAAGCTGGCCGAAATATTTAATAACTGATCTTGAATTTAAATTAAATATACTATGAAGTTAAGATTTAAATGGCTGAGTGCCGTCGTGTGTGCCGCCCCCGGCTTATTAATGGCGCAGGACGGAAAGTATGTCCTGAATGGCAGGCTGGCGCCGCTGCCTGAAACAGCGAAAGCATATCTTTATTATCAGACAAAGGAAGGAGCCGCTACTGATTCTGTTATTATTAAGAACGGCGCCTTTATGTTCTCCGGAACAATTGAGCAACCACTCAGTTCTTATCTGATCATTAATCCGGAGGGGTCGGGGATTCGCCGGCGTGGCCTGCCGATGCTGCAGCTCTATCTTGAGCCGGGTAAGATCAGTGTATCGGGTGCAGATTCCTTGCAGAACGCGAAGGTTGCGGGTGGGCCGGTAAACACCGATAACGACGTTTTAAAAAATCTGCTTAAGCCGGTCAATGAAAAAATGGCGGCAATTCAGAAAGAGTATGCAAATGCCCCTGAGGCAAAACAGAAGTCGGAAGAGTTCACCAGCGCACTTCAAAAACGTTACGAAGCGCTGGAAGGGGAACAAAAGGCGGTTTACAAAACTTATATTAAGAGTCATCCGGGGTCTTTGATAAGCTTATTTTCAATCAAAGATTTAGCTGGATCAGTGCCGGATGTGGCTGAGGTCGAACCTTTGTTTAATTCACTTTCTGCATCAGTGAAATCAAGCAGGGCAGGAGTGGCTTACGCAGAGGAGCTAAAGAACATGAAGAAAACGGCGGTGGGGGCGATAGCACCCGATTTTACTATGACAGACACGCTTGGCAAATCGGTATCACTGCGGGACTTCAGAGGTAAATATGTGCTGATCGACTTTTGGGCAAGCTGGTGCGGACCGTGCCGGGCGGAGAATCCTAATGTTGTGAAAGCATTCGCTGCATATAAATCAAAAGGCTTTACAGTGCTCGGCGTATCTCTCGATCAGCCGGGTGCCAGGGATCGATGGATTAAAGCTATTCACGACGATGGATTAACCTGGACGCAGGTGTCGGATCTTAAAGGCTGGAAGAACGAAGCTGCAGCACTTTATTCTGTAAGGGCCATTCCACAGAATTTTCTGGTCAATCCCGATGGAAAGATCATTGCTACCAATATACGCGGAGAAGAACTCCAAAACACACTGACCCGCTTTATTGGGAAAAATTAGGATCAGCACATGACAGAAGAGGTTCAACACCTCTTCTGTACTTTACATAGTTTATACATGCCAAAAGTTTACCTTCGAATTACGGAAACCACCTGCCCGGGTCAGGCGGTTTTTCTATCGTTTTGTCCTGGTGTTCTTATTAGTCCGGCATTTATCCGGTAACCTTCAATGAATCGATAAGACCGTTCTTTAGTCCCATATGAAACTTCAGCACGATCGGGCTGCCGGGAAATGTGCCTGAAACCTCTGCGGTTAACACCCCGTTCGAGCCCGACTCTTCATATTGAAGCGGTTTCATGACAGACCTGTATTTCTCATTCGCATCTTCGATCCACTGGCGAATTTCTTGTTTGCCGGAGTGGGTCTTGCCTTCGTCATGAACTATGGCGGTTTCGGTGAAGCAGGTTACGTAAGCCTCGCTGTCGTAAGTGTTTTGCGTCTCTACAAATTGCGCAACTAATTGTGGTAATTCCATGATTTTTATTTATTTGGTTTTTAAATAGTCGGTACGGTTCCGCCATCAATGACGAAATTTGTTCCTGTTAAGTAATTGGCTCTTGGTGAAACCAAAAAACCAACCAGTTCGGCTACTTCTTCCGGTTCGGCGGGTCTGCCGTAAGGTATTCCACCCAATGCATCCATGACACCTTGCTGAGCTTCTTCTACTGTACTATTTGCATTTCTTGCAATTTCGCCCAACCATGCTATCGATGCTGATGTATTTATCCATCCGGGCGAAACAGTTAGCACGCGGACACCTTTAGGTGTAACTTCATTCGATAAGCTTTTACTATAATTGATCAAAGCCGCTTTTGAAGCTGCGTACGGCAAGGTAGAATCGTATAGCGGCAGTTTGCCCTGGATGGAAGCGATGTGAATAATAACCCCATTTTTCCGTTCAATCATTTGCGGTAAAAATCCCCTGTCGAGCCTGACAGGAGCAAGTAAGTTAGCCTGCAGCGTTGATATCCAATCTTCATCATTCAATGCTGAAAATCCCCCGGCGGGTGTTGACGAACCACCAAGGTTGTTTACCAGGATATCGAGCCTGCCAAAGGTTGACAGCACTTCACTGATTACTTTTTGCGTATCTTCTGCCTTGCTGAGGTCTGCGGGTACAAAATGAAGGTTTGTATCTGCCTGATCAGGTTTGTTCCTTGCCGTAATGACCACTGTTGCACCTGCTGCCTTTAAGCGTTCGGCGATTGCTTTTCCGGCGCCCTTTGTGCCGCCTGTTACCAGCGCTATCTTACCCGATAATTCGTTACTGTAATCGATTTGCTCTTTCATTTACGTTTTTGTTTTATGCAAATCTCAGCAGTACATGGCTACTATACAATTACGGGCTTACGAATCAAATAGGGATAAATTTATCCCTATTGCCCACATAGTGAGGTGATCGTATCTTTGCTTTATGTACGTGAAAAAGATTGCCCCATCGCTTAATTGCGGCCTTGACCTGGTTGGTGAGGTATTATATGGCAAATGGAAGATCCGCATACTATGGTTCATTCATGAAGGCCATTTACGGCCAAGCGAATTGCAGCGGAAGATACCTGATGCTACCCGGAGGGTGCTTAATGTGCAGCTTAAAGAGCTGGAAGATCATGAGCTGGTAACCAGGACCATCTATCCAGTAATGCCGCCTAAGGTCGAATATCATCTGACCGACTTTGGCAAAACACTCATTCCCCTGATTCAATCAATCGGTATCTGGGGTGACGAGCATCAGGAGCGGCTGCGAAGAGTTATTTTGAAGAAAAATGAACTAACCTTCTAAAGATCTCAAACCACCTTAAAAACAAAAACGGCCCAAATCCTATGATTTTAGGCGTTTTTAATTTCTTTGATTTATGGGTTGCAGAGAGAGGGGGGATTTGTATCCTCTTTAAATAATATCATGGTAATCAATTATACAAGATTCCGGAATGGCTGAACATCAGATTGCTTTACAGGCTCATATGGATAATCGGATAATCTTTTCCTGAACTGTCTTTCTCAGATCTTCCGATCTTTCTGAACCCCAGCTTCTCATAAAAACGGATAGCCTGATTATTTTGCTCATTAACATCCACCGTTGTCAGGCCTGTTTTTTCCTTCATAAACTGAAATAAACTGGTTCCATAACCTTTTCCCCGGTCATGATCGTTAATGAAGAATATCGTCTATTCTTGAAACCTTGTCGCTTTGTTATTCGTAAAATCTGTTAAATAGGGAATAAAACCCATTAAATATGAGTTTTCTTATATTCTCCAGGATACCCAAAAGATATCATTTACCACACTTACAACAGTCTATGAAGAGAATTTTAATCATTGTGCTCTCATTTTTCATCTGTTCTCCACTGAGAGCGCAAATTTTTTTGCCTGCGATGCAGGCCGTACAATATCGATCCGGAGTTTCAGTTACAACAAATCCGATAACTGCCAATACTACTGGTAATTCGGTTACCAGCGGAGCGACTATACAAAGTTCTAATGCTGCCGTTACGGCAAGAGGTCTGTGCTGGTCAACTACCCCAACACCAACTATTTCAAACAACAAGTCAACCAATGGCGCAGGAACCGGCAGTTTTAGCTATAATATAACAGGGTTAGATCCAGGAACTACCTATTACGTTAGAGGCTACGCTACTACTGCTTCCGGTACTACTTATGGAAATGAACAGACGGTTACTACTTTACCATTAATAAACTTTGCTTATACCGGAAGCACTCAGACATTTATTGTTCCAGCTGGAGTAACCAGTATAACGATTGAAGCTTACGGAGCACAGGGAGGTACCGCTCCCGGGCCATCTTCAAACAATGTGAAGGGTGGGAATGGCGCATATATGAAGGGGACATTTGCAGTGAATCCGAGCGATGTATTGACTATCCTTGTCGGTGGACAGGGGGAGCCGTACTCTAATTGTGGCGGCGGCGGTGGTGGTGGCTCCTGGGTGGTAAAGGGCGGTAGTACACCATTACTCGTTGCTGGTGGTGGTGGGGGAGCTTTCTGTTCCAATTCCACTTCCAATACCAAATTTGTAGAGGGTGGCCCCGGAGAAATTACACAAAATGGAGGGCCTGGTATTCCCGCCCCCGGAGCTGTTTCAACGGTAACTGGCGGGGGGACTGGTGGTAATGGTGGATATTCGTATTTTGGCAGCGGCGGTGGCGGCTGGCTAACTGATGGCACTTCAGGTAATTTTCCTACCACCGTAGGGAAAAAATATCCCGGTGCGAAAGCT
>NZ_QEAS01000002.1:84358-109251 GCF_003130405.1 Pararcticibacter amylolyticus
ATCGTATATTGACGGCACGCTCCTGGCGAGTACTCGCGGCGGTGCATCAGATGGGGGAAATGGAAAGGTTGTTGTTCGCTGGTAATATTTGCGGCTACTTGCAGTTGGTAAATCCGAGACAATGGAGGTAGTTAAAGAATGAGTAGAGAAGGCATTCGCTCCGTTTATTCCTTTGTTATTTCCGTGAATTTGCCGAAACACAGCTTCGCAAATTCTCAAAAACAACAAACCCCGCTGTTGCGGGGCTTTATTTTCTTTTGGCAGAGAGAGGGATTTGTATCCTCTTTAATATGCCTTGATAATCAACCTACCAGGAAGCGGAAAATTAATTCTCACCGATTGCGCACTACCTCTTAATGATACACTTATTCGCCGAGCACAACAGAAGAGATATACAGACTGTTAAGATCCGCAATTTTATCTGCAAATGCTATATTGCCGCCAAGAACATCAACGAGGATACTGGTATCGATCAGAGCACTATTTCCAGTCATTCTCATCAATTGTTTCGCAGGATTTTGCTATGGCAGCCTTCATATCGGCGGGCTTCCCTCTTTGAAAGGATACCAACAAAGTCGTGGATCGACTTTTTCGTTTCAGCAGATTTGGATGATCTAAGTACATTTTCCAAAGCAAGCAGCACATTTTCATTTTTCACTCTCAGAACCTTTCTATGAGGTTTAATTTCCGCGCTTCAGTAAACATCGTTTGTTATTAATAAATTAACAACAATCCATTTATCCTTTTGAGTTCTTTGAGATCTCCGTCTTTTCCCGTTCACTTTGCAATAAACGTTCCAGAAGGGCTACTTTTTCATCATACAACGCAATAATCTTCTCTAATGGGTTGATGGTGCACAAGTAGTTATTGTTATTTTGGCTGTGATCTGAAAACGTATTACCGATAATATTAAATACAGCCTCTTCGCTAAAATTCTCAATAGCTTCAGGTGTTACCCCTAAGATTTTTGCCACCTGCTCAAGCAGCTCTCTTTCAATAGTTTCCTTATTTTCCATTGCCGATACCGTTTGCTGGCTCACACCTAAGGCTATCGCCAGGGCATCCTGTTTCATGTCGCGAAGTTCTCTGATGCGGCTAATTTTACGGCCAATATGGTTTGGTTTTACAACTGTACTCATACCCAAAGATACTAATTTCTCTGCTTGTTAAGAGAAGATCGTTTTGGTAAATAACCAGCACGAACGGGTGGGATACCGGCATTTCCGGTTCGCAACCAGTTGTTAGCATCCGACCTTTGGTTGTATGGAAACGAAAGCCATTCGATTATGGGAGCAGGATTATCCCACCTCACTATCCGGCGGGCAGTGGAAAGATCCGCTTACGGTTTTTGATCAATTCTTTAGCTGCTATACGGTGCAGGAAGCGCAGTTGTGGCTCAGTGGCGCGCTGTCCCTGGTATTTACTCATCAGATAGTTCTCTCTCCCGGACAACGCTACCGGTACTTATGTCTGGTTAACAGGCTGGAACAGCTGGTTGACGCAGCCTGCGTACTGACTATTTACCCGGATAGGGCAGGAGACGGAAATGCGCCCGGAGATATCCGGTCATTTATTGGGTTAAATTTCCTTTCATTTCTGTCTGAACAGGAAGCCCTTAAGCCTCTGCGGACCATGCGCATCGTTTTTTCTATCGCGGGGCCGAAAAACTGGAAGCCCGGTTTGCTGCATAACCTTCGCTGTGCGCTCTTTGATCCCTCGTTCTATATGACCGGCAATTCCGGTGAGTTGCGGGAATTTGATGATTACCTCGGCCTGAACAAACTACTGGAAGCGGCCTTTCTGCTGAGCCACGACCATCGGCTGCCCGAAGAATCCTCCTTGCATTGGAGTTTGCAGGAATGCCAGCCAAGCCCTCTGGCCTGGGGAACCCAGTTTTATGCCGAAGCAGGTATCAAGCAAGCCCTGGAATCCCTGGCATTTTTCAATTATTACCGCCGGTGGTGTATCGACTGGCATGCTTCTGCCGGGCTGCTTTTTATTCAGCATCACCAGACCCTTCACCGGCTGATCTACCTGGCCGAATGGGTAAGTAATTTATCCGGTATACAGCAACAGGAAGATCATACGCTGATGCAGATCCGGCAGGCGCTTCGTAAACAATTCGTACGGAACCCGGCAGGATATTATGCGCGTTTTCTTCACATCAGCCTGCTAAATGTCGTCCGGGATAATCTTAAAGCTGGTGCTGCCCCGTCCGGCAACAGAAAAATAAAGCAGATTGAAATCATCCTTCATTTAAGTTCAGATTATTTTATACAACTCCGAAACAGGTATCATCATGAATAAATTTAACGGACAAGAATCCTTTATCCATTCTTCTGAAAGCAACATGTATCATATCCGGGAAGAACTGACCTTTTTAGAAAACCCGGATACTTACCGTTGCTTCCTTCAGGACTTTTACCGGGTTGTGATCAGCCCTGAACGCTGGCCGCAGGAGAAGTTAAGGTTGTTACATACTGGTTTTGAACAGATCATGATCACCCTTGATGCTGCCTGGTTCTTTTATGAAGAACACCTGAACATGCGGCAGAAGTTTCAGCATGACGAGCCCGCAGGCAATCCGGTGGAACCCTCGTTTACCGATTACAGCATCGATCAATGCTACCCGTATCTTCAGGAAAACAAATGGCCGGCTGAACGGCACCAACGTTTCCGGGGCAGAGTACAACTGCTGAACCAGCAGGAAATTGAACGAGGGTACCTTTTTTATGAGCAGTTGTTTAGTTACCAGAGCCAGGGCGACTGGAAGCGGTATTTTAACCTCTGGCTGGAGGCCGCCCTGGATGAACGCCCGATCTTTAGTTCACAGCAGCTCAGTGCGGCGCAGGTCTACGAGCACTACTTATGGCTGCTTAAACTCACCGAACGCGTGTGGCTGGACGACTGCCAGGACAAGGGGCTTTTGTATCACCAGATTATGCCCTGGTTTGACATGGACAATTACCCGGTATTCAGTACCGTTGATTTCTGTCTGAGCCCATACCGGGAGATTTATGGAATCTTTTACCGGAAGTCCTTAATGGACTATAAAAAGGAATTAAACCAGCTTTTTAAGACGGCGCTGGATGCCGGGGAGGAATGGAAAGAAAGGCCGGTTGAGCTGCTGTATCAGTTGAGAACACTGGTTACATTGGCTGAATGCTTGTGGCTGATCCGTCAGCTGGGGCCTAATTATCCAAAAGACTGGAACCGGGATCATACAACTTATCACGGCAAACAAGCAGCAGCACCCAAGCCGGGTTATAAATATCTGCTCAGTGAAGAGATGGCCGGCAAACCCGAAAACTATTTACCAGTCTTTTTTGATAGGTATTCTCTAAACGAAGTGTTTGAGATGTTCTTTGAGACTACCCTTGCTGCGATGGGCGATAAAAGCTTCCCGGTGTCATCAGCCGAAGAGCTAAAAGAGTTTCATGCAGCATTTCTGCGGTTACTGGAAGCAGCCTTCCTGATACAGGCAAAAAAATACAGTCCAAAAAAGAAGTAAACAAACTATAAAGAGATCCTATGGAACCGATTCCTCTGAACATTCTTCAGCAGGCCAGCGCCATTACCGAACGTCTGGCCGGGATGTTATTTATTGAACGGGTATATCTGAACCGTCCGGAAGAACAAGGTCGGGAAGAATGGGAGCTGATTATCCTGATCGCCCAGAACAGCCAGCTGCACCTGGTGGAAAGCATACCACTGGTTAAGATGGTGCTGACCCTGTATCCTAATTTCAACTACCGGATGTTCTACCTCAGCGATATTAAAAACGGACTGAAGTTTGGAAACATGACCTTTTTTAGCCTATGTCAGCCGGACAGGCTGGTGTATATCAGCCCGGACTGTGCGATCAAACTGCATCTTTGCAAAGATATGTTCGGGAAAATCTATAAACAGGCGAAGGCTGGCATGGAAAAAGAGCGCGTAAAGATCGAGTCTTTCCGTAAAGGAGTTTGGTTTTATATGGCGCTGGAAAATTACCCGTTCTGCGCCCTTATGCTGCACCAGCTATTTGAATGCTGCTACCGGTTCGCTGAGCTTTCCCTGATCGGAAAAGAGAAGATCTCTCATAAGCTGAGAAATCACCATAAGGAACTAACGCGGTTTATACCCGGTTTGAAGGAATTATTCAACTGGTCGGATGATAAGGAAATGGAGCAGTTCAATCTTCTGGATGAAGCTTATCTGGCTGTTCGTTATACGAACAGCTATCAGATCAGGAAAGAAGGCCTGGTGTTTCTGATTGAGAAGTCGGTGCAGCTGGAAGACCTGGTAAATGCCAGTAGCCGGAAGGCATTGCTGGCTTTTCAGTCTCGTTTTACCTCGGTTAATGAGCAGGAGATATAAATACTTCAAGGAACAATAATTCATAATCATTAGCTAAAAGCAACTAATTCATTGCTTTATGTAAATGAGAACTGTTAGAAAAGTATAACTTTTGCATGATTTTTGACCGGTTTTCATTCGAAGTAATCGAGGATTCATTATTTTTGTACTAGAAGGATCAATATGAGCAAAGTAGATTTTTTGAAAAAGCATATCAAGCGGGGACAGCTTTATAAGCGGTCTGAATTGTCCAAATGGTCTGCCTCGGTGGACCGGCATATCGCAGAATTGGTAAATGAAGGATTGCTGGTTAAGGTTGGTCCTGGTCTCTACCATTATCCCAAAAAGAATGCCTTTGGAAACGAGCCTCCCACTGAGCAAATGCTGGTGAGTAAATTTTTGGATGATAGCAACTTCTTAATTACCTCCTTTAATGTGTACAACCGATTAGGGTTAGGCACCACACAGTTATATAATAATCATATAGTTTACAACCATCACAGGAGTGGTACTATAAAATTGGGCAATAAGGAATTTTTATTCAGGAAAAAAAGGGCCTTCCCCAAAAAGGTAAATGAAGAATTCACCTTCGTTGATCTTCTGAATAACCTGTATGAACTGGCGGAGGATCAACCGCAGGTTTTGAATAACGCGCTGAATAAGGTACCACAATTGAACAAAGCGGAGCTGCATAAGGTCATTGATAAATATGCAACGCCAAAAACCAGAAAACTTCTTGCCAGCCTCTGATTAACATGTACCCTCGACCAATGACAGTGAATTACCTGCACAAAAGAAAGGATTTTGAGAGTTTGATCCGAACACTTTCCAGCCAGACAGGAATTCTGGATTCCCTGGTAGAAAAGGACTATTGGATCATGCATGTTCTGTATTCTCTTAAAAAGTCAGGGTTGCAATTTGAGTTGAAGGGAGGCACGTCCCTGTCAAAGGGATTTCAGATTATAGACCGATTTTCAGAAGATATTGACCTGCATATCAGCCCGCGGGAATCGTTTAAAGAAGAAACGGGTATTACCCTGAACGAAAATCCTAACTCGTCAAGTAAATCAGCTGTTGAGGGCCGTAAAAAATTCTTTGACTGGCTGGCAGATCATATCACCATAGATGGTATTACGGAAGTGACTCGTGATGTCAGTTTCGATGATACTCATCGGTACCGGAGTGGCGGTATCAGGTTGAAGTATCACACTTTCTTTGATCCGATTCGGGGTTTGAAGGATGGAATACTATTGGAGGTAGGTTTCGCAAAGGTTACTCCAAACAGGCTCGTAGACATTAGTTCGTGGATGTACGACAAAGCCGCAGCTGCTGGCTTGCAAATCTTTGATAACCGTGCCCAAGGCATAGCATGCTATCATCCGGGATATACTCTTGTCGAAAAACTTCAAACTATTGCCACTAAATACCGTCATGAGCAAAGCAAGCCGGGAGGTGACCATCAAAAGGTGAATTTTATGCGGCAGTATTATGATGTATTTCAGTTGCTTCAGAATTCAGAAGTCCAAAAGTTCATTGGTACTGATGAATATTATGCACACAAACAGGATTGGTTTCCGGATGAAGATCTCCAGCGCCCAATAAAGGAGAATGAAGCCCTTCTACTTTCGGACAAAAAAGTAAGGGAGGATTTCAGAAACCGATACCGGTCAACCAGCAACCTTTATTATAAGGGACAGCCGGATTTCGATGAAATGACACATTACATAAAGCAATTTCTTGAAAAGTTATAAGACGGATATTGTGAATAGTTTGTTATTTCCGGAACGTAATACCGGCAAAATCTACCAGCTGCTCGTCTTTATTCGTCTTAAAGGTAACCGTAAAGCCGCCAAATCCAGCGTTAACACCTGAAGAGAGTGCATGGTTATTGTCGATAACATCCAAAGGGATCTCATTGGTACTGCCCATCGTCCTGAGCCGGCACATCAGTACCCTATCAGGGGTAATATATAGCTCAACGCTTTTAAACTTGCTGTCACCGATCAGCATCTGGTAACCGTATTGCTGGTATAATCCTGTCCGCTTCTGCCAAAGACTGACGTCAACCGGTTTCAGTTGATACCCCCAGTTATACTCCCTTTCGCCGCTCCGCTGGATCAGATAATGATACCCATGGATGTTGATAAAGAAAAAACGCTGGCCACTTTTTTTCATCAGCGTATCATTGCCGCTGATCTCGTAAGGCACATATTGATTTGCGCTGAGCGGCTTTAAAATAGTTATCTCATCGTTCTCACACATCCTAAGGTATTTATCCGCTACGGAAATGGTTGCATAAGACGTCGCTTTAGCATAGCTGCCCGCGTGTTTCTTTAGCTCGGCTGGCGACAGCTGAGCTAAATGAGAAGTATCAAGGACTACCCCTGTTACCGGAGCAGGAAACAGATCAGAAACACGCAGGCCGAACCTGGGTAGCAGTTTAAAGCAGAAATCTTCTGCTGCCTGTCCACCCTCGGCTGTATTGGTCATCACGATAACAGCAGCATTCTTTTCGGGAAAGAGCAGCAATTTGGCCTGGGCAAAACCGGCACTGCCCGCGTGGTAAACGGCAAAGGTCGAGTCGTTTTTGAACATAAACCAGCCCAAGCCTTTTTTGTTGGTTTCTATCGGTACCGACGCATTCTGGAGGCAGAACATCTCATGAAGGGTGCTCGCTTTAATAATAGAATTGGTTTCGCCCCGGTAAGCTTTCAGCAGGCAGGTTGCGTATTTGGTAAAGTCATTCAGATCCGCGTAAATACCGCCGGAAGCGATATCCCGGAGTTCAAACACCTTGAAGTTTTGCCCGTATGCGTATATTTTACAACGGTTCTGC
Source organism: Pararcticibacter amylolyticus (assembly GCF_003130405.1). Classification (GTDB taxonomy): domain Bacteria; phylum Bacteroidota; class Bacteroidia; order Sphingobacteriales; family Sphingobacteriaceae; genus Arcticibacter; species Arcticibacter amylolyticus. The sequence continues at coordinate 91,533 of NZ_QEAS01000002.1, forward strand.
AGACTGTCCATGGCGAATCCGCTGTGCGACATAGCTAATGGATCAAGGATATGGCGGTGAATATAATCAGCATAGTCCTCTTTGCTGACGGCCTTAATGACATTACCCAGGAGGTTATAGCCCGCATTCGAATAAAGCCCTACCATGCCAGCCGGGTATAACAAACAGGTCTGGTTGACAAAGCCAGGAATATCCGTATATTTTCCGCTTTCCAGATCCGAGTTTTTCCAGATGTCGGATTGGATGCCTGAGGTATGGGTCATTACCGCTTTCAGCGTGATCCTGTCCGGGCTGATGCCCGGCCCGGCCATCGGGCGAAAACGGGGCAGGTAGGTTTTTAACGGTTTATTGATATCCAGCTTCCCCTGCTCATTCAACTGCATCAGGGCCAATGCGGTAAACGTTTTGGTTATGGAACCGATATTGACCACTGTCTGCGGCGTCATCGCAATTTTATTTTCTCTGTCGGCATAACCGAACCCCTGTTGCCAGATTACCTTACCGTCGAGTATGATAGCAGCACTTAGTCCGACAATATGGTCAGAAGCCATTTTTTCGTTAAAATACTGTTCAGAAGTTTTGACAAGATCGGTTTGACCGGCAGGTTGCTGCGCAACAGCGCTGGTGGTAATTAGCACAAAGAACAACAACAGCAGCTTCATATCGCAAAAAATAGCATTTTCTAAGTTATAAAATAAATACAAACCGCGATTTGAATGCTAAACTGTTTTTAGCTACGATAATATACTTAAATCAGTTAGCGATACAGATGCGGATGATCTTGCCAAAGTTCTTGATGTATCTAAGGGCAGAGAGTTAAATCAAAAAAGGCACCCGGTTTTCCTGATGCCTTTTCAGCGGAGAGTTAGGGATTCGAACCCCAGGAACCTTTCACAGTTCAACAGTTTTCAAGACTGCCGCAATCGACCACTCTGCCAACTCTCCGGGGGCAAAAGTACAAACTCAGATCAATTCTACAAATTTTATTATGCAATTGATGATAGCATACTGAATACCAGCCGGAAAAACTTGTTAACCGGCCTTTTTTAGCGCATTTACGCAATCCATATATCACCTGTTCATCTTTCTGAATGTCAGATTTACTCTCGGATGAGCGATCAGTTTAGTGGGGGGCAGGCGATGGAGCCAGTTCGTTTGAGTATTATCTTTCATTACCAACAGGCTTCCATGTTCTAATATCAAGGAAACCGACTCTTTCGAACGCTTATGTTTAAAGGAGAATTTTCTCTTTGCTCCAAAACTCAGGGAAGCTATCGCCCCGTTTTTAATTAACTCTTTCTCATCATCGCTATGCCAGGCCATGCCCTCGCTGCCATTATGATACAAATTGAGCAAACATGAATTAAACTGTTCTCCGAGAGTTTTCTCGGTGAGTGCTTTCAAATCCAGCAGCTCTTTAGTCCACGGAAGGGCCTGTTTAGTTGTATTCGAATAAGTATATTGAAAATCAGTATCCCCATACCATGCCACCTTACGTTTGGTAACGAGGCGCCTGCCGAACATAACAGCTTCATCATGTTTCCAGTCAATGTTTCCAAGCAGCAGGTCCAGAAAAGAATCTGCCTGTGCCACAGGCATGATCTGCCCGTAATAGTTCACCGTACCGTCATATGGTAGCAGGTTGCCGGCAGTATTTCTCTTATTGTCCATTTTGTAAATCTAAGTTCATCTGAGCACTTTCCCATCCAATGATAGCGGCTTTCCGCGTTTCACCCCACATATAACCTCCCAACGCGCCGGAAGATTGGATAACCCGGTGGCAGGGGATTAAAAACGCCACGGGATTACTTCCGATCGCGGTGCCTACCGCCCTCGACGCATTCGGCATAGCGATCTCCCTGGCTATCGAACTATAGGTTGTTAGCCTTCCTGATGGAATTTTAAGCAAGGCTTCCCATACTTTTAGCTGAAAATCTGAGCCCTTAAGATGCAGCTTGATCGCGGTCAGTCCTCCGGCTCGATTACCAAAGACCGAAACAATAGCCTCATGAGCCGGATTTGCCTGCCCGGTGAAGTGCGCCCGCGGGAACTTTTTAAAGAGTGCATCAAGAGCGGACTGGTCGTCTTCCTCAAATGCCATGTAACATATCCCTTTTTGAGTAGAAGCAATGATCATGCGGCCAAACGGACTTTCCGAGAAGCTGTAATGAATTTGAAGGCCCTCTGCGCCATTCCTGTATTCTGCCGGCGTCATGCCCTCGATCTTAATAAACAGATCGTGGAGACGGCTGGTCCCTGAAAGGCCAGTTTCATAAGCAGCCTCCGATAATGTGAGGTGGTTTTCCTTTAAGAGTTTTTTGGCGTGCTCTGCACTCACAAACTGAAGAAATTGCTTTGGCGAAGTCCCCGCCCATTCGGTAAAGAGCTTCTGAAAATGAAAAGGGCTCAGATGAATGTTTTCGGCTATCTCATCCAGTCCCGGCTGCTTTTTAAAGTTTGTTTTAATATATTCAATTGCTGCGGCAATGCGTTTGTAGTTGATTGACTGCTGGGTGTTCATTTATTCTTAAATGTGATGAAATGCAAAGTTGCCTCTCTTTCTCCGGGCATAAAACCCGGAACTTGCTGTTTTCTCCCGAAGATAAACGAATCTACCTTCGGATCCAAAGCCGCCGTCGGAAGCCTTATCTCTGTCGCTTGTCGCAATTCACCCTCACAAAAGCCGTGTTGCACCCCTTGGCTTAAAGAAATACGGTCTACCTTTGTGTTATTAACTCAATCAATATCAGGTACAATATTGTAAACCATTAAAAGGACTCAAGATGAAATTAAATCCCTATTTGAATTTTGACGGAAATGCAGAAGCTGCATTTACATTTTACCAGTCAGTATTTGGCGGTGAGCTGTTTATTCAGAAGATGGACCAGGCTCCCGGAACGGAAAACCTGTCCGACAGTGAAAAGAACAGGGTGATGCATGCTGCAATTCCAATCGGGGAGGGGCAGGTTTTGATGGCATCTGACTGCGTTCCGAGTGCCGGACATGTGCTGACAGTGGGAAATAACAATTACATCTCTATTACTCCTGATAGCCGCGAGGAAGCCGACCGCCTCTTTAATGGCCTGTCTGAAGGCGGAGATATTGAAATGCCAATGGAAGAAATGTTCTGGGGGGACTACTTTGGATCGTTCGCTGATAAATTCGGCGTTCGCTGGATGATCAATTTCCCGATTGCCAGAGGGTAATCAAAACTCTTAACGAAAAAGATATGGAAAGGCAGCAATTTAAGATTGAAATAAACGCCCCTGCTGCAAAGGTTTATAACACCATGCTGGGCGAGGAAACATATAAAAAGTGGACTGCCGTCTTTATGCCCTCTTCATATTATGAGGGCTCCTGGGAAAAAGGGCAGAAGATCCTTTTCATTGCAGTTGGAAAAGACGGTAAAAGAGAAGGAATGATGGGAGTGATAGAAGAGAATATCCCTGACAAATATGTTTCTATAAAATACACAGGTATTGTCGACGGAGATAAAGAGATTACCGAAGGCTCCCTGGTTGGCGACTGGATAGGTGCATATGAAATCTATTCGTTTGAAGAACAGGACGGGAAAACGACCCTGATTATAGACGTCGACGTTTTAGATGAATATAAGGAGTACTTTGAAAAGACCTATCCGAAAGCACTGGAAAAACTAAAAGAAATCTCCGAATAAGCAGCCCCGGATCACAAGCCCGGGGTCAGAAAGTGGCATTGATTGATCAATGCCACTTTCTTTTTAACCAGGCCCGTACCGGCTCGTCGTACAATTTCAAACTTGCATACCCTACGATCACTGAGATAACAAAAGTAAGAGATGCATAGAGCAGGGTTTCGTTCAGTCCGGCATCCCGGTGATCAACTGCCCATCCTGTATAAATGTATATAAAAGGGTAGTGGGTGATATAGATCGGGTAGGAGATATCTCCCAGGAACTTACATATCCTGGTTTCTGCGGCACCGGTAACTTTACCGCTCGCACCCAGGTAAACAATGAGCGGAAATGCCAGGATAATCGTCAGCGAGTCATAAAGGCCGTTCATCCACAGGGTTTCTTTTCCCCCGATCCTCGGCATCGCTAAAAATATCAGCAACAGCACACTGCACCAGAGGAAAGCATTTTTCACATATGTTAACCTGGCCGTCCTTGAAAGAAGCAAACCTGCCAGGAAAGGAAATGCAACACGGGTAAAACCAACTCTCAGCTGCTCAGGGGTAAGCGACCAGCCACCCACCATATCGCCCGATTTGCTGGTCACGGCATAATGGATCATGACACCACCGGCAATCACCACCAGTACTGTGAGTACAGATTTTGGTGCTTTCCTAAGTCCAAGTGCATAACAGATGTTGGCCAGGTATTCAAAGAAAAGGGACCAGCCGGGCCCGTTAACAGGGTGCATTTCCTGCCATCCCCGGATATCCATTGAAATGGGCACGGGGATCAGCGTACAACCTATCAGGGTTACCACGATGAGTTTCCATACGGGTACATTATGTATCTCCGGAAATATGCCTGAATCTGAGAAATAAAAACAGATGCCTCCGATGATCATTCCCAGTACTACCATTGGTTGCAGTCTTTGAAGCCGCCGCTTAAAAAAGCCTCCGACGGTGAGCTTATGCCAGCGGTCGTCATAAGCATAGCCGATTACAAAACCCGAAAGCAGGAAGAAAAAATCGACTGCCAGGTACCCGTGATTGATCACCTGGTCGAGGTGACTGGTGGCATGGGCTTCGAAAATATGGAAGACGACAACAGTCAGTGCGGCGACTCCGCGCAGTCCGTCAAGGATCTGATAATGTGGCTTAGTATCAATTGCGTGTGTGTTCATTTTGATATAAGATATAAGCGAGTTTATAAAAGTGCCTAAATATAGTGGAGTTATCGTTATAAAAAGAAGTACAAACCGTTTATTTTTGCCGGCCAATGGCTATAAATAAACAATTAGAAAGCAGAAGTAACCAAAGCTGCGAGCTTTGCGCAAAAGACGGCGTTGAGTTATTCGCCTATGCGGTTCCCCCAAAGAATGATGAAAACCCGGATAACCAGGTCGTACTTTGTTCTGAATGCCTCGGGCAGGTACAATCAGATGACTATTCAAACACCCATTACTGGAGGTGCCTGGAAGGAAGTATCTGGAGTGAGGTCCCTGCTGTGAAGGTGCTGTCGTATAAGATCCTTGGAAAACTTTCGTCGGAAGAATGGGCTGCTGACAGCATGGAATCTGCCGGGCTGGATGAAGAGCTGCTGGCATGGGCAGGAGCAGAAGACCGGCTGGAGGCAGAGAAGGTGATCCATAAAGACAGTTACGGAACTGTTCTGGAGACGGGAGACAATGTCGTTCTCACTCAGAACCTGAATGTAAAAGGCACCAGTTACATCGCTCCGAAAGGAACTATGGTACGAAAAATAAAACTCGTGGCCGATAATGCCGAACAGATTGAAGGAAAGATAAATGGCGACACCATTGTGATTCTGACAAAATTTGTAAAGAAATCTGTATAAATGAACAGGGCGGCCCTTAAATGGCCGCCCTGTCTGTTACAAGCCCGGAGAAAGCAACAGGCTTTTGTCAACATCCAGCTCTTCCGTAAAGAACCGGTCGTGGGATACCACCAGCACCGTTCCCCTGTAATTTTTTACCGTCTGTGAAAGTACCCGCAGGCTCTGCATATCCAGGTTATTTGCCGGCTCATCCAGTATGAGGATATCAGGCGTGTTATTCTCGGCTACCGAACAGCAAAAAGCAAGTTTCATTTTTTCTCCGCCGCTCAATGTACCGCAAGGATGGTCCCATTGGGAAGCGGGAAACTGGAAATAGTGCAGCATCGATTTCAATTCATGTTCTGCAAGCTTCCTGTCATTGTGCTTTTCAACCTGCTGGTAAACGGTCAGCTTCGGATCAATGATCGTATAGTCCTGGTCAAGATATAAATAACGAAAAGGAGCCATGAGGAGTTCGCCTGATGCGGGCAGAAGTTTCCCCATAATGATTTTAAGCAGGGTACTCTTTCCTGCTCCGTTATTCCCTTCAATCCGGATCCTGTCGCCGGATCTGATCCGGGCCGTCAGCGGCAAATGCCACAGGTCTTTTTCTCCGTAACTGAAATTGATATCTTGCGCTTCGATCAGGTTCTTCCCGGTATGCAGTCCGGAATAACCGAGATCTATTTTGAGAACCTGGTACTGCAGGAAGTCCGATTGGATATGCTGAATGTTTTCGGCGATGGATTGAACCTTTTCCTGGTGTACATCGTTCATGCGGGCTGTACTTTGCTGTGCTTTACTTTTGAGGCCTCCGGCAATGATCCTTGGCATCGAGTTCGTACGTGCATCGGCCTTTCCCTTTGCTTCTCTTTTACGCTGCTTTTCCGCCATATCCCTTGCTTTTTCGCGGGCCTGCCTGAGGCTTTTCTGTTGTTCGTCGAGCTGCGATTGCAGGGCGCTTTGCATGATTTCTTTTTGCCCGACATAGAAATCGTAATTTCCGCCAAACTGCTCCACACCATTCCGGGTCAGCTCAAAAGTAAGATCAGAAAGGTTTAACAACTCCCGGTCATGGCTCACGGTCAGGATAGTTGCTTTACTTTTTTTAATAAGCTCATAAAGCAGGGCTCTGCCATCCCTGTCCATATGATTGGAAGGTTCGTCCAGCAGGATAATCTCCGGATCATGAATCAGGATGCCGGCCAGAAATACCCTGGTCTTTTCGCCGCCGCTGAGCATCGCCATTTTTTCGTGGGAGTCGAGGTGGCCAAGTCCCCAGAACCCAAGGGCCGACCGGATCCTTTCCTCTATATCCCAGTCATTCTCAAGTTCGGCGAAGTAACTCTCTTCCACACTGCCTTGCAGGATAGCCTGCAGCGCGCTTAGCTTGTGCTCTACCTTCAGAGCTTCGGCAATAGAGAGATGATCATACTGTCCGGAATGCTGCGGGATGTAACACATCTTTCCCGGAAGAACAATATCTCCTTCTGCGGGATGAATAATACCCGCAAGCAATTTCAGCAGGGTAGACTTCCCGGTGCCATTATAACCGGTAAGGGAGGCTTTCCCGCCCTTAGGCACAGAAAGACTGATCTGTCGGAACAGGAAATCTCCGCTTGTATGTATATAAGAAAGTGATCTGACAAGGATACTCATCACGATGATTTTAAAAGTAAAACAATTGGATTAATGAAGACCAGGAACAGTATACGTCAGACTGCTGAATGTTTATTTCCTGTTACTTAAGGATGGGGGGATAATCACATGGTACATCTAAATATTTGAAAAGTTCAACCATCAAAAGGTTCCTGCGCTGGTGCATGATGGTTTGTAACCATCTTATTATTCAGATATCTTCATCGGAGTATTTTTTTACAAAAGTAGCATTTATAAACGAAAGATGAAACAGGCAACTGTCTTAATAGCACGCCAATCCAAACAAATTTCGTGAAACACAGGTAATATTTATACAATCAATATACCTGTGAATTAAATAAGAAGGAGCATGCAACAGACAGTAAAGATGTTCTTAGCGGCAGCGATTTTCTTCGCCGCCTGCAAATCGGACAAAGTTGAAGAGGAAACAGGCGGAGGTACACTTCCCCCTGTGGAAAATGATCCAGCCAACAGCAGTTACAAACCCGCATTTGAAGGGCAAACGCGGATAGGAGGGGTGAAGACAAGTACCGGACTGGATATCCGGACGGTCGCAAGCGGTTTATCCAGCCCCTGGGGAATGGCCAACCTCCCTGACGGGCGGATCGTCATTACAGAAAAAGGAGGTACACTGCGGATTGCTTCTGCCGAGGGGCAGTTAAGTGCGGCAATAACAGGACTCCCACAGGTGAACAGCAATGACCAGGGGGGCTTGCTGGATATTATAGCTGACCCGGAGTTCGAAACGAACCGGACCCTTTACTGGAGCTTTTCCCAGAATGCCGGTGCTGGCACCCTGACGGCAGTTGCAAAAGGCAGGCTGTCGGCCGATGAGCGGACGATAGAAGGAGCTGAAGTAATTTATCAGGCCTTACCGGCATTCAACAGCACGAAACATTACGGCTCGAGGTTAGCATGGGATAAAGATGGAAACTTACTGGTCAGCACCGGTGAACGTTCTGACATGGCATCACGCCCCCAGGCACAGCAACTAAATTCTGCACTTGGGAAGATCGTCAGAATAACAAAAGAAGGTCAGGCTGCTGCGGGAAATCCTCTTTCGGGCCAGCAAGGAGCCTTACCCGAGCTTTATTCGTACGGACATCGCAATGTACAAGGCCTGGCCATCCACCCGGAAACAGGCGATCTCTGGGAAACTGAGCACGGCCCCAAAGGTGGGGATGAGCTAAACCGGATTGAAGCCGGCAAGAATTATGGCTGGCCTGCCATTACCTATGGTCTCGAATACAGCGGAGAGAAAGTAGGACCGGGAGAAACCCAAAAGGATGGGATGGAGCAGCCAGTCTACTATTGGGACCCGGTGATATCTCCTTCCGGCATTACGTTTTACAGCGGCGACCTGATCCCGGAGTGGAAGAATAACCTCTTTATTGCAGCCCTGAGCGGCAAGCACCTGGCCCGCCTGGTGATCAAAGACAATAAGGTAACGGGGGAGGAGCGTTTGCTGGTAAGTGAACAGAGCCGCCTGCGGGACGTACTCCAGGGAAAGGATGGAGCCCTTTATGTGATAACAGATGGAGCCGATGCAAAGTTAATCCGGATAGGCCGGAAATAATTACATAAGCTGCATACAGGTAAAACCTGAGAGAGATCAGAAAAAAATATGACAGGTATCATACACCAGATATGGTGTATGATACACCTAAACCCGCGAAACTCATGCGTACAGTACCCGTAATAATCTCTGAAACAAATACATATTACCATGATTCAGAGAAATGAAATTCAACTTAATTTAGTCAGCGAGGAAGAGATCCTGAGACAGCACGGGTTCCACTCGATAACAGACTGGAAGTATGCTTCCAAAACGAAGTCGGAACTGCTCTATCTTCTGGCCGAAAAAATCCTGAAAGAGGACTATGCAGACTGCCGTCTGATCAGATATCAGCTTCTGAAAAGATAAATATACTTTACTGCTGCTCCTGTTTGGGTTGCTCCTGCTGTTTTGGCTGCTCTTTTTTCTTAAAGGGATTAAGCCCCTTGATAAGCCCCTTTCCGGTTTCTTCCAGGCTCTTCCTGGTATCCTGCTTGCCGGCGGTGGTATCTCCCTTTCCAGACAGTTTTTTCGCCAGTTCGTCTGCAGCACTCTTTGCCAGCTGCCTTTTTACAGAGGCGATGGAATCTTTTGCCGCTGATACTGCGGCCTGTTTAGCGACTTCCACTTTTGTCTTCACAAATTCTGCCGACTGCTCCTTCATACTCTGGGCCAGGTTAGCCGTACTTTGTTTCAGCGAGGTTTTAAGAAGCGGGTTACTGATGGTGCCCTGCATGAGCAGCTGAAGATTTATCTTCTCTGCCACATTGAGCGGAATTCCTTTATTATTGGCCTTTGCTACAAGACCGTTTACCAGGGCGTTGCCTTTTTCACCCATCAGTTCGCGCGGAACTTTCAGGTTAATGGTATAATCCAGGCTCTGATCAAGGCCATGCATCCCGCCGATCTCCATGTCGATATCCTTCACTTTCAGGTTGAAAGGCTTTACCAGAACTTTGCCTCCGGCAAATTCAAAGTAGCTCTTGATGTCTTTTACCGAAACGTCTTTCAATGCATTGATATTTAAGGTAGAAGCCATTTTCTCCAGGGGCTGGAACTTATTCAGGATCCCTTTGAGCAACAGCACATTCCCCTTGCCGGTAAGGGTTGCGAGTCCGGGCATCATATTTTCTCCCAGCTGCCCTGTTACGTCAAGGCTCGAACTTAACTTGCCCGCCAGGAATTTGCCCACCGGCATCAGCTTTTGTACGGTGTTAAACGCGTAAAAGGTTTTCTGTATATCTACGTCAGTCACGTGATAGTTAAGTGAGATATCGGGTTTCTTCTTATTGAGTTTAGTAGAATAAGAGCCGCTGACAGCCATCGTACCATCAAGGGCATTCCCCTGTACATCTTTCATTTTTACTGTCTGATCTTCTATTTGCAGGCTTCCCGAAAGATTGCTGATCTCCAGCTTATCATAGTGAACAGACGCTGCCTTTGCATTAAGCTGAATGTTTAGATTCGACGGCACAGCAAAGGGAGCTGTCGCCGAACTGCCTTCGCCGGTTTCAGAAGTGGAGTTCATCCATTTGTTCAGATCCACCCGGTCTGCGGAAAGATTGATTACCCCGTCAAGCGGCTCATTTTTCACCACGTAAGGGAGGATGTTATTAATGGTACCTGTGGCGGTAAAGTTCGTATTCATAAAACTTCCGGACATGTTGTTAACTGTGACATTTTTAGGATTAAACGTCATGAGCAGGTTGCTGAGCTTCACGCCCTCAGGATAGTCGGAAGAGCGGTAAAGGAAGTTCTTCAGTGCAAGGGTTCCCCTTGCGTCAAATTGTTCGTATTTCTGTTTCTGAACAGCACTGGCGCTGCCTTTTATTGCAACATCGGCATTCAGGACACCACTCAGTGAAGTACCTTTTTCGAGCTTAACAAAGCTGGTTATTTGAGACAGATCGAGGATTCCCTTGGCTGCTGCATCTACCAGGAGGGCTGTAAGTGGCTGCTTGAGGTTCAGCCTGAAGTCGAACGGGTTTCTGTCCATCTCCATATGCCCCTTGGGGATATCAATCACGGTATGATCGGTAATTCCGTCCGGATTATTAACCGAAAGCTTCAGGTTAATATTCTTAACCGCCTTAGGCAGATCAGGGTATTGAAAGAACCCGTCCTTTACATCCAGGTTTACTTTATACCCGGGAAGCCGCCCTTCGCTGTAGGTACCTTTTACTTGCCCGTCAAACACAAGGGTTCCGCTTGTCTTTACCGATTCAAAATCATGCTGATAGACGGCCGGTACAAATGAAAGGATGTTTTTAAAACTTGTAGACAATGCCTTAAATTTAATATCCATATCGTAGCTCTCCTTCGCCATCTTTATAAACCCGTTTGCGGCTAACTGGAGTTCATTGAGCCTGATCTTATCGGTCTGGAATGAATACGTATCCGTTGTATTGTCTATTTTGATATCTGCATCGATATTTGTTTTGATCCTGTGAGCCCACTTTATTCCTCCGTATGAAAAATTCACCTCGTCTGCCGTCGTACTGGTTTCGAGGGTGAACAGGTCTGAAGTAAAATCTCCCTTTCCTTCATGAGTCAGATTAACAATCCTGGCATTCATGCCGGCCTGCTCATCGTTGTAGACGATATAGCCCTGATTCACAGCATATTTTTTAAGATGCACTGCGAACGGTTTACTTTCTGCTGATGTATCAGATACCGTTGTATCGGGCTTCATGATATTCCAGTTGGCATTGCCGTTTTTATCAACCAGCGCGAAAATACGGGGTTGATCAAGATTGACGGCGTTTACCTGGATCGTGTTACCACGGATCACACTCATAATATTCAGGGAAAGGTCTAACCCCTTCACAGCAAGCAGCGTGTCCTTGTCGAACAGATCGGTCCCAATGATATTTAAGTTCTCAAGACGGAGCGAAAGATCGGGAAAGTGCCTGATCAGTGAAACATCAGCCTCTGCGAAATCAACCTTAGCGTTCAGGTTCTTATTGATCTCTGATTTTACTATCCGCTCGATCTTTCCTTTAAACACAAACGGAATCAGGATAATACCGGTAATGATAATAAGAAGTGTGATCCCTGCGATCCTGAGTGGTTTTTTCATATCCAATAATTTAAAGCCAAGATACAAAAATGCGTATTAATTACGGTTTTATGATCAGAACAGTGGGAGTTTCAGAAAGCCAGGCACTTCTGGTTTCAATAACCTTTTCCCAGCTGCCGGCACTTATCAGCATAAGATCATGCTGTTCGAGTAATTTCTTTCCTACCGACTTATCTTCGTAAAAACTGATCTTCCCGGGTGCCGTTTGTTCGATCGCCTCAATCGCTTCTTTTAGCTCAATATGTACTTTCACAGTTTCCCAGGCGTCAAGGATGGTGACCGCAGCACCGGCATTCTGTATGAACTTCTGAATATATACCAGCAGGAAGCTGTCGCTTAGTGAAAAGAAAGGCACGATAACCCTCTTTAGCCCCCTAAAGTCCTTATCAATCACGATGCCGGTAGGAATCCGGATTGTCTTAAGGATGTGCTGAACACGTTCCTCGAAGGTACCGGTGCTAAACAGCCGGTCTTTTCCTCTCAGCGCGTCATAAATGACATCCGGTTTGATCACACGGGTAGTAAAGCCGAGGATCTTTCCCAGGATTGTTCCTTCATAAACCGATTTTCCCGCACCTACCAGCAGCAGGTCATAGTCGCCGTTATTGGCGATAGATGCTATTTCTTCATTGATATCCTGAACCGGCCGGAACACCGGGGTAAATGCCTGGTCCAGTTTCTGGGCTTCTTCCCTGATTAGTTTAAAACTTTCACTTTCGTATTCAGACTCGTTGAATAAATTAAGCTCATTGGCCGGAGATAAATGCAGCGCGGTGATCACCGAACTATCCTTCGACCTGCAGGTGAGGGAATGGGCGATCTTTACCAGCTGCCGGCCGGTATGCGGACTGCCGAAAGAAAGCAAAACGTTATACTTAGAGCTTCTGCCAGACAGCGAAGGTTGTTCTTCTTCTCCGGGACTAAAAAACTTATTGATGAGATCAAGTGAAGGGCCGGTAATGAATGTGGTGACCAAAGCCATAAGTACCAGGATGGCAAACATCTGGGGAGACAGCACACCCAGGTCATAACCGATATTCAGCGCTACCAGCTCCATCAGGCCTCTGGTATTCATTAAGGCACCTATTGTGAGGCTGCTGTGCCAGTTCTGTCCGACAAAACGTGCTGCAAGGGCACTACCCGCAAATTTACCTGTAACAGCAACCAGAACGACAATCCCGCAGAGCTCCCATAAACCCGGTTCATTAAGGAGGCCTATCTGCGTTCTGAGTCCCGTAAAAACGAAGAACAGCGGAAGAAGAAGCACTAGCGCAATATCTTCTACCTTCTCGATGAAAATATTCCTGAAATTAACATTGGGAGGCATGATGACACCTGCCATGAATGCACCGAAGAGCGCATGGATCCCGATGATCTCAGTGCTCCAGGCTGAGATGAGAAGTACCACGAAAAAGATCCCGACAATAGGCTTGCTTAAACTTTCTTTGCTGGAGTAAAGTTCGCCGATGCGTTTCAAAAAAGGCCTGACCAGCTTCAGCATAGCCACAACATAGATGGTAGCCAGAATGATCGTGTAACCAGCGCTGGCAAGCGATCCGGCTTTCACTACGGCAATAACAGCGGCAAGGATACACCATGCGGTAATGTCATCAGCAGCTGCGCAGGTAATGGCGATAGATCCCAGGCGGGTTTTGCTAAGGCCCCGTTCCTGGACTATCCGGGCAAGCACAGGGAAGGCCGTGATACTCATGGATATACCAATAAAAAGAGAGTAGGAAAGGAAATTCACTTTGTCTGGCGCAGTGGTCTGGTAGATGAAATATGCCAGTACCACTCCAAGTGCGAAGGGAAATATAATACTGGCATGGCTGATCACCACGGCTTCGTGCGCCTTATTACGGAGGATCTTTAAATCAAGTTCCATACCCACCACGAACATAAACAGGATAAGTCCCACCTGGCTCATAATTCCAAGATTTGGAAGCGATGTTGCCGGAAAAATAAAGGAAGAGAACTCCGGGAAATACGCCCCGGCAAGTGAAGGCCCCAGCACAATACCCGCCACAATCTCTCCGATAACAGAAGGCTGTCCGATCTTTTTGAAAATATATGAAAAAAGCCTGGCTACCAGTATAATGGTAATGATCTGAAGAAGTAACACTCCAAGCGGATAAGCCAGGTTATGCCGCAGGCCCTCTTTAAAATGATCCCAGCCCGAGCCTCCATTCGCCATTTTTGAGCCGGCAAGCCGGCCGGTTTCCAAAAGAGCTCCCTGCGATGCGATAAGATAGATGAGGACTGAAAATCCCCCTATGACAAGACAGTAAAATAAAAGGTTTTTAATGTTCTTCATCCGATATTTGTTTACGCCGCAATATAGCTTGCTCTGCTTAAAAAAACTATGCCTGTTTTTTTTGACAATCATTTGCAGATAATGCCTTCAACACTCTCATTGCTTCTGAGGTTTTGATTATTTTCGCAGATTCGTGATGTGCTTCTGCTTACAGGCGCACTGCCTTAATTGCTATTGTACATGAAAACCCTTCTGCTACGTTACCTTAATTCATACAAAGGACTAACCCGGCCGGCCTGGATGCTCGCACTGATCATGCTTATAAACCGCAGCGGGGCGATGGTTATACCTTTCCTCGGGGTATATATGACTCAGTCGCTTCATTTTACCATCCGGGAAACCGGTACCGTACTAAGCTGCTTTGGACTGGGCGCTGTCTCCGGCTCCTGGCTTGGTGGCTGGCTCAGCGATAAAGCCGGGCATTTTGTTATTCAACTGGGCTGTCTTTTACTTTGTGTTCCGGTTTTCTGCATTCTCCCGGAGTTAACACAGCCAGCCCATTTATCTGCCGGTGTGTTTATTCTTAGCCTGGTAACGGAAACCTTCCGGCCTGCCAATACGGTGTCTATCGCCTCTTATTCAAGTCCGGAAAGCATCACAAAGGCTTTTTCTCTGAACAGGATGGCCATGAACCTCGGATTCTCTATCGGGCCGGCACTGGGAGGTTTTCTGGCAGCTTTTTCATACCATCTCTTATTTTACGGGAATGCAGTAGCCACGGGACTGGCTGGTTTGGTGTTTTATTTTTTCTTTAGAAACCGCAAAGGAACTCAGGAGAGAAAAAAGCGGCATGATAGCGAGCAAAACAGCCATCAGAACCGGTCGCCCTGGAAGGATACTCATTTTCTTATTTTTACTTTACTATGCTGTTTCTATGCAATCTGCTTCTTTCAGCTTTTAAATACATTGCCGCTTTTTTACCGGCAGCAACATCACTTAAGTGACTGGAGCATCGGACTCATACTTGCTTACAGCGGCTTCGTAGTCTTCTCTCTCGAAATGCCGCTTGTGCATCTGGCGGGGAACCGGCTGAGTGCAGCCGCTGCCATCGTAATTGGCACCCTTCTTTGCGGCGCTTCCTTTTCTTTACTGGTATTTCCGGGGAAACTTCTGCTTCTCTACTTTTCAATGTTCTTACTTTGTCTGTCGGAGATCCTGGCAATGCCTTTTATGGCCACAGTGACATTAAAAAGATCGTCAAAAGACACGCAGGGGGCCTATATGGGCATGAACGCCCTGTCTTTTTCAGCAGCTCATATTTTATCACCCTTTGCCGGAACCCGCATCGTATCGTCTTTTGGTTTTGATGTCCTGTGGATATCTACTGGTATACTGGCCGTTATCACGGCTGCTGGCTTCTTATGGGTGATGAAGAAATTGTGAGGCCCCGCCACTAAAAAAACATTAACATTCTATTTGCTTTATAGCCTGTTTTTGTGAACATTTGCACCTAATAAAACACGGGGTTTTACGCATCTGCTGGCTCTCTTTTAATAGCAGAGGCTACATCAAACACACACAAAACACATAATGGATAAAGGGATGGCCGTCATGCCGGCGTTTATCTTGTCGTGTCTGTGAAAAATTAATGTTCTCTCAATGCATACACATGTACGAAATCTGTATTACTAAAAATTCATCTGCCCATGAACCTTCAATCTCTGTTTAACAAAACGATCCTTGACGCCATTCCGGAGGGAATTATTATTCAAAACTGTCAAAACACTATTATCTTCTCTAACACAGCAGCTGCACAGATCTTTGAACGAAGCCCCGATGACCTTTACGGGCAAACAATTGCCTGCCTTGGGCTGGATCTGATCGAAGAATCCGGGGCGCATTACCAGCATGAAAATCTGCCCTTCTCCTTAACCCTCGAAACAGGACAAGCCCAAAAGAATAAGTTGCTGGGGATAGTAAGTGATAACGGCACGCTGAAATGGCTAAATGTGAGTACGGCCCTGATAGAAGAGAGCGATCAGCGTGGTGTACTCATCTCCTTCACTGATTGTACAGAAAAAATTGATACGGAAGAAAGCGGCAGGATACATGAAGAGAGGATCAAGCTGGCATTGAGAAGCAATGGGCTGGGGGTGTGGGACCTGTATCCGCAGGAAGACAAGTTCTACGTCAGGGAAGGGTGGCACGATCTGTTTAAATTTAAAAAGCCCGAATTGGATCTGAGTTTTTCCGTTTTTAAAGATATGATATTCCCCGATGACAGGGAACGCGTGCTGAAGCACCTGGAGATGTATTTGTCGGGGCAGATTAGTCATTACGAGCAGGAATACCGGGTGTGGTGCAATAGCTATGGCTGGAGATGGATCATCTCAAGAGGAAAGATCGTTAAATATGACAGCAAGGGTAACCCGCAGAAAGTCACCGGCATTTATAAGGACATTTCAGGAAGAAAAGCAAGGGAAGTGCAGGTAAGCCTGACTGAACAGAAATTCTTCAATGCGTTTCATTTCTCTGCAATTGGGATGGCACTGGTATCTCCCGAGGGGTTGTGGATAGATGTGAATGAAGCGCTGCTGAAATTTCTCGACTATTCGAAAGAAGAATTGCAGAAGCGGTCTTTCCAGGAAGTAACGCATCCCGACGACCTGCAGGCAGATCTGAGCTACGTCAACGCGATCCTCAATAAGGAAATATCTTCTTATAGTATGGAAAAAAGGTATATCCGGAAGAACGGCGATGTGATATGGGCGCTGCTCAGGGTATCACTCATTTCTGATAAAAACGGGGAACCTCAGTTCTTCCTCTCACAGATAGTGGATATCAGCTTCCTGAAAGGACTTATTTCAGAACTTGAAAATAAGAATCAGCTGTTAAACCATGCCACCGTAAGCCTGAAGAATAAAGTGGGGCAGATGGAGGAATTCAGCAGGATTGTCGCACATAATCTGAGAAGCCCGGTGGCTAACATTATGACCCTTGCGGAGATGTTGCAGAATGAGCCCGAAAATGCGGTGACCTGGGGTACCATGCTCGCGGAATCCGCCAGGAGTCTCGACGAAGTGCTTCACGACCTGATCAGCATTGTGCAGATCCGCCTGAATAAAGACTTGCCCCATACGGACTGCGATATCAGCATGATGATTGGAAGGATTAAACTGATGTTCAGTAATGAAATTCTGCAGTCGAACATCCATATACAGGAAGAACTGCAGGTTCCGGTCATTCCGTATCCCAAACCTTATATGGACAGCATTTTGTACAACCTGATCAGCAATGCGATCAAGTACAGGAACACGAAAAAGGATTGCAGGATAGTAATAAAAACATTCAAAGAAGGCCGTCACACTGTCCTTGAAGTTCAGGATAACGGCCTTGGTATTGACCTGGATAAATACGGTAAGCACCTTTTTAAACTGCATAAAACCTTTCACAGAGGTTTTGACAGTAAAGGAGTTGGCCTCTTTATCACCAAAACCCAGATCGAAAGTTTGGGAGGCAGAATTTCAGTGGAGAGTGAGTCGGGCAACGGATCTGTTTTCAGAGTCGATCTGTAAGCTACTCGTCTTCCTCCGGCTTCTTCTTATCCTCAAGTTCCTCCTTATCAGGAACAGGGGCGACATTGTCATTTTTAGACACTACCGTTTCGATATCCTCTCTGGGGTC
>NZ_QEAS01000002.1:109288-219410 GCF_003130405.1 Pararcticibacter amylolyticus
CCGTTCGTATTCATAGTAATATCTGTTTCCAGATAATAAAGGCGGAAAACGCTGAATTGTTTGCCCTGTGCTCTTTGCCTGAGGAGCAGAACCGTTAGTCGCTTTTACTTAATTGCGCCAAAAGCAGCCACATTTGAATTCTTATGAAGGATCTCTGTATATGAAAAACCTGTCTTGCGAAGCAGTTCGAGCTGATAATTCAAAGAACGCGGAGTATCTTCATAATCAACATATTCCAGTACATGATCCCGGTACTGCGGACCGCCAATTGATTCAAGATGATCACTGAACCTTTTCTGGAACATGCGCTCCAGTACAGGTGCCTCCTGCGTCACGATGTCCGAGATCCAGATACTTCCGCCTGGTTTTAATATTCTGTAAAACTTCTGAAACATATTTTCCCAGTCGGCATCATCCCGGAGGTGATGCAGGGTAGCAGAAGCGAGAATGATATCAAATTGATCTGAGGGAAGTTCCAGATCTCTCATGTCCTGCTGGATAAGCGTAATCTGACCGGTAGTTTGTCCGCTCACCCGGACTTTCGCCCGTTCAAGCATAGGCAAACTCAGGTCGTTGAGCGTACAGTTCAGTCCCGGAATCCTGCTCAGCATCCTGAGCGTTAAATTACCAGCCCCGCAGCCGACATCCAGCAGTTCTTTAGCCTGCGGGTTAACATACATAGCTGCTTCCGTACAAAGTTCGAGCATGAGGGGTGCATCGATGATGGTTTTCTGGCCAGTGTCGAGATTCGAAAAACGCTCTACATCCTGATCGAATCTGGCCCTGATCTCTTCGTTTGTGGCCTTGCTTGTGTAATCTGTTTTCATCGTGCGGTTTGTTTTTTATCAAAGGTAAAGGGATTAACTATGCACTGAAAATACATTTTCTGTCAATTATTGATACCTTTAAGGTATTATGGAACTCAGGCATCTCATCTATTTCCGCACAGTGGCTGAAGAACTGCACTTTACCAGGGCTGCGAATAAGCTTTATATCTCCCAGCCTCCGCTGAGCCGCCAGATAAAAGAACTGGAAGAAGAACTGGGAGCCGTGTTGTTTATCCGGAATAATAAAGAAGTGACGCTTACAGATGCCGGCAAATACCTGAAAACTAAAACAGACCTCATCCTGAACGAACTTGAAGAGTGCAAAAACACCGTTAGGAAAATTCACGAAAACGAAAGCGGCGAATTCCGGATCGGGTATATCAGTTCGGTCTATCAATCTTATCTGGCAGAGGTGCTGAAGGCTATGCGGGTGGTCTTCCCTTACATAAGAACTTCCTTGTATGAGCTGCCTACCAGGGCGCAGATAGAAAACCTCGAGAAAGGCACACTGGATGTGGGGATATTAAGGGCGCCGGTGCCATCGGCGAAGCTGAAAGTAAAAAGCCTTTTTAACGATCCTTTTATGCTGGTTGTACCTTCTCTGGCGGTTGACACACATAAGCGGGAAGCATTGGTTGAGTATCTGCGGAAGAGCCCGTTCATATCTTTTGATAATGAGTTTGCACCTCATTACAACGAGAAGCTGGCGGAGGTGTGTAACAGGCTTGGCTTTATTCCTGACATTACGCATGAAGCTAATAACGTATATTCGATTCTCCAGATGATAGAAGGAGGGCTTGGCGTATCCGTGCTGCCGGTCTCTTTAAAACACCAGTATACCCATTTGAAAGTTGACTTTATTGAACTTCCGGAGATCCCTGTGAGTACGGAGGTGGTGCTGGCATGTCACAACGCAAGTGAGAGCAAGGTACTGGAATGGTTTATCCGCAATTATGCAGATCCGCTTCCTGCAGAAGGCACAAAGAAAAAATATTAAGCGGGAATTAGTCAAGGTAGTTTTTATTACGATAAGTGGGAACTGTGTACCGGCCTGTATTTCGGAATGCGCTTCGCCCCTTGACCCTAAGAAATGGACAGTGATGTCAGCAACCACGGTGAAGACTACGGGATAGCCTGGTAAGTCAGCCTAATGAAATAAAATTCCGTTCGCAGCTAAATATCAGGGTAATATACCGGATAATCCATAATATTGCGGCGGGCATAAAAAATTAAATGCCGCATAGATAAATGAGAAGAACCGGGTCCCGCTGGGTCATTATTGCGCTTATATTACTTTTAGACCTTTATGTATTTACCGCTTTAAATTCCTTGTTCCTGTCAGAATGGGACGGAGTAAAAACCGGAATTTATATCGTATACGCCCTGATGTCTGCAGGCACTCTGGCTTCTGTGCTTCTTTTTCCTTATCTCCAGTCGGCTGTCAGGTTTACGAGGTTCAGCAACTATTTGTTTGCTGTGGTCATAGGGCTTGTGTTTTCAAAAGTTGTCAGTTCGGCGGTGTTCCTGCTTGACGATATCCGCAGGCTCATTACATGGATCATCCTTTCTTTTCAGGGAGGAGCACACGATTCTGTTCCAAGAAGCGCTATTGTTACGATTGTGGGGCTTGTACTGGGCACCGGGCTTTTTCTTTCACTGGTATATGGATTCGGAAATAAATACGCTTACAGGATCAGGAGGATAAAGCTTCATTTTCCGAAGCTCCCTCAGGGACTCAAAGGAATGCGCTTCGTTCAGATCAGCGATATTCATAGCGGCAGTTTCCAGGATAAAGCAAAAGTAAACAGGGGAATCGATCTGATCCTTAAGGAAAGGCCAGACCTGATCCTGTTCACGGGCGACCTGGTAAACGACAGGGCGGTAGAGATGGAAAATTACATGGATGTCTTTAGCAGATTGAAGGCCCCCCTGGGTGTATACAGCGTACTGGGGAACCATGACTATGGTGACTATTACTGGGGAATAAACCCACAGGGCGAAAAAGCCAGGGAAAAAGCGGACAATCTGAGCCGTCTGAAAGATGTGCACAGTGAGCTGGGGTGGAGGCTCCTGATGAATGAACATGTGGAGCTGGAACGCAACGGAGACAGGATGGCTCTGCTGGGGATTGAAAACTGGGGCGCGAAGGCCGGGTTTCCAAAGTACGGCAGGATGGCAGAAGCATACAGGGGATCGGAAAGCTATCCGTTTAAAATATTAATGAGTCACGACCCAAGCCACTGGGAAGCAGAGGTGAGAATAAAATATCCGGATATCGACCTGACACTTTCAGGCCACACACATGGTATGCAGTTTGGCTTTGAACTGCCCGGTCTTAAATGGAGTCCGGTTCAGTGGGTGTACAAGCAGTGGGCCGGACTGTATGAAGCCGGAAACCAGAAATTGTATGTAAACCGCGGCTTTGGTTTCCTTGGATATCCGGGAAGGGTGGGGATTCTCCCCGAGATTACGGTTTTCGAGCTGACATAAATGCAAAAAAGACTTCATTTTTCAGCATCTGAGAGGGGGGGCCGATCCTCTCATCACTGTGAGCCGGAACAGCTCAAAAGTCATCTCTTTCTAATTTTTCCAATACCCTATAGAATTACTAGATTTACTAGTATATTTGCACCATAGTTTTTGCTTATCCAGAAAGATGGAGGGAAAGGCCCTGCGAAATCTTGGCAACCTGTAATAACAAGGTGCTAATTCCTGTCCGCCAAGGCGGAGAAGATAAGTGATTTTAATTGTTTGTCCATTAAAAATCATTCCGGGTAAGTAAGTTTTTAGAAAGAATTATGAAAACTTATCCAGTAAACACAGTGAAAACAGAAGCAGTAATCAAATCAGTCAAGCCTTCCTGGTCCCATTACCGGGACTATCCCATGACGGGCAATTCCATGCATGCCTGTTGTAAGTCACCCCAAGCCTCTCCGATGATCTGCTGACGTACGGCAGTCAGGAAACAACACATTATCAAAAAACAGAACATTCATTAATCAATCAACATGACATACTTTAACTATTGGAAGTTGAGGCTGAATACCTATGGCCTCAGAAGAACACATTATGCCTCAATCCTTGTTTTTGCCTTTTGTCTTTATATACCCGGTGCAATACGGGCTGCGCGCACGGCACCCGCAGAGTTATTTAAAAGTCCTGTCAAATTGCAGGAAATCCACGTCTCCGGAACGGTAACGGATGCAGGCGGGGAAACTCTCCCGGGTGTTTCTGTAAAGGTGAAAGATACACATATCAGCGCATCGACTGATGCTGCAGGTAAATTCAATATCTCGGTGCCGGATCAGAACGCTATCCTGGTGTTCACCTATATCGGGTTTAATACCCAGGAGCTTAAGGTGGGACAGAAGACTTTACTTAATATACGTCTCAGCCCGTCAAACAACAACCTTACTGAGGTGGTAGTGACGGCGCTTAATATCCCGAGAGAAAAAAAAGCCCTTGGTTATGCAGTTCAGGACATTGGCGGACAGGCACTTGCCACCCGGCCAACTAACGCACTTAGTTCCATTTCCGGAAAGATCGCCGGGTTACAGGTGATATCATCAGGAGGAAACATGGGGGGATCGACCCGGGTAACATTAAGGGGAATCACCTCCCTCTACGGTAGCAACCAGCCTTTATATGTAATAGATGGTACCCCTATAGACAACACCGACCTGAATACTTCCCCTACGCAAAATGGTAGCGCAGGAAAGGACATCGGCAATATGATCCAGGACCTGAATCCCGACGATATTGAGAATATTTCGGTATTAAAAGGCCCTTCAGCTTCAGCCTTATATGGTACAAGATCTGCAAACGGGGTCATCCTTATTACGACAAAGAAAGGAAAAACCGGTGACCGGACGGATCTTTCTTTTACAACAGGAGTGGAACTGGAAAAAATAGTACGCCTTCCAAAACGTCAGAAACTATATGGTGGAGGGTACTCGAACGAATTTCAGAAAGCGAATATAAACGGCACAGAATATAACATTGTCGATTATGCAGCCGACGAAAGCTGGGGCCCGCGCCTGGACGGTACCCCCGTCCTGCACTGGTACAATCTCGATCCGGAATATCCTGCTGATTATCTTAATCCTCAGCCCTGGATCTACCCTAAAAACGACGTAACATCCTTCTTCGAAACAGGAATTTCTAATACTAATAACCTGTCTATCAGTGGAGGAAGTGAGAAGACGACTTACAGACTCTCTTATACAAATAAAAATGTCAGCGGTACAGTTCCGAATTCAAGTCTCAACCGGAACACAATCAGCGCTTCCGGCTCTTCCAGGTTTGGAAAGCTGAACGCTTCCTCCAGTATTAACTATGTCAAAAATAAAACTACAGGACGTCCATGGACGGGAGCATCTAACAGGAATATCATGCTGGAAGCGTTTCAATGGGGCCAGGTGCAGGTAGATTACGACAGACTGAAAGAATATAAACGGCCCGACGGAACTCCGCGTGCATGGAACCGGACCGGCTATCTGAATACCCCGGCAGCTGAAGCCACCCGTTTTATAGACAATCCTTACTGGTCAGCTTACGAGAGTTATCTGAAGGAAAACCGCGACCGGGTGTTCGGAAATATAGGCCTTGAGCTGGATGCTACTGACTGGCTGAAACTGAGAGGTAAATTAAACGCAGATATTTACCACTATGATTTTCAGGATAGAATTGCTGTTTACTCGAGGTCACAATCGAATTACGAAGAATATTTTAATAATTTCAGCGAACTGAACTATGAATTTCTTGCGCTGGCAAAAAAGAACGTTAATGATTTCTCCATTAACGCAATTGCCGGAGGAAATATCATGAACAAGCGCGGTAGGATCAGCGATGTGATTACCCAGGGCGGACTTATCGTTCCCAACTACTATAATCTAAGGAATGCTCCTTCTGTAGCAACAAATTCAAACGAATTTCATAGAAAGATGTACTCGTTATTTGGCAGTGTTTCTGTGGGATGGAGGAATATGCTTTACCTGGAAGGCACTGTCAGAAACGACTGGTCTTCGACCCTTCCTGAGTCGGACTTTTCATTCATTTACCCCTCTGTTACCGGAAGCTTTGTGTTTAGTGAACTGAGCGCACTCAAGCAATGGACATGGCTCGATTTTGCAAAACTGAGGTTAGGATGGGCTGACGCCGGGAATGATACGGAACCTTACCGACTTGCGAAGGTATATGAGCCCGGACAGGCATTTGGCGGAAGTCCGGTGTATTCATTGCCCTCCACTCTGAATAACGCCAACCTCCAGCCGGAATTAACAAGGTCGTTGGAAGCGGGTTTAAACATACAGGCCTTACAGAGACGTGTTTCCATCGATGTAACCGTCTACGACAATAAAAGCCGGAATCAGACGATCCCAATTCCTTTATCTCCTGCATTCGGTTATGACAGCAAATATCTGAATGCCGGTTTGATAACTAATAAGGGGATCGAGGTCACACTCGGTGCAAGTCCTGTGAGAAACAACAATTTCGAATGGAACAGTACCCTTAACTGGTCTAAAAACCGGAATAAGGTAGAAAACTTGTACGAGGACGTTAATACCCTGGAACTCAGCAACACACTGGTAACTCTCGTGGCAAAAGAAGGTCAGTCTTATGGCCAGATTATGGGCTATGATTTTGTATATGCTCCTGATGGTCAGCGATTGGTGCAAGCCGACGGTACCTATGCCAGGACAGAACAACTTGTGCCCCTGGGGAGCGTCCTGCCGGATTACCTCTTTGGTTTTCAGAACTCATTCAGATACAAAAACTTTAATCTTGGCTTCCTGGTAGACGGCAGGGTAGGCGGCAAATTTTTCTCCCAGACCTATAAGGTAGGGATGTATTCCGGTGTGCTCGAACGTACTGCCGCCAATAATGTCCGGGAAGACGGCATCATTGTAGACGGAGTAAAAGGAAATGTTCAGTTCAATGCCGACGGAACTTACACGGTAAGCAATACCAGCCCGAATGATACACGTATCTCCGCTCTTAACTGGGCTAGGAACGAATACAATGGCCCCACCACCTTCAGCGTGTTTGATGCCACTTTCGTAAAATTACGGGAAGTAACCCTCGGGTATAATTTCAATCTTAAGAATGCCCCGGTTCGCCAGGTTAACCTTAGTCTCTACGGACGTAACCTCTGGAACATTTACACAAAAAGCAAGTATATAGATCCTGAAATAACCAACAGCGGAGGAAACGTTCAGGGAATAGAAGGAGGGAACCTGCCCGTTCCGGCAACTTTCGGATTAAACTTAAACTTCAAATTTTAAAAGCTCAGAGTGATGAAAAATAATCTTTCCACCATATACAAAACAGCAGCGGCAGCACTTGTACTCGTTACAGGATTGTCGTCCTGCAAAGACTTAACAGATATTAATACCGACCCCAACAAAGCGGCTATCGTACCTACAACGACCATTCTGCTTTCTGCAGAAAAACAGCTCGTGGATAACCTTCGTGGTGAAACATTCTCCCTTAAAGGAGCTATGCTTTTCTCCCAGTATTATAGTCAGAACATTTACACCGATCAGTCCAGGTACAGCATCTCAGCAGGCGATCTGAACACCTTCTGGTCAAATTCATACAAGACGCTTAATAACCTGGAAGAAATAATCCAGTTGAACACCAGTGAGCAGACAAAGAATGTAGCCGCTGCCGGAACAGCAGGAACGAATGCCAACCAGATTGCCATCAGCCGGATACTGAAGTCATACATCTTTCAGACCCTGACAGATGCTTTCGGCTCAGTCCCTTACCAGTCCTACGGAAACTCCGACCCTGATTTCGAAGCTTTACAGCAAATCCAGGAAAATTACACCCCTGCTTATGCCAGCCAGGAAAAGATCTACACCGATATTCTGAACGAACTCAAGGCTGCAGGCGACACCCTTTTAAAAACGCCTTCGGCAACCACCTTTGGCGCTTCAGACATTATTTATAAAGGAAGCAATGCAAAATGGGCCAAATTCGCTAATTCACTGCGCCTGAGAGTTGCTACGCGGATAAAGACCAAGCTTCCGCAGCTTTCTGAGCAGCATTTTACCGATGCCGTTCAAAAGGGAGTATTTTCAGGAAACGAAGACAATGCCGTATTTAAATATTTACCGGCAGCTCCGAATGAAGCCCCTCTTTACCGGGCAACAGTGACTGCAAACCGTAAGGACTACGCGGTATCGCACGTTCTCATCAATGTCCTGAAGGGGGAGACCGGGCCGTTCAACTTCGCGGATCCGCGCCTGAGTATTTACGCGCTTCCAAACGCCCGGAACGAGTACATCGGCCAGCCTTACGGACTGCCGCTTTCAGTTGCCGGGGTAAACGGCCCGACCGACATCAGTCTTCCCGGTACAGCCGTAAACGCAGCAGATTATGGCGAAGTTCTGATGGAATATGCAGAGGTAGCCTTCCTCCGTTCAGAGCATGATAACTGGAATGATGCTTCTTACAGGAGCGGCGTGCAGCGCTCACTGGAGAAGTGGGGGGTAAGTGCCGACAAGGTTTCAGAATACCTGTCTAAACTCCCCGCTGCAAATAAGGAGAACGTCTTAACCCAAAAATACCTTGCTTTGTATATGCAGGGGCAGGAAGCCTGGAGCGAGATCAGGAGGACGGGTTACCCCTTGTTCCTGGTGAAACCGGGCGACCTGGTATGGCGGCGTACGACTGATACCGGTGTCCAGGAGTATCGTTTTGAACCACTGTTTGGAAACGGGATCCCCAAAAGATTATATTACCCCCTCAGGGAGCAGAGTGTAAACAGGGAAAATTACCAGCAGGCGCTTGCCGGACAGGGACAGGACAACCTTGAGACAGCCTTGTGGTGGAATAAATAAGATCAGGAATAATAATGAAGTTAAAATATCTTTTAGTGGTGGCTTGCCTGTGTCAGGCCGCCGCCGCTTTCGCTCAGGATTTTCAAAAGGAAGCAGCCCGCTACCGCAAGGAGTACCTGGAAGGTTTCCTGAAGGATCAGCATTCTCCCCTGAAGAAAGAAGACCTGAAAAACCTGCATTTTTATGAGGCCGACAGCAACTTCAGGGTACAGGCAAAAGTGACGCTTCCCGAAGACCAGAAACCTTTTAAGATGCCCACTTTCGACGGAACCAGTAAGGAGTTTATCCGCTATGCAACACTCAGCTTCACGCTGGCCGGCGAGTCCCGCCAGCTTACGCTGTACAGGAATATTGCTCTGGCGTCTAACGCTGAATATAAGGACTATCTGTTTCTTCCGTTCACCGACCAGACCAACAGCACGGAGACATATGGCGGGGGAAGATATATAGACGTCAAAACCAGCGATATCAAAGACGGGAACATCACAATCGATTTCAACAGGGCATATAATCCATACTGCGCATACAGTTCCGGTTACCGCTGCCCCGTCCCTCCGGAAGAAAATGATCTTTCTTTAGCAGTGAAGGCAGGAGAGAAGCAATATACCGGGGAAAAGAAACAAAGGGATGCCCGATAGGCACACCATTTAATATGCAAATCGTTATTCCGGCAGGTTCTTTTTCAAAAGGAGCCTGCCGGTTGTTTTTTTATCGTTTTTGTTCTTCCCCGTTAATGAACACCATATCCGGCTTGAAATCCTCATCGAACACCAGGATATCTGCTTTATAACCTTCCCGGATCTTTCCGCGGTCCGGCGCTCCGATCACCTGTGCCGGATAGGCAGATGCCATTCTCAAAGCCTCGTCCAGGGGTATATCTGCATGCTTCACGCAATTCTCAACAGCCTTTAAAAGAGTTAGTTTAGAGCCCGAAAGCGTACCGTCAGGTAAAGTAAAGCGATCTTCTTTTTCTACGTGAACATACGGTCCTGCCAGTGTTTCTGTAACGGCATCTGTAATCAGGAAAAGCCGTTCTTTCATCATCTTCTTCGCAATGGAAATCACAGGGAAGGCAACATGGATACCGTCTGCCACAATACTTGCAAAGACATCTTTCGCCCCGAACAAGGCTCCTGGTAAACCTGGCTCCCGGTGATGCAGCGGCGACATTGCATTGAAAAGATGTGTGGATGTTCTGATACCGTTTGCAAAAGCCTGCTGCGACTCTTCAAATGTAGCATTACTGTGTCCGGCAGACACCGTTACTCCATTTTGCTCCAGGAAGGTAATAATCGCCGGGTCTGTCATTTCAGGAGCCAGGGTGATCATTTTAACTAATCCATCACTGTACCGGATCAGATCTTCAACTTCTTTCATATCCGGCTTCCTGATATACCCGAGCACGTGAGCTCCCCGTTTCGCCGGGTTCATATAGGGTCCTTCCAGATGAATCCCCATAAAGGCGGGATGGGAGAATCCTCTGGCTGCCTCAATTGCTTTCCTGAACACTTCCAGGGTATTGGTAGCCAGGGTGATCAGGAAACCTGTTGTTCCCGTCGCGGTAATCGCATCGGAGATACTTTCAAGGGAAGAGCGGGAAAGCGCCTGCGAAAACAAATACTCTCCGGCTCCGTAGATCTGGAGATCAAGTAATCCGGGTGCTATATATTTTCCATTACAATCTATGATAGTATAATCTTCAGGAACGGAAGAGAGATCTGTAAATCCCTCAATTTCCCCCCTGGTACATAACAGGGCTTTTCCCTGAATTTCTCCGTCCCCGGTATAGATTGTACCGTTAATAAACGCTGTTTTCATATCTGGTTTTAAATGTCACTAAAATAAACTTCTCTTTAGTAAACTTAGATAAATTCGATCTCTCCTCAGCCATTGAAAATATTCTATAGAGGAAATTTATTATCTTGTTCTGCTTTTATAAGACTTGAATACCAGCAAAATGACTAACCTCCCTAAGCGCCTCCTGTCTATTGACGTGTTCCGGGCGATCACGATGTTCCTGATGATCTTCGTTAACGATGTAGCAGGTGTAGATAACATTCCGTCCTGGATCGGACACACGCAGGCTGATGAAGACGGAATGGGTTTTGCTGACATTATCTTTCCGACCTTTCTTTTCATTGTCGGGCTTTCGATGCCCTGGGCGCTAAGAAAGCGCATTCAAAAGGGAGATTCCTTTATCAGCATCTTTTATCACATCTTTTCCCGCTCGTTTGCCCTGATAGTGATGGGCTTTTACCATGTAAATATGGAAAGCTATAGCGACGAATCTATGCTGCCGAAGGCAATATGGGGATTGCTGATCACTCTGAGCTTTTTTCTTGTCTGGCTGGATTATCCTCTGGCCATCAACAAAATACTGAAATATGCGCTGATATCCCTTGGCGCTGCAGCCCTCATCACAATGGCTTTGCTGTACAAAGGGGGAGAAGGCGGGCAAACTCATGGAATGGAGCCATCATGGTGGGGTATCCTGGGCATCATTGGCTGGGCATACCTCGTGAGTGCAGTAGTTTTCACAGTGATCAGGGCGAATATTTATCTTCACCTGTCTGCCACAATGCTGTTCCTGGCAATTAATATTACATCTCATCTTCAGCTCATGCCTTTTGATATCCCGGTGGTAGGCGACGCTTCCAGCATCATGCTCATCATGCTGGGCGCCCTCGTCTCCCTAATGTACTCAATTCTCACCGAACGGAACAGGGAGGAAGCACTATGGTCCCTGCTGGCCGGAACTGCAGTAGCATTGACAGCGCTCGGGTTCTTCATCCGCCCTTATGCAGGGGGCATCTCCAAGATCATGGCTACACCAGCCTGGGTAACGATCTGTTCCGGTATCGCCATCCTCTTCTTTGCCGGCATGATCTGGCTGATTGACATAAAGAAAAAGCAGGACTGGTTTAGCTGGATCAGCGCGGCAGGAACAAGCACGCTTACCTGCTACCTGATGCCTTACATCCTTTATTTCATCTTTGACCTGGCCGGTTTCTGGTATCCTGCTGTTTTAAATTCCGGCTTGCCAGGCATCCTGCGCTCGTTGTCTATATCTTTTTTACTTATCGTACTCGTTAAAAAAATGGAAAAGAAAAAGCTCCGGCTGAAAATATAGGCGCTTAAAATCATGATAAATTCCATTACATTTGCCGCATGTTTCTGTTTAACGTTCGTGTCTACGGGCTATTAATAAATGAGAAGGAGCAAGTGCTCCTGAGTGATGAGGAACACGAAGGTGTATATCTTACCAAGTTTCCCGGCGGAGGATTAGAGTATGGCGAAGGGCTTATAGACGCCCTTAAACGCGAGTTTTTTGAAGAGTGTGGTTTCCAGATCGAAATAAAGGATCACCTGTATACCACCGATTTCTTTGAGAAATCAGCATTTAACGAAAGCCAGATCATCAGTATTTACTACCTTGTAAAACCATTGTCGCCGGTACAGCTTGCCAGCTCCGAACTTCCTTTTGATTTCCCTGAAGGAAGCAAGTTCCGCCAGGCCTTCCGCTGGCGAAATCTTCACGCCCTGCAATCCTCCGATGTGACGTTTCTGACGGATAAAAAGGCGATAGAAGCGGTAAAGAAAAGGTGGAAAGAATCCACTCTGTAGCTTACAGAGATCCCTCTGTCAAAATCTCAGTGAAATGACATTCAGGTGTTGAACAATCCGGTTTAGCCTTAGTTATTTTGTACAAAACATACGTACAATGGAACGAAGAAAACTTGGAAATTCAGAACTGGAAGTATCTCCCTTATGCTTCGGTGGTAACGTTTTTGGCTGGACCGCTGACCAGAGCACTTCATTCAGGCTGCTGGATTCTTTTTTAGATCTGGGCTTTGATTTTATAGATACGGCGGATGTATACTCCCGCTGGGTGCCCGGCAACACCGGCGGAGAGTCGGAAGCCATTATCGGCAAATGGCTGAAACAAAGCGGCAAAAGGAACAAGGTTGTCCTGGCTACAAAAGTCGGCTCCGAGATGGGCCCCGGCCAGAAAGGATTATCAAAGGAATATATCACTAAAGCTGTAGAGGCATCCCTGAAGCGCCTGCAAACAGACTATATCGATTTGTACCAGTCTCACTATGATGATGTTTCGGTACCGGTTGAAGAAACCCTCGAAGCATATGCGAAACTGATCAGCGAAGGAAAAATCAGGGTAATTGGAGCGTCTAACTTCAGTCCCGAACGACTAAAGGAAGCGCTTGACGCCAGCGAAAAAGGCCTGCCCAGATATGAAAGCCTTCAGCCGGAATACAATCTTGTCGAACGGGAAGGCTATGAAAGCAAATATGAACCTATAGTAAACGAATATGGCATCGGCGTGATCAGTTATTATTCTCTTGCCAGCGGTTTCCTTTCCGGGAAATACCGCACCGAAGCAGACCTTTCGAAGAGTCCGCGCGGACAGGGAGTGAGAAAATACCTGGAAGGGAAGGGTAAGAATGTCCTGGCGACCCTGGATGAAATAGCTGCAAAACACCATGCAACCCCGGCACAGGTTTCTCTTGCCTGGCTGATAGCCCATCCGGGTATCACCGCTCCGATTGTCAGCGCTACCACCACCGGACAACTGGAAGACATTGCAAAGTCGGCAACACTGAAACTGGATGAGTCTGATCTGGAATCACTCAACAGGGCCAGCGCCTGGTGAAATCAGGGGAACCGGAGGTTAATTCTGCCTCATAAGGAGGAAGCTTTGCAGAACTAAAGGAACCGGTTGCGACCCCTGTGCTGCCGCTGTGCGGGATGAGGGCTCAGTGAGAGAACCATGAGAGCACGGTAAGTGCACCTTTTCCTGCAAAAGGGTGCACTCACCGTGCTCTCACCCTGCTGTCAACGTGCTCTCACCCGGCAGAGAGGTGCCACAGAGATGGCAGCGTGATCCTTATGATCTATAAATCATCCTCCCTTTTATATAACCCCATACCACAATCAAATGTTCAGATTTTCGGAGCGAACTCTTACCTTTGGCTCCAATGGGATATAATAGTCTGCAAACCTGCATAAACGATCTGGAGAATAACGGGCATTTGATCAGGATCAGGGAAGAAGTAGATCCGTACCTGGAGATGGCCGCCATTCATCTCCGTGTATTCGAAAATGAAGGACCGGCTCTCTATTTCGAGAATGTCAAAGGTTCCCGTTTTCCGGCGGTTTCCAACCTGTTCGGAACACTTGACCGTTCGAAGTTCATCTTCAGGGACACCCTGGAAAAGATCAAGATCCTGGTAGATCTGAAGACCGATCCGGTGAAAGCTATCAAAAATCCGTTTAAATATCTTGATGTTAGTCTGACGGCCCTTTCCGCGCTTCCGATGAAGACGGGGCGTAACGCTCCCATCAATTTCGGAAGAACGCAGATCAGTGAGCTGCCGCAAATTGTAAACTGGCCGATGGACGGAGGCCCTTTTGTGACCATGCCACAGGTTTATACCGAGGATGCCGATAAGCCCGGCATCATGAATGCGAACCTGGGAATGTACCGGATCCAGCTTGGCGGAAACGAATATGTTCTGAACGAAGAGGTGGGGTTGCATTACCAGATCCACCGGGGCATTGGTGTGCATCAGACTAAAGCAAATGCTAAAGGCCAGCCCCTGAAGGTGAGTATATTTGTGGGAGGGCCGCCCTCTCATCCGCTTTCGGCCGTTATGCCTTTGCCCGAAGGCCTCTCTGAGATGACTTTTGCAGGAGCACTAGGAAACAGGCGTTTCCGCTATTTTTACGATGAGGAAGGATTTTGTATCTCCGCAGACGCCGATTTCGTGATTACAGGAACGGTCGAGCCTTATGCGAATAAACCGGAAGGACCGTTTGGAGACCACCTTGGCTATTACAGCCTCGTTCATCCTTTCCCCTTAATGAAGGTTCATAAGGTGTATCACCGTAAAAATCCGGTATGGTCATTTACCGTAGTCGGCAGGCCTCCCCAGGAGGATACCAGCTTTGGCGCGCTGATCCACGAGATCACGGGTTCAGCTATTCCTTCGGAAATTCCGGGCTTACATGAAGTAAATGCTGTGGATGCGGCCGGTGTTCACCCCTTACTGTTTGCCATCGGAAGTGAACGGTACACCCCATACCTGGCAGAACGCAAACCGCAGGAGATTCTGACGATAGCGAATCATATATTAGGAAAAAACCAGTTAAGCCTCGCTAAATACCTGTTCATCTCAGCGAAAGAAGACGATCCTTCACTGCATACGCACGATATTGGCGGCTTCCTAATACATGTACTCGAAAGGATGGACTTCAGAAGTGACCTCCATTTTCACACCAATACAACAATTGATACGCTTGATTATACAGGCGGAGCTTTAAATTCAGGGTCAAAAGTCGTTTTTGCAGCAGCGGGAGAGAAGAAGAGGGAATTATGGAGAGAGCTGCCTGCTGCGTTGACTATTCCTTCTGTTTTTAGCGGCATTAAACTGGCCCTGCCGGGTATAGCCGCTATTGAAGCGCCAGCTTACCAGAATGAGGAAAAGACTGAAAAAGAAATAGGTATCCTCAACGAGCAATTGAGGAAGGAAGACCTAAAAGGACTGGCTCTGATCGTTTTATGTGACGATGCTGACTTTGCTACGGCCTCTGTAAACAACCTGGTCTGGATAACATTTACCCGCAGCAATCCGTCTCATGATATTTACGGTGTTAATAGTTTTACGAGGTATAAACACTGGGGATGTGAAGGTCCCGTTATTATAGATGCACGAAAGAAACCACATCACGCACCCGAGCTGATTAAAGATCCGGATGTTGAAAGGAGGGTAGACCGGCTTGGAGAGAAAGGTGGATCTCTCTATGGAGTTATTTAAAAAGAAGCAGGCCGGAAGTTAAACACTCCGGCCCGCTTCTTTTCTGGAGAAATATATAAAACACACATTAAAAACGGAAGCCTACAGTAAGGTATGCGTTGTTATACGTTTTGTCAAGCGTAGCCTGTGGGCTATCATTATTATATAGCTCATAAGGGTAAATATGTTGTTTTCCTGAACTTCTTGAATATGTAGCATCTACATAGAAATTAGCAAAACGATATCCGACTCCGCCGCTGTATGTGTTGGTCGCACTTCCAATACCTCTTTCTGGATTGCCCTGGTAATTGTAACCAGCACGCATGTAGAAATTATTATCAATTCTTCCTTCTGCTCCAATGCGGGCATTAACTGTCGACTGATATAACGATGCTATGTCACTATTGTCGTTCTCAGCCCCGGGAGTATCGCTAATCTTCATTCCTTCATAATCAACATATTCGACGTCAGCTGTGATAAATCCCCTTTGCTTGAAGAACACTGCCAAGCCTCCTGAAACCTTCAATGGTGTACGTAAATTATAATTGTAGTTATAAGCCTCAGCAGGCTCTGCGCGGCTATAAGGAGTCGCATTCACGTAACGGGTTTCCAGTGCATAGTTAGTACGGTCTTCTATCGAATACCAGGTGGGGCTGGTAAATGATGCTCCAAACTGTACAGCGGGAACCGGTTTGTAGATCAAACCAACCTTTAGATTAAAACCACTGCCGTTAGTATGCTGGTTAATATCATAGAAACTATCGAAAAGGGCATTATCTGCAACAGCATCACCATCGAGAAAGGTTGTTTCATTTGTCTCAATAAATGTGGAGGCCGACCTGTAACGAAGACTTGTAAAACCAATCCCGAGCCCCAGGTAAAGCTTGTTGCTGTAATTTGTACCCATCGAAACGCTAAATTCGTTTTGTCCTCCGGTCATCTGCTGATCATAATACTGATCAGCACCTATCGCGGTATTCGGCACATATGTATTTCCTTCTAATCTGATCAACCTGTGATCGGCTGCCCAACCGGCTTCGGGATAATCCTCCATCCCGTAAGGCGTGTTAGCCAGTTCTGCAAAATAGTCGGCTACAGATGTTTGATTATTAAACCCTGAATAAGACACGTTATTATAGAAGTTATATGTCCTGTTCCAGGATAAACCAAAATTGAAATTTAAGAAGCCTTCAGATGTGTTAGCTCCTCTGCCTACTCTTGATTTCGTATTAAATACGAGTGAGGCATTATTAAAATTCATCCGGTTCTTGTCTGCACTCTCTTTATTCCCAAAATAAGTAGCATCAATGGAAGATAAATTGTATTCAGGAGTAAAACTAAATTCAGATCCGTTGAAGAATCCTAAGCCGGCAGGATTGCTGCTGACAGATGTTAAGTCTCCTCCGATGGCAGTAGACGCGTTACCGAGCGCCTTAACTCTCGATGTGGATCCCTGGTTAAATCTCGAAAACCGCAACGCATCCTGCACATATTGTGCATATGTTGTCTGACTGACTGTAAGTAATACAGTGCCAATCAATAGAAATTTTAATCTCATTGTTTTGTGTTAAAAGTTAATTACAAACTCTTACCTGCTTGGTCTTGGCCTATTGCTGCCACCACCTGAAGACCCTCCGCTGCTGGTACTTCCTGAGCTTCGGGGCGAACTGCTTTGAGTAGAGGGGGTATAGCTCGGATAATCAGAACGTTGAGGTCTTTCAGATGACCTGCTTGGTCTCGATGATTCTGTTGACGGCCTTTCCTGGCGGGTCGGACGCTCCTGTCTTACAGGCCGTTCTGATGATGTTGAAGTGCCAGTTCCGTCATTACCTCTGACAGGTCTGGAATACCCACCTGAAACCCTTCCGTCAGAAGGTCTTGAATATCCGCTGTTTGTGGGTCTAGTTGTCCGGTCTCTGCCGAGATTAGGATTACCTGTACCTCGCCCTGGTCTAGGACGGTAATTTTGATCTGCCACAACTACACCACCACCGTAGCCCCATCCGGGATATCCGCCATATCCCCAGCCCGGATAACCTCCGTAACCATAGTAGGAAACAGGGCCCCAGTAGTTACTGTAGTATGGCGATCCATATCCGTAGATTCCCCAGGGACTGCTGTAACCGCCGTAAAATGGTGATCCCCATCCGAAAGACAATGACATGCCTGAACCGTAGAACCAGGGATCGTACCGGTAAGAGTACCATGGGTCATAAGCATAGGTGTACCAGTTATCGTAATACGTTCTCCAGGGAGACGCATACTGAAATCGGTTAAGCCTTGAGGCATACCCATAATCAAAATCATAATCTACGTCATCGCCGTGATCCTCCCCGCCGTAAAGCTGTTCGTCTGTTCGATAACTTCTTTCTGCCTGCCGGGCATAATCTACCTCTTTTGCCCTCGCCTCTGAATAATATACATCGTCGTTGTTGCCCTGCTGTGCCAACTGGTTAGTAGTGGAACAGGCTGCCATCAGTAAGCCTACTGATGCAAGGGCCGGTAATAGTAATTGTTTCATTGCCGTGTGTGTTAAATCTCCAATCATCCCTTTCTCATTGTTAGACGCTCCTTAGGGGCAAAGGTTGCATCTTAAAATATATTTTATAGCCGGGTTAGTTTTATAACTTTGCTATCAGAATATTTGTGTTAAAATTACGAAAAAAAACTTTAAAAATTATTATGAGTAAGGGTATTACAAGCAGAAATGAGGACTATTCGCAATGGTATAATGAACTTGTTACAAAAGCGGATCTGGCAGAACACTCTTCAGTAAGAGGATGTATGGTAATCAAGCCGTACGGATACTCTATCTGGGAAAAGATGCAGGCTGCTCTTGATAAAATGTTTAAGGATACTGGCCACACCAACGCTTATTTTCCCTTATTCATTCCAAAGTCATTTTTTTCGAAAGAGGCTTCACATGTGGAGGGATTTGCAACCGAATGTGCTGTTGTGACACACTATCGCCTGAAGAATGACGGTTCGGGCAACATCATAGTGGATGAAGAAGCAAAACTGGAGGAGGAACTGATTGTAAGGCCTACTTCTGAGACGATCATCTGGAATACTTACCGCGGGTGGATTCAGTCGTACCGCGACCTTCCTATCCTGGTAAATCAATGGGCTAACGTGGTAAGATGGGAAATGCGCACACGCCTGTTCCTGCGTACGGCTGAATTCCTGTGGCAGGAAGGACATACAGCACATGCTACATCTGAAGAGGCAATCGAAGAGGCAGAAAAAATGCTTCACGTATATGCGGATTTTGCGGAGAACTGGCTGGCTGTGCCGGTTGTGAGGGGAGTTAAAACTCCAAACGAACGCTTTGCGGGAGCTATTGAAACGTATTGTATTGAAGCATTGATGCAGGATGGAAAAGCCTTGCAGGCTGGTACATCTCACTTCCTCGGACAGAACTTCGCGAAGGCATTTGACGTTAAGTTCACGAGCAAGGAGGGAAAGCTTGATCACGTGTGGGCTACCTCATGGGGTGTTTCGACCCGCCTTATGGGAGCGCTTATCATGGCACATTCAGATGATCAGGGCCTGGTGCTCCCTCCAAAACTTGCTCCTATACAAGTGGTTATTGTTCCTATTTACAAAAGCGCTGAAGAACTGAACAGGATTTCGGAAGTGGCTGATGCCCTGGTAAAGGAGCTGAAGGCTATGGACATTTCTGTGAAGTTCGACGACCGCGACACACAGCGTCCGGGCTTTAAATTTGCTGAGTATGAGCTAAAAGGAGTGCCTGTAAGGGTGGCGATGGGAGCAAGGGACCTGGAAAACGGGACTGCGGAAATTGCCCGCCGGGATACACGCGAAAAACAAACCGTGAACCAGGAAGGCCTGGCTTCTTACATTGAAAATCTGCTTGGCGAGATCCAGGAGAACATTTACCAGAAAGCACTGAAGTTCAGGAACGATAGTATCACCAAAGCGGATACCTATGAAGATTTCAAAAAGATACTGGACGAAAAGGGTGGCTTTGTTTCGGCTCACTGGGACGGAACTCCTGAAACCGAGCAACGCATCAAAGAAGAAACTAAAGCCACGATACGTTGCATCCCGCTGGACAACGCGCTTGAGGATGGCGTTTGTATCCTTACAGGACAGCCATCAAAGCAAAGAGTGTTGTTTGCACGGGCTTATTAAGTTGTAAGTAGTAAGTTTTAAGTTGTAAGGACAGGCACGCGGCAAAAATGAATGGTGATAGCTGGAAGGTTAAGCAATTGCTGAGCCTGAAAGGCTGATGAACGATATGCTGACGGCTAATGGCTTTAAACGTCTTAGACAGATAGCTGATTATATGGCGCTGAGAGCTGATTGCTGATAGCCGAAAGCATTTTATTCCTCGCGTCGATAAAAGCCTGACGCTGATAGCTAGCAGCCAATAACTACTGGCCGACCGCTGTTGCGGTCAGCCAGTAAAAACATTTTTCCGGTTTAATTGCTTTTGCATATACTCTATGGACGAAAGCAAGGAAAAAAAAACATCTGACAAGGATCTTAAGAAATTTACGGAGAAAGTATGGATAACCCTGGGCATAATCGCACTGCTGGTTATCCTTATTTTTATATTGAAGGCAGCATTCAACGTACTGTTAATGATATTTGCCGGTTCTCTGATTGCCACTTATTTTCACGGACTGGCGGACGTTATCGAACGTCGTACAAAATGGCGCAGGAGGTGGAATCTCCTGCTGTCGTTAAGTCTTACCTTTATCACAGCAGGCCTGCTGTTCTGGTTCCTGGGAGCCAAGATCTCGGGGCAGATAGGAGAGATGTCGAAAGACCTACCCGAATTGGTAAAGGGGGCAGAGGAAAAACTGAAACATAGTTCGCTGGGAAGAAAAGTCCTTACCTATATTTCCAGCAACAGCAGCCAGAAGCTGATGACTTCATTCCAACAGATCTTCCGCACCAGCTTTGGGGTAGTGGGCGATTTCTATATTACGATGTTCATCGGGATATTTTTTACTGCAAATCCCTCTATTTATAAAGAAGGATTCATCAAGCTGATACCGTCAGCGGGCAAAGCCGATGCAAGAAGAGTTTTCGAAAGGATAAGCTATACACTGAAGGGCTGGCTGAAAGGGATGCTGATTGCGATGCTGTTCATTAGTATCCTGACTGTGATTGGTTTAACTATTCTTGGGATTCCTATGGGACTTGCCCTTGCTGTCATGGCCGGTCTTCTCAATTTTATTCCGAATTTCGGGCCTTTAATAGCTATGATACCGGCTGTTCTGGTCAGCCTTACCGTAAGTGTCAATACGGCTCTTATTGTTGCCGGACTTTATCTCCTGATCCAGGCAGTAGAAAGCAATATTGTTACCCCGATGGTCCAGAATGCCATGATCCAGATCCCTCCGGCTATGATCATTATCAGTCAGGTACTATTCGGGACCCTCACGGGGGGATTGGGAATCATACTGGCAACTCCTCTGCTAGCCGTCATTATTGTGATAGTAGATGAATTGTATGTAAAGAAGCAGCAGCCGGAAGCAACAGCACAGACATAGCTTATTGACAGGGGGCAGGCAGTTGTAATTGTGAAGCCTGAGCAGCCCTGACCAGCTCAAAGCAACAGGGATTAACGTAATTCAACGGTAATAATACAGCAAGGACCTCCAGGTGTCGGCCAGTATTTCTATTTTTGCCTGACTAAAGGTATAAACTATGAAATTTGCAACCAAAGTAATACATGCAGGTCAGGAGCCTGATCCATCAACTGGTGCGATCATGACTCCGATCTACCAAACCTCCACTTACTGGCAGAAATCACCCGGCGACCATCAGGGATTTGAATATTCGAGAGGCACAAATCCTACACGTAAAGCCCTGGAATCATGCCTGGCAGCTCTTGAGAACCGCAGGTATGGCCTGGCGTTTTCAAGTGGAATGGCTGCTACCGACGCGGTAATGAAACTGCTAAAGCCCGGAGACGAAGTGATCACAGGTACCGATCTTTACGGAGGAACCTATCGCATGTTTACGAGGATATTTGCAGACTATGGCATTGTATTTCATTTCGCTGATCTGTCTGACCCTCAGAATATCAAGCAGTATATAAACGAAAAGACCAAGTTAATCTGGATCGAAACGCCGACAAATCCGACGATGCAGATCGTTGATATTGCGGCTGTGTCTGCAATTTCGAAAGAGCATCAGATCATTCTGACGGTTGATAATACCTTTGCATCACCCTATTTGCAGAATCCGGGCGACCTGGGTGCTGATATTGTGATGCACTCTGCTACCAAATACCTTGGAGGGCATTCGGACGTGGTAATGGGTGCCCTGATGCTCGACGACGAGGAGTTATACAAAAAGCTCTGGTTTATCTA
This sequence comes from Pararcticibacter amylolyticus, assembly GCF_003130405.1. GTDB lineage: Bacteria > Bacteroidota > Bacteroidia > Sphingobacteriales > Sphingobacteriaceae > Arcticibacter > Arcticibacter amylolyticus. Next base: position 131,125 of record NZ_QEAS01000002.1, read on the forward strand.
TAATTCTTGCGGCGCAACACCCGGGCCGATGGACAGCTTCCTGGTACTGAGAGGCATTAAGACCCTGCATTTACGCATGAAAGCTCATTGCGAAAATGGCAGGAAGGTCGCTCATTTCCTTAAGAGCCACCCCGAAGTAGACAAAGTTTACTGGCCGGGCTTTGAAGATCATCCCAATCATGAAATAGCGAAGAAACAGATGAAAGACTTCGGCGGCATGATCTCCTTTACCATTAAAGGTGCAGATGCGGAAAAGACCTTCCGTATCGTTTCCTCCTTTAAAGTCTTTTCACTGGCTGAATCATTAGGCGGGGTAGAGTCGCTTGTAAATCATCCTGCTACCATGACACATGCTTCTATCCCGAAAGAAACAAGGGAGAAAGCAGGTATCACCGATAATCTGTTACGCTTAAGCGTCGGAGTAGAAGACGCAGACGACCTCCTGGATGATCTTAAAAGGGTACTAGATATCTGATTCAATTCATTACACAGAGATAATTCTTCTGTTGATTATGGAACAAAGACAAGAAGCAGATTCCGAGATTGCGGGATCTGAAGGCAAAAACATCAGGACCGGTGATGATCTTAAGGCTTTTTTAGACGAAAAGGCGGATCAATATAACCGTCCTGAATTTATTAAAGATGACCCCGTTTCCATCCCGCACCTGTTTCATAGGAAGCAGGATATAGAGATTATGGGCTTCTTTGCCGCTATCCTGGCATGGGGACAGAGAAAGACGATTATTAATAAATGCAGAGAACTGTCGGACAGAATGGACAGCAGTCCGTATGATTTTGTTATGAATCATACGGATGAAGATCTGAAGGTTTTATTAGGGTTCAAACACCGTACATTCAATGACACCGACCTGCTCTATTTTATCAACTTTTTCAGGCATCATTATGAGCAGTATGAATCTCTTGAGGATGCATTCCTGCCTTCAAGGACAGGGCTGTTCAGAAATGAGGTTTTCAGGGAAGAATTTATGGATGAAGTCCGGGGCCCTCATCCTTCAGAAAGCTTCTTCTCGCCGCCTTGCTATCTGACTGGGATTGATCCTGGCGATCATCGCGTGGAGACTATTTTGAATCATTTTCGCGAATACTTTTTCAGCCTCCCGGATTTCCCTTCAAGGACTATCAAGCATGTTTCCTCCCCATCGCAGAAATCCACATGCAAGAGACTGAATATGTTTTTGAGATGGATGGTACGAAATGATAACAGGGGCGTTGATTTTGGGCTTTGGTCCCGGATTCATCCATCCCAGCTGATCTGTCCCTGCGATCTTCATGTCGACCGTATAGCCCGTTATCTGAAACTAATTACAAGAAAACAAACGGACTGGCAAACTGCCGTTGAACTGACCGAACAACTCCGGCAATTTGATCCACTGGATCCCGTGAAGTACGACTTCGCATTATTTGGCCTGGGCATCGACCGATCGTTTGGCAAACTTATTTCCTCTCATTAATACTTACGCAAGCAATGACGAATACTTCATTTTCGGGAGAAACTATTGTAGCACTGGCCACCCCTGCGGGTAGTGGTGCTATTGCAGTTATCCGTCTTTCCGGACCCGATGCGATTTCAATAGTGAACACTGTATTTAAAGGCAAAGACCTTTCCGTTCAGGCCTCGCATACTATACACTTCGGTACTATCCGGGACGGGAATGCAATTATAGATGAAGTGTTAGTTTCGCTGTTTATTGCACCACGCTCATATACAAAGGAAAATGTAGTAGAAATATCCACTCACGGTTCTCCTTATATCATCGAAAGCCTGATACGGTTACTGATCAGGCAAGGGGCCAGGGCGGCCAGGCCGGGGGAGTTCACCCTTCGCGCATTCCTGAATGGAGGAATGGATTTGTCCCAGGCGGAAGCAGTGGCTGATCTTATAGCATCTAATTCGAAAGCTGCTCATGATATCGCGATGCAGCAAATGCGGGGCGGTTTTTCCAATGAACTTCGCCAGCTCAGGGAGCATCTTATCCATTTTGCTTCCCTGATTGAGCTGGAACTGGATTTCTCTGAGGAGGATGTTGAATTTGCCAACCGGGATCAGCTGCGTACGCTGATCTTAAGAATAAATCATACAGTGAAACACCTGATTCAGTCATTCGAGCAGGGAAATGCCCTGAAGAACGGCGTGCCGGTGGTGATAGCGGGAAAACCCAACGTGGGTAAATCGACGCTTCTTAACGCACTTTTAAACGAAGAAAGGGCCATTGTTTCGGAGATCGCAGGAACGACTCGTGATACCATCGAAGATGAGATCTCCATCAACGGAATTGTTTTTCGTTTTATTGACACTGCCGGAATCCGGAATACAGAAGATATTATCGAAGCAAAAGGGGTGGAACGGACCCTTGAAAAGATGAAACAGGCGAGCCTGATCATTTACCTTTTCGACCCTGATCAAACCATGGAAGACATTGATCTTCAATTGAATGGAGCTTCTGATCTTCATATTCCCATAATCGGAGTAATGAATAAAAGTGATCTTATAGTGCCGGGGAAACAGGTAGAATTGAGCGGACAGGAGCTCGAGTTTATCTCAGCAAAAGATAAAGAGGGGATTGAACGATTGAAGGAGACTATCCTTTCAAAAGTCAATCTTCACGGCATCAGTACTGACAGCGTTCTGGTGTCTAACATCCGTCATGTAGAAGCGCTGCAGAGAACGCAGGAGGCACTTGACAAAGTGGTGTACGGGATCGATCATCCTGTATCATCAGATTTCCTTGCAATGGATATTAAGCAGGCTCTACACTATTTAGGTGAGATCACCGGAACTGTTACAACAGATGATTTGCTCGACAATATCTTCTCGAAGTTTTGTATCGGCAAATAATCATGCTAAACAATGCATAACAATTACAAGTCACGCTACAAAATCCAGGAAATTTATGTCTGGTCAGTAACCTTCATAAACATCAAACCCTTAACCGAAATCCAGGTTATAACAATAAAAAAATTGATCTCAATGCACTGGGTTAAAAAAATCATGCTTGCCGTTGTCTGCGTTCTTATTGTCTGGAGTTGCAATTCACAGGATATGGAAAATCCTAAAACCTTAGGAGGCGAGAACTTTCGTCTTGATAAACTAACCTTCAATGAAAAACCAGCTGCTCTTTTTGGCAGGAATAAATATTACAAAACTACGATTAGTGACGATGACGGCAGCGTTGTCGCGTGTAATTATATCATAAGTAAGAAAGACAATCCTGAGGTTAAGGTTTCGCTTGGCGATATAGATGTAAGCAGATATAAATATGACTTTAAGGTAAATAAGCAAAACATGCTTATCGGTGTTTCCATATCCTTTACATCCAAACAGAATATGACGGAGAATATATTAAAAAACATCAATAATGAATTCGGAAAATACCGAATAGATATTTACCAGGCTTACGAAAACCCTTCTGTATACCGATGGGAGTCTTCGGATAAGATCATCCATTTTACCTGCGCAACGTCTGAAGGCGAATATGTATACAGTATTTCAATTCTGAGCAGGAAGTTTGATTGCAGCAGCTTTCCACTAGAAAGAGTGTTTGTAGGAGAAGATATTTGCCTGAAGAAATACACCAGAAATAAATGATTAGTCTTTAATGTTTATAAACCAGCAGGTCTTCGTCGTATGTATCAATGGAATGCTATCATTAGTCACCAATGGGCATTCTGCATCAAAACCTTCAGCCCTAATTTGCTGATCCCGTTAGCTGTCAGGGCATTCATTACGACATTGGCGCGCTTTTCCGACAATTCTTTATTATTTATTCCCGACTCTAAGAGCTCATTAGTAATCTAAAGATATTAACTAAAAAAAGGTTTTATTGCTCTAAACAGAAATATCTTTACTTGCTGGAATCTCGTGATAAATTTTATATCATACAGTAATAGAACTAAATTGCGGTAATGTCGGGCTTCTTCTCAAAACTTGCCATACTCTGTTGTTGCTGGACAATCACGCTTGCTGGTGATGGTCCTGCTCATACGAAAAGAACTGTTAATGCTCATGTTCAAAATTCACTGAAGCAGGCGAAAGCGGATTATGGCGACGGGAATTATCCGGAAGCGATGGAAGGCGCGCTGGAGGCTTATAGTCATGGTCAGAAAACCGGTGATCTTGCTATGCTCGCAGATGCTGGGAACCTGATAGGACTGGTCGACCTGGCCCAGGGACAGACTGCAGCCGCTATTGTTTATTTCAGGAATGCTGAAAGGATTAACAGGAAGCTCGGAAACCAGGAAAGGGTGGCAGCGAACCTTCTAAACATCAGTCTGGCTCAGTCTGAACTTCAAAAGTTGGACAGTGCGGTTTATTACGTCCGAAAGTCTTTAACCATCAGCAGCGCACATCATATTAAAAACCTGATTGCTATGGGACGTAACCATCTGGGCGATTACTATTTCAGGCAAAACAAACTGGCGGCTTCAGAAGCAGAGTTTATGGCAGTGCTTACTAACAAAGCTTATCAGGACGACTGGGAGAATAGCTTTGCCAACACCGGTATGGCCAGGATCATGTTCAGTCGCAAGAACTTCCAACAGGCAGCTTTGGCAGCAGACCGGGCTTTTACGCTAGCTAAGGCAGTTAATGCGAAATGGGACGCTGCACAGGCTCTAGAAGTAGCACATCGGGCTTACAGGGCTGCCGGTAATGATAAAAAAGCATATGACCGGTTGCTGGCTTATAAACTATACTCAGATAGTTTATTTAATGTAGAGAGTGAAAAAATAATAGCCCAACTGCGGTACAAGCAGAAGTCCGTAGAAAATGACAATCTCCGGAAACAAGTAGAACTGGCCAGGAAGCAGCAAAAGATAGATCAGCTTATTATTATTGTTGTCCTGATCGCCTCCCTGCTCATACTATTTATTGCAGTGGTTCTTTACCGGCGGCACCGTCAAATGACGAGGCGCAACCTGATGTTAAAAGCGGATCATGAAGCAAGCCTGCACCAAAACAAAATAATAGAAGCACAAAACGAAGAACTCAACCTGATGAACAGGGACAACAATCGCCTGCTATCGATAATTGCTCATGATCTGAGAAGTCCTTTTGCTGCTATAGAAAATACAATCGCTTTTTTCAAATCTGAAGGTCTAAGCAACGAAGAACTGACTATGTTATCTGAAGCGTTATCCAGCCAGGTGAGTACTGCATCAGGGATGCTAAATGGCCTGTTAATGTGGGCGGCTAATCAAAGAGGAGGAATGTCCTATTTCCCGGTAGAGGTTGATCTTCAGAGGAAAGTCGATAAGGTTATTGACGTTTATATCGCTGCTGCCCGGCATAAAAGCATCACTATCGAGCATCTCAAGGCAGATTTACCATCTGTAACCGGGGATGCCGATCAGATCAGGATCATGATCCATAACCTCATATCTAATTCAATCAAGTTTACCGCAGAGTCCGGGCATATTTGCATACGTTATGAATTAAAGGGTAATTTCCTGGATCTGATTATCGAAGATACCGGGATTGGCATGTCGCAGGAGAAACTTGATAACATACTGGCTGGAAGGCATGAACAAACTTCTACATACGGTACGGGAAACGAGAAGGGCATCGGCCTGGGTTTGCATCTGGTCAGGGATTTTGCCATCAAGAACGGTGTACATTTTTTGGGCGAAACTGTGATAAACTCGGGTACTCAATTCAGATTACGCTTTAACAGGCTTTCTTATAAAGCTCATTCATAACACTGGAGCGAAGCCGGTATTTTTTGAGCCACTTATGTTGGACTATAGTGAATCCAAACAAGGAATTGCCCTGCCCGAAGGTGGCTCATCCCTGAAACGCCATCACTGCCAGTTCCCTGTTGATGTTTGCTCCGGCAAAACTGCCATTAGCTACGGCATTCGTGACAGAGCGCAGGGGACTGACATTATCACCGCATGCATAAACACCCTCAATGCTGGTTTTAAAGAACATGTCGGTTTTGATATGGCCTTTATCTGTCAGCTCACAACCCATCGCAGCTGGAACGGGGCAATGCTGCTCAAATCGTAAACCAGCATACATTGCGTCAAAATCATGCTTTTGACTATCTTCAAAAGCAATGCTTTTTAGTTGGCCGTCTTTGTGGCTAATACCGGTGATCCGCTTTTCGACAACTTTTACGCCGTGCTTTTTAAACTTTGTAAGTTCCTCATTGCTTAACTGTATGTCGCCATTTGTTAAGACTGTCACCTGCCTGGTAAGGTTACGTACCAACGGCACCAGGTGGCCGGAGTTTTCTGCGTTGACCCATATCGCGGTCTTCTGCCCCCGAAACTCATAGCCGTGACAGTAGGGGCAATGAATGATGCTTTTGCCCCAGCAATCTTCAAAACCTTCAAGATCAGGGAAGATATCTCTGACGCCTGTTGCAAACACCAGCTTTTGGGTTTGAAAAACCTTACCAGACCATGTTTCTATCTGAAAGCCGCCTGCGCGCGGCATGCCGGAAACAACCAGATCATCCAAAAACTTTACAGTATTATACTTCAGAACCTGATTCCTGGCAATGGCGGCAATCTCACCCGGAGCACGGCCGTCCTGGGTTAAGAAGTTTTGCGAATGGGGCGTGAAGCGGTTACAGGGTTCTCCACTATCGATCACTAATGTATTCCGCAAAGATCTGCCCAGTGACATAGCAGCTGCTAATCCGGAATAACTGCCCCCGACGATAATCACTTCGAAACTTTGATTTTTCATAGTGACAAAGCTATTAATAGTTTTTATAAGTGCAACAGGGTTGCATAAATATGACACCAGGAAGAAACTATCCGTTGAGATCCGGGCAGACAGGAGCGTAATTTCTCCTGAATATTTTTTATGCTCCCGGTACCGGAATTAACATTAAGACGGCAGGACACTGATTTCAATCATCAGCTTATCAAAATGAAAATAGAAGCCGAACGTGTTCCGTAACTTCTGAGGGGCGCTATCGAAGGCAAGGTCTTCGTTTTGCAGGTCATTATATACCTTCAAAACAGACTCTCTGTCGGGCTGGTAAAAACCGATATGAAAGTTTTCCGGATAATTTACAGCATCTGACTTGTTCAATTTTGATGACCAGAAGATCAGCACAAAGTTATCCTCATTGGTTAGCACAGCCACTGCATCTTTCCTGTTCCCGATACATTTAAACCCAAAAAAACTCTCAAATAAATTTACCGCCTTTGAGACATTTGTTACTACCAGATTGATATGATTTATTTTCATCGCATTTAAATTATTTGACAGAACAAAATTATCGCCAGGAAGAGGTTCTAAATAGGATAAATCGGACGTATTTAAAATATTTGATTGTTCAGGGATCGGAGCAGCTGATTATCTGTCATCCGAATTTTCCGGGCTGTTAAACTGCAGGTAACGCTGGGCTTCATTCTTTAAAAGCATTTTAGGTGTCGTACCGGTATGCTTCCTGATTTCTCTTATAAAGTGAGACTGATCATAATAACCAAGATCCGGGTTGAGGCGGCCGGCTTTAATCTCTTTGTAAGAAGCATAGCATTTCAAAATATTACTATAACTTTTCAGAGGCATCCCCATCTGCATATTGAAATAACGGTTGATCTGCCGCGAACTCCAGCAGCAATGTTCTGCAAGTATTTCTACATGAATATTGCCTGAAGTTTGTTGTAGCAGCTCGAAAAGGATAAGTTTTCTCTTGTCGATAGACTCAACCGGCACAATGCTCCTGATATCGGCAGTCACATGATTTGAAAAAAGCCGGAGATCTCTTACCATATCTCCCGACAAGCTTGTCGTAAATGCACCAAAACGTTCCAGGGTGGGGCACCTGTTCAGATAATACTCTTTCCCAATGGGCATCAAACGGATGCCAAGTTTCAGTTCATTGCCGGGCATTAACAGTTCGTAAGCTTCGGTTAAAATACCAGCCAACATAACGTTATGAAGCATACCATCCCTGTAGGTAACAATAAGCTCCGGACATCCGTCGGGCAATGTGGTAAAATGACAGTCAGCCCCCGAATCGTTGACAGATATCCAAAAACATTTGATAAGAGGCCTCAATTCTTCTTCAGGCAGAAGCTCGAGATACTTTGCGCGCTGTTGCATACGTTTCTGCCGATCAAAGTTAATACCATTAAAGATAACAAATCCAGGTCACCTGTATGTGCTTGCTAATCGTACAGTAAAGATGGCGTTTTGTTATGAAACCTGTACCCCAATCCGAGCATCAGGTAGTTAGGTTCCCTAAAGTCTTTCAGGTTGTACCCGATGTGCAGGAAGGAACTTTTACTCGTCCCAATCTTCAATGCTACGCTTTGGTAGGTTCCCCGAAAGTCTCCACCCTTATGGAGAACATTGGATCCGATTCCTATATCAATGGTAAAGACAGGCATGATATATTCTGCCCGTGCAGATAATCCCAGGGCAACCTGCCGGTTCAGTTCCGGTTTGAAGAAGTCCTGGCCTGTACCTACAATATAATCTTTGGTATAAACATTGGCGCTGCCATCATAGATAAAATCTAAAGAAGGTCCGGTACGGAACTTGTATCCAAGATTATACATAGGCGCGAAGTAGGCTCCGGCGACAGGGTACTTAAGAGGCGAGGCGATCTGGCTGCCGAAAAAATAAACTCCTTTCCTTCGCCAGGAGCCGAAAACAACCAGGTCATAGCTCACATGACGCGGGAATTCTGGTATTCTTACTCCTGTGCCCTGGTTTACAGCCGGCGCTTCTGAAATTCCATAGAGCAAGCCGGTTTTGAAACCATAGGTATTGACTCCTGCATTGGGATATTCTGTGTTGCCATTAGAGAAGTGCGAAAAATCAAAGCCGCTTGTCAGCGATAACCGCCGCGCAAGGTTCCATTTTAAATATAATCCAAGGTTGATGTACGCATTTGCTTTAGATCCGACTATGACGTTATTGGGATTTGTTCTCCCGTCATAGGGCTTCCATCCGGATGACAGACCGAAGTTCCATTCATAGTTGAGCGATACCAGGCTGGCCAGTCTGGTTACTTCAGCATTCTGAAAGAGATAAGCTGCAACAGGAGTTCCAACTTCGGCGCCGTTCCCAAAATCAAAAAAGGCCAGTCCGGCTCCCTGCTGAACGTTTGAGAATATCCTGCCGCCAGGTGTATTGCGGGAGAGACCGAATGAGTATTTAAGATGTCCCGAAAGCGGGTGCTTCATATATAGCTCTTCGTTGTTTACTCCCTTATAGAATGGTGAAGACGGAACGACAAAACCGGGCCTGAACTCCAGGCCGATATAGTGGGCAAATCTTTTTGCGGCCCCCGGCAAAACAGAGTCGGCGTTATTTTTAAGAGAGCGGCTGTCCTGGCTAAAACCTTTGAAAGAAAGCAGGACTAACGATAAAATGAAGCACCGTGCAAATATTCCGCTTATAACCGGAGGTCTGCGATTATTTAAAGACATGCAAAAGATAAGTTCATGACAGCGGGCAAATTTATATTATATGAATATAAGCTGCAACAAATAAAACATCCGGGCAGGTAACTTTAAAGTCACACCCGGATGAAAAACTGTCTGATTTCCAATAGGAGAGAAGTTACTTTGTTTAATTGCCGAGGGGCTTGATCAGCGACCAGTGAGTCTGCACAATTTTCCATGTACTGTCTGGCTGTAACAAGTAAACTTCTGTACAATTCCATCTGGTTTCTTTGTCTTCCTCGAAACAGTTAAGGTTGAATGTCAGTACAGCCATTTTATCAGTTGAAACCACTTTTGGATTTAACATTTCATACCTGGAAACCCTGAATGTTCCTTTTATAGGAGCATAGTATTGTTTCAGTGCAGGCAATCCATCCAGTCTTGCTTCGAGATAAGGATCAAAATAGCTGACATTTTCCGCCGAAAGCTCCAGATAGCCGGCAGGATCGCCGGTATTCCACTTTTCAAGTGCGGCTTTCTCCAATGCAATAATTTTTTCTGTAAAAACGGCGTTTGCCGTTTGAGAGGAAGCTGTGCCAATCATAAATAATAATGTAAAAAAAAATACATATTTCATAAACTGTCTTTATACCTGTAAAGTACGCGCTCCTCTTTATCATTTCCGGTATAGAAATCAGGGAAGAAAAGACATTTTTCCGGGATTTTCTTTCTTGTTTCTGAACTCAAGGGGAGTCTCTCCGGTGCCATTCCGGAACGAACGGGCAAAGAAACTGGTATTCTCGTAACAAAGATGAATAGCTATCTGGCCGATCGACATGTCAGTATACTTTAGTAAACGCTTGGCTTCAAGGAGGGTCCGTTCTGTAATATATTTTTTTGCACTTATTCCGTACCGGCTTTTAATGATGTCATTGAGATGACCGCTGGTGATACATATTTTTTGCGCATAATACCCGACAGACCTGTTCTCTCTGAAATGACTTTCAACAAGTTCAGCAAACTGCCCGGCATAACGGTTTACAGCTTTGTCCATGGGACTGGGCCTCCTTTTTATGTATATCCTGTTAAGCGAAACGAGTATCTGATAAAGCAAGGCTCTCAGTATGTGCTTGTCGTTGTTTCTAAACGTTGTTATTTCCTTCCTGACGTCTTCAAGGAGCTCCTTCATTTTATTCAGTTCCTCTGATGCTAGTTCCACCATAGGAGGCATATTCCGGTCTCTAAAAAAAGCGAGATGTCTGATAAAATGAACATCGTTGAAGAAGGCACCGAGGAATTCCTCTTCAAATATCAAAGCGTAGCCATCCGGTGCTGAAGGAGTGTCCCAACAGCGTACCTGTCCCGGCCCGGAGAAGAAAACAGTTCCTGGCATTAACGGGTATTCGCATCCGTCAATGGAAAATGATCCATCTCCATAGTATATGAACGTAATATCATAATATGTTAGCTGCTGAACAGGAGATTCCCTGATATAATGGTGAAGGCTCTCAAGCCTAAGCAGATCTATCAGTAGCTCTTCTCCGTATTTAGATCTATAGAAATCGTATTGAACAATCATTTGCTGTAAAACCTGTGAGGTACAACGGCTTGGTTATCCCAACATCAATGTCTTGTTGTGCCTGCTGGTCAATATCCAGAAAGCATAATACAAGGACTGTCATTATCCGGTTGGTTTGTAATAACAGCAAAGTAAGGGTTGTTGACTGAAAAATACAATAGCAGCTCACGGTAAAAAGGCAGGCTGGAAAGAACAAATAAGATTGCTTTAGTACCGGAATGCTAAGCCGAAAAAGAAATCTTTGTGGGCATCTTTCTGAAGTCCGTACACCATTCCTGCATCTATCTTAAGGTCGCGTGTAAGTTCCACTGCCAATGCAGCATCCAGAAAGTTATTAAAGTGATGACTTTTCAGATCATACGTATAGTATGTCTCTCCTGAAACTTCGAGCTTTTCAAAAAGAACGTGACTTACTGACAGCGATTGCAAAAGTTCCGCATGGTGCCGTTTAGATTCTTCATCCAGCATCCTGTCTGCCTCAACCTGCATACCGATCTTCCAGTCGCCGGGAAGTTTGAGTGACATCGGCACCATTAAGCCTTCCTCATCGCTTTGATTTTCAGAATACCTGTTGGTGGGGATCTTTACATAGGGTATGAGTGCCAGGCTAAAGTTACCTTTATAGTTTCCGAGTAGATTTTGTTTAATGCGGATGGTTATATCACCAAAGCCTTCAGCCGATTGTTTTTCACCAGACTGAATTTCCCTGTCAAGTTCCCTTACGTAGCTTTCAACGATCACCTGCAAAGCTGTTCGGGGGAGCAATCCCAGCTTCAGATTGGCCTGGTTAAAAATAGAGAGGCGTTGTTTGCTGTCTTCACTTGTCTCTCTGCGGTGTTTAAACAAGTCTGCCTCATATTGAAAATGCCCTGGCTCTACAGTGAAAGGGGATTCCGTGATGTTCGGACGATCTGTTTCCATTTCTTCACGCATTAAAGCACGGGGCATAGGTCTGAAAATAGAATAGCGTAGATGGCTGGTATCCTGAGCCTGAACTGACCGGATTCCTAATATAAGGGCTGTGACATTCAACCAGGTTAATAAATAGAATTTTGAGTGCTTCTTTCCTTGAGTTTGTCGTTGTTTTATCTCAAATACCGGCCTGTTCATTTTGTTTTTGTGTATGCAACCAGAGACAGGAATATTTTGTTTGCGGAGGCATTAGCTAATATAAACGAAGACTAAGAACAGGATAAGATTTTAAACGAGAATTTTAAAGATACAGGGAAGCCCAGGCGGTAAAGTTCAATGTCTGAGCTTTTCTTCCAGGCTATCCCTGCATCTATTGTTATTAAAAGATATTATGGACGATTTTTACCGGCCTGTTAACCACACCGGGCTGGTATAATTATTTTCATTGACCACGTCAGCAAAATTATCGTGGTTATTGGTAGACTCACTGACAGGATAGGGCCTTCTTTCCATAAACCGCCTGTTTGAAGGTTTCTTCATTACCCTGTTACCTAATTCCTTGTAAAGCCGCCGTGTTTCTGTCCACAATTCATATGGCTTCAAAATATTGAAATGAACGTACTTCTGATCGTAGATCAAGCCCTTTTTCTCCTGTTCAGCAGCGGCGACGAATTCGTTCCGTTTAACTTCCGCAAATGCATCAATCTGGCTCTGGGCTGGTTTGGCCGGCTGAGCGCCAGCAATCCTGCTTGGATAATTGCGGGTATTCATAGCGTTGATCTCATAATAAAAATCAATAGACTGTTTAATCGCCGCTACGTATTCGTCACTGGCGTTCAACCCGAGATCGGGCCAGCGAACAGCAGCCTCGGCAAGAATCAGGTGCATCTCGGGGGAGGTGATGATTTGGTAGGGCATGGTATAATTCTGCTCAAAAGTAGTCCTGTTATAGTACGATGGAAAAGTTCTTGACATCACCCTCGTATCAATCGAATCTCTGTAAGATTGGTTGTAAGGTCCTTCAGTACGGATGCCGCTGTATCCGCCATATTTATCGGGCTGGAAAATAACTTTAATACGAGGATCATCAGACTGGCCTGGCTTTCTCATTACCTTTATCATGTTTTCGGGTGCCAGCAGGTAGAGTTTCTGTTCGTCAATAGCTTTGAATATCAAGATCTTTTCGGGGGCTAACTCTTGCTGCAATTCAGTAAACAATATACTACTGGCTCTATCCTTTGCATACACATTTTCTGTTAGGACCTCCATAATAGTGGATTTCGCCAGCTCTGGCTCTACATTTGTCAGATGGATAGCCAGACGCAGCCGAAGACTGTTAATAAAGACTCTCCACTTAGTGAGATCTCCCTTGAACATAATATCGTGAATTGAAAAGGCCGATTCGGGAACACTTGACCCCAACGTGAAAGTACTGAGTTCACCAGAAGTAGATTTCAAATTTGTGAGTATATCATGATAGATATCCCGTTGCTTATCGTATTTAGGAAAAAAATGATCACTTTTTCCCTTTAATGCATCGAAATAAGGTATACTATTAAATATATCTGTAAGCTGGTAAAAAATGTACGCTTTCATCACATCAGCGGTCATCTTGTAAACCTTATAGTTAGTCTTTTCACCCTCAGACAAGGCTTGATATAATCTTTCTATTTCAGCAAATGATCTTAGCCTGCTAAAAGAATTTTCAAACGGATCGTATCCCCATGAAAATGTATTTGTTACTCCATCATTTGAATACCCCCCGGTGCCAAGCATTGGCCCCAGAGTAAGGAAGGCACTTGTCATCTCGCTATACGTATAACGGAATGTGCCCAGTGACTGCTGTGTCTCTGCGTAAAAACCTTCGATAGAAGGAGCCGTTAAACCGTTAGGATTAAGATAGTCATCTTCTAATCCCTGGCTACATGAGCCGACAAATAAAGAAATCACAATCAATACTTTGCTTAGTGTCTTATTTAGTTTCATCACGTATCTTCTTTAAATAATTAAAATGTAGCCCTGATACTCATTCCATAACTCCTCGCTGAAGGAAATGCGTTATTTTCGTAATAAACGTTTGTACCGTTAAATGACTCGGGATCAACATTTGGCATCGTCTTATAAAGAAATCCTATTCCGTTAGCGAATGCAGTCAAAGTAAGTCTTTCAAATTTCATTTTTGATGTCAGGCTCCTAGGAAGGGAATAAGATAACGTAATATCCCTGATTTTAATGTAATCATTTTTAAAGACCACATCTTCCTGGAGATCAGATTGAGGCTGGTTAAAATAAGCGTACTTCTCTGAAGCAGAAATAACCTGATCGTTCGGAGTACCATCCGACTTCATCCCCGGTAGTAAAACACCATCATGGAGGATGTATGTGTATTTAGAATCATTGGGAACGGCAGCACTATGGCTATCTAACCTGATTCTTTCTCCTGCGGTATTAATATAATACGGTAAGCCGCCCGAAGCTTCGTCTCTCCCAAATACCGTATTTTTGCCTGTACCATTCCCTATCATAAACAGATTCGTCATAGAAATCAGGGTACTGCCAAACGAAGCGTCCAGATTAATACCGAGATTAAAGCCTTTGTATGAAACATTCGTATTGAATCCACCGATAAAATCGGGAATAACGTTTCCAACTGTTTTTTCACGTGATTTGTCCTGGTAGTAAAATCCATAAGAGGTAACAAGCCTGTTGCCGTTTTCATCTGTTGCATATGGATAGAGATTGATCTCCCCAAAGGGGCGTCCTTCAGCAGCTACAATCCTGGCGCCCTGGCCTCCCCATAAGTTTTGCGTAGTGATCCCTTTTGCGAGCTTCTTGACCTTTGGAGTAGAGGCACTTCCGTTTAGTGTAAGTTCCCATGCGAAACTTTTCGATTTAACAGGGGTACCCTTTAACATAAGTTCATACCCTTTTGTACTGATATTCCCTGCATTTATGCCAACAGCTGAATAGCCGGAAGAAGAAGGAATACTGAGTGCCATGATCTGATTATAAGTGTTCGATGAGAAAAAACTAAATTCCAAGCCGAAACGATCTTTAAAATATCTGGTGTCAAGACCGACTTCGAATTCCCTTTTTCGTTCCGGCTTCAAATCAATAGGAGGTATCAGCGACGGAGCATTATAGATAGTCGTGTTACCGTAGGCTCCTATACTATATATCTCATTGGCAAAGTACCTTGAGCCAGGACGTCCTACATCTGCCCATGAAGCTCTTAACTTTCCAAGAGACAACCATGCCGGTTTAGGAAGAGCTTCTGAAAACACCCATGAAACGCTTGTTCCGGGATAGAAGTATGAATTATTTTTTGAAGGCAGCATAGATGACCAGTCGTTACGCGCCTGAAAATCGACAAATAAGTAGTCTTTGTATCCGAGTTGTGCAGAAGCGAAAATTCCATACAAACGATCTTGTCCCAGGTTTGATGAACTGTTTTTAAGGGGATTTTTGGAGTTTTCGAGCGATGGCCAATCACGGATGATAAAGCCTCCATTCGTACTCCTGGTGAGAGTCCGGTCAGACGACGATTGGTATTCACCTCCGGCAAATCCAGAAAAATAAAAATCAGGATTTTTGAGATGACGTTCATACCGAAGCATTGTACGGGCATTCCATCGAACGGCACTGGCATTACTCAACGAATTCATGCCAGCCGAACCGTTAGCTGTAATAGGGGAACGAAGCACTTCGTTCTTGTTAACATTGGTCAGTATCCAGTCGAAACCGCCGATCCCATCGAGGCTGAGATACTTGCTTAGCTTTATGTTAAGATTCAGGGAGTTTAGGAAATGGTCTCTTTTAGTATCAAAGGTGTCCCGCCACTGAGAGAAGAAGTAATTATCCGAGACCCTTGTTACGTGACTGCCCGGACTCATTACATTCGCCCGGTTTTCCATTCTCCAAAATGAGTAGGCTGTTTCAGGATCGAGAACCTGGGTTCTGAGCAATCTGGTATCGAGGTTCCTCGGAATGCCATTGGCAACCATTTCGTTAACCGGTGTTGGAGCGTTATGACTGAAAGAGCGCGAATAGCTGCTTACTACCTGGAGGCGTACTCTGTCGGTAATATCCATATTGCCATTAAAGGCAATTTTGTCGTTTTTTACTTTATACCCTTCGAAAATCCCCCTGTAGTCTTCGTGAGTATAAGCAACACGGAAACCACCTAAGTTACCGCCTCCTGATAAGGAAATATTGGCTTTACTGGTAGATCCATTTTTGAAGAGTTCCCGTACATTATCGGGCTGCGCTACATAAGGTCGCATTTCGTTGTCATACCACAGAATATCGCGACCGTCAAAGCGTGGCCCGAAATTGTAATACGTCGAAGCCGGAGTATAAGATTGTTTCCCGTCGCGTACAAAAAAACCTTCACTGTCTCTCGCTGTTGAATAATCTCCCCATGCGATGGGCAAGCCCGTACCAAATTCATTCTGAAATTCCTGCTGAACCCAGGGTTCGATTGTCTGGGTGCCCAGATTGACATCGATACCGAAGCCAGGACGCTTTCTTCCTGTCTTGGAAGTGATGAGAATAACACCATTGGCTCCCTGGGAACCATACAATAGTGATGCTTTCGCTCCGCGTAATACCTCAAGAGATTCGATGTCATCCAGATTCAGATCGTTAAGTCCGTTACCCGGATTCCGGTTGATATCCGTTTGCCAGTCGAGCATAGGGATACCATCTATTACAAAAAGCGGGCGGACATTTGAGCTCTCCGAAAATGAAACCGCATTACGGATGTTTACATTAATCCCTCCGGTAGGCCCCATGGCCGTTGAGTTTATCCTCAATCCCGGAACCTGTCCGTATAAAGCCGTGAGGGCATTTACCGGCGAACCAAGATCGGCTAAGTCGGACGCTGAAATAGAACTTACAGCATAACCCAGCGCTCTTTTATCTCTTTTTATGCCAAGCCCTGTCACGACCACTTCTCCCAGATCTTTCGAGTCCTGGGACAACTTAATGTTCAGCGGCGCAAAACTTGCAACAATGATCTCGCGGCTTTCAAAACCAACATATGATACAACCAATACATCGCCCTGGTTTACTCCCGGAAGAAAGAACTCGCCCTGCGCATTTGTTGCTGCACCTCCACTGACACCTTTCTTCTTCACAACAGCGCCAATGAGCGGCATCCCGTCCTGGTCCGTCACTTTTCCCCGGATATTTCCAGGAAGGTCCAGTGTTTCGGCTACCTTATCGAACAAGGTCTTTTCTTCCGGTCTCAGTACGATTGTGGCTCCCTTTATCTGATAGCTGAAGCCGGTACCTGCCAGGATTTCGCTAAGTGCGTCCTGCAAATCAGCGTTGTTTAATTTTACACTGACTGGCCGTGTATTTTCCAGAATCTTTGAATCATAAATAAAGTTGTACCCACTCTGTTTACCAAATTCTCTCAGCACATTTTCCAGACTGATCTTTCTTTGGTGCAAAGTGATACGCTGCGCAAATCCCCCGGCACTCACCTGAATAAAACCGACAATCAGAAACACGATCATTAAATTCAGCCGCATAATTAGTTTTCTTCGTAAATCTGGTCCCGGCACTTTGAATGAGCTTTCGACCGTTTGCAATGGTTGATGACAACAGAAAGCAAAGCACTTCCTGATGAGATTGTAAAATTTCATTAAATTTGCATGTTTGAGGTTGAGAATTGAATATTTATCTGTCTTTTCCAGGCCCAAAACAAATTTTTCCGGAAGTGTTAGCGCACTTCCGGATTTGTTTAAGGTGAGATGAAGGGTCAGCAGTTTGTCAGGTAGAGTCTCTTCATGTTTTGTTTTGATTATACGTTAATAAACTATTGATTTTAAATTATTAGAAGTGCTATTGTTGTAACACTGTGAGTTTACGTCCTTTTAAGATAAATTTTACTGAACCTGTCGCCTCCAGAGTGTTGAGCACCGCAGAGATATTATTTGACCGGGCTACAATACCTCCGAAGGTAGTATTGACCGGTTTTCCTGAATATTCAACATCCACATCGTACCAGCGTGCAACCTTCCTCATAATCCCCTCCAGGCTTTCATGAGCAAGAATAAAGTACCCGTTCTTCCAGTCGGTCTCTGCTTCTATATCTGTTGTGCCCACCCGGATGACTGTTGCACTGAGAACGGCTTGTTCACCTGGCTTAAGCTGAACAGACTCAGCGCTGTTAATACGGTTTACCCTCACAAGACCTTCAAGCAGGGTGGTTTTTGTATCGGGTTCATCAGAGTAAGCATTCACATTAAAATGAGTACCCAGCACTTCGATGTCTTGTTTTGAAGTGTGCACGACAAATGGCTGCCGGGCGGTTCCCTGTATCTGGACTTTCCTGGCAACTTCAAAATACCCTTCCCCCGACAATTCGACTATCCGCTTGCCGGAAGCAAAATTTACAGGGAATCGAAGGGATGAAGATGCATTCAACCAGACTTTAGTTCCATCGGGAAGCTCCACCATGTATTGTCCGCCCACCGGAGTTTCAATAGTGTTATATCCGCCTTCATTTGCGTGCCCCTGCTTTTTATCCAGCTGGTATACCAGCTGGCCTGTGGCTGTTTTCCTGATCCGGATTCCGGACTCTCTCGCGATTTCTCCCCTGGAAGCAGTATCCAGCAGTAATTTTCTTCCATCTGCAAGAGTGAGATATGCTTTATTATTACCAGGGCTCAAGTCATTTTCATAAACGGAACCGTACTGTTTTTTTCTGATGCTGCCGCTGTAATAATATAAACCAGCGGAAAGCACCAGCAGTACGCTGGCAGCCAGTGCCAGGCGGGGTACGAGCCTGCGTACTCCCCGGGAAGGGAGATTCCTGGTAATCCCTGTCTGGTTCTTAATTTCGTTCCATATTGATTTCCGGTAGTTCATCATCAATGCCGGATCATCGGCAGCAGCTATACTTTCTTTCGCCGTCTCCTTCAGATACCAGCTTTCCATAAGCTGTATATCTTCCGGGGAGCATTCATCCCGGATGTATTTATCAAGTGTATCTCTGAATTTATTTTCGTCCATTTTCTGACGGGTATTCATCCCGTTTTATGTTATGACGATTAAGTACACGGCTAGTATTAGATTAAAATTAAAAAAAATAAATCAGAGTCCGCTAAGAAACAAAAAGACAATACCCGCAACGCCTGTGCGCGACTTGAGTATCCGCAGAGCATTGCTTACCTGGCTTTTTACTGTATGTTCGGATATACCCAGACTATCCGCAATCTCTTTATAAGAAAGATGTTGCTTCCGGCTCAGCTCAAATATATGACGCATTTTGGGAGGCAGTGCTTGTATCTCTCTTTCAATCAATGCACTAAGCTCTTTCTCTCTAAGGTCGACATCAGTAAGAAGCACACCTTCCTCCATAAACTGAGTAAGGGAGCTAAGGTAGTCGTTCACTACTTTTTTATGCTTAATATGATCGAAAATCCGGTTTCGCACGATCTTATAGAGGTAAGATGACAGGGCAACAGAGATATCAACCGAGGCTGCCCGTTGCCAGAACTGGGTAAAAACTTCCTGTATGACATCCCTTGCTTCTTCATCATCCTTCAATAATTTACGCGCATGCAGAAACAGCTTGCCCCAATATCGCTCATAGATCTCCGCGAAGGCGATTTCACTGCCCTGTTTAAAAAAATACATCAGTTCTTCGTCGGAAACGACCCTTTGCTGCTTCATCATGCTTATCTATAGCGAATATAGATAATTTAGGCATTTTAAGACAGATATAAGGAGTTATTTGCTTGATATTATTATAAAAAAACGGGTCTAAATAAAGAAAAACCAATATTTAGATTTCCAAAGAAGAAGAAAACGCTATACATCGGGTCAACTTCAAGCGGATGATTTTGTAGATGTAAGGACTATATTTGCCGGATGAAATTTCGCAAAATAGTGGTGGTTGATAGCTGTGGATTAACCTTGCCGGAACTGGAAAAAATAAGAGCTTATTCTGCAGAACCCATGGAGGTTTATGAAGACACGCCCGCTACGGAAGAAGAGATCAGCGCAAGGATTGGAGCGGCCGATTGTGTGCTGGTAAGCTGGCGCACGGCCCTTACTGGCAGTATACTTAAAAAGGCTGGTTCGCTCAGGTATATCGGAATGTGCTGCAGCCTGTATGACCGGAAAGCCGCGAATGTCGATATCTCGGCTGCAGAAGAGTCGGGTGTGACAGTTAAAGGTGTAAGGGATTATGGTGACGAAGGCACACTGGAGTTTGTATTTTCCCAGTTAATCAGCTTGTTTAAGGGATATTCGAAATATAAATGGCGGCCCCAAACTCAGGAATTGAAAGGAAAGTCAATCGGTATCGTCGGCATGGGGACACTTGGCCTGATGGTCGCCCGTACTGCACTTCATTTTGGAATGGAGGTGGCCTATTTTAGCCGGACACGCAAGCCACAGATCGAAAAGGAGAATATTTCGTACATGCCACTTGAAGAACTGGCCGCGCACTGCGATGTCATCACCACTCATTTACCCAAGCATACAGTGTTGCTGACAGAACAGATCTTTGCACAGAAGAAACAGAATTCTGTTTTTATTAATACATCCCTTGGACTGACCTTTGAGAAAGACGCATTAGAAAAATGGTTGAAAAGAGATCCGTCGTCATTCGCCATCTTTGATATGGAAGGCGCCGGTAATTATATTAAAGAATTGCAGGAGACTGAGAACGTCATTGTATATCCTTTTACCTCCGGATTTACAGTTGAGGCAAAGGAGCGATTGTCTGTGAAAGTCCTGGAAAACATAGAAGTTTTTTTCAGAGGGAGCCACATTTAAAGACTACACACGCTGAAACAACTAAAGGAATATACAATATGAAGTGTTTTGAATTTATCCTTTATGTAGCAGACCAGGAAAGGAGTACAGAATTCTATCGCCAACTCTTTCAACAAGATCCGGTGCTCAATGTTCCGGGTATGACTGAATTTGAACCCATACCGGGATGTAAATTGGGACTAATGCCCGAGCGCGGAATCGCAAAGATTATCGGAGGAAAAACCCCGGATCCGGCAAGCGGAAGCGGCATACCCCGTTGTGAGATCTACCTGCTTGTGGAAGATATTCAGCCCTATTATGAACGGGCACAGGCGCTCTCTGCTGTTCGGGTAAGTGATATCGGGGAAAGAAACTGGGGTCACAGGGTATGCTATTTCGCAGATGCCGACGGACACATCCTGGCTTTTGCAGAAGAAATGTGAATTACTTCAAAGTTCAACTTGGCCATATCGCCTCTTACCTGGGATGTCGCAGGTGAGCCTCAGCCGGATAAGGGCAGAACACCGGTAATAAGCCTTACAGCTCAGGCAAGCGCTTCGGCAGGTACAAGTTTTCCCTGGTTACGAATAAATAGAATCATTTTTCTTTATTTTGACCCAATTTCTATTATTTAATAGAGTGCAGATATGATTAAACCATCTTTTTTTCTTCCCTTCAGCCGTCTTTTTTTTCCTTTAATGACCCTAATCTTTATGATTTTGACGGATGCAGCTGCGGGGACATCCCGGGGAAAATGGAACAGCAAAACAACGGATAGTTTCATACGGTTTACAGCCAGAGATGGTAGTTCACCCGTAAAAGATTTCTACGGAAATTATCCAACTGTTGTTTATCTGGAAAATCTGAACTTAAAGAAAGCCGGAAGAAACAGTAATGCAAAGGATGTAAAATGGCTGCTGTCACAGGGATACCGTGTAATTGAACTGGATTATGCCGGAAGCAAAGAAGCGGTCAGCCCGGGCATTAATATGGACATCATCGCTATCAACGACTCAATAGCAGCCGGATCCTTCTGCGGATATAAGGATTGTTCGAAGTACCAGTCGTACGTGTTATTTGAAGGATACCGCATAAAGCGGAATGTTCCTTATTTTAAGGATGATCCAAGTGTTTATAACACCCCGTCTGAATATAAGGAAGGGGATATGCTGCACATGGATATTATTTATCCGGCGAATACTGCTGTTCGGGTTCCTGTGATCCTTTCTTTTTCCTATTCCAATAGCTATGCCACATACGATCCTGAAAAAAAGCAACTTACTGCTGCCAACCGTGATCAGAGGTTAAATCTCGGAAATACATTAAGCGGATTCAACGATTCTTTCCTGGAAGGAGCACCAGCAAATGGCATTGCCTGGGCAATAGCAGATCATCCGAAATACTGCCCATGGGGAAAAGGCAAGCCTCTTAACGGGCAGAATGACGCCTATAAATCCTATCAGACCAACCCGGATGCAGCACGCAAGGTTAAATCTGCCATCCGTACTTTGCGAAAGTCGGGGCGGGAATTGGGTTTATCAGGAAAAATAGGCATCTATGGTTTCTCCCGGGGATCAACGGCAGGCTCTCTGGCTATCGGCGACCGGAAAGTTCCGGACTTTGAGAATGCAGGATTTAATATTGGAGTTGAAGACCATGTTCAGGCAGCCGCACTTGGCCCCGGCGTTTTCGATTATACGCAAATCTATAATACTAAAGGGGATGGCGATACAAATCTGGAGACACGCTGCCCCTGGGTTTGGGGGCCTTTAGAAAACAATTATGAGCGATGGGAATCAATGGGAGCCGCTTACCTGGTCAAGTCCTCAGCCACAGCTCCGGTTCTCTTTTTCTACAACACAGATGACGAGCGATATTACCAGGACCAGCTTGCTCACTTCAGGGAGAAGCTGAATTCGCTTGGTATTCACAATTCGTCGCTAACTGACTACGGACATGGTCACTCTGTTCCTCAAACAAAAGAGGTACTTACCGATATGTACAGTTTCTATAAGAAATATCTTTATTAATTCCCTTATCCGGCTGTTTTGTTAAACTTGAAAATGCAGGTAACAAGAAAATATCTTTTGAGGATCTCGGTCTGGATATCGGTGGTTGTGTTACCATATACACGACGCATAGAACCGACATTCTGGTTGAGCAGGTCGTAACACGACAGCCGGATTTCGGCCATGTCCTTCTTAAACATCCGTGTTCCGACAGCTGCATTTACAAAATGCACACTTTTCTGAAAGCCTTCACCAGCCAGGGGATTATAAGAATAAGAGTAAAATACTTCCCAGGTCATTTTTGCCGGAACTCTGATGCTCAGTCTTGCATCAGCGTTATGATACACATACTTTATATTGCTGTAAGCTACGTCCTGGTAGCTGTTGAACACCGGACGGGCTGTGTAGGATGGGCTGAATTCCATTTTATCTTTCCAGCTCATTGAAAAGCGCTGGCTGAGGTTCAGAGAATAACTATTGAGATACCCCTCGTCAAGGTTTACCACAAAAAAGTTCTTGTTGTACATCAGACCGGCACTGGTTGCAGTGGTAAACTGAAATTCTCCCGATTTTTTGAACTGCCTGGAGAGTTCAGCCGAGGTACTAAGTCCGTACTGGCCGTTCCGGTTTTCCGGCATTGTTGATTCTGACCCAGTGCCCGATACGGTTTTTCTTTGAAAGATAACGTTCTGCTGAATAGACGCATTCACAAAGACGTTTATGTACTGCTGCTTTTCCGTATTATAGGAAAACAGGGAGGCCGTGAAACTGTGAGATCTTGACGGCTTCAGGTTTGGATTTCCGGTGAAAGAACTCTGAGGTGTTAGTTCGATTGTTACCGGCCGTAGATCATTCACGTTTGGCTGGCTGACACTGGCATCGTAGCTGAAAGAGTACCGCTCAAGGGAAAGACGGAAAGATGGCAGGAAGTTGAAGTATTCCTGATTCAAATCCTGGCTCCTGTCGGCGAAGTGGTTGTCAATACACGACCATTGCGTGGTAAGCCCCAGCGTCAGTGAGGCCTTTTCATTAAAACTATAAACCAGCTCAGGTCTGACATTTTGTTCCCATTGGATACGGTCAATATCACTGCTCTGGTCGGGGATGAATTCAGAATAAGTACCGCTTTGGGGATCAAAATTAAATATGGATGACTTCTGGCTGCTCTTGTTATAACTGGCATCCGCGGCAACACCGGCAACCAGTTTCTTCCATAAAGGATAACGGAAACTCAGGCCGAGGTTGCCGTTTATAGATTTGCTGGAATTGTCATTCAGCCTTCTTAAGGTATCTGATGATACCTGAGAGCTGTAGGATAGAAGGCTGTTGGTATTATAGCTCCTGCTATTATTCGGACTTATGCTGATTTGCTGGGTGACACCGTACGAGGCTCCTTTTTTTCTCATTCGTCTGTGAAAATTGAGGGTATGGGAAAAGGAGTTCTGATCGCCTTTCGAGGTTCCGTTATTCTGACTTTCACTGATCAGGGGATTAAAATTATTGGAAGTCGTGTTGCTGCTGAGGTTATCAGAGCGGTTACTGCCAAAATTCGCAGAAGCCGACCAGTATAAGGTCGTTAAGGTATCCGGCTGCCAGTCGAGACCACCGTTCAGCATGTGCTGAAGATTCTTCTGTTTACCGGTACCGGAAACTAAGGATAGAAGAGTTGTATCATTCAGTACCTGGGAAGTGAGCGACCGGTTGTTCGTTTCGGAACTGCTGGAGCTGAGGCGGTACACTCCATTCAGCATCAGCTTCTTTTTAGGACTGTAGTTAAAATTTACACCCGTGCTGGATACCCTGTTCCTGCTCGGCTGTCCTCCTCCCTGCATCACCATGTCGCCCGGCCCGGAAGAGGAGAATAAAGAGGCCCCTGGGTTCCCCAGATTAGAGTGAGAGGCGATTGCACTAAATTGAATGGTATCGGTAAAAAGATTTACCATACCGCCTGTTTCCACTCTTTCACGGCTTCCGGCACTTGCGGAAAGCCTTCCAAATACGCTTCTGCGGATCGCTTTTTTCAAACGAAGGTCCAGAACCTTAGACACTTTCGATTCTTCTATTCGGTGATCAGGATCGTTCTTCCTGTCGTCGTATACCTGGATCTTCGACAGCAGGCTTGCTTCCAGATTGCGGGTTGCCATTGTGGGATCGTTGCCAAAGAACTCTTTTCCGTCTATCAGTATCCTCGAAACTTTCTTTCCATTTACTGTTATCGTACCAGCATTATCAATATCCACTCCGGGAATTTTCTTCAGAAGTTCCTCTATAAGAGCACTGGGCCGGGTCTTAAATGCCAGCGCATTAAATTCAACAGTGTCTTTCCTTACTGCCACGGGCTGGTAGGTGGCAGTAACAACCGCTTCTTTTAATGTTGTGCCTGCTAAAAAAGCAGTGTCCAGTTTAATCTCGCCTCCTTGCCGGAGAAGCAGTGTCTTTCTGAAAGGATGATAGCTCACATAGGATATTACCAGGCGAAGGGACTGCTGAAGGGGCATGTTCCGGAGGGTATAATTCCCATCTTCATCAGACAAGGTGTACGATACCAGTGTTGAATCGGATGCCCGGATAACGGAAACAGTCGCAAACTCAAGAGCCTTTCTTGTAAGTGAATCGCGCACATTTCCCATGATACTGGCTTTATTCTGAGCAGCTGCGGATATGCAGGTGAGGAAAAAAGCAGAGAGCAAAAAGAAATACGAACGAAAGATCATACCGGTGTAACAGATAAAAAAGATGTGTGCCCTTAGACAAGGATTTAATTTTGTGTCAAAGGTATAAACAATATTTCTTAATCTACATCAATACTTTTCCCGGCACCAGACTCTACTTTTGAAACGTGGTAATGAATAATTTTAACGTCAAAATATCACAAATGGCATCGTATTCAGAAACCAGGAGTTAAATTTATAAAATGGCCGGCAAAAGGATTTGCCGGTGCGCTCTGACTAAACTAAGATACTATGAAAATAGGAATTGCTGCTGATCATGCAGGCTTTGAACAAAAGAACCAGTTGCTTATTCAATTGCGGTCGGCCGGATTTGAGGTGAGTGACTACGGCGCCCATTTCTATGACGCTGAAGATGATTACCCTGACAAGGTACTTCCTTTAGCAACAGCTATTGCCGCAGGAGAGGTGGAAAGGGGAATAGCGGTATGCGGAAGCGGGGTTGGGGTTTCGATAGCTGCCAATAAGGTGGCGGGCGTAAGAGCAGCACTTATTACAGAAAGTTACTCTGCCCACCAGGGAGTAGAGCACGATGCTATGAATCTTTTGTGCATAGGGGCAAGGGTGATCGGTCCCGCTCTCTCACTGGAGATTGCACTGGCCTTTCTTAGCGCCCGGTATGCTGGCGAGGAACGCTTTGAACGGCGCCTTCAGAAGGTAATAGCACTGGAAAATAACAAAGGATTATAAATTCCCGGAATACGGTTTAAACAATCTATATAAATATGAAACAGTACGATTTTGGTGTGGTTGGCCTGGGAGTAATGGGCAGAAACCTGTTGCTGAATATTGCTGATCATCACTTTGCCGCTGCCGGACTGGATCTGGATGCGGAAAAAGTTAAAGCACTTGAAACTGAAAAGAAAGACGAAGCTGTTGTAAAAGGAACAACCTCCGCTGCGGAATTCGTTGAAGTATTAAAAACTCCGAGAGCCATCATGTTCCTCGTTCCGGCCGGAAAAGCCGTGGATTCGGCAATTAACAGCTTGCTGCCTTTCCTAAATGAAGGTGACATCCTGATAGACGGCGGCAACTCTTACTTTACTGATACGGACAGACGGGTGACTGAACTTGCCGCCAAAGGGATACACTTTTTCGGTATGGGAATATCGGGCGGTGAAAAAGGCGCACGTCTGGGGCCCAGTATGATGCCGGGCGGAGACAAGCAGGCATACGAACGCCTGAGGCCGGTCTTTGAGGCAGTAGCAGCTAAGGTGAACGGAGACCCCTGTGTCGCCTATTTAGGCAGCGGGTCGGCAGGAAACTATGTAAAAATGGTGCATAACGGAATTGAGTATGCCATCATGCAACTGATCTCGGAAGTCTATGACCTGATGAAACGCGGATTTAGGTGGAGCGAAACGGATATTCAGAAAACTTTTGAGGAGTGGAATAACAGCGAGCTTTCGTCCTTTTTGCTGGAGATCACTGCCGAAATTCTTAAAAAGAAAGATCCTGACACGGGGACGTTACTCGTTGACCTGATCTCTGACCAGGCCAGGCAAAAAGGAACAGGAAAATGGACCTCTCAAAATGCCATGGACCTGCAGGTGCCGGTGCCGGTAATAGATTCTGCGGTAATGATGAGAGACCTGTCGGCCTATAAAAACGAGCGTATTGAAGCATCTGCTATGCTGAACGGGCCACAGGAAGGTGGTGCAGACGTACCTGCCGGCATACAGACTCAATTGAAAAATGCGTATTATTTTTCGGTTATTACCATCTATGCTCAGGGATTTGCGCAGCTGAAAACTGCTTCCAGTGCTTACAGCTATGGGCTGGACCTCAAAACGGTTGCGGCGATATGGCGGGGAGGGTGCATTATCAGGTCCGCCAGTCTCGAAACATTCATGCGCGCTTTTTCGGATCAGCCCGTTCTTCCAAACCTGATGCTTGACCGGGAACTCAGCGGATTGCTGAACCAGATTCATCCGGATTCAAGAGCAGTTGTCAAACTGGCCGTTGATCTTGGTGTTCCAGCTCCGGCATTCATGGCTTCCCTGGCTTATTATGACGGTTACCGGAGTAAAGATCTGCCGACAAACCTGATTCAGGCTCAGCGAGATTATTTCGGGGCACATCAGTATCAACGTACTGATCGCGAAGGCATTTTTCATACAATCTGGGATTAAAAAGAATGAAGACAAATAAAAATTCCGCCCCCGTAATAATCGTCATATTCGGCGGCACCGGCGACCTTGCAAAACGTAAGCTTATCCCTGCATTTTTTAACTTATACCTGGATGGATGGATGCCGGAGCATTTCTCCATTATCGGATTAGGAAGAACTCCTTTAAGTGCAGAGGAATACTGTAACCGTTTATCAGACGGCATCAGCCAGTTTTCACGCAGCGGGACTCCGGACCCTGAAAAATGGAAGAGCTTCATTTCTTCTGTTACTTACCTGCAATCGGATATAAATGATCCCGGTTCTTACAGGAGCCTGGGAGAGACACTCGATTCTTTGGATAAGCAATGGCAGGTGCGTGCCAACAGATTGTTTTATCTCTCGGTTGCGCCTCAGTTTATCGAGCCTGTAGCCGTAAACATCAGCCAGTCGGGGATAGCCTCTATCCCGCAGTCTGACCACATCATTATAGAGAAACCATTCGGTCATAATAAAGAAACGGCAATTGCGCTTAATAAGTTACTGACAAACCTTTTCCTGGAAGAACAGATCTACCGGATAGATCATTATCTGGGAAAGGAGACCGTTCAGAATATCCTGGCTTTCAGGTTTGCCAACGCCCTGTTCGAGCCGCTGTGGAACAGGAATTATATTGACTACGTTCAGATCACTGTTGCTGAACAGGTTGGAGTAGAGGAAAGAGGCGGTTATTATGAGGGGTCGGGAGCGCTGAGAGATATGATCCAGAATCATTTACTCCAGATCATGTGTATGATCGCGATGGAACCGCCTGTGTCTTTCGAAGCAGAAGAGATCCGGAACAGGAAGGTCGATGTTCTCCG
The DNA here is from genome assembly GCF_003130405.1 of Pararcticibacter amylolyticus. GTDB lineage: Bacteria > Bacteroidota > Bacteroidia > Sphingobacteriales > Sphingobacteriaceae > Arcticibacter > Arcticibacter amylolyticus. The sequence continues at coordinate 159,471 of NZ_QEAS01000002.1, forward strand.
TGCTATCCGCCGGATGAAACCGGATGAAGTACATCATTATGCTGTAAGAGGGCAGTATGGAAGAGGCTGGATACAGGGAAACAAGGTACCCGGATACAGAGAGGAACATGGCGTAAATGCCAACTCCAATACTGAAACATTTGCAGCCGTCAAATTCTATCTGAATAACTGGCGCTGGCAGGATGTTCCGTTCTACCTGCGTACGGGAAAAAGAATGCAGCAGAAGACCTCTTCTATCACCATCCAGTTCCGGCCGGTGCCTCATTCTACATTCCCGGACAGCCAGTCAGACAGGCTTGCTGCCAACCGGCTTACGATTAATATCCAGCCTCAGATGGACATCAGGCTTCGCTTTACCACGAAAAGACCTGGACTTGAAATGGAGCTGAATCCCGCGGAGATGGTATTCAACTATGATAAATGCTCTACCCAAAGTCCCGAAGCTTATGAAACTCTTTTGCTCGATGCCATGCGCGGCGATGCCACCCTCTTTATGAGAGCCGACCAGGTGGAAGAGGCATGGGATGTGATTACGCCAATCCTGGAAACCTGGGAATCACGCGATTCCCTTGATTTTCCGAATTATGTTGCCGGCGGCTGGGGACCTGAAAGTGCAGAAGCCCTGATTGCCAGGGAAGGACATGTTTGGGCAGTGAATGCGGACGGGATCTATCAATAGCAAAATATGATTAAAATATTCACGGACAGTAAAGATTTAAGTGCTTTTGCTGCGGATTATTTTACAGCAGCAGCACGAAAAGCAATAGCAGAAAAAGGTACGTTTAACGTTGCCCTTACAGGTGGAAACTCGCCCTTACAGCTGTATACCCTGCTCGCATCGCCTCAATATTCCGGCAGCATTGACTGGAGTAAAACTTATATCTTTTGGGGAGACGAGCGCTGGGTACCGCTTGATGATAAGAGAAGCAATGCCGGCATGGCTTATGCCGCATTGCTGGATCATGTTCCGGTAAATAAAGATCATGTTTACCCGATGTGGAGCGACCAGTTGCCACCCGGAGAGTATGCCGCTGTTTATGAGAAACTGTTGAGGTCTCATTTCGATAAGAGCGGTGGTACATTCGATCTGATATTATTAGGGATGGGAGAAGACGGACATACCGCGTCCCTGTTTCCCGGAACACAGGTGACAAGGGAACAGCATACGTGGGTAAAAGCCTATTACCTTAACCCGCAGCAGATGTACAGAATTACGTTAACGGCACCGCTTATTAACCTGGCCGATAGAATTATGGTCATCACATTCGGAGAGAATAAGTCGGATGCGCTTGCTCATGTACTGGAAGGTAAAAGGGATACCATTACATATCCGGCACAATTGCTTCAACCGGAAAAGGGAGAACTTATCTGGGCCATTGATGATAAGGCTGCAGCTGCATTATCTCCTGATTATATCAAAACAAATGGTATTTAAGCATGCGGACTGCAAATATCAGGTGATCATGACTATGTTTGCGAATTATTACAAAGATATATGAATCTGCTTTTCTTCCCGGAGAGCCCTTTCAGGGTTAAATTATCATTTGAATCTGTCATAAAAGAGCTTGAAGAAACAGCAGGTGAAAGCGGGTATTACCACGGGGACAAAGCAGGATTGCTTGAAGAGATAGCATCAGCACCGGAGCTGAGAGACGGCATTTCGAACACTCTCCACATTCAGAAGAATGCTGACCTGATCAGGCGTCTTATGGCGCCTTATTTTCCTCCGGCACTAACACGGAATGAAATTAAGGCCATTACAATCCCTTATTCCGGACTTGTCTTCAATCATTCGCAACGCTTTTTAAGTATATTGAATGCGAGCGGTTCGGTGTTTGACTTCGGCATCCGGGATCTTGACGATCATCAGTCTTATGTGTTAAGCTGCTGCCTGATCCTGAATGAATACTACCAGACCCGACTGAATTTTCAGAAACCCTTATTCTATGATATCCCGACTGCAAATGGGGTTGTAAGACACTATAAGGTCCTTTATAATGCTGATTTTCTGGATATATTTCCTACAGAAAGGTCGGTGGATATCAGCAGGGAGGACATTGAGCTCCTCATTGATAACTACGATAACCTGGATCTATGGAAAGAGAAATTCCCTGAGAACAGTTGGGAACTGAGAGGTTTTGCCATCATGTCACTGATAGACGTCACCATTGAAAATGCTGTCTCGATCCTGAAGGAAAGGCTTTTAAAATCCGGATCTGATGGGTTTGAAGAAGGGGTGGAGTCGGTATTTCAATCGGTGTTTAATGATCCGGATATAAAAGCCGGTTTTACTCTTTACAACCCCGACAACAGGAATTTCAGCATCGCAGTTTTCGGACAGCCGATGCGCAGTTTTATCATGCAGGGCACAGCGCCCATGGTAGCAGAAGACGCACTATGCTGTCATTCGTATGCCAGCATATTTAAAAAGGGCAAGTATTTCGCGGTTTCGGATACGGAAGAGCTCTTAACAAAGGAACCTGAAAATCATCTTGTCCGCCAGCTTTTAACAACCGGCATTCAAAGCTTTATCCTTGCTCCGGTAATCAGGGAAGGCGTAACACTAGGAGTGCTTGAGGTTACTTCACGAAAAAAAAATGAGCTTAACAGCATTAATGCGCACAAGCTTGATGTTGTCATGCCCTATATTACAGACAACATCAAGAGGCTGATCAGCGACTTGCAGAACCAGGTCCAGATACTGATCCAGGAAAAGTATACGACTATCCATCCAAGTGTATACTGGAAGTTCAAGGCAGAAGCGCAGAAATTTATTTATGACCAGCGGCTTGGGAAAGAAACAACCTTAAGAGAGATTGTATTTAAAGATGTTTATCCCCTTTATGGTCAGGTTGATATAAAAGGATCCTCCTATACCAGGAACATTAATCTTCAGAGAGATTTACAGCTGCAGATTGAGTCGGTACTGGGGCTGATGGCTGCCGTAGACGCTGGCTCAAGTGCGCTTTTTACGGCAGAGGAGAAGGAACAGCTGGATTCTTTTCTGAGGGAAGTATCACAATCGCTCCATGCTTCTGCCGAGCAGGAAATCAATGACTATCTCGAAAAGCACATTCACAACAAACTAAAGCTGATAGACGAGCCCGGGCAGCAGGTGCTGATCGGGGAGTACTTCGAACAAACCAGGAAGAAAGAGGGGCGTTTTCACCAGTTCAGAAGGCAGTACGAGGAGTCAGTATCGGCTATCAACGACAGGATGAGCACGATCATAGATGCTGCGCAAACGGAGGCCCAGTCACAATTTCCTCATTATTTCGAAAGGTTTAAAACAGACGGAGTGGAACATAATTTATATATAGGCTCGTCCATTGCGCCTGATGTGCCCTTCACCATCTCCAGGCTCCATAACTTGCGGTTCTGGCAGGTCAGGACACTGTGTATTATGGCACAAGCCCATTATCAGTTGAAACCTTCTCTTCCATGCCCTATGGATATCACTTCTCTTATTCTTGTTTACAATTCACCTATTTCTATCCGTTTCCGGATGGATGAAAAACGTTTTGACGTGGATGGGAGTTATAATGCAAGATTTGAGATAGTAAAGAAAAGGATTGACAAGGCTTATGTTAAAAATACCCATGAACGGATTACCCGGCCCGGAAAGCTCACAATTGTATATTCCGGTCTTCAGGAGGAGGCTGAGTATATAGGATATGTGGAAGAGCTGTCTAAGCAGGGTTTCTTTGAACCCGGAATTGAAACCCTGGAGGTGGAAGATTTACAGGGAGTGGCCGGACTGAAAGCGTTAAGGATAAAAATCAGGTATTAATATTATCTATTTTGAAATATCTGATTTGCTTCTGATTTTTATCAATATAAAACGACTGTAACAATGAGCGATTACCATGAGTTATCCAGAATCATAAAAGACTATGTATCTTCCTTTTATAAGGAACATCACAATCCCATATTGACGTATCATAATGAGAAGCATACGGAAGATGTCGTAGCTGCGGCGGCGGAAATTGCGGATCACTACCACTTATCAGAGAAAGATTACTTTATCGTTACGGCAGCTGCCTGGTTTCATGACCTTGGATATTATATCAGCATGGATAACCACGAGTATGCAGGAGCTAACCTGGTGGCAGACTTTCTTCGTAAACACAAAGTGGACGAAGAGATCAACGAAGCCGTTCAGAAATGCATCCTGTCTACCCGTATGCCTCAGAATCCGGCTAACCTGAATGAAATGATCGTATGCGATGCCGATCTTTTTCATCTTGGCAGGGATTCATTCAGGGAGAAGAACCGCCTGATGAGAAAGGAGTTTGAATCAATTTCGGGTGTAAAGATCAGCAAATCTGAATGGCGGGAAAGTACGATCAGGCTACTAAAGCAACATAAATACCACACTGATTATTGCCGCCTGCTGCTGGGAAAAGGAAAAGAAGAAAATCTGCAGGAGCTTGAGAAGAAGCAGGAAGAGAAGGCCCGGCCACAGGAACCTTCTGCTGCTTTAATTCCTTTACCTGCGGAAGAAAAAAGCGCTGAATCAGGCAAAAAAAACAAAGACAGGCCCGACCGTGGTATTGAAACAATGTTCAGGGTCAGCTCATCGAATCATCAGCGCCTGAGCGATATGGCGGATAATAAGTCGCATATCCTGATCACGGTAAATTCCATTATACTTTCCGCTATAATAAGCCTTCTTCTCCGGCGGCTTGAAGATCACATCTACCTGGCTGGTCCAACATTTATATTACTAACAGTGAGCTTATTAAGTATCATCTACTCAATACTTTCCACGCGTCCGACTATCCCCGACGGGATATTTACCCAAAAGGATATTGATGAAAAATCTGTTAACCTTTTATTCTTCGGCAACTTTTATAAGATGAGCCTGGAAGACTACTCTGCCGGGATGTGGAAAACAATGGAAGACAAGTCATTCCTCTATGGAAGTCTTATACGGGATGTTTATTCGCAGGGGATTGTTCTGGGCAAGAAATACCGGCTGCTAAGGATAGCTTACAATATATTTATGTACGGCCTGATCATATCCGTTCTTGCCTTTATAATCATGTCGGCTATTCACGGGAAGGATTAGGAATAAACGGGAAGCTCAATGGTAAAGGAAGTCCCGGCACCTGCCTGGCTCTCAATATTGATTTTCCCACCTAAGGTTTCAACCTGAGTTTTAACCATAAAAAGCCCCATTCCTCTTCCTTCTTTGTGAGGATGGAAGCGCTTGTAAAGCCCAAAAACCTTATCCCCGTATTTTTCAAGATCTATTCCAAGGCCATTGTCTGAATAATTTATAACAACGGATCCGTTTGTCCGGGCGCTCTTAATGCTGATAAGCGGCTCCTGGTCTGGTTTCCTGTATTTGATGCTATTGCTGATAAGATTGTAAAGAATGCTGTTAAGGTAGCTTTTAGTAGTATAAATATTTGAAACATCGGAAAAATCGCATTCGATCATCGCATGCTCATCTTCAATGATATTTGAGATACTTCCTTTGATTGAGTCTACCATACGGCTTAGGTTTATCTCCTCCTTCGTTTCGGCCAGTTGCCTGCTCGACCGTAGTATACTGTTTAGATCTATGATAATTTCATCCAGCTTATTAATGCAAGACGACAGATCCTGGTTGAATGCTTGTCTTTCTCCTTCCGAGATATCCTGAAGCTGCAGCAACTGCATAAGTCCCATAATATTGGATACGGGCGCTCGCAGATTATGAGATATGATGTATGCGTATTGCTCAAGGTTTTTGTTACGCTGGATCAGATCCCTTGTGACCCTCTCGTTTTCAATCTCTGCAAGTTTCTTCTGCGTAATATCCCATCCTATAATGAGATATTGATATGGGTGATTACGGGTATCTGAAAAAGGGATGATATGTGTATGTGTCCAGTAAACCGCTCCATCTTTTGTCCTTTGTTCTATTTCACCTTTCCATACCTTACCCTGCCGGATCGTTAACATTATTTTCTGTTCGAGATCTCCGCGGGAAGTTCGTTTCATAATGTCAATTTTCTTTCCGGCTACTTCCCTGAAGGTATATTGGGATATAAGCGTGAAGTTATTGTTCACATGCTGGACCAGTCCCCGGCGGTCGGTTATAACAATTATTGCCGATTCGTCAAGGGCATGTTTGTAGTCGCGGATCTCTTTAGTCCGTTCAATTACCCTTTGCTCCAGTACCTCGTTTAATTTCAGGATCTCCTGTCGGGCTTTCTTTTCTTCAGCGGCATCCGTAAAAGCGCAAATTAGACATTCCTTTCCGTCTATATCAATCAGATCAACATGAGCGTAGACGCATTTCTCTTCCCCGTCGGCGGCTCTTAAATGAAGTTCAATATTTGAAACCGTCTCACCATTGTGAAGCCTCTGAAGCATAAAGATTCGCTCTGAATATTTCATCCAGATCTTTAGTTCACGGGATGTAACGCCAAGGAGCTGTTCCTTTCTGAATTTGAAAAAGTTGCAGAAGTTATTGTTGATGTCGATGAATTTGCCGCTTTGCGCTTCTGTAATACAAAGTATGACCGGACTTTTATAAAAAAGGCTGGAATAAATCTCTTCGTTCTTCTTCAGAATCGACTGAGTCTTTCTGATATCGGTGATATCCTGAAAACATACTAACCTTTGCTGCTTTCCCCTGATGTTGATCGTTTCGGCAAAGTGCTGTATATACTTTACAACACCGGCCTTTGTTCTGACTGAGACCCCAACGCTATCCCGGTACTGATTTACTGCACTTACAGGATTATTGCTGCCTTGCAATTCCGTGTCGCTGTTTATGCCGAACAAAGGCGCCGCACGGCCAACCAGCTCCTCCCTTGAATAACCAAAGAAATCTGCGTAACGGTCATTAATATCAATAATATGATTGGTTGCAATATCAGTTAAAGCCAGTATACTTGGATTTTTATAAAACAGGGTGGCAAACTGATCCTGACTTTCTTTAATGGCCTGTTCGGCTTCTTTTTGTACCGTGATATCGAAGAAGGCAATAAAGAGCGTGGTTTTACCATCTATTATTACCTTATCAAAATTACAGGAGATATAGCGGTGTTCGCTACCGTTTAAAACAATGGAAGTAACATAATCACGCACCTGCGTATTTTCTGTTATAATTTTCCTGATCAATGCTTTATCAGGTGCCGATTTCAGAATATTGAGGCTGGCGATAGCCTTACCTACGATCGCCTCCCTTTCGAGGTTGAGGAATCTCAATATGTTGTTATTGGCATTGATCACCTCAAGACTGAACGCATCTACCATCAGGAACATCACAGGACTATGATAGAATAACGTCTCGAATTTTTCTTCATTCTTTTTCGATTTTCTCTCAGCCTCCGCACGTTTTCTCAAACTCAATTGAAGCAGAAAGAAGTTTACAATAAAGAACATCAGGATAGATGCCGAAACACCAATCATGATGAATACATTGGTTCTGTTTCGTATGATCGATTTCTCAACAGTGGTTTTGGGAGACCGCTGATGAGTTTCAAGTGCCGTTATGAGTGTCTGGATTTTTGCGACTGGCGTGTTCCGGACTTTAACAGGAGATAGAATCTTTTTAGAACGGGCTGTTCCCTTTACATATGCTAGTTTAATATCGGACAAATATATCCTGCTTTCTTCCTGCAAATCTTTATACAACTCCAGGTCGCGCCCGCTTAAATATGATTTAAGACTTGCAAGCTCCTTCTGATATTCTGAAATGAATTGATCTGCTCTTTTCCGGCAATCTTCATTTTGGGGTTTGCAGTTCGCTATATCTTCATGAATGTTCTCCAGGTGGATGTTCAGATGGGTGGTCGTATGAAAGAATTCTATTAATTTCTCCTGCTGTTCGTTATTTTTTCTTACAATCTGCAAATCCTGATAAATCAGCATCGCAAAACAACCAAGGCTAATGAAGAAGCCGGTGAATGCGATCAGAAGCATCCTGGATATGTGTTCAGACTTTACCATGGAGCACAAAAAATATTATTAATAGTATCAGACATGCACCGTTTTACGTATGTAGAATCAATAAGGTTTCCTATGTGTAAAATCTTTTATCGTCTGGGGGTAAACATGCTTACAGGAAAAGTTAAAAATGAGGCATTTTATCGCTGCTCAAAAGCACCGGCCTCAGGGTTTGGGATAGCAGGACAGGTATGCTCTGAAAACTGTTTAAATGGTGCAGCCTATTTAACCCTTCGCATTGGAAACCGTTCATTGCGTTGTCTTCCATTTTGCATCCCCGATATTTGAGCCATTAACGAATCCTTACCAGTCCGTGTATAAGAAATAACTTGCGGAAAATCGTGTGACGGATTTTCGAATATAATTTTCTTGCCGGAAACAGATTTCATTGAGAAGTGTACAGGCAGGCCATCGTTCTGTTCTCTTACAGTGGGGATATAAAATAAACTGTCACCTTTCTGTACGAGTTTCACGGTCTCCAGGATGATCGTATCCCGGTTCTTCAGTATATAACTCTTGCCAGAGAACTCATCCTTGTTTATTTTCTTCCAGCTTTCATACACATTTCCCTTTTTGGTCGTCATTTCCCAGGTGCCGGTTAACCATTCGGCTTTACCGATCCTGTTAGAGATTTTAAAACTACAACCGGAAAGCAATATCAGGATGAAAGCATGACCTCCAATTTTATGCATCTTTTTAATGTTTTCTATAGAGACTAATATCGGAATTACAGGGAAATCAAAATTATAAAAATGTGTACGCTTGATCCGGAACGGGTTGGAAGATCCCGATTTAATCCGGCATTTAAATTGAAATCAATATCAGAAACCAACAATATTTAAATAAAAAACCCGCTTACTTTTAAATAAGCGGGTTTTTGTAGTCTTGCTAGGGTTCGAACCTAGATTTTCAGAGCCAGAATCTGACGTGGTACCATTACACTACAAGACTATCAGAACATACCAGCAAGATCGTTTCTTTTTGGTGCTGCAAAAATACAATAAAAATTATTGGAAGGAAATCTATTTCCACTTTTCTGATTTTCTTTTCAGCTAACACACGATTATCGCCACATAATACGATAATTTCATATTATAGACTTAAAAGGCGATAATTGTATTTTATCGCCATATATATCTATATTTGTCCATATGACGAGCATCAAAGCGATCCTGACTGGTGATATTGTGAATTCTACCTTGCTGAATGAAAAAAAGCTGGATGAACTTCTTTTTGCAATAAAGACGGAACTTAAGTGGCAAAACGCCAAAAACGACTTTTACCGGGGAGACAGTTTTCACGCTCTGTGCGAAGCTTCTGAAGGCTTAAACCTGGCACTCCGGCTCAGGACGATAGCCAGGCAGGGAATGTGGCAAAATGAAGATGAGAGCATTGACATCCGGATTGCGATCGGAATAGGCAACGTGGAGGAGCCGGTAAAGAGCATGGCAACCGCCAAGGGAGAAGCTTTTGTCATTTCCGGAAGGGAGCTTGACACACTTGTCAGAACCTCCGACCGGCTTTCGATACGCTGCGCAGATGAGAAAATAGATCCGGGGCTGCAGGGAATTGCCGTACTTGCGGATATGCTTACACAAAAAATGTCTGCCAAGCAATCAGAGGCTATCAGTGAATTGCTGATGGGTGCTACGCAGACGGAAACTGCAAAAAAGCTGAGAAAGAGCCAGTCAACGATCAATAAGCTCGCACAATCCGCAAACTGGAAAGAATTGGAAAGATCTGTTGAAATATATCGTAAACTTGTATCTCTGATTAAATAGACCTATGCTGTTTCTGTGGTATATCAAAATGTTTTGTGCTCATCTGCTTACTGACTTTGTACTGCAACCCAACTCATGGGTCAAAGGAAGAATGGAACGGCACTGGCAGTCGTGGCACCTTTACCTGCACTCCGCCCTTACGGCCTTCGTTGCCTGGCTTTTTACCGGTTTTGAACACTGGCAGGTTCTTGTATTTATTCTGGTTAGCCATTGCCTTATAGACCTGTGGAAGTCTTACAGACCCGCAAAACTCGTCTATTTCTTTGCCGACCAATTTTTACACACTGCGGTCATCCTGCTTTTGGGGCTCATGATCTTTCCGGAACAAATGCCCGAACCAGCGTTTGTTATCAGCTTACTAAACAACAAAAACGCCTGGGTTTGTGCAATAGCGATCATCTTCCTTTCATACCCATCAGGGATCATAATCGGCATGCTGACCACCAGGTGGAGAGAACAGATTCAGCCACAGGAAAACAGCCTGGCCAATGCAGGGAAGTGGATAGGAATACTGGAACGGCTGATCATATTTGTCCTGGTAGTATTCGACCAGTATGCCGCGATCGGTTTACTCACGGCAGCTAAATCTATCCTGCGGTTCAGTGACACCAAAGATGCCCCGCAGCGGACGGAATATGTTCTGATCGGTACGCTGATAAGTATTTCCACAGCTATCGTTACCGGGCTTCTTGTGAAGACGGCCTTGAATTAAAGAGTTGAAAGTTCAGAGTTGAAAGTTTAAAGTATCGGGGCCTTTTGATGATTAGGGGTTTGTTGATAAGCAAATTTTGAATTATCATCAGATTGCGGCAAATTCGCGGACTTTTTATTTGACATCTTTGAGAGAGATATGATTGCACATTTTAAAAAGATTGCCGCAGAACTTTCATTAAGTGAGAAGCAGGTAAGCACGACTGTTGCATTGCTCAACGAAGGGGCGACAGTGCCCTTTATTTCACGCTACCGTAAGGAAATGACGGGCAGCCTTGATGAAGTTCAGATTGCAGCTATCCGCGACCGGGCAGAACAATTACGGGAACTTGACAAACGGCGTGAAGCTATTTTAAAATCTTTAACAGAGCTCGGTAAACTGAGTCCCGAACTGGAGAAAAGCCTCCATGAGGCAGAAACACTGAGTGTTCTTGAAGACCTTTACCTTCCTTACCGTCCGAAAAGAAAAACCAGGGCAAGTGCTGCAAGAGAAAAAGGACTGCAACCTTTAGCAGACAGGATACTGGAACAGGGGGCATTCGATATACTGGCAGAAGCCTCTAAATTTGTGGATGACCAGAAAGGAGTGAACAGCGATGCCGAGGCATTGGCAGGTGCCAGGGATATCATAGCGGAACAGATCAGCGAGAATGCCGATGCCCGGGCTAAAATACGTGAATTATTCATTGAAAAAGGCGAGTTCAGTTCAAAAGTTATCGAAGGCAAAGAAGAGGAGGGCGCCAAATATAAAGACTACTTTGAATGGACCGAGCCGGTGAAAACAGCTCCTTCTCACCGCATACTTGCCATGAGAAGGGGAGAAAAAGAACTCGTTCTTTCCCTGGATGTTTACCCTCCGGAGGATGATTCCATTGCTATCCTCGACAGGTTCTTTGTAAAGGGTAATACTGCTGCTTCAGATCAGGTACGCCTGGCTGTGGCTGATAGCTTTAAAAGACTTTTAAAGCCCTCCATGGAAACAGAAATCCGCCTTCTGACCAAGAAAAAAGCAGACGAAGAAGCAATAAGAGTGTTCGCAGAGAATGCGAGGCAGTTGCTGCTGGCCGCCCCTATGGGGCAAAAGAGGATCATGGCGATAGACCCGGGATTCAGAACCGGCTGTAAAGTGGTATGCCTGGATGAGCAGGGGCAGTTGCTTGAAAACACCACTATTTATCCGCATACCGGCGCGGGCGGTGCCGCGGAAGCTCAAAAAACGGTCATTCATCTTGCCGGCAGGTATTCTGTAGAGGCTATAGCAATTGGCAACGGAACTGCGGGCCGCGAGACCGAAGCATTTATCAGGGCGCTTAATCTTCCTGCTTTGCAGATTGTCATGGTGAACGAAAGCGGTGCTTCCATTTATTCCGCCTCTGAAGTGGCGAGGGAAGAATTTCCGGACAAAGACGTTACCGTAAGAGGGGCCGTGTCAATAGGACGGCGTCTGATGGACCCGCTTGCTGAACTGGTCAAGATAGATCCCAAATCAATCGGAGTGGGACAGTATCAGCATGATGTAGACCAGAATAAATTGCAGACTTCCCTGGATGATACCGTGATCAGCTGCGTGAACGCAGTAGGAGTAGAGTTAAACACTGCATCTAAGCAGATCCTTGCGTATGTTTCCGGACTTGGGCCGCAGCTTGCGAAAAGTATCGTGGAGTTTCGGAACAAGAATGGTGCGTTTAAGCGAAGAGAGGAATTGAAACAGGTTCCGAGACTGGGCGAAAAGGCCTTTGAACAGTCGGCCGGCTTCCTGCGCATCCGCAATGCTGAAAACCCGCTGGATGCAAGTGCTGTACACCCTGAACGCTACACATTGGTTAAACAAATCGCCAAAGATCTTGACTGTACGGTAGAGGATCTGATGAAAGACGACACGCTCCGCAAAAAGATTAAACCGGAAAAGTATGTGAGTGAAAAAGTTGGCTTGCCGACACTCAACGACATTCTTCAGGAACTGGCTAAACCAGGACGGGACCCGAGGGAAAAATTTGAGACTTTTAGCTTTACAGATGGCGTAAATGAGATCGGGGACTTACGGACGGGGATGAAATTGCCCGGTATTGTCACTAATATCACTAATTTCGGTGCCTTTGTCGATATCGGAGTTCACCAGGATGGCCTTGTTCATCTCAGCCAGCTCTCAAACCGCTTCGTTAAAGATCCGAATGAGGTAGTAAAAGTGCACCAGAAGGTAGAAGTAACGGTAACGGAAGTTGACGTGGCCCGGCGCAGGATCTCCCTTTCAATGAAAAAAGAGGAACGTCCAGCACAACAGCAGAAAAAGGGCGAAAAGAGACCTGAGAAGGTTGATTTTAACGCGAAACTTGCTGCCCTTAAAAGCAAATTTTCGTAGTTGATTGAAGTTAAAAACGGGCTTTTACGGGGCGGCGTTCAATGTTAAAAAAACATTAAATATTTTTTCGATTTCCAGAACATTTCATTTACCCCTGGTGTTGTAACAATATGGATCTCACGGAAAACAATACCCCTGCAAATGCAAAGCCTGATAGCTTTAATTTTTTCATCAATCTGTTCGATTACGGCGAGTTTAACGAAGTAGTGGTAAGGAAAGAAGTCGACGGATACCAGGTTAACCTGGACGACGAAATCTATCTTTGCACCCTTGCACGCAACAACGACCATTCCTGGGAGCTCGTCAAAGGAAATATCCCGGCGTCAGTGGTCGGCAAAATCACTCAGGGTATGGACAGAAAGTTAAGTAACTAGTTATTACTAAAGAATTTTTCGCAAACGGATATTTCTTTAGTCATACGTCAAAGCTTCCCAAAAGGAAGCTTTATTTATTTACAGGGATATAAAACTTAAAGGGTGTATAAATACTCCTGCTTCAGTCCCTCTACCTTTTCAAACTTATCAAGGACATGGTTCAGATAAGACTTGCGGATCTCAACTTCAAAAACACAAACATTATCATACTCCTGTTTTAACAGGTTCAGGTTTTCATCCTTAATGATTTTCATCACTTCATTCATCCTGAGATAATCGAAACGCAGTCCGTAGATGTCGTTTACAGTTTTTGTCACTGTTTTTGCGGCACCAAGGGCTTCCTGCGTGGCTGTCTTATAAGCATTGATTAATCCCGGCACCCCCAGCAGAGTACCTCCGAAATAACGAACTACAATCACCACTAAATTGGTCAGGTCAGCAGACAGCAGGCAATTGAGAATAGGCCGCCCCGCCGTTCCCGAAGGTTCACCGTCATCGTTGATCCTGAAAACGGATCTATCAGAAGAGAGACGCATGGCCCAGCAATGATGACGGGCTTTCGGATGCGCTGCTTTAACCTCCGCCAAATAGCTCTTTGCTTCTTCTTCCGATCTGACAGGATAAGCATAGGCAATGAATTTGCTGCCCTTGTCTTTAAATAATCCTTCGGATGCTTCCGTTATCGTTCTGTAGGTGTCGTCAAACAACATCCGGCAATAATAAGTAAAAAGCCGAAAGTCTAAAATTAAAACCCAGTTTTAGTTCCGTTGTTAAACAGTACAGTCATTTTAAAGAAATCTATCTACATATGAATATGCAACTATCAAATGAACAACAGGGCGCTCAGCCACCTCAGCATCAGGACAAGCAACCCGGAATAGAATCGGAGATGACGCCACGGCCTGCGTATGAAGGAGAGGATCAGGATGTATTCTCCAAGCTGGCCGGAAAAGTAGCTATCATAACCGGGGGCGATAGCGGCATTGGCAGGGCAGTGGCGCTTGCATTCGCAAGGGAAGGAGCTGACGTGGTGGTATCATACCTCGACGAACATGAGGATGCAAAAGAAACAAAATGGCAGGTGGAGAGCGAAGGACAGAAGTGTATCCTTATTCCGGGCGACGTAGGCTCAGAAGCCCACTGTATTGAAATAGTGGAAAAGACTATTCAGGAGTTCGGAAGACTCGATATCGTAGTCAACAATGCAGCGGTGCAATATCCCCAGGATAACCTGGAAGACATCACCGAAGAGCAGCTCACAAAAACATTCAGGACAAACATCTTCGCCTATTTCTTCCTGACGAAGGCCGCACTGAAATATCTGCCAAAGGGAGGTACCATCATAAACACCACTTCCGTAACAGCATACCGCGGCAGCAGTCATCTCATTGATTATGCCTCCACCAAAGGTGCTATTGTTGGGTTTACCCGCTCACTGTCTGCCACACTTGCGCCCAGAGGTATCCGGGTGAATGGTGTGGCCCCCGGACCGATCTGGACACCGCTTATTCCTGCCAGCTTCCCGGAAGACCATGTCGCTACCTTCGGCAACGATGTACCATTGAAGCGTCCCGGCCAGCCCGAAGAAGTGGCCACATGCTATGTGTTCCTGGCTTCAGCAGACTCGAGTTACATGACAGGACAGGTACTTCACCCGAACGGGGGCGAAATCATAAACGGATAGTAAATTTTAAAATATGAATAAAAAACCGGGATGTTTGTTGAAACTTTTAAAATAAAATTCCTTTTTTATTTGTATTATTTCTAATAAATATAATCCTTTAAAGATCAATTAAATAACCGGACTATATACCCCTGCCGGCGCCAGATCCGGCAGGTTTTTAATTTTAAGTCACTCTCTTACTGTTTAATAAAATTTTGGTAAAGGCATAATCCTGTTATTTTTGTTTTCTCAACCGATATATTTTAATGAAATTAAGTCAGAAAGAGGCAGTATTTGCCAGTGAGGTTGTCACACGGTTTGAGCTGTATAACAGCTTATTCCTGACCCTCCCTTTTTACCGGGTAAAACACACCGGTACCTTGTTGCCATTTTTTACTTCGCATTGCGAAGAAAGCGTCAGGCAAAACATTGCTCCGGCTGATATTATTGAAAGCTTTTTCGCGCAGTATGAACAGTATGTTCAGGCGTCGGACAGGTTTGACCTGCTCTTCAGGTTTATTCAGTATATCGAACGTCAGGTTGTACTGTTTGATGCGATAGAAGATGCAGCATTCAGCAAAACACACACGCAGGAAGAAACTGGTTCTATTGTTTCGTTATTACAGCAGGCGGCATTTAAGCCGGCGCTCAAAGCTAAATTGAGACAGAAGTTACAGGAATTTTCTTTGCGTTTGGTTTTGACGGCTCACCCCACCCAGTTTTATCCGGGACGCGTGCTGGCCATCATTACAGATCTGACACAGGCGATAAAGGCGAATAACATTAACGACATTCACCTTCTTTTACAGCAATTAGGAAAAACACCATTTTTCAATAAGCAAAAGCCGACTCCGGTAAACGAAGCGGCCAGCCTTGCCTGGTTCCTTGAAAACGTATTTTATTACGTGGTCTCTGATCTGCAGCAACAGGTTGAAGGCGAATTTGAGTCGCCGATCTTTAACGCCCATCAGCTGATTGAACTGGGGTTCTGGCCCGGTGGTGACCGCGATGGAAATCCGAATGTCAACAGCCAGACAACTAAAGAAGTATCCGATCTCCTCCGTGAGATCCTCTTCCGCTGTTATTACCGCGATTTCAGGTTACTCAAACGCAGGATCACATTCAGAGGCGTAGAAGAGAACATGAACCGCCTGCAGGACCTGTTTTATCAGAACAGTTTTGTCAAAGCAGAGGAACCCCGGGACCAGCAAACGGAAATCATTGACAACCTGGAAGCAGTAAAAGATGTATTGCTAAGAGTGCACGATGGCTTATTTGTAGATAAGATCGATGATCTCATCCGTAAAGTAAGACTGTTTGGATGCTACTTTGCATCACTGGATATCCGGCAGGACAGCCGGGTATTGAGAACAGCACACCAGCAGGGCAGAGCTTATGCAAATGCTGATCTTCCGGATAACTACGACACTTTATCTGAAGAAGAAAAGCTTAAACTGATTAAGTTCGACGAAGCGGATATTCCTTCTGAGGGATACGATGACCTCACTACGGATACCTACACTACGATCCGGCTGATGAAAAGAATGCAGACCGCAGGAGGTGAAAATGCTTCCCACCGTTTCATTATCAGTAACTGCCAGCAAGCTTCCGATATTCTCCAGCTCATTACTCTCTTTCTTTGGAGCGGCTGGAAGAAAGACGCACTGACTATTGATTTTGTTCCCTTGTTTGAAACTGTACAGGATCTCAAAGCTGCCGGAACGGTAATGGAGCGTTTGTATTCACATCCTTTCTATAAAGAACATCTTAAAAGCAGGGGTAATAAGCAGGTGATCATGCTTGGATTCTCCGACAGCACAAAAGACGGCGGTTACCTGATGGCCAATTGGTCTATTTACCAGGCTAAAGTTGAGCTGACCTCTCTTGCAAGAAGATACGGTATAGAACTTGCCTTCTTTGACGGACGCGGCGGGCCTCCTGCCAGAGGCGGGGGTAAAACACACCGGTTCTATGCCACTATGGGAAGGGAAATTGCCAACGATCATATCCAGCTGACTATACAGGGACAAACCATCAGCAGCCAGTACGGGTCTTTCGACTCGGCGCATTTCAATATTTCTCAGCTGGTAAATGCCGGGGTACTGTCTTCCTTCGACGATAACAACGATAAAAATACACTGACAGATCAGCAAAAAGGACTTCTTGCTTCGATGGCCTCCACCAGCCATAAAGCATTCGTTTCTCTCCGGGAAGATCCTTTGTTCCTGAAGTACCTGGAACAGCACAGCCCCTTAAAGCTGCTTTCCCAGATCAATATCAGCAGCCGTCCTGTTAAGAGGAACTCTGGCGGCGAATTAAAGCTGGAAGATCTCCGCGCGATTAGTTTCGTCACAGCATGGACCCAGTTAAAACAGAACATCCCCGGATTTTACGGAGTGGGTTCGGCATTGAAAAAAGCGAAAGAGGACGGGGTCTGGAGCGAAGTAAAATCCTTATACGAGATTTCCGGCCAGTTCAGAACGATGATGGACAACTGTATAATGTCGATGTCGAAGGCCGACTTCAGGATCACCGCATACCTCGAATCAGATGCAGTCTTCGGAAGCTTCTGGAGACGACTGAAAGATGAGTTTGATCTCACCCGCCAGCTGATGCTTGAACTCACCGGAACTACGGTGTTACTGGAGCAGTACCCGATAGAGAGGAAGTCGATCGGCCTGAGAGAACGGATCATCCTGCCGCTTGTTATTATTCAGCACTTCGCATTGCAGCAGCTCGAGTCGAACAAGAATGATGAAGAAACAGTCCGTGTACTCAATAAACTGATCATACGCACAGTCTACGGAATTGTCAACGCCGGACGAAATGTAGCTTAATTCAAAAGTCTGATAGGAGATATTTGCTGAAGGTTAAAACCTTAAAAGTTTTAGGATGTTAGTGCTTTGATAAAAAACACTACATTATGAAAAACAGCAAATATCTCTTACCTATCATTACTGCAGGCGTTCTGGTGTTCCAATCATGCGGAAACAGCAACTCGGGAAAAACAGACAGCACCGAACAGGCGTCACAGGTAAATGAACAAAAGGATTCCGTAGACAACGGAGTATCCGACTTTATGGTGAAAGCAGCTGCCGGAGGAATGGCAGAAGTTGAGCTGGGGAAACTCGCCCAGGAAAATGGCGTCAGCCAGAGAGTGAAAGACTACGGTGCCATGATGGTGAAAGACCACACCAAAGCGAATGACGAATTGAAGGCCCTGGCTTCTGCAAAAAACATAACCCTTCCGGCTACCCTGGACGATCAGCACCAGAAGCATTTCGAAGAAATGAAAAAAATGAAGGGCGCTGATTTCGATAAACACTATATGGATATGATGGTGAACGACCATGTTGAAACCATCAACCTTTTCGATGACGCTGCTAAAAATGAAACAGATGCAGAAATTAAAGCATTCGCTGCTAAAACAGCGCCTGTTTTAAAAATACATCTCGATTCCGCAAAGAAAATAAACGAGGCGGTAAAAAAATAGTAATTCCATAGGCAAATGCAAAAGAGGCTACCTCAAAAGGGCAGCCTCTTTTGCGTTTAGAATTTTTTTAAAGTAGATTCAGTGGTTATTTTGTTGCTCCACCCGCACTGCATTAAAATACTGTATCCTGAACTTTAGGCCTGTTAAGTTGTTGTAAGGTTAATGAAGAAAAAGATACTGGTTGCCGGCATCGCAGTCGTGCTGGTTGCACTCGGATCCTATTTATACCTGAAATTCCGCAAACTTGATGATTTTGAACCGCAGCTTAAAGAGAAACTACAGCAGATAGTTGCAAAAGGCAGCAATGGGCTCTACAAGCTTAACGTAGAAAAAATCAATGCGGACGTAGTCGATTCAAGGATTATTCTTTCTAATATCCATATTACTTATGATTCCGTGGTCTACCAGCGGCTGATCAGTGAACAATCGGCCCCTGCAAACGTCTTTGATATCAAGTTGCGCTCGCTTGCGGTAGACGGCATCACCCCCAAAGACCTCATCACCCGGCAGGATATCCGCCTGAATGTTGTTTTAGCAGACAAGCCGGTGGTCAATATCTATCATCATAAGGATGCCGTCAATGATCAGAAAAAAGAAGGTAAAAGCGTGTATCAGCTTATCAGGGAGGAAATCGGAAGTTTCGGCGTTAAAAAGCTGTCGCTGAAGGAAGTCGACTTTACATACCATAAATCCGGAGACAAGGTACAGACCAGCTTCAAAGACCTGATGATCGATCTGGATAATATTCTGATTGATGAAGAAACCCAGCACGATACCAGCCGTTTTCTATATGCAAAAGATGCACTGATCTCCCTACGGGATTTTAAACATAAAACGGCCGACAGCATCTATAATTTCAGGCTCGACAGCATTTCCATCCATGCCGCCAGGAACGAGGTGAACATTAAAAAACTTAGAGTAGAACCCCGTGCGGGCAAAATGGCATTCAGAAAGCAGGTGAAGACAAGAAAAGACCGCTACGATATCACCATTAACAACATCGTGCTTAAACAAACCGACTGGTGGCGGTTTATCCAGGACGACGGCCTTTTTGTAGAGGATGTCTGGATCTCGAATGGCCGGATAGAGATCTACAGTGACAAGGGGATACCGGGGAGTAATGAAAAGAAGATCGGAAACTATCCTCATCAGCAGCTCTTCAAGATGGATATGCCGCTGTTTGTAAAGAAGATTAATGTCAGGAACCTCGATATTACTTACAGTGAACTGAATATAAAAACAGGGAAGGAGGGAGACATTATTTTCCAGAATACCTTCGCCACTGTCAGCAACATCACCAATATGCCAGAGCACATAGTGAATAATGGTATTTTAAAGATTGACGCGACCACTCAGTTTATGAAAACAGGATCTTTAAAAGCCGGTTTCCGCTTTAACCTGGCCAGGCAAAAAGAAGGTATTTTTTCTGTTTATGCTGATCTTCAGAATATGAACGGGACGGCACTTAACGCCGCTACGGTTCCTCTTGGATCGGTAGAGATCCAGCAGGCAAGGATAAACCGGTTCAAAGCAGACATAGACGGAAACAACTATACTGCTACGGGCCGCATATTTGTTACTTACGACGACCTCAAGATCAGCGTACTAAAAAAAGATGACGAAGGAAAACTGAAAAAGCGGGGCCTGGTGACTTTCATTGCCAATAATTTTAAGATAAATGAAAGCTATCCGAAAAAGGATAAAAAAGCGGAAACGTTTCCTTCCTCTTTCCGCCGCCCGCTCAACCGCTCATTCTTTTCACTCATCTGGAAAACAATTTTTAACGGACTGAAAGAACCTGTTGGAATTTGAGCAGGAAGGATTGTATAATTGTAGAAAAATAAAATTATGGATCAGCCTATTGTCACCGGTATCCTTTCATATGGCATGTCGGGCCGTGTTTTCCATGCGCCTTTTGTAAATGCCAACCCGGGATTTCGTTTATATGCCGTAACAGAAAGAAGCTCAAAAAATGCTCAGAAACGTTATCCTGAGATAATCAGCTATAACTCTGTTGAGGAGCTTTTGAATGACCAGGCCATTGAGCTCGTCATTGTAAATACACCCAACAACACTCATTTTGAATATGCACTGAAAGCCCTCCAGGCCGGCAAACATGTACTGGTGGAAAAACCTTTTGCTGCTACCTCTGCTGAAGCAAAACAACTGTTCGATCTGGGAAGGGAAAAAGGATGTAAAGTGATGGTTTACCAGAACAGGCGATGGGATTCAGATTTTCAGCAGGTAAAATCTGTTATCCGCGGCGGACTTCTTGGAGACCCGATGGAAGTTTATTTCAGGTACGACCGTTACCGGAGGGAGATCAGCCAAAAGACATTCAAAGAAGAGAACCTGCCGGCGAGCGGCCTTACTTACGATCTTGGCCCGCATCTGCTGGATCAGGCCATCAGCATCTTTGGCAAACCAGCTTCTTTCTCAAAGACCACAGGCATTTTCCGTCCCGGGTCGCAGGTGGACGACTATGTGCATTTCCATCTTAAATATGAAGGAGGTCTGAATGTATTTCTTACTTCAAGTCTGCTGGTCGCCCAACCCTTGCCGTCGTTTGTCGTTCATGGCACAGAAGGTACATTTATTAAATCGCGTACCGATGTACAGGAAGCTCAGTTAGAGAAGGGAATATCTCCGCTTGAAGAGGGATATGGTGTTGAGCCTGACGGCTCAGAAGGGCAGCTTACCACTATAGATAAGGAGGGAAATAAACAGTCGCAATATCTTACATCCCTGAGGTCTACCTATAATCATCTCTTTCAGGCAGTATTCAGCTGCATCCGGAAGAATGAGCCTTTTCCTGTCAGCGAAGAGGAGATCATATGGCAGATGGAGATACTGGAAAGCTAAATTCCCGGACAGCTACGTTTTTTTAAAACAGGCAGATTACTAAGCTGTTTAATAGGCAGATAAAAATATCTGCCAGATGGAAACCATAAAAGAAAATGGATACACGAAGATCAGCCGGCCCGGACTGACATACTTTACCGTCGCCCCCGGAGTATGGGGTATGAGGATAGTCTTTGTAAATGTTTACCTCATTGCAGCGGGAGACGAAGGAAGCAACAACTTTATACTGGTTGACGCAGGACTTAAAGGTTCTGGGAACAAAATCGTCCGGATGGCCGAAGATATCTTTGGCCCCGGGGCAAAGCCTGTAGCCATCGTGCTCACGCACGGGCATTTCGATCATGTAGGGTCACTTGAAGAATTGCTCACAGTATGGAATACGCCCGTTTACAGCCATTACCTCGAACTACCTTACCTTAAAGGGATCTCCAGCTACCCGCCGCCGGATCCAATGGTGGGCGGAGGACTTATGAGCATGATGTCATGGATGTTCCCTAAGCGCCCAAAAGATCTTGGGAAAAGGATTCATCGCCTCGGGACAGATGATGCGGTTCCGGGTCTCCCGGAGTGGCGCTTCATACATGTACCCGGACATTCACCCGGACAGATCGCGCTCTTCAGGGAAGCCGACAGGACGCTGATTGCAGCTGATGCCTTCGTTACCACAAAGCAGGAATCTGCCTTTTCCGTCATCACTCAAAAGAAACAGCTCTCAGGCCCTCCGAAGTATTTTACTATCGACTGGAACGCGGCAGGAAAGTCAGTTGCGACATTATCCGCACTGGAGCCTGAAACTGCCGCAACGGGACACGGGTATCCTGTTTACGGGGAAGAACTGAGATCAGGATTAAAGCACCTTGCAGAGAACTTTGAAAAGGAGGCTGTACCGGGTTACGGACGCTATGTAAGGGAACCGGCAAGAGCTAACAAGAATGGGGTACAGTATATCCCGCGTAAGGTAGTGAATCCAGGTTTGCTGGCCGGTGCTGCAGTTATCGGTATGGTAGCTGCCGCAGGCCTTATATGGGGCATCAGGAAAACAGCTAAAGCTTTCTGAAAATTCCGGTAAACAGCGACATTAAACCTGACATATATAACTAACATCCTTAAATTTAATGCAGAACTATGAAGAAAAGGAATTTTGTTTGGATTGCAGCAGCCATGCTGGCTGCTGGTTGCGGTAATTCGCAACAGGGGACTTCCGGGGGCGGCGATACGTCTTCCACGGTTACCGATAGTACAGCAGGCAAGGGGGGAGCTATCTCTGCCGCTTCCACTGAATTTGCAGCCAAAGCAGCTACAAGCGTGCTATTTGAAACAGAACTTGGAAAACTTGCCCGTAATCAGGGCTTGAATAAACTGGTAAAGGATTTCGGATCGCTGATGATAAACGATCACTCAAAATCAACAGAAGAACTACAGGCGATTGCGGGCAGGAAAGGAATTACGCTTCCGTCCGCATTAACTGACGAACAGACGAAAGACCTGGAGGATCTGAAGGGAAAGAAAGGGGTAGAATTTGATAAGAGTTATGTCAAAAAAATGCTCCAGGTGCATCGTTCTGATATTGCAGAATTCAAAAATGCAGCAAAAGAGGGCATCGATGCTGACCTGAAGGATTTCGCATCAAAATCCCTTCCGGTTTTAAAAGCACATTACGATTCCCTGAGATCCATAAATAAAGTGATTAAAGCCACTGTCGATCCGGGAGAGATTACAGACGGTGTCGAAACACTTCCTTTAAGATAAGCTCATAACGCGGACATCTAAAAATAAAGCCCCGGCCGAAGCCAGGGCTTTTCTTATTACATTTATATTTAACTGATTAAGCTGAGTACCTGAAGAACGCTGCGACCTTACTGTCGGCAGGCATTCTCTCTTTTTCGAGGATATGAACCTCACCTCCGTTCATGATCGTCTTCATGATCGATTTATCAATCAGGCAGACATCTCCAGGTTGTTCTGAATCATGAACGGTAAGCTGGTTGTCTGATTCATTAAACTGCCCCCATATATGTGCGTCCTTCAGTACAAAAAGGTCGGATACCTGGCCATAATAACTTGCAGGGATCACCTCACCGGGGATAGAAGAAGTAAGCTCTTTTGCCGAATTATTATAGTAATTCTGAAGTGCCTTCCTGGTATCTTCCTTAAAATAAGCATCCATCTTTGCCTTTGCTTTTTCATAAAGAGTGTGTTTCTCCTCATATTCAAAGTTACCGGTAAGATGATCTGTCCAGATGCCTTTGTATTTGGTAACACGCTTATATGCAGCAAGTACATAATCAACAGCTGCAACGATCAGAGGGGCATTCTGCGTTGAAAGCACTTCCTTCCACAGAGTCTGATCTACCTCTTTCAGATATTGTTCCAGGTATTCGTCGTCATCAGACAAGCCGGCTCCGTGACCATGGAAATTAGCGCCCACAGTTGCCGCAGCTCCCGTACTGGCGCCAGCCCTTCTCATAAGCTGTCTGCCGCCTTTTTCCTCAAACCTGATCACGTCATCCATCCCATTCGGCAGGCCTTCAACCTCGAGCTTTTTTATCTCAAATGAATCCGCCTCATAGAATTGCGCGTCGTGTTTACTCAGTACAAGTACATAGAAAGGCTTTCTGGTCTTCATTAACGAAGGGAGAGGAGCAATATAAAATGAATTGTTTACGATCAGAGTCTCTTTCACACTGATAGGAAGCTTTATAACTTTGAAAAAACTCTCAGAAAGAAATACTGCCAGTCCTTTTAGCTGGCTCTTCCAGAATGGTTCATCATCTACCATGCTAAACCCTTTCTTCAATACCTTCTCTATAGCTGCCTGATCAAGGCCTTTGGCTTCCATTTGCTGCCTTGCTTTCTGAAGGATATTCTTAAATGTGATGACGTCATGCTTTTCGTTGACCTCATATCCCGAGCTATGTGCAGGCATGAAAACTGTCACACAGTTCTCTCCATGGTAGTTCGCAAGCTCGCTTAATTCTTCTCTTGAGATAATCATAGGCTATACAGATTATTTATTATCGTTGGTATTGTCTTCTCCCTTAGCGAGATTCCGGTTAATATGTCTCACGTTGACATTTGCGGAGAGCTCGTCGGCACCATCCGTATACTTTTCAGCAATTTCATTATCCTGTTCCAGGTCGTTTACTGCAAAAGCATCCTTTAATCCATGTGTTTCACGTCCGTTACCGCTTGGTTTTCCTTTGGGTGGAACAAACCCTGTTTTGCTTTTTCCCATAATAAAAAAATTTGAGGCTTAAATTAAACGTTATTCAGAAAGCCGGTCATATCCGGCTGTTATTGCAGGGCAGAATGCCCTGGTTTAATAAATTAAATTAATCTGTTCTCTGGTATTTTATTCCCCGAAATCACTCCATCGTTATGGACAGGATAGCAATAATGCTTAAGTGTCATTAAAACTGAGATCTTCATAGCAGTAGGTTAAATTTTATTAAAGCTATCATTAACTGATCGCTTTAAATTCTAACTCTATTCAGAAAAAAGAGTTTTAAAAAATACTTATTTTATATTAAAAAAAGGCTTATAAGACATTAGGAGCCCGGTTCTTCCTGCCGGGGAGTAATTACAGTTAACGCACCTGGAAGGATACGGACTTCGATCTGGCGCGTTTTTCCGATAACTTCTCCATCTACCTGGAGAGTAGTTCTTCTGGAGGTCCTGATGGAGGCTTTGCCAGAACGGATCACTTCGGCATATTCTGAGGTTTGCAGGGTTCCGTTAAACATCTTCCAGGCTATCGACAGCAGTTTAGCGCGGGGAAAAGGTTTGATGATCACCAGTTCAAATTTGCCGTCATCTAGTTTACCTATCGGATTGATCACCACACCGGTACCATACTTCGAAGCATTGGCAAAGGTAAGTGAAACAGCCTTTCTGACAATGCTTTCTCCATCTGTTGTGATATGGAACCTGTACTGCCTGATCAGGAATATCTCGGCCAGAAGGTGCTTGGCATAGGTAAGCATACCCCGCCTGACGTCATTCTCAAAGCGCTTTACGATCCGGGCATTAAGTCCAACATCCGCAAGATGGATACAATGGATGTTGTTGATCTTCAGCAGGTCTATTTTTCGCCGGACGCCTGTGGTAAGAAGAGAAAGAGCCGATTCTATCCTGTTTCCAATGCCAAGTTCCTTTGCCATACCGTTGGCTGATCCTGCCGGTATGATCAGCAGGGGCAGTTCAGAATCACAGAGGATCTTCGACATCAGGTTTACCGTCCCATCGCCACCGGCGGCGGCAACTACATCCGGTTTAAATTCATCAATCTCCTCCCGGATCATCTGCTCGGTATTGTCCTGATGGAGACGGTATATCTGATATTCAAAGCCGGTTTTTCGTGACTCTTCGGAGATGATCGCTTCTAATCCGGCACCCAGACGGTTACCAGATTTTGTATTAATGATGAATAATACTTTCACAGGGATGATAACAATTAAAGCTGCTCTTTGACTTCAAGAAGAAACTTTTTTAATTTTTCCAGAGAGTCGATCACCTTCTGGTTTTCACGGATCTCTGTACGGTTGCCTCTCAGATGCTCCTTGGCCCCCTGAAGCGTAAACCCTTTTTCCTTTACAAGGTGAAATATGATCTTCAGGTTCTCCACATCCTCCGGCGAAAAAAGACGGTTGCCTTTTTTATTCTTTTTAGGCTGAAGTATATCAAACTCTTTCTCATAGAATCTTATCTGAGAGGGATTTACGTTGAACATCTCAGTAACTTCTCCCATGGTATAATAGAGTTTGCTGATATCTCTTTCTTTGTACGGCATAATGCACAAAGATAAGTTTTAAATTGTTCGGTGTTACAAATGAATTTGTTAATCACGATCTTTCAACTTTCAGTAAGCTTGTTAACTTTGCGGATTAAATTAAATTCAGAATGACTACTAAGGAAATAAGGCAGGCTTTTTTAGATTTTTTTGCGGCCAAAGGACATCAGATCGTTCCTTCAGCTCCTATCGTTGTGAAGGATGATCCTACTTTGATGTTCACGAATGCAGGAATGAACCAGTTTAAAGAAATTTTCCTGGGAGAAAAACCTGTTAAATATCCAAGGGTGGCCGACACTCAGAGATGTTTGCGGGTGTCGGGAAAACATAATGATCTGGAGGAAGTAGGGATTGACACCTATCATCATACAATGTTTGAAATGCTTGGCAACTGGAGCTTTGGCGATTACTTCAAAGAAGAAGCTATTGCCTGGAGCTGGGAGTTGCTGACAGGCGTATATGGCATCCCGAAAGACCGCCTTTACGTAACGGTTTTCGAGGGGGATGAAAAGGAAGGCCTTCCCAAAGACCAGGAAGCCTATGATTTCTGGAAACAATGGATTGATGAAGACAGGATCCTTTTGGGAAATAAAAAGGACAACTTCTGGGAAATGGGAGATACCGGTCCCTGCGGCCCCTGTTCTGAAATTCACGTAGACTGCCGCCCAGACGATCAGCGGCAGCAGAAAGACGGAAGATTCCTGGTGAACGCAGACGATCCTCAGGTCATCGAGATATGGAATAACGTATTCATGCAATTTAACCGTCTTAAAGATGGTTCTCTTCAGCTCTTACCAGCTCAGCATGTGGATACGGGAATGGGACTTGAGCGCCTGGTTCGTATTCTCCAGGAAAAATCGTCCAACTACGATACAGACGTGTTCCAGCCACTTATCCGGTTTATCTCTGAAAAGAGCGGCATCGCTTATAACCAGGGGGAAAGCATGGAGAAGACAGATATTGCAATGCGCGTGATGGCAGATCATATCCGGGCGATTTCCTTTGCCATTGCCGACGGACAGCTGCCTTCCAACGTAAAGGCTGGATATGTCATCAGGCGGATCCTGAGAAGGGCGGTAAGATACGCGTATACCTTCCTCGGATTTAAGGAGCCTTTCTTCAATACCCTGGTGCCGGTACTGGCCGAACAGTTTGACGGTGTATTCCCCGAGTTGAAGGCACAGCAGGAATTCGTTCAGAAGGTGATCTTTGAAGAGGAAGTTTCCTTTCTGAGAACGCTTGCTACCGGCATCCAGCGCTTCGAAAAATATACATCGGAAACCTCTCTCGTAGACGGAGAGTTTGCATTTGAGCTTTATGACACCTTTGGCTTCCCGATCGACCTCACCGAACTGATGGCACGGGAAAAAGGCCTCACTGTCGACATGGACGGCTTTAATAAAGCGCTGGAGGCACAGAAAGCCCGGTCAAGAGCAGCGACATCTGTGGATACAGGTGACTGGATCATTCTGAATGAGGGGGACGAGAATGAGTTTGTCGGATATGATGCTGCTGAATCGGATGCTACTATCCTGAAATACCGCAAAGTAAAAGCAAAAGGAAAAGAGCAATACCAGCTGGTACTCGACAGAACTCCGTTTTATGCGGAAAGCGGGGGCCAGGTTGGTGATACCGGCTATATATTTCCGGAGTCGGGCGCATTTGACAAGGAGAACGCCCTCAGAATCACCGATACAAAGAAGGAGAATGCACTGATCATCCATTTTACCGACAGCATACCGGAAGGTTTCGACCTTGCCGGAAAGGTGAGATGTGTGATCGATACAGAAAGACGCCTCGATACGGAAAACAACCACTCAGCCACGCATCTTCTGCAGGCTGCACTACGCCAGGTACTGGGCACCCATGTTCAGCAGAAGGGATCACTCGTGAATGAAGAATATCTGCGGTTCGACTTCTCTCATTTCACAAAAGTAAGCGATGAAGAACTTGAGCGGATAGAAACGATCGTAAATCAGAAGATCCGGGAAAATATTCCTTTGAAAGAAGAGCGGAATGTTCCTTTCCAGGAAGCTTTAAAAAGAGGGGTAACAGCATTGTTCGGCGAGAAGTACGGTGAATTCGTGCGCATCATCACCTTTGATGACCAGTATTCAAAAGAACTGTGCGGAGGTACGCATGTAAAGGCAACCGGACAGATTGGCTATTTCAGGATCGTATCAGAAAGTGCAGTAGCTGCCGGGGTAAGAAGGATCGAGGCGATCACCGGAAAAGCGGTTGAAGCTTTCGTAAATGAACAAAGCAAGCTTATAAACCAGCTGAAGAACCTTCTCAAAAACCCGAAAGACTTGTCGAAATCAGTGGAAAGCCTTCTTGAGGAAAACAGCAAGCTGAAAAAGGAAATTGAGAGAAACGTATACGAAAAAGCCGCAGGACTGAAGGACGATCTCAAAGGAAAAGCTGAAGACATTGGCGGTATTTATTTTATTGCAGCCAAAATAGAGCTTGGCAGCGCAGACGCTATCAAAAATCTCGCTTATTCGTTGAAAGAGTCGATGGACAATCTCTTCCTTGTACTCGGAAGCGAAAATGAGGGCAAGCCATCATTGACAGTAATGATCTCTGAAAACCTGGTGGGTGAGAAATTCCATGCGGGTAATATCGTAAGAGAACTAGCAAAAGAGATTAAAGGCGGGGGAGGCGGCCAGCCATTTTACGCTACAGCAGGAGGGAAGGATGCTGCCGGCCTGGATGCGGCTCTCCGCAAAGCACGGGAGATTGTAGCTGCAGAGCTCTGATCCGCAGCATGATTCTTAATTAAAAAGAGGCTGTATCAACGAGATGCGGCCTCTTTTTTTTATTAAGAAACAAAAAAACGCATCGCCTGTTGAATTTCAAGGGGGTTCGACAAAGGTACTTAATATGCACTTCGATAAAATTTATAATAAAGGACAGGCCAGACTGTTTAAAAACGATTTCCTGGAGAGTTTAACCAAAACACGTCCATGGGTGATCTACAGCTTATATCTACCGTTCAATGCATGGCTTTTATACTACGCCCATACAGTACTCAATTTCTCACTGGGGTTCATTACCGGGCTGTTTTTTGCTGCGCTCTCATTCTGGACTCTCTTTGAATATTTTGCCCACCGCTACCTGTTCCATTATGAAGCGACAAGCAGCCTTGGAAAGAAAATTGTCTACATTTTTCATGGGAATCACCATGAGTATCCAAGAGACAGGATGAGGCTTTTTATGCCGCCTGTGCCAAGCATTATTCTTGCATCTGTTGTGTTTGGAATCATCTATGGCGCTTCATTCCTCATCACAGGAACAGGAGATTACGCATTCATATTCTTCCCGGGATTCATAACCGGTTATCTCATATATGTTTCCATGCATTATGCCATCCATGCCTTCGCGCCTCCAAGGGGATTAAAGGCGATATGGCGCAACCATCACCTGCATCACTATAAAGAACCCGAAAAAGCCTTTGGTGTTAGCTCCGTGATCTGGGACGTTGTTTTTAATACGCTTCCAGCGAAGGAGGAAGCAAAAGTAAACTCGTTAAAAGGGAACAGGCGTTTAGAAGAAACCCGTACGCCTGAATAAACCATTAATTCTTTAAGATCTTCACTTCGGTGCGCCTATTGGCCTGGCGTCCTTCTTCCGTTGAATTGTCTGCCACCGGACGTGACTTTCCGTATCCTTTAAAACTTAATCTGGATGGATTTATCTTCTTCGATATAAGAAAATTATATACGTTACGAGCCCTGTTTCCAGAAAGCAGTTCGTTAGCCGCATCACTGCCGGTATCATCCGTATGCCCTGTAATTTCGATGACAGCTCCGGGATTAGATATCATAAAGTTCAGAAGATTATTCAGCTCAGGCATAGACTCAGCCATCAGTTCATCTTTATTGGTTTCGAAAAAGATATTCTTTAAAACCACCGTTTCTCCGGCAATAATCTTTTTAAGTGGAATAACTATCCGGTACGGTTTCTTATTATTAGGCCCCTGCGCAGGCGAGAAATTCTCCGAGTGAAACAGATATCCCTCTTTAAACACAGTGAGTCCGAACATCTTTCCTTCTGGCATAGTTGCCAGGAACCCGCCATTTTCGTCTTCACTCTCCTCGTCGAAGATTACGGTATTCGACTTCAGTTCTGTGATCCTTACATCCGCACTCAGCGGCGCTTTTGTTCCGGCGTCTATCACTTTACCTTTAACATAGGTGACCGGCTGAGGACGGTTCTTCTCGGGAAGCACAAATGAGTAGATATCCATCCCCCCAAATCCGCCTTTCATATCAGATGCAAAAAAAGCAGTCTGTCCGTCCGCTGTCACCGTTAGCCCGCTTTCTTCTCCCGGCGTATTGATCGGGTATCCCAGGTTTTCGGGCTGCTGCCATTTTCCGGCTGCATCCTTTCTGCTCACATACAGGTCGCGGTTGCCGAAACCAGGCCATCCGTTCGACGAAAAATAAAGAGTGCTGTTGTCAGGATGTATGAAAGGGGAGTGTTCGTCGAAGGGTGTGTTAACAGAGGGGCCCAGGTTGACCGGCTTTGACCATTTTCCTTCCGGCAGCAGGCTGGCCTGCCAGATATCGTACCCGCCCATCCCACCGGCCCTGTTGCTGACAAAATACAGAGTCTTGCCATCAGCACTCAAAGAGGGCTGCGACTCCCAGCCTGCGGTATTTACCGGGGGGCCGATGTTAAATGGCTCGCTCCAGTCTTTTCCTTCCCGTTTACAAACATAGATATCACATCTGCCAAGGCCTTCGGGACGATTACAGCCAGTAAAGAAAAGATAAAGGCCGTCAGGAGAAATACACTGCGCTCCTTCGTTGAAATTAGCGGTATTAATTTTCGAGCTGAGATATTCGGCCTTTCCCCATTTATCAGTATCCTTTAAGCTCTGGTAAAAATCTTCGTTATTATTTACACGTCTTGTAAATATCAGGCGGCCTTCATCCGCCGTAATCACCGGAAGATACTCCTGGTACACAGAATTAACACCTTCTCCCAGGTTTACTGGCTTAAAAGGAACAGGTTTTTTGAGCGCTTCAATACTGAACCTGCAATCAGCCATGTGCTTATTGACTAATCTCTTGCTGGCGTCCGAAAGTCCGGGATAAGAAGAATACTTTATAAAATGCTGAAGTGAATTGGCATAATCTCCAAGATTCAATTCACTTTCAGCAAGCCCATAATAGGTAAGCGAACTGAATTCGGGAGCGAGGTCCAGTACCTTCCTGTAATAGGTGGCAGCATCTTTATGATTCTTAACCTTCCTGGATAAGTCGCCAAGCTGCTGGTAAGCTGCCGTAAACTTGCTGTCGGCAGCTACAGCCCTTTGTAATTCTGTGATCGCCGCCGGATACTTCCCTGCAGATATGTAACGTCCCGCTTGCTCGTAATGGTTTTGTGCCTGTTTGTCCTCAGACCGGCGTCCTTCCTGTGCTTTAAGCAGTAGGGAAGAGGTCAGCAGGAAAAAAATGAAAATGTACTTCATCGTATCTCATAATGCTCAATCTGCGAAGATTTCACTCAGGAACGTTTTCATATGTTCCCAGGATCGCCTGGCAGCAGATTCATTATACGCAGCGCCTTTAGAATTGTTATCCCCGGCTGAAGGTTCTGTGAATGCATGAACAGCATTAGCATAATAGATCATCTGCCAGTCTGCTTTACGGCTTTTCATTTCCTCCCTGAAAGCGGCACACTGCGTTTCCGGCACATACGGATCATCTGCTCCATGCAGCACAAGTACCTTAGGCCTGATCACATCCGCTTCCTGCTTATCTTCTCTTTTATCCAGCCCTCCGTGAAAAGAGACAACTCCCTTAATCGGGAAATTTGCCCTGGCCGCTTCCAGTGCACCGGTTCCGCCAAAGCAGTAACCGATTACGGCAATGTTGTTCTCATCAGCACCAGCCTCTACCAGCTGTTCAATAGCAGCCTTGATTCTCGAACGGAAAAGATCACGGTTACTTTTGTAAAAGCCCGAAGTTTTCCCCGCTTCCGCAGTATTCTGCGGTCGCTTGTCAGCGCCGTAAATATCAGCGGCAAAGGCATAATATCCAAGTTCCGAAAGCCTGGAAGCCGAGGTTTTTATAAAGTCATTGATTCCCGTCCACGCATGGATGATCACCACACCAGGTCGTTTTCCAGTACCCTTTTTGGGTACCGCCAGATGGCCTTTCAGAACTGTACCGTTATCTGAATAAGACACATCCTTTTCCTGGGCAAGTCCTGTCAGGCTCATGCTCAGGAGCAGAATACTCAGAACAGATTTATTCATAGAAGGTTAATTAGTATTACAAACTTAACGAATTGTTTTATAAGTTAATCCGGATTAAATACCAGTTTAACATTCTGTATTAAGGAATGTTCAGATATTTGTGTGTTTGTAAAGAAATTTCCCATTTAGGATTAGCCTTCACATATTCGATGATCATAGGCGTAACTACAGGAGCCTTTGACCATTCAGGCTGAAGATACAACTTACACCCGGGCGAAACGATCTCTGCGTACTTCTCAGCCCATTCAAAATCACTTTTATTAAAGACAATTACCTTTAATTCTCCAGCCACAGGCCCGATAGACGGAAGCGGGGCTTTAAACTTTTTCGGCGAAAGGCAGATCCAGTCCCACTGCCCTGAAAGGGGATAGGCCCCCGAAGTTTCAATGAAAGTTTTTATTCCCAGCGACTGCAGTCCGGATGTCAGAGGTTCAAGGTTATACATCAGGGGTTCGCCACCGGTAATCACCACTGCTTTTCCCGGATACATGGACGCATTTTCAATGATCCGGCTGACGGGCGTCAGAGGATGAAGTTCAGCATCCCAGCTTTCTTTAACGTCGCACCAGTGGCAACCAACATCACATCCCCCAAGCCTGATAAAATAAGCCGCTTTTCCACTATGATAGCCTTCACCCTGGATAGTGTAAAACTCTTCCATTAATGGTAAGACCGATCCGTCCTCTGGTACTTGATTTGTCATGAAGGGTGCAAATATACCGATAGTTTCTGTTGATGACTAAACAGACGCATAAAATTGCAGCAGAATGATGTTATTTAGCAAATGCGAAAACTTAATACTTGCCCGTCCGGTTATATCATTGGGAAACATACATTCTTCAAATGATAAATATTCAGGAAATAGATAAGCTGACAGAGCAGTTTTATAAAGGCATCAGCTTCAGCCAGGAACATTATCCGCAATTCGATCAGCTCGGGGAACTTTTTTTCGGTGCCGGAAAACTCATAGACAATAATTACGACAAGCCTATCGACTTTACGCTGCAAAGCTATATCCAGGCTGTTATGCGTCAGATTGAAGATGGAAATGCCTCATTCTATTCCCAGCAGGAAATATCGGATACAACTGAGGTATTTGGAAATACGGCCCAGAGGATCAGCGTTTATGAATATTCGTTTACAGCAGAAACCCAGCAGCCATGGAAAAAAGGGGTGAACTATATCCAGTTCATCTTTACGGAAGGAAAATGGCAGATCGTTTCGATGGTGTGGACAGACGAAACCGAAGAGTTCTCAATTCCCGAAACCTATTTAATATAATAAATAAAGGTTAAATGGCCTAAAACAAACCAAACCGTCCCGATCTCCTGAAGGATGATCAAAGACGGTTTAACTTGAGGATATTATGATCCTATTTATAAATTTCCTTCTTAGCCGAAGCCAGCGTGTTCCTGAGCAATCCAACAATGGTCATTAAACCTACACCACCCGGTACAGGGGTGATCCAGGATGCTTTGGGAGCTACATGATCAAAATCTACATCCCCATACAACTTATATCCCGACCGGGTTGATTCAGATACTTCCCGGTTGATTCCTACATCAATGATAACAGCTCCATCTTTCACCATATCCGCTGTTATAAAATTCTTCCTTCCTATAGCAGCTACGATGATATCGGCAGATCGCACCATTTCACTCAGGTTAGCAGTTCTGCTGTGGGTCAGCGTCACTGTACAGTTTCCCGGATAAGCGTTGCGGGCCAGTAGGATACTCATGGGACTTCCGACAATATTGCTTCTCCCTACCACAACACAATGCTTCCCGGCTGTTTCAATTTTATATTCCTCGAGCATCAGAAGGATTCCGTAAGGAGTGGCAGGAATAAAGCAGGGGAGGTTACGCATCATTCTTCCCAGGTTAACCGGGTGGAATCCGTCAACGTCCTTCCTGTAATCTATCTTTTCGGTAACCTTCTCTGGGTCAATATGCTTAGGCAGGGGAAGCTGTACAATTAGTCCGTCAACCCCCGGATCCTGGTTAATCTCATCTATTTTATTAAGCAACTCGGCTTCTGTAACTGTTTCTTCGTAGCGGACTAAAGAGGATTTAAACCCAACTTTCTCACAGTTTTTCATTTTGCTGGCAACATAGGTCTCACTTCCTCCGTCATGGCCTACCAGGATTGCCACAAGATGAGGCTTCCTGCCGGACACAGCCAACACGGATGCTGCTTCTTCCGCTATTTCCAGTTTAAGTTTTTCTGCTACAAATTTTCCGTCTAGTAATTGCATGTATATGAACTTGGAGATGTTAAAAAATTAATCCAACTTTAGAACTGCCATAAATGCCGACTGCGGGATCTCAACATTTCCAACCTGCCGCATACGTTTCTTTCCCTTCTTCTGTTTCTCAAGGAGTTTCCGCTTACGGGAGATATCCCCACCGTAACATTTCGCGGTAACATCCTTTCGCAGCGCCCGCACATTTTCCCTGGCGATAACCTTTGCGCCGATAGAGGCCTGAATAGCAATTTCAAACTGCTGGCGGGGAAGCAGCTCCTTCAGTTTCTCGCAGATCTTTTTCCCGAAATCATACGAGTTACTCCTGTGGATCAGGGACGAAAGAGCATCTACCGGCTCACCATTGAGCTTTATATCTAGACGTACAAGGTCTGATTGCCGGTACCCGATCTGGTGATAATCAAACGACGCATACCCTTTGGATATCGTCTTCAGTCGGTCGTAGAAGTCGAATACAATTTCTCCCATTGGCATTTCGAACACCAGTTCCACGCGGTCGGATGTCAGGTAAGACTGATTAACAATAATTCCGCGTTTTTGGATACAAAGGGACATCACAGGTCCTACAAAGTCAGACTTTGTGATAATGTTTGCCTTAATATAGGGTTCTTCTACGAACTCAAGCTTGCTTGGGTCAGGGAGATCGGAAGGATTATTCACGATAATAACATCCTCTTTGGTCGTGTAGGCCATATAGGAAACGTTCGGTACTGTCGTGATAACGGTCATATCAAATTCCCGTTCCAGCCTTTCCTGTATGATCTCCATGTGCAGCATGCCAAGGAAACCACAACGGAATCCAAAACCAAGGGCGGCAGACGACTCCGGCTCAAACACGATGGACGCGTCGTTAAGCTGAAGCTTATGCATACTTTCACGGAGCTCTTCAAAATCCTCGGTATCAACAGGGTAGATACCGGCAAATACCATCGGCTTTACCTCTTCGAATCCCTGAATCGCTTCCTTTGCAGGCCTTTCCACGTGAGTGATCGTATCTCCGACCTTTACTTCCCTGGCTTCCTTAATACCGGATATAATGTACCCCACGTCTCCGGTTTTGATGCTGTCTTTGGGTTGTTGATTCAGTTTTAAAATACCTACCTCATCAGCAATGTACTCTTTGCCGGTAGCAATGAACTTAACCTTATCGTTTTTCCGGATCTCGCCGTTTACTACTTTAAAATAAGCAATGATTCCCCGGAATGAATTGAATACCGAATCGAAAATGAGAGCCTGAAGTTCGCCTCCCGGATCTCCCTGGGGAGCCGGCACACGATCGATGATAGCTCTTAAGATATCAAGCACCCCCATACCTGTTTTACCCGACGCCGGAATGATCTCTTCACGTTTGCAGCCGATAAGCTCAATGATCTGATCTTTCACTTCTTCGGGCATTGCACCCGGAAGATCCATTTTATTTAATATGGGGATGATTTCAAGATCATGCTCAAGTGCCAGATAAAGGTTTGAAATCGTTTGCGCCTGAATCCCCTGTGAAGCATCCACTATCAGCAAAGCTCCTTCGCAGGCTGCGATAGATCTCGACACTTCATAGGAAAAGTCCACATGTCCCGGTGTGTCAATAAGATTTAAAACATATTCCTGACCATCCAGCTTATAATTCATTTGTATCGCGTGGCTCTTAATGGTAATGCCACGTTCCCGTTCCAAATCCATATCATCGAGAAGCTGAGCTTGCGCTTCACGTTGCGTAATGGTATTCGTATATTCGAGCAATCGATCCGCCAGCGTACTTTTTCCGTGATCGATATGTGCTATGATGCAAAAATTCCGGATATGTTTCATTCGAACCGCAAAGATAATTTTTTGAATTCATATTTTAATGATGTCCCAGCCATAAGAATATGTATATAAAAGCAGAAACAATGGAGGTTATTAATCAGTCACTTAAATTGATAACTAACGTGAACGAACCTGTCATCGTCGAGTTCCCCGTTAGCGGAGGCAGTATCAATTCATGTTATAAACTGCGTGCCGGCAAACAATGTTTTTTTCTGAAAATAAATGATTCACGAAAATACCCGGAAATGTTCCTGAAAGAAGCAGAGGGACTGAAAACAATACGCAGCACAAACGCGATCAATGTGCCCGCCGTTATCGCACAGGGCACAGCGGGAATAGAACAGTATCTGATTTTGAACTGGGTAGAAGAAAAGACAGGAAGTCGCCAGGCCTGGGAGAAGCTCGGAGAGAACCTTGCAAAGATGCACCAGGTGAGCTCGCACAGCTTCGGTCTCGGTTACGGCAATTATATGGGATCCCTGGGTCAATCAAATAAACGTCACAAGTCATGGGCGTCCTTTTTTATCAACGAAAGACTTATCCCACAGGTTCAGATGGCAACCAAAAAACACCTATTAGACAGCACCTTAACTGATAAATTTAACCTACTGTACGATATGCTACCTGAATTGTTTCCGGAGGAAGCGCCTTCATTAATACACGGAGACCTGTGGAGCGGAAACTATATAATTACAGAGGGCGGGGAGCCCGTGCTGATAGATCCTGCAATTTCTTTTGGCCACAGGGAATTTGATATCGCAATGACCACGTTATTTGGCGGCTTCAACCAATCATTTTACGACAGCTACAATAACGCCTTTCCGCTGCAAAAGGGCTGGCAGGAAAGGTTACCGCTGTGGAATTTATATCCCTTGCTGATCCACTTAAACCT
Source organism: Pararcticibacter amylolyticus (assembly GCF_003130405.1). Classification (GTDB taxonomy): domain Bacteria; phylum Bacteroidota; class Bacteroidia; order Sphingobacteriales; family Sphingobacteriaceae; genus Arcticibacter; species Arcticibacter amylolyticus. Next base: position 196,676 of record NZ_QEAS01000002.1, read on the forward strand.
GTTCGGCATATCCTATCTTTCAGCAATCAAAAGCAGTCTTGCAAAGTACGATCGCACGAAATAGCAGGAGATTTACACCAAATAATGGCATTTATATACTAAGCTAACCTAAATAATAGCTTTAATTACTGTCTCTACGGGAACCCATAATTTAGCTCAACCCTTCTCCAATATCTTTATCAAAAAAAAGTCATGGAAGAAAGAATGATCGAACTCCTATTCGAAGGAAAGACGCAGGCAGAGATTGCCGACATTTTAAAAATAGAAGGATATAAGCCTAATTGTCTGAGTTCTATTGAAAAGCTCCTTAAAAAAGTAAGGGCGAAGCATGGTGCCAATACGATGTTTCATCTAGGGGTAATACTGGCTAGGACAGTAGCCAAAGGCAAGAAGCAATCTAAACAATCTCTTTAAATAAATGAGTATATTTGACTTAATAAAAAATATCTTATGATATGTTGGTTAACCTGATTGTCACTAAAAAGCCGGAGCGTCTTGTTAAACTATCTCCGGCCTCCTTAAGGGTTATGATCCCTTTTTAGGATTTCGTTTTGAACGAAGGTAATATGCGCTACCATTTTTCAGGTCGCGGCGATATACCCGTTCAAACTTGGTTGGTTTTTTAGCGTGAGCCATATTATCCAAGTTGAATTTAACCATATTGGACTGACATCAGGCCGCGTCCTTTCGGCTTCTTCATTTACCGATTGGACGCAAAACCAACTCTTTAAACTTAAAAATTATTATTAGTACTTTATTATACGATGTTACCAGAGTTTAAAACCATTTACGATCTCGTAAAAAGATTCCCAGATGAAAGGTCTTGCCATCAATATTTAGCATCCAGACGTTGGAACGGTTATATGACATGTCCACATGAAGGATGTGAAGGGGACGAATGTTACGTATTTAAGGACGGTATACGATATAAATGCAAGTCTTGCAATAGAATATACACAGCACGTACCGGGACAGTATTTGAGAGCAGTAAAATCCCTCTAGCAAGATGGTTTATAGCTATCTATTTGATCATGCATAAGCGCGGTATTAGCTCTGTACAGCTTGCAAAGGATATAGGGGTAACACAGAAGACAGCATGGTTCGTATTACACCGTCTAAGGTCTGTATTAGCGAATGAACCAGCAGAACAGTTGTCGGGAGTGGTAGAGATTGATGAAACATTTGTAGGAGGCAAAAGCCGGTTTAGGCATAAAGATAAACGGGTTAAGTATAATCCCGGAAGAGGATGGATAGATAAGACTCCTGTATTGGGGATGCTTCAGAGAGGAGGAAAAGTTAAAGCATCTGTGATCCCCAACGTTTTAATGCTAACCATACAAAAACAAATGCTTATACATGTAAGAGGAGGTAGTGATGTTATGGGAGACGGATTTAACGGGTACAGGGCATTGAATAAACATTACGAACTTCAGTGTTGTGATCATGGAAAGGGAATATACGGAATAGGTGAAGTACACACGAATGGGATAGAAAACTTCTGGTCACATTTTAAGCGGCATATTGGGGGTACACATATAAAGGTTAGCCGGAAGCATTTGGACAAATACGTTCAGGAAAGCGTTTTTCGTTATAATTACCGTAACTTAGGCATCCAAGAACAGTTTGAAACGATAGTCTCTAATATGGGTTGCAGGTTGAAATATAAAGACTTAATAGCATGAAAAAGAAGATCAGGAAAACCAATACTATTAAAAAAGAGGAAGGGTTATTATTAGAGCCGCCAAAGCAAAAAGAATCCCCAAAGCAGAGCAGTGGGGATAAAGCATTCGATGAAGCGATAGACAGGTTACTGTTCCCTAAAAAGGAGAAGTAGGCATTCTGATAAAGTTCCCAAGTATTCCTAAGTATCTTATATCTTTATAAGAATATACCGAAAACACCAATCCGTTAAATTCTCTTCCAACCCCATCATAATGTGATTTATGAAGATAGGAGGTAAAAGAACTCCTAGATGGATTCGTAAGGATTAAAACTAGTAATATCCCCATTATTATATATTTTGATCTTTGGCTAATAGATGATTTTTTAGGCACGGACATATATTCTTCTTCGTAATTTCTGCTCATTTCCCTATTTACATTGGCAACGGCCTTAACATTGATTTTTTGTCCGTACCAGAAGAAGATATAGAGAAAAGAAAAAACTATCTGAACCCATTTAGGGATACTATTATCCAGATAAAAATCCTCCCGGTAGCAATTAGAAATAAATGCTAAAACCAATAGAATGAGCCAACAGTAAAAGAATATCATTGTCTCCATTCTTCTGAAAGAATAAGGAAATATTAACATGTAAGCCACTGTCTTGTAAATCAAAAGGCCACATATTAATATAGAAGAAATAGCTGCTAGGGCGTGGGGAAAGGTAATAAATAGCCAATTTGAAAAAAGCTGGATAATAAAATTGCCAAATGTAAAAACTAGCAGGGATAATAGAATAGATACTATTCCGGTGAGCAGAACCTTCATATTGTCGTAATTTGAGTTAAAAAAATGGCGCAGCTAGAAATTCTTCAGCTACTCAGGGTTACGACGCCCTACCACGCATAAAGATACAGCTACGCCATGACAGCGTACTAAATGATCTATATTGCGTGGGCTATCGAGGTCGTAATTCGAGCAGCAATAAATTATCAGTACAAGTTTTTTATTTTATGTTATATAGTTTCAAACAATACAGCGAAAGTATAAATCAATTTATTCACTTCAAAATTTAAAAAATCATGGAAAGATTACAGTCCATCAAACAACAGTATGAGGCACTATTGGTAAAAATAGAAGCCTTAATAGAAGAAGAAGCAAACAAGCTCCCCCAAGGACTTATTGTAGAAATATGCCAAACTTACGTGCCTGGGTTCGCAAAAGGAAAATATTTCAATTTTGCCATGCACATTAATCTGGGAGAGATAGATCAGGATGTTCTTCAAGAAATTGAAAAAGAGAGAGCCAGTCGAAGGGCAGATCCGGCTTCCAACTATCCAGATCAAAAGCAACTACCACATCGAATTCAGACTGATGCCGGTATATATCAAAGGAGGACAGATTCTTGATCAGATTAAGGGCAATTTCATGTATTCTAGTATGATTGAATGGAGTCTTGAATATTGCAGATATAAATCTTCCATCAACCACCTTCCCAACCAAATAACCATACTTATTTGTTAAAGCATCGGCTTGATATTCTTTCATATTATAAGGGTTTTTAACAGATGCAATTTAAAAACATTCCCATACAAGATGTTAGAATATTTAATGAAATATAATTTGGCTTGGGTTAACTTTGTATATAAGTGCCCAAATAATATTTTGAATCCGACATTAAATCAATTATAATCAATTGATTATTAATACAATAAATCCAATTAACAAACTAAACATTTAACATTCTAACCAAGAAAACAGCTCAACCTGAACTAAACCACAGAATTAAATTCTGGCAGAACACACAAACAACTATCAGTCAATATCTTAAATTTAAACACATCAACACACACTACACCTCATTTCGCTGCCAGGCCGCAGAAAAATCAGCTTTCATATCATCAAACCGTTTTACAACTTCAGAGATAAATGCCTCATCAAGCACTTTAAATACCCCATTAACTCCTCCGGTAATTTCGAGTTCAGAAATCTTGTAGGTTTGTTCAAACACACCTTTTTCAAACTTCACGAGATACTTCATATTCAAAGAGAAAATTGTGATCTTACAATCCGGCCTTGGCAATTCAGCAACAATACGCATAAAAGAAAATTTATTTTTGTGAATGATTAAGGGCTATATATTAGTAATTATTTTTTGCGGGTGACTCATAAACTTCTACCGGTTTAAACCGTGCAAACAGCTCTTCGCTATACCAGTTTTCCTCCCTGGTCTTCCTGATAACATCCCTGTGTTCTTTTGAAGAATAAGCAAATTTCTTCATGTCTTCCTCCGACTCCCATAAGGAGAAAGTTGCCTGTTTATATAGCGGAGCCTCTCCAACCCCAACAGACATCACATACCCGGGTGAACTTTTCATAATGCGTGACACCGCGTCTACATTTTTCCAAAAGTTCTTCAGACGGGAAGGCCTGATAGTAGCTCTTGTCAGCACAGCTATCTTTCCCTTGTAATCCTTTAAATCCTCATCAAATACAAACGGCTCTTTACCGTCCCATTTCCCATGCCCTGACAGCGGTGTACAAAGAATAGTCCAGCTGCTGCTCCCAAAAGTACTCCACCATTTTTTTATAAGCGACCTGCGATAAAAGGATTCAAAATCTTCCCTTGAACTCCATACAGCGAACAGGCCCCATTGCTGCAAATCCGGCCGCAAAGAAAAAGTCCCGCCGTATCCCGAACCGAGCAGCTTCCAAAAGGAGCATTTACCGTTAAACAAGAGAGGAATACGATGTAAAGCCATAGCAAGTACCGCAACCGGAATATAAATCTTAGGATACCGCACTATAGTCAGAGAAACGATCATTCAAAAATATATCACTAAAAACCAACCCCAGGAGCATAAAAAAAGGCCCTTACGGGCCTCAAAAATAAATATTTTTATGCTAATTATGCCATTACTCTGTCAGATACATTGTTAATCCGGCTAGATAGATGGTCGATGGTTCCGTTTGCTTTTTCTGCAACTGAATCACTCAGGTCCTTTACTGAGTTCATCAATTTACTGCATACTTCTTTTCCATTAGAAGTACCAAAAAGATACCATGCTGCAGCTCCTGTTGCCAGCCCGGCCAGCACAACTCCTGCAATTGTTGATTTGTTTTTCATATCCATAATGGTCAAATTAATTTAATTCTATATGGAATACACTAAACATCATGCCAAAAATCTAAATTATTCAGAATAACTTACTCCGGGAATGTGTTTATCAATTTGCCATCTACCGGTTCCTTCTTCTCCGATCACGTCAAAGAGCTCCAGTATTCTTCTGGCAACATATTCTTCTTCACGCTGCTCATTCAAAAACCACTGCAGGAACTGGAGAGTCATAAAATCCTTTACTTTCAGGCAACGGTCTGCCATCCGGTTGAAACTGGCTGTGACGTTAATTTCCTGCTGCAGAGCCTGCTCAAATACCCCTCTGAACGATTCAAAATCCTGTGGAATGTTCGTTATTTCGGGCGATATGGCACGTCCTCCCATATCATTCACATATCTGAATATCTTCAGCATGTGCTCGCGTTCTTCACCTGACTGCTTTTCTAAATACTGCGCACTGTTATCGTATCCGTTTTGATTACACCACGAAGACATTGAAAGATAAATGGCCGACGAATACGCTTCCATCTTTATCTGTTCATTTAAAAGCGCTTCCATTTCTTCAGAAAGGGAAGTGCGTAGCCTCAAAAGATCTTTCATACAAATTCATTTAATATTTACTATTCAGTAAAATTAACAAGAAAATGCACTAAAAGTCTGACTCTAAAACAAAAAAGAATTAATCTAAATCAGGCGTACTGCAATAAGCACTCATTAATCATGCTGTTTAGCTGTATCATTGCTTTGGCACCGCAAAGGAGTTCTTTAAGTGCAACCACTTCGTGGATAGTGAGAACGAAGCACCTTTCAGTATAATAAGGCATCAGAATAGCGACATCGGCGTGCCTCGAGGTATTTTCTATCATCGCCGCCAGATCTATATTGTTTACCTTCCTGGTAAAATCAAAAAGCTGGCTTATTTTAAAAGAACAGCGCTGACCGGCGAAGTCAATTACTAAAACATTATTCCTGTTGCACTGATAGACAGCACCATGTCCTGTTTTAAAAATTTCCGTAAGCTGAGTACAAGTAGCCTGCATCCTTTTAATCTTGCCGTAAAAGTAAGACTTGTTTGTAATTAGTCCAAATAAGTTGGTTCTTTTTTTTAAAATTATTTCCCGGAACATCTCATCGAAATTTCTATCTTTAACGTATACATCATTCACCGTTACTGCCTGTACTCTTTACTTTTAAGGCCCCACAAATGATATCTTCTGAACCTGACGTACTTTTGCTGAGAAATCCAGCAAGTTTCGTCCGGCAAACGGCGTTCACTCCACTGTGAGTCCGCATATATGACCGATAATGTGGACTCACAGTGGAGTGAACGCCGATACACAGTGCATTCATGCAGGATAGGGGCAAAATGCGAATGCCTGAATGGTAATAGGATTTCCGAATAGTCTTTTGATGTAAAAAGCGGTGATCTTCAAAGGCTTGTGTGTTCCAAATGTACGGTTTATTTTATCATATATACATATATAAAAGAAATTGAAGATTTCAGAATTTGCTCTCCGGCTGAGCGCAGGTGACTGCATGCAAGAACAAATGTGGTTTACTGATGTTCTTTAGATTCAATCTGTAAAAACATACCTATGATAGAAAAAGAGAATTTTCCCATGGAAGATGATAATCTTCAGGGACAAGATGACGAAAGCTCAAATAATGTAAGCCCCTTGGATCTGGAAGAACAGGAACAGCGGAATGACGATGAACTCGTTCAGAGACTGGAAGAAGAGGATACCGTATCCGGTGATTATGGAGATATTTACGAAGCAACAGGCGAGCCTTCCAAGGGTGAAGAAGATCTCGAAAACTTCACAGAAAGGACTTTACCAGGCACGCCTGGCGATCCTGGTCCGGTGGGAACGAACAGCCCCCTTACAAAAAACTTGTTGGGTGACAATCCTCCCGGAAGCGAACAGGCAGCTTTTGAAGCTGGCAATGCGGGGGATATGACCAGTAATGAGGCAAAGTACCGGGACAGTGAAATAGAGCAAAACTTCCGTGAGAATATAGAGAAGGCAAAGGAAGAAATAGCCCTGGATAAAAAATTAAAAGGAGGGGCATGAGCTCCTGAAAAGAAGAAAGGCCGGATTCCCCAATAATCCGGCCTTCAGTTTATACAATTAAGCCCTGAACTGATATAGCTTACCGCTCAATTGCAATTAACCCCTCATTGGTCTTTCTGCTCTCCCGGGCCTTTCCCCTGAAGAGTTGCTTCTGCCACGATTTTGTTGTGACTCAGGCCGGCTGCCGCGCTCAGTCCGCTGCGGTCTTTGCTCATACGTTTCAGGCCGTTGCCTTTCGGGTGTACGTTGACTGTTATCCCGCTGCGGTCCGGACTGTTCAGTCCGTTGATTGAAGATATCGGGTCGCTGCCGGCCTTCGCCTGTACGCGGGGTATTATCGCGCTGGGGTTGGGAAGGCTCCTGCCTTTGAGCCGGATACTCTCTTCCGGGGGGGCGGTCCGGACGGCTGCCGCTATTATCACCGGCTTCACGTGATGGCCGTGAATCCCGGCCCCTCCAATATGGGTTCTGATCATTTCCCCTCGGCTCAGTCCTTTCAGATGGATTGCTGATTGCCTTGTCCGGAGAATTTTGCCGGTCGCCCGGCTTTTTGTTATCAGAATATGATGGGAAGCGGTCAGGACGATTGTAACGATCCGGCCTGTCATAAGTACCAGGGCGGAGGTTGTCCCTGCCAGGCGAACCTGGTGAATAGCGGTCGTTCCGGTCCCTGCCTTCGCCGTCCCTTCTTACTTCCGGGCGGTAAACCCTGACAGATCGGTTGTCAGCATAAGTCCTTCCGGGACGATCCTGATAATCTACGTGCCTTACCACAACCCTGCTGCCGGTTGCTCTTTCGATATCCCGCCGCTGCGGGCCATAGAAATATCGTCTGTTATTGTTTACATAGATATTATTAATAATGGTGGTAGAATGATAAACATTCACCCGCCGCGTCTGCGGGATACAATAGGAATACACTGCCGGACTGGCTATATAACGTTCAGGCACAAATATCCACCGGAGAAGCGGAATATTAACGTTGATGTTAATATCGATACCGGGAGACAATGGTGCCCATCCGTAATATCCTCCTCCCGAACGCCAGCTTACCCATGCAGGCCCCCAATCACTGCCGGGGATCCACATCCAGCCATAGTAATCATCGTACAACCACCGTCCATAATGGAACGGCGCCCATCCCCAGTCATAGTCAGACACCCAGGTATTGCCGTATTCTGTTACTACCCAGTGGCCGCGGGTGCCGTACGGTTGAAAACCGGCGTCCACAGCAGGGATCCAAACCCGTCCGTGCCCGCGATAGTCCATCCACCGCCCGTACGGCGCAAGCTCATCATAAAAAACCTGTAGGGAAACACTAACGCCCGGCTGGGCATTAGCTCGTCCTGTGCCCGTAATGCTGCCTGTAATCAGAAATAATAAACAGAGCAGCGGAATTCTTCTAAGCGCTTTCATCTTGTGTGTGTTTAAATGTTAGATAAGTAAATCACTCAATAGTTTAGCCGCCACCGGCTTATCCATGTATTATTATTTACTCATTTTATATAAGACGAATAAAAAGCGGCAGAGGGTTGCATCCTCATCCTTTCCACATCTCCTCTTTTTTCCACAAAAAAACACTCGAACCACGGAAAGATTTAACTTAGCGGGTTTAAAAGGAGATTCGCTTGGCAAAGAGTACGACGAAAGAAACACCATTAATGCAGCAGTATAACAGTATCAAGGCCAAATACCCCGGCGCTTTATTACTGTTCAGAGTAGGTGATTTTTATGAAACATTTGGTGAGGATGCGGTTAAGGCATCCGGCATTCTGGGCATTGTACTAACCAAAAGGGCGAATGGCTCTGCATCTCATATTGAGCTCGCGGGATTTCCGCATCATTCCCTTGAAACATATCTTCCGAAACTGGTAAGAGCCGGACAACGGGTAGCGATCTGCGATCAGCTGGAGGATCCCAAAACAGTGAAAACCATTGTAAAGAGGGGGGTAACGGAACTGGTAACACCCGGGGTTTCTTACAATGACAATATCCTGCAGCAAAAATCGAATAATTACTTAGCTTCCCTGTTCTTTGATAAAAATACAGTGGGGATTGCCTTCGTGGATATTTCTACAGGGGAGTTTCTGGTGGCTCAGGGCGCCAGTGACTATATCGATAAACTGCTTCAGAGTTTTAAGCCCAGCGAAGTGATCTTTCCTAAAAGCCGCCACCGCGACTTTACCGAAAGTTACGGAGACAGGTTTTACACCTATACACTCGATGAATGGCCGTATACCGGCGATTATGCTTATGAAACAATACTGAAGCATTTTGAGGTGAACTCACTCAAAGGGTTCGGGATTGAAAGGATGAACCTCGCTGTTACAGCGGCCGGCGTTGCCCTTCATTATCTTAATGAAACAGAACACCGGAATCTGCAGCATATCTCCTCAATATCTAGAGTGGAAGAAGACCGGTACATGTGGCTTGACCGCTTTACTATCCGAAACCTTGAACTGATCGGGTCTTCCAACGAAAACGCTGTTACACTGGTGGATACACTGGATCAGACTTGTTCCCCGATGGGGGCACGCCTGCTGCGCAGGTGGATTGTTATGCCTCTCAAAGAACAAAAGCCGATTGAAGACCGGCTGAATATTGTAGAGTTTCTGCAGGACAACGAAGAGCTCAGGGAAAACCTTTTACAGGAGATTAAGCAGATCGGCGACCTGGAGCGGCTGATCTCGAAGATCGGCCTTCAAAGGGCTAATCCCAGGGAAGTTTGCCAGCTTAAAAGGGCGCTTTATTCTATTGAGAAAATAAAGAATTATTGTTCTGCCGCCGGCAGCAATTCCCTGAAAGTAATAGCCGAGCAGCTGAACCCCTGCAGCCTGATAAGAGAGAGGATAGAAAAGGAACTGCAGGCTGAGCCCCCGGTGATGGTGGCAAAAGGAAGTGTTATTGCAGAGGGGGTGAATGAAGACCTCGATCATTTACGAAAGATAGCATTCGGCGGGAAAGATTACCTGGTCGAAATCCAGAAAAGGGAAGCAGAAGCAACCGGTATCCCTTCATTGAAAGTGGCGTTTAATAACGTTTTCGGCTATTATCTGGAAGTTACCAATGCCCATAAAGATAAGGTGCCGTCTGAATGGATCCGGAAGCAGACGCTGGTCAACGCAGAACGGTATATTACACCGGAGCTAAAAGAATACGAGGAACAAATTCTGGGGGCAGAAGAAAAGATCTTTGCACTCGAAACCAGGCTGTATAATGAGCTGGTATATGCCCTATCTGAATACATTAAGCCAATCCAGCTGAATGCTCATCTTACAGCGCAACTGGATGTGCTGCTGTGCTTTGCTACCATCGCTATAAAGAATTACTATGTAAAACCCCTGATAACGGAAGATAACGTACTTGATATCAAAGGCGGCCGGCATCCTGTGATTGAAAAACAGCTGCCCGTAGGTGAGGATTATATTACGAACGACGTGTTCCTGGATACGGAAACGCAGCAGATCATTATTATTACAGGGCCTAACATGGCGGGTAAGTCCGCCCTTTTAAGACAAACGGGTCTCATCGTACTGATGGCACAGATCGGTTGTTTTGTACCGGCCAAACAGGCGAGGATAGGCCTGGTGGATAAGATATTCACCAGGGTGGGAGCTTCGGATAATTTATCTTCGGGCGAATCAACCTTCATGGTAGAAATGAATGAGACCGCAAGTATCCTCAATAATCTTTCGAACCGCAGCCTGATCCTCCTCGACGAAATAGGGCGGGGGACGTCTACTTACGACGGGATCTCAATCGCCTGGGCGATAGCGGAATATCTGCATAATCATCCCGGAGCACGTGCGAAGACTTTGTTTGCAACTCATTACCATGAACTCAATGAACTTGCCAATTCATTCAACCGGGTAAAGAACTTTAATGTCTCGGTAAAAGAAGCAGGCAATAAAGTGATCTTCCTTCGGAAATTAGTTCCCGGAGGCAGTGAGCACAGCTTCGGTATCCACGTCGCGAAGCTTGCCGGCATGCCGCCAAAACTGATCGGCCGGGCAAATGAGATCCTGAAGAGGCTGGAGCAGGAGCGGACCGGGGGTGAGCATATAAAAGACAGCATAAAGAAGGTACAGCAACAGGCATATCAATTACAAATGTTCTCTATTGATGACCCCGTACTGGTCAAGATTCGTGATATGCTCAACAATCTTGATGTAAATACTTTAACTCCTGTAGAAGCACTGATGAAGCTGGACGATATACAAAGATTATTAAAAAGCTGATCACCACAGGGGTAAGGACAACCCGGGATCTCTGAATATGAGACTCTAACTATTAGGAAAGATGAAGCATTTGAAAACAACTTTTGCAGCCCTGGTAACCATTACATTATTTTTCTCCTCCTGCGGGAGCAGGAAGATTCTGACGGATGCATCGGGGATGAGGGGAAAAGCAGTATCGGGAAGCCTCACCCAGCGATACTCCGCTTTACTGAATGTACCTGAAAGGGAGATCACAAACGAGAAGCTGTATAAGTTCATTGACTCCTGGATGGGAGTGCCCCACCGTGGCGGCGGAATGGATAAAGGCGGAACTGACTGTTCTGGCTTTACAACTATTCTCCAGAAGGAAATCTACAACAGGAAGGTCGACCGCACCGCCCGCGATATGGCGGAAAATGTAAAGCGTAAGTATGAGGAGGAGCTGCAGGAGGGGGATCTCGTTTTCTTTGATTTCAGTAAAAAGTTCGACCATGTGGGAGTCTACCTTAAAAATAACAAATTCGTTCATGTCTCCACCAGCAAAGGTGTCATTATCAGCGACCTGAAAGATCCGTGGTATTATAAGTATTTTTCGCGGTGCGGATCTGTAAAGGAGACAGTAGCTGCCGGAGACCGGAAAACAACAAGCTGGTAATTTTTTCGTTATATTCAAACCAGGCTCTTCCTGGCTTTGTTATTTTATGTTTGATAATGAATTCATTAAGAATAATCATTGGGCTAATATTGCTGCTTTCTACGACCGCTATGAAAGCACAGGAAGTTCGCTTGATCACCATCCATCAGCTGGAGGAGCGTATTGCCAGCGGAAAAGACACCACTTACATCGTTAATTTCTGGGCGACATGGTGCGCACCCTGTGTAGCCGAACTTCCGGGATTTGAAAAACTCCGGCTCGCGTACGAAGGTAAGCCATTGAAGATCTTGCTCATAAGCCTTGATTTCAAATCAAAGCTGGAGCCTGCGGTAAAGCCCTTTGTGAGAAAGACCGGCCTGAAAAATGAAGTTTTATTGCTGAATGAAAGCAACCAGCAGGAATACATCGACAGAATCAGCAAAGACTGGTCGGGGGCAATTCCAGCCACCCTGTTCGCGAACGGAGGGAAGAAGGTGCGTAAATTTTATGAAAAGGAACTAACATTTGAAGAACTGAATACCATATATCAATCATTCAAATAATACAGCCATGAAAAGTTTAATGACATTATGCTTCGTATTAACGGGCTTGTTCCTGAAGGCGCAACCGGTAGCCGGTTACCAGGTAGGGGATATAGCCAAAGACTTCAGCCTGAAGAATGTAGATGGAAAGACCGTCTCTCTTTCAGATTTTAAAACAGCGAAAGGCTTTATTGTAATCTTTACCTGCAATACCTGCCCTGTAGCCAATGCTTACGAACAGCGTATAATAGAGCTGAATACAAAATACAGTAAACTGGATTACCCCGTAATTGCTGTAAATCCAAATGATCCGGGTGTACAGCCGGGTGATTCCTTCGAAAAAATGCAGGAACGGGCAACAGAAAAAGGATATGCATTCCCTTATCTGCTCGACCCGGATCACCTGGTGACCAAAAGGTTTGGCGCCACAAAGACTCCGCATGTATTTATATTACAAAAGACATCTGCAGGAAACAGGGTATCTTACATAGGCGCTATTGATAACGACACTGAAGGAACTAATACCGGCAGAACTAATTATGTAGAAGAGGCGGTTAATGCACTCGCAACAGGACAGAAGCCTGCCACCAGCACTACCAAAGCGGTTGGCTGCGCCATCAAGTGGAAGAAAAGTTAAAACTTCAGTATCAGACGGTCGTTATCGGCCTGCACGATATCCTGGTAAAACTTCACAAACTCAGCATACTGCTCTTTGGGATATGTTCCCTCATTCATTTGCAGTACCCTCCGGTAGGTAACAATATTATCTTTGACATTTACTGTCGCTGTATATTTGCCAAACGGCTTTTCCAGGGTGGTATTGCCGGAACGGTATTCAATTTTAGCCTTCGCAGGAAGTTCGAATGTATACTCGTCTTCATCAATGTATCCTCTGTTAATAAAAAGCGGGTTGTTGCGGATCCTCAGATCCGGCATCACCCGCTTCTCTTTATTTACCGGATTTAAAGAGATATACATAATCCCCCCGCTTAGTGCGGCGTAGGCCCTGGATTGGAAATCAATATTTTCAATGGTAACAGGTTTTAAGCCCTTTTCCTTTTTAAACTCAAACGCCTCAATCTCAAGATTCGGAAGCGGATAGAGCTTGACCAGCTCCTTCACCTGCTCTTTAAATGGCTCACCTTCGAGCATATCGTGATTGTCATACTGGGTCCCTTCAAAGCGCGTCTGAATCTTACCGCTGAGATCACCGCCCTCCGCCAGCTTAAAACTGGCCTTCCGGGTTTGCCGGTTCTCCAAAGCTGCGAACTTAGGTGTCTTCAGAAGCTTACCTCCTTCAGGTGTACAGGCAAGAACGAGGCGGTCGTCTGTGAAGTCACCCAGAAAACCAAAAGGATAGTGTTTGCTGGTGCATTCCAGCCATGTTGTGTCATTTTTAAATGGCAGGCATAGAATGATATGATCCCCGTCATTTAAAGAAGCAAAGTCAGGAGAGACATCTTTTTTAAAAGCGCCGGAATTTACAATACAATAATATGATTCTATGCCTGCGGCCTTCAGCAAAGCCTTGGTATAATTGACAAGGCCCTTACAATCGCCGTAACCAAGACGATCAACATCGATAGCCGGATAGGGTTGATGCCCGCCGATTCCGATCTGTACACTGATATACCGGCATTTATTCTGCATGTATTCATAGATCATTTTGGCTTTAGCCTTTGGATCATTCGTATCTTTCACCAGTTCGCTGATATACTGTTTGGTGAGCGGGCTTAAAACATCCCGGCCTTTCAGCAGATTTTCGTTCACCCAGGTACCAAATTCCGTCCAGTTACTGAACTTACCTGTAATGCCGCGGTAAGCGAATGTTTCGGGCGCCAGCCTTACCCGCGTCCGGTATCTGTCGGGATCGGGACTATAGGGCTCTAACCTGGCAGCCGGAATATCAGATAGCTGCCATTTATACGTTTTTATATTTTTTTCCGTATTCTCCTCAACCTTTCCGGGATAATTATACTCCCTGTACCTGAGCTTATAATCAGCAGGGCCGGTAAACCTGAAGGTGCTTTTCTCGATAGCAACGCCTTCTGAGGGCACAGGGCGCCAGGTGGGAAGGAACAGACTTTGCCTGGATCTGATTTCGGATTCATATACGATTGTATAGGGATAGGTGGTCATGGCAGGTCTGAAATACTTCACGCGGTCATCCTCATACAGAGAGACGTTGCTTACAGCGCTCACATCCTTAAAGTCCTTCTCAGTAAATTTACTTACAGGAAGACCGAACTCATTGTATATGATCCCTTTCACCGACTTTACCTGGAAGAGCTTGTCATAAAAAATAACAACCTCTCCTTCGTCATCTCCGGCACTGTTCATCACCGTAACGGCCGATCTCACTTTATAAGCAAGATCGTCAGGCTTGTTCATAATCACCTCATAATCCAGATCCCGTACCACAGCAGACGCCCTGTTAATGAGGCTTTTGGGAATTACAGAAACAGCATAACGCTCCTGTGCAGAGCTCAGAAGGGACCAGAACAATACCACGAAAATGGGCAAAAACCTCATCATATCTTTTTCTTAAGCACAATATCTGTTTTGTGGACCAGAACGATCTTATTAAACAGCTCTTTCAGATAAAGGTATTCATCCGGTTGATAGATAGCTTTTTCCAATTGAGTAAGTTGGTAAAAGTTAAAGGAATTCTCTTCCTGGTTCGCCTGCATAATGAACTTTCCACCTTTATTAGGTAGGGCAAGTGCAATAGTCTCCGGCTTACTTTGCAGCTCATACTTCGCAGGAAACTGGAGATGCAGTACCACCCTTGTATCAGACGCGGAACCCAGGTCAACAGGGTAGCTTCGCTCAGCCAGCTTAAAGGGGTTTTCGTTCACCCGGTCCATCAGAAACGGGTTTAGAAATATCCGGTCTTTATTCAAATTGTCAAAAGCCCTGATCTCAATATCATATACTTCAGTGACCGGTTTATCCAGGGAGTCTACATTGTCTATCCGGGATTTCAGGATCTTGAGTTTAGGCCACCGTTCTTCGAGTTTTTCAATATATTCATCCGTCGATGTACTCTTCTTCATAGACTGACGTTTTGAATACGCCGCGTATCCGGAAGAGATAAACGACATCTTACCGGTTAACAGGCCGTTCTCTTCAAGAGTAAGATCAAATGTATAAGTCTTGGATTCCTTTTGAGAAGCCTTCAGGTCAGCCCAGTAAGATGGCTTATTCAGGCTCATGACCCGGCCCTGGTCGTTTATACACCGGATTGGGATTAGTCCGAAAGGCATTAGCGGTTCTGTAGCGTCCAGCAGATAGGACTGTCCGCTGATATTCACTTTTGAAATGACATAGTTAAAGTCACTGGTTACCGGGAAAAGTTTATTAATTAAGCCGTTAGATCTGGTAGAAAGAAGTACCGCTTCAGCATCCAGCCCGGCGGATAACAGTGCGGCGGTCAGGGACAGATTAATATCCGCTACATTCCCTGTATGACTCTCGTACGCTTTCTTAATCCCATATTCTGTATAGATCCCATAAATATTATCCCACCTGTACCAGTTCCGGATATGATCATAGATCGCGCGGGCTTTCTGCAGAGGATCTGTGATATTACCTGTCAGCGGAGCAAGCTTCTCTTTGAAATAATCCTTCTTCTTCATCTGACTACCAAACTCCTCGCTCGATCTCAGATCACGGTCAATGGCATTCCATTCCTGCGTGACTTTATGTTTCACGCCCCTGGAATCCACATACTCTGCTAACTCAAAAAACATGGCGGACAGGAAATTAGAGGAAGCCGTCATGTTATCCTCTTCTATGAATGCCGGAACATCTGCCATGGCATAAGTCAGCGCCGAACAATCCGCCTTAAAGCCGCCCCCGGCGTTATAACATTCCCTCTCTACGGTCCCGGTGTTTTTTGTGAGCTTGTAAGGGCCGCGTAACGATACATTATAGGAAAAGACAGCGGGAATACGGGCCAGGTATTCGCTGTATATCTTTGGAATATCCGATTGAAACTCCCAGTTGCGGAAATGCCGCAGGAAGGGCGATTCGATACGGTATTTATATTCAATGATACACCCGTTGCGGAGGTTAGGCATGGTAAATTTGGTTATATCAGCGTATTTACTTCTGTTTTCCTTAAATACCTGCTTCGGATCGAGGGCGGCTGACCTCATCAGGTCCTGCTCGTCCGGGTAATAGGTAACAGCTTCAATATCACTCACTCTCTCAAAAACGTTTGCGTCGTTCTTATGGAGCACGATGCTGACCGTACCGTTCTTAAAGCCCTTTTCATTAAAGATCTTAATCCTGACATGGTGCTCAAATACCACGCTGATATCGACATTTGTGCTGACATAAGCGGTGCCAAATTCACGGAGCACTACAGCATTGGCTGTGGTATCTTTATCATACCTCTTTAACTCAAATTCAGCCTGGGTAGGTTTTCCGAAAGGAAAGTCTGTTTCCTGGGCAGTAACCGATGTCACGCTCAGGAGTAAAATCGCATAAATTAGTTTATTCATTGAAATAAGGATAAGCCCGTGACAAGATAGGCACCGATACAAATATATACAAGGATTGTTTGTATTTTATTTAAGATCTTCAAACCGACAGATGTTGGATCCCGCCTGCTGAATTATTCATAAAACATTAATCAAAGATCGTAAATCCCATTAATTTTCCGACATTTGAAAAAAACGATAGAGGGCAAGCGGACTTTTGCCCTTAATAAAACACTGATGAAACTCAATCTTACACGTCCTATTGCTTTTTTCGATCTGGAAACAACAGGAACAGTTATTGGCTTGGACAGAATAGTTGAAATAGCCATTTTGAAGGTATTTCCTGATGATACAAAAGAGATGAAAAGCACCCGGGTTAATCCCGGGATGTCTATACCTTACGAAACGTCTATGATCCATGGGATCTTTGACGAGGATGTAAAAGAGGCTCCGACCTTCCGGGAAATTGGCCCTGAACTGGCTGAATTCCTGAAAGATTGTGATCTTGCAGGCTACAATTCCAACAAGTTTGATATCCCGATGCTGATGGAGGAATTCTTAAGGGCGAGGGTAGAATTTGACCTGGAAAACAGGCGGTTTGTTGATGTCCAGAACATCTTTCACCAGATGGAACAACGTACCTTAAAAGCTGCTTACCAGTTTTACTGCGGGAAAGCGATTGAAAATGCACATTCTGCTGAGGCCGATACGATGGCCACCTACGAGGTGCTGCTGGCGCAGCTGGATAAATATGAAGGCAGGGAATGGGAAGACAGGAAAGGTAACAAATCTGTCCCTGTAAAAAACGACATCGAGGCTCTTCATTCATTCACAAACCTGAGCCGTCCGGTAGATTTTGCGGGCAGAATTGTCTTCAATGAAGACGGAATTGAAGTGTTCAATTTCGGTAAGCATAAGGGAAAATGCGTGGAGGAGGTTTTCCAGGCTGAACCGAGCTACTACTCATGGATGCAGCAGGGTGATTTTCCTTTGTATACCAAACGTTGTCTGGAGAAGATCTGGGTACGCTGGAATGAAAAGAAGGTAATCATCAAGCAACAGACAGAGAAAACTGTGGTGATTGACCGTGCTGATCTTAAGGACAATCAGCACCGTGGCGAACAGCGGCCGCAGTTTCAAAAAGGAAATTTCCGGCCTGATAACAGGGGCAACAGGGAAGAAGGGCCGAAGAAAAAGACTGAACCCATTACTGACGACATGCTCGAACTTCTGAAACAGAAATTTGGTAAATAGTATTTATTCTCCTTCCTCCCCCGGGGAAGGAGAATAATTTACAGGCTTAAGGAAGTCTATATTCCTTTTTAAGCCACTGAATTTGGTTCTCTTTACCGGAGATCCTTTAAATATCTTCCGGAAAACATCTTCCGTTATCTCCTGCCATTCAGCTTTAGTCATCTCAAGTATTCCTTCAGCCGGGCGGAACGCAGGCTCTTCGTGACTGGAAGAAAAACGATTCCAGGGACAAACATCCTGGCACACATCACACCCGAACATCCAGTTATCCATCTTTCCCCGGAACCCACCGGGTAATTCGTCTTTCAATTCTATCGTAAGATAAGAGATACACCTGCTGCCGTCTACTATTCCCGGAGATAAGATCGCTTCGGTAGGGCATGCATCCAGGCAACGTGTACAGGAACCACAATAATCTTTCGTTAAAGGAACATCGTATGCGAGGTCAACATCAACGATCAGTTCGGCGAGAAAGAAAAAAGATCCGTGCTTTCTGCTAATCAGATTGGAGTGTTTACCAATCCACCCAAGTCCTGATTTTCTGGCCCAGGCTCTGTCGAGCACCGGCGCGGAATCAACAAATGCCCGCCCCCCGACATCACCTATCTTTTCCGACATCGCGTGAAGCAGTTCCCGCAGCCTGCTTTTTATAACATCATGGTAATCCTGTCCGTAGGCATATTTCGATATCTTCGGAGCCTCCGGATCAGCCTGTTTTTCCTTTGTATAATAGTTAAATCCAAGGGAGATGACGGATTTAGCACCTTCTACCAGCTTCCGGGGATCCAGCCGTTTATCGAAGTGATTCTCCATGTATCCCATCTTTCCATGAAAACTGTTTTTTAGCCAGCTTTCCAGGCGGGGCGCTTCTTCTTCCAGGAAATCAGCTTTCGAAATACCACAAAATACAAAGCCGAGCCTGCTGGCTTCATCTTTAATAAATTTGCTGTATTGCGCGGCGGTGCTGAACATCAGGATATCAAACCACAAAAATTATGCTTTACAATCAATATTTCATCATTCGGGCATCACTTTTCAAATAAAAAGACATTTATCCCCCCGGAGGTTGTACTTTTGCAGCTTACTATGTCCATTCAGCGTCACCCTATTTATAACTGGTCATTCGGCCTCCTTTGCTTCAGTTCCTTACTTTTTTCTGCCAGTTTTAACATGTTGATTCCCGAACTGCCGGCTTATCTGACAAAAATAGGAGGGGCTGAGTATAAGGGATTGATCATAGCTTTATTTACTCTTACAGCAGGGATCTCCCGGCCTTTTAGCGGGAAACTGACCGATACGGTAGGAAGGGTGCCTGTAATGGCAGTCGGATCCATTGTATGTTTTGTCTGCGGTTTTCTTTACCCGGTGCTTACGAGTGTCTCGGGCTTTTTATTCCTGCGCCTGGTTCATGGATTCTCAACGGGGTTTAAGCCTACCGCCACAGCAGCCTATGTTGCAGACATCGTACCGGTAAACCGCTGGGGGGAAGCCATGGGAATACACGGGCTTTGTTTCAGTACGGGCATGGCCATAGGCCCTGCAATTGGAAGCGCCATAACGGGGAGCTACTCTATAAATGTACTTTTTTACTGTTCCTCGGCGTTTGCACTGATGTCGATCATCATCCTGATGAACATGAAAGAAACTGTTCCTCAGAAGCAGCGCTTCAGTACCTCCCTTTTAAAGATCTCCAGGAATGAGATCATTGAGTGGAGAGTATTCCCGGCGGCACTCGTCACATTACTTTCTTACCTTGGGTACGGCGTTCTGATCACGCTGGTACCCGACAAGGGGGAACACCTGGGAATGACAAATAAAGGTCTGTTCTTCATGACCTTCACCATATCATCGCTGTTGATCCGGTTTATAGCGGGAAAAGTATCCGATAGTTACGGGAGGGTGAAAGTAATTAAAGTAGCCTTAGTTTTGCTCTGCCTGGCTTTTGTGCTGATAGGAAAGGCGGATTCGACCGCTTCGTTCCTGGTTGCATCGGTTGTATATGGCATTGCCTCGGGGATCCTGTCTCCGGCAATCAATGCCTGGACGGTAGATCTGAGCCATCCGGAACGCCGGGGGATGGCGATGGCCACAATGTATATTGCTTTGGAAGCAGGCATTGGCATAGGTGCACTTCTGGCCGGATGGATCTATCAGAATGAGGTAAGCAGGATACCGCTGAACTTTTATATTGCAGCTGTAGTATCGCTTGCAGCCTTGCTATACATCCTTGGAAAAGACAAATTAAAAAAAACCGAAGCCATCTAGCCACTAATCACCCGGCTATACTGCATTCACCTGTTCTTTTTCTTCTGTATGTAAACTAAGGACAGCGCTTGTCCACTCTCTTAGCTCCGCACAACGTTCAGGATGCTCGTCAAGTGAAAGGCCAAAAGAAGGGATCAGCTCCTTTAGTTTTGCCTGCCATTTTTCTGATTTGAATTTCCCGCTGAAGCATCGCTCTAACAGGTTAAGCATGATGGCAACAGCAGTAGAGGCTCCCGGCGAGGCCCCGAGGAGGGCGGCTAAGGAACCATCTGCTTCACTCACCACCTCGGTTCCAAATTCCAGAATTCCCCCTTTCTCCGGATCCTTCTTAATTACCTGAACCCGTTGCCCGGCCACTTCAAGCTTCCAGTCTTCGGCCTTCGCTTCGGGGTAATAGCTTCTCAAAGCTCTGATTCTGTCTTCCGGCGATTGCACAACCTGCCCTACGAGATACCGGGTAAGCGGAATATTGGCAAGGCCCGCAGAGATCATAGGAATAATATTATTTAACCGTATCGAAAGGAGCAGGTCAAGGAATGATCCTTGCTTCAGGAACTTAGTTGAAAACCCTGCATAAGGCCCGAACAGCAAAGCCCTTTGCCCGTTGATCACCCTGGTGTCCAGATGGGGGACAGACATGGGAGGAGAGCCAACTTCCGCTTTTCCATAGACTTTCGCATGGTGCTTCTCAATAACAGACGGATTTGTACATACGAGCCACTGGCCGCTAACAGGAAAGCCGCCAAAACCCTTTCCTTCCTTAATTCCCGACTTCAGAAGTAGTGGTAGTGAGCCTCCTCCGGCACCAATAAAGACAAACCCTGCCCGCACTTTACGGCTTTTGCCAGTCACATGATCTTTTACCTCGATGTTCCAGGTGCCGTCGCTGCCCTGGTGAAGTTTCTTCACTTCATGCTTAAAATGCAGGTTTGTATCCGGCAGATCCTTCAGCTTAGCAAACATACATTTAGTGAGGGCTCCGAAATTCACGTCGGTGCCAATAGCCATCCTGGTTGCTGCAACCTTCTCCTGTTTACTGCGCCCGGCCATGACGAGAGGAATCCACTTCCTGAGCACTGCAGGATCATCAGAGAACTCCATTTCTTTAAATAGAGGGTGCTGGACCATCGCTTCATGCCGTTCTTTAAGATACTCCGCATTCTTTTCTCCCCACACAAAGCTGATATGCGGGATGCTGCGGATGAAGTTCTTAGGTGGGCATATATAGCCGCTTTGCACCGTTGAAGCCCAGAACTGTTTGGATATCTCAAAGGATTCTGCAATTTTCACAGCCTTCGCTGTTTCGATTGTGCCGTCGGGCAGCTGGGGTGTATAGTTTAGCTCGCAGAAAGCAGAATGACCTGTCCCCGCATTATTCCAGGCATCCGAACTTTCCGTCGCCGCCGCATCCATTCGTTCATAAATTTCTATACTTAACTCTGGCTCAAGCTGTTTTAACATAATACCAAGGGTTGCGCTCATGATACCAGCGCCGATAAGGACCACGTCAGTACGCGGTTCTCCGGATATCTTTGATTGATTCATTTTATTTACAGATAGATACCCTGACAAAGTCAAAAAATATGCCACATACCCAAACTATCCCTTTAATGCGTATTTTTGCGCCGTGAAGATACCGAAGATACAGGATTTGATCCTTTTTGAAAATGACGATCTATTTGTAGTGAATAAGCCGCCGTTCATCAGTTCGCTGGATGAACGCGAAGGAGGGGAACTAAGCATCTTACGCCTTGCCAGGCAATATTCGGCCGACGCCCAGGTATGCCACAGGCTTGATAAAGAAACTTCGGGCTGCCTCATCATAGCAAAGAAACCGGAGGCTTACCGTTCTGTCTCCATGCAATTTGAACGGCGCAAAATAAAGAAGGTCTATCACGCTGTAGTGAACGGCACTCACGTCTTTAACGATCTCCGGATAGACCTTCCCATCCTTAATCTTGGCAATAAAAACGTTAGCATCAGCAGACAGGAAGGCAAACCTGCAGAAACGCTTTTTAATTCTATAAAATACTTCAAGCATTACACCCTGATCGAATGTCAACCCGTAACGGGCAGGATGCACCAGATCCGCATTCACCTTGCCACCCAGAAAGCTTCGATCGCCGGAGATGAAATGTACGGCGGCAAACCCGTATTCCTCTCTCATATCAAAAGGGGATACCATCTTGGAAAGGATCAGGAAGAACTGCCGATCATGAAGCGCTTTGCATTACATGCTAAAGAACTCACTTTTCATATAGCCCCCGAAACAGAAATCACAGTAACAGCTCCTTACCCGAAGGACTTCGCTACACTGCTGAAGCAGCTGGAGAGATTTGATATATAAAAAAGTTGAATGTTCAGAGTTGAAAGTAAAAAGTTCAAAGTCTGGAATTCAAGGGTGAAAGTTCAAAATGAGAGTCAAAAATTAGAAGGCTTAAAATCCAAGTCCAGATAGAAAGTAAAAAGTCCTGAAAACCACAGG
>NZ_QEAS01000002.1:219462-221908 GCF_003130405.1 Pararcticibacter amylolyticus
CTACGTGTATCCCAGGATCTTCAGCACCTGCTTACTGTTCTGCTCTTCGCCGAACACATCGAAGTTAAATGTTTCATCGCGGTTGCGGCGAATAATGACATGCTTGGGTGAAGGAAGAAGGCAGTGATGAATGCCGCCGTAGCCGCTGAGGACTTCCTGGTAAGCTCCCGTATGGAAGAAGCCCAGGTACTGTACCTTTCTCGTTTTGGGCATAAAGACACTATTCATGTGCGCCTCCTGGTTGTAGTAGTCCTGGCCATCACATGTGATGCCGCCAAGGTTCACGCGTTCATATTCAGAATCCCAGTTATTAACCGGGAGCAGGATGTATTTCTGATTCAGTGCCCATACATCAGGAAGGTTGGTGATAAATGACCCGTCAAGCATCAGCCATTTTTCACGGTCATTCTGCTGTTTCCTTCCCAGAACTTTATAGAGGATGCCTGATGCTTCTGCCACTGTATACTTTCCGAATTCAGTAATGATATCGGGCTCCATCACCTCATGCTCAGCGCAAATCTCCTTGATCCGCTTAACTATTTCATTCACCATATACTCGTAATCAAAATCGAATACAAGTGAATCTTTGAAAGGCATCCCCCCCCCGATATCAAGAGTAGTAAGATCAGGATTGACCTTTTTAAATTTGCAGTACAGGGTTACATATTTCTCAAGCTCATTCCAGTAATACGGCGTATCTGAAATCCCCGAATTAATGAAGAAATGCAGCAGCTTAACCTTGAAGTTCGGATTCGTAGCAATCTTATTATTATAGAAATCGATCACATCTTCCATTCTCACGCCCAGGCGGGAAGTATAGAACTGCGAATCAGGCTGCTCTTCAGCCGCTATGCGGATCCCGAGGCTGCATGGAAGATCGAGCTCATCATCATAAATATTAAACTCTTCCTTATTATCGAGAACAGGGATAATATTATGGAAGCCATCATGAAACATGTCAATGATGTACTGCTTATACTGGTAAGTTTTAAATCCGTTGCAGATGACGGTAATATCCTTGGTAACCACGCCCTTTTTTTCAAGAGCATCAATCATAGGCATATCAAATGCAGATGATGTTTCCAGGTGGATATCATTCCTTAACGCTTCTTCAACAATATGGCGGAAGTGAGAACTTTTTGTGCAATAACAATACATATAGCTGCCACGGTAATTATTGTTGATAATAGCGTGCTGAAACAACAGCTTTGCCTGCTGTATCTTTTTAGTTATTAACGGGAGGTAAGTGAAGCGTAATGGAGTGCCATACGTCTCAATCATTTCCATCAGGTTAAGATCGTGGAAGTACAATTCATCATCGATAACTTCAAATCCGTCCTGGGGAAATCCAACACTTAAATCAAGAAATTCCTCGTAGCTCTGCATTAATTAAAAATTTTCGCAAAAATGTGATTTTTTAATGAAATAAAAAGAAGTTTTAAGAGATCGCCCTGAGATTTGAAAATCAGATGATACGGACCTTCCGGAACGGGCGAAACTTCTTATTTTAAGCTGATCATAAAGCGGTACGGTGCGGCAGATAAATTTCAGCTATCATACACCTCGCGCTGCCTCCTCCCGCAGTTTCAATGGTATCCAAAGGCGAATGGATCAAACGAAAATGCCTGCCTAAAACTCTCAGCTGATCGCCGCTCAGACTATGATATGCCTGCGACGACAAAACCAGCAATTTTTCGCCATCCGCATTTCTCAGTTCAAGCATATTTCCGGCGAATGATGCCATCTGCCGTTTGCTAATTGCAACTATCTCTTTAGAAGTGGCCGTCAATGTATCTGTTAATAAGGATCTTTCTTTTAGGTCATGTATAGACTCGAGGCATACAATGGCACAGCTGCTTCCTAATGCCATCATCACATTCGTGTGATAAATCGCTTTTCCCAATTCATCAAAGGCATGAAAAGGAACTATCCGGAAGCCGCTGGCTGCGGCAAAGGAGGAGAGCACTTCCTCATTTGTGCGGGATGACAGGCAGGCATATACAATCTTGTTGTCCCGGTCCAGCACCATGCTCCCTGTTCCCTCAAGATATTTTCCTTCTTTCTCAAAACTGCTTAAGTCTTTAACGTCCTCTACAAGATAATCTTTCCGAATGATTTCCACTATGTCAACCCTTCTTTCCAGCCTCCTGTTCTCCGCCTCCATCGGATAAAGATATATCACCCCGTCAGCATGCGTTGTCAGCCAGTTGTTCGGAAAGATCGAATCAGGGGTATGAGGCTGCGGCGTATCTTCAATCACTGTAACCCGCACTCCGGCGTCCCTGAGCACCCTTACAAAATGATCAAATTCCGCAAGCGCACGATCCTGCAACGGCTCCTCCCGCACTTCATGCCTTTGAAACGCATTACTATCCGCTGTTTGCTCATTAAATCCGAACTTCACCGGCCGGATCATTAATATATCTGGAGTTGACTGCATCTTAGG
>NZ_QEAS01000002.1:221971-231387 GCF_003130405.1 Pararcticibacter amylolyticus
TCACAAAGCAATCGGCAATACTATTATAAACTAGTGAAATCTAACCAAGGTTTCTTTTATCCTAAAATCGCCCTGATAACCGGTATGCAATACTATTTACATCTAATCTGTTAATTACACAATTTCCGTCCAGAACTTTCTACTTTTAACTTTCACCTTTCAACTCAGTAAAACTTAATTTTCCCTCAGTAACGGCATGCTCATACAATGAAATCCCCCTCTGGCGCGCGACAGTTCTGCCGACGGCATCAGGATCAAAGTATCTTGTATTTCATCAACGGACAGCTCATCAGATTCAAGCTTTGAGACCAGTTCCTCAGCCTGAATGACTGAAAAGCCCTTTGCTTTGAATGCGTCGACGGTTCGGTCATTGCGGTCGTAGCCGACAACTACCCCTTCCTTCAGTGCCAGAAGGTTGCAGGAATCCGTCCATTGTTCTCTTACATCAAATGGGAAATGATTGTTTCCGCTATAGATAAAACGAACCTCTTCTTTACATCCGAGATCATTTTTACTGATATCCGTTAGGAGGTCTTCAATGCAGGTGTACATCCTCGGGCGGTCAACCTTGCCCTTCACAAACTGAAAGATCTCGGGCTTCTCCTTATTACGCTTTTCCGAGAGGTAATCCACGGGTTCAGAACCTTTGTGTTTCTGCTGAGACGAAATAGATCCCAATACCACCCATGTCCTGCGGTCAATCTGGGTGAAGATGGTATCGATATGCATAAAGTCCCTTTTATGCGGGATCTTGACCACGGTGACCTTTTTCACGACGTCCCGTTCAAACAGAAGTTTAATCGCTTCGCTCGCCCCGCTGGCGGAAGTGCGTTCGCTGCAGCCAATCAGTACGTGATCCGGACTGACAACCATCACATCGCCTCCTTCAATAGTCGTCTTCTCACCGTGCTCCTCTCCCGGGCGCAGAAAATACTGGATGGTTGCAGGGATCTCCAGGATATTATTCCGGTAGTTTTCAAAGAGGGGATGATTGAAAAAGATATACCTGGCAAGGAGGGTTTCCCTCGACCTGGCCTTTTTGGCGGGTTTATTCAACAGGATGAAGTTGTTGATCGTAATACCGATATCACGCGTAAAAATAAGATTGGGGATAGGAGGGAATATCATTTCATTTCCGGGCATATAACCAGAGATGAATATTTTAGAAAGTTCGGCTGCCGGAGTGTTGATCAGCTCTTTCTGCATACTGTAACTACAGCCTTCTATAGCGCAGACTGCCGCTGTGAGTTTCTTGCAGGTGTCGGGAAACTCCAGTATATCCGTTAACAATCTCTCAAACTCTATCACCTTGTCCGAATTATGAAAACCAGGCTTGGAAGGTTTGAAGAACTCCCGCCTGCTCTCTTCCGAATCTACAATGTCCAGCTTCCCCTTAATTCTGCCAGGATCCAGAAAGTAGAGAAGAAGCTTTACATAATAATCGTATTCTTTTTTTCTTACAGTATCCAGGTGTAAAATGTCCTCGAAAAGCCAGTCCTGCGCCTTCGATGGAGCTACACGGCCAATGCCGCTATCCGGACTATGAATGAGCAAACACTTGAGTTTACCCGTTTCGGATCCCACTGAGAGCTTAAAATCTTCTGTTTTCATAATTTACTGGTGCCTTACAAATCTACCAGAATTTGTGCGAATATAAACTCTGTCATTTTCGCCGTAATCATTAATTTTGGCACATGGATTTTATTATACAGGGAACACTACAGGCTGTTGAGGCTTTATATCATACAGAACTTAAAGAAAGCGACATTAATCTGCAGGAAACAAGGAAAGAATTTGAAGGGGAGGTGACAATCGTGACTTTTCCTCTTACCAGGATCTCGAAGAAATCGCCGGAACAAACGGGAAACGAGATCGGGGAGTACCTTCAAAAAAACCTGCCGCACATTGCCGGATTTAATGTCATTAAAGGCTTCCTCAACTTAAGCCTTACCAGCCAGTACCTGATCGGTAATTTCAGAAACATCATTAGCAAAGACGGCTTCGGAACTTTTCCTGCCAACGGAAAAAAGATAATGGTGGAATATTCATCCCCCAATACCAACAAGCCCCTGCACCTCGGTCACATCAGGAATAACTTATTGGGATATTCTGTCGCTGAAATACTGGCAGCTTCGGGATACGACGTTATCAAAGCCAATCTTGTTAACGACAGAGGTATCCATATTTGTAAGTCTATGCTAGCCTGGCAAAAGTTCGGCAACTCTGAAACACCTCAGAGCAGCGGAATGAAGGGAGATCACCTCGTCGGAAAATATTACGTCATTTTCGACAAGGAGTATAAGAAACAGATTGATGAACTCAAAGCTGCAGGCCAGACAGAAGAAGAAGCGAAAAAGAACGCTCCCCTGATCCGCGAGGCACAGCAGATGCTTCAAAAATGGGAAGCAGGAGATGAAGAAGTGATCGGACTGTGGAAAATGATGAACGGCTGGGTTTACGAAGGATTTGACGTAACCTACAAAAAGTTAGGCGTAAATTTCGACAAGTACTATTACGAATCAGACACCTATCTTTTGGGCAAAGACATCATTGACGAAGGCCTTGCCAAAGGAGTCTTTTTCAGAAAAGAAGATAATTCGGTTTGGATTGACCTCACATCTGATGGCCTGGATGAAAAACTCGTACTTCGCGGCGACGGCACTTCCGTATACATCACCCAGGATATGGGTACCGCACAACTGAAATATGATGATTTCAAAATGAATGAATCTATTTATGTTGTCGGGAATGAGCAGGACTATCATTTTAAAGTGCTATTTCTCATCCTCGAAAAGCTTGGTAAATCGTGGGCTAAGGGCATGTATCACTTATCCTATGGAATGGTGGACTTACCGTCAGGTAAAATGAAATCCAGGGAGGGAACAGTTGTCGACGCGGACGACCTTATTGAAGAAATGATCGATACTGCCAGGCAGCGTACCGAAGAACTTGGAAAAGTAGAAGGCCTCGCTGAATCTGAAAAAGAAAACCTCTACCGGATGATCGGGCTTGGAGCTTTGAAATACTTCCTTTTAAAGGTAGAGCCAAAGAAGCGCTTGCTCTTTGACCCCAACGAGTCAATCGACTTTCAGGGACATACCGGCCCGTTCATCCAGTACACACATGCAAGGATCCGGTCTGTACTGTCAAAAGCGAACGTAACGTCGTTTGATTTTGATGGATTAAATGCCATAACACCAACCGAAAGAGAGCTGATACTGGCACTGGGCAGATATCCTGAGATTATTGCGGCATCTGCAAAAGCTTTCAGCCCCGCTGAAATTGCAAATTATGCTTACGAACTGGCAAAATTGTACAATAAGTTTTATCACGAAGAACCAATCCTCAAGGTAGAGGATACTGAAATCAAAAATTTCCGCTTGTCCCTTTCAAATGTAACAGCAGCAATCATTAAAAAGAGCATGAACATGCTTGGCATTGAAGTGCCTGAACGTATGTAAACTGAGTTTATCTGCCTCCGCAAAAACAGTATTTAAAAAATACGGTTTAAGAGGAATTAATACTCTATGGAAACCATGAAACAACTATTTTTAATCAGCCACGATACAAAAACAGCAGTCCAGGCAGGAAGCGGGGTCGCGGGTATTCCTAGTATTCATGCGGAAAGGATCGCAGCCTTAAATGCTTTTTTAACTCTTAATCATCAAAAAAGCATTATTCCGGTATGGGATGATGATGACGAATTTGAAGAGATCCTCGATACTTATACATTCATCACCGTTGACGATGCAAACAAGAGCATCTACAGTAATGAAACCCTCGGATAAAAAAACAAAAAGGATAAAAAGAAAGGCGCATTATTACGATGCGCCTTTCTTTTTATCCTTTTATTGCCTCCAGCCATGCTAAAGACATCAATCTGGCTCCTGCAATGCTTGGGTGGACGCCATCGGGAGTCCAGTATGCAGCAGGAGCTGATTTAACAGCTTCATCATAAACTGTCTGATAAGGAATAAACGTGGCTTTAAATTGCTCTGCCAGATCGCGAGCAGCATAGCGGTATTCATGAAAAGAGGGAAACCAACCTTTATTTACAGCAGTTCCCAGCAATGCATAAGGCTCCCCTATAATCAGTTTCAGATCCGGATATCTCTGTTTTGTTCTGTCTAACAAAGCTTTGTAGTCGTCACGGTAGGTCTTTATAGTACCCGAATAATTCCCGTTCTTCATATGCCAGAAATCATTTACCCCAATCAGGATACTCAGAACGCTGGGCTTTAAATCAAGTGCATCTGCATCCCAGCGCTCCGCGAGCTGGTAAACCTTATTGCCGCTGACACCCTTGTTATATATCTTAAGATCTTTTCCGGGATGAGCATTCAGCAAATCGGCAGCAGCAAGGAAAGCATAGCCGGAACCCAGTGCCTTGGCGTTATTAGGCGCAGTCTCAGTTCTGCCCCGTCCCGCGTCGGTAATGGAATCACCCTGGAACAGCACTACATCACCTTTACCCAAGGATACTTTTTGTACTTTACCTGCGGCAAAAGCCGACAGGACGATATTAGGAAGACTCAATGACAGGAGCCCTCCGACAGCTGCTTTTTTGATAAAACTTCTTCTTTCTGCTTCGTTAGTTTTCATGTGCGAAATTTAAGCATGAAGAGATAAAAAAAACAAAGAACAGTGAAAATTTCTTTGCTCCGGGACCATTCTGCAAACGCGGCTTAAAGTCCTGTGAAATGAGAAGTAAGGCTTTTGAAGTCATCAAATTTGAGATGAAACTTATCTGTCGAACCAAAACCGCAGCTAATGAAGACAAAAGGAATTCCCGCTTTTTCGCTTTGCAGCCTGTCACCATCCGTATCGCCTACATAAACCGGGTTCTTAAGACCATGCCTCTCCATCAGGATCCTGATATTATGATGTTTGGGCATATTGTTCATTCCGTACTCCATCACATCGGTAATATACCCGCTTATTTCTGTCCGTTTGGTAAATAAGTCCAGTAAACCTTCGGGGCAGTTGCTTACTATAAACAGCTTATATTTTTCAGCCATCTGCTGTATTCCCTCTTTCATCCCTTCGAACGGAGTACCGCCACCCTGCTCAATCAGTAATTTACGCTGCTCGTTGATCTTTTCGTAAACAGCGGCCTGTTTGTCTTCACTAAACTCACCTAAAGTGATCTCAAGTACCTTTTTGCCCTCCATACCCATCAGCGGTTGCAGGTCTTCTTTTGTCATCGACTTATCTACCCCGGCAGCCTTTAAACCATTGTTCCATGCGGCAACATACAAATCCATCGGATCCCAGAGGGTTCCGTCCATGTCAAATATTATACTATCTGGTTTTTCCATTAATCCTTCTTTTGGCGGCAATATTAAGGTATTTAACAGGAGGAATCAACGAAGCGGGGCATATCTTTCAGATTAATATAAGGTGCAGGGTATTTACAATATCACAAGGCGGCCTTAACTTTGCCTGTATTCCAGGTATCCCGCCGGAGCTTTCTCCCGGCAGGAAATATTTACTCAAAGAAGATGAAACAGAAAGTAATAGTGTTAACAGGCGCGGGAATTTCTGCTGAGAGCGGATTAAATACCTTTCGCGATTCAGACGGCCTGTGGGAAGGATATGATATAAACGATGTCGCTACGCCCGAAGCCTGGCACCGTAACCCCGTATTGGTACAGCATTTCTATAACCTGCGGAGAAAGGCAGTATTGAAAGCAAAGCCCAACGCTGCACACATCGCACTCGCTGAACTTGAAAAATATTATGATGTCACGATTATCACACAGAATATTGATGACCTGCATGAACGGGCAGGCTCTTCCAGCATCATACATCTGCATGGCATTATCACTAAATCACAGTCAAGTGTCAATCCTAATCTCACTTACGATATAAACGGGGCAGAGCTTGCGATGGGCGAGAAGTGCGAACTGGGTTCACAATTGCGGCCGCATGTCGTCTGGTTCGGGGAAGCCGTTCCGATGATCGGAAAAGCAGCGGAAATATGTATGCTTGCAGATGTCTTT
The DNA here is from genome assembly GCF_003130405.1 of Pararcticibacter amylolyticus. GTDB lineage: Bacteria > Bacteroidota > Bacteroidia > Sphingobacteriales > Sphingobacteriaceae > Arcticibacter > Arcticibacter amylolyticus. Next base: position 227,974 of record NZ_QEAS01000002.1, read on the forward strand.
ATGATTATCGGAACCTCTCTGCTCGTCTACCCTGCAGCGGGGCTCATAGATTATGTACCTGCTGACGCAGGGAAAATCCTGATTGATCCGAAAGTATCAGGAGTCCCGGGAGTAAGTAACCTGCAAATTATCCCGGAGAAGGCGGGAACTGGCGTCCCAAAAGCGGTGGAGGCGCTTATCAGGGAAGTGAGGTCCTCTTAAAGAGGCCCCTCCCTGTATAATAAATTAAACCAGGCGTCGAGAGTAAAACCTGCCGACTGCTCAAATGCAGCTTTCATATCGCGGGGGGTAGGATGCCTGAACTTCCATAGATTGAAATAATTCCTGAACGCTTTGTTCACTCCCTCAATTCCAATGGACTCCTGGAGCCTGTAAACCCATAATGCAGGCTTTACATAAGAAGCAACAGCATAGTCATTCGTATTTTTAAAAGCTTCTGATGGCGTATCCATCGCAGGTTTCATAGGTATACTTGCCATTACGTTATAGGTACGCTCCTGGAAATCCTCAAACGAAAGCTTCCTGAGCTGAGGAGGAATATTATTTCCAAAGATCGAGTTAGAACGGTATTTAATAGCCTCGTAACGGAGCTGAAAATAGGTATTCAGCCCTTCATCCTGCCATGGGTGGGATCTTTCGTTCGAGCCGATCATACTCATAAACCAGTTGTGTCCCACTTCATGCGCAATTACGGCGTCCAGGCTTTCATTTTTACTGTCGGGACTGGTGATCAACGTAACAGTAGGATATTCCATACCGCCGCTCGAGTTGTTCTTTGGCCCTTCAACAGCCTGAACAACAGGATACTGATATTCTCCGATCCAGTTGCTGTATTGCTCAACGGCATCCTTAACATAGTCAATACTGTTAGTCCACGGAGTATTTTCACGATCAAAGTAATAAGTAAAGGCATCTACCTTTCTGCCTGATTTCAAAGTCATCTGGTCATACTGCACGATAAAGTCTTTTGAAGCAAACCATGCGAAGTCAGGCACACTATCGGTCTTATATGTCAGGGTCTTCATTCCCGTGCCCGCAGGCTTATAACGAACAGGGCCGTACTTCCTGTTTTCAGCATTCTTCCGCCCGATGGCTTTATACTGGCTTAGTTCTTCAGCATTCTGAAGAACACCGGTAGCCGACACCACGTAACCGGCAGGTAAAGTAATATTTACGAGATAGGAAGCATATTCGCTATAGAATTCTCCCATATTCAGGTAGGGAAATTCATGCCATCCCTCCTTATCGAAGACCGCAGGCTTGGGATACCACTGGCAAATCATAAACCCATTATCCGAAAAGCCCGATCTCGAATAGAAGGAGGGAAGCTTCACTTTGAAATCAGTGGAGATAACAACCGAATCACCCGGTTTAAGTGGAGAAGGTAATTTGAGCTTGAGGACATCTATGTGTACCGGGTGTGCTTCCGTAGCAGCTGACTGTCCGTTCACTTTAAACTGAAGGCCTTCTACGTATCCGGTCTGATAGGTTGAAATCTTCTTCTTATGCTCCCGGTCTTTCCTTAACTGCTGAAACAAGGCAGTATTTTTATCCTTATATGCATTCGCCCAGATATGAAACCATATAAAATCCAGTGTCTGGGGAGAATTATTCTTATAGACGATCTTTTCAGCCCCGGTCAGGGTTTTATCCTGGTCGTTAAGCGTCACGTCGATGGTGTACGCCAGCTTTTGTTGCCAATAGGCATCCTGCGCATAAATACGGCAGCTTAAAGATAAAAGAAAGAGCACCAGGCTTACTTTCAAAGAAGACAGTGCTCTGTAAGAAGTTATTTTAACGTGACCTGAACCTGTATTTCTGCTTGTAGCGAACATATAATTACTTGGGGAACCAAACTTAGATAAATCTTTGGATTAATGACTTAAAATTCAAAAGTCTCACCTTTTTCAGGAAGGGTTACAGTGTAGCCCTCTTCTTCCAGATCACGTCTCATAGCTGCCATGCTCTCAGGCTCCCCGTGAACAAGAAATATATTCCTGAGACGTGCTTTGTCCTGCTGTTTTATTACCGTTATCAGGTCGTCGTGATCGGCGTGTCCGCTCAGCACATCCGTTTGACGGATCTTGGCGTATACAGCAAGCTCCCGGTCGCGGATATGAACAATAGGGTCGCCCCTCAGCAAACGGTGTCCCAAAGTCCCTTTTGCACTGTAGCCGATGAATAAAATCGTGCAGTAATAATTCTGAATATTATAAAAGAGATGATCTTGTATCCGCCCTCCCTCCAGCATTCCGGCAGAAGATACAATAATGCAGGGTTCAAAATAGCTGGAGAGCTCACGGCTTTCCTTAATGCTCTGGACGTAGTGAAGATTTTCAAATTCAAATTCATCTCCCTTCTGCTGGTAGAATGCCTGCGCCTCGGAGTTCAGTTTATGATGATACTTCCGGAAGATGTCTGTTGCATAATTCGCCATCGGGCTGTCCACAAAAATCCGGACGCGGGGGAGGAGACCTTCGGAGAAGATCTTGTTGAGCGAGTATACAAGTGCCTGGGTACGGCCGATACTAAACGCAGGAATGATCAGGCGTCCCGGGCTTTTGATACAGGTTTCTTCGATAACGCGCACCAAAACCTGTTCCACCGTTTCCTCTTTCGAATGGTAGCGGCCGCCGTATGTAGATTCACACACCAGGTAATCTACAGGTGGGAGCTCTGAAGGATCGACAATAACCGGGTAATTCTTTCTTCCGATATCTCCGGAAAAAGCAATGGATCTCTCCAGTCCGTGCTCATTTACAGTAAGTACGACACTTGCCGCTCCAAGAAGATGCCCGGCCGGAAATAACTCAACTACTACATCCCCGTTCAGCCTGAAAGGTTTATTAAAACCTATTGTAACAAACCTCTCCGCCGTATCCATTACATGTTTCTGCATATAGAGCAGCTGCTGCCCATGCGGCTTTTTACCCCTCCTGTGATACCTTCCTTTTTGCTTTCTGGCTTTATTCTCAAAAATAGTGACCGAATCGAGTAAAAGCAGCTCCGTCAGATCGGCTGTAGCAGCCGTACAAAGGATCTGCCCTTCAAAGCCCAGGCGCAGAAGAGTAGGAAGATTACCGGAATGGTCGATATGTGCGTGTGTAAGAATAACTACATCAATACTTGCGGGATCGAAAGGAAATAAAGCATTTTCTTCCAGTCTTGTTTCCTTTTCATAATCAAGCCCGCAATCAATAAGTATTTTATAACGATTGACCTCAAGCAGATGCATGCTGCCAGTTACCTGACGGGCAGCTCCCCAAATAGTTAACTTCATTTCCGGATTAATCAGCGATCAGAAGATCGAAGGTTGTTTTGTCGACAAATGTAAAAGTATCAAAAATGAGACGTATTCCCCGCCCGAAAGTGTAAAAATCTTAATAGGTTTCCCTTCTGCACCTCATCCCCATC
>NZ_QEAS01000002.1:231480-242186 GCF_003130405.1 Pararcticibacter amylolyticus
CTACCCCTTCTCAGTTTCCCAAATCAAACTGCAGCTGGCTCAAATAGCGGTAAAGTCCCTCTTCGTTTTTAATCAGATCTTCATGAGTTCCCCACTCCGCCACCTTGCCCTTTTCAAGAACAATGATCTTATCGGCTTCCCGGATAGTCGAAAGCCGGTGTGCAATAATAATAGATGTCCGGTTTTTCATCAGAACTTCCAAAGCTTCCTGTACCAGGCGCTCAGATTCGGAATCAAGGGAGGAGGTAGCCTCATCGAGTATAAGGATAGCAGGATCTTTCAGCAGGGCTCTGGCAATAGCGATCCGCTGCCTTTGTCCCCCGGAAAGTTTTATCCCTCTTTCGCCCACCAGCGTATCGTAACCTTCGGGCAATCCGCTTATAAAACCATGGGCATTAGCCTTTTCTGCTGCAGAAATAATCTCACTTTCAGAGGCATTTAACTTCCCGTAGGCAATATTTTCACGGATAGATCCGCCAAAGAGGAGTACATCCTGCGGTACGATAGCAACCTGGTTTCGAATATCGGTAAGCGCATACTGCCCGGCCGGTCTTCCGTCGAACAGCACATCCCCCTGCTGAGGTTCATAGAATCGCAGGATAAGGGAGGCAATAGTGGATTTGCCTGCCCCGCTCGGACCGACTATGGCAACTTTCTCACCCGCCTTTGCTTCAAAATCAAGGCCCTGTAATACGATGACGTCTTTTCGGGAAGGATAAGCAAAACGAACATTGCTGAATGCGAGGTCACCCTTAATAAACTGCCTCGTCGCATTTTTTTCCGGCTCAATCGAAACCGGTTCATTATCCTCTCCCAGGATTTCAATCACCCGCTCACTTGATCCGAGGGCTTTTTGAACGTTAGCATACAGTTCGGGAAAAGTTCCCATTGCAGCCCCCACAAACAGGGAATACAAAATATACGTAGTCAGGTTACCTACCGGCAGCCCTTCAGAAACCAGAATGGAACCATACCACATCACAGCAACAATGGCACCGAAGAGACAGAATATAATAAAGGAGGCAAATCCGCCCCGCAGCGTAGCACCCCTCATCGCTATTTTAACCACCTCCCTGAGGCTCCTGTCATAACGCGCTGCTTCATAGGCCTCATTGGCAAAAGCCTTTACATTACTGATCCCCTGTAAAGTTTCTTCTACTATAGTATTCGACTCTGCCAGTTTATCCTGAGCCTGCCTTGAGATCTTCCGGATCGTACGACCGAAAAATATAGCAGCGATCACAAGCAGGGGTAATATGGAAAGATTGAACAATGTCAGTTTAGGAGATACCACAACAAGGAGAGTGATACCCCCGGTGAGCATGATGACCTGTCTCACCATTTCCGCCAGTGTGGTGGTAAGCGTATCCTGTATCTGCGACAAATCTGCCGAAAGCCGGCTGTTCAGCTCTCCGACACGACGGTTTGCGAAGAAGTTCATCGGCAGGGTAATCAGCTTAAAATAAGTATCCCGGCGAATGTCGGCTACCGACTTCTCCGCCACCTCAACAAAAAAGCGGATCCGGAAGAATGAAACGAAAGACTGAACGAACAAGAGTATAAACGCAATGATCCCGATCATATTGATATCCGTCGGGATGATCCAGTCTTTAGGTTCGCCCTTTGCAGCGTCTATCATAGCCCCCATAAGTGCCGGAAAAGCAAGCCCTGTGGTACTTGAAACGAACAGAAATACCAGCCCGGCAAAGAACTTCCACCGGTAAGGCCTCAGATACGACAGGAGCTGTGCTGCTGTCTTTATTGTCTGTTTGTTTATCTTTACTTTATTCAGCTCCATTTCGGGGGCTGTTCCACTATTAAATCGATTGCGGGCCATTAGATTTTCGCGTATAAAAAAGCCTACAAAAATACGTTTTTCCAAGCGGCACAAGCTTCTGCACCATCAATCTTGAGTCATTTTTCGAAGCCTTCTGCACAAGAATTCCTTTCATGTATGAAAATTTTGAGATAAAGAACGAAAAATAAGCCGGGTCCGTTATATTTGTGAAACGTAAGGTCTTAAACTATCCACACTAATCAGGAAACGAAAGGTGAAACCATATTTAATGTTCATAGACACTGAGGCATCGGGGCTTCCTAAAAAATGGAACGTTCCTTATTCTCAGCACAACAACTGGCCGCATATTGTTCAGCTTTCGTGGATAGTTTACACGCAGGATGGAAGGCTGGTAAAACAGGAAGATCATTATATTTCTAACCACGACTTTAAATCTACTGAATCAGCTATCAGGATTCACGGCATATCAGAAGAATTCCGAAAAACGGAGGGTGAAGACAGGGCGGTGGTGATGGCAAAACTCGCAGCCGATCTCCTGCAATATACCCCCATGATCGTTGGGCACTTTACGGAACTGGACCTTCATCTCATCGGAGCTGATTTTTATCGTACGGGAATTGAAAATCCGGCATTGCAACTGCCTTCGTTCTGCACCATGCTCGCCACAAAACAATATGTGAGAAATCCACAGGCGAATTATCTGAGGCTTGGCGAGTTATTTTCCACTTTATTTGACCGCAAACTCGAAAATCAGCATAATGCCCTTTTTGACGCTCAGGCTACCGCCGATTGTTTTTTTGAGCTTCTGAGAAAAGGGGAGGTTACTGATGAGAAAATAGAACAGCAGCAACAGGAAATGAATAAAATTAAAGCAGAGTCCAGGTATCTTGGATACGGGATTCCCGTTTTGCTTGTATTTTTGCTGACTGTTTTAATAGTATGTCTTCTATGACCCGGTCTGAGTTTTTAAAAAATGTTGTTCCCTTTAATCTGCTTCCCGATGATGTTGTCGGAGGCGTTGCTGATCTGCTCCATGAAATAAGTTACAGTAAGGATACGCTTATTTACCAGCAGGAGATCACGAAGATGAAGGGTGTTGATATCATAGTCAAAGGCGAATATGAATCATTCTTTTACGACAGCTCCCATAACAAGAGATTGAATGAAAACCATGGGCCAGGTTTCTGCTATGGCGGAGTTTCCGTTCTCCTCAACCGAAAAAGATCGCTCAGAACTGTAATTGCCAAAAAGGGAACGCTTGTATATTTCCTTCCGAGAAAGGATTTCCGCGCTCTGTGCCATGCATATGAAAACTTCTTTCACCACTTTACCGTCGATTTCGGAAAGCGGATGCTGAACGAAGAATTTGCACACTTTGCCAAAAAGCCTACTTCCTTCGAAGAAAGCTATATCGCTTCCGAGCAGCTGTACTCGAGGAAGATGGAAAGCGTAGAAGCAAGAGAAATTGTCTGGTGCCTGCCGTCAACTCCCATCTTTGAGGCTGCCCGGCTTATGGCTATCAATAAAACGAGCTGTATCATTATAAAGAATGAGGAGGGCAACGCCACGGGTTACGTAACCGATATTACACTCCGCGATAAAGTGGTAGCAGAACGCACCGACCCGGAAGCTCCTGTAGGAACGATTGCCGATAATCCTGTCGTAAAGATCGACAGCCAGGCATATGTTTACGAGGCTATCCTGATGATGTTCTCCAGCAAGACCCGGTATATCGTTGTGGAAGAGAATGGGGTTCTCAAAGGAATGATCAGCAGGAACAAACTTCTCAGCGAACAGGCCCAGTCGCCGCTTGTGTACATACAATCTGTAAAGCTGGCTCAGTCCGTCGATGAATTGAAAGGAAAATGGGAGCAGGTGCCGCAGATGATCACCCAACTGATCGGCAGGGGTGTAAATGCAGAGATTGTCAACCAGATCATTACCACTATAGCTGACACCATCGCACTGAAGGTGATTGAGGGCGTGATCAGCGAGATAGGCACACCTCCTGCTAAGTTTGTATTTATGGTCCTGGGAAGTGAGGGGCGAAAGGAACAGACCCTGATGACCGATCAGGATAACGCCATCATTTATGAAGATAAAGCCAACGAGCATAGGGAAGAGGTAAGGGAATACTTTTTAAAATTTGCCGACATCGTTTCGGAACGACTTGATTATATAGGATTTAGTTTTTGTACAGGTGGATTTATGGCTAAGAATCCAAACTGGACACATTCCCTGTCGCACTGGAAACGGAATTACGAAGAGTGGATGAAGGATTCCCTTCCTGAAACGGTAATTAAGTTCTCGACCTTCTTTGACTGCCGCTATCTCTATGGCGAGGCATCCATCATGGAAGAACTATGGGCGTTTCTGGACGAGAAATTGCAGCAGCCTATGGAGAAACTATTTTTCTATATGGCGAAAAATGCCCTTCAGTACCAGCCGCCGTTAACATCCTTTTTCAGGAACATCCGAACCATTACGGTAGGAAGCCAGGAGGTTTTTGACATAAAGAAAGCAATGACACCCATTGTAGACCTCGTTCGTGTATATGCCTTAAAAAACCGGATTTACAAGGTAAATACAGGTGAACGTCTTAAAGCTCTGAAGGAGAAGGGAATTTTTTCCGATACCGAATATCAGGAATTAACCCACTCGTATTATTACCTGATGGCTATGCGTCTGAAAAACCAGGCGAGGGAAATTATGCACGATAAATCGCAGCCGGATAACTACATTGATCCAACCAGCCTGACGAAGATCGAGCAGGTAACCCTGAAAGAGATCTTCAAAACAATAGAAGATTTCCAGTCGCGTATCAAACTCGAGTACACCAACAATCTTTTCGGATAATAAGGATTTAGCGTGTCTGGCTATGGTAAAAACACCTTGCAGGGTTTATGATAAACATCATCTTCATCACTGATATTTGTCATTCACAACCGCACATAAGAGCTCTACCTTTATCTCATTAAAACGCCTTTGTGCTTAAAATAAGGAGGTTATTAATGCAAATAAAAAGATAGAAGTTTGTACCTAAATTAATGATTAAGGAAAAAAAACCGGCTGACCAGCCGGTTTTTTTGTTACTGCAAGAAATAGTATAATTATCAGTTCACGACAGGCAGGAAACCATAGTTCTTACCATACTCCATCATTTGTTCATAAAATGACGCAGGATAGGTGACTTTAATATCTGTGATCTGATTGTTTTTCATAACCGGCACAAGCTTAGGCTGTATGAACCCTTTATAAGCTTTAAGCCCTAATTTTGAATATCGCCCAAGGACTTCTTTCAACAGCGCCTGGTCTACTTTAACACCATACGTTTCGATCAGATGCTTACCGCCTTCATAATCTCCTTCAGATTTAACCCTCTGGATCTCGCGAAGCAGCTGACCGAAAAGCTCACGCAGTTTATTGTAATCATTGATCCTGGTATAGGTCTTGCCGTTCACCTTTACCATCTCGATCACGTTGTCTTTTTTGCCCATCTGATACACCCACATGGCATTTAATTGTCTGTTCCTCATATGCGCTTCTTCCAGATTATCCCCCAGTTTCAGACGGGTGAGCTGAGAGATAAGGCCATTCATGATGTAGCTGTCATACTCGGCTTTTCCCACTTCAAGACTTGGCATAACACCAATTTCAATCAGTTTCGGGTCGAGCACATAGTACAGCGCTACCAGGTCAGCCCTAGCTTCTTCCAGGGCTGAGGCATAATTCTTAAGTGTCTTGTCGGTGGTTTCAACTCCCGGGTTAATCTGACCGGAGGCATGACCAATACATTCGTGCATGTCGGTATGAAGATCTGAAGACAATGCACCATACTTTTTGATCCGTGCTTTCACTTCGTCCCCGTATGCAAATTCATCCAGTAAACCACCCGAACTGCTCGATACATTGTAAGAATGAACAATGTTGCTTAGTGAGACAGACTTGGAGCCATGTTCTTTCCTGATCCAGTCAGCATTTGGCAGATTGATCCCGATAGGGGTAGAAGGTGCTGCGTCGCCTGCTTCCGAAATAACGGTGATTGCTTTGGCTGTAATACCTTTCACCTGCTTCTTTTTGTGCTCCGGCAAAAGAGGAGAATGATCCTCAAACCATTGTGCCTGGGCTGCTATGGCTTTGATCCTTTTAGTGGCTTCAAAATCCTTTAGTGAAACAACACTTTCAAAACTCCCTCTTTTTCCGATAGCATCATTATAAACCTCGATAAAGCCATTGGTTGCATCTATGGTGGAGGCCGTATCGGCCACCCAGGCGATGCTGTATTCATCAAAATCCTTCAGATCGCCGCTTCTGTAAAACTTGATCAGTTTGCGGATCGCATCTGCCTGCTTTTCGTTCTCTGCCACTGTAGCAGCCTTTTCGAGCCAGTACACAATCTTTTTAATAGCCGCTCCATACATGCCATCAGCTTTCCAGGTCTTTTCAACGATCTTTCCGTTTTCCTTGACCAGCTTGGAATTAAGCCCCCATGAAGGTGCATTTCCGTTAGTATTGAACTTCGAATAAAAATCCTCAACTTCTTTTTGTGTTACACCTTCATAAAAATTATTGGAGGAGGCGGTTATATTATCCGTATTGGGTGAGAGATCAACCATCTTCGGCTGAAAAGACAGATCAAAAACAATTGGCTTCAGACGTTTAACAAAAGCATCGGCAGATTCCCCCTTATTTAAGGGAAACCTTTTGATGTCTGAGTTCCTGACCAGGGAGGTGAAGTATTCGAAAGAATGCTCCGGAATAAACTTTTCATTGCCATAATGGTGATGGTTACCATTGCTGAACCAGAAACGTCCGCAGTATACTTTAAACTTCTCCCAGTTCGCATTCTTCCTGTCACCCTTATAAGTAGCATAAATATTCTCTATGGTTTTCCTTACAAGGATATTGTACTTTCCCCGCTGATCATAGATGATATCCCTCCCGGATAACCCGGCTTCAGACAAATAATACGCGAGCTTCTTCTGCTGAAGGGTAAGCTGATCAAACCCCGGGACCTGATATCTCAGCAACTGAAGATCCGCAAATGATTCCGCAGAAACTTCAAACTCAGCCTTTGATTTTTGCGCTGTTGAAGTTTGCACGATACCTGTTACACCCATTAATGTTAGGGTGAAAAGACCAGGCAAAGAATTATATTTCATAAACACTCCTGAATTTAAAACCAACGAATGTACCTAAAAATATTCAATGCCTGTCTGCGAATTACATACAGCTCGCTTACAACTACTTATTACCCTGATCTATGGAACCTAAAGGCGGGCTGCCTGCCTGGTTCGGTGCCTTGTCCTCCTCTTTTTCAGGCTTCAGGCTATCTAACTGGTCTTCCTGCCTTGCGCCTTTCCTGATCGCATCTTCATTGCCGTCATGCTGCTGCCTTGGTTCCGGGCCTTTACCCTTAGGTTCATTTGTTGGTTCGTTCCACTGATTTCCATCCTGAATATTCATAGGTTTCTTATTTTTGAAATATAACAACGCAGTACCATGCTTTGTTGTTATTCTTTCATTAAAACCAAAGGGGGCGGTTAGGAGTTAGCTTGTTGTCGCCGGCCATATCCGGCAGGTTTGACTGAATATACAGCAACATCTTTTACTTAATTTAATTGAATGGCATCAGACTTTTTTCTAGTATTGATAGATGGGGAACCTACCAGGTTTGAAAAGGCAAGGATAATTGAAATAGAACCATACCCGGGAGGCACAAAGATTATCATAGAGGCATCACACACTGAAGAAGAGCCGCTGGTGTATTTTACCAGCGAACAATATGATAACGTCATGAAATCATATCTCGGATAAATCGTTCATTTTTATCCTGTACAAGCAGGTGCACCAGGCTAGGTCAAAACATGTACCGTAACAAAATATCCGCTTAAAGAGTACGAAAACACGTATTTTTTCATTAGATTTAAGCATTTTTATGGACTTAGACTATAAACGGATAGTAATTAAGATCGGTTCAAATGTCCTGACAAGGGAAGATGGATTGCCTGATTTGGAACGCATAGCCCATCTGGTCACTCAGATAGCCGAAATAAAAAAACAGGGAAAAGAAGTCATCCTGGTTTCCTCCGGAGCAGTTGCTTCCGGTAAAAGCGTACTTTCTGTTTCCGACAAATTCGACGCTGTAGCCACCCGCCAGCTTTTTGCCTCCATTGGTCAGGTCAAACTGATCAATACCTATTCAGAATTGTTCGGAACTCATGATCTGGTTTGTGCACAGGTGCTCGTCACCAAAGAAGACTTTCGCGACAGGCTTCACTACCTGAATATGAAGAATTGCTTTGGCATTTTACTCCAGCACCAGGTAATCCCTGTTGTCAACGAAAATGACGTGATCTCAGTGACCGAACTGATGTTTACAGATAACGACGAGCTCGCCGGACTGATAGCTTCTATGCTGAATGCCGATGCGCTGATCGTTCTGAGTAACGTGGACGGCATTTACAATGGCAACCCGAAAGATCCGGGTTCAGAAGTAATTCCACGCATAGACCCGGGCTTTAATGATTTTTCAGCGTTCATCACTACTCAGAAATCACAGTTTGGCAGGGGAGGGATGATTACAAAATCCCACATGGCACATAAGATAGCTCAGCTGGGCATTACAGTACACATCGCCAATGGTAAAACCACTGATGTGTTGCCGCGCCTTCTCCGGCAGGATGTGATCAATACCTGCTTCACACCGGTAAAAAAAGCTTCAGGGAAGAAGCGGTGGATCGCCAGCTCTGAAAACTATGCAAAGGGAATCGTTCAGATTAACGAGGGTGCCCGCCAGGCACTGAGTTCTTCAAAAGCGACCAGCCTGTTGCCGGTAGGCATCACCGGCATTTCACAAGACTTTAAAAAAGGCGATATTATAAAACTGGTAGATGAGAGTGGGGTAACGGTAGGACTTGGTATCGCAGAATACAACTCCGACAAAGCAGTTGAGCTGATCGGGCAAAAAAACCAAAAAGCACTTATACACTACGATTACCTATATTTAAACCCGGAGACTTATTGAAAATGGAACTTGAGGCACAGTTTAAAAATGCAGCGAAAGCCGGCAGGGAGCTTAACGCATGCAGCGATGATAAAATCAATCAGATACTTTCTGATCTTGCGGAACAAGCCGTCCTTCACACCGGTATGCTTTTAGAAGAAAATCAGAAAGATCTCGCGAGGATGAGCAAAGACGACCCAAGATATGACCGCCTTAAGCTTACGGAGAAACGAATCCTGGATATCGCTTCAGACATCCGGAACGTGGCGGGCCTTAGTTCTCCCCTGGGCAAAGTTTTAAATTCGCGGGAATTGCCGAACGGGTTGAAGCTGAAGAAAGTAACTGTTCCGCTGGGGGTGGTAGGAATTATCTATGAAGCGAGGCCGAATGTTACATTCGACGTATTCTCTCTTTGTCTCAAAAGCGGCAACATCCCGGTACTGAAAGGCGGCAGTGATGCCTCTTTTTCAAATCAGGCTATTATCAGCGTGATACATCAAGTGCTCTTAAAACACCACATGAGTACTTCTATAGCCACCTTACTGCCGCCAAACAGGGAAAGTACGGAAGCGCTGTTAACTGCTGTTAAATATGTGGATGTTATTATCCCCAGGGGCAGTCAGGGCCTGATAGATTTTGTCAGACAAAACTCTAAAGTGCCGGTTATAGAGACAGGCGCAGGAATCGTTCATACTTATTTCGATGAATCGGGTGACGCAGAAAAGGGGCGGGCCATCGTCAACAATGCCAAAACACGCAGGGTGAGCGTCTGCAACGCCCTGGACTGCCTCGTTATTCATCAGTCGCGACTCACTGACCTTCCGTTTCTGGTTGCCCCGCTTGTCGCTTCGGGCGTACAGATTTTTGCTGATACGGATGCTTATAGTGCCCTTGAAAATAAGTACCCTTCAGACCTTCTGATGAGAGCCTCAGAAGAACATTACGGAACCGAATTCCTGGATTATAAATTAGCTGTTAAGACAGTAGCCGGCATTGACCAGGCACTGGACCATATCAGTACATACAGTTCAAAACACAGTGAAGCCATCGTCTCCGAAAACGAAGAAAATACGGAACTATTCCTGAGAACAGTAGATGCTGCTGCGGTGTATGCAAATGCATCGACAGCATTCACAGACGGAGCCCAGTTCGGACTAGGGGCAGAGATCGGGATCAGCACGCAAAAGCTGCACGCCAGAGGGCCTATGGGACTTGAGGAGCTAACCAGTTACAAATGGATGGTAAAAGGGGATGGACATATCAGGGGATGATATTCCGGGGACGCCCTGAAATTATAAAACAGAAAAGGCTGGTTCTGATGAACCAGCCTTTTCTGTTCGCCCGGTATTCAGCACCGGTAATTAAAGTTTTAAATCCTGCCTGCGCTTATAGCCGGATACTTCCGTTCCAGAAGATAAAATCCTCCAAAAAGAACAACGCCGTAAAATGCGTCAGCAATAAGCATATTTCTAAGGAAAGGAAGACCGGCAATATATGATTGCATCACCCCCTGCATATTATGCGGATACCAGGGATAAAGGAATGCAAAATTCGTAATCAGATAAAATATCACAGCTCCTGCAATAGAAGCAAGCGCTACGTTTGTTACAGAAACCTTATCTTTTATCAGGATACCGCAAACCACCATACAGACAAATGCTGCATAAACAACAGGCCTGGTAAAATCACCGCCGATAAAAAGATCTGATAATACCATTGCCGCCAACGGCACAATAATAGCCAGTTTCTTATCCGCTATCCTCGCTCCCGCAAATACAGCCAGTGCTCCAACCGCAGTAAAATTCCACATATCAGGCAGCAATCTGGGCAGAGCCCGCGTGCATGCAGCCAGAATTATTAATACCGATAATACCAAAAACCGGGAAGATTGTATCTGTTTAA
>NZ_QEAS01000002.1:242234-262180 GCF_003130405.1 Pararcticibacter amylolyticus
AAATATCAGAGGATAAATATGATAAGGTATCGTAAGGCGGGATAAAAAAGTCCTGCCTGAAAAACTCCAGGCAGGATTCAGCATCATTCAGATCGTTTCAGACCGTACTTATCAATCTTACTGTACAAATGACTTCTTTGGATATCGATGTCATCAGCAGTTTTGGATACGTTCCAGTTATTCTTTTCAAGCTTATATTTTATATATTCTTTCTCAGCCTGGTCTTTATATTCCTGGAAGCTGGCAAACTTATCAAAATCCATATAGGGTCCCTGAGCAGCCGGCGACTGACCCGGAATTGTTTGCGGCCCTGAGGGGTTGGCGAACGTAAAAACGTCATTCTCCGTAATAGTCTTATCACTTAAAATAATAAGACGTTCGACCATATTCCTTAGTTCCCGTATATTTCCAGTCCAGGGAAGTGATTTCAAAGCATCAATTGCGCCTTCGTTGAAGCGCTTCACCGGCATGCCGTATTCTGCGCAGATATCCTGGCAAAAGCTCTGTGCAATAACCGGAATATCGTCTTTCCTTTCCGTCAAAGGAGGGACATGAATCAAAATGACACTCAAACGATGGTAAAGGTCCATTCTGAAATTTCCAAGCTCTATCTCCTTCAGGAGATCTTTGTTAGTCGCTGCCACAACCCGTACATCCACTTCAATTTCTTTTTCTCCGCCGACCCGCGTGATCTTGCTTTCCTGTAAAGCGCGTAAAACCTTCGCCTGGGCGGAATGGCTCATATCCCCTATTTCATCCAGGAAAAGAGTTCCTCCGTTGGCCTGCTCAAATTTACCGATCCTCTGCTTTACGGCTGAAGTAAATGAACCTTTCTCATGTCCGAACAATTCACTCTCAATTAATTCTGAAGGAATAGCGGCACAGTTGACCTCTATGATAGGTCCGTTTGCCCGGTGCGACTTTTCGTGAAGCCAGCGGGCTACAAGTTCCTTTCCACTTCCGTTGGCACCCGTTATGAGTACCCTGGCCTCGGTAGGGGCGACCCTGTCAATCGTATCTTTAATCTTCCTGATAGCAGGTGAATCGCCGAGAATTTCCCTGACTTTGCTCACCTTGCGTTTTAAAACCTTGGTTTCGGTAACAAGATTTCCGCGTTCAAGCGCATTTCTGACCGTAATCAGCAAACGGTTCAGATCAGGTGGTTTCGAAATAAAGTCGTAAGCTCCTTTTTTGCTGGCCTCAACAGCTGTCTCAATCGTTCCGTGACCGGATATCATAATGAACGGCAGATCCGGTTTCACGGCAAGTCCTTCTGAAAGAACCTCCATTCCGTCCATCCTGTTCATTTTAATATCGCAAAGCACCAGATCAAGGTCATTGCTCTTGATATACTCCAGCCCTTCAATCCCGTTATCTACATCCTCAACCTCATAATCTTCATATTCCAGGATTTCCCTCAATGTATTGCGTATAGCACGCTCATCGTCAACAATAAGAATTTTTGCCATAATTGCTCTAAATTTGAAACACCCAAGCCCAGCAAATGGTTTTAAGAATGTATACAAATATATACAGTTTTTCAATAACAAACCCTTAACGCCTCGTTAAGAGAAGCTTGCAACCCTAAAACTGAGAAATAAATTGCGCCATATATACAATTTACACCACAATTCAAGCTTAAACTGGTCATAGTTATATTAAGAGCATATCTTTTGCTCAAGATTTTCACAGAACTGATAGCGAACGGGCACTCCATTTTCAAATTCATGTTCACAGTACTATAACAAAAGAGGATGACTGTTAGGTCATCCTCCTTATTGCCTGTAAGCCGGGTTCTGTCTCCGTAAACGGATTTCTATCATTTATCTAGTCCTGACATTGCTGCCAGGCTCAAACGACCTACCCGCTGACACACCATGAAAAACATGATAAGAACGAGCAGCCCTTAAATGCCAGCTTATTTGGTCTTTCAACTCCCGGGGTTTACCGCGATGCATGTCGCCATACAAAGCCGTGAGCTCTTACCTCACGTTTTCACCTTTTCCCACACCGTCAAACGGCAGGGTAGTTTGTTTTCTGTGGCACTTTCCGTACGCTTTTATACGCCCTTCCCGTTAGGAAGCAGGATGCTCTGTGTTGCCCGGACTTTCCTCTCTCCGCAAAGCGGACAGCGATAGAACAGCATACAAAGATAAAAATTTAAGTTCGAATAAAGTCTGATATCATTCCTTCAATCCGGACACTTTTACGCCCCCGAAACTTTCTACTTTCAACTTTCAACTCTACTCAACGCACTTCTTCAAATCCCGGCTGGCCTCTTCCTGGTCGTACAGTCCCTGGTCATTGCCGAAACTGTTCGTAATATAGGTTACAATAGCCGCGATATCAATATCAGGCAGCTGCTCGTTTGCCGGCATCAGCTGATCATACTCCTTTCCGTTTACCTGTATTTTTTCATTCATTCCATGTTTAATGATACATGCAAGGCGATCCCTGTTTTTTCTCAGGAATAAAGTATCCGAAAGGGGAGGGATCAGGCCCCGGAGCCCTGCACCATCTGATGCGTGGCAATTCAGGCAATTAGCATCATAAAGTTGCTTGCCGTTTGTATAATAACGTGCATAATCCAGGTCCTTCTCGTTCTGACATGACGCCAGGCCAAAGGCAAACATTACAAGTACAGCTAAAGAACGGAAAGGGCTATTTGTTTCCATTCCGGTATTCATCCAGCAGGACATCCATATCCGCCATGAGCTTATCAACCTGATCAGCCTGGGTGCCGTCGTACGCTCCCCGGAGCCGCTTATCTTTGTCTACCAGCACAAACCAGCCCTGGTGAACGTACCCGCCCGGGGCATTCTTGTCCTCGCCAACTGCAACCAGGTAATGCTTCTCAGCCAGGGTATATACAGAATCCCGGCTTCCCCTCAAAAACTCCCACTGGGTTCCCTCTACGCCCATTTTAGTCGCGTATTCCTTTAGTTTAGCCGGAGTATCGTGCTTATAGTCAATGGTGTGAGAAGCTATCATCACATCAGGATTGCCCTTATACTTCTCATATACTTTAAGCATGTTACGGTGCATCACCGGACAGATCGACGGACAGGTAGTGAAAAAGAAGTCTACAACATAGATCTTCCCCTCAAAGGTTTTATCCGTAACAATATTGCTGTCCTGATTAACAAAACTGAATTCCGGTATGGTCTGATAAACAGTATCCACAACCGTTTTCCCGTCAACAGTTTTTTCAACGGCCTCGCGATTTCCCAGTATGGGAAGCTTTTTCGACTCCTTAGAGCTGCATGCAGAGAACAATAAGAGGACAGATGCTGATAAATAAAGAAATTTCATGAGTATCAAATAACGATGATGGCAAATATAAACTATCAGTAAATAGCTTCACAATAGCCCATGAAGATTTACAGATTTTTACCAGATTTGCAAATCCTATAACAAGGCATCATCATGGCATTAAGAAAAAAAATTGGGCTTGAGGGAATCCGCTTTTTTGCATTTCACGGTTTTTACCCGGAAGAGCAAGTCCTGGGTAACGAGTTCATGGTAGACATCATCACAGAAATGCAGGTAGTTCACGACGGGAACGACGAACTTGAAGACACCGTAAACTATGAAAAGCTGTATGAAATTGCAGAATCGGAAATGAAAAACACCAGAAAGCTTCTTGAAACCGTGGCACTAAGCATCATAGAACGTATAAAAGAACTATTTCCGGATATCGATACCATCAGGGTAAGTATCCGGAAGATGCGCCTTCCCTTATCAGGAGAAATCAATAACTCACTGGTGGAATTCAATTATACCCGCACTTAAATCTATACAGCAAGAGCCTCAAATGCCATCATCTTTTCTCTCTGAATGGCAGGCAGGGGGATGGGCTTGTCCTTTTCGAAATCATAAAAGATACAAGTAGTACTGCCCGTAGTACAGATCTCCTCATCGGCATTCTTCTTGACAGTGAGTACGTATTCTACTTCAAAACTGCAATTGCCTACCTTTGAAGTCTTCACATAGGCATACAGCTCATCATTAAATCTCACAGGCTTCCTGTAATTAAGCTCAGCTCGTCCTATAATCACTCCCTTCGACTTGCTTTGCCACTTAGTGATGTGTTTCCAGTATCCGGAGTGGGCAATCTCAAAATAACTCAGAAACACATCATTGTTTACCACCCCAAAGGCATTGAGGTCTCCAAAACGTACAGGAATGTAGGTTTTATAGTTAAAGCTCGATAAATTCATATAAAAGGACAATTTGTCGGTTTGTTTTTAAATAGACATGTCATTTTGACTTAAAATAAACGTTTTTTCCGCTAAAAATGTTTTGGTACACTGCTTGTAAATGTTGTAACAAAAACAAAGAAAACTTTTAGGAGGATATAAAAATGACACTAGTAAAATTTGCAAACGGAAACAACGGAACAACTTTAAAACCATGGTTTAACGACGTATTTGACTCATTCTTTCATGATTCATACGTTTCAGATCGTCTCACGTCGAAGGTTCCGGCTGTGAATATTTCTGAAACCGAAAACCAGTTTCATATTGAACTGGCTGCGCCAGGCTTAAAGAAAGAGGACTTCCGGATCAATCTTGATAAGAATGTATTAAGCATTTCAGCGGAAAAGAAAGCGGAGAGCACCAATGAGAGCCGCAAGTACAGCCGGAGAGAATACAGCTATACCTCATTTGTCCGTTCATTTACCCTGCCCGAATCAGCCGATGCAGGCGCTATTGAAGCCGAATATATCGACGGAGTATTAAAAGTGAACGTTACTAAAAAAGAAGAAGCTAAATTACTCTCACGCGAAATTTCTGTAAAATAAACACATTAAGAAACGTGGTAAGAAACCAGGCACTGCTCAATAAAAAGCAGTGCCTTTTTTGTTTCCGGGCTTAAAAATGTAATTTTGGTCATGCTGCGTGAAATACTCGAAACAAAAAGAAAAGCTCTCAAAATAAATCTTGAACCCACCATTTACGGAACATTTGCCGAAATAGGAGCCGGCCAGGAAGTTGCCAGAAACTTCTTTACAGCCGGGGCCGCTTCCGGAACAATAGCGAAAACGATGTCGGCTTACGACATGGCCTTCAGCAATGAAATTTACGGAGCAGAAAAATCAGGCAGATACGTAAGCAAATCGAGGTTGAATAAAATGCTCAGGCATGAATTTGACCTTCTCACAGCACGCCTGGTTGGAGAAAAATACACAGGCCGGCGTTTTTTCGCTTTCGCCGACACGGTAACGACCCTGAATTATAGCAAAACCAACGATCCTCATGGCTGGCTCGGCATTATGTTCCAGTCTGAGCCTGGTGGTGAAGCGAATGAGATCATCATCCATATCCGAATGCTCGACAGTGACAGCAGCCTTCAGCAGAATGTACTCGGAATACTTGGGGTCAACCTCGTGTTTGCAGCTTTCTTCCTTTCAGGCGATACCCAGACCATGATTGAGTCGCTGGTAGACAATTTATCTGTAGGATCTGTTGAAATAGACCTGGTAAATCTGCGGGGACCTGCATTCAGGGATGCCAACGACCGGCTCGTCAACTTATATCTCATCGCTAAAGGATTTTCAAGTGCGGCGATCTTCGATAAAAACGCACATGTATGCCAGTCCAAAGATCTACTGTACAAGAAAGACGTCATGATCCTCCGGACCAAATACCGGCAAAAATCTACTCCGAACTTTGATTTGTTCAACCGTGCTGTCGAACAATTTAAACGTTCACAGAACATAGACGACCGTAACATCCTCGTGCTTATAGAAGTATTGATGTCGAACGCGCTGGACAGCCAGGAAGAAATAAATGCCGCTGACCTGGAAGAATTCGCCAGGAGAGCAGAAGAGCTGTGTGCTACCGGCAATAATGTGATCGTATCCAACTTCACCAGAAACCATAAGCTGGCGCAGTACCTTTCGCGCTGTAAACCCAACAGCGTTGGCATCTCCACGAATATTGCCAACCTGAAGCGTATTTTCGATTCATCCATGTACCGGGAGAACTACACGGACGAACTGCTTGCTTATGTAAGTGACTTGTTCAGCCGCAACGTGAAATTATATGCTTATCCTTACCTGGATAAGAAGAACAGCGAGATCATCACGACACAGAACATGCCTGTCTCCGAATCGGCAAAGCCCCTGTTTGATTTCCTGATCAGGAACAACTACATCACGGATATAGAAAGCTACGACGAAAAAGATGTAAAGACGGTGTAGACCTCTCAGGAATTGCCGAGCATTCTTTCAAGCGCTTCTTCTACCAGCCTGAAGTCCGGCTGAGTAGTCCAGTCGATCACAGCATGCAGATCGTGGTTCTGAGGTCCCCATCTCCCGGGCTCGCCGTCCATGCTCACAATGACACTCGGTACTTTAAGCGCAGCAGATATATGCGACACTCCGGTACAATTGGAAATGAGTCCTGAAGATTGCTCCAGTAGCACCCCCACTGCCCCGAGAGTAGTTTTCCCGGCAGTTATCAGCGGAGAGCTGCGCATATGCGATGCCACCTGGTGAACAATTTCAAGTTCATCTGCCGTCCCCGTCAGAACCGGAACGAAGCCGCGGCTTGCAGCAAGATCCGCAAGCTTTGCAAAATATTCGGGAGGCCATCGTCGGCCTGCACCTCTTGATCCTGCATGGATACAGATATAAGCGGCTTCGTCAAGAGGGAGGGCAGCTTCATTAAAGTCGGCATAATCCTTTTCGAAAAGAGGAAATTCCAGGTCTGTTCCTTTTGAAGGAATTCCCAGGAACTCCATTAACTGCACGTGCCTCGCCGCTTCGTGCCCATAGTCAGGGTAGGTCATATACAAACCATTACCAGGCGCATACGAACCTGGTAAAACATAGCCCGCTGTCTGCTTCGCACCGAAGAGCTCTATCATCGGATTCACGATGCTCCCGTTTCCCTGCATCTGAAATACCAGATCAAACTCCTCCCTGATCACCTTTTGCAGAAATGTATTGAACACCGGTGCGCTGAAAGGCTGCTCGGGAAGACCGGGGAACCCGGGAAACCATAGAAAACGGTCAATATAGCTCCCAAACCGCTCCGTCAAGCTTTTAGCCCAGGGCAGGCCAAGAAGGGTTATTTCAGAGTCAGGATATGCCGCTCTTAATGCCCGAAGGGCCGGAACAGCACACAACATATCTCCCAATTGTAAAGCCCGGAAAACAGCAACTTTTTTAATTTCCGTACCGGGAAAAATCAATTCATTACTCATATAATCTTTTCATTAACGATAAAAACTGCTCCCTCACTATAAAAACAATACTCTGAATTTAAGAGAGCCATACCATTGCCAGAAAATCGAAACGAAGGGGATCACAGCCGATGTCACGGCCATCTCCATCACGTGTGACCGGCTCCTCGTTGTACCCAACAAGCGTTTTCTAACGAAAAACACCAGCAGGATCAGCCAGCCTGCCATAAACAGGCTCCCCGCAAGAGGGTATCCCCGGAGATAACTAAATACCATGGCAACAGCGCACACAACCATACCATAATAATTCCAGGAAGGAGAGGGCTTGATCCTTTCGCGGTAAAGCCTGGGATACTTTTTATAAAGAAGAGCATTGTAAATGCCCTTCTTTTGTTCTTTAATACTAATGCCCCATGGCGCTTTACGAACAGGGTGAACTACTACTGCCTGAATTTTCCTGATGGAAATTCCGTTCTGCAAAAGCTTAAAGTGCAGATCACTATCTTCTCTCCAGGCCATTCCGAACCGTTCGTCAAATCCCCCTGTGATTTCCAGGGCACGTTTCGTACAAACGCAATTTGCCGTCACAAATTCCGCAGTCTCAAGATTTGAGATATTCAGCTCATAGTCTGTCGGCACCGGGGGCCTCGGAACGATTACCTGTCCGGTGAAAGCGATAAATTCCTCCCCCTTATAACTGTTCCATACGGTACGGAGCCAGTCGCGTTCCGGTATACAGTCGTCATCTGTAAACGCAACCAGATGCGCTGAAGAATTTCGCCACCCGAGGTTTCTTGAAGCTGCAGGCCCCATCTTTCCGGCAGTCGCCATATAAGTGACGCAGGGATTTGCCCGGCCTGTCCACTGTGCTATCTTAGCAGATGTTTCCTTATCCGGACCGTCACTGACCACTATAATTTCATATTCGTCTTTTTCAAAATCCTGTTGCAAAAGAGCCTGGATACAACGAACCAGCAGACCGGGCCTGCGATAGGTAGGTATTACTACAGACACTTTCATACTTGCTCCTTCTCAATCAGGAATGAACCAATAACCAGCGCATCGAACGGAGATGTCCAAAAACACTCAATAGCGTCCCTGGGACTGCATACAATCGGCTTTCCCAAAGTATTGAAAGAGGTGTTTACCAGGACGGGGACGCCTGTTTTTCTCTTGAATGCAGTCAATAATTCGTGATATGCAGGATGCTGTTCCTTGTTTACAGTCTGAATCCTGGCTGTTCCGTCGACATGTCTCACAGCCGGAATCTTATCAGCTTTTTCTGCCTTTACATCGTAGATAAAAAGCATAAAAGGCGAATAGTGCGCATTTTCAAACCACTCTGATGCATCTTCCTCAAGCACTACAGGCGCTACAGGACGGAAATCCTCGCGGTCCTTTACTTCATTCAGGCGGGCCTGCATTTCAGGACTGATAGGAGATGCCAGGATCGAGCGGCTTCCAAGTGCCCGGGGACCAAATTCCATCCGTCCCTGATACCAGCCGATGATCTTGTCTTGCGCAAGGATCTCTGCGGTCTCTTCTGCTACATTTTCAAGTTTTCTGTACGGCACCTTAGCCCATTTAATAAACTTTTCAATTTCTTCGTCAGAATATTCAGGCCCCCAGTAAGCATGGGTCATCTCAAAATCCCTGCTGCTGCTTTTCCGTTCACTGATATCCACCCATATCGCAGCCCCCAGTGCGGTACCTGCATCTCCGGCGGCTGGCTGCACCCATATATTTTTAAACGGGCCTCTGTCTCTCAATCTTGCATTTAATACACAATTAAGAGCTACGCCGCCGGCAAGACAGAGGTTCTCCTGCCGGGTTTCCCTGTAAAGCCAGTCGCTTATTTCAAGTACTTTCTCTTCAAGCACAACCTGCAGTGAATGAGCGATATTAAAATGGTGCTTTGTAAATTCCTCGTGCCTCAGGCGGGCCGGGCCAAACCGCTCTTCAAACTTTGGATCTCCGATCGTATAATCCCCATTGCTGCCAATCCGGATCATCTGGCGGAAATCATCTGCAAACTCCGGTTTACCATATGAAGCCAGAGCCATCACCTTGTATTCATCGGAAGAATGAAGAAATCCCAGATAGGAGGTAAGCTGCTCATAAAGAAGCCCCAGGGAATGGGGCATATTCACTTGTCCGATCCTTTCAAGCTTGTTTCCTAAGCCGATATTATACGTAGTAGTTGCCAGCTCCCCGCGGCCGTCAAGCGTCATTACAGCTGCCTCCATGAAAGGAGACGGATGGAATGCGCTGGCAGCATGACTGATATGATGCTCAACATAATGAAATTTAAAGGAATCGGGACGTGTACCCTGAAAACGATTCTGAAGATGATGAGGATAGCCATCTCTCAGCTGCCGTGGGGCATTGATGATATACGACAAAAAAAGCGGGTCCCAGGGGTTCAGCCATTCCTTACTACGGGTGCCGGAAGACTGTACAAACGGAATTTCAATCTCCGGCCGGGTCCTGTACGTTTCATCGCACAGCAGCCACGGATCAAATGAATAAGCGACATGACCGACATCGTTAAGGTGAATTCCGGCGGCTTCCAGGCAATAATTAATCGCATGAAAGGGTAACTCCCAGGTACTGAACGGCACGGGCCTTTTTCCATGCTTAATGTGAGTAAACCGTTCATCTTCTGCGGCGGCAATCAATACCCCGTCTTTAAGCAGACAAGCTGCCGAATCGTGAAATACAGCGTTAATTCCTAAGGTATACATAGTGTAGATTTTGCACTTATTGAATAACAGGAAAGGCTAAAATGTTTTGGCATTTTTATTGAGCCTGTTAAACAATATACTGTACACAACATCTTCCTTAAACATTTACCTATGACACGCAAAGTAATTTTTTCAATCGCAGCGGCCAGCTTGTACCTGCTGGTCTTTCTGATCCTCGTAGGAGGAAACTGTCCGACGGGAGCCGCATGGATGTTCTTCTTTTCCCCCGTAGTCATTCTATGGATGACGTACACAGTCATCCGGCATGGAATTTATACCGGAACGGAACTGGCAGCAGACGAAGAATGGGGTTACGAAGACCGGGATAAAAGTACCCTGGGAGTATTCTAAGCCTGGTTTCAGGCCTGCACTATGAAGCTGTATAAAACTCTTCCTTTTCCGTCGTGTGTACCCTGATAAGACCTGATAACACGAGAGTAACCAGGATTCGCTGGGCACGCCGGCGGGAAAGGTTCAGCATCCTGCTGTATTCACGTGCAGTAATACGTTCGTTCGATTCAAGATACTCAAGGAGGGCTTTTTCCTTGCCGGAATATTCAATGAGGACACCATCTTCCTTCGACTCAGCCTTCAGAACATCTACCACGATCTTGCTGGCAAGAAGGCTCTTGTCTTTGACGCGTATATATACCCACCACTTATTATCTTCACCCAGAGCGTAGTGAGGCTTGATATCGCTTTCTCTGATCTCGGCTACCAGCACGATCTTATCATCCATATATACTTCCTCAAAAGATGGTTCCAATGCCGGACGGCAGTAGAAATGAGCTGCCTTAGTCAGCATATATTTCTCTTCATCCTCGGATCTTACTCCTTTAATGTCGCCATTATCGGCCACCCCAACCAACAGCCGGCCTCCCTTATTATTGGCAAAAGCGACCATGGTCTTCGCTATTTTTGAACATGAAGTAATGGTCTTCTTAAAATCTAAAGACACTTCTTCACCTTCCAGAATTAGTTGACGGATATGGTAGGGCTTGAGTCGATTCATGTACTATAAATAAAACACTTAAAGGATTTCTGTTTTAATATTATTCATTTTGCGGATGTATACCACACTGTTCACCCTTGCACAGATTTCTCCATGCTTATCCTTAATTTCAATGGGGAAACTCCTGACAAACCTGCCCTCGGTATCGAGTACCTCGCAAGCCTCAAGCAGATCGTTCTCCTCCAGCCTGATCCTGAAATAAAGATCCGAGAATCCTGGCTTAATATAGTCAATATCCGCCGCTTTCTGCCAAATGAGCGCTTTATATCCGCGTTTCAATAATGCCTGATAGAAAAGTACGGCAAAAAAAGGATCCGCTGCACTGTAGATTGTTCCTCCGAATATAGAACGGTTGTAATTGAGGTTTAATATACTTTTACATATTTTCACCTCCACGCCCATAAATCCTTTATCAAATCTCTTTACCCAGATTCTCTGGAACAGAAGAGGAGGGTAAAAACGTAAAACCCACTTTAATGTACTCTCTGAAACCCGCATCTTATATCATCCTTATTCTCATAGATCCGCCAGCCTGTAAAAATTATTTAACTGGTATCATTGTTGTTACGACAGATACCCGGTACCCGATGGCCTGGATGACATCTGTTCAGTAACCGGACGGACCTTACCTGTGAACAACAATAGTAATAATTTAACTACTAACAAAACTATGAAAACAAATGCCCTTAAAATTGCAATAGCAGCAGCCTGCTTTGCATTCTCAGTTTCGGCCTGTAGCAGTAACAGCGGGCGAAACGCGGATCAGGAAGGAGATACTACCATGACTGATACCGCAAACAATACCCAGATAGAAGGAACCGACACGGGGACGGTTGACACATCCGTCAGCGGATCCATTCCCGGCGGGGCAGTAGGGCCGGAAGGACAGGGCACCTCAACAGACACAAGTTCGAAATCCAATACACCGGCACCTTAACCCCCTTTACGCTCATCGCTCAGGCCTGGTGTTGTCGTTATGACTTCATCAGGCTTTTTTTATTCAGACATCTTCATTTGTATTCTAATCCGTATTTTCAGCAACCAGTTTATCCAGATTATACGAATTACTTTACATCTATGGAGCAGACCCTTCCCGGAAAACAAAATATTGCATTATTAATAATAGTAGCTGCACTGGGCTATTTTGTTGACATCTATGATCTTATATTATTTTCTATCGTAAGGGTCAGGAGCTTTGAAGAAATTGGCATACATGAAAATGAAATGAGGAAGATGGGGGAATATGTCCTGAATATGCAGATGACCGGGCTATTGATCGGTGGAATCATCTGGGGAATTACAGGAGATAAATTCGGCAGGATCAAAGTGCTTTTCGGCTCTATTCTGATGTATTCACTCGCCAACATCGCCAACGGCTTCGTCACCGGGATACATGACTATGCCGTCATACGCTTAATTGCCGGAATCGGACTGGCGGGAGAACTGGGTGCGGGCATCACGCTTATAAGCGAAACAATGGATAAAAACAAAAGGGGTTACGGAACAATGATTGTTGCCGGAGTAGGGGTTCTCGGTGCATTAGTCGCCGCTGTTGTCGCCGCCCATTATTCATGGAGAGTGTCTTATTTTGTTGGCGGAGGACTCGGCATCCTTCTGCTGCTGCTCCGTCTCGGCACTTTTGAATCCAAAATGTTCAGGGACGCCGCAGAATCGGAAGTAAAGCGGGGAAATTTCTTTATGCTCTTCAAAAGTTCCGGGCGGTTCCTGAAATACCTGTGGTGTATTTGCATCGGTTTGCCCATCTGGTTCGTGGTAGGAATATTTGTAACACTCGCTCCTGAATTCGGAAAGGCCCTTCATAGCCAGGAGCCGTTGAGCGCCGCCAAAGGCATCATGTTTACCTATATCGGAATTTCTGCAGGCGATATCTTTGCAGGCTTGCTGGCCCAGCTCATCAAATCACGAAAATTTACTGTTTTAGTATTCCAGGTACTCATTCTTGTTTCTTCCGTTCTGTATCTCGGCGGAACCGGAATGAATGTGCAGACCTTCTCCTGGTTGTGCCTGTTTATGGGGTTTGCGGTAGGATACTGGGCTACCTTTGTGACAATCTCTGCTGAACAGTTCGGAACCAATATCAGGGCAACCGTCACTACCACGGCACCTAACTTTGTAAGAGGGGCACTTATTCCCTCGACACTGCTGTTTGAGTTTCTGGCCTCTTATTTTGGGATTATTAAAAGCGGATATATTATGATCTTTTTACTTACCGCAATTGCTGTTTTTGCACTCAGCCGGCTGAAGGAAAGCTTCGGCAAAGACCTCGATTATACTGAATAATAAAATCCGGATATCCTGCATAATGTTCAGTGAGATATTCAACAGATCAGCATTCATACAGCCGCTTCGCCTGATGTATACTATTTATCCCGGCAAAGAAGCGCTTTATTTCCTGGAAACAGAAAAATGCGCTAACTTGCAGAAGCAACAACCATTCAAAAACTATAACATGAAAAATCACTTTGTAGTAAAGCTAAATGCTTTAGCTCTTCTTGTCTACGTACTTCTTTTTACTGTACCATCTTCTGCACAGGAAAAAAAACCTGTGGCAAGTCCGAAAGACAGCGTAAGCGCTAAGATCGGCAAAGCCAACGTTCAGATTACTTATGGGAGTCCGGCTGTTAAAGGCAGGGCCATCTGGGGCGGACTTGAAAGCTACGGCAAAGTCTGGAGGGCAGGTGCAAATGACGCCACTACTTTCAGGACAGACAAAGACGTCAAAGTAGAAGGTAAGTCTCTCCCCGCCGGCACCTATGCACTTTTCGTCATTCCTGAAGAGAATGCTGAATGGACGGTAATCTTCAATAAAGTAGCAAAACAGTGGGGAGCATATAAATACGACCAGTCCCGGGATGCACTTCGCGTAAAAGTTAAACCCCGTAAAGTAACCGACTTGCAGGAAAGACTAAAATACGTGATTACCAAAGCCGGCTTTGAATTAAGATGGGAGCATATTCAGCTTCCCGTTGCAGTAAAATAACAAAATTATTACGCTGTAAAACACGGCCTTTCACGTTAAAGCATTTTATTTGTGCCCGCAGCCAGCCTCTGCGGGCTTTTTTATATTTTCGCGCCCATGCCAAAAAGATTCAGACCACTACTATCGTTTGTTCTTCTCTCACTCAATGCAATCGGACAGCAGGTGAGACCTGCTGCATCAGCAGAAATCCACCATAAGCTTCTTCAGCTTAACAAGCTGGTGAATGTCTTATACTTTGCCGCCCATCCCGATGATGAGAATACCCGCTTACTGAGCTGGTTAGTCCATGATCAGAATGTACGTACCGCTTATCTCTCGCTCACACGGGGCGACGGCGGACAGAACATACTCGGCAGGGAGCAAAGTGCCGCGCTTGGGCTTATCAGGACTTACGAGTTGCTGGAAGCAAGAAAAATTGACGGGGCTGAACAGTTTTTCACAAGGGCAGTAGACTTCGGGTTTTCGAAAAACCATAATGAGACTTTTAAACATTGGAATCAGTCAGTTCTTACCGGCGATGCTGTCTGGACGATCAGGAGTTTCAGACCTGATATCATTATATGCCGTTTTCCTCCCGATGCACGTGCCGGACACGGGCAGCACGCGGCATCTGCAATCGTTGCAGCTGAAGCATTTAAGGCCGCGGGGGATAAAAAACGGTACCCCGAACAACTTAAGTACTCCACTCCCTGGCAGCCGAAACGCCTTCTGCTGAATACTTACAGATTCGGGACTAACAACACCCTTTCCGAATCACAATTCAAGCTTGCTACCGGCCAGTATAAGCCGCAGCTCGGGATGGGCTACAGCGAACTGGCCGGCATCAGCCGAAGTGTACACAGAAGCCAGGGCGCCGGCACACCTTCCGTAGCAGGGATTCAGAGCGAATATTTCCTGCTGACAGATGGCCAGGCGATGTCATCCACCTTGTTCGACGGAATCGACATCACCTGGAACCGCGTGGGAAGAAAAGATATTGGCGGGCAGATCGAAAATGTCATAAAGAACTTCAACTATAGCCGCCCCGACCTCAGCCTGCCGGATCTCCTCAGGATCAAAAAACAAATTAAAGAGGTAAAGGATCCTTTTTGGCGAAAGGAAAAACTCAAAGAAATAGATCAGCTGATACTGGATTGTTCGGGTTTAATGACCGAGCTTTATTGCAATCAGCCGGAAGCGGTTGCCGGATCCGATCTTTCTTTCTCATTCAACTCTATAGCCAGATCAGAAGTAGCCGTTCAGCTGGAATCCCTTCAATGGCAGGGCGGGACGGCACAGCTGAACAGGAGACTGGCAAATGATTCTCTGTTCTCAGCTAATTATAAAATAAAGATCCCGGAAGGCACACCAGTTTCCGAGCCTTACTGGCTCTCCAGGCCAGGCAAGGATGCATTTCATTACGATCTTCCTGCGGATACTCTAAACGGGATCCCGGCGTCTGAAGCTAATCCCGGCGCTGTGCTCAAACTTAAAATAGGAGGAGAGCCCTTTATGGTAAGAATCCCGCTGTCCTACAAACGCCTGGATCCTGTCAAGGGAGACCTCGCAGAAGCACTTCGTATTGTTCCGGCAGTAATCACCGGCTTCACAGGAGCCCTTCTCATCCGCGATGAAAAGGGCGATTTAAATGGAAGCGTCCGCCTGCACGCGATGAAAGACATTAATGGGGAACTGTCCTTAATCGCAGATACTCGCCCTGTCTTTAAACAGGACAATATCAGCCTGAGGACAGGCCAGGACACTGTGATCCAGTTTCATCTCGAAACGAAACAGATGACTGAGGCAGGAACATCCGGTGATGGATTTACATTAAAAGCAGTTTTTCAGTCCGGAGATTTTCGTTTCGACAGGCTTCAGCATCTCATCAGATATGATCATATCCCCACTCTTCAGTATTTTACCCCCTCAGACGCTAAAGTTCTTAATCAGACCTGGAAATGCTCTGCCAGGAAGATCGGGTATATTGAAGGAGCCGGTGATTTTACAGCAGATTTCCTGAGACTTGCCGGGCTGGATGTGGTGGTGCTGAAAGATGAAAACTTCATTTCCGCTGCGGGGCTTGAGCAGTTCGATGCCATCATAACAGGGATCAGGGCGGTGAACACAGAAAAAAAGATGGCTTACTGGCTGCCGGTACTTCACCAGTACGTTAAGAATGGAGGTACCCTGGTGATGCAATACAATACCCTTCAGGATCTTGCTGCAGGCAATATAGGCCCATATCCTTTTAGTCTCGCAAATCTCCGGGTAACAGAAGAAGATGCTAAAGTGGAATTCACCGATCCCTCGCATCGTTTACTAAATTACCCAAATAAGATAACAGAATCCGACTTCAGGGGATGGGTGCAGGAAAGAGGGCTTTATTTTCCTTCTCAATGGGACGACCGCTACGAAACACTGTTTTCAATGCATGATGAAGATGAACAGCCATTAAAGGGCAGCACACTTTATACCCGCTATGGAAAAGGACACTATATTTACTCATCACTTTCTTTCTTCAGACAACTTCCTGCCGGCAATACAGGTGCGGTCAGGTTGCTGATGAATATGCTATCCGCAGGAAAATGAAACCGGAGAATCTAAAATGGACATACAGGTATCTGGCTTTGCTGCTGGCGCTGATCGTGCAGATCCTGCTTTATTATTGGTTTACTGAACATTGGGCATGAGCTTAACCGACTGGACCGTATTACTGTCTACATTAGCCGTCATTATCCTTTACGGAGTATATAAGGGACGCTCGCAGCACGACGTCCATTCTTACCTGCTGGCGGGAAAACAAATGCCCTGGTACCTGGTGCTGCTGGGCGTTATGTCTACCCAGGCAAGTGCTATCACCTTCATCTCGGCGCCGGGCCAGGCTTATACCGACGGAATGCGCTTCGTGCAATATTACTTTGGCCTGCCCATCGCGATGATCATCATTTGCGTCACCTTCATTCCCATATTTCAGAAGCTGAATGTTTACACGGCATACGAATACCTGGAACAACGGTTCGACCGCAAAACACGGCTGGCAACGGCTGTGCTTTTTCTGTTCTCCCGCGCACTCTCCACGGGTATCAGCATTTATGCCCCTTCAATCATCCTTTCTTCCATCCTGGGCTGGAATATCTACATCACGACCATCGTGATGGGAGGAATGCTGATTATCTACACTTGCAGCGGAGGGGCCAGTGCTGTGGCGCATACCCAAAAGCTCCAGTTCATCATCATCCTTGCCGCAATGGCGCTTACAGGATGGCTGGTCGTAAAGAAGATGCCTGAAGGCATTGGCCTGCAGGAGGCTCTCTTCGTAGCCGGAAAAGCGGGTAAGCTAAATGTCATCACAACAGGCTTCGACTGGAAAGACAAGTATAATATCTGGAGCGGGATCATCGGAGGGTTCTTCCTGGCACTTTCCTATTTTGGCACTGATCAAAGCCAGGTAGGACGTTATATCAGCGCCAGGGATACCAAAATGGCCAGAATGGGCTTACTGATGAACGGGTTGGTAAAAATCCCTATGCAATTCGGAATCCTGCTGATAGGCGCCTTACTGTTCGCGTTTTATAGTTTTAAACCGGCCCCCCTTTACTTTAACGAAGTATCATTTAAAGCTCTTCAGGAGCGTTTTCCTGAGAAAATCGCCGGTATAGAAACACAGTACAGGGATTTGCAGCAAGCTTACAACCAGCAGGCGTCTTATCTTGCCGGCAACAGCAAAAAAAGCAGCAACATACCGGAATCTGAAATACACCGGTTCAGGGATACAAAACAGAAAATTGAATCCCTCCGCAACGAAGTGAAAGACATGGTGCAAAAGAACGGGCTTAGCTCGGACGCAAGCGATACCAATTATATCTTTTTATCTTTTGTAAAGAACACACTTCCAAAAGGACTGGTAGGCCTTCTTTTCGCCATCATTTTCCTCGCATCCTGGGGCTCGGTCTCTGCTGCCTTAAACTCACTGGCAGCATCCTCACTTATGGATATCGGGCAGATCGATAAAAAAACATCTGTCGATCCGCGAAAACAGGTGTATTACGGCCGCATTCACACCCTTTTTTGGGGGATCTTTGGTATTATAGTCGCTATGTTTGCCACCAGGATGGGATCCCTGATCGAAGCAGTCAATATACTCGGCTCGCTGTTCTATGGCACCATTCTTGGGATTTTCCTTGTGGCTTTCTATCTGAAAAAGATCAACGGAAATTCTGTTTTCATTGCAGCGATCATTACAGAAATTGCCGTTCTGATAATCTATAAAGCAGATGTTATTTCCTTTCTCTGGCTCAATGTAATAGGAGCGTTGCTGGTACCCCTTGTTGGAGGACTTTTGTTTCTGTTTCAGCCGCCCGCGCCGGAAACAGGCGGGCAGACCATTAAATAAGACTGGCTTATTACTTTGCAGGCCGTATTATACGAATGAAAATATCATCTTTGCAGAATGTTCAGCAGAGAAAATATTTCCCGGGATTACCAGATCATTCAGGATGAGATTTGCAGAGGCCTTGAAGAACTCGATGGCACCGGTAAATTCGAAGAAGAGATTTGGGAAAGAGAAGGCGGAGGAGGAGGCAGGACCAGGGTTATTCAAAACGGCAGCATCCTGGAAAAAGGGGGTGTCAATTTTTCGGCTGTCTACGGAAAATTGCCGGAACCTGTTAAACGATCCTTTAAGGTTGACACAGAAGATTTCTTCGCGACTGGCGTTTCGATCGTCATCCATCCCAACCATCCCATGGTCCCGATCATTCACATGAATATTCGCTACTTTGAAATGAACGAAGAGATAAGATGGTTCGGCGGGGGGATCGATCTTACACCTCATTATGTCTTTGAAGAGGATGGTAAGTTCTTTCACCAGCAACTGAAGAAGGTATGCGATCTGTATTCCACAGCATTTTACCCTCAATTTAAAACATGGGCAGACGACTACTTCTTCATTAAACACCGGAATGAAACCCGTGGCATCGGGGGAATATTTTACGACAGGCTCACACCGGGAGGAACAGGCCTGGCATGGGAACAGATTTTTGAATTCTCCAAGTCTGTAGGCCGTTGTTTCGTACCTGCCTATACGGAGCTGGTAAACCGGAACAGGAACAAAAAATACACAGAAAACGAAAAAAACTGGCAATACCAGCGCAGGAGCCGTTACGCCGAATTTAATCTCGTATATGATGCCGGCACAAAATTCGGACTGGAAACCAATGGCCGGATCGAATCCATCCTGATGAGCCTGCCTCCTCAGGCAAACTGGGTCTACAACTTCAAACCTCTCCCTGGAAGCGAAGAAGAGAAAACATTAAACTTCCTCCGGAAAGGAATTGACTGGCAATTGTGACAGGAGCTTACGCCTTACAGGCCTTCTGAATTAATGATTTCTATCAGGGTTTCGATGTCCGCAGTATCATATTGAGCTTTGTCATAAATGGAGATAAGCCATAGATCTCCATCCTTACTTATAACATAGGATATAATCCTCGCACCTCCGGATTTTCCGCGCCCTTTACTGGTAATAGCTAATCTGATCTTATACAAGTTATGGCCAAGGTGAATCCCAGTATAAGGATGCTGTTCTAGTTCTTTTGCAAGATCCGCCAAATCTTTTTTTAACGAAGGATACTTTCTGGACAGTTGTTTTAATTCTCTTAAAAAGTTGCTGGTAACATTAATGTTAAAGCTCATTCAGTGCGTCTTTTAGACTAAGAGGTTTAATCTTACCTTCCTTTGCAAGCTTTATCTCATGAACAGCTTCACGAAACCCATCATAAAATGCCTCGACATTCTCACTCTCTGCCTTACTTCTGCTCTTAAAAAGAGTAATAAGATCTCGTATCAGGCTTCGATCCTCTGTATCAATCACCATCTTTACCAGTTGCAGTTTTTCAGCCTGTAAATCCATATAACAAATTTAACATATTTTAAAAGAATAAAAAAAGAACAATTAATCCAATGCTCATCTGTTTACAGAAAAAGAAGGAAAAAAAGCAGGTGTTTTTCTCTTCTTAAT
>NZ_QEAS01000002.1:262217-286791 GCF_003130405.1 Pararcticibacter amylolyticus
TAATTTCTTATCTTCGCGCAACTCCATCTCTGGGGTTTTAAATTAATTGATGTTAGTATCAAAAGATGGCTGAAGAAACAGAAAACGGAAATTTAGAAGCTTCTAACAATCGCATTATACCTATAAATATAGAAGAGGAAATGAAATCTGCCTACATCGACTATTCGATGTCGGTTATTGTTTCCCGTGCTCTTCCAGATGTTCGCGATGGATTGAAACCCGTACACCGCCGTGTACTTTATGGCATGCTGGACCTCGGTGTCACCAGTGGCAAGCCTCATAAGAAATCAGCACGTATCGTTGGAGATGTACTTGGAAAGTATCACCCGCATGGTGACTCTTCTGTATACGGAACGATGGTGCGTATGGCACAGGAGTGGAGCCTCCGGTACCCGCTGGTGGACGGCCAGGGGAACTTCGGCTCGGTAGATGGTGACGAACCGGCGGCAATGCGTTATACAGAAGCGCGCCTTAAAAAGATCGCAGAAGAAATGCTCGCTGATATCAATAAAGACACAATTGATTATCAGCTGAACTTTGATGATACCCTGGAAGAACCTACCGTTCTTCCTACAAAGATTCCGAATCTCCTGGTTAACGGAGCCTCCGGTATCGCGGTAGGTATGGCCACAAACATGGCACCTCATAATCTTAATGAGGTTGTAAATGCCACAATGGCCTATATAGACGACCGTGATATTGAGATTTCAGGCCTGATGCAATACGTCAAAGCACCCGATTTCCCTACCGGCGGTATTATATACGGACATGCCGGCGTGAAGGAAGCCTATGAAACAGGCAGGGGCAGGGTAGTAATGCGTGCCAAGGCGGAGATCGAAACTTTCGGACATGACCGGGAACGTATTATCGTAACCGAAATTCCATATATGGTCAACAAGGCGCAGATGATTGAAAGTACTGCCGCCCTGGTAAACGAGAAGAGGATCGAAGGAATATCCGAGATCCGCGACGAGTCTGACCGTACAGGGATGCGTATCGTTTACGAGATCAAAAGAGACGGAAACGCCTCCATCGTCCTGAATAACCTGTATAAATATACGGCTCTTCAGAGCTCTTTCAGCGTCAACAACATTGCGTTGGTACACGGACGCCCGATGATGCTCAACCTGAAAGACCTGATCAAACATTTCGTTGACCACAGGCATGAAGTGGTGATCCGGCGTACCCGTTTTGAGCTTGCAGAAGCAGAAAAACGCGCCCATATTCTCGAAGGCTTACTGATTGCGCTTGATCATCTTGATGAAGTGATCAGCCTGATCCGCAGTTCGGCAACGCCTGAAGATGCCCGCACCGGACTGATCGAAAAATTTGGTCTCTCAGACCTCCAGGCACGTGCTATTCTTGATATGACCCTCAGAAGACTAACTGGTCTTGAGCGGGATAAGATCAAAGACGAATATGCCGAGCTGATGAAAACCGTAGAGTATTTGAAATCCATACTTGCCGATGAAGGCCTCAGGATGCAGATCATTAAAGATGAACTCGCTGAGATTGCAGAAAAATATGGTGATGAACGCAAAACAACCATCGTCCATTCTGCTGAAGACATGCGGATGGAAGATTTCATAGAAGATGAAGAAGTAGTGATTACGATCTCTTATGAAGGATACATCAAACGTACTCCTCTCTCAGAGTATCACAGGCAGGGAAGAGGTGGTAAAGGTTCACTGGGATCCAACTCCAGAGATAAGGATTTCATAGAACATATTATCATCGCCTCTAACCATAACTACATGCTCTTCTTCACCGAAGCTGGAAGATGCTTCTGGCTGAGGGTATTTGAGGTTCCCGAAGGATCCCGCACCAGCAAAGGCAGGGCGATCCAGAACATCATCAACATCCCTAAGGAAGAGAAGATCAAAGCATATATCAAGGTGAAGAACCTGAGAGATCAGGAATACCTTGAAAACAACTTTATCATCATGTGTACCCGTAAGGGAACCATTAAAAAGACTTCGCTGGAAGCATATTCCCGTCCAAGGGCTAACGGAATCAACGCGATCAACATCAATGAAGGAGATCAGTTGCTCGAAGCAAACCTGACCGACGGAAGCAGCGAAATCATCATGGCACTCCGTTCCGGAAGGGCGATCCGCTTTAACGAATCGACGGTAAGGCCTATGGGACGTACCGCTACCGGCGTGAGAGGGGTAACACTTGCTCACGATAAAGATGAGGTGATCGGCATGCTCAGCATCAACAACCCCGAAGCAACAGTTCTGGTTGTTTCAGAAAAAGGTTACGGCAAGCGTACCAACCTTGAAGACTACCGCGTAACAAACCGTGGCGGTAAAGGGGTTAAGACGATCAATGTAACGGAAAAGACTGGCGAGCTGGTTGCTATTAAGGACGTCACAGATACCGACGACCTGATGATCATTAACCGTTCAGGAATTGTGATCAGGATTGCCATCGGCGAACTTCGTGTGATGGGCCGCGCAACGCAGGGGGTCAGACTTATTTCGCTGAAAGGCGAAGACGCCATAGCCTCTATTGCGAAAGTTGAGCATGAGGAGGAAGCGGAAACGGCCGAAGTTCTGAATGAACCAGAAGAATTGGCTTCTGAGGAGGATTTAGAGCTGGAAGACGATGCTGATGAAACAGAAGAAACAAATGAGGATGAGGATACGAATCCGGATGACGAAACGTTAGAGTAAAAGAACGATTATGAGAAAATCGCTTTTTCTAATAACGCTGGCTTGTTTTGCCTGCGGGGCTGCGTCCTCGCAGACACCAGCGAAAGAGGCGATGAATAATTTCGCCTTGTATACTGGTAAAGGAGACTTTGCGAATCTTGAAAAGGCCAGAAAAGTAATTGATGATGCTTACAAAACACGTAAGGATTCGTTCAGCTACAAGTACAATCTGATCAGAAGTCTTGTATACTCGTCTCTTGCCTATGCGGATTCTACCCGTAAGCTGTCTTATAAGAAAGATCCGATTGAAGAAGCATCCTTTTCATTTAACAGGTTGAAAAGCCCGAAACTGAATGACGAACACAAGCCGGAACTCGATTTTATAAAGACCCAGCTGGCTAAGGCATGGCTCATAAAAGCGAATAAAGCTGTCGCCACATATAACTATCAGAACGCATATACGGCTTATCTGGCTGTGGATTCGCTCAATTCAGATATCGCTCTTGTGAAACATAACCTGGCACTGCTAAGTGAAAGACTGGGTCATACCAACAGGGCGATATATTACTATGAACGCCTTATTCAGGATAGAAGACGTTCTTTGCCCGACTATTACCTGGCACTTTCCAACCTCTATGAGATCAAGGACAGCAACAAATCCCTGGAGGTTCTCCAGGAGGGAAGACGAGTATTTCCTAATAACAGGGAACTCCTGTTTAAGGAGATAAACATCTATGCTGATAACGGGGCCTATGGCATGGTAGAACGAATCATAGCAGATGCTCTGGAGATCGATCCGGAGAACCCTGAGCTGATTTACCTGGCCGGATTCTCTTATGATATCATTGGCAAGAAGGCAAAAGCCGAAGAATTTTATAAAAAACTAATATCCCTTGAATACAACAATTACGAAGGGAATTATTCTTTGGGCCTGCTTTATCTCAACTGGTATCTGAATTCACCGGCTAATAAAGAAGCCAATCTTAGTCTTGCCAAAAAATATCTTACATTGGCAGGCGAAATCAATCCCAATTCCGTTAATGTATTAAAATCCCTTGCTATTCTGTATAACAACACAGGGGACATGATCGAATTGGAAAAAGTAAACAGTAAACTGAAGCAATTTATTCTAATAAACTAAATATATGAACACTAAGTCGCTTATATTGGTGCTGGCAGTTACAGGAATGTCCTTCTCTGCAATAGCACAAAAGTCAGCAGTAAACTCTGCAAAATCTGATTACGAGAGCTATTCAACCTTAAGAGGAGCATCTCCTCAATTAGCTGCTCCAAAACTTAAGTCAGCAAAGGAATCTATTGATAAAGCGGTCCTTCACGAGAAAACTAAAGGAGATGCTACAGCATGGGCCTATCGTGCTTTAATCTATGCGGATATGGTTGCTACTGACTCCACATCCGCAGCTGAGCAGCTTGCATCTGAAGCACTGAGCTCACTCAACAAAGCCAAAGAACTTGATGCTGCGGGCGCTCAGAAAGAAAATATCCAGCGTGCAACAGCTCTTTTATCGCAGGCTCAGTTAATAAGAGGAAAGAACTACTACGATAAACAACAATTTGCTGAAGCATATAAGGAATTTAACAAAGGTCTTGAATACGCACCGGCAGACACTACCCTGAATTATGCAGCTGCTATCTCTGCGATGTACGCAAAGGATAACGCAAGCGCCATTGAGAAGTTCAAAGCTCTGCTTCCTACCAATTATTCGTCATTGGAAAATGTATATTCTAACCTTTCTGTATTGTATATGCAGCAGGGAGATACTACCAATGCAATTAAGGTAGCAGGTGAAGGTGCGGCCAAGTTTCCAAAAAGCTCTGAACTTGCTACTAGAGAAATTGAGCTGAGCCTGATGAGCGGCAAGCAAAAAGAAGTGATCAGCAAGATCAACGACCAGGCTGCTAAGGACCCTAACAACAAATTGTATCCTTTCTATCTTGGAATTGCGTATAACGCAGCAAATGATAACGTGAAGGCTGAAGAAGCTTATAAGAAAGCTATCGCCATCGATCCAAACTACAACGATGCCTATATCAATCTGGGCGGTTTAATCATGAACAACGGGATTGAGATCTACAACAAGGCAAATAAGTTACCTGCCAACAAACAGGCTGAATATACTGCTACAATGAAAAAAGCGATGGCTGAATTCGACAGGGCTCTTCCATTCCTGGAAAAATCGGTTGAACTGAATCCAAAATCAGAACTGGGTTTAAGAAACCTCAAAACATATTACTCTATTAAGCAGAATAAGGCTAAAGAGGCTGAGATTGAAGCA
This sequence comes from Pararcticibacter amylolyticus, assembly GCF_003130405.1. GTDB lineage: Bacteria > Bacteroidota > Bacteroidia > Sphingobacteriales > Sphingobacteriaceae > Arcticibacter > Arcticibacter amylolyticus. Next base: position 267,172 of record NZ_QEAS01000002.1, read on the forward strand.
AAATTGAAAGCTTTATAAAAAGAATATCCATAATATCAATAAGGAAGGCCGGCACTTTAAAAATGCCGGCTTTTTTATTTTATTTCTTCAGCGCAGCTTTTAAATCTGCCTTATCACTGGTTATATCCTTCCAAAGATCGCCCTTTTCACGAAGTCTCTTCAGTGTATTGAATATAGTGAACTTCTTAATATCCAGGCTTTCATTTACCTCGTCCCATTCAAGCGGCGTAGAAACAGTCGCGCCGGGCTTCGGCCGGGCAGAGTAGGGGGCAGCGATAGTTTGCCCGCGCCTGTTTTGCAGGAAGTCGAGATAGATCTTCTTCTTCCTTTTAGAAGGACTTCTTTCAAGACTGGTCGTATCCGGATGCTGCGAATGGATCAACTGCCCCAGGTAATGAATAAAGTTCTTGACGATCTCATAATCATATTTCGCTCCCGGGTGAATGAAGATATGAAGCCCTCGTGATCCAGAAGTTTTAATATACGGGCGGATCCCCATCTGTTCCAGGATGTCACGCGCGGTCAATGCCACCCTTACCACCTCCGTAAAATCATCCACATCATTCGGATCCAGGTCCATCACTGCAAAAACCGGGTTTTCCGGTTTCTTATACGTGCTAAGCCAGGGATTGATCTCGATGCAACCGAGGTTGACCATCCACAGGAGGGTAGGAAGATCGTTGCATATCAGGTAATCGATATCTTTATTGTTGCTTTCTGAAAACAGTGGTGCATATTTAATCCAGGAGGGAATCTGGTCTACATCCAGATCTTTTTGAAAAAAGCCGGGTGCATCGATCCCATTGGGATGCCGGTTAAGAGAAAGCGGACGGTCTTTGAGATAGGGGAGTATGTAATCCGCTATCTCCCTGTAATAATCCAGAAGATCGCCTTTACTGATCTTTTCTTTCTTCCAGTACAACTTGTCGAGGTTGGTTAATTTAACTTTCTTTCTTCCAAAGCTTTCCTCCAGCTCTCCGGCTTTTTTATCCGGTTTCCCTGCATCGCTGCTTATGGCTCTTTTATCTTTTTGGGTATGACCGGCGCCGCTTTTCTTCATTTTCTTCTGGTCTTTGATCTCTTCGGCCTTTTTAATCTCGACCCATTGCTCTTCAGCATTGCTACCGTCGTATAAGCCGGATTTCTGCTTGGCAATAACACCGTACCATTTATTCTCCTCCGCCCGTTTCAGAACATCCTCAAGCGGTCCGGGGTAATCTACATTATAAACTATAGCCGGCTTTTCAAGCTTTTCAACAAGAGCCTGAAGGAGCTTTTTACGTTTTACCAGCTCCAAACCCATCAGTTCATGCCCGTCAAGCATGATCAGATCAAAAGCATACAATACCTTTTTTGTTTTGCCTTCATCTGCTATCACCCCGTCTATAACAGCTTCATTTTTAAGCGGCTTAAGCTCCTTATTCAACTTTCCGAAATCACCAACCTGCGTGCCTTCCACTGGCGTAATTTTCACAGAATCACCAGTATAAACAAGAACCCTTTCGCCTTTTATTTTCCTTTCATAGATCCACTCTTGCTCCTTGCCTGGAAGATCCGTCAGGGTTTTACTAACAGGCATATGACGGTAGACCTCCGGCTCGCCGCTTTCCACAGACTCTTCCAGCATGACAGTCTTCGCCTTCTTCTTGATATCACTTCCTTTCCTTTTGATCTCTTCAGGAACAAAAGATTCACTGTCGAATTTCTTATCCACCGCATATTCATCACGATGCTTAATAAGCAGCCAGGAATTATCTTCACTGTTCTTAATCTTCACCAGTGCAAACTCGCCTTTTAAAAGCTTTCCGTTCAAACGAAATTTCAGGTTTCCGCTGTACAAGCCTTTTTTCAGTTCCTTCTCATCGTTCTTCCCGGACAGTGATTCATAAGTACCTTCATCGAAAATAGTGACCATGCCTGCGCCGTAATTTCCCGCAGGAATTACCCCCTCAAAAGTCCGGTAATCATACGGATGGTCTTCTACCATCATAGCCAGTCTTTTATCTTTCGGATTCAGAGAAGGCCCTTTCGGTACTGCCCAGCTTTTCAAAACCCCTTCCAGCTCGAGCCGGAAATCATAATGAAGATGAGAGGCATGATGCCGCTGAACCACGAACTTTAAACCCTCTTTCGACTTCCCGGAACCCGACTTGGGCTCTGAAGTCTCATTGAAGTTCCGCTTTCTCACATATTCTTTCAGTCCCATCAGGCTCCTTTCCGTGTATTAAGGCTTTGCATTAACTGTTCATAGAGATCGTCCCCGGCGGCTTTCTGAGGTTTGAGCTTTTTGATCGTCGGACGTTTTCCTTTAGCCTTCGCCTGAATGATCTTCATCAGTTCATGGCTGTACTCGTCCTTAAATTTATTTATCTCAAACTTACTGCTGTACTGGCTGATCAGGGCAAGCCCCATATCAAGTTCCTTCTTGCTGACGTTGATATCGGAAGGAGAGAGGATGTCCTCCGACGACCGGATCTCCTCAGCAAACCTGATCTTAGTCACCACAATCACATTATCCACCGGATGAATGACGCAAAGGTTCTCCGTGCTTCTCAGCACAAAACGTGCGAGTCCCGCTTTTTTGGACTTTTGTAAAGCTTTCATCAGCAGGGCATAGGCCTTCCGTCCCTGTGTTTCAGGTTCCGAATAATAAGAGGTTTCATAGAACATCGGATTCACCTCATCAATGTCCACAAAGTTCTCTATTTCAATGATCTTACTTTTCGCCGGACTTGCATCTTCAAAGTCCTTATCCTCCAGAACTACATAGCCATCATTAATAGGGTAGCCCTTAACAATTTTATCATAGGGGACTTCCTTTCGCGTTTTTTCGTTGATGCGCTGATATCGAATCCTTGAATGATCACGGCTGTCGAGCATATCCATTCCAAGAGAGCTGTTCTGAACAGCCGAATACAATTTGATTGGAATGTTCACCAAACCAAAACCAATAGAACCTTTCCAGATGGACCTCATATCAATAAATTTAAATAGAAGGATCTTTCTTAAACAGCTTGAAATAACGATCGTCCAGATCCAGGAACACCTCGTTCACCTTCAGCCTCTGATCCATAATAAAGGTCTTCAGATCAGCATTATTCAGAAGATCGCCCTGCAATATATCGTCAAACGCATCCAGCAGAGCCTGATCACCATTCCGGCAGCTCTCCATAACAGCCTGATCATCTTTCTTGGTCATGGCGGTTTTTATCCCCATCCATGAACGGTGAAGAGAAGCCATTAAGTCGGGACTTTCAACTTCAGCATTTCCGCCGTAACCAGAAATCCGCTCCCGAAACTCAGCCGCAATACTTTCACGCTGCCGTGATATGTTGTTAAACAAATCTTTGTATTCAGTACTGTCCACATGTTCGGCAGCACTCTTATAACCCTCGACGCTGTCGGTCACCAATCTAAGCAGTGTATGCAATTGCTTTATATAATTTTCCTGGTAGCTCATAGTTCTCAATTTGCAGATGTTTCCATTAAAACGCTTGCCGTTAGAAATGGTTTGGAGACAACTCTACCTGAGAGCTTTGATATAAGTAAAATTTTTAAAAAAAACTTTTGTTTTAAGGATCCTTTGTTTTTACCTTAGATAAAATCAGGAAGGTAAATGGGGCAGAAGAAATAATGACCTTCCTGAGAGGATAATAACTATAATAATCCGACTTATCTAACCAAGATGTATTACTTATCATTTAAGATGCCAGAGCTGAGTATTAGCAGGCATCAGGACTTAAAAATCAAACATGCTAAAGAACAATTGAAAGGTGTAGCATATTGCCCTTCCAATCTTTTTAAAACCTCCTTTACTGACAGAAGCTTTGATCATTACCTGTACCTGTTCGCCTTACAAAAATAGAAACAAACTATATTGATCATTGCTGCTGACCTTTCCGGCCAGTGTGTTTTCTATTGCAGCATCCGATTCATACAGGATACTTTTCAACACCTTACAAATTTGAATATCACATTCATGAAAAGATATAAGCTATTATCAATGCTGCTGGGATTCTCTATGATTTCCCAGGCACAACAGACGATCCAGTTATCAGGGCATCTGCCGAAGGTTCAAACAGCGGAAGCACTGGCTGTTCAGCGCTATACTACTTATCCCATGGACTATTCCACCGGACTTCCCAACATTACGATTCCTCTGTATGAAATTAAATCAGGGGACATTATCCTACCTATTACGTTAACCTACCATTCTTCTGGATTTAAGCCTAACGAAGCGACCGGAAGAATTGCAACCGGCTGGACGTTAAATGCCGAACCATCTATTTCCAAACAGATCAGAGGACTGGATGATGCAATTTATCCGAGTGTCATGAATGACCTGTGCGGGTTTTATTATTTAGATGCCGGTAAACTTAAATTACAGTACGGTGAAAATTTATATAAAAAAAAGATTGCCGACGGTAAAATAGATGTATTGCCCGATATCTACTATTACAGGTTAGCAGATAAGGGAGGCGCCTTTACAACAGCATCGTACAATGGAAGTTCACAACAGTTCATTCCTCAGCCCTACGGCGACATCAATATAACAGGCAGCCCCGGGAGTATAGCAATCGAGGATGATAATGGTATTTCCTACAAATTTGGTGGGGGAAGCAGCTACATAAACAGCTACCAGCAAACAGGTCTGCCTGTAGAACTGCTCTGCCGGGAGATCACTTCCAAAATGACCAGGGCTAGGATTGACTTCACTTACAATGAATCGGGCCTGGTCAATCACGATTACCGCAGCTATGTATCGAAGGATGTCGTCATCATTGAGGAAAGCAATGCTTTAAGATATCCAAGACTGACGAGGATTATTAATGGTAACCAAAGGATGTATGATATCCAGGATACGGGAAATCTACAGGAGTTATTTTATACCGAATATAATTATGCTCCCTATGTTTACACAGCAAATACTACGGAAACTATCACCACACAACCGTTAAGGAAGATTGCCTTTGATGGCGGGAGTATATTGTTCGAAGGCGACAACCACACGGGAATTGACATCCTGGTAAGAGACCTGTCAGGTAATATCATTAAAGAAATAAACCTGTATTGTTCCTCTTATGATCTTTATGAAGATACTGATATGCAGCACAGGAAACTGGACTCGGTGAAGATCAGCGTACCAGGAGGAGATATCCAGAGATATACTTTTGAGTATTTTGATACCTACAACGCTCCGGATCGCGATACCCGGTCTGTTGACTACTGGGGATTCTATAATGGCGTATATGACTCAGAAAACACATCGATGATCCCCAGCTTTTCAACCACCCTGGATATCAATAGCAGACCAGTTACCTTCCAGCATACAGGAATGGAGAGAAAACCCAATGTTTATTCCACTATGACCGGCATACTCAATAAAATCATCGACCCGAACGGCGCGGAAACATCTTTTGAGTATGAGGGGAACAAAACAGGCATCAATGCAGCTCATTACTATGCGGACACCACCGCTCAAATGCCGCCGGGTTTCTGGGTGGAAACCAAGGGTCCATTTGTACCTCAGTTAAATTATGATATGCCCATAGGCGGACTTCGTATAAAGAGGATAACGGAAAAAGACCCGGTCACAGGCGAAAAATTATACCGGGAGTTTTCTTATGGTTGCCTGACGCAATATTGGGGAGAAAATTACAACTTTCCGACCTGGGGAGTGACTAAAAAACTGGCAGGCCCCAATACCTTTCGGACTAGGCAAGGACATCTTTCAGAAAAATACCAGCAATCAAGTACCTCCTCTATAAACACCTGGTACTGCAATCCGATTGCCGATATCACATTCAACGGGGGAACTCCTATCCTATACGGCCGGGTGACTGAGAGAAAATGGGGCGGAAGCGGCGGTAATATCTGGACAGAATACTACTATACCGCACCAAGACTTGATACACACCGTTTGGCGACAATAGGCGATGAATGTGATGGCTGGGATTATCAATGCATCTTTAACGGTAAACTAGTCATCGACGACTCAAGAGACATAGACACCCCCTTTACTTATAAGACCTTTTTGGACGAACGCTACGGTAAGTTGTACAAGAAAATAGAGTATGCACAAACCGAAGCCGGCAAAATGCCCATCCGCAAAGAGGAATATACCAATACATTTGTAGAACGTTATCTGAGCTTTTACATGTGGTCTGACTAAGTGTACAGGACGCGTACCTACACTACCGAAAGACCGCTCTCAGAACAGGAAATTGCCGGCAAGGAAGTATTTAAAACTCCTGACATCCTGAGGCAGGATGATGGTATCATCACCCATAATATCGTTACAAGCCAAAAAGTAACTGAATATTTTGCCACCGGGGACTCCGTGGTGACAACAAAGGACTATCGGTATACCAACAACCCGAATGGTTCGGAATCACAAATCCAGGCAAAAGTGAGGAATATCACCACCTATCTGAATGGAAACAGGAAGCAGGAAGAATATTTCACCTATTCTGATGGAAAATATACTCTTACACATTATCCGGAAAACCTTTATCCAACCAGCGATCTCTCTAAACATCCGGGAGGTATACTGACGGAGCATAAAACAATTATCGGTACCGATACCACCTATACCCGTCAAAAACTGAACGCTGTCGGCGATGATTTTTTTGTAATAAACCCCATAAAAGCCAAATCCATTCCCGGGAACAAATTCGATGAGATGCTGGACATGAAATATAACTACTATGGAAATGTCATTGAGACCAGGGGACTGGATGGAAAACCCACGGCCTACATCTGGTCGTACAACAACCAACAGGTCGTTGCAAAGGTAGAAAATGCAACCTTCCAGAATATCAGCGATGCCCTGGGCTTCTACCTGGATGGAGTAGAGGGCATCTACGACCTAAGGGACAGGACCGATGTTTTGGTTCAGTTAAACCGTCTGAGAGAGTTGCTGCCCAATGCTCTTGTATACACTTATCTGTACAAGCCGCTGGTCGGGATGACCAGTTCCACCGATCTCTCCGGAAAAACCACCAACTATGAATACGATTCGTCCAACAGGTTGAAAAGGACGTATTTTAAAGAGGGGAACGAGGAACGCACGATTGAATCTCACGAATATAACCTTAAAAAATAGACCATACATCATGAAAAGAATATTATGCACAGTAATTGCCCTTTTCCCGGTATCGGTGTATTGGGGAAGCGGGGTGGTTTTATCACAGGTGGTTCCTGATTTTACCAAAGACAAGATTTATATCAACACACGTGTTTATACCGACGAAACAGGCACGAAGTACCTGGATAATGTCCAGTATTATAACTCCTTTGGCCTGCCGACACAGTCCGTACAAGTAGCTGCTTCACCTGGCGGCCACGATCTCATCAGCTTACAGGAATACGATCAATTCTACAGGAAAATCAACAGCTGGCTGCCAGCGGTAAAAGGCGGAAACAAAGGAGCTTATTCCCCAGACTGGAGCGTTGCAGAACTATCGAAGTCTTCAAACGGAAACGACCCGGCTCCCTATTCGAAGACAATATACGAAATGTCGGCTCTGGACAGGATACAGGCGCAATACGGCCCCGGGCAGGACTGGCATAAGACCTACGGCGCCGACAGTAAACCCATAAGGTCTGAATATATGTCGAACTCCGCCAGCGGGACATTAGTCTGCGCGGAGTATACCTCTGCCGCCGGATCAGATATGACCATCACAAAAAGAGGAAATTTTTCTGCCGGAGAATTATATGTAACAAAAACAACCAGCGAAGATGGCCGCATTTCCTGCGAGTTCAAAGATAAACAGGGCAGGATCGTGCTCACCCGGCGAATGGCGGGGACAATCCCCTACGACACGTATTATATCTATGACAACCCGGGAAACCTCAGGGCCGTTCTGCCTCCACTGGCATCGGATGCTTTAACTACCACAAATACCACCTGGAACGAGAACTCGGCGGCAATAAAGAACTATGCCTATTTATACAAATACGACGGACGGCAGCGCTGCATTTATAAGAAGCTGCCGGGTTGCGAACCTATCTATTATGTATACGATAAAGCGGGACGCCCGATCTTCATTCAGGACGGAGAGCAAAGGGCCAAACCAACACCAGAATGGACCTTTTCTATTCCTGATGCATTCGGGCGAACTGTATTAACCGGCAAGTGCACAAACAACCTTAACTACCAGGCAAGCCCGCTGGAGGATATAGTCGTAAAGGCGGACTATACTGGCGGAACAAATGCCTTTAAGGGATATACTGTTTCAGGTGTTACACTGGTCAGTCCCGTTATGTTATTGGTTAACTATTATGACAATTATGCATTCCTAAACACCAACGGTATCACCGGCGTAGACTATAAAGATTATGGACAAACAGACATCAAGCTTAACTCGTACCAGGATGCCTATGTGGAAGCCACCAGGAGTATCACCCTTCAGCCCGGGTTTCATGTGCCGACAGGCTCAAACTTTCATGCGGTTGTTTCTGGCGGTACGACAGATGGTCTTCCTGAAGGAGGTTTCGGTATCCGCTACACCAGTGCCAAAGGCCTGTTGACCGGGACACTTACTGCCCGGCTGGAGCCAGAGGGGATAGTCAGCAGTGAGTATCTCTATTCCGTAAAGTATTATGATAACCGGGGCAGGGCCATTCAGGTGGCCGAAAAGGTGACGGGCGGAACGAACCGTTTGAGCTACAAATACGACTTTTCCGGAAATCTGCTGTTCATGCTGGAAAGCCAGTCCGTTCAGGGCATCCAGACGGATATCCTGACGGCCCATACGTATGATCATGCAGGGCGGCGATTATCTGAAAAAGTATCGGTAAACGGAGCCGAGCAAGCCTCCGTCGCCTATAACTACGACGAGGTGGGACGGCTGGCGGGGCAGAAGTATGCAAAAGGAACCTGGTCCACAACCGAGACCATGGGGTATAATATCCGGAGCTGGCTGACAAAAAAATCCAGTCCTTATTTTTCTATGGGACTCGGGTACAACGATATTCTATCCCCTAACTCCACCAGGCTTTACGGAGGAGGGATCAGTGAGTGGACCTGGCAGCACATCGGAGGACAGGAAAACATGTACAGCTTGCACTACGATGATGCCGAGCGGCTTACCGGGGCACAGCAGTATGTCGCTAGTGGTTCGGGTTGGGTCAATACAGCAAACCCTTATACCGAAAATGGGATCAACTATGACAAGAATGGTAATATCCTGACCATGCAGCGCTCGGCCGCAGGTAGCATAGTCGATAATCTGACGTACGGCTATGAGGGGAACCGCCTGTCAACCCTGAATGAATCAGTGGCTTCACCCGGAGCCGCGGACATCCTGGTGCAGGGAGGCTGTGCCCAGGGAACGTATCAGTATAATGCTAATGGCAACATGGTGTATGACAGCCGGAAAAGTTTGACATACGGGTACAATTTCCTTAATTTGACAGACATGGTCAAGCAGGGGCAAACGGTAAAAGCGACGTATAAGTGGGCGGCAGATGGCGCTAAGCTCAGCGTGCGTGATGGAGCTGGAACCAACGGCTTTGACTATGCAGGTTCTGTGGTGTATGCAAAGAATAGCTCAGGCACGAATGTGGACGCAATTCATTTCGACCACGGGGTAATCCGGAAGCAAGGAGATGGATACATGGTGAACTATTTCCTGAACGACCATCTGGGTAGTACCCGTGTGGTGGTGGATGGTAATGGTGCTGTTTTGGAGAAAAATGATTACTATCCATTTGGCGTCCGCCATAGGAGGAATGATTATCTTGTTAGTGACAATCGTTACAAATACAATGGAAAGGAAGAACAGATAGTGGGGGATGTGGGATTTCTTGATTATGGAGCGAGGATGTATGATGCAGGGATTGCAAGGTGGCATGTTATGGATCCATTAGCTGAAAAAGCTTACGATTGGTCTCCATATCGATATGGATACAATGATCCAATCCGTTTTATTGATCCAAATGGGATGATTGAAAGAGATTCTACTGGTAAAATAATCTATAGAAAAGATGATACAGAATCGGCCCCACATTCTTATTATTTTCGGTCCAAGCAAGGATTGAGAGTTCAAGTAAATTATGAATATGGTATTATTAAAACAGACGAAAATGTAGATGTAAGAGTTGAAAAACTTGTCGGAATGACAATTCAAGACGAAAATGGCAACGTCCAACTAGATCTAACAAATACCAAGCAACTCGCTGAGGCCGGAATAAATATCTCCGATTTTATGGCCAACTGTCATGGTTTAGCTTTAGCGGATGGGCAATATATTATGGATGGACAATCTGCAAAACAAATATTGAAAGATGAATATGATTGGAAAGGGTCCGATATGGCAGATAATCTAAATTTTAGTATCATTGATCATGATATAGTCACACTTCTGCCAAAAGGTAATTTAGACATTTCTCATAGTGCAAGTAAGCAGAATGGAGGTTTATATACACAAAAAGATGGAATAGGACGGATAAAAAACGATCAAACACTTCAGCAAGTATCAAATTATAGAGGTGATGGCACAGTAGGAGGTGAGCCATTGAACAATGTTATGAGGGATTTTTACAAAAGAAAACCTAAATAAAATGTGAACGATGAAGGCTTTTTATAAAATTACTATCTTCTTTATTCTGTCGTCATGTAATATACAGAGGGATAGAAATACTTCCCAAAACAAGCACCTGTCTCTAACAGGCTACAATCATCGTTATGAATTAGGCCATCATTTGGAACTAAAAGATAAGGTATATGACCGTGAGAACAAGACAACACAGGATACAGATCGCTATCATATTTTTTCGGATATCGGAGATGATCGGGATGTATTTAGTAAGTATCGTTATGAAGAGAAAATTATGATCCTAAAAGAATATTTGAGGTTTAGAGGAGATACTAGCATAAGCAATAAAAGATATGAATTTATAGCAGCATCATTAGCAAAGCACCCACCAAACTATAAAAAGAACTTCACCGTTGAAATCGAAGCTTTATTTTCCTTTACCAGAATGCTAACGACAGGAAACCCACCCCTCATTCCTTTATTGATTGAGAATAAAACGGGGAAGGTGATAAATCAGGATCGAAAAAAGGTAAACGAAGTGTTTTTAGTTTACGAAAGATGGCTACAGGATTGTATAAAAAATAGTTTTAAGATCATTGACTATCCATTAAATGGTAAGCCCTATAGTTGGATGGGGCAAGAAAAGGCTAAGCCTTATCTTAAGACTGCATTTAGGTAAAAAGAAGGAAAAGTGATTATAGAGGCGCACTACGAGAGATATTTGGGCTTCAAAGGTTATACAAAAAAGTAGCTTAACATGCCTAGAATAAAATGCGTTTGTGAATATGTGATACAATTAGGCGATATTCCCAGTGATAATCAATTGATGATTATTGAAGACAAGGATTTTGAAAAGTTTTTTGATGTAAAAGAGTTGGAGGCTGAGTTGATATACAGCTCTATGAAAATTGCAGCAAGATGTCCTAACTGTGGGCGGTTACACATCTTCTGGGATGGATTTGATCATCCACAAATGATATATGGGCTGGAATGACAAACAGGGGTTCTTTTGATATTGGCTATTTGGGTTCACTTGATCATAAAGCCTCCCGAAAGCAGCTGAAAATGATTTTTAATAAAAACATAGCCAGGAGTATTTTCATTTCCATCTATCCGCATTTTGGGATCGACGGAAATGAACAGTTCTACATTGATTTTATTGATTCCAATATTTTTCGCAGTAAATTCAAAGCTCAAGAAGATGCTTTAGAATTGTCAATTAAAATAAATACATTTAAGAATGAATATATAAATGCTGTACGGCAGATTATCTATTCCAGAAGACCTCCCTGGATGAAACTTCTTGCCCTAGACTGGTTGTTTAATTTTTTTCAGAACATACAAAGAGACGTATTTTTTGAAATAAATAAATATAGCAAAGAAAATAACAGGCAAAATATACTTCTGCAAGTTCAATCTTATTTAAATCTGCTGCTACTAGGAGACGGTGATGAAATAATAGATGATTTATTAAAAGCTCTTTCTCTCTCTGACGACCCGGCAGTTTTTTATCGTGTGCTTTACGGGTTAAATAGAACTTATTTGTTAGTTGAAGAAACAAGTGGTTACATCCTCTCAATAATTAAGAACAATAACTACCTCTCAAAAAACCAAAAGCATGAGCTTAACTACTTAATATATGAAAATATACGAATTGGGTAATGTGTAGCAACAATAACCGAACATATCCCTATATGCCTGGTGTTAATTCAAGTACAATGAGAAAGTTATTTATCGAAATAAGAGCAAACAAGCAAATCCATGAAAACATATAAAGCTGTCATGTTAGTACTTTTGTTAAGTAATTGTTCAATCAAGAAAAATATTATCGGTAAATACTATTCAGGCATACATTCAGTTGGCATTCAGTTAAAGGAAGATTCGACTTTTGTTTACGAGCATAGAAATCTTCATCTTTATCAGTATTCCAAAGGAAAGTGGAGGCATGAAAAAAACAATCAGATTTCATTGGAAAGCAACATAAAAAGCACCCTTATACCTTTAAACGTACAGAATCAAAATATTACGAATGCAAAGAACGAACTATCAATTGATTTGAAAATAGCTGATGGTGGAAAAACATCTGATTATCAATGTGGAATATACATCGATAATAAACTGTATACTATTAAACGATGTGATTCACTTTCTTCGGTATTTATTAATGTTCCGATGAACAATTTCTATTTTCATTTCGCCAGAGATCCGCAACCAGACACGACCAGCTATATTTCGCAGCCAGTATTTACTGAAAAATATCAACTGATGATAAATCAAAATAACAAAGCCCGGATAGACATCACTCTTCCTGATACTTATTTCTACTATAAGTCATTCAATGGGGTTGTTGCAAAGGCAACAGGAAAAAGTCTAAGGATATTTAATTTCATCAGTAATAAGAAAGAAACCATTCCAAAGGTCTCTGATGAAGCAAATATTTTTAGTGCTTTTTTTAATACCCTGGAAAAGAAAAGAAAATAACATTCTGCATGATATAGTCACGCTTCAGCCAAAAGGTAATTAAGACATTTCTTATAGTACAAGTCAGCAGAATGGGGGCATATACACACAAAAAGATGGATAGGACGGATAAAAAACGATCAAACACCTCAGCAAGTACCAATTATAGGGGCGATGGGCAGAGTAGGAGAATAAAACCCAAATAAAATGTGAACAATGAAGGCTTTTTATAAAATTACTATTTTCTTTATTACTATTCAAACCTCTTTGCGAAAAATATGAATGCGAATTTTCTTGCGCTTTGTTTGTGTATTTCGGCAATGGTGAAAGTACACCATGGGTCCATTTAAACTCCCGTTATAATAAACTAATTAAAGAACTAGATATTGAGTTTGATATCGATTTGTATGTTTTTCAGGTTGACTCAGAATGAAGTAATATCATAATTTCTCCTGTTGTGGGAGTGCAATGTGAACTGTGCAATCGCTTGGTGCCCGTCATAAAAGAAATGATTATCAGCTGCTGAACAGGAACAGCGAAGGAAAAAAGAACGAGAAGAAACGGGCTCTCATATAAAATAAACTACATTATGACGACGACAAATTACAAAAAAAGCGCTCTTTTAAAATGGCTACTTGCCGCTTTTATACTCACCATGTTTTCATGTAATCAGCAAATAAAGTTTGATAAGAACAAGTGGAACGAGCAGACAGATCCACTTTTCCCATCCCCATATCGTCCTAAAATGCTTAACGATCTTACTACTAATCACAAATTGACAGGGTTAAGTTATCACCAATTGACAGAGCGTTTAGGAATGCCGGATAACAAAGACAGTTGTTTAGTAAGTTATAAAATCGTTGTTGAGTATGGCAATGATATCGATCCTGTTTATACAAAGGACTTGAAGTTTACCTATTCAAAAGATTCCTCAATAACCTCTTTTAAAGTAGTAGAGTGGAAAAAATAGTAGTTAAAAATGATCATCATGAAGAAGCTAATCCTACTAATACTCTTAAGTTCGACTTTCACCGTTAAAGCGCAAACAGCAAAACAGGATAGCGCCCATCATCGGCAATACCATTTGATGCGTAAAGACCCAAAACAAAATAATCCTTACACGTTTGCAGACAGCGCAAAAGTTAAATCTCTCCCGATTGTTACCTGCGGCTTGTGTGTTTTTCTAACAACTGGAACTATAAAGGAGAGACACTTTTTGGTTAAAACTCATAACGATACGGTAAACGGAGTTATAACTGCACATATTAAACTTCATTCATTAATTAACGATAGTAATAGTGTCGTCAGCTTAAATGATGACCGAGAGATAATAATAAAATATTCAAAAGCTGAGCAGATAAAAATTCTCGAAGAGTATTTGTCCTTTGAGGGCGATACAACTCAAAGTAACAAAGCATATCCGTTCAAGCCTGGCGTAGGAAACACCCGTCCAAAAGGGACAGATAGATTTACTATAGAAATAGAAGCACTGTTTTCGTTTACTTGGTTGTTAACGTATGGATATCCCTCAATCAGACCAATTTTAATTGATAGAAAAACCGGTGAACAATTAAATGGAAGCCCCCAAAAGGTGGCGGAAGTCTTCAATGTTTACAAAAGGTGGCTGAGTCGGAATAAAAAGCGAAATTTCCGGAACAGTGGTTTACCACTGGATGGCTTTAAATACGGTTGGTTAGGAGATAGCAATGCGCGGATCTTTACAAGAGCATTCTAGCAGTGTTATTACGGCGACAGGTTCTATGACCCGGTGGTGGGGAGGTGGAATGTGGTGGATCCGTTTTCCGAGAAGAATCATTTTGAAAGCCCGTATGTTTTTGTGCATAATAATCCCATAATTTTTGTTGATCCTGATGGAAGAGACGGTATCATAAGGTGGACAAATAACAATATCATCAAATATTTAAAAGAATAAAAGTAAAGCCCCGAAATCTCGGGGCTTTACTTTTATAGGGCAGCTACACTCTTATTTAATTAATCCGTTTTTCTACTTAACATAATATTAATTATAGGACAAGATATATACCGCACAAAGGAGACCGAAAGAGTATTTCACTGAACAATACTAAAATTCTACTAACCAGCAATATATCAATAATTTAACCCTTAACCGTTACTTCAATGCTATTTTAATTTTCCATTCATAGCAAAAAATATTTATCAGTACATTTAATCTCTTGTACAATTACATATTGCCCGGACGGACTTACATCATGTTAAGGACAACACTCTCATAAAACTTTACTTGCATCCACCGTGCTTTGTAATTTCTTCCAACTGATTGTACACCAAATGCACCATAAGTGCACCATGAGTGCACCTTTAACTACAAAAAGGTGCACTCATGGTGCACTTATGGTGCAAACAATGTGCTTTTGGGTAAACTAGCTTTAAAAGCAAGGACACAAAAAGGTTATAATTTTCCATAACCATTCTGCCACGCAATACGTTTTCTTTACAAAACCGTTATTTAACTAAACATTAAAACATTGGCAACAAGAGACAAATTTGGAAATTTAAGGGGCTCTGCCGGAAACATGGTGTACCGGATGGTTGGCTCCAAAAACATAGCTCAGGCAAAGCCTGGAAATTTCAGGCAGACAGAGGCCACTCAAAAATGCAGTAAAGAACTTGGTCTAGCGAGTACAACAGCTAAGGCTATTCGCAAAGCCATGGATAGCATCTATGATTCTCCTGACGGCGGAATGAACAACCGCCTTACGCGAGCTGTAAAACAAGCAATTGCGGCATGTACCTATAAGGACATACTAAAGCGCGACCTGCACAACGGAGACCTTTCCTTCCTAAAGGGATTTCAGTTTAATATCAACTCCCCTATTGATAAGATTCTGAAAATTAACCCTGCAGTTACATTGGAGAATGGCGGGCAGGTCAACGTCTGTATTCCCGCTTTCCATGGAAAGAGGCACCTGGTGTATCCCAAAAATAAGGGTCGTATATACGTCAGGCTCCGTATCACCCTCACGGCCTTCAATCTGAAAGAAGAATACTACATTCACCTGGAACAAAAGGAAACAGACATTCAAAGTGGTGATAATAATGAAATTAACTGGCAATTCAGTCCTTTGATCCCGGAAGGGTGCTTCCTTCTTGTTTGTATATCCCTGATGGCGTTTACTGAGGAGCTTGTGAATGGACGTAAAAATATCAATGGAAAGGACTGGAGCCCGGCGGCCATTCTGGAAGCCTTTCACTTTGAGGAAGGCAATACCGATGCCGAATCCGCACAGGGCCTTCAAAAAGACTTCCTTCACGGATACATGGGCAATATTTTACTTCAGGAATTTACGGAATTATAAACGAGCTTAATCATATAGCAGAATGGGCGTATACAAACAAGGGATCGCCGGGCCTTTCTCCGGAAAGGTCGGCAGCATCATCGGAAGCAGGTGGCGAAAAATATCCTACATGAGAGGCATTGCCCGAAAAAATCATAAACCTGCCTCTCCTGCTCAATTGCTGCAGCGCAAAAAATTCCAGATAATGAGTGATTTCCTGTTGGGCATATCACCTTTGTTTAACCGGAGCTATAGTCAGGAAAATACCAGTCGCAAATCAGCATATCACATTGCTTTGAGCTATCATTTGAAGTATGCCTTTACGATGTGGGATGGCTTACCGGAAATTGACTTTACAAAGGTGGTTCTAAGCCGCGGGAATCTTCCCAAGCCTCTTGATGCCCGGGCAGAATGTACACCCGACAAGAACATCATGGTGATCTGGTCGCCTCTGATCCGGACCTCGTTTGTTAGCCCTGATGATAAAGCGATGATCGTGATTTACAATAGCCAGGATAAAATATTCATTGTCAACTCAAAGCATTCCAGGAAAGAAGGTCAGGCCCTTGTGAAAATCATCCGGCATTGGCACGATCATCCTCTTCACATTTTTATTTTCTTTTCCTCTGATGAAGGGAACAACTCTCCGAGTCATTATCTTGGAGTCAGAAGAATCAATCCGGAAACAGAAACTGAAAACTTATAGGGCTCTTACCAGTCCAAGAAACTTAGTGATCGCTTCACGCTTTCTTTCCGTCAGAGGATAGTCTATCCTGTTCGTCAGGTAATCGTGGAGATCAAAATCATCACGGGGCTCCAGCTCTTTTACTACGTCCTCGCGGTGATCGATCCCGAATTTCAGCACTTGGTTGAACTCTTCTACGAACTCCTTATCCAGCGGCTTGTTGGAAGCCCAAACAGCAAAAGCAAATGGAAGACCGGTAAAGCTGATCCATTCTTCGGCAAGATCGTAAACAAATGGATATTTATCTTTCTTTCCGAAGGTGCGGTCACCGATTTCAACAAATGCATCGGCAATGCCTTCTTCAACAAAATGGACATCTTTCTCCCAGTAAAATTTCAGAAGTACTTTTGCAAGATTATTTGAAGTACGTGATTGACTGTCAAGCTTCACTGAAGACACTTCTCTGATGGGCTTTTCACTGAAAATAAAGACAGAGTTGACCGGCCCTATAGCACCTATACAATAGTCAGAGATGATATGATTGTCAGGAATATTCAATAGGGCAGCAACAGGAACCAGACCGATATCCACCTTATTGTCAATAAGTTTGGCGGCACAATCTGAAGGTATATCGTATGATAATTCTATTTTGTCAAGGAATGAGCCAGCGTGCTTAAGTCCGTATGCGAATGGCTTGGTGTTGGTATATGATACTGCAGAAACTCTAATCTTGCTCACAATATTTTGTTAAATGATCTGTATTATTAAACTCGAGGATGTGAAAGTTCTCCCCGTCATATTTCACCTTGTAAAGAGTGGTATTGGTATGAGGGAACTCTTCCATTTCGCAAAGCGACCTGTTCGTTAAAAGGCAAAGAAGCAGGCGCATAGCGCGGCCATGCATACAAACCAGGATAGTTTTTGCATCATCGTCTTCGATGAACTTTTCGAGTACCTCAAGCTGTCGTTCACGTACATCAAGGGGGCTCTCTGCCTGATCAAATTTCAGATGCAGCTTGCCTTCTGTCCAGTTGCCCATCATCTCATCGTAGGCGCGTTTTACTTCTTCAGAATTTTCCATTCCTTCGTAAATTCCCCAGGCCATCTCGTCGAGGCCGGCAAATTGCGTCCATGGAATTCCTTTATCTATAAATTTCTGAATAGTTTGATGGGTTCTTTTCAGAGTAGATGTATAAATTCTGTCGAACGGAACGTCCTTATATGCCTGATAAAAGGCCTCGGCCTGTTTCCGTCCATGCTCATTAATATCTGTGTTCACCCCTCTGCCCTGAACTACTCCCCTTTTGTTAAAGTCGGTTTCGCCATGGCGGATGATATAAAAAGTTTTCTCCATACCCCTCCAGTCGGGAATCTTTTTCTTAATTATTTACTACAGGTAACTTATAGAATCTGGCTGCGGGTTCTTCTTCGAACTGATAATCCTTATAATCGGTTATCACGTTGTATAAAGTATCTCTCTCAATCGGATGGCGGCCAACCTGCTTGATCAGCTCAACGAGTTCCCTGGTGCTCATAGCAGGGTTCTGCTCCTCAGCCCCGGCCATAGAATAGATTTTGGTAGTATCATCGAGAGTACCGTCTATATCGTCTACACCGAAGTTCAATGCCAGCTGAGCTGTACTTCTGCTGATCATTGCCCAGTAAGCTTTAATATGATCAAAGTTATCCAGGTATATTCTTGCGATAGCATAGTTGCGGAGATCTTCAATCACAGAAACCTCAGGAATATGCGACATCTGGTTTTCTTTATTCCGGAATTTGAGCGGGATAAATGTCTGGAAACCACCCGTGCGGTCCTGGAGCTGCCTCAGCTGTTCCATATGATCTACCCGGTGCCTGAACTCTTCAAGATGACCGTACAGCATGGTGGCATTCGAACGCTGTCCGAGTTTATGCCATTCTTCATGAATCTGCAACCATTGTTCAGCTGTGCATTTATCCTTGGAAATCTGGTTACGCACTTCGGGATCAAATATCTCGGCTCCACCGCCCGGCATTGAATCCAGTCCGGCATCTTTCATCAGCTTCATCCCGGTGGCGTAATCAACCTTCGCTTTTTTGAAGATGTAGTGGTATTCAACTGGCGTCAATCCTTTTATATGCAGACCGGGACGATGTTGCTTGATTCTTTTGAATAGCTCAATGTAAAAGGGCATATCGTACTGGGGAAGAACTCCGCCGGTGAAGTGTATTTCAGTTACGGGCTGATCGTCGTACTTCTTTACGATATCCATCATATCTTCCATGCTCAGCTCCCATCCTTCGCTCTTCTGCTTGATGAGCCTTGAATATGAACAGAACTTGCAATCGTAAACGCAAAGATTGGTCGGTTCAACGTGAAAGTTCCTGTTAAAATATGTTATATCGCCGTGTCTCTTTTCCCTGATATAGTTAGCAAGAAGTCCTACAAAAGCCAGTTCCCCCTTTTCGTATAGAGCCACTCCTTCGTCAAAAGAAATCCGTTCCCCGGCCTGAACCTTCTGCGCAATGACCCTTAACTGAGGGTCAAGATTATTATCAGTGATTAATAATTCTAAATCAATTTGGGAATCCATCGTTGCAAAAATACAATAAAGAAGCTACTTCCTGTATC
>NZ_QEAS01000002.1:287043-289880 GCF_003130405.1 Pararcticibacter amylolyticus
CCTTTTAAAAAATAATTTGTTTTTTTAGCCTCAGGCCTTATATTTGCAGCAATTGATATAATTATCAATACTGTCAACACCCCTTAAAAGGTTTTGATTTATAAAGAAGCGGTGAGAGATCAGGCTCTGTGACCCGCTGACAACCTAACCGGAGATCCCGGAAAAGGTGCCAAATCCTGTTCCCGTATATGAATCGGGAGAATATAAATTGTTAAAACCATGAGAATCGATCTGTTATCTTTTACTCCGTCTAAAGGCAAACCTTGCCTGACATTGTCAGATTCGTTACAGAGCTCTGCTGTAACACGAATGCGTCAATTTATTTGCTGCTGTTGTTGCTGACAGCTGCCGGCCTGTATGCTCTCAGGGGCAAATGGAATGGTATAAACTAATTACGCGGGGTTGTTATATAGCCCCTGAACAGTCATCTTTTATTACTCACAATTAAAAATATTTAAAAATGGCATTATCAAACAATCTGAAGTTCGAAACTTTACAGGTACATGCAGGACAGGAAGTAGATCCAACAACAGGCTCACGTGCAGTTCCTCTTTATCAGACATCTTCATACGTGTTTACCAGTTCCGAGCACGGTGCTAATCTTTTTGCGCTGAAGGAATTTGGAAATATCTATACGCGCCTGATGAACCCCACGACCGACGTCTTTGAAAAAAGAATTGCGGCGCTGGAAGGCGGCGTGGGCGCTTTAGCAGTCTCTTCCGGTCAGGCTGCCCAGTTTATAGCCTTGAACAATATTCTTCAGGCCGGCGAAAATTTCATTTCCACTTCATACCTCTATGGCGGTACTTACAACCAGTTTAAGGTTTCATTTAAAAGACTGGGTATTGAGGCACGATTTGCCAAAGGGGATGATCCGCAAAGCTTTGAAGCGCTGATAGACGAAAACACGAAGGCATTTTACCTTGAGACAATAGGTAATCCAGGGTTTAATATTCCTGACTTTGAAAAATTTGCGCAGTTATCACAGAAATATGATATCCCCCTGATCGTGGATAATACATTTGCTGCCGGTGGGTATTTGTTCCGACCTCTTGAGCATGGAGCACATATCGTGGTGGAATCTGCTACAAAATGGATCGGCGGTCATGGCACAAGCATCGGCGGGGTGATTGTTGACGGCGGTACCTATAACTGGGGAAATGGAAAGTATCCGCAGTTTACAGAACCGTCTGAAGGCTATCACGGACTCGTTTTCAATGATGTCTTCGGCATCGGAGGCCCCTTCGGCAATATCCAGTTTATTATCCGCGCGAGAGTTGAAGGCTTACGCGATTTTGGCCCTGCTCCTTCCCCATTCAATTCATTCCTGTTTATCCAGGGTCTCGAAACACTGTCCCTCCGCGTACAGAGGCATGTGGACAATGCATTTGATCTGGCAAAATGGCTGGAGCAGCATCCACAGGTTGATAAGGTAAATTATCCGGGACTTGAGAGCAGCATTTATCATGCTAACGCGAAGAAATATCTAAAGAATGGATTCGGCTCCGTTTTATCTTTTGAAATTAAAGGAGGAAAGGAAAAGGCGATCCAGTTCGTTGATAACCTCGAGCTGACAAGCCACCTGGCGAATGTCGGTGATGCCAAGACGCTGATCATTCAGCCTTCTGCAACCACCCATCAGCAGTTAAGCGAAGCTGACCAGATTGCAGCCGGAGTAACACCTTCGCTTTTACGTGTTTCTGTTGGAATTGAACACATAGACGACATTAAAGCTGATTTCGAACAGGCGTTTGAAAAAATAAAATAACCGCACAGCTGATGAAGCTGCGATGCTATTAACGTACCGGATGAATATTAAAAAATACACATATAATAAGCCTTTCCGCCTGGACAACGGGGCTGAATTACCTCACCTGGAAATAGCCTACCAGACATACGGAAAGCTGAATGAGAAGAAGGATAATGTGGTTTGGGTTTGTCATGCGCTTACCGCTAACTCTGATGTGTTTGACTGGTGGAAAGGCTTATTTGGCGATAATGATCTTTTCAATCCGAAAGATCACTTTATTGTCTGCGCAAATATTCTGGGTTCGCACTACGGAACTACTAGTCCGCTGAGTACAGATCCGACTGCCGGAGAGCCTTATTATCTTTCATTTCCCCGTTTCAACACCAGGGATATGGCTGGTGTGCAGAGGATACTGGCCGACCATCTCGGCATTTCAGAGATTAGTGTGCTGATTGGTGGTTCGCTTGGCGGACAGCAGGCAATGGAATGGGCCATTGAACAGCCAGCCCGTATCAGGCGTCTGATCCTGATCGCTACAAATGCTGTGCATTCTCCATGGGGAATTGCTTTCAATGAAAGCCAGCGGCTGGCACTCTCCGCCGATCCGACATTCGGAAGTAAAGACCCTGATGCGGGTAAAAACGGACTGAAAGCAGCGAGGAGCATTGCCCTGCTGTCTTACCGGAACTATGATACCTATGGCATTTCGCAACAGGAGGTTACGAATGACAAAACGGACGACTTTAAAGCCTCTTCTTACCAGAACTACCAGGGGGAAAAACTTGTCAAACGTTTTAACGCCTATAGCTACTGGTACCTGAGCAAGGCGATGGACAGTCATAATGTGGCCAGGGGGCGCGGACCGGTTAACGAGGTTTTCAGACAGATCAAATCGCAAACTCTCGTAATAGGAATTACCTCCGACCTCCTGTTCCCTCCTTCAGAACAGCGCTTTATTGCAGAGCACATAAACGGAGCGGAATATGTTGAAATTGATTCTTTTTACGGGCATGACGGATTTCTGATCGAGACGGAGATCCTGACAAAAGAAATAGGTAATTTTTTAAAAAGCACAGCCTACGGTAGT
>NZ_QEAS01000002.1:289910-299415 GCF_003130405.1 Pararcticibacter amylolyticus
GTACGAATGAGCAATAAGTTAACCATCGGATTATTTGGCTTTGGCGTTGTAGGACAAGGCCTTCACGATATAATCCGGACAAAAGACCTCAATCTTGAGATCAAGAAAATAGCGATTAAGAATCCTGAAAAGAAGCGGTCTCTTTCTCCAGAATTATTTACCACTGATGCTTCGGTTATCCTGAACGACCCTGAAATCAATACGGTGGTCGAGCTGATCAATGATACCGAGGCAGCATTTCAGATTGTTTCTACTGCGCTGAAAAATGGCAAGAACGTCGTTTCTGCCAGTAAGAAAATGATTGCCCTTCATCTTGAAGAACTCATCCACATCCAGGAAGAATATGGAACTTCCCTGCTTTACGAAGGAGCAGTATGCGGAAGTATTCCGATTATCCGGAACCTGGAAGAGTACTACGACAATGAGCTTCTTTATTCGGTAAGGGGTATCTTCAATGGTTCGTCTAATTACATCCTGTCAAAGATCTTTAATGAAAATCTTGACTATGGAACAGCTCTTAAGCAGGCGCAGGATCTGGGGTTTGCAGAAACAGATCCGATCTCGGATGTTGGGGGTTTTGACCCCAAATATAAGCTGGTAATTGCTGCATCGCACGCTTACGGTATCATTACACGCCCGGAAGAGGTGCTGAACATCGGGATCCAAACCTTGTCGTCAAAAGATATTCAATACGCCAGGGAGAAAAATTATAAAATAAAACTGGTGCCCACAGCACTCGAATTCGGAGAACGGCAGGTGGTTCTTTACGTGATCCCTAAGCTTATCCATTCTGCTGATTTCCTTTACAATGTAGAAAATGAATATAACGGTGTGATCGTACAGGCAGCATTTGCAGATCAGCAGTTCTTTTTCGGAAAGGGAGCCGGCGGACATCCAACAGGATCAGCGGTATTGTCGGACATAGCGGCTTTACGGTATGGCTATAAATATGAATACAAAAAATACCGTACTAACAGGGGCTTTGTACAGTCCAATGATTACACTCTGAACGTTTATCTCAGGTATGATGATGAGAGTGTCATTGAAAGGCTCGGATTTAAGGAGATTACAGAAAGATTTTATGCGCCCGACTTTAAGTATGTAATTGGGAAGATTGAATTAAGCAACCTCATTGCCAACCAGGAGTTCTTAAATAATGATGGAGTTTTTATTGCTGAAATTGTGCAGTAAACAACACTAAAAAAACCTGCTTTAGGAGCAGGTTGTATTTTATTACGAAAGAGGCTTTCCCTAAATGAGGTGCCCCTGAAAGTTGTTGTCCAACTTTCAGGATCACTTAACAAAGACCGGATAGCCTCTTTTTATAAGCGGACATTTCCTTATTGAACACTTTTAGCCTTATCCCCATTTACTTACATAGCGGTTTCCCCGGATATAAAATCTCCACGGGATTTCTTTATAGGGACTGTCAATGTTGAGTCCGATTCTCGCCGAGGCTACTATATCCTCTTCCGGTACTTCCAGGCCACGGTCTTCGAGCCAAATCTGGTCCCCCAGTAAGGAGAGCCCGTTATGTGTTTTATTCAGCCCCATTGCCCTGGCTAATGCCCCGGGACCTTTGCACAGTCGTTTATCGTCTGAATAGACAGCACGTCTTTCTCTCATAATATCCAATCCGTCAACAGGTTGAAGAGCTCTGATTAAAACAGCATGAGAGGTACCTTCCGGTCCTGTCACAATATTCAGCATATCATGAATCCCGTAACAGATATACATATAGGTAACACCGCCTGCGTAATACATAATGTCGTTCCTGGCAGTGCGTCTTCCGTTAAAAGCATGTGAACCTTTATCCTCCGGTCCCCTGTAAGCCTCGGTCTCAACGATAATTGCGCTGGTAAGGAGACCATCTAAATATGTAAAGATCTGTTTACCGATCAGATCGCGGGAAATCTGAACTACGTCATCCCGGAGATAAAAAGACAAGGGTAATTTTTGTTCGTTCATAGACAGGATAGCCGGATCAGTTAAACTTTATCAGGGAGACGATTTCTTCCAGATACTGCCTGTCAGTTTCGTCAAAAGTATTCAGATCTTCACTGTCGATATCAAGAACTGCCTTTACTTCGTTGTTGCCGAACACCGGCACCACGATTTCAGATCTGGATAAAGAGCTGCATGCAATATGCCCCGGAAAAGCATCGACATCCGGAATAACCAGAGTTTGCTGTAGTTTCCAGGCAGTACCGCATACACCTTTTCCGTAAGCGATCCTGGTACAGGCCACAGGCCCCTGAAAAGGCCCTAATACCAGTTCCTGTCCTCTTACCAGATAGAAGCCCGTCCAGAAAAAGCCGAACTGCTCCTTTAGTGCTGCGCTAATATTAGCCATGTTCGCAATGAGATCGTCTTCTCCTTCGATAAGAGCCCTGATTTGGGGTAAAATAGAGATATATTGATCCTGCTTTGATCCTTTGTTGATTACTAAGTCTTCAGCCATTTAGCAAAAATATTAAATGATGAGGTAAAAAACGATGTATTTTGTATATACAGCAATTTGCCTAAGTTTGTGGTTTTCTAAACAACACACGAGATGACGGCTAAGAAGAAAACGATCTTTTTTACTCTACTGCTAAGCTTTTTAATTACTGGATCAGCTTATACACCTCCCGACGAAGGGATGTATCCGCTGAGTGAACTCAGGAAAGTAAATCTCAACAATGCAGGTCTGAAGATCAGCATGAAAGAGATCTACAACCCCGACAGCATCAGTCTCATTGACGCGCTTGTAAACGTTGGCGGCTGTACCGGATCTTTTATCTCGGATGAAGGGCTGATCATCACCAATCATCACTGTGCGTTCAGTGCAGTCCAGTTAGCGAGCACTCCGCAGAACGACTACCTGAACAAGGGATTTGTGGCACGGGAACGTGAACAGGAAATCGAAGCAAAAGGGTTAACATGCCGGATCACTGATAGTTATGAGGATGTGTCGGACAAAATACTTTCGGTTGTTGCGGGAGTTACTGATCCGGCATCACGTATCCGGCTGGTCAATGAAGAGATGAAGAAGCTGGCTGCCCAGGCTGAACAGCAGGACGCAACAATAAAGGCGGAGGTATCTGAAATGTTTATCGGCAAAACCTATGTTTTGTTCAGATACAAGATGATACAGGATGTGAGGCTGGTTTATGTGCCGAGCCGCAATATCGGGGAATTCGGAGGGGAAACAGACAATTGGGTCTGGCCAAGGCATACCGGCGACTTCTCTTTTATGCGTGCCTATGTGGCGCCTGACGGTTCTTCCGCTAAATATTCGAAAGCTAATGTACCTTATAAGCCTAAGAAGTTCCTGAAGGTGAATCCTAAAGGGGTCAGTGAAGATGACTTCGTTTTTATCCTCGGTTATCCCGGAAAGACGTTCAGGAACCGCCCGGCCCAGTATATCCAGTATCAGCAGAACTATCTTCTTCCTTATGTTTCAGATCTGTATGATTTTCAGAACCATGCTATGGAGGCTGCGGGAAAGAAGGATAAGGCAACGGAACTGAAGCTTGCAACCAGGATTAAGCGGAATGCCAATGTCCTGAAGAATTACAGGGGTAAATTAAAAGGCCTGAATGGACTGGAACTTGTACAGCAAAAACGTGAAGAAGACGAGAAGCTCGCAGAATACATCAATTCAAACGTTGAGCTCAAAGAAAAATACGGGACGCTGATGAGCAGCATCGACAACCTGTACAAACTGATCTATAACGATGCTTACCGGGAACTCTGGCTGACCCAGGTTTACAGTGGTGTAAGCCTCCTCAATATTGCCAGGCAGGTAAATTCATTTAAAGCGGCCATGCTTTCCAGGCCCTTATCTGAAAGGGCAAAATATTATACAGACAGCATAGGCGTCCTGGAACAAAAGCTTAAACCCATATACCAGAGCTATGACCTGGATGCTGACAAGGCGATCTTCACGCGGATGCTGAATGATGCGGCAAAGTTACCAAAGATCCAGCGCGTCGATGCCGTAGACAAAAAAGTGCTGAAAGGTTTCAGCAGCCAGGAACAGGCAGATAAATTCGTTGAAACTACCTTGCAGTATACCAGGCTGAAAGATGCAGACTACGTGCTGAACACTTTACTTAAATCGCAGGCACTTCTCTCTGGCTATAACGATCCCTTACTCGTATTCGAAAATGATATCAGTACGCAGATAAAAGCACTAAAACCTGAGCGTGACCGCCGCGAAGGTCTGCTTAACAAACTGATGGGTGATTACGTGGCAGCAAAGGAATTATTTAAAAAGCAGGATTTCATTCCTGATGCAAACAGCACACTCAGGCTGACATACGGATATGTAAGAGGTTATGCCCCGGCTGACGCCACCTATATGAAGCCCTTTACGACAATCAAAGGTGTACTGGAAAAAGGGAGTACCGGAAATCCTGAATTCTCCTACCCTACCGTTATTAAACAATTATGGCAGACAAAAGATTTCGGACCTTTTGTAAAAGATGATCTGAATGACGTTCCTGTGGCCTTCCTGTACAACCTCGACACTACCGGGGGAAATTCGGGGTCTCCTGTGATGAATTCCAAAGGTGAGCTGATCGGCGTCAATTTCGACAGGGCATATGAAGCTACAATTAATGATTATGCATGGAATGAAAGCTACAGCAGGTCTATCGGTGTAGACATCCGGTACGTTCTCTGGATAGCATCAAAAGTTGATAAAGCAGATTTCCTGATCAGGGAAATGGGTGTCGCGCAATAAAGACGGCCCTACCTGATAATCGAGACATTCCCTGTATAAGGCCCCATACCATTTTGGGGGTCAATAATATAGTAATACACTCCATCCGGAAGAGCTGTCCCGTTGAACGTTCCATCCCAGGGCTTTAAGTAGCCCTGGCTTTTATACACCCGGTTTCCATACCGGTTGAAGATCTCCACTCTTGCTTCAGGATAACGATCGAGATAACCTACCACCCATGTATCATTTACACCGTCGCCGTTAGGCGTAAAGGTATTCCGGATCACGGGATACTTCTCCACCATTACGTTTACCCGGGAAGAATTACGGCAGCCATTTGAATTTGTAACCGTCAGGGTATAGGTGGTATTATCTGAGGGAGAAGCTACGGGGTCGGGAATATCGGTCCGGCTCAAACCAGCGGCAGGGCTCCATTCGTATTTCACGATATCCGGATCGGAGACAGCCTTCAGGCGAACGGAGGCGCCTTCCCTAAAACCGATATCCGCACCTGCCGACACGGAGGGGCTGGCATTCACCCGGATTAACTGCTGAACAGTATCTGCACAGCTATTTCCGGCAGTATAGATATAGGAAATGAGATGCATTCCGGGACCCGCTTTCGCGGGATTAAATATGCCAGTCCCCGATATTCCCTCCCCTTTGAACTCATCCGCCAGTTTAACAAAGTTACCCGATGTCTCCGATGCTCTCAGCCGCACAGGGGTGTCTTCCTGGCAAATAGTGTGTACAACGAGGTCAAACCGGACATCAGGAACAGCTTTGATCTTTACGAACTTTTCTGTCTCTCCTACGCAGCTCTTACCGGAAAATGCTTTCAGGAGGACCCGGTATGTTTTTTCATTTGGTGACGCGAACCGCGGATATAAATGGCCCTGTTCCCTGCCCGGCTCAGGATTATCGTCAACGAACATTGAAGTCCTGTCCCCGTCATAATCAAAATACCATTCTAAACGGGTGATATTCCCAAACCCCACATGAGACCGGTTTACGAAGATGACGGGATTCCTGCTGCACAGGTCTGCCGGATTGACCACATCGAAATCAGCTACCGGGTTTGATCCGTTCACTGTAAGGATCTTTTTTGCAGTTGTTACACAGCCGGATTTCGACGTTACGGTTAAGGAAACTTCGTAGTAGCCACTGGCTGAATAAGCATGCAGAGGGTTTTTATCAGCGGAATGCGGTGTCTGATCCCCAAAATCCCAGTCATAGGAAAAGTCGCTTTCGGTACCATCGCTTATTGATGAAAGATCTTTAAACTCAGCAAAAGAATCTTCCAGGCAGACCTTAGGAAGTAAAAAATCGACAAGAGCAACAGGTTGAACGGTGATATCCGAACTCGTTTGTTGTGAGCATCCATTGTCTGTCAGCACTGTGAGCTTTACAGTATAGGTTCCGGCGGTAATATAAATATGCTCCCGGGGTAAGTCATCCTGGACCGTTTCGATGGTACCGTCGCCATAGTCCCACGTTCTGCTGATGATATTCCCGTCAGCAGCAACTGACTGATCAGAAAAAGACACCTTCTGACCTGCGCAGGCTGCGGAAAATGTGAACCCAGGCACAGGCTTCCTGAAAATAAACAGCGGTTTGATCTTTGTTACCGGATCGCACGATGACTCCGTTGCAGTTATCAGCGTTACCTGGTAAGTGCCGGGGACAATATACGTATGCGTGGGATTCTGATCCGCGGAAGTAGTGCCGTCGCCAAAATCCCAGAGCCATGATTTTAATGAAGCCCCCTTTCCGTCGGTAAGGTCCATAAACTGGATCTCTTCCTTTTCGCAGGGTGCGCTGAAAGAGAAATCGGGTTCCGGCGGATCAAATACCGAAAAATCAAGCTGGATGAATTCTGATACGCCGCAGGCATCCAGTGTTTTCTTTTCCGCTGTCACCTCAATACTGTAGTCTCCCGGTTTTTTATAAGACACTTCATTGGTTAACCGGTAGGTGTAGTATGTTTTTCCATCTTTTGAATAGATTGCGGACGGCGATGAATAGACTGCTTCGATGGGCGGCTCCCCGTTATCGAAATTCCAGGTGATCTTCTTTACCTCAAACAACAGATCTACACTGAACTTCACAGCCTGGGCAGTACAGCCATTGGTTATGGTATTACCTGTCGAGCTGCTTACTATTTTAAAAGTTTCCCCCTTTACATTCGTTCCCGCTGAATAACCATAGGACTCCGCCCGGCCAAAGCCATAAGCAACGGCATTGAATCCCTTTGGAGCCGACAAGGTGTGTACTCCTGCATTCACAGAAAGCTGAGCATAAGAATATGCCGGGTCTCCAGGTACAGGCTGAAATGCTCCGGGAGGCGTTGCGTCATCCAGTTTGAAATCAGCTGCGGCAGCGGTTTCAATCACAATGTTGATGAACTGCTTCTGAATCCTGTAGGCACCCGGCGAATAAACAGTTATCCTGTCGATATTCTGTTCAATGGAGTTGAGATAGATCATTTCCGGATCTCCGGTGGTTTCCCTGCCCCCGGTGCAGTTGATTGTCTTTGACTGGCTTACCGCGTACTGGACTACCTGAACCGGCAGGTCTGCTTCAATGACATTCACAGACTGAGATTCAAACTCATAATAGAAATCATTTATAAAAGCTGATGCAGGAATAAGATTCCCGTTTAGCCGTACACTGGCGGACGGACTGCTTTTTACTATCCGGATGATATCATAGTCGCGCGAAGCAAGCGGCACCGTTATAGTCTTTTTACCCCAGCTGTTTGTGGGATAGACCTGCTGATAAAGATTATCAGAAGACCCTACACCTGTTTCGGGACAGCCGATACCGATCTTTCCGCTGCCTGAGAAGACTGCAATTTTTTTACAGTCGCCTACGCCCCTGCTGACAGACCTGACAACAGAGCCGGTGAGATCAGCTCCCTTATAATTCGTTACAGAATTGTCCCTGTCCACATTTATAACCTCTTTTCCCTGGCTTGCGCCGAGAACCTGATGAATATCCCCTTTATTCAGGTTCACAACATAAGGGACGCCTGCAGGATGGCCACCTTTGGTGCCGGCGGAAGGAATGATCTCTACTTCTGTCCCATCTTCAATTCCGACGACAAAGAAGTAAGAGAAAGATGTATCCTGGTTGGATATCTGCTTATAATTGATTGAATAATACTCTTTTCCAAGAACATTGGTGGGTAATACGAGCGTAGCTCCCGAAACATTCAGATCATAAATGTGAGCATAAATTACTACCGGCTTGAGGGTAGTGACGTGAATACCTTTATGATAGGTACCTTCGTCTTCGAGATAAGCATCCTGGGGAACCTGCACTTCCCGGATAGAATTGGCTGCCACCTGAAATTGGGCGGAATATCCAATTCCGGGGATCTCAATGGTTCCTTCTGTATTTACATCCGACGTGATGTACAATACCATCTTCTGATTGTTGAGGTTATATCCCCGCTGATGGTTGCCATAGCCGAGCCAGAAATCCTTACCCTTGTTGGACGTATTTTGAGCTAAGACGTTCACGGCTCCCCCGAACAGGAAGAAAAGATTAAGAAACAACAAGCAGTTAAAGCTCCTCTTTTCCACCCTGTTTGCTAAAGTGCCTATAACAAATATATAGGAATTGCTTCAAATGCAGGCATGGTGAAAAACAAAAAAGACCGCCCCTGCGGTCTGTCAGCTTAGAGAAGAACGAAAATTCAGGGAGCCCCATTTAAAGCTCCCCCGGGTCAAAACGAATGCTACACTGAGGGCTCCTGCTGACTAAGGCAATGAAAACTGCCCAGCCCCCAAATTATATCTGTGGAATCGATCCCTGTAACCTGCCTGTCAGGAAAACAGGAACTGATGATTTCAAGCGCTTTCTCATCTTTGCTGCACCTGTAAGTGGGCACGATCACATACTTGTTACTGATATAAAAATTAGCATACGATGCGGGGAGCCGCATTTCGTCGTATATGACGGCATCAGGCATGGGTAGTTCAACAACATTCAGCTGCTTCCCGTTCAGAAGACGCATAGAACTCAGGGATTTCAAGTTCTTTTGCAGCAGGGCGTAATTTTCGTCACTGGTATCCGTCTCGACAACCGACAGTACTGTGTCTTCATTAACAAAACGAATCGTATCATCAATATGCCCGTCCGTATCATCGCCGGCAATACCCTCTTCAACCCAAAGGACCTGGTCTACCCCGTAGAAAGCCCGGAGATAATTTTCAACCTGCTGCTGGTTAAGATGAGGATTTCGGTTTTCGTTCAGCAGGCAGCAGGTCGAAGTCAGCACAGTACCCCGTCCGTTGAACTCTACAGATCCGCCTTCCATTACAATGCCCGGATGAAATACCGGGATGTTAAAATGTGCGCCGATCAAAGATGGAATCACATCATCAAGATCGTATGGGGGATATTTCCCTCCCCATGCATTATATCCCCAGTCGACAATCACTTTCCGGCTTTCAGCCTGAGGATTTACCAGGAACGCAGGCCCGTGATCACGGCACCACGCATCGTTGGTGGGATGATAGAAAAACTCAATCCTGGAAAGATCAGCACCGGCTTCAACCAGATGCTGCAGCGCAAATTGTCTCATGGTATCATCTGAAACATTGATCCGTACCATTTCGCTTTCGGTGAGTACTTTTATGAATTCACTGTACTTCGGATAGATCGTTTCTATTTTACCCGGCCAGCTTGCTTCTTTATGAGGCCAGCTAAGCCATGTGGCTTCATGCTTCTCCCATTCAGCAGGGAAACGGTATCCGAGGCTCTTCGGACTTGAATGCTCTGAAATCATCC
>NZ_QEAS01000002.1:299456-306781 GCF_003130405.1 Pararcticibacter amylolyticus
CGGAGCTAAAATTCAGATAACCTGAAAGCTTTGGTGCCAAAGTTCCGGGCTATCTTATTTTTCAACATACGTTAGTCCTGGTCTTCAGCATCAATATAACGTTTTGTAATCGGAGCGTACGAATCGATCCGTCTGTCGCGGAGGAACGGCCAGTGTGTACGGTATCGATCTGATTTTGTCATATCCAGCTCGTGCACATAAACTTCTTCTTCTTTATGTGAAGCCTGATAAAGCACTGATCCAAAAGGGTTCGCTATAAATGAACCGCCCCAAAACTTCATGTGCCCCTCATCGCCTACTCTGTTAACGCTCACTACATAAACGCCGTTTGCTACAGCATGGCTTCTCTGAATGGTCTGCCATGCGTTATATTGTTCAGTATTTGTATCAATATCCTGAGAAGATGCCCAGCCTATAGCTGTCGGGAAAAACAGGATTTCAGCACCCATCAGTGAGGTAATGCGGGCTGCTTCCGGATACCACTGATCCCAGCAGATAAGCACACCGATTGTGGCGTATTTTGTTTTAAACACTTTATATCCGATATCACCGGGAGCAAAATAAAATTTCTCATAATAACCAGGATCGTCAGGAATGTGCATCTTTCTGTATTTACCAAGATAACTGCCATCGGCATCGATTACCGCTGTAGTATTATGATACAGGCCCTGGGTACGTTTCTCGAACAATGAAGCAATTATCACTACATTCAGGTCTTTCGCCACTTCCGAGAGAGCAGCAGTTGACGGTCCCGGGATACTTTCGGCAAGCAGGAAGTTGTCGTAATCCTCTACATCACAGAAATAAAGAGAGGTGAATAGTTCCTGAAGACAAATGATCTCCGCCCCTTTTGATGCTGCTTCCTTTACTTTAACAATTGCTTTTGCGAGATTTTCCTCCTTGCTGGCAGTACAGGTCGTTTGTACAATTCCAACTTTCACATTCTGATTCATAAGACTTTATAGTTTGATGTAAGTCTGCGGTATTCCTGTCATTAAGGCTGCAAAGGTAAGAAATTAGGCTAAATTTTTATCTTAAATCCCCCTATTTGATAATCAGATGAAATTTCTATTTTAGAGAAATTAAACACTGGAAAATCAACAAATTCAACTCAAGAAGGTTAATAAGTAAATTTAGCGGTATATGCTGCAGGGATCTAAAGAAAAAGAACAAAAAGGTCCTGAAATCCGGGATGAGGTTTTCAGGGAAGAAATCAACAAAGTGTCCGACTTTAAGTTCGGTTCGAAGGTTGCCGGTGTATTTGACGATATGGTGAGCCGCTCGGTACCATATTACGATGAAATGCAGAGGATGATTTCCGAACTGGCTGCAGACCACGCGCAAAAAGGAACAAATGTATACGACCTGGGATGTTCCACCGGTACGACGATGATCGGGATGAACACCACCATCTCTGAGGATATCCGTTTTGTTGGGATAGACGAGTCACCGCAGATGCTGGAAAAGTGCAATGAGAAGCTTAAAGAAGCCGGGTTTACCCGTCCGTATGACCTTATCGCAGCTAATATGCACGACAGCTTCAAAGTGGAAAACGCCTCGGTAGTTGTCCTTTGCCTTACGCTTCAGTTTATAAGGCCGGTAGCACGCGAAAAAGTACTGAGAACGATAGTCGATGGCCTGGTACCCGGAGGTGTGCTGATCCTTGTTGAAAAGATCCTCGCCGAGGAAAGTCTTTTCAACCGTAATTTCATTAAGTATTATTACGACATGAAGCGCCGCAATCATTACAGCGAGCTTGAAATCTCACAGAAGAGGGAGGCTCTTGAAAATGTGCTCATCCCTTACAAGCTGAGCGAAAACATCCTTATTCTCAGAGAGGCAGGATTCTCTCATTGCGAAACGTTCTTCAAATGGTACAATTTCTCGGGTGTAATTGCTATAAAAAACTAACATGATTGCTATCGGCAACTTCTTTTTTAAGTACAGGAATTTCCTGTTCATCTTCCTTTACCTGGCATTGTTTATTCCCTCGCGTAAAGTATTCACCCCCGGGGCGATGGGCCCTGATTACTATATCTGGCCGATTGTGCTGGGCCTTTTTATTACAATTTCGGGGCAGCTCATCCGGGGATTGACCATTGGGCTGGCCTATATAGAACGCGGCGGTAAAGACAAAAAAGTATACGCAAACAACCTGGTAACAGAGGGCGTGTTTAACCACTGCCGGAACCCGCTGTATGTCGGCAATATCCTGATGCTCCTTGGCGTAGGGATTTTATCTAACTCACTTCTTTTCCTGGCGGTATTTATGCCGCTCTTCCTGTTCATTTATCAGGCTATTGTACTGGCTGAAGAGAACTTTCTTCGTAATAAGTTCGGGAATGATTTTAACGTCTACTGCAGCAGGGTGAGCCGCTGGCTCATTAACTTCAAAGGCCTGGGAGCTACCATGAAAAGTATGCGGTTTAATGCCAGGAGATGGATCCTGAAAGAATACAACACCCAGTATGTATGGCTGGTGGGGATCACGCTCCTGCTCCTGTTAAACTATCCGGACGTGACACGGACAGACACGGATCTGCGGAACATCCTGATAATCTTTACTCTGGTTGTTCTTACAGTTGTATATCTCATGATAAAATATCTGAAGAAGTCGGGCAAAATGACCGCTTAAGCCCTTCTTTTTCCTTCTATAGATACGTTATTGTGCTGATCTGAATTTCAGCAACTCACTAATCAGCAAAAAAATAAAACCTATTTCCTTATAAATTTATTTGATAATAGCGGCAACGAATCTATATTTGGCGTTTAACTAACTTGTAACTAACAGAAAAACCAATCGATGGATCTATTTTACAACAATCTAATTTACATTATCCCTTGTCTGGGTTTGATAGGAATCCTTGTCATGTTGTCAAAATCGGGATGGGTGAGCAGGCAGGAAACGGGAGACGAAACGATGAACACCCTTGCCGGATATATAGCAGCCGGGGCTATGGCTTTCCTAAAGGCAGAATGGAAAATATTATCTTACTTCGCAATCGTTGCCGGAGCCCTTTTAGCGTGGTCTGGCACACTTGTGGAGACTTCAAGCTGGCTTATTTCTATAGCATTTTTAATCGGTGCCTTTACCTCCGCATTAGCTGGTTATATAGGGATGAATATCGCGACCAAAGCGAACGTCAGAACAACACAGGCTGCCAGAACGAGTCTTGCACGGGCGCTTAAAGTGTCGTTTACAGGAGGAAGTGTCATGGGTCTGGGGGTTGCCGGGCTTGCTGTATTGGGTCTGGGTTCCCTTTTCATCGTATTCTATCAGATATATGTAGTACAGACCGGAGGCAGCGTGAACGGCCCCGGGATGCAGAAAGCCCTTGAAGTTCTTGCCGGGTTTTCTCTTGGAGCGGAATCGATTGCGCTGTTCGCCCGGGTCGGCGGAGGCATCTATACCAAAGCGGCAGATGTGGGTGCTGACCTGGTTGGTAAAGTAGAAGCCGGTATCCCGGAAGATGATGTCAGAAATCCGGCCACAATAGCAGATAATGTGGGCGATAATGTAGGGGACGTAGCCGGTATGGGAGCCGACCTTTTCGGTTCATACGTGGCCACAATCCTTGCGACAATGGTACTCGGGAGGGAAATCGTATCAAATGACAGTTTCGGAGGGATCGCCCCTGTACTGCTCCCTATGCTGATAGCAGGAATAGGTTTAATTTTCTCTATTATCTCCACCTATTTTGTACGAATTAAAAACGAAACGGACAATGTGCAGAATGCTCTGAATACGGGCAACTGGATGTCTATTATTCTTACAGCCATTGCCTCCTATTTTGCGGTTCGCTGGCTGCTTCCGGCTACCATGAGCATCCGCGGAGTCAGTTTTGACAGTACTGATGTGTTCTTAGCCATCATGGTCGGACTGGTAGTTGGTACTTTGATGAGCATTATTACGGAGTATTACACTGCGATGGGCAAAAGGCCGGTCAACTCAATTGTAAACCGCTCGGGCACAGGCCACGCAACGAATATCATCGGAGGTATTTCTGTGGGTATGGAATCAACGCTGATGCCGGCGCTTGTGCTGGCACTGGGCATCTACGGCTCCTACTACTTTGCGGGGCTTTACGGAGTAGCTATTGCCGCGGCTGGAATGATGGCAACTACAGCCATGCAACTGGCAATCGATGCCTTTGGACCGATTGCTGATAATGCGGGCGGAATAGCAGAAATGAGTAAGCTGCCAGAAGAAGTCCGCAAACGGACCGACAACCTGGACGCTGTCGGCAATACGACGGCCGCTACCGGAAAGGGATTTGCAATTGCATCAGCTGCCCTGACCTCTCTGGCCCTGTTTGCAGCTTTCGTGGGCATCGCAGGAATTAATTCTATTGATATCTATAAAGCAAACGTCCTTGCGGGGCTGTTTGTAGGGGGAATGATCCCTTACATATTTTCATCTCTGGCTATTGCGGCTGTCGGCCGTGCCGCAATGGATATGGTACAGGAAGTGCGCAGACAGTTCCGGGAAATTCCGGGGATTATGGAGTATAAGGCAAAGCCGGAATATGAAAAATGTATTGAGATCTCTACTAAGGCTTCCATCCGTGAAATGTTACTGCCCGGCGCTATTGCACTGATCGTACCTGTACTGGTAGGATTTACGCTTGGCCCGGAGGTTCTTGGCGGATTACTCGCTGGGGTAACGGTATCAGGCGTACTGCTTGGAATGTTTCAATCGAATGCGGGTGGTGCCTGGGATAACGCGAAAAAATCCTTTGAAAAAGGTGCTGATATAAAAGGAGAAATGTTCTATAAGAACTCTGATCCGCACAAGGCATCAGTGACCGGAGATACTGTCGGAGATCCATTTAAAGATACTTCTGGTCCTTCTATGAATATCCTGATCAAGCTGATGTCGATCGTTTCACTTATTATCGCTCCTCATATCTCTTCTGCTCCGCATGTAACAGATGCAATGTATAAAACAGGAAAAGAAAAGACATTTGTTTCAGCGAAAAAAAGATCGGCAGATAGAACAGATCAAAAAGCAGAAAAGGTGATTTCGTTTAACAAAACGCTTGTGGATTGATGGCAATTGCCATTAAAACCATCAAAACCCCCGCTTTCTTTTAGTTTTGCATTAATTCTTACGGCAAATACATGAAAAAGGCAGTTTTTTTTATGTATTTACCTTCTTTTTTAAAAAGAAAAAGCATTACGTTTGGTAAAATTTCAATTATCAATACAAGTCTTTATTAGAAACGTAAACAAGCTGTATGTTTTACAGAAAATCCATTGAACAATTATTGCTGGAAGCAGGATCCAGCGGAGAGGGTCATCTCAGACGCTCTCTCACAAGTTTTAACTTAGTAGCCCTTGGTATCGGAGCTATTATCGGAGCCGGTTTGTTTTCCCTTACCGGAATTGCAGCTGCCGAAAATGCAGGACCTGCCGTTACCATCTCTTTTGTCCTGGCGGCTGTCGCGTGTGCATTTGCAGGCCTTTGCTACGCTGAATTTGCTTCTATGATACCGGTGGCGGGCAGTGCTTATACCTATTCGTATGCTACAATGGGAGAATTTACCGCCTGGATCATAGGATGGGACCTGGTACTGGAATATGCCCTCGGTGCTGCTACTGTGTCGGTAAGCTGGTCCAGATATCTCCTGGAATTCCTGCATAAATATAATATAGCGCTCCCTCATCAGCTTGCAGTTTCTCCATGGGAGACGGTTAAACTGGGAGATGGAACGATTATAGAGGGTGGCTTTATCAATCTCCCCGCTATTTTTATCGTCATGCTGCTTTCTCTCGTATTAATGCGGGGAACGAAAGAATCCGCTACGATGAACAATGTACTGGTAATAGTAAAAGTGGCAGTGGTACTTGTGTTTATCGCTCTCGGATGGAGCCACATTAATCCCGCCAACTACGAACCTTATATACCTGCTAATACGGGCAAGTTCGAGAATTTCGGATGGACCGGAATTTCAACCGGGGCTGCCGTTGTTTTCTTTGCATTCATTGGTTTTGATGCGGTATCAACTGCTGCGCAGGAAGCCAAGAACCCCAAAAAGGGAATGCCAATCGGTATCCTGGGCTCACTGGTTGTCTGCACGATCCTGTATGTTCTCTTTGCACACGTAATGACCGGTCTGGTGAACTATAAAGATTTTGCAGGAGACGCAAAACCCGCTGCAACCGCATTCGCACAGACAGGTTATAGTTTTCTCCAGGATGGATTGATCATTGCAATCCTCGCAGGTTATACTTCGGTTATCCTCGTGATGCTGATGGGACAATCGAGGGTATTCTACACCATGTCTAAAGACGGGCTCCTGCCCTCTTTCTTCAGTTCTGTTCATAAGAAATTCGCTACACCCTGGAAGACGAATGTCTTCTTCATGTTCTTCGTGAGTATTTTTGCGGGATTCGTTCCTGTGTCAGACCTGGGCCATATGGTGAGTATCGGAACACTCTTCGCATTTGTCCTGGTGTGTATAGGTGTGCTGGTGATGAGACGTAAATTGCCTCACGCCGTTCGTCCTTTCAGAACTCCGTTTGTTCCGGTTGTTCCTATCCTCGGCATACTGGTTTGTGTGTACCTGATGTACTCTCTGCCATTTGAGAGCTGGATCCGCCTTTTTATCTGGATGGCATTGGGAATTGCGATTTACTTTGCGTACGGTCGTAAAAACAGTAAGGTACGTGAAGTTATAGATGAGAAAATCGCAGAGTAGAACGGCAGGAAAGTGTTATCTTTGCGGATCATCACAAACGCAAACTTTTCATGAGTGAATACTTAATATTCGATCACAAACAGATAATATCGGTTACGATGATCCTTTTTGCGATCATTGATATCATAGGATCCATACCTGTTGTTATCGAGTTAAGAAAAAAAGCAGGTCATATACAGTCGGAAAAAGCCACTTTGGTTTCGCTGATCCTCATGATCCTGTTCTTATTCCTCGGAACGCAACTATTAAATATTATTGGCCTCGACGTCGCTTCCTTCGCAATAGCCGGATCTTTTGTGATCTTTTTTATTGCAATGGAAATGATCCTCGGGGTCAATTTCTTTAAAGAAGAAGTACCTGAAACCGTTTCCATTGTTCCTCTCGCGTTTCCCCTGATCGCCGGAGCGGGAACGATGACCACTCTCCTTTCGCTTAAATCGGAATACGCTACCCAGAATATCCTGGTTGGTATAGTTCTGAATATGATCTTTGTTTACTTTGTTCTCAAGAACGTTGTTTTGCTTGAGCGCCTTCTGGGTAAATCAGGGCTTAACATCCTGCGGAAAGCCTTCGGCGTGATCCTGCTGGCGATAGCGATTAAGTTGTTCAGGACGAATACGGGAA
>NZ_QEAS01000002.1:306988-312362 GCF_003130405.1 Pararcticibacter amylolyticus
TTCTCCCTTTATCAGTCGCGCTACGAACATCGTGTCGGCTTTGTGCAGATAACCTTTGATAACCTGCTGGTGTTCAAGCCTGAGATTGAGGTTTTCGGTAAAGAATTGTATGTTATCTTCATTTTCCTGTCTGAAGGCGGAGCATGTGATGTAGATCAGGGGTTTGCCGGGCTTCAGGTATTTTACTACATTGGAAGCTATTGATCTCTGAAGGCGCTGGAAAGCTTCGATCTTTGATTCGCGAAACTGGGATATCAGTTCAGGGGTACGTCCCCAGGTGCCTGAGCCACTACAGGGAGCATCGAGAATGATGCCATCGAACTCATAATCGTGCAGGAAGGGCTGCGGGTCTTTGGTTAGGTCAAGGATCTTCTTTTGATATTTTGTAAGGCCGGAGCTGCGAAAGCGTTTATCAAGATTGTCGAGGATATTCTCACGCAGATCTGATACAAGCAGCCTGACCTGGTTCTGCAAATGGTATAAAAGAAGCGATTTACCGCCTGAAGCAGCACAGCAATCCCACCAGTAATCACCTTTCTCCGGCTGGAAATAATTGCCTGTTTCCTGAGAAGAAAGGTCCTGCACTTCAAAATATCCATCAAAATCATTTTGTTCGGGAAATAGCTGATCAAGCTTGGTTCCGGCGGGAAGAACGAGGGAATACTTATGGTGTTCTGTAAAACTAACTCCCTCCCGTTCCAGCCTAGTCTTCACGATGCCTTCTTTGCCGGGGTGGATCCGGATGAAAAGATCGGGCTGGGTAAAAAAGGATTCTAAGAATGCGTCCCGGTCAATCTCAGCTGACAGGTGTTTATGGAATGGAAAAACGTCGGCGGGGTTAAAGTTATACCCTGCTTTCTGAAG
Source organism: Pararcticibacter amylolyticus (assembly GCF_003130405.1). Lineage (GTDB taxonomy): Bacteria > Bacteroidota > Bacteroidia > Sphingobacteriales > Sphingobacteriaceae > Arcticibacter > Arcticibacter amylolyticus. The sequence continues at coordinate 307,853 of NZ_QEAS01000002.1, forward strand.
GATCCGGATCTTTTCGCTGGCCGAACGGCTGATATCCTGGTCGAGTTCAGGCTTGAAATAGGCTAAGAAAGGCTGGCTGGTATTGTTGCACAGAAACTCTGCTATAAAAAGACGTTCTTCGGGCCTGGACGCAGCAGCGGCATTACCTATCCGAAAGTAGTTGTAGATCAAACCAGCGGCTGTTTTGCGATCTTTAGAGCCCATCTGACGATTGGCCCTGAAGAATACCGGCAAAAATCTTGAAAGCTGTCCATCCCGCGGATATTCATCTAATATCCGCAGGAATGTACGAAGCTGGTTCTCATATCGTGGATTATACTGATCCAAATGTTTTCCCTCTATTTCTCTTATTCCCACTCAATGGTTGCGGGAGGTTTAGAACTTATATCGTAAACAACGCGGTTGATCCCTTTCACGTTATTGATAATTTCGTTCGAGATCTTTGCAAGCAGCTCATAGGGCAAATGGCTCCAGTCTGCCGTCATTCCGTCTACCGATCCAACGGCGCGGAGACAAATCACATTTTCATAAGTCCGCTCATCTCCCATTACTCCTACCGACTGAACCGGAAGGAAAATAGCTCCGGCCTGCCATACCTTATCATACCAGCCTGATGTCTTCAGGTTGTTAATATAGATAGCGTCAGCCTCCTGTAAGATAGCCACTTTTTCGGCGGTGATATCTCCGAGTATCCTGATGGCAAGACCCGGCCCCGGAAAAGGATGACGTCCAAGTATTACATCATCGATACCGAGTGTCTTACCAACTTTCCTTACTTCATCTTTAAAAAGGGTGTTGAGAGGTTCTACCACTTTAAGTTTCATAAAGTCAGGTAAGCCTCCTACATTATGGTGCGATTTGATAGTAGCTGAAGGGCCTTTTACAGAAACAGACTCAATAACGTCGGGATAAATAGTTCCCTGACCGAGCCACTTAACATCCTGTACTTCGTGAGCTGCATCGTCAAACACTTCTATGAAAACCCGGCCGATGACCTTGCGTTTCTGCTCGGGATCCTTGATTCCGGCAAGCTGGCTGAGGAAACGATCTTTGGCATTTATACCCCTTACGTTCAGCCCCATATGCTTATAAGAATCGAGTACCTGCGCGAATTCGTCTTTACGGAGAAGACCGTTATCAACAAAGATACAATGCAGGTTAGGCCCTATTGCACGGTGAAGTAATACAGCAGCTACCGAGGAATCTACTCCTCCTGAAAGGCCTAAAACAACCTTATCATTACCAAGTTTACCGCGCAGGGAGGATATGGTGCTCTCGACAAAAGAGTCTGGTGTCCAGTCCTGGGAGCATCCGCAGATGTCTACCAGGAAATTCTCCAGGAGCTGTTTTCCGTCTGTGCTGTGGGTTACTTCAGGATGGAACTGAATTCCGTATGTTTTAGTTCCTTTTATATGATAAGCAGCAACTTTTACGGTATCGGTGCTAGCTATTACTTCGAATTCTTCGGGGATCTCAGAAATGGTGTCTCCATGCGACATCCACACCTGGGAGTCGTGGGGGATATTCTTTAACAGTGAATGAGTTTCGTCAATATATTGCAGGTTCGCCCTTCCATATTCGCGAATGGTGGATGGAATGACCTCTCCGCCAGAAGTATGTGCAAGGTACTGGGCACCATAACAAACGCCGAGTAATGGGTACTGCTGGTGAAACAATGACAGATCTATCTGGGGGGCATCTTCCTGCCTGACAGAAAAGGGACTGCCTGAAAAAATAACACCTTTTACACTCTGATCAAATTCAGGAAGGTGATTGAAGGGATGAATTTCACAATAAACATTTAGTTCTCTTACGCGGCGGGCAATTAATTGGGTGTATTGCGAACCGAAGTCAAGAATGATAATTTTCTCTTGCATGGGCGAAGCTACGGAATATCTGTAAAATGCGCAAGGCGCACGGGTGAACAAATCTATTTCTTACCTACCACAACCTTATTAAAGGCATCAAAATCCAGATAAAACCTGGCGAGTTCGAGCAGGGTACCTGCGCTGATCTCTTTAACGGTCTTTACATACCTGTCATAATAGTCATAGTCCAGTCCTGAAAACAGGATGTTCTTATATTTATCAGCATGAGAGAACGCGTTCTCCAGGCTTCCCAGGAACGAACCCAGCATATAATTCTTCACCAGCTGCAATTCGTCTTCGGGAATAAGTTCTGTTTTCAGGAGATTGACTTCCTTTTCGATCTCAGCCATCGTTGCAGAGCAGACGTCTGCCCCTACTTCCGATGCAATAAAGAAATAGCCTGCATGCTGAAGGGACACCAGGGCTGATCCGATACCATAGGTATAGCCTTTTTCTTCGCGGATGTTTGCCATCAGCCGCGATCCGAAATAACCGCCAAGTACCGTGTTCAGTACCTGAAGCGCAGGAAAATCGGGGTGGCTCCGGTTAACCGAAATTTGACCAACCCGTATTGCCGACTGCAAAGCTTCCGGCTTTTCTACATAATGAAAGCCTCCGGGTTTCACAGGAAAAGAAAATACGTTGTGAGCGGCTTTAAGACTTTTATCCCAATTGCGCCCGAGATGTTTGTTGATCAGTGAAAGAATAGTATCGTCTACCTTTCCTGACACAATGATCGTGCAGTTTTCAGGTTGGTAAGCAAGGTGAAAATACTCCACAAGCTCATCCCTGCTTACCTTGTTGTAATCTTCTGCTTCTGAGCTATATCCATATAGCGTATCACCAAATAATGTATTATTAAAGACCCGGCGGCACAGAAAGTCATTTTTTTCGAGATTAACCAGCAGTTTTTGTTTCTGGTTTCTTTTGAAAGTTTCCAGCTCTTCCTCCGGGAACACGGCATCGGTCACAATTTCCTTTAGCACCGGAAGAACATTGTCAAGATGCTTACTCAATGTATAAAGAGTAACCAGCGAAGCATCGTAATTATAATCATTCTGAAGAAAGGCACCGTAGTAGTCAATCTTCTCTGCTATCTGGAATGCGGAAGAACTGCTGGTTCCCTCTGCGATTAAAGAGTTAACAGCAAATGCCTGGAGAGGCTTCTGTACATTCCAGTTTACATTATTAAAGACCAGTTCTATTCTGACAAGATCCTGTTGTCCACCGTTGATGACATGTACAGGGATACCATTATCAAGGACGAAAGGAGCGGCTTTTATTATATTGATATTTTCAACCTGCCTGAAAGCAGGAGCTAATGTTCTGTCAATCATTTATTTGAAAGATATAATAGTGTAGATGAATTTTCTCTTCTGAATATTGAACCTGCCCGTTTGAGGATATCCTCAGCAGACACACGGAGATACCTTTCCGTTTCGGAATTCAGATCGCCGGCATCTCCCAGCAGTTCGAAAAAGGCCAGGTTCATGGCCTTATCCAGTAATCCCATCTGGGCGAAAACCATTGTCGATTCAATCTTATTTTTGACTTTGGTCAGTTCTTCTGCTGGTACGCGTTCGGTTTTAAGCTTTTCGAGTTCATTCCAGATGGCCTGTTCCGCATCTTCTACCGCTACTCCATCTACAATCTGGCCTTCTATGATAAATAATCCGGGATCGATACTTCCGGTAACATACGCGTTTACTTCGCTAAAGAGCTTTTGATTTTTTATTAAGCTTACAAATAAACGAGAAGAATTTCCACGGGAAAGTATATCCGATATCAGGTCCGTCTCATAATATCCACTATCGTTTCTATCAGGCATATGAAAAGCGATGTATATGGCATTGAGAGGAACATCAGCATGGATTGTCTCTTTTCGGGCCTCTGTCTGCGCCGGCTCCTGCGGAATATTTCTTACAGGTTTTTCAGCCGCCGGAATAGAACCAAACCATTTCTCCGCCAGCACATGCACTTCGTCCGCTTTTACATCACCCCCTACTACCATAACCGCATTGGAGGGATTATAATACCGGGTGAAGAATGCTTTTACATCTTCCATCGAGGCCTGTTCGATATGGGAGAGCTCTTTCCCTATTGTGGCCCAGCGGTAAGAGTGTTCCTTATAGGCAAGGGGCCTTAATTTAAGCCACACATCTCCGTAGGGCTGGTTAAGATAACGTTGTTTAAATTCTTCACTGACTACATTCCGCTGCACATCGAGGCTCTTTTCCGAAAACGCGAGACTCAGCATGCGGTCGCTTTCGAGCCAGAATGCGGTCTCGAGATTTGAGGCCGGCAGGGTGATATAATAATTAGTAATGTCATTGCTCGTAAATGCGTTGTTTTCTCCGCCTACCCGCTGCAAGGGTTCGTCATAACTCGGGATATTTACGGACCCGCCGAACATAAGATGTTCAAACAAGTGAGCAAAGCCTGTTTTTCCGGGGTTCTCATCGCGGGCACCCACATCATATAATATATTTACTACTGCCATCGGAGTAGTGTGATCTTCGTGAACCAGGACTTTTAATCCGTTGCTTAGTGTAAATCTTTCAAATGTTACCATTCAGGTGTCGAATTCGATGTAAGTGGCAAAGGTAGGCTTTTAAAATTATAAGTGGTAAGTAATAAGTCGG
>NZ_QEAS01000002.1:312408-312537 GCF_003130405.1 Pararcticibacter amylolyticus
TTTAAAGGCAGGAAGCCGGTGATGGTGACGGATAATGTGGATTGTGGGTGTCTCGAACCGGAAGGGCAGAGTTGAGGCTGATTAGCAAAGCCAGATTGATGATGTCTATGGGCCGATTAAGGGTAGTTG
>NZ_QEAS01000002.1:312649-319902 GCF_003130405.1 Pararcticibacter amylolyticus
TTTTTTCTGCTTTCATCTTTTTTTATCTACCTTTGTAACCCGTACAAAAGCATGATATTTCCCGGATTTCCGGAATATCATGAAAACTCACAATACACATGACCAAATACATTTTTGTTACGGGCGGCGTAACTTCGTCGTTAGGAAAAGGAATTATTTCTGCTTCATTAGCTAAGCTTCTTCAGGCACGCGGATACCGTGTTACAATTCAAAAGTTTGATCCTTACATCAATATTGATCCGGGAACGCTTAATCCTTATGAGCATGGTGAATGTTATGTAACGGAAGACGGAGCAGAAACGGACCTTGACCTTGGTCATTACGAGCGTTTTCTAAACGTCCCTACATCACAGGCAAATAATATCACCACAGGGCGGATCTACCAGAACGTTATTAATAAAGAACGTGAAGGTGCTTACCTGGGAAAAACAGTCCAGGTGGTTCCGCATATCACAGATGAAATTAAGCGCAACGTCCGGATATTGGGAGAAAACGGGGAATATGATATTGTGATCACCGAGCTTGGGGGTACAGTAGGCGATATTGAGTCCCTTCCCTATATAGAAGCGGTAAGACAGTTCAGGTGGGAAACCGGCTATAACAATTCGCTTGTTATACACCTCACCCTGATTCCCTTCCTTGCGGCGGCAGGCGAGTTAAAGACTAAGCCGACACAGCACTCTGTAAAAACGCTGCTGGAGTACGGAATCCAGCCGGACGTGCTTGTTTGCCGTACAGAACATCACCTTTCTCCTGATCTCAGACGGAAAATTGCACTATTCTGTAACGTGAACATTAACGCCGTGGTGGAATCGATTGATGCATCTACGATCTACGATGTTCCGCTTCTGATGCTTAAAGAGCAGCTGGACAAAACGGTACTTGCCAAGCTGAAGCTTTCAACCAAAAATGAACCCAACCTCGAGAACTGGAAAAACTTCCTCGGCAGGCTCAAAAACCCTACCTCTGAAGTGCGTATTGGCCTCGTGGGTAAATACGTGGAGCTTCCTGATGCGTATAAGTCCATCAATGAAGCTTTTATACATGCCGGGGCAAGCAATGAATGCAAAGTAAAGGTTGTGTGTGTGCATTCGGAAAGCATTACGGAGGAAAACGTTGCCGAACGTCTTGCAGGGCTGCACGGAGTGCTGGTTGCTCCGGGATTCGGAAACCGGGGGATTGAAGGAAAAATCAATGCAATCCGCTATGTGAGAGAAAACAATATTCCTTTCTTTGGAATCTGTTTGGGTATGCAGTGTGCAGTGATTGAGTTCGGGCGAAATGTGCTGGGATTAAATGCTGCCCATAGTACTGAAATGGACGAGAACACTCCTTATCCTGTGATTTCCATGATGGAAGAACAGAAAAAGATAAAGAATAAAGGGGGAACCATGCGACTTGGTGCTTATACCTGTGATCTTAAGAAAGGATCGAAGGCCGCAGCTATCTACGGAAAACCTCAGGTCTCGGAACGTCACCGTCATCGGTACGAGTTCAATAACGAATTTTTAAAGAAATACGAAGATGCTGGTATGATTGCATCAGGAATTAATCCGGATAATAACCTTGTTGAAATTGTTGAACTGAAAAACCATCCGTTTTTTGTAGCAGGTCAATTTCACCCGGAATTAAAATCGACTGTTGCCAATCCTCACCCACTTTTTGTTAACTTTGTCGCCGCTTCTCTGGGATATGCCCGGAAAAATAAAATTTTGAAAGAGGATATCAGCAAATAAATGGATAGAAACACGTTCACAGGGTTATTTTTAATCTTAATTATTCTTATCGGATTCACTTACCTCACCCGTCCATCGGAAGAGGAGATCAAACGGGAAAGAATAGTCCAAGATTCGCTGACCCGGGTAAAATCAGGAAAACAGGCACCGGCTGCTGTACAGCCAAAACAGAAAAATGAAGTACCGGCAGTGGATTCATCGCTGCTCCGCGGACCTTTTGGTCCGGCAAATCAGGGAACAGAAGCAACTGTGCTTCTGCAAAATGAACATCTGAAAGTTAATCTCAGTACCAAAGGTGGCCGGATCGCTTCTGTTGAATTAAAAGAATATAAGACCTACGATAAAAAACCTCTTATTCTTTTTAACGGGGAGGACAGTAATTTCGGTTTGGTATTGCATGCAGGTAATAACGTCATCAGCACCAAAAATCTTTACTTCACTCCTTCTGCTGAGCAGTTGACTGTCAGCAGTAAGGATTCGGGATCTGTAACGATGCGCCTGCCGTATTCAGCAGGCCAGTATATCGACTACATCTATTCTTTAAAGGGAGATAGTTATAAGGTTGACTTAAAGATTGTTACTCACGGTCTTCAAAATGTACTTTCATCTGCCCAGCCGCTGTCGCTCACATGGGACGCGACTCTCAGACAGAAAGAAAAGGATATTGCAAGTGAGCACCGGTATTCGGGAGCTTATTTCAATCATGCGGATAATGAGGTTGATCATATCGGAACAACCAAGGATGAAAAAAAGGAACTCGGCGAAGATGGTAAGATCAGGTGGGTATCATTTAAACAACACTTCTTCTCGAATGTGCTGATTGCAAAAAATGGTTTTGATAAAGGCTCCCTCTCTGTCAGCACTTCTGCTGCTCCGGGAGTTGTAAAATCATTCTCAGCCTCTATGCAGCTGCCAGCACCTAAGCAGGCTGAAAATGTCTACCCGCTGGAATTTTATTTCGGGCCGAACCGTTTTGTAACGCTTAAAGCCCAGGGATACGATCTTGAACGCCAGATAGACCTTGGCTGGGGGCCGTTGAAATACATTAACCGTGTAGTTGTAATTCCAATTTTCAACTTCCTGGAAGGGTTGAACTGGAACTATGGATTAATTATCCTGGTGCTGACGATCCTGCTTAAGCTTGTCTTATCTCCTCTTACATACAAATCTTACCTGTCGATGGCTAAGATGCGTATTCTGAAGCCTGAAATGGATGAGATTAAAGCAAAGGTTGGGGAAGACAATCCGACTCTTCTGCAACAGGAGTACCTCAAGCTCTATAAAAAAGCCGGAGTAAACCCGCTTGGCGGATGTATTCCGATGGTGCTGCAATTGCCTATTGTCATGGCGTTCTTCTTCTTCTTCCCCAATCTTTTCGAGCTGAGGCAAGAGAGCTTTTTATGGATGAAGGACTTGTCTACCTATGATTCGGTCATCAATTTTACGAAGATCCCGCTTATCAATATTGATCACGTGAGCTTAATGTGTTTGCTGATGACCATATCAACCCTGATTATTACTTACTTCAATAATCAGACTTCGGGGGCTACCGGTCAGATGAAATACATCGGATATATTACGCCGGTCATATTTCTTGGGGTGCTGAACAGTTATCCATCCGGACTGAATTATTACTACTTCCTGGCCAACCTGCTAACGTTCGTTCAACAAATGATCATCAGGCAATGGGTTAACGATGATAAGATCCATGCCCGGATCCAGGAGAATAAAAAGAAGCCGGAAACTGAGAAGAAAAAATCAAAGTTTCAGCAGCGTATGGACGACTATATGCGTCAGCAGCAGACGAAAACACGCGATCAGTCAAAGAAAAAATAGCGTAAGACTTATCGGTCTTAAAGGCAAACAAACAACATCTCTCCTGGCAGAGATCCGCAACAAGGCTCCGGTATCCCCGGAGCCTTGTTGCTTTATCAGCAATTAACTTTCCACAATCGACGGTCCTTTGTTGAAAACATCCTGTATGTTTATCGGATTTTTACCTTTAGACTTGCAGCTGTTTCCGGTTCCATTCCTTTCATCCAGAAAGGAAGGATTAAAAGGGAACCCGGTGAGAATCCGGGACTATCCCCGTAGCTGTAAGTTCCGCATGGGGTTTAACCATTACGTCACTGTTTGCCGAGGCAGATGGGAAGGCGGTTAAACCGGAACAAGTCAGAATACCTGCCGGAAGCTGATTGTAGCTTTCGGGTGAAAGGTATTACAAAAAGAAAAGCTGTACCCTCTTCTCTTTTTTGTATTCCCCCGTAGCTTTTTATTTGAATCACGAATAATAAGATATGGTCAATTATGTAATTAAACGAAACGGCGAATTTGAACCTTTTCAATCTTTTAAAATCAGGGATGCTATAGAAAAAGCCTTTGAAAGCGTTGGTTCTGAGCTGGATGAAAGAATCTGCAACAACACGGTAAACACACTCAGCAGCAAGGCTGTGTGGTCTGTTGAAGAAATACAGGACCTGATAGAGAAAGAGCTCTTTTCGAAGGGACACTTTACGGTAATGCGCTCCTTTATGATTTACCGGCATACCAGGAAACTTCAGCGGGAACATTCAGAAGGCCTTAATGATGACACAACTTTTGTCGACAGTTCGCATACGATAGAAGAATACATCAATCAGACCGACTGGCGGATCAACGCGAACGCTAATACCTCCTATTCAAATGCAGGGATGGTGAATAACGTAGCCGGAAAGATTATTGCAAATTACTGGCTCGACAAAGTTTACTCTAAAGAAGAAGGGTATGCACACAGGAACGGAGATATCCATATACATGACCTCGACTGCCTGACGGGCTATTGTGCCGGATGGAGTTTGCGGGCACTGTTAAATGAGGGATTCAACGGGGTCAGAGGCCGTGTTGAAAGTACTCCTCCGAGCCACTTCAGGGAAGCGCTTGGGCAAATGGCCAATTTCTTAGGGATCCTGCAAAGCGAGTGGGCCGGCGCACAGGCATTCAGCTCATTCGATACCTACCTCGCACCCTATGTTTTCAAAGATAAGCTCGGCTATGCCGACATCCTGAAGGCAGTAAGAAGCTTTGTTTACAATCTGAATGTGCCCGCCAGATGGGGTCAGTCTCCCTTCACCAACATTACGATCGACTGGACGGTACCTGAAGACCTGAGGGGCCAGATACCTACCAGTAACGACATCCACCTGTTTCAGGGCATTTCAGATCCTGAACTCGAAAGAAAGGCAGCTGAGAAAGGTGTTAAATCGCTTTCCGACCTTTGCTATGGTCATTTCCAGGAAGAAATGGAGATGATCAACAAGGCGTATTATACCGTGATGACTGAAGGAGATGCCAACGGTCAGCCTTTTACTTTCCCCATCCCTACCGTGAACATTACGGAAGATTTCGACTGGCATGGCCCCAATACAGATCTGCTTTTTGAAAACACCGCTAAGATCGGCTCTTCATATTTCCAGAACTTCATAGGAAGTCAGTATATGACAGACGAAGATGGCAACAGGGTGGAGAACCCGCATGCTTACAAGCCCAATGCGGTAAGAAGCATGTGCTGCAGGCTGCAACTCGACCTCAGAGAACTTTTGAAGCGCGGGAACGGCTTGTTCGGCAGTGCAGAAATGACCGGAAGCATCGGGGTAGTGACAATCAATATGGCCCGTCTGGGGTACCTTTATAAAAACAATAAAAAGGAACTGTTTGACCGCCTGGACTACCTCCTGGATATCGCATGCTCTACGCTTGAAAAAAAGAGGAAGTTCATACAGGAAATGTATGACCGGGGCCTTTACCCTTATACAAAGAGATATCTGAAACATTTCAGGAATCATTTTTCAACTATTGGAGTAAATGGGATCAACGAAATGATCCGTAACTTTCATAACGATGGTGACTCGATCGTCTCCGCTTCAGGAAGAGATTTCGCAGCTGAAGTGCTCGATTATATCAGACAAAAAATGACAGTGTTCCAGGAAGAAACCGGTAATCTTTATAATCTCGAAGCTACTCCGGCGGAAGGAACAACCTATCGTTTTGCCAAAGAAGATAAAAAGCGCTTTCCGGAGATCTTACAAGCGGGAGAAGAGGGGAATATATATTACACTAACAGCTCCCAGATTCCTGTTAACTACACCGACGATCCATTTGAGGCACTGCTGCTCCAGGACGAACTTCAATGCAAATATACCGGCGGAACAGTGCTGCATCTTTACATGCGCGAAAAGATCAGCTCTCCTGAGTCATGCAGGAACCTCGTAAAAAAGGTGCTTTCCAAATTCAGACTTCCCTATATAACGGTCACCCCCGTATTCAGTATATGCCCCGTTCACGGCTATCTAAATGGAGAACATGAATATTGTCCGGTTTGTGACGAAGAACTCATTAAAGAATTACAATCAAAAAATATAAAAGAACATGAACAAGCAGCACACACAGGAAATCCTGTCGGCCAATGAGGAGAAAAGAACAAAATGCCTGGTTTATACCAGGGTGATGGGCTATCACCGTCCGGTAGAAAGCTTTAATACGGGTAAAAAGGGTGAACATAAACAACGAACCCATTTCAATGAGAGATACTGCAGCTAAGCCAATCTACAGTATTACTCCTTTTACATTACTCGATTATCCGGATAAAACAGCCTGCATCGTTTGGTTTGCAGGCTGTAATATGAAATGTGCTTATTGCTATAACCCGGAAATTGTTTACGGCAAGGGCAGGATGAGTTATTACGATGCCATGAACTTCATTATCAGCAGAAAAGATCTTCTTGACGGGGTTGTCTTCAGTGGCGGAGAGTGTACCAGTCATTCCAATATCACAGTGTTCGCAGGCGCTATTAAAAAATTGGATATGCTGGTTAAAGTAGACACCAACGGTTCGAATCTGCGTACCATCAAAAGAATGATTGAAGAAAAGGTGGTCGACTATATTGCTCTTGATTATAAAGCACCGGAGGCAAAGTTCAGCGAGGTAACTCAATCGGGGCTATACAGAAAATTTGAAGAGACATTTGATTTTCTGAACGCCTCATCTGTTCCGTTTGAAGTCAGAACGACTGTTCATTCCTCCATTTTAGAAAGAGCAGATCTCCAGGAAATGATCTGCTTCCTGAAGAAAAAGAACTACACGGGCAATTTCTATCTTCAGAACTATGTAGGTGAAAAACAAACAATAGAAGAACTCCAAATGTCAGAGCGGATTAGCCTGAATGAATTAGACACACACGGATTATCTGTTATTGTAAGAAACTAGGATCATATTTTGATCTGCAGAAAAGCGGCCGGCAAAAACGACCGTTTTTTTATGGTCCGTCAGCAGGATTTAATCGAATTTTCGTATTCTTCCTTTAACTCTCTCAGACAACCTGCACACAGACACCCTTCATAAAGTTCGCTGATATACTGTACTTCATTCAGATTGAGGTACACTTGGCTGCACTGGCAGCGGGTATAAGAGTTGGCTTTACACTCTATCCGCGTTCTGCATCTCTCACATTGAATAATCTCGTGTTTTATCATCCGGTATGC
>NZ_QEAS01000002.1:319946-327705 GCF_003130405.1 Pararcticibacter amylolyticus
TAGCTCAGAGTCCGCAGATGAAGGCAAGGGGGAGAGAGAGGTTTAGCTAACAGGCAACGCACGAAAGTATGTAAAAAAGCCGGTTAGCCGGCTTTTTTTAAGCTTCAAATTTATAACCTACTCCTTTAACGGTGGCTACATAATTTTCTCCCAGCTTTTCTCTGAGCTTGCGGATATGAACATCTATAGTGCGGTTGGTTACCACTACCGAGTCTTCCCAGATATTCTTTAAAATCACATCCCTGGTATATACCTTACCCGGCCGTGATGCTAAGAGGTAAAGCAATTCAAATTCTTTTCTGGCAAGAACTACTTTCTGTCCCTGTTTATAAACGAGATATGTTTCGCGGTCGATCACAAGATCTGTTATCTCGAGTTTATTTTCGGTGACCTCTTCTGCGAGGCTATTACGGCGCAGGATAGCATTAATGCGGCTAACCAGCGCCCTTGGCTTGATCGGCTTGGCTATATAGTCGTCCGCCCCCACATTGAAACCAGCAATTTCTGAATATTCCTCACTTCTTGCCGTTAAGAATACCATAAATGTACTTTTAAACTCATTCATCGTACGCATAATCCGGCAGGCTTCTATACCGTCCATCTTTGGCATCATCACGTCGAGAATGATCAGATCAGGCTTGACTTTTTTTGCTTCTGTAATACCTTCTTGTCCGTTAGAAGCTGAAAATACCTGATAGCCCTCCTTTTTCAGGTTGTATTCTATAAGTTCCCGGATATCCGGTTCGTCATCGACAATAAGGATCTTTTGCTTTACTGAGCTCATATGATTTTATTACAGCGCTAAAGTATATTGTTAAATATAGAAAATAGTTAAGTTAATATTAAATTATTGTTAACCACTACAATCACTTAACAATTAGCTCAGTTTATTTCAACGTATTCTTTAAAAAGAGTTCAAGTTCAGCTCCGCGCAGGTTTTTCCCTATAATCTTTCCCTGAGGATCCAGAAGGAAAGACGCTGGTATGGCTTCTACCTCGTACTGCCTGGAGACGGTACCGTTCCATTGTTTTAATTCAGAGGCATGGTTCCAGGCGAGTTTGTCGTCCTGAATGGCTTTCAGCCATTTGCTCTTTTCAGAATCGAGGGAAATGCCCAGGATAGTAAAGCCTTTATCCTTAAAAGCATGATACTGCTTTACAAGGTTAGGGTTCTCCTGCCGGCAGGGGCCGCACCAGGAAGCCCAGAAATCAAGCAGGACATATTTGCCTCTGAAGTCTGAAAGCTTTAAAGGCTTACCGTCAGCAGAAGCCATTGTAAAATCGGGAGCAACCTGCCCTTTAGAAAGAGGCTTCAGCTTTTCCATCCTGCTGATAAAGTCTGTAACCGCTTCGTTATTTTTATATTTCCCCTTGATATCTTCGGCAAACTTTATCATCTGTTCCTCATACATCATTTTATCAAGTGAACTGATAGCATAGAAGCCAGCTAAATTATCTTTGTTCTTCTCCGCAAACTTCAGTGATTCATCAGAGAATTGTTTCATGTTCTCTTCAAACCGGGGTCTTAGCACGGCTTCCAGGGAATCCTTTAAAGCAGGGTTAGCTGAAACCTGCCTGTCATATTGCGAACGCAGCTCTATAAATACCTTCCCATATTTATTCGCTATTGAATTGAACTCTTTCAACTTTTCAGCATCTTTTGAGCCCTCAATCTTATACTCGCCAACAGGGTTCATATAATCTGCTTCAAAATTCAGCTCATCACCATTCTTCGCTACAAATAAATAGTTCTTTTCATTCGCTACCAGGTAGAAGAATTCCGGTTCGGGAGCAGCAACCCTGAATTTAAACTCATTACTCTCATTCAGAAATGCAGAGTCTACCAGCCTGTTTTGTTGATACAGCAAGATTTTCTTAAGTCCCTGGACATTTTCCAGTTTTCCACTGATGGTAAACTCGTCACTGTTTTTACAGGCAGCAAGAGTCACCGCAATCAGTGTCCATATTATTAATATACGCTTCACTTTAATGATTCTAATTTATTTATTACCAACTGATTGGCTGTCTTAGGATCAATTTTTCCTTTAGAAATCTTCATCACCTCTCCCATGAACAATCCTAAAACGCCCTTTTTACCTTTATGGTATTCCTTTACCTTGTCCGGATATTTATTAAGGACTTCATCAATAAAGCCTTCCAGTTCGTCGCCGGCAGTATCTATTAAGAGATTCAGTTCCTCCACTAGTTTAGCAACCGAGCCTTCCGGCCTGGCAAGCAGTGCGGGGAACAGCTGCTGAGCAGCGGCTGTGTGACTGATTTTCCCTTCCTCTATCAGATTGATGATTTCCGACAAAGCCTTTGGCTTCAATCCGAACCCGGTAATATCTTTCCCGCTTTCATTGAGATAGGATTGTACAGGCCCCGTCATCCAATTTGCAGCAGTTTTGTAAGACCGGGTATGGCTCACCAGTTCCTCGAAATAGTCAGCAAACGAGCGTTCTGACGTCAGCAGATAGGCGTCGTAGTGTGTAAGTCCCAATTCATTTGTATAACGAGTGATCCTCTGTTCCGGCAACTGGGGGAGCTCTCTCCTCACCGACTCTATCCATTCTTCAGAAAGCTGAAGAGACGGAAGATCCGGCTCGGGGAAATACCGGTAATCGTAAGCCATCTCCTTTGACCTCAGAACAGACGTAACACCTGTTGCGGCGTCAAAATTGAGGGTATTCTGCTCGATCTTCCCTCCTTTTTCAATTACTTCTACCTGGCGCCGGAACTCGTAGATCACAGCACGCTGAAGGTTACGGATGGAGTTGAGGTTTTTAACTTCACATCGCTGGCCAAAAGCAGTATCGCCTTTCAGACGAACGGAAATATTGGCGTCGCACCTCATGCTTCCTTCTTCCATATTACCGTCACAGATATCAAGATATCTTACCAGCTTCCTGATTTCGGTAAAATAAGCAGCAGCTTCTTCAGCTGAACGAATATCAGGCTCGGAGACAATCTCGATTAAGGGCACCCCGGCTCTGTTCAGATCGATCAGCGAACAGCTATCATCCTTATCGTGCATACTTTTTCCGGCATCTTCTTCCATGTGGATCCGGTTAATGCGGATAAGTTTTTCACTCCTGTCCTTAAGAGTGACGGATACGTGTCCGGACTTACAAACAGGCAATTCATCCTGTGTAATCTGGTAACCTTTTGGAAGATCCGCATAAAAATAATTCTTACGGTCGAAACGGTTGTTCCGGTTAATCGTGCAATTGGTAGCCAGCCCCATTTTTACCGCATAAGCAACTACCTTCCTGTTCACTTTGGGGAGGGTGCCGGGCAGACCTACTGATATGATGCTGGTATGTTTGTTAGGTTCTGCTCCAAAAGAGGCAGGATCAGAGGAAAAAATCTTTGTTTTGGTTGAAAGCTGGGCATGTATTTCGAGACCTACAACCAGTTCGTATTTCTCCAGAACTTCTTCTGTCATTAGTAATTGTCGTTATTAATTGAAAGCCTATTTGCCAAATATAGTTAAAAGTTCAGAGTTAAAAGTTGAGAGTTTGAAACTGAAATGGCAATATGGGCGCAAATTTAAGGGTTGTACGCAAATCCGGATGGATGTGAAAAAATTCAACATGCGGGGCCTTGCCCGGAACTGCTGGAGTCGTTAGGACAAGATTAATCCGGGGAGGAAGTGGATGGATAAGTAAGTCAACAGGGCACAAGGCCCTGTCTATTTCATCACAAAACAGCTTCCCTTACTCTTATGAGCTTCAGGAGCAGATCTTCAAGAAGGTCAAGCTGAAGCATGTTTGCTCCGTCAGATTTCGCATTCTTTGGATCAGGATGAGTTTCAATAAATAAGCCGTCGGCTCCAACCGCTATAGCTGCCTTAGCTATAGTTTCAATCAGAGCAGGCTTTCCTCCTGTAACACCGGAGGACTGATTAGGCTGTTGCAGGGAGTGCGTGCAATCCATTACGACAGGAACACCAAACGCCCTCATCTCGGGTATACCTCTGAAATCGACTATAAGATCCTGATATCCAAATGTATTTCCCCGGTCTGTGAGGATTATTTTGTCATTGCCCGAATCTTTCACTTTGTCTACTGCAAAAGACATCGATGAGGCAGACAGGAACTGCCCTTTTTTGATATTCACCGTTTTACCGGTTTTTGCCGCCGCCACCAGCAGGTCTGTCTGTCTGCACAGAAACGCGGGGATCTGTAAAACGTCCACGTAGGCCGCAGCCATTTCTGCCTCAGCGCTTTCATGAATATCTGTTACTGCCGGCACACCAAATTCACTCTTTACCTTCGCCAGGATCTTCAAAGCTTTTTCGTCGCCGATGCCGGTAAACGAATCTATCCTCGAGCGGTTGGCTTTACGATAGGAACCTTTAAAAACATACGGAATTCTAAGCTTATCGGTTATCGATACAATACGTTCTGCGATACGCAAGGCGATTTCTTCTCCCTCTATGGCACAGGGGCCGGCCATTAAAAAGAAATTATGGCTGCCGGCATGCCGGATACCTGGAATCTGGTCTGTCATTAGTTGCCTAATTCTGATAAAAATTTAATACGCATCAGCTGAAGTTCTTCCCGGGTATAATCATCACTGCCCAGTTCTTTCAGCGCCATGTCGATAGAGTCTACTTCAGTACCCCTGAAATAATCAAAAACCTCATCCTGACGGTCTTCATCAATCATTTCATCAATATAATAGTTGAGGTTAAGCTTAGTCCCTGAATTAACGATAGACTCTACTTCTCTCAATATATCTTCGTAAGTAAGGCCTTTGGATGCAGCTATATCTTCCAGAGCTATATGGCGGTCGATGTTTTGTATGATCGATACTTTTAACGCCGATTTGTTTGCGGCACTTTTGACAACCAGGTCTACAGGCCTGTCAATATCGTTATCTTCTACATACTTACTGATAAGATTAACGAAAGGAGTACCGAACTTCAGTGCTTTTCCGGACCCAACACCATGGATCTGCTTGATTTCTTCCAGAGATACCGGATAATGGATACACATTTCTTCAAGAGACGGATCCTGGAAAACAACGAAAGGAGGAAGGTTTTTCTGTTTTGCGATCCTCTTCCTCAGATCTTTAAGCATCTTGAGAAGCTCTTCATCCATGGCTCCCGCCCCACCCTGCGAAGTCTCATCCTGATCATCGTCGGTAGCCTCCATCTCGCGGTTCAACACGAACTTAAGGGAATGAGGACTATCAATAAATGATTTACCGGATTTTGTCAGCTTAAGAAGCCCGTAATTATCAATGTCCTTTGAAAGGTAATTGTTGAGCAGCGCCTGCCGCAGTACCGATTTCCAAAGCAGTATGCCATCCTCTTTACCACTCGCAAACTCAGGGATCTTATTATGGTTGTAAGCTGTTATCTGCTGAGTTTCAAGCCCCATAACCACATTTAAAATATGCTGGTCATCAAACTTCTCACCAAATTCCTTTATCAGTCTTAATGTACCCTGCAACTTCTCAGTTGCATCAAAATGAGTCTTTTGCGCCCGGCAATTGTCGCACATATTGTTACAACCCGCTTCGTCGAAATTCTCTCCGAAATAATGAAGGATTTGCTTCCTGCGGCAAACTGCCGATTCAGCATAATCGATCACTTCTTTCAATATCTGCGTGCCTATCTCCCTTTCAGAGACAGGTTTATCTTTCATAAACTTGGCAAGTTTGTCGATATCCTTTTCCGAATAAAATGCCAGGCACAGGCCTTCGCCTCCGTCGCGTCCCGCTCTGCCGGTTTCCTGGTAATATCCTTCCATACTTTTCGGGATATCATGGTGGATCACATACCTGACATCGGGTTTGTCTATCCCCATGCCGAAGGCTATCGTTGCAACGATTACCTCTACATCCTCCATCAGGAACTTATCCTGTGTTTCTGCCCGCGTTTTAGGATCCAGTCCTGCATGATAAGGCAGTGCCCGGATTCCGTTAAGATTTAATGCTTCTGAAACCTCTTCCACCTTTTTCCGGCTGAGGCAATATACGATTCCTGATTTTCCAGTATTGCCTTTGATGAACCTCACGATCTCCTTCATCACATTCTTTTTAGCACGAACCTCATAATAAAGGTTGGCCCTGTTAAAGGATGATTTGAACAAGGTGGCATTGTTCATCTGAAGGTTTTTAATGATATCCTGCTGAACCTTAGGTGTAGCAGTGGCCGTTAAAGCGATAATGGGAATATTCTCGCCCAGGTTGTTAATCACCTGGCGTATTTTACGGTACTCAGGGCGGAAATCATGCCCCCATTCTGAAATACAGTGAGCTTCATCCACTGCCACAAACGAAACGGTTATCAGTCTGAGAAAATCAACATTCTCAGGCTTTGAAAGAGACTCTGGTGCAACATACAACAGTTTTGTCTCTCCGCTTAATACATCCTGTTTAACTTTTGTTATCTCTGATTTATTCAATGAAGAGTTCAGGAAGTGGGCAATGCTGTCGGTACCGCCGAAAGCCCTCAGCTGATCAACCTGGTTCTTCATTAGTGCTATCAGGGGTGAGATCACCACCGCGGTGCCTTCACTCATCAATGCCGGCAATTGGTAACAGATAGATTTTCCTCCGCCTGTCGGCATTATTACAAACGTATCTTTCTTCTGTAATATATTGGTTATTATTGCTTCTTGCTCGCCTTTGAAGTTATCAAAGCCAAAAAAATTCTGTAAATTATCAAATAGTGATTTCTTGATCTCCATGTCCTCCTGTGGGAAAAAATTTAGAAAGCCTAAACTTCACCCCAAAATAACATATTTTTGCCGTGAATTAGTATGTTTTATAATAAATATTTTCTGATTGAAAACGATTTCTGAAGTACTGCTGATCGCAGAACGTACCTTACAAACAGAAGTGGAAGGCCTTTCCAGGCTTGCTTCAAAGCTGAATAATGACTTTTACGTGATAATAGAATCCATCCTGAACCTCAGGGGCCGTGTAATTGTCACGGGGGTGGGCAAAAGTGCACTCGTGGCACAAAAAATTGTTGCGACTTTCAATTCAACCGGTACGCCGTCTGTGTTTATGCATGCTGCTGATGCCGTACATGGCGACCTGGGAATCATTCAAAAAGAAGATCTTGTTATCTGCATATCAAAAAGCGGTAATACCCCTGAAATTAAAGTCCTCGTGCCCCTCCTGAGACACGCCGGCAATACGCTCGTTGGCATGGTTGGGGATACGAATTCTTACCTGGCCAAACAGGCTGACCACGTGCTGGATACGACTGTTGAAAAAGAAGCTTGTCCTTTAAATCTTGCGCCAACCACCAGCACGACTGTACAAATGGTGATGGGTGATATGATGGCCGTCTGCCTTCTTGAATGCCGGAACTTCAGCAGCGAAGATTTTGCTAAATTTCACCCGGGAGGATCACTTGGAAAGAAACTTTACCTGAAAGTCAGTGACCTTTATATTAACAATGATAAACCAGAGGTAAGCCCTGAAGCGTCAATAAAGGAAGTGATTCTGGAGATCACCAGAAATCGACTTGGAGCCGTAACCGTTGTCAGCGACAATGAAATTGCAGGCATCATCACTGACGGCGATATCCGGAGAATGATGGAGAAATATGACAGCATCTCCGGGTTACAGGCTAAGGATATCATGTACACGGCGCCCCGCAAGATCGAAAGCGGTGAACTGGCTGTTAATGCACTCGACTTAATGCGCTCCAACAATATTACACAGCTTGTGGTAGCGGATGATGGTGTATACAAAGGGATTATTCATTTGCATGATCTGCTCAAAGAGGGGATAA
>NZ_QEAS01000002.1:327744-338626 GCF_003130405.1 Pararcticibacter amylolyticus
CCGGGGGATAAAGTGTTAGTACGGGTAGAGAGTAAGTTATAGAGGTGAGAATGAGAAGGGAAAGTGTGGGATGCCGGGGGCTGATAACCTGAACGATTAAGAAAGAGGCTGTTAGATGCTGAGTTAGGCCGGAGAGGTGCATGTGAGTGCGATGAGAAGGGCGGCTGGTGCAAACAAAATGCCCATGATTTTATTTTAGACAAAATGAAGAACTTTTATGCTGTTATCATGGCTGGCGGTATTGGAAGCCGGTTCTGGCCAGTCAGCCGTACTGCACATCCCAAGCAATTTATCGATATTCTGGGAACCGGAAAGACGCTTATTCAGCAAACCTACCAGCGGTTCCTGAAAATAGTGCCGCCTGAAAATATTTACATTGTCACCAACAACAATTATACGCAGCTGGTAAAGGAGCAGATACCTGAATTAGCTGACGAGCAGATCCTGGCAGAACCTGTTATGCGAAATACAGCTCCCTGTGTGGCCTATGCTTCGCATAAAATTGCCATGCTGAATCCGGATGCAGCGATAGTGGTATCGCCTGCCGATCACCTGATTCTTGATACTGATGAATTTGTGAGGAACATCAATTACTCTCTTGATGCGGCCTCCAGGATGAGCTGCCTGATCACACTCGGAATCAAACCTTCACGCCCTGATACAGGCTACGGCTATGTGCAATTCACTTCGCAAAAGCTGGAGGGTGACCTTCACAAGGTAAAGACTTTTACAGAAAAGCCCAACCTCGAGCTCGCAAAGACATTCGTACAGAGCGGAGAATTTCTATGGAACGCCGGAATCTTCGTCTGGTCTGCCGCATCCATTATAAGTGCTTTCGAGCAGCACCTGCCCGAAATGAACGATGTATTTAAAGAGGGTGATAACAAATACAACACGGATGCAGAAAGACCATTTATCCAGCATGCCTATTATCAATGTACCAATATTTCCATTGATTACGGCATTATGGAAAAAGCTTCAAATGTTTATGTTCTCCCCACCGACTTTGGCTGGTCTGACCTGGGTACCTGGGCTTCTGTATATCAGCTTTCAGAGAAAGACTACCTGGGCAACGCTGTCATACCTTCGGACAGAGTGATCATGTACGACTCGGCAAACTGTATGGTGAACGTTCCCGCAGAGAAACTCGTAATCCTTCAGGGTCTGGACGATTACATCGTTGTTGAATCCAATAACACGTTGCTGATCTGTCAGAAAAGCCAGGAACAGAAAGTAAAACAGATTGTCGCCGATGTAAAATCGATATACGGACAGGAGTATATTTGAGTTATGAATTATGAATTATGTGTTATGAGTGACAGGATTCATAACTCATAACCCATAACTCATAACCCTCATAGCCTTTGTCTCACTGCTTCATACAGGATAATTCCCGACGAAACCGAAACATTCAGGGATGCAATCTCACCGTGCATAGGGATCTTAGCCAGAAAATCAGCCGTTCTGAGTATGTCGGTAGAAATACCATCATCTTCAGAGCCCATTACTATAGCAGTAGGACCAGTGAAATTTACGTCGTAAAGATAATCCTGCGTCTTTTCCGTACAGGCAACTATCTGCAAACCAGATTCACGCAAAAAGCGGGTCGCTTTAAGTAAGCTATCCTGGCGGCATACGGGAATTTTAAAAAGTGCGCCGGCCGAAGTTTTTATTGCATCCGGATTGATCTGCGCGGAGCCCTTAACAGGTACTACGATAGCATGGACGCCTGCACATTCGGCAGTTCTCGCAATGGCACCCAGATTTCTGACATCTGTTATGCCGTCGAGCAATAAAATGAGCGGCACTTCTCCCCTTTCGTAAATCTCCGGTATAACATTTTCAATATCATGATAAGTGATCGGTGAAATGATCCCGATCACCCCCTGATGATTCTTCCTCGTAATGCGGTTAAGCTTCTCAACAGGAACCTGCTGAAAATTCACCTGGCGGTCTCTCAGTAATCCCTTAAGCTCAGCAAACAAGGCCCCGCTAAGTCCCCGCTGAATATATATGGCCTCAATATCCTTCCCACTCTGTATCGCCTCGATAACAGCACGAATGCCAAAAATCATCTGGTTACTCTCACGTGGGAACCTCTCAGGGTTAGTGTTCATTAATAAAAATTTTAGCAGCCAAAATAGTGATTATTTTCGTGGAAAATACTGTGCCGGCGTCTGCTCTGTTTCGTTTTTAACACGGCTGAAAGTTATTAACATACGCAGGAGCTGCGTTACATAGTCGTTTTTCAGGTAATTAACATTTTTTCCACATCCAATTGTGAATATATGGGGGTATTTTTTAACACAATCAGGTAAGTGTAAAATACGCATTGTTTACAAACAGAAGCGTCTTATTGTGTACTTTTGCAAAGATGAGTTTAGAAAAGGATAACCAATATAGCGGCGGTAAGGGTACCGGGTTTTCAGATCGCCGTACCAGACTAAACAACCTGGTGAGCGGACTGGGAAAGCTACCACCCCAGGCACTTGATCTGGAAGAAGCGGTCTTAGGGGCATTAATGCTTGAAAAAGATGCGCTGTCAGCGGTTATTGATATTCTAAAGCCTGATGTTTTCTATAAGGAAGGCCATAAGAAGATCTTTGAAGCGATCCATACTTTGTTTCAAAAGTCATCCCCTATAGATATTCTTACTGTTACCTCTCAGCTGAGGCAGCAGGGAGACCTGGAAATGATCGGGGGGGCTTATTATATAACTGAACTAACCAATAGGGTGGCTTCGGCGGCAAATATTGAATATCATGCCCGGATCATCTCCCAGAAATACATTCAGAGAGAACTTATCAGGATCTCCACTGAGATCATTAATAATGCATACGAAGATACAACCGATATATTTGATCTGCTCGACCACGCTGAGAAGAACCTGTTCGATATTGCACAGAATAACCTCCGCCGGGATTCGAGAAAAATGGACGACATTGTCAGGGAATCACTTGAAGCACTCGAAAAGCTCAGAGACAGGGTAGACGGGCTGACTGGTATTCCATCAGGATTTACGGCCCTCGACAGAATGACCTCAGGTTGGCAGCCGTCGGATCTTGTGATCATCGCAGCACGTCCGGCAATGGGTAAAACGGCCTTTGTATTGAGCTGCGCCAGGAATGCATCCGTTCAGTTTGACAGGCCTGTCGTGGTATTCTCTCTCGAAATGTCATCTGTTCAGCTTGTTAATCGTCTGATCTCGGGAGAAGCAGAGATAGAGCAGGAAAAACTAAGAAAAGGGACCCTTGCCGAATGGGAATGGCAGCAACTTCATTCCAAAATCGGAAAACTCACCGAAGCACCTCTTTTTATCGACGATACTCCAGCCTTGAATATCTTCGAGTTCAGGGCGAAATGCCGGAGACTGAAAGCGCAATACGACATCCAGATGATCATTGTCGATTATCTCCAGCTGATGCATGGAAAAGGCGAAGGCAAAGGAGGAGGAAACCGGGAGCAGGAAATTGGTAGTATCTCCAGGGCGCTGAAATCAGTCGCAAAAGAGCTGAATGTCCCCGTACTGGCACTTTCACAGTTAAGCCGTGCTGTAGAAAGCAGGCCCGGAGCAAGTAAGAAGCCAATGCTCTCCGACCTTCGTGAATCCGGATCAATTGAGCAGGATGCCGACATGGTACTATTCCTCTACCGTCCTGAATACTATGGACTTACTGAAGATGAAGAGGGCCGTTCAACAATCGGTGTGGGAGAAGTTATCATTGCCAAACACCGTAACGGTGAAACAGGAACAGTTCCTCTCAAGTTTGTCGGGAAGTATGTGAAGTTTGCCGATCTTGACGAAGATTTTTCAGCTTCTCCTGCAATGGGCGGAGCAGATCCATTTGCAGCGCTTTCCCCATCCAATGAATTTGAAGGAAAACAAAACAACTTCATCATCCGCCCTTCCAGGATGGATGATATGGACGATGAACCACCATTCTAATTTACAGGCATAAGCCCGCCAGGATGCCTGCAATAATTAACAGAGGCGTCCTGATGCTGGTCAGATACAGAATAAGAAAGGTTGCTACCACAATCATCACCGAAAGGAGACTCACGGCGATAGGCTTCATCAGGAAAATAAATGCAGCAATAATAAACCCTACAGCCACCGCATTAATCCCTGAAAGGGAGTTTTTGATCCTGGTGATCTTTTTTAAGTCGCTCCAGAAAGGGACAAAGAACAGGACCAGGATGGCTCCAGGGAGGTTTATTCCCATAGTTGCGACGAAACTTCCGACAATTTGCCCCCACACGCCGCTTCCTGCACCTTTCATTGTCATTGCCCCGAGGAATGAAGTAAATGAAAAGGTTGGCCCCGGTACGATCTGCTGAAACGCAAAACCGGTAAGGAACTGGTCGGCCGAGAGATATCGTTTCATTTCCACAAATTCCGTGAACATAAGCGGTACGAGCACCTGTCCTCCTCCGAAGATGATAATTCCGTTACGGTAGAAGTTTTCGAAGAGACGGATTGGTAAACTAAACGGCGAAGTTTGGTTAATAATAGCCCCGAGGGCGGCAAACAACAGCAATATACCGAGAAAATAAAGAACCTTGTTCCGGTTGATCCCTGCGAAAAGCTTTACTCTCAATGCGCTTTCTTCGGCTGAAGTTTCCATTGCAGAAGAAATTATCCCGCCCAGCAGGATCAGCAGAGGAAAGACAAATGCATTCTTCAGGATCAGGGTCACGATGATCGCACCGATAGCCAGCCACATAGATGTCCTGGTCTTCAGTACAGAACGGGCCAGAGTAAAAGCAGCATACCCTACAGTACCAACAGCTATGGGTTGTACATACTGAAGAATATGAGCAAAGCGGTGCTGCTGCGCAGGGTCGGAATATGCAACAGCGATGAAACACATGATTGCCGCAGACGGAAATATCCAGATCAGAAGAGTAAGGATCGCCAGTTGCAACCCTCCCACCTTATAGGCAACTCCAATGATAGTCTGAGTGGAGGATGGCCCGGGAAGGACCTGCGTAAAAGCATTCAATTCAAGAAGTTCCGACTCACTTATATAAGCCCTTTTTTTGACAAACTCCCTGAGCATGATACCAATATGCGCCTGTGCACCACCGAATGCTATAAAAGTAAAAATGGTAACATCGCGGATAAAAAGCAGCTTTTTGAGGGTCGATTTAGTCATCTTCAAAATCCAGTCCCGCCAAAGATAAATAAGCTGAATTGAGCTCTGCCATTGCATGATTGTTCCGGGCCTTCCGTGCCACCTCTATTCCGTGCTGGTATACCCGCAGGGCGTCGTCGCGTCTGCCGAGTGTTTCGTACAGCTTTCCGAGGTGATAATAGGTCCCAACATAATCTTCATGGTTGCTTACCAGATCCTGAAAATACTTTAATGCCATTTCCGGATTATCCATTTTGAGATATTCGGTCGCAAGAGCATATTTCAGGAAGGGGTCGGCAGGATCTTTTGTTAAAAAATCCAAAAGCTTTTGTAAACGGTCTTCCTGCATTTTAAAAAGAGGCTTTTTTAAGTTAAATTTGCAAAAATTAAATCAGCACTTGATTGATGAATAAAAGCAAAAGTAAGTTTACTGATCATAACATACAATATTGCTTTTTACTCTGCGATGTCTGGCAGGGCTTTTGTAAATAATAAATAAACTTTTTGCTCCGGGAAAAAACAGATTTATAAATGGATGCGTTAAAAAAACAACAGGCGGTTAAGGGCAGGTAAGATATGAAAAAAATTAAGTTAGATATAGTAGGGTTATCTTACAGCCAGACGCAATCAGGAGCTTATGCACTGGTATTAAGCGAAGTAAATGGCAGACGCAGATTACCTATTATCATCGGAGGATTCGAAGCCCAGGCCATCGCGATAGAGATCGAGAAAATGACCCCTACGCGGCCGCTTACCCACGATCTGTTCAGATCCTTTGCCTCATCATTTGATATCACCGTACAGGAAGTGATCATCTACAACCTGATAGATGGTATTTTTTATGCAAAACTTATTTGCAGTGACGGTAAAAAACAGGTCGAAATCGACGCCCGGACATCTGATGCCATCGCATTGGCAGTACGATTTGACTGCCCCATTCATACATACGAGTTTATCCTGTCCACCGCGGGAATCATGATCGAAGGGAACGATTTCGTTTTCCTTGAAAACATGGAAGGCGCAGCCACGGAAGAAAAGGTAGCAGAATCGCCCTCTGCTTCTTACAATTCCATGTCTGTTGAGGAACTTAAAGAGAAACTCCAGCAGGCCCTTTCAGAAGAGGCCTACGAAAAAGCAGTAAAAATCAGGGATGAGCTTTCGAAAAGGAAGTCTTCATAAATATCAGCTTGCAAATTCTTTATATATTACACCTTCATATTCCTCATTATAATTTATGGACAGATTCACCGGCTTAATTGGTATCGCACTGATTTTTGCCATCGCTTTTCTATTATCAAATAACAGGAAGGCAATTAACTATCGGGTTGTATTTTCAGGACTGGCAATTCAGATCGTGCTGGCAGTTTTCATTTTAAAAGTTCCGGTTGGAAAGGCTGTTTTCGCCTGGCTGGGGGCGCTTGTAACGAAGATCCTTGATTTTTCACATGCCGGAGCCGAGTTCGTCTTCGGGCCTCTCGCCAATCAGCTTTCCCTGAGCAAGTCTTTCGGAGTAAACGCCATCTTCTTTTTCAATATTGTACCGACAATCATATTTGTCGCCGTACTTGTAAGCGTAGCATACTATCTCGGTATTATGCAGCGTATTGTTAAAGTAGTGGCGTATGCAGTTTATAAGGTGATGGGTGTATCTGGCGCCGAAGCGCTTTCTAACGTAGCAAGCGCTTTTGTCGGCCAGGTAGAAGCACAGATCATGATAAAACCCTACCTCAAAGGCATGACAATGTCTGAGCTTTTGGCTTCTATGACCGGGAGTATGGCCTGCATCGCTGGTGGCGTGATGGCTATCTATATTTCGCTCGGAGTGCCGGCTGAATATCTTCTTGCAGCCAGTATTATGGCCGCGCCTGCGGCACTGGTTATATCCAAGATTGTCTGGCCTGAAACACAGATTTCAGAAACAAAGGGAAAAGTATCACTGGAAATTAAGAAAACGAGTGCCAATCTTGTTGATTCTATTTCGCATGGTGCCAGCGATGGCCTCAAAGTGGGACTGAATGTTATCGCCATGCTGATCGGGTTTATTGCGATCATTGCACTTGTCGACGCCATCTTAGGATGGATCGGTGCCGGGCTCGGCAATATGGGTGTTTCTCTTTCCTTTATAGGAATTGACATTCATCATCTTAGCCTGAACCAGATCCTCGGAAGTATATTTTCAGTATTCGCCCGGGCAATGGGGGTACCGGGAAAAGATGTACATGCTGCGGGCTCGTTAATGGGCACAAAAATGGTGATCAATGAATTCGTGGCTTATCTCGACCTTGCAAAAATCAAGGGCAGCCTTGATCCGAAGACGCTGATCATAACCAGTTTTGCATTGTGTGGTTTCGCTAATTTCAGTTCCATTGCGATCCAGGTTGGAGGAATCGGAGAACTGGCTCCCGAACGCCGTACTGATCTCGCAAAACTAGGCGTTAAAGCCCTCATCTGCGGAACATTGGCTTCTTACCTGTCTGCAACAATAGCGGGAATGTTGCTATAGAAGCCCGGGCTCTGAGCATGGAAAAACAAAAAGATATTTAAATAAAAAAGAGGCTTGAAAGCCTCTTTTTTATTTAAATATTATAGGGTTCCCTAATCCGCAACGACTACTTTCTTTCCGATATGGGTACATATACGCGATCTGTCTCGCCTGTATAAACTTGTCTCGGACGTCCGATCGGCTCCTTCTGATCGCGCAGTTCCAGCCATTGAGCAATCCATCCGGGTAAACGTCCCAGTGCAAAAAGCACGGTGAACATCTCAGTAGGAAAGCCAAGTGCACGGTAAATAATACCGGAATAGAAATCCACATTCGGATAAAGCTTACGCTCTACAAAATAAGGATCATGCAGGGCTGCGTCTTCCAGTTTCTTAGCAATCTCGAGCACAGGATCATTGATTCCCAGCTTTTCCAGCACATTATCACAAGCCTTTTTGATGATCTTGGCCCGTGGATCAAAGTTCTTGTATACCCGGTGTCCAAATCCCATCAAACGGAAGTTGTCATCTTTGTCTTTCGCTTTATTGATCCATTTTTCGGTATCCCCACCGTCATTTCTTATTAGTTCCAGCATTTCAATAACTGCCTGATTAGCACCTCCATGAAGAGGGCCCCATAAAGCTGAAATACCAGCAGAAATGGACGCATACAAGTTACTTCCAGAAGAACCTACAATCCTCACAGTAGAGGTTGAGCAATTCTGTTCATGATCAGCATGAAGTATAAGAAGCTTATCCAGAGCATCTACAACTACCGGATCTATTTCTACTTCTTCTGTCACTCTGCCAAACGTCATATGAACGAAATTCGAAATATAATCCATCTTATTTAATGGATAGATAAACGGCTCACCTAACGATCCTTTGTAGATCCATGAAACAATTGTGGGCATTTTAGCGAGCAGCTTGATAACAGCAAGATTTGTATCGGACTTGCTCGGACTTGGATTAAGGCTTTCAGGAGAGAAAGCAGATAAAGAACTTACCAACGAACACAATTGTCCCATTGGATGGGCATTATGAGGAAATGCATCAAAGAATTTCTTCATGTCCTCGTGAATCAGGGTGTGCCTGCTTATCTGATATTGAAAATCTTTAATCTGATCCGGAGTTGGAAGTTCTCCGTAAATCAACAGATACGCAACCTCAATAAATGTAGATTTTTCGGCTAGCTCTTCGATCGGATATCCACGGTATTTCAAAATACCCTGCTCTCCATCCAGGAAAGTTATAGAACTGGTAGTAGCACCGGTATTTTTAAAACCGGTATCAAGTGTAATATAACCTGTCTGGTCGCGGAGCTTAGATATATCTATTGCTTTTTCATTTTCTGTACCCTGTATAACCGGGTATTCATAAGTCTTGCCATCAAGGATTATAGAAGCTTTTTCTGACATATAATTTGGATGTTGGAACGCAAAATTAATTAAATCTACATATTGCGGAACTTATTTTCAGGTTTGAATTGTAATTTTTTTGCAACGACTGTAAGTGTTCTCGAAATTACCCAAAGTGCCTAAAACAAATATAGTGCTGATGGCGACATAAAAAAATAATTTTTACAAAATCGACTCTTTTCTTAATAATTTTTTAATAATACATCACCAAAACGAGATTTTATCAATAAAATATTGTTTCTGTTAACAGGTATAATTTTTGCTTGTATCAACTTAAACACCTATCTTAGTAAGGTGATCAGCGTCATAATTCGGAATGATGCTAATAAACGGATGCTCTCATGTTTAATGCTGTCAGTTAAGTAGTTCAGAATGAAGAAACGGATATTAATAGTAGACGACGAAATAAGCATTCTGAAGCTTTTAAATTTTGTTTTGTCGAAAGATTACGATTTAACAATCAAGAACAGCGGAGTTGAAGCCATCGATTGGCTTGAACAGGGTAACGATCCGGACCTGGTTATTTCCGACCTGCAAATGCCCTATTTTGACGGCAGTTCTTTTGTCAGAAATTTAAAAATCAGCGGATACTACCGGGATACTCCCGTGATACTCCTGTCGGGCGTCGACAATCTTGAAGAAAAGGTGAACAAGATGCAGTTCAGGTTAGAAGGTCACCTTCAGAAACCTTTTAACCCCACCACTTTGAAAACAATGATAGGGACATTGCTTTCTAAATCAGAAAAACAGTAATTTTGTTAAAGCTAAATGATTTTGACCTCAGGCGTTAATCTTTCACACCAGACGGGGGTGCGTGCAAAAGTGGTATATGCAGGGACAGAACTGCGTGATATGGTTTTCCCTGATCTGGCTGCGCGGTTTGATCTCGAAGCAACGGGACTCAATATCCAGTCTGTCGAACGGTATCTGAATGACCAGTCTCTTCTTACATTGCCCGATATTCTGCTGATTGAAGCGGACTCACAGGGTAACTGGATCGAGCTCGTCAGGAAGATTAAGAAAAGTACACTTCTTCATGGCATCATCATCGTTGTCCTCTCGGCTTTTATCAATAAAAACTGGCGCTCAGAGGCAATGTCACTGAAGGTACACGATTTTTACACTTATCCCTTCCCTATTGAAGACTTGTGTGAACGGCTGGCCTTTCTTGTTAAGTTTAAATTGATCAGGCCGCGCCTGTCCGAACTTGCTGCAAGCGTTGATGTAGAATATCAAATGCCGCTTTACAAACGGTTGTTCGATATATTCTTTTCAGGTCTCGCACTGCTTTTGTTATCGCCCTTGTTTATCATAGTAGCTGTTTTGATTCGCCTTGAATCAAAAGGGCCTGTGATCTATAAAAGTAAACGGGTTGGAACCGGATATAAGATTTTTGACTTTTATAAGTTTCGGTCCATGAAAATAAACGCCGACAAGGAAATCCAGAACCTTAGTATCCGTAATCAATATTCGGATACAGAAACCGGTCAGTCAGTATTTATGAAGATCAAGGACGATCCGCGCGTAACCCGGATCGGACGTCTTATCCGCAAGACCAGTGTTGACGAACTTCCTCAACTTTTCAATGTATTGATTGGAGATATGTCAATGGTCGGAAACCGCCCCTTGCCGCTTTATGAAGCAGAGATGCTTACATCCAATGAATGGACCACACGTTTTCTCGGACCTGCCGGACTAACCGGACTTTGGCAGATCAGCCGCCGCGGAAAGGAGGAAATGTCTGAGAGAGAACGTAAAAGGCTCGATAACTTCTATGCCAGCAACTACTCCTTCTGGCTTGACATGAAAATTATCCTTAAAACCCTCCCGGCAATGCTTCAGAAGGAA
>NZ_QEAS01000002.1:338691-439580 GCF_003130405.1 Pararcticibacter amylolyticus
GGGTCTATGCGTCGGAGCTTTAGAGGGAGTTGTACCTGGAGAGGGAAATACCGGAGGGCTAATGGTATTCAACAGGTAAAAGCGGGGTGTCCCAGGATTGGAAAATATCCTTTCGAACTGCCCCAAAGTGATTTAAAAAAGACGAAAGCCTCAGTATTCTGTAAATACTGAGGCTTTTTTATGATTAAGAAGAGGCTCTTCTTTTATGCCGGTTTCATTGTAACCGGTGATATCGCACTTGCATTATTTCCGGATGCCTGACTTTTGCAATACGATTCACAGTTTATTTAACAATTACTTTTAATCCGCCTTCCTTAACGCTCATTGCAGTCTAGCTGTGTCAGGTTAACGCCATTCAGGATCACATCAAACTCTGTACGGCGATTGAGCTGCTGGTCTGCTTCAGAGCAGGGCACGCCGTCAAAGCAGCGGTTTACCAGTCGTGTCTTTCCATAGTATTCAACTTTTATGCGGGAGGGGCTTATTCCACGTGATGCCAGATAAGCTTTTGCAGACGCCCCTCTTCGTAGTGACAGGCCGCGATTATAGTCATCTGAAGCTCTTGAGTCGCAGTGACTTGAAGTGATCACTGTAATTTCAGGATACTTTTTCATCAAAGTCGCCAATTCATCTAAAGCAGGCTTTGCATCCGGTCGGATCTCTGAACGATCAAGGTCATAATAGATACTTTGAACGGCAAACACACGTTTCAATGAGTCACAATGACTGATGACATATTGCTGAGGACTCTCGGTCTTATTAAGGTAAATGTCTGCCCTGATAACCGAATCCTTTGTAATACCTACTGAGGTAACAAAAGACAACTGGCTAACATAGCCGAGCTTCTGGCCTGTAATTTCATAGTCTGTCTCCCTGGCAAGGTCTCTTCTGAACTCACCTTTTGAATTTACACGGAGCGTGTCCGTTCCGTCCAGGTGGCGAAGCAGCAAACGACTGCCCGGAAGCGGAAGCTTTGTCCGCGCATCCCTTATAGTTCCTTCCAGGATGACGCGGTTCATTGCCTGACTTATGTGGTAAATATCATCTCCTCCCCTTCTGTTTGATGAGAAGAAGCCATTTTTACCGTCGTCATTCATCACAAGGCCGAAATCATCCGATGACGAATTGACGGGCACGCCTACATTCCTTGGAGCAAACATAGGTTTCATTTCCTTTAATGCAACTTCAAATATATCCAGGCCACCCAATCCGGCATGACCGGTCGAAGCAAAATATAAGGTACCATCCTTTGTCAGGAACGGGAATTGTTCATTACCCTCTGTATTGATCTGTTTACCCAAATTCACAGGGCGGGTCCAGCTTGTTCCGCCCGAACGTACGCAATAGTACAGGTCGGTACCTCCAAATCCACCTGGCATGTCAGACGCAAAGATCAGGATATTACCATCCTTGCTTAGTGCGGGATGACCTACAGAATATTCATCACTGTTGTATGGAAAGGGATTGATCCTTTTCAGATGGGCGCCGCTTGCCGTAAAAAGCTTCAGCTTATTGACCCCATCCTTGCTTTTTCCGGACCTTCCCCTGTAGAAGTTATTCCTTGTGAACATTAGCGAACCATCCGGAAATGCCGCCGACGGACCTTCATGATAACGGGAGTTCACCCTTCCTTTAAGGGGTTTCCCTATCTTTCCCGCATTAAGTACCAGGCCTAGTGTATCAAAAAATATAGATGGATTGTATTCGCCCAGCGTCTTACTGTCATTACTGGTAGGCGCGGTATCATCGTGATTAAACTTATAGTTTCCTTTACCGCCCTTCGCAGCAATTGCCAGCGCGCTATCAATATTCACATCCTTTACATCCTGTAATCTCTCTACCCAATATAAATTAGTGTATGGAGTATTGTCCCATGGGAATACCATACTGTTCACACCGCCCTTAAGCCGGTTACTGGCAAACAATAATCCACCCCGGAAATACAGTGGCGCATATTCGGACGCTGCCGAATTAATATTTGCATACGCAATCTTCCACAGTCCATTATTCCTGGTAAAATCTTTCACGTTGGCCCTGGCAAATGCAGAAGCCCGTTTGTCTGCAGGCATCAGGCTCAGGTATCTCCTGTACCATTGCTCAGACCGCTCATAACGCTGCTTATTGGCAAGCGCCTCAGCGTAATAAAGAACCCACTCAGACTTTAGTTCTTTCTGGCGTGAAAGCTTTTCATACCAGAATAAAGCCTCATCATAATTCTTAACCTGTTTATAGCTGAAAGCCAGCATTTCCTGCGCTTTTACATTAGCTGAATCTTTAGCTAAAACAACATTTAAATGTTGTATCGCCGACAAATACCTGAGGGAATTATATTCGGCAACAGCCTTTCTCATTTCTTTGGTGAGACCGCTGGGCGTTTGGGCAAAGGCCGTTCCGGCAGTCAGGATAACCAGGAATATGATGGATGATATTATAGATCTAATCTTCATAAATTATTGGAATCAGAAATATCTCGGTGATAAAATTTTGCCACGGCTTGAACCAAACTCAAACCTGATCATGATCTCATGACTTCCGGAATTGAAGTTCTTCAACCCAGTAGTACTGCGATCATAACTATACCCGATTCTTATTTGCGGAGTTGCCTGCAACTCCACCAATGCCGCCACGTCGGAGCTGGTACGGTATTGCGCACCAAAAGCTATCACATCCTTAATCCAGAGTGTTGCATTGAGATCCGCTTCTACAGGAGCTCCGCCAACTGCCTTTATCAGGAAAGATGGCTTCAGCTTAAAGTCCTCGGCCAGCGGAAATACATATCCCGAAGCCAGGAATAAATGGAGTGATTTCCGGTTTCCCTGGGTGCTGTCAGTAGCGGCATTGTTCTCATTTAAACGATTATTGAGAAGGCCCTGTGCTGAAAGTCCAACGTAATACCTGTCAGAGTTATAGTACACGCCGGTACCGAAGTTAAACATGAGTTTGTTAACATTATTCGCGAAAGCCGGGTCGTAGCCTCCTGAACTGCTTAATGGCACACTTGTAAAATCAGCAGTATACTGATAAAGACTTCCCTGTAGCCCGAAAGCCAGAGAGCCCTCGTCCATTCTGATCCTGTATGCATAACTGGCAGCTCCTCCTGTTGTCTTCGTAATACCCACCTCATCATTAAAGATCTGAAACCCCAATCCGATTTTCTTGCTGTTTACAGCCGCATCGATAG
This sequence comes from Pararcticibacter amylolyticus, assembly GCF_003130405.1. Classification (GTDB taxonomy): domain Bacteria; phylum Bacteroidota; class Bacteroidia; order Sphingobacteriales; family Sphingobacteriaceae; genus Arcticibacter; species Arcticibacter amylolyticus. The sequence goes on from NZ_QEAS01000002.1 coordinate 341,873, forward strand.
TCAATGTAGTTGTCTTGGGAGCACCTGCAATACCAGACCACTGTGCCCGGTGCAGGGCAGTAGCAGAAAGCACATTACGGCTTCCGGCATACGCCGGGTTAATAGCCAGTGTATTGAACATATACTGGGAATACATCGCATCCTGCTGAGCCAGTGCATCAACGGAGAGGATCAACGTACCTGCCAGCAATAAAAATATCTTCGCTCTTTTCATCTTACCTGTTTATTGTAACGTATCCAACTCTTTTCTCTTCATTCTGAATCGAAATCACAAAATAGTAAGTACCAACCGGTACATCTTCCCCGTAATGTATACCCTCGGTACACTTTCCATTCCAGTCGTTCTGATAATTCTTTGACCGGTATACCCGGTTCCCCCACCTGTTGTATACTTCCAGGCTTACCTGCTTGCCGGATGCGTTTTCAACGATGAAATAGTCGTTAATCCCATCGCCGTTCGGAGAAAACCCTCCCGGGATGAACAGCGGCTGTTTAACCAGCTTTACCGGGGTCAGTTCCGAAGGAGACGGATCTCCGGAAGTTACCGGGTCGGGGGTCAGGCCATTAGTAGACTGATCCGACACGCTGCTTCCGTTATTACCGGCCGTCCCGGTAACGCGGGAAGTATTATAAAAAGTAGCATCCTTATCACCTATGGAAACAATCAGATCCAGGGTCACGGTTTCCTTCCATCTTTCTCTTATGTAGCTGGAAGGCAGAAGCAATTCTTTGTCTGTTATGCCGTTATAAGAATCATTTACACGAAGATCGCCACTTGCGCTGATGCTTCTTACCGTGACGGAAGCAGATGGAAAAGCACCTGCAAGGTCATCCGTTAAGCTAAGCTGATTGATCCTGTGATCGCCGTAGTTAACCACTGTAAACACGAATGTGATGTTGTATGTTCCATCAGGGTTCTTCGTCATAGCTGTAAGGCCTTTAGCCAGCCCGATCTTAGCCGGACGGCTTACTTCTATGATCACCCTTCCCGGGGTCTCATTGCCGTTCTCATCCCTGATAACGTAATCAAAGTCATCCGGACCTGTATAACCAGGGTTAGGCGTGTAAATCCCGGTATTAGGATCAAAAGTCCCGTGTTTGGGAGGATTTGTCACCACTATAGTTCCACCGGGCGGTACCGGGATCTGTATGGTTGAAGGCTGATCGCTGGGAACCTCCACGATAATATCATCAATCTTGGGAGGAATTCCTGAAATCGTAAGATTTACGGTAATGGGATCAGATTCGAGTCCGTCGGCAGTTCTTAACCGGTAGGTAAACGAGTCAGTACCTGAATAGCCGCTTGCCGGGGTATAAGTAACCGTATTATCCGCATTTACCGTAATACTTCCATGCAGAGGCAAGGTGTTGGGAACCACGGAGGTACCTGTTTTACTAATATCGTTATCTTTTACAGGAATGCTCACTGGTGTGTTGAGATAGGCAGACCTGTTATCGGGGCTTCCCACCGGCCTCACATTAACCGTCACCAGGATCGGATCAGATTCCAGCCCCTCCTTATTTCTGAGTTTATAGGTAAATGTATCTTTGCCGCTGAAACCTGCCGCAGGAGTGTATGAAATTGTTCCCTCGGGATTCACAGTGATCACACCGTTAGCCGGATCCGTATTTTTTATGACGCTGGCGCCCGCTCTTCCGCTGTCGTTAGGCAAAACGGTCAATATTACCGGCGTTTCAGTGATAGTCCACCCGATATCCGGGGTTCCCGCTGGTTTCACATTAACAGCTATCAATACTGTAGCCTGTGTCGATTCAGCACCGTAGTTATCCTTTATGGTATAAACAAAAGAATCATACCCCGAGAAACCGTCACTTGGGCGATATCTTACCAGCCCGGTCGCGGGATCTACAAGGACAGTCCCGTGAGCTGGATTGGCTTTAATCGTAACGCTTGTCCTGTCAAGGGTGTTATCGCCATCGGGGTCCGTATCATTTGCCCAGACCGGAATCTCAATGAATGTATTTAAAGCGGTGGTGGTAGTGTCATTTTTAGCAACGGGCGTATGATTTATCGTAAGTACCACATCGTCAAAAAGCTCACATCCCGCGGTTGTAGTAACAGTCCACCGGAAAGTATAAGCGCCTCCGGAGAGGTTACTGACAAGAGAATTCTGCACTGCCGGATTCGAAAATGTCGCCGTATTTGCTCCCGAAACCTGCGACCATCTTCCGGTTGAACCGGAGGAGGGGCTGCTGCCCTTCATGATGTAGCTAGCTGTGGCGTTCAGAGTATGAATTAACTGATCCGGCCCGGCATCCGGCTGTGCGGGAGCCGGCGTATATGTGACCGTAATAACTGCAGGATCGGAAGTAACACCATAAGAATCGTTCACGGTATAGTACCCCACTACTGGTCCGGTAAAACTTGCCTCCGGGGTAAAAAGCACGTTACCATCAGAGCTAAAGGAGAAGGTTCCCTTTCCGGAAACAGAATAGGAGCTCTGAATACCCGCTGTCGCCGGATCCAGGTCTATAGATGCTTTATTGATGACTCCTCCTTCATTGGTGGCTTTATCGTTTGCTGTTACATCAATAACAGCCTCTGTGCCAGCACAGACTGATATAATGTCGTTACCAACCTCCGGTTTATTGAGCTCATCTCTTTTGTATACATCAATAAAAACGTTCCTGATCTCATGATAATTGGTCCTTTCACCTGTTGAAGATGCAATACCATATCTGAGATTGGCAGGAGCAGCCTCCCTGTAGTAAAAATTATCAATAACAGTGGTGGTAATCGGTGTAGGGCCTCCGCGCATCACCCTGACGGTAACATTATAGCCCCCTGCAGGATTTGGAGCAAGGTCCATATACACGCGGCGATACCCGGCGGAAGTAGAATCAGACTCCCTGTTGCTGCCGCCAGCTACTAATGGAAAGCCCAGAGACTGTGTCTGCTGGGAAGTCAGGTAGGGATAATTATCAGGAGTTAAACCCGCTCCGTTCCCGCGGCCCCTCAGAGTGATTGAACCCGGCATAAATCCAGGCCCCCCCTGCCGGCCTTGTGTCGGATTTGAAAAATTCCCAAATTCATCCAGACCTACAGCTATATACCCTTTGCTGACTCCCGGAGAAATGGGTGATGTATTGGTAATCTGGGCATAACCCAGGGAACCTCCAAACCCTCCGATATTAAAAGGGGATGCCAAAGCATCGTAGAGGAATAAACTGATCCCGTCGGCTCCCGTGCCCCCATATACATAATACTCAAAAATTACTTTTAAGCCGTTACGCGCAGGAAATTCTGCATTACTGATGATATACCCTTTTTGATAGGTGGTATTTCCGGTAAGCCTAAGATATCCCTGACCTTCCGGATCAATGCTTCCACCACCCGGAGCGGTACCGGGAGCAGCCGTAAGAATAGCAGAAGGTGCTCCACCGAATGTAATCCCAGGTGCAGTAGAGTTTCTGAAACTCTCCCTGTATGGCAACTGCGCAAAAGCCGCACCCGAAATCAGAAAGCAATATGCAAGTATTAAGACATATCGTAAATGTCCATTCATAAAACAAATTTTAAAAAGATTTTCCCGTTTCTATATTCATTCTCCCCAGAGGAAGGCTCCTCGTTCAACAAGTTTTTCAAAAATGAAGCCATAATCAAAGAAATCAACTTAACCTCCTGATTACTAAAAACTTTGAATAATCAGATCCCCTGACAAATAAATAGAAAGCATATATTAGCGTTTAAACGCGTAATCCCCACCCTCCTTGGGGAACAAATTCCTCACCAAATTGCTTATTAATTAAAAGACTGGTTCTCCAGACAGGTATATGAAACTATATCGACTCCAAAAAGTCAATTGGTACAATAATAGCATATTTAATCAAATAGCGGCACGTTAAAGCAGAATAAATTTAAAGCGTTATATTTGACATTTAACAAGGGTAAAGCAAGCCGCATTCAATGCAGGAACTAGAAATGGGTATTTATGAACTATAAAAAATCAGCAGTTTTTATTCTATTCAACGCGCTGATCTTAACAAACATTTCCTTAGCACAGGAAACGATGATGAACGACTTTTCCTACCTGTACTTGGAGAAGCTTGTTGCTGTGGCTAAAGAAAATTACCCCAGGGCTAAGGCTTTTAATAACAGGATTAATATTGCAAAAAGCAATATCAGTGCGCAAACATTGTCATGGCTGGAACCTTTTTCGTTCTCCTATTATTTCAGGGAAAACAATAATGCGATAGATATCGTCAATCCCGCATTACTTACCGGCTATCAATTTGGAGTATCTTTCAATCCGGGAAGTTTGTTCAGGAAGCCCTTTGCCGTTAAGACGGCAAAAGAGGAGCTTAAAATAACAAAACTTGAGCAGCAGGAATATGAGCTCCAATTAGAAACTGAGGTAAAAACACGTTATTTACAATACCTGCAGAACCTGAATAACCTGAGGCTACAATCCAAGGTAACTATTGATGCTGAAAGTATGTATAAGAACATTAAGAGCAGATATGAAAAAGGTGAAGTGCCGCTGGCTGATTACAATAACGTATCTGTGTCTCTGAACGCAGCTTACCAGGCTAAAATAGCCGCAGAAGCCGCACTTATAACATCTAAAGTATCACTTGAACAACTGCTGGTTAAAAAACTGGAAGAAATTAAATAAATGGACGAAATTAAAAAGTTCCTCCGCTTGCTGAAAAGGCATCGGTTTACCATTATCATTATCCCTGTTATTTCGGTTGTTATTACCTATTTCCTGGTACGCAATCAGCCTAACTCTTACCTTTCGCAGGCCAGGATTGCCACAGGGCTGGTGGACGACACCCAGCAATCGTCTTTTCTGGATGAGGTATCCCCCCGGGGACAGGAAATTACACAGGAATTCAGCAATATCGTGGAAATGATGAGGATGAAGAAGATCCTCGACCAGGTTTCCTACAGCCTGATGATCCATGACCTGACCCTGAACAGGCCGTTCAGACCCCTCAGTACAGCTGTAAGGGATTTAAACCCAGCTATGAGATCACAGCTGGTAAACACGCTTAAGGCCAAATATTCCAGGAGTGAAGAACTGAATCTTTGGGAGGGCCACCAGAGGGGCCTTTACGGATATGTTAAATCTATGGAATACGACAGTGAATCACTGAAAAACAAACTCAGGATCAACCGGGTGGGCGACAGTGATTTCATCAGTGTCGAGTTTGAATCTGAAAATCCAGAATTGTCAGCATTCATTGCTAATTCACTTTCCTCTGAATTCATAAAATACTACTCGTTCATTAAGAAATCTAATCAGCTAAAAGCGACTGCCTTTCTGAAGAATCTTATGGATGAAAAGAAAGCAGCACTTAACAATGCCGTAGATTCACTCCGCAGTTATAAGATCAGGAACAGGGTATTGAACCTGGATGAACAATCGAGCCAGTTATATGCGCAGATCATCGCCTATAACGAGAGGAAGCAGGATGTCATTAAATCTATAGCCTCCAACACGGGCGCTTTAAATGAAATTGACCGGAAATTCGAACCTGGTGAAAGAAAATATCTTGAATCGGCCCTTACCAGGCTTAATCAGCGGATCGTGGGGACAAGGCAGGAGCTTCAGGCGCTGTACGATCAGTATATCCAGAGTAATTTTGAAGAGCAGTATAAATCGTCGATCGATTCACTTCAGAACCTTCTCACCGCCGAAATAAACAAGAGCAATGATACCTACGCTTATAATCCGTTATCAGCAAAAGAACAACTGGTTCAGCAAAAATTAAACCTGGAGATCCAGCTCGACCTTTCACGGTACAGCATGAACTCAATAGAACGGGAATTGAATAGCCTCAATTCCCAGTTTGATCTCCTGGTTCCTCACGAGGCAGTTGTACAATCCCTTGACCGCGACATTGAAGTTGCCAGCCAGGAGTACCTTGATGCGCTTGGCAAGTACAATCAAAGCAATATGGTATCAGGTCTGGCTGTAAAACTCAACCTGGTTCAAAACGCAATGCCCGGAGCTATTCAGCCTTCGAAGAAGATGCTTCTTGTCATTCTGAGCGGTATCATCAGTTTTGCTTTTTGCTTTGTGGTATTGTTTCTGATATTTTTTACCGACCATTCGGTGCTTTCGGCCAAAGACCTGGCAAATAAGACCGGAAAACCTGTACTGGGCGAACTCGGTCACCTGAACTCCAGTGCCATAGATCTGAAAGAAATATGGAGTGCGGCAGGAAAAGAGGAGTTAACGGAGTTCAGGGAAGCTCTGCGGTCCGTCCGTTTCGAAATAGAAAGGGAACTGAAGGGAAAAGTCCTTGCAGTAACAAGCATGGGTCCTTCGGAAGGAAAAACGCTGCTCTCCTTAAGTGTTGCTTACGCATTCAGTAAAGCAAACAGGAAAGTACTCCTGCTTGACGGCAACTTCAGCCATCCTGAAATCAGTCGTCAGGCCAAAAACCCCGTTTACCTGGAAGATTATTTCAGGGGGGCCGGCCTGCTGAATGAACATTCTGCTGAATCTTTCGTGAGTGTACTTTCAAACCGCGGTGAAGATACTTCGGTGCTGGAACTCACTGATGAGGAGACTATCCACCAGAAAATAAACAAGCTGAAAGAGCAGTTCGATCTCATTATTATTGAGACACCATCCATTGACAGTTCCAATCAGGCAAAAGAATGGATCAGCTTTGCAGACAGTGTGGTAGCAGTTTTCGCCGCCGGTCAGACCATAAATGAAACCAAAAAGCTTTATGTCCAATATTTCAAGAGCATAGACGAAAAATTTGCGGGATGGGTACTTAATCAGCCGACTGCAGATGGCATCTACAAAAACAAAGGGAAGAAAAAAGGGATATGAGTTGGCTCTCCCCCATATGGACGGCAGTTCAGATTATCATCGGATACAATTTGGTGCTTCCGGTGCTGCTGTTCATCTTATGGCTTATTTTTAAACGGCGCGGGAGATCCGGTCGTATAGATAGTAGCTTTCAGCCAGACTATGCTATTATACTGACTGCCTACGAACAGACACACACGATTCCGGCGGCCGTTAATTCCATCCTGAATTTACATTACCGGAACTTTCTCCTTTATATTGTTGCTGATAACTGCGATGTCAGCGGGTTATCCTTCGATGATGAAAAAGTGATTATCCTGAGGCCCCCGATGATTCTTCAAAGTAATACAAGATCTCATTTCTATGCGATCAGCCACTTTCAAAGAAATCATACTCATTTAACGATCATAGACAGCGATAACCTCGTTGATCCCGGGTATCTGGACCAGCTCAACATTTATTTCAATAATGGATTTGAAGCCGTTCAGGGAGTCAGGAACGCAAAGAACCTGAATTCTGTTTACGCTTGCCTCGACGCTGCACGCGATATTTATTATCATTTTTATGACGGCAGGATCCTCTTCGGACTGGGGTCTTCAGCTACCCTTGCTGGTTCAGGCATGGCTTTCACCACGGAACTTTATGCAGGCTGCCTCCAGCATCTCGATGTGCAGGGGGCTGGCTTCGATAAGGTGCTTCAAAATGAAATTTTAAAAAAAGGGAAAAGGATCGCTTTTGCAGAGAAAGCGATTGTTTACGACGAAAAAACTTCGAGATCCGATCAACTGGTCAATCAGCGTTCAAGATGGATCAATACCTGGTTCCGGTATTTTTCATTTGGCTTTGGACTTATAACTCGTGGAATTACCAGGTTTAACCTCAATCAGTTCTTGTTCGGGCTCATCCTCCTAAGACCACCCCTTTTCATCTTCCTGCTGCTTTCGTTCGTCTGTCTTCTTGTGGATCTTTTCATAAGTCCGGTTCACGCCCTTCTTTGGGCTGTAGCATTTATGGTGTTCACCTGTGGATTTGCTATTTCACTGATATCTTCAGAAACAGATAAAAAGATCTACGATTCTTTGATTGCGATTCCTAAATTTATATATTTTCAGATAGTTTCACTGATATACAGCAGGAAAGCCAATAAACGTTCGGTCGCCACGAAGCATTATCACCCGGGTATGGAAAACAAAGACCGGACAACAAAGGAGGAAACAAATGAGGATTGATCCGGAAACAGGCACCACAAGCGGAAAACCCAAAAAGGATGTTAAAAAACTGTCGCGTAATGCGGCTATCGCGGTGTGTTTTGTAATCGTTTATTATTTTTTCATTAAACTCCTGTTCCTGTAATGGAAAAGATCAGCTTATATAAGGAGATGGGAGACACACCTAAAAAAAGCGCGTTCAGATCCTTCCTTACGTTCAGGGGCAAACCAGCCCCGGTTTTCTATCTTGTTCTGTTACTGTGCTCGGCTCTTATTTCCTTCACAGTTGCCTATTCAGGCGTTGGAGGAGGAATAGCTGTGCTGGCCTTGATCGTGGGACTTCCTCTGTCTTATGGGATAGTTGTTTACCCCAAGTTCGGAATCACTATCCTGCTCATATCGGCCTATCTGCTTATGTGGGTTTACAGGATGGGGATTGTGGATTATCCCCTGGGTACATTAATGGACGCCTTGCTGGGACTTCTCATCGTCGGGTTCCTGATTAAACAAAAGAAGAATCCTGACTGGACAATGTTCAAGACGCCTGTCGGAATAATTATTGTTCTCTGGATTTCCTACAACATTCTCCAGTTTGCCAATCCCTTCGCTGAATCCAGGATGGCCTGGATTTATACGATACGCTCGGTAGCTTTCGTCATGCTGATGTACTTCATTTTCTGCTATCATATCCGCACTGTCGCATTCATCCGCTTTATCGTAAAGATATGGATAGCTCTGTCACTCTTTGCGGCACTTTACGGACTGAAACAGGAATTCATTGGTTTTTTTGATTATGAGTTCAGAAGTATAGATAATCAGAGGTTCAGGTCTCTCCTGTTCATCGCCGGTCACTGGCGTAAGTTTTCGATATTTACCGATCCCGTTGCATTTTCTTATAATATGGTAGCAAGTGCCATCATGTGCCTGGTGCTTATCTTCCGCCCGGCCATGGTTTTATGGAAGAGGATTACACTTTTCGTACTGGCCTCCATATTCCTGTATTCTATGCTGTTTTCCGGCACCAGGGGGGCGTATGTGCTCATACCGGCAGCGATCGTCTTATTTGTGATCCTCAATCCGGCAAGAAAGGTTCTGCTGATTTGCTCTGTCATTGCGGTATTATTCACCATCGTAGTCTTTTTACCGACATCCAGTCCAACTATACGACGTTTCCAAACCGCGTTCAGACCTTCTGAAGATGCATCCTTTAATGCCCGTAAGAATAATCAGAAACGCTTTCAGCCTTATATCCGGTCGCATCCAATTGGCGGCGGACTCGGCGCCACAGGCGGCTGGGGTGTAAAGTTCGCCCCTCATTCTTACCTCGCACAACTTCCGCCGGATAGCGGATATGTGAGGGTTGCAGCAGAATTGGGGTGGATAGGACTGTTCATGATCTGCACATTGTTTTTCATCATCCTGAAAACAGGTATTGACAGCTATTGGAAAATAAAAGATCCCGAACTGAAGAACTATACCCTGGCAATGATTCTGATCGTGTTTGCTTACGCTATCGGTAATTATCCTCAGGAAGCAATCGTGCAATTCCCTTCTAATGTTTATTTTTACCTGTATACAGCACTTATCTTTGTAGTGGCAAGATTGGATGCGGAGAAATCGAACAAAGTGACAAACGAAAATAACATACAGGCATAATGAGCATTTTCTCAGTCCCGGACTGGATCGGACAGTATAACTTTCCGTTCATTTTTTTTGAAGAAATTCCGGATCAGGTGTTTGATTCGATCAATTCAGATCTCGACAAGCTGGTTTCAAATACACCGGAGGTCAGCATCTTGATTTCAGCATGGAACGAGGAAGTGAACATCCTCAGATGTATCGCTGCATTGGCAAAAACGAAGACCAGCCTTCCGGTCGAGATCATTGTCATCAATAATAATTCTACAGACAGAACCCAGGATACGTTAAACAAACTGCATATCAAAAGCTTGTTTCAGCCTATTCAGGGTTGGGGCCCGGCCAGGCAGCTCGGACAAGAAAACGCCGGAGGCAAATATATCCTGCTGGCCGATGCTGATTGCTTCTATCCCCCAACCTGGGTAGATGCCATGGTAAACGGATTAAAGCAGCCCGGTGTGGTGTGTGTTTACGGCAGATATTCTTTCATTCCCGAGCCGGGCTTCCCCAGGTGGAAGCTATATATGCTCGAGAAAATGAAGGATGTCATCGCCGAGGTGAGGCAGATAAAAAGACCTTATTTAAATTCCTATGGGATTAATATGGGATATATCCGGGAATACGGCCTGAAGGTTGGGTTTGTCATGAAAATGATCCGCGGAGATGAAGGCCGCCTCGCTTTTGATCTGATGACTTATGGGAAAATCAGGCAGGTCAGATCCAACAAGGCACGCACCTGGACAGGTCCCCGTACGCTTGCTAAAGACGGCAGCTTCAGTAAGGCCCTGACCAATCGTGTGAAACGGGAATTCAACCGCTTCTTCAAGATATTGACCCCCGAGAAACCACACGATACCAAAACATCTTCCAACGATTAGCTAGCGCCTTAAAGTATGAATTTTGTCTTTGTAAGCCTTCAGAGAATCAACACAGACAGGGAATCGACGTCTACAAGTCTTGCAAAGGAACTGGCAAGGCAAAATCATCAGGTTCTTTATGTAAATCACCCGCTTGACAGAAGGACGCTTCTTAAAAAGGAAAGAGATCCCTACACAAACGAACATATCAGGAAAATAAAAGAAGGAGAGCCCTCCCTGGTGAAGATCGGAGAAAACTTGTGGGAACTGAATCCGGCAAAGACACTGGAATCCATAAACTGGATACCCAATACAACGATTTTCAGGCTTTTTAATAAACTTAACAACCTCAGGTTCGGTGCTGAAATCCGGGAAGCTGTCCGTCAGCTCCAGTTCGGGTCCTTTATCCTGATCAACGATAAAGATATTTTCAGAAGCTTTTACCTGAAGGAGATATTAAAACCGTCTTTGTACGTTTACCTTGACAGGGATTACACCCTGGGCTTTGACTACTGGAAAAGGCACGGAATAACACTCGAACCGGAATTAATGAAGAAGAGTGATGCGATTGTATGCAACTCACTCGATTTCACGAAAAATGCATCGAAGTATAACCCCAGGAGCTTTTATATAGGCAATGGCGGCGATCTTTCCTTGTTTAATAAAAACAATGCAGGTCCTGTTCCGCCGGAACTCCGCGATTTGCCCCGCCCTGTCATCGGGTATGTAGGTCTTTTAACAGCTCAGCGCCTCGATATCGAACTCATAAGAAAAACCGCTCTGAACAGCCGCGGAAGTGTCGTTCTGATCGGAGCAGAAGACGAGATATTCAGTAAAAGCGATCTTCATAACCTGAAGAACGTTTATTTTATCGAAAAGAAACACACGCGGGAGATCCCGTCTTATATTAATGCTTTTGATGTCTGTATTAACCCGCAGGTGATTAATAAAATAACGATTGGCAATTTCCCCCTCAAAATTATTGAATACCTCGCAATGGGCAAACCGGTTGTGGCTATCTCTACCAACACCATGAGGGAGGTCTTCTCCGAGCATTGTTACCTGTCGGAAGATCACGATGGTTTTATTGAGAATATAGAAACTGCCCTCAGGGAAAATAATACTCAGCTTGAATCCGAACGAATGGAATATGCACAGAACTTTAGTTGGGAGAATATCGTAAAAAGACTGACGGGCATAATCTGCTCCTTGAATTAACGAACAACAATTGAAGTTTAATGCGTCTTTTAACCGACTTAGCAAATAAAATAAACAGTACAGACTGGCTCAAATCAGGGCTCTTTGTTACTGCTGGCAAAGGCATTGTGGTGGTTTCTAATTTCCTGACTTTCTACCTTTTAGTACGGATCTGCACAGAAGAACAATATGGACTCTGGATACTGTATACCTCTATCTATTCTATCTTTGAAATAGCAGGGAACAGCTTTGTCAATAATGCGATCATCAAGTATTACAACGATTATAAAGACGATCAGAACGGGCTCTTCATTTTCAATGCGCTCGCTTTCTGCCTCTTTTTAACACTTATTATTTCGGTTCTGTTAACAGGTTCTATCTATTTCATCGACAACATTTACCACTCTGCAATTCTCAATCATATGCTGTGGTATGCTCCCCTGCTCCTTCTCTTTTCTGCTCTTATCAACTTCGGAATATGCATAGAGCAGGGAAATATGAAATTTAAAGGTCAGCTGATATCATCCCTTATAAGGTCCGGCTTATTTATCATTTATCTCGGTGCTGTGATCATCCTGAATATGAAAATAACCCTTACAGACTTTATCATGATCCAGCTGTTATCCGGGGCACTCTCCATCATCGTGATATTTTTTCTTATAAAACGGTATCTTGCTTTGAAGCCTGTGCTGCACAAACCGGTTATCCGGGACATTGCCACTTATGGCTTGTTCACCTTCGGCGTTGAGGTGGTCGGCCAGGTATCCAACAATATCGGGCAGCTAATTTCGGGGGCATTGCTGACGCCTGCGGCTGTAGGCATTATAAATGTTGCAAACCGGGTTTTGCAGTTAATAGAGATTCCGCTTCAGTCAATCTCTATGATATTGCTGCCAAAAGGTGTGGTTACGATGAAGGATGAAGGAATGACAGGGATCCGTACTTTGTACGAAAAGGTGTGCTCCATGCTTGTGGCAGTCATGTTTCCTTTTCTGCTGCTTCTTTTTATATTCTCGGATCAGGTGATCTATATTATAGCGGGAGATAAGTTCATGCAGGCATCTGTTCTTCTTAAGGTTATCGTGGTATTCAGTTTAATAAAACCCTTTGGAAGAAACGCAGGAGTTATCCTCAATGCTGTTGGTAAAACACAGATCAACTTTCTGATGGTAATTATTCCTACGGCCATCAACCTTATTTTAAGTTACGTGTTGATAAAGGAGTTCGGGGTAATAGGTTCGCCAACAGCAAATCTGATTGCAACTGTTGTTGGCTTCATCTTTAACCAGATTGTCTTGTTCAAACTTGCGGGGGTTGAGTTGAAAAATATTATGCACAGAACCATTTCTCTGTATCAGAAAGGATTTAAAATGGTCATTCACCGGGGACAACATTAGGCATTATGATCATTCCAGTAATCACAAGCGGTCTCGGGAATCAGTTATTCCAATATGCCCTGGCAAAACAGCTTTCTGTTCTGAATAATACACAGCTGTATTTCGATCTGAGGTTCTATCAAACAGAATATGCCAGGGAGACACAGCGAACCTTTAAACTGGATAAATTCAATATACAATATTCTGAACTGAACAGACCACTTGAGTACGGTATTAAGCTTACAAGGGCTTTTCCCAACCGGAATGTGCCACTGTTATTCTCGTATGTACGGGAAAAGCATTTTCATTTTGACCCTGACATACTGGAGCTACGGTCGCCCTGCATATTTTTGATGGGGTACTGGCAGTCCGAGAAATATTTCCATCAGGCAGCAGACCAGGTGCGGAAAGAATTATCATTTAAAAATGAACCATGTGAAGTGTTTTTCCGTATTAAAGAGCAAATCATCAACGCAAATAATCCGGTGTCGCTACATATAAGACGGGGCGATTATGTTCACCATCCCGTATTCAGTGAGACATTTGGTTTCATCGGTACTGATTATTACAGGATGGCTATTTCCCGCATGAATTCAATGGTTGGCGAATGTGATTTTTTTATTTTTACAGATGACAGAGAATGGGTGGAAAAGGAGTTTCCGCTCCCGGGAAATGCAACGTATGTAACATGTACCGGCCCGGACGCTGATATAGATGATTTACACCTGATGACACTCTGCAATCACCATATCATTGCAAACAGTTCCTACAGCTGGTGGGGCGCATGGCTTGGAAATAATGCAGATAAATGTGTCATCGCCCCAAAACACTGGTATAAAAACCAACCCGACTGGGACATTAAAGATTTAGTACCTGATGGCTGGGAACAGATTTAAAATAATGAAGAATTATATAAGAAAGTTTCTCCTTTTGCTTGTAGTGGTAAAATATCCCAAAGTCAGGAAAGAATACAAATATTTTATCCGCGACAATTATTATTGCCGTTTACTGCAATTTAAATATTTGTACAAAGATTACATTAAAAAAGGCAGGTATAAAACGATCGAGTTTCAGGGCGAATTCGACCAGGAAATACGATATGTTATGCCCTATGCCTACTGGCACTACCTCAACGGCACCCTGAAAAAAACCATCTCCTGTAAGGGGACCAAAGAATTCTACTTTTTCAGTGATAATCACGAAGAACGCTATGATGAAAGGTTATGGGAAAAGAGCTATACCAACTTCACCATCCCTAACATGACCCATAGCATCAGTTTTAGCTACAGGAAATGGAAGAGAATCCCTTTCAGGGAGCATTACAGTAACACCACCTTCCGGTATTCCAAGCCGACGCTGGTGATTGCCAACAAGTATAATGTAGAATGGGAAAAAGCACCTTTAAACTTCCTCGACATCTCAACCCTCGACAGCATTATTTCAAAGTATAAAGAAAAGTATCAGATAATTTATAACAGGCCTCTCCCTTCCCAGATCGTCGAAGACAACAGTGCAATACTGGATCTGCAGGAACATCAATGGCTGAGGGAAACTCATCCGGAAGTGATCCTGATGGATGATCTGTACAGGCAGCACCAGGGCACTGTAAACAATTTCAATCACCTCCAACTCATGGTGTATGCCAATTGTTCCCATTATATATCCATGCACGGCGGAACAGGAGCTTTGGCAAGTTGTTTTGGCGGTGTGAATATTATTCTGTCAAAGCGCGGAATCGAACATGAGCTCAAAGAATTTGATACTATTGTACCCATGCTGTCAGGAGCAAAGATCCTTCACGCAAAGACAGAGGCCGAAATACTGGAATACTTATCGGAAAACTATTAACGGGAAATCAAATCCGGCATCTTTTCGCGTTGTACCGAGACACCTCTCCTGCCGGTCTGAAGAGCCGGTGGCAGTTAAGCTTCCCCTAAGAAACCACTATTTTATTTTGGGATAACGGTATAGCTGGACAGTATTTTTGATCAGCCTGTATTTCAGATACACCGCTCTGAGAACGCGGATAAAGAAATCTTTTTTGTGCCGCCAGGGCTTGCGCTCCATCATGCTGGGTTCATCATTAGAATTCTGATGAATGAATACCTTATCATAATCTTTCGCAATAAGGGCCTTTCCACCGTTCCTGATAAAAGAAAGGCTCATATCAAATTCCGTCACATCACCGGCCCACCCCTCTTTGTATTCACCGAATTTTTTAAAAAAGCTGCTTCTTCTCAAATGAGGATTGTCGCTGTAACAAAAGAATTTAAGGTGACTCGTATTCCATTTATTAAAGAACACCAAGGAAAAATGATCATTATAGGGACTCAGATCAGGGTAACGAAACAACGCAAAAAAACGGATAAAGTCTATCTGACTGTCCTCATTTAAAATAGAAAGCGACTCAGAAAGCCTTTCAGGGAAAACAGGCGCAGGAATGAAATCTTCCTGGACATACAAAGTATAAGGCGACTTAACCTCTTTCTGCCCCTTATTAATGTTATTGCCAAGACCCTTGTTGTATGGAGACGTCACGAGCTTAAAATCAAACTCGCCCTGAAGCCTGCGAACGCGTCCCAAATGATCAGGACCGCTGCCATCGTCAGACACGATGATCTCTGCAAAAACACATTTAAGATCCCGGAATGCCATTAGCAGACGCTCCAGAGAAATGCTGCGGTTATAATGAGTGATTAAAAGAGTTACTTCTTCAAATATATATGGATCCATTTTAAATTAGTATCGTTAATGAGCTCTTAAAGCGGCTTTCAACTCCGCCGACCGTAAGCCCAGATAAGACCAGAACAAACGACTCAAAGGGATGTTCAATAAAGCTTTGATAAGAAAAGAAGCTCCTTTATATATCTTTCTACGTTTGAAGGCATTTGCAGAGATCGAGAAGAACTGATCATGAGATACGATCTTCTTCAGAGCTGGCAGCAAAGAGCCGATACTTTTCACTTTTTCAGCAATCGCTCTTTCGGCAAACTCAGGCGTCAGGATTTCCCTTACCAAATGATCAACCCTGGCTTTGCAGCCGTAGTAATGAACCAGGTAGTTACTGAATGGCGCTAATCGCGTTTTTTCCTGCAACAACAGTGAAAATGCGATCTGCTCACTTATAAACCAACCCGTACTGGGGAAAAAAATATCACTTAATGAGAGTATTCCCTTTAACAGATGAAGATTGCTTTTGGAAATACCTACAGTACCAGAATTCCAAACCTGATGCGTAAGATTGAAGGAAATTTTCTCCCCTTCTATTTCAAAAATAGTTTTTGAGATCAGTTTCAGAAATCTCTCCGGATACTGGAGAGCATTTTCAAACTTATCTCCCATAAATTTCTTATAAATCTGCTGCACTTCGCCAAGGCTGTATTCACGAACATGCATAATACTGGTGCCTGCATTAAGCTTTTTCAGTACATCCAGCGAGTTCTTTACAAAGAAAGTATCAGAATCGAGGTAGAAGATATCCCGCTCCGGATAAACATGAGCGATTTTATCAAGAACACAAATCTTACGTCTGTGAATATAGCCGCTTTCGTCTACCATTTCGGTCAGGTCAAACTGGCTCAGCAAAAAATATTCTACGTCTGCGCCCTTTAAAAAGCGATCAAAATATTCCTGGTTATCTGTGGCAATAATTAATCGGAAATGTTCACTGCTGCCGTGAAAAAAAAGGAAGCTCAGTGCAGAAAATACCGCCCTCCTGTATTCTTCTTCCCTTCCGTAAGCCAAATACACTATATTAACCATAAACAACGTTCCTTAAAATTGCCAATACCCCTGTATGCTTTAATATTTTACAAATAAGATATCAAAATTATATCTGATCTGACGATAAGAGTCGCGTAAAAACCTGATGAAGAAACTATTGCTCCGTGTCCACTTACTTCTCATTAGTGAACTGGGTTCTGTTTCTGAATTCATCTGTATAAAAAGTTCCTTAAAATTATCGTAAAAAAGCCCCTTACCTTTCTTCTGAATAAAGTTTATACATTTCCTGTATTCTGTCCGGTCAACGTTCCGCCCTTCGGCGTACCTGCCAAATTTCTCCAGGAAATTAGTTCTTCTCAGGTGAGGATGATCGCTATAAAAATAAATTTTCCTGTAATCGCCAAACCAGGGCTTAACATACATCTCCGAAAACCCATCTTTATACGGCTTCAGGTAAGGATATTTCAGATATGAATAAAACCGGATAATATCGAAGTCGGGGCGCTCTTCCATAATCTGAAGAGCACTCCTGAATTTTTCCGGAAACAACAGTGTGGGTACAAAATCCTCCTGTACATATAGGGTATAAGGAGTTTTTACTGCGTCCTGCCCCTTATTTATATTATTTCCAAGACCTCTGTTAACCGGGGTTGTCACCAGGTTAAAACGATAGATCCTGCTAAGTTCCCTGAGCACATCAAGATGTTCAGGCTTGCTGCAATCGTCTGAAACAACCACATCTGCGAATGAACAATTAAGTTCCTGAAACGTTCTGAGTAAACGCTCCAGAGAACTGCTCCTGTTGTAATGAGTCACTAACAGAGTGACATTATTAAAATGAGATTGAGTATCCACTAATTATAACAAAGAGAAAATTATACCATTTTATAAACGCTATCAATATACAAATAATATGCCGTCGGAACAGTGGCCATTTGAGCCCAAACGGAACTATCACCCCATATTGTGAAATATTCTTCCCGGCGTGGATATACAAGGCTCCTTCAGCGGGAAATACACAAACAGAAAAGTCCGGTCAGGTTTTTGCAGATTAACTATAAAGCAAGAATTGAATGAAGAATAAAATAAAATTTCTCCTTCAGAATATCCTGGGTTTTAAAAATTACCTCTTCCTTTTCTCCCTTTTTACGATAAGAAAGGCTCTGTCAAGAAGGTACGAACCTGGTTTTTCCCTCTTTGTTGACCGGATAAGAAACGGAGGCATTGTGCTTGATGTTGGTGCAAATATTGGTATCACAGCAATTCCAATCGCGCTTAATCATAAAAGCATGAAAGTACACGCCTTCGAGCCCATTGCCGAAAATTTCGCCACCTTGCAGAAAGTGGTATCGTTCCACAAAGCAGGCAATGTTTCAACCTTCAATATCGCCCTCGGTAACAAGTCAGGGCAGCTAAGGATGATCATGCCCCTAAAAGGTAAGGCACGACAACAGGGACTCAGTAAAGTGTATGTGGAAGGCAGCACAGAAAAGGGCATCATCTACGACGTACCGGTAAAAAGACTTGATGACCTGTATCCGGAAGAAGAGATATCCGCCATTAAGATCGACGTTGAAAATTTCGAATATGAAGTATTATCCGGAGCCGTCAATTTAATAAGAAGATGCCATCCGATTGTGTACTGCGAACTATGGAACAATGATAAACGGCAAATGGTCTTTGAACTTTTTCAAACAGAGGGATATAGTATTTACATCTTCGACGCGGAGAGTAATTCGCTGGTCCCGCTCAAAGACAAGACAACACCGGAATGTAACTTCTTCTTATTACCAGAAGAAAAAAAAACCGGATTCTGAACTTTAAAACTTCAGTTCAACCTTTTTATATCAGCCGCCAGTTTCCTAGTAAACATTTCAGCGCCAGTGCGGTTCAAATGCTCGGAATTGTAGAAATAAGCAGTATCATGCGAAATTGGATCGTTCGAATAATCCAGGAAAGGGATATTGTTTATCCCTGAAACTTGGCGAAAGTAGCTGAATACCTCATCACGGTTGACGAAATATTTCTGAACCTTGATGTATTCAGGAGAATACACAAAATAGAGCTTTATGCCTTTCTCCCGGCAGATACTTACCACATCTTCAAACTCTTTCTTTATGTACTTTTCCAGTTTCGGATGAAAGCGTTTCTTCGACTTCACGAAGTCGGAAAAGCTGTTGTCCCATTTCCGCTCCCGTCCCTCATAGCCCCTGAAACGGGGAGCGTCCATTTCTACGCTCTTATTAAGGTAAAGCAGGAATCCGATCTTAAGAAATTCGGGACGCGTACGATATTTCATAGCAGGAACATAGAGGTCGTACATGCCGAAACTGTTCTGATACCCGGAAGTTCCGCGCAGGATCACCGTATCGCTCAGAAACGGCATAAATTGCGGAGGGTCAAAAATTCCTTTCCCTTTTTCCAGGTCTTTAGCCGAGAGGGAAAGAATGATAGCTTTGGGTATTTTGTTCGTATTCATGTATACCCGAAAACGCGTGTAAGTAAGGTTAAAATCGGCTCCGTCTATTCCTAAATTGTAGGATGAAAGATGCAAGCCCGAATCAAGGATCGCCGGGGAAATATGCGCCAATGCCCTCGAGTTACCGAGGATAAGAAGGTCAGCATTCACTTTCCGGTCATATATATCATTCCAGACGCTGAATTCGCCATTCCGGTATTTACGAAGTCCCTTATCCACGACCTTTTGAATAAAATACAGCGGAATATACAGGCACAGTACAAAAAGAAATATTTTGAAGGTCAGTAATTTCATATCAGAACTGGAAATAAATAAACTTATGCGCAGTCGCCGACGCGAAGAACATCATTACCAGCACGGTAAGATAATATACCGACCACCTTACCAGCGCTCTTTGTGTTCGGAGGCGCGAGAATATCTGAAACTTATTGTCGAGGTAATGAATAGTCTCCAGGAGAATGACAAACATGCCGCAATATATCAGGCCTAGGCGGTTCAGAGTACCGTCGAATATCGGCTTACTGTTGGTAACAGCAAAATTACTCAGTTCTGTAAACACCCCCGGGATGCGGCGTAACACGTAGAAAGCATCCTGCATGCTGCCGGCTCTGAAAAATATCCAGGTAAAGCAGACAAACAGAAAAGTCAATGCCTGGCACATTGGGTTATAAATGAATGCAGGAACTTTCTTTGACAGCCTTTTCCTCGATTTTTTTGTCAGGAACTCGTAGCTCATGGCGATTCCGTGCATCACCCCGAACACAACATAAGTCCAGGCCGCACCATGCCATAAACCACTTAAGGAAAAGGTCACCATTAAAGCAAAAACAACACCCCACTTGATAGAATCACGATTCCGTATCACCAGTGGAGTAAAAAGGTAGTCATTAAACCAGGTAGTCAGCGACATATGCCATCTTCTCCAAAAGTCAGTTACACTCCTGCTCCTAAAGGGATAATTAAAGTTCTTTACCAGTTCAAAGCCCATCACTCTCGCTGCTCCCCTTGCAATATCTGTATAAGCCGAAAAATCGCAGTATATCTGGAATGCGAAAAAGAAAACGGCAATCACAATAGCTATAGACGTTTGAACATGAAGGTTACCGTACACACTGTCAGTATATGTTGCAAGATTATCGGCAATCACGATCTTTTTAAAGAAACCCCACAACATCAGCCTTAATCCATCGACCACCCTGGTATAACAGAATTCTTTTTTCTCATGGAACTGGTGGATCATATTCTGGGGCCGTTCTATAGGACCTGCTACCAACTGGGGATAAAACATCACGTAAAGGGCGTAGATCCCGAAGTGCTTCTCTGCCCGGTAATTTCCCCTGGCAATTTCAAGCGTATAGCTCATAGCCTGAAAGGTATGGAATGATAAACCTACCGGTAAAAGCATGGTTAAGGCAGGGATTGGATTCGTCCAGCCAAACAGCCCCGCCAGTCCCGTAATATTGTCGTTGATAAAATTATAATATTTAAAAACAGCCAGCACCCCTATATTCGCTACAAGGCTTATCATTAAATACCTTTTTTTCAATTTGCTTGTTGCCGCACTTTCAATCAAAATGCCCGCATAATAATCCACAACAATGGTAAAGGCCAGGATGAGAATGTACTCGGGCTTAAAAAACATGTAGAAAAAGCAGGAAGCAGCCAGCAGTAACTGCCATCTGAACCTGTGCGGAAGAATAAAGAAAAGAACGGTTACTACCGGAAAAAAAACGAGGAATTCAAATGAATTAAATAGCATTTCAGCCTAAATTATCGGAAACGTTATGGATTCAGCTTACTGTTAATGGAGCTGATCATTTCCCCAACATTCTTAAACTGGTAAATTTCCGTTGATGTAAACTTTATACGGAAAGCCTTTTCTATGGCAGCAATCAGCTGAATATGGTTCAAAGAGTCCCAGTCATCGACATCTGAGGCAACGGTATCAAAATTGATGACGACATCTTCATTATCAAGTACATCTTTAAAAATCTCATTTACTTCTTTTAACAATTGTTCTTGGTTCATACCGGTGTTGACGTTTTCTTTATGTGAATAATTTTCTCTAATCTATAATCTGCCAGCTCGAGGCAGTACCTGTTCTCCGAGATTGTTCCAAATCCCAGAGAGGGATAATGTTCTTTTACAAGTGAATTCTTTGCTGTAGGAATATACTCACCCACGATCCTCCGGACACCCGACAGCCTGGCATCACTGGCTATGCAGTTGAGGGTAAACCACTCCATCCCTCTTTTTAAAACCCGGCAACTCATTGCCCAGTTCTCAATGAACAGCGTCTCAGAATCCGTCTTTTTCAGGACAACAAATGCGACAAGTCCGTTATCACCGAACTTATCCTTTAATGTAAACGAATAAGTGCAATAATCAGGATCGCCGGTCATTCTTTTAACCTCCTCCTCTGTATACCTGATAGTCCTCAAATTAAACTGGTTAGAACGCTGGGATAACTGCGAGACCCTTGGCACGCTGAAAGGATCAAAAGCCCTTACCTCCGAAGACATATCCAGGCTGGCCAAAAATGCATCTTCGTTCGCAAAGCCCTTTAACACATTCCTTCTTTTTGCCTCTTCCTGGTACTGGCGGGTCCTCTCACTATCATTTGGTGTATATGACGCTGTTTCAAACAAATTTAATGAGTGCAGAAAGAGCAGGTATTCTGCCGGGTCTTCCGGAAGATCCGGAACAATGATCTCCGGTATTTCCTTTTTTACCAGTGCTCTTTCCACCGGGTTGTCGTCAATAAATACCATAGAGTCTATGCCAATATTCAGCACACTTTGAATATGCCTGATATTATCGGCCTTGTTCTCCCAGTTGGCAACAAAAACCGCAATGTCATCAAGCCGGAGTTCCATTTCAGGGTGACTGATAAAAGGTTGACGGGCAGTATCATCATTATTCTTGCTGCATACAGCCAGGATGATCCCCCTTGCCTTCAGCTGCTTCAGCCATAACTGAAGTTCTGAGAATATTTTCCCGTTTCCCAGGCTGCCAATCTGTATTCCGTCGGTGCCGTCATCTCCGATAACACCTCCCCAGAGGGTATTGTCGAGATCCAATACCACACATTTTACAAACGAACCTGAAACAGCGAATATGATATCATTTATATTCTTCGCCAGATATGGTAAAAAATCAATACTGTAAACCATATCCGCCGCATAATAGATCTTGGGATCAAAAGAGCCATTATGTCCTGCCCTTGCAATCATCGAATTTAAATCCAGGAGAAATAAATCCTTCCTGTTCACAGACAAATCAATCAGCTTCATATTCAATTTCTTCAGCTGATATGCAAAAGAAGACATTACCTTCAACCCGAAATTACCAAAGACACTATCGTTAATCTCAGAGTAATTATTAGTGATAACCGCACAATCAAGCCTTTGCGATACCGTGGCACATAATTCTTCCAGATACTGTAGCTGACTGTCCGCAAAATTTCCCCGTTCATCATGGTCCATTTTGTAGAAATACTTCATAAGCCGGCTGGTGCTTCTTAGTATGATCACAAAGGCCGGAGCAAATCTGTACAGTTCAGAACCAGCATCAAACACCTGCATATCAATCTGGTTGTAATCCGCTTCAAAGATTTCATACTTTACATTGAACTCAGCGCCATATCCTTTTAAAGCATTGACAGTTAACTGAGAGGATGAATCTGAAAGCACAGCCACCCTGATCTCTTTATTCAAAGATGAAAGCCTCTTCAGGTTCTTTTTAAGATCGTTGAACGGTTTAATATTCACGTTTAATAGTTATAGTGGATTTCCGGAAGCAATAACCGATAAAGCTGTTGCTAAATCGCCTTCGGATTCTCTCTTTTCCCCCTTGTGTTCACAACAAAAATAATACAAATCCGGCAGACTCCTCATCTTTGGGGTTTACAGAAAAAAGCGTAGCAGATAATCAACAATTGATAGCAAATTTTCCTCAATTAGCGCATTCACAACATGAACAATAATTCATATTTTTACTGTTCCTCCGCATCAGCGTGGATCACATGCCTTCCCCCTGAATACAGCATTTTCTTCCTCTTAATGTCATGAATAACCCGGATACCGGATTATCCTGGCAAGTACTTTACGTGTCTCGGCATTCACTCTGCTGTGTCTCCACATCGAGTCCACATGTTTTTACAATTATGTGGACTCAATGTGGAGAGAACGAAGTTTCAATGTGCACACGTACAGGAAAAAAATAAATAAATCAGGAATGGATCCTGAGATCCTTTGAATTGGCAGTAGACAGGATACATCGTGAACAGTCCGACTCGTGACTTGCAGGGAAAGGCAGACACTGGAGGGTTTTGTGACCGGCCACCCTTTGCAGATGTAAAATTACTCTTTTATCATTTCAGGATCCATGCATTTTGAAAAAATATTTCAGACCTGCGTCTTAGCTGCCGGAAAGTCTGTTAATGGTGCTATCTTGCTTTTCTGGTAAAGCAGTTTGCTCTTCCCAGCAGTAAACCTAATGGCCCCTTTGTAACAGCATTATCAGCAACGGAGATAAGTTAGTTACAAAAAAACGGGGCAATGCAAGCGCACATTACCCCGTTTATATGTGGTTTTAACAGAATGGAAAATTCTTCGTCCTGATAAATTTAATGATTTACAGGGCTCTTTCGTTCCTCTCCATGATTTTCCTCTTCCGGCCTGACAATAAGGCGGAGAGTGGCATCATTCGTCACAAAGGACCAGAACCAGCTAAAGGCCAGCTTCGCCTTGTTTCTGAATCCTACCAATGGAATGATGTGAATGAAAAGCCAGACAAGCCATGCAAAAAATCCTTTGAAGGAGAACTTTGGAAGATCGGCCGCCGCATTGTATTTCGAAATGATGGCCATACTTCCTTTGTCTTTATACGAAAAGGGAGTTTGAGGCTTTTTTTCAATCTTGTTCAGAAGGTTCTGTGCTAACAAGGCTCCCTGCTGCATCGCCACCTGAGCTACCTGCGGGTGTCCTTTTGGATAATTGACGTCCGAAAGCTGCAGGCTCTGATCACCGAGAGCAAAAATGTTATCCGAACCCAAGACTTTGTTGTGTTCGTCTACCATTATTCTGCGCCCGCGTGCAATGACCTTTTCGGGCAAGCCCGGCACTTCCCTTCCGATCACACCGGAAGTCCAGATCAGAGTATTTGTTTCAATAGAAGTACCATCATTCAAAATGACCCTGCCCTGACTATAATCCTGTACCGCTTTATTGAGGATAATTTTAACCCCCAGCTTACTCAATACCTGGTATGCTTCATCCTGCGCCTTCTTACTCATAGGAGCCAGCAGCACCGGTCCCGCGTCAATAAGATAAATATGGGAAGCGAAATTCTTTATCTCGGGGTATTCCTTCACCATAATCTTACTTCCCATTTCCGCAAGCATTCCGGCGAGCTCCACACCTGTAGGCCCTCCCCCTGCTATAACGAAATTTAAAAGCTTGTTCCGTTCACTTCTCTCTTTTGAGCGCACTGCCTTTTCCAGGTTAAGAAGCAAATGATTCCGCATGTTTAAAGCTTCATCAATCGTCTTCATCGGCATGGCATTTTTCCGTACATTCTCAATTCCAAAATAATTGGTCTCGGTCCCCATCGCCAATACGAGATAGTCATACTCTAAAACTCCGTTATCGGTTTCAATTGTATTTCGTGACGGGTTGACCCTGACAAGCGAACCGAGATGAAAACGAACATTGCTCCTTTCTCTGAACAGACGTCTGAAAGGATAACTTATATTAGAAAGCTCGATAAATGCGGTAGCCACCTGGTAGAGAAGCGGCGGAAAAAAATGGTAGTTGTTCTTGTCAACAAGCGTGATCAGGAAGCGGTCGTCGCCCTTGAATTTCTTAATAAGATTGATACCCGCAAATCCCCCTCCAACTATAACGATTTTTATTTTACTCATATTCTCGTTGCAATTTTTACAAAAATACACCAAATTCCCTAATAAAGACACACCAAACAGTCATAATTGTTTAAACTTTAATCTTATTTACAACAAATCTAAGAACCCTAGCAACCTGGTTCCCGCTCCTCCCTGAAGAGTATTATGTACCTCCCTGACAGGCCTCACCCGGAAAACCACTTACACTCTACAGAAGCAGGATAAAAAAATACAATGTAACCCGTAAACAGCCTCTTCGTATACTTCCTCAGTTATACCTGACATGTAAAATTGATAAGAACAAGTCTACTATATGAGTTACATACATCTGATTATAAATAAGTTGCTTTTCGAGGCATTTATACAACAAGCTCTGATATGTTGTCCCTGGATAATTTGCAGAAAACTGGTTCTCACGAAAAGACAGCGGGTTAAATAATATGCAGCCTGTAAGAATATTACATCTGGAAAACTCTCTGCCTGATCCGATACCGGCCGACAAGATTCTCAGGAGTGCCGGTTTTGAATTTGAAAAACGGGTAACCGGCAACTGTGAAGATTTCGTCAGAGCGCTCAATGATTTCAAACCGGACGTAATTCTCTCCGGTCGATCCGTTTCAACATTCGGACCAATGAAAGCGCTGGAAATACTCCAAAACCGCGGAAGTTCGATTCCTTTTATTCTGATGACTCCCGGCGAAACAGAGGACATCTCTGTTGAGGCCATGAAAACCGGAGCAACGGTATATGTGCTTAAAGATAATATTCACAGCTTGCCGCAGGTTATAAGTTCTGCTGTTTGCAGTTATGATGCAAATGAAGGAATATCCCGCCATGCCAGAGACATTGCAACAGATGAAGAAATGATGCAGGAAGCTGAATTGATCTCGTGTTCTGGGAGTTTTACATGGGACCTCAACGCAAACAAAGGACGCTTTTCCAGGGGACTATTGCGAATCTTTGGACTTCCGGATGAAGAAAAGCCCTCCTCTTTTAAGAAGCTCTTCCACTATTTACACAGTGAAGACCGGCCGCAGTTAAGAAAAGATATCAGTCTTATCAGGCGCGGTATAACACCAGAAAAAAACATATACAGGATATGCCGCGGAGAGACGACAATAAAGTACTTCAGGGTAGAATACCTTATTAAAGACTCTGATAGCAACCGGAATCTTTTTGGATTTATCCGGGACATGACGGAAATGAAGGCCGAAACAGAGCAGCTTAAAAGGTATGCAACGGACCTCCGTACCATTCTTAACCATACCGACGTTGCGTATCTCCTGCTTGATCGGGACTTCAGGGTAGTGTCTTATAATAACCAGGCGGCAACATTTTCTTTGAGTGCTTTTGGCAAAGACCTGCAGCAAGGAACTTCCGGCCTGGATTATCTTAAAAGTCACAGAAGAAACTTCGTGAGTTCTGTTATCAGCCAGCTTCGCTGTGGTCAGACGGTTAGATATGAAACCAGTTATAACATTTCCGAAAAACCGGAATGGTTTGAAGTGATATGGACCGGGATAACCTGTGATTCAGGAGAGATCACTGGTTATGTCTTCTCTGCAAAAAACATCACAGAAAGAAAGCTTAATGAGCTCGAAAGAGAGAGAAAAATATCTGAAATATCAGCGAGGAACAATGCCCTGGAGCAGTTCACTTATATCGTTTCACATAACCTGCGTTCACCGGTCGCCAACATTAAAGGTATTACCTCACTGCTAACAGAAATGGAGCTTGCGCCAGAAGATACTTTTCTGCTGAATGGTATCGGAGAATCGATTGAACGGGTTGACGAGGTAATTAAAGATCTGGGGCAGGTCATCCACGTCAAAAACACGGTCACAGAAAGTTCCGAATTACTTACTTTCGAAGACTTGCTTGACGAAGTAGCGGTATTTATCCGCAACAGCCCTGATTGCCCGGCTTTTTATATAGAACAGGATTTTTCTGACGTCCCCTCTTTCTCCGGCATAAAAAGTTATCTGTTCAGTATCTTTTATAACCTGATATCCAACAGCATCAAGTACCGAAGACCGGAAGAAGAAGCGATCATTCAAATTAAAGCTTTGAAAAAAGGAGATGGCATCATACTGGTTTTCAGGGATAACGGGAAGGGCATCGACCTCGTCAAGAACGGCAAAATGCTGTTCGGTCTATACAAGCGATTTGATTTAACGATTGAAGGCAGAGGCATGGGATTGTTTATGGTGAAGACCCAGGTCGAAGCCCTTGGGGGAACTATCGAGGCGGAAAGTCTTCCCGGATCATATTGTCAGTTTACAATCAACCTGCCACCAGCAAATGTTTATATATAGGTATCCGTAGAAAATGCCTGCCTCAATTATCCGGAGATCACTGAGGCAGACATCCCACTTCTAATATTAAAAGCTGGCCTTGCTTTACAGCATACGGGACCCTTATCTTGATCGGATCTCTTTTTTCATAAATGAAAAGTAAGAAAATGCAAAACATAATATGGTTGAGGCAATTAAGCCCGTTAGTTGCGGCCACACCAGCAAAAGGCTTTGTCCCAATGGTAAAGGGCTTGGAATTGCTCCATACACCTGCTCCATGGTAAGCGGCCCCAGGCTTCTCACGGCCGGCATCAGCAAAGTAGTTGTTGCATCGCTGAACAACTGGCTTGGCACCAGACGTAACAATCCTAAGATGAAGTGCTGATAATTCACCACTTCTGCTTCAGATGCTCCTTGTCCGGGCATGGTCAGTTTTGCCACCAGGCTAATGATAATCTGGTAAAAGATCGTAAAGAATAGCCATACTGCAATAGATGTCAAAGCCGATGTAGCTGCCTGTTTAAACCTGATCGAAAAAAGGATAGACATATTCAGCCAGAAGGCTACATAGAGGACGCTCAATGCAAGAAAAAATATTATCCTTAGAAACTCTTCAGCAGTTGGCGGTATGCCTGTAATAATTAGTCCCAGCCCCATTACCAGAAAGCCGAGTGCGAAAAACAGTGTACTTATCACGATCAGCGATCCTGTAAATTTTGCGTTGATCAGGTAGTCGCGGTGTATGGGTTGCGATGTGATCCGGCTCAGAGTTCCGCGGTTCTGTTCTGAATTTACCGCATCAAACCCCAGAGCTATACCAAGCAGTGGACCGAGGAAGCCGATAAAGACGTGAAAAGGAGGCAGTGATCCATCAGATAACGTGAATAATTTAAGAAACAAGAAAGCATTTTGCGGATCGTTTTGGTTAACCGATTTCGGCAAATTGCTGATAGAAGTGTAAAGTGACCCGATGCAAGTTAGCAGGATCAGGAAAAGCAGGATCAGGAAACGCCAGCTTCTCACATGGTCGCCTACCTCTTTCTGAACCATCACCCAAAACGGATGCGGCCGGGCGGTATGTTTACTTGCGTATTCCACTCGCACCTCCTGCTTCAAAATAGCGTTGATAGATTTCATCCAGTCCAAATTCTTTGTTATTTAAATATATCAGATCGAATCCGGCATTTACTATAGCCCTTGAGACATCTGCTGCGGCATCAGAGGTACAGCCAATGGTAATGGTATCACCCGAAAACTCAATGGTAGTCACCCCAGGCACTGCACTGATCACAGCCTTCAGTTTCTGCTTCTCATTCTCTGTGCAGGTTACGGCCGCCGGCTTTACTTTCACCGTCAGAGCGAAGCTATCCTTATTAAAAAGCTGATGCGAGAGCGTGGGGATATCGCCCATGGCGAGCAAGCGGCCTCCGACGAAAATTCCGACCCGGTCGCATACCTGCTGCACCTGGTGTAAGTGATGAGAAGACAGCAATACCGTTAATTGCTCTTCGCGGCTTAATTTGACGATCAGATCAAGAAACTCCCGTACTCCCTGAGGGTCGATACCAAGAGTAGGCTCATCCAGGATAATGATCTCCGGGTTTTTAATCAGCACATCAGCCAGTCCAAGGCGCTGCCTCATCCCTCTTGAATATTTTCCCGCTTTCTTTGATGCCGCATCCGACAATCCTACCCGCTTGAGAAGGCTAAGTGCCCTGGATTCGGCTTCCTCCCGTGAAATCCTGTTCAGCCGGGCGGTGTAAATAAGATTATCAAGTCCACTATAATCTTCATAGAAGCCTACATCATCGGGAAGATACCCCACACGCTTCTTCACCTCTACTGGGTTTGATGTAGCATCTATCCCGCAAACGCTTACACTTCCCCCGGACGGTTCCGTCAGGCCGAGCATCATGAGAATGGTCGTTGATTTCCCGGCACCATTGGGGCCTAACAGTCCGAATACTTCTCCCTTGTTAACAGACAGATCGAGGCGATCTACGGCCAGGAAAGTGCCGTATCTCTTGGTAAGTCCGCGTAACTCAATAATACCTGAACCCACGGCCTACCTCCTTCCGTATTTCCTGAACAGATAATAAACACTACCTAAAGCAAGTAAGATGATGAGCAAGCCAAGCCACCCGGATAAGAGGGACGTCTCGACGGTAACCCTGAAATCAGCTTTTGATGAGACCTCGGCAGTTTTAGCCTCAAGGCTTACGACATAATCGCCTGCAATTGCTTTTTTATCCGCCTTGACAGTGGCAGATATCTTTGTCGTATCCCCGGGCTCCAGATTCTCTATTTTAAGCGGTTCAAACTTCACCTCCCAGTTTGACGGCGAAGCTGCCTGAAGGGAGATGTTTTTGAGAGCTGCTGTGCCGGTATTTCTGATTGTCAGGTCTACCCTTTTTTCATCGCCGGCAGTAGTTTTCGTACTTAGAAGGCCTGTTGGTGTGGTCAACTGAAGACCATAAGAACCTGTAATGACCATATCGAGCCCCAGTTCGGCAGAGGTAGAATTGGTAGCGGCCATAACCGGTACTTTATAACTCCCGGCAGGTGTTTCATCCGGAGGATCTACTTCGATGGTAATATCTTTGGTCTTATTGGCTTCTACGTTTACAGAAGAAACCTGTTTATAGTCGGCTTTAAATACCACATTCCAGCCCGGCGGCACGTTTGAATTAAGCGCATAAACCTGATCAGCGCCTGTTCCGTTTCTGAGGGTTGCAGTGTAAGTGAAAGATGAATTTGCCGCACCTTCCATATTGGGCTGAGCGCTGGTGAACTCCGACTTATAAGTGCCCTGTTTAGACACTACTACAGTCAGCGGAAGACGGCCTAGCCCTTTTGCCGAAACTGCAAAATTGTAAGCGCCTTTATTCACCTGTAAGGGCACCTGTAGCTGGAGAGATAACGTCTTCTTGTCGTTGGGTAGTACAGAAACCTGATTGACTGTCCATCCCCCCGACTTTAGCGTATATATCCAGGACTTGGGTAATCCCGTCACAGCGATAGCTGCGTTTGACACCGATTTGCCTTTGTTTATCACATCGATATCATAGTTGATTGACTCGCCGGGCGGGACAGAGATCCTGGTGTAGGGTGTGTAAAGGGTAACATTCTGAGCGATACATTTGTTAAAGCCGGCGGCTCCGGATACAATGAGAATAAAGAAACTCAAATAAAACTTCGCTGCACGTGTACGACGCGTAAAAAGTGATAACATAGATCTAAAAGCTAACAGTACATTAATTAATTAGTATTCTGACCCAGGCCGTTGTAACCAAATAATTCATACCGGAGAATAGCTCCCGTTTCAGGTAGGCTCTACCAATAGAATTATTGGTTAGGTATAAGCCTTTTCGGGGGACAAATTTTTATTATAGAAAGAAAATTTCCAAAAATTTTAACAAAGTTTAACAAATGATAAAGTACTGGATGAAGGCATCCCGTATTCGTTGCGGGCCACGCGGGAAGATGTGACTGCCGGCGCTAAAGCACCTGGGTAAATTGGAAACGGATGCGTGTTATGTATTAAGAAGTTCTATAAAACACAAAGAGCAATACCCCTGGTAAAAAGGACTATTGCTCTTTGTAAAAAATTAACTGTCACCAATACTTCAACAAGTATTTATTCTTGTTTGTTCAGGATTAAGACTCTATTTCTTCGGAAAGATTTACGGCGACTTCAAAACCCAGCCCAGAAGCCACATAAAGACCTATATTAAAGCCAGTTAACCAAACCTCACAACACAAAATCAACAAATTAATCCTCGTAAAAATACTGTTACCTGGCTGTTCCCTATTTACTGCTTAGGATACGAGGGATAACAGATCGCTTTTTGATAAACTTTTAAAGAAAGAACTTTCCGTCTTGATAAGGCGATCTATCAGATCTTTCTTTGATTCCTGCAATTTCATGATCTTCTCCTCTACAGTTCCCGGACATATAAGGCGTACAGCAACCACCTTTTTATTCTGACCTAAGCGATGAGAGCGGTCAATTGCCTGACTTTCAACTGCCGGATTCCACCAGGGTTCCGCCAGGTAAACATAATCGGCCTCTGTCAGGTTTAAGCCGATGCCTCCTGCTTTTAAACTGATCAGGAATACCCTTATCGCAGGATCATCCTGAAATTTACCAACTACCTGCTCCCTGTTCCGGGTAGCTCCGGTTAACGAGACAAAACCAATATTCCGGTCTTTCAGTTGCGCTGCAATTAAATCGAGCATCGAAACAAACTGAGAAAAAACCAGGATCTTGTGCTGTGGTGCTTTCGTTTCAATCTGCTCTATAAGAGTGAGGATCTTCGCCGATTCATTTCCTTTCAGTTTTTCTCCTTTTATCAGCAAGGGAGAATCACAAATCTGCCTCAGGCGCGTTAGGCCTCTCAAAACATACATGGAGCTTTTCTTTATTTCTTCATCGGTAGTGGCAGAAACAAAATCCCTGAATTCCTTTTCAAAGGCCTCGTAGGTTTTCCGCTGATCCTCTCCCATTTTACAATACACAACCATTTCGGTTTTTTCCGGCAACTCCGGGGCAACCTGCTGTTTCGTTCGCCTCAGAATAAAGGGATTAATCCTGTTTTGCAATTCTCGCGACCGCTTTGTATTATGGAACATGTCTACAGGAGCAGAGTAGATCTCTTTAAAATACTGGCGGTTGCCGAGCAAACCAGGACAGGCAAATGACATTTGGGCGAAAAGATCAAAGGTGTTATTTTCGACAGGAGTTCCTGTAATGACAATTCTGTTTCTTGATCTTAGCAGCCTTACAGCCTTATAACGCTGAGATCCCGGATTTTTGATATTTTGAGATTCATCCAGAAATATATAATTAAACTCAAAATCCTTAAGAATATGAACATCGGACAATAATGTACCGTAGGAGGTCAGGACTAATTCATGTTGTTTAATATCTTCCAGGCTTTTATTTCTTGCGGGGCCATATATCGTCATGACCTTTATCGAAGGAGCGAACCGGCTGATTTCACGCTGCCAGTTAAAGATCAGCGAAGCCGGCACGACCACCAGATTAGTATTGTTGCTGGCCCTTTCTCTCTGAGCGAGGATAAAAGCGATGATCTGGATGGTCTTCCCCAGGCCCATATCGTCAGCGAGACATCCACCAAACCCGAGGTTATCAAGAAAGCATAACCAGTTTAAGCCATGTTTCTGATACTCCCTGAGCTCTCCCTGCAGCGCTTCGGGGACAGGAACTTCCGGGATTTCCTCAAAGCCGTTCAGCTTTTCACTCAGAATTCTGAGGTCTTTTTTTACTTCCTCATCCAGCATGTCTTCCTCAAAAAGTTCATCTATAATGGCGAAATTCACTTTGGCTATCCCCAGCATTTCGTCGTCTATCTTTAATGCCGCTTTAAAATAAGCAGAAAACCGCTCAATCCATTCGGATGGTAATATCCCCAGTGTGCCGTCATCCAGCTGAACATATTTGCTTTTGTTCTTTACTGCCTTGAATAGTTGTTTAAGCGAAGCCCTCTTTTTCCCAAAGCGGGCATTGACCTGAACGTCGAACCAATTGATGCCGCTTAAAACTTTAATGTTCACTTTCACCTTATGCTGGTTCAGGTGGTTGTTGCCGATCTCATTAAAACCAAGAATGGTAATTCCGTGTTGCCGCCAGTCTTCAAAGACATTTAAAAACCAGTTATCATCTAAGAAGCGGTTCTTATGGAGATAGAAATAATAAAGGTCATTGTCAAGCTGTTCTTCAAACCAGGGATGCTGCCTGGCAAGCAGGGTGATAAATGCATCTTCCTCTTCCCGGCTCCTTTTAACAAAAAACTCATTCCCTTTGCTGTCCTGCGTATAGATTGGCTTTTTTGTTCTCACGGGGATCTCCACTTCACCGTATCTTAACACAGGAATGATCATAACATACTGGCCGAAGTCTGAAAGAAAGAGGATCTTCTCATTTCCTGCGTCAAAGCCTTGCTGTCTGAGCTGCACGGACGTTGCGGGATTCAGATACCTGTAATTTATAGTCGTCCTCTCTTCAAGTTTGCTAAGCCAGGCATTTCTGAAACCGGCGTAACGTGAAGTATGAACAAGCATCATCCCTCCCCGCTTCTTTAAGAGTTCGATAAGAGCAATTGATTGCAAGCTGCCGGACAAATAAAGCGTTCCCTTACTTAAAATGAACCACCCGAACATGATCGTAATATCGTTCACTGAAATTTCAGATCCGTCTATATCGACAGCACCGGAGATCTGATAAAAAGGATCGCGTAAGCTTATATCCAGATTCAGATCCTTTTCAAGTTCGGAAACACGGATGGGAACCAGTGAACGGGCCGTGATATTTTCTGAAACTTTCTTGTCGTGATAATAAAACCTGTATGCGGAAGGATTCTTTACAATGGCTTTCAATGCTCTCAGATCCTGTTCTGACCTGGCAGCATCCGAATAACTTTGAAATTTGCTTAAAGCTGTAAAAAATTTCTGGGCCTCGTGATCGCCGGATTCCCAGAGAAGGTCAAGAGGCGACAATCGCTTCAGTGGATTTTTCGGAGCACCGTCCCTGGTTAGTTCCGACTGATACAGCTCTATGAAGAGATAATCGTAGTATTTATGCTGTCTTAAGACTACAAAGGCCGGTGATGCACCGGGACCAGCAGGGAGAGGGGGCATTACATCAGCGTTTGAGAAAACAGCAGAAAGGGACATTATACTTTCCTTCGTCACAGGGAAAACCGAAGAATCAGCTGGTTGTATAAGGAGCTTTCCATTATGAATACTAATTAAGAAAAACGATTCAATATCAGGCTCGTCCTGTAACCCGTAGTCTTCCGCAAATGTCCTTAATTTTTTAATCCGTAAGTCATCGTCGAAAAAAACACGCAGGTCCTGGTTTTTCATCACCGCAGTAAGCACCGCTGCCTGATGCCCGCAAAGCCGTTCGTTTTCCGATGTACAGGTACAAGACAACAGAATCCCGTCGTCCGTCTTCATCAATTCAACATCGGGGAAAATACTCAAGGTCAACCGGCCCGAGAAGGTTCCCCTATTTAATTCCAGCTTCTCCGGGACAATATGCTTATAGTCCTCCAGCCAGGATGAAGCCCCCGAAGCAAGGTACTGATATACCCTGGTATCCGTAATATCATTTATATTACTTTGGGGAAATAAAAAGTAATGTTTTTCCGGTTGATGCTGATAGTCTGTCCCTTTGTCCACTGATACTTACAACTAATTAAATGTACGCCGAAGTTAAGGATATCTGCCTTAGGACAAAAACCGGCTAACATCCTTATTTTTCTTATCTGTCAGACCCAGGCTCCTGGTCTGCAAGGGAAAGTAGTATAACCTGCAACAAATGGATTACCGATCCTGAGACCTCCATGTTTCCGGCCGGCCATAAATTATGAATGATGAACCATGCAGCCTGCCGGACTCAGTCTTCAATTAAAAGAGTTGGCATCTATAAGATTAAGTATCATCAATCAGAATCAGATTGCCGGTCTTCGTCTAATACAAGCAGAGGGATCCATGTATGGTAAGCCAGTTCACACGATGTACTTTTATGAAAAAGACTCTGAAAGAACCTTCTATGTTTCCGGACGACAACTGCCATATCCACCTGATTGTCTTTTATAAATTTCATAATACCGGTGGCGGTATCTTTATCATTGAGATAATGATATGCAGGTTGCGGGTTACCCCACATTTCATGGAGTGTCTTTTGTTCTGATAACAGCCTGGTGTTAAATTCATCACCCGGAGCACTTACACTCAGGATATGAAGATGTGCATGAAAGCAAGATGCCAGCATACTGATTGATTTTACAGGAGTATGGTGTACATTCTTCAGATCGCAGGCAAATACCATAGTATTAATAGACCGGAAAGAAGCCTGAGGCGGGATGATCAGCAGCGGAACAGTACAATTGCGGATCATCTGAACAGTAAAACTTCCAATAAGAGCTCTTTCCAGGGCTCCTTTTCCCGTAGCCCCCATCACCACCATATCGAAGGGATAATGAATGATATAAGAGATCAGGGCATCCACAGACATTTCGTTTCGGGCGGTCACTTCTATCTCCAATGCCGGATTTATATCAAGAATGCTGTTTTTAAGCTCGTCCAGTTGATTTAGTGCTTTTTCTTTGATAGATTCTTCAAAAGCCGGCGAGGGAACCGGTATTTCTAGCAGGGAATGTATCGGTAAAAATGAATGGTATAAAATGACCTTTAAGGGCTTGAGATCCCTGCTGAGGGTCGCAGCATAACGTGCCGCGTGGATAGATGAGTCGGAAAAATCGGTTAAAACAAGAATGGCATTCATGGCTCTATTCCGTTAATTATGAATTGGTTGGTTAGCTCTCCTAAAGCAAACTTAGGGATATTGACAGCATATATACAAATCAGATTCAAACTAATTTCTTAACTATATGGGAGGCTTCTTTTACGGATATGGCGCTATTTGAAATAATCAACTTAATGAAAAAATGAAAGGGAAAGAATGATGAGAAACTATTTAGACCTGCCAGAATGGTGCGCCGTGCCGGCGCACAAAAAAGCCCCGTCACGATGAGCGTGATCAGGGCACCTAAACCTTATCATTTCAAATGTACGACTTTTTTTATATATCCTAAAATAAATTGATCTTTTTACAACTCCTGACATTTGGGTGACAATCCACCTATTCTACCATCTGGCTGAAGAGCTTTTGAAGAGTTTCATCCGGATCTTCACAAAAGCCAGGATGAACTTTAGAGGATTGAATGACGGTGCTTCGTGTTGCAGTAAGCCAGCGGAAACGGGATGCAATATCTAAACTGGCTATAGGGCCGGCGGCCTTACTACCCGAGCAAATATCCGCAAAGGACTTCAAATGTTCCCTTAATTCCTTGAAATCCGTATCATTGGTAAACACTTCCAACCGCTTTTCATTTACGACACAAAGACATTTCAGAAACTTTTTCCTGGCGCAAAACAGGATCACACCGGAGTTGATGAACTCTTCCCTTTCAACCCTCGGCACTATGCGGATCACGGCATACTCAAATAAGTAGTTTTCTTGCATTTTGCGCTTCGTTTACAAAAATTTCGGAAGAGTCGATACGATGTTCTAAAAAGCGGGCATATACGTCCCGGATTACATCAGCCGGTTCGTCGGGAGAATGAAGAGTAAGCCATTCGTCAGGAATCAGGGACACAATGGAATTGATCTTTTCCTTGCTCAGCAAAGACCTGAAAAACAGGTCGGCGTCTTCAAGCTGCGAAGCTAAAGGCAGCAGAACATGATCTTTAACCTGCGAAAAGGGCCTCAGAGCCTGTTCTTCCCAATTATCCCAGCTATGGTGAAAATAGAGAGAGGCGCCATGATCAATCAGCCACAATTCTTTATGCCACATAAGCATATTGGCGTTGCGCGCAGTACGGTCGACATTTGTAAGCAGACAATCGAGCCAGACAATCTTCGAAGCAAGCAACCCGTCCGGCTTATTTACTACCGGATCAAAGGTAATGGCACCGGAAAGGTAGTGCAAAGCTAGGTTCAACCCGGTGCTGAACTTAAGCAGATCCTGAATTTCTTCATCTGGTTCAGTGCGCCCAAAAGCTTCGTCAAGATTCGCAAATACAATCTCAGGGATTTTTAAACCCGCCGTTCGCGCTATTTCACCTCCAATCAGTTCAGCGATCAGAGCTTTTACACCCTGACCCGCTCCCCTGAATTTAAGTACATACAGAAATCCGTCGTCAGCCTCTGCCAAAGCCGGCAGCGATCCTCCCTCCCTTAAGGGAGTCACATATCGCATAACGTTT
Source organism: Pararcticibacter amylolyticus (assembly GCF_003130405.1). Taxonomy (GTDB): domain Bacteria; phylum Bacteroidota; class Bacteroidia; order Sphingobacteriales; family Sphingobacteriaceae; genus Arcticibacter; species Arcticibacter amylolyticus. The sequence continues at coordinate 379,139 of NZ_QEAS01000002.1, forward strand.
ACGGTTCTGATTTCCTTCATATTGTTATTTTACAAGCTGAATTTCCACGCGACGGTTTAATGCCCGCCCTTCTTCATTACTGTTGGAGGCAATTGGTTTGGTTTCGCCAAAACCTTTTACGCTCAGGTTGGCTGCATCAATGCCAGCATTTACAAGATAGGTCTTTACAGCATTGGCACGGTCTACTGACAATGACATGTTGTGTGAAGAGCTGCCTTCTTCTGATGAATGCCCGTTTAAGATGAACTTAGCGGAAGGAGCTTTTTTTATTTCGCGTGAAGCTTTTTCTAAAATTTCGTAAGCCCCTGTCTTCAATACCACCGAGTTAAATTCAAACTGGATGTTTTTAAAGTTAAGATCCGGCTTTTCAACAGGAGCCGGTTCTTCTTCCTTTTCTGCGGGCGCCGTTTGAGTCTGTTCAACTGGGGGCACCTCTTCCTTCACTGCCGGAGCGGGAGTTGGTTTCACAACAGCTTTCTTCGATTTACATGAGTTCAAAGAAATGCACAATGCCATAGCAATAGCAAAAGACAGGTAGATCCTTGTGTTTTTGTTCATATCTAAAGGTGTTTTTTTTGTAAACATAAAAAATTATTAAACAAAACGAATACCTGAATGTATCCTGATTCAAAAAGAGGGTGATTTGCGTTCAGGTTGTTTCGCGGAATTGTCTATAAAATACTATCTTAGTTTAAGATATGAAACACGTCACCATACTGATACCTGAAGGAGAAACAAGCCTGAGTAACATCGAGGCAACCTATAAGATGTTCAACAAAGTGAACGAAGCATTGACGGCATCCGGAAAAAAACCGTTGTTTACCGTTCAACTTGCCGGATTGAACAAAGAAACGAGCCTGACAAACGGACTTTTCTCTGTTAAAGCCGGGTTGACGATCAAAGATGTGGATGCGACGAACCTCATTATTATTCCGGCGGTGCATGGTGACGTGAATAAAGTACTCACTGACAACCGGGAGCTGATACCATGGCTTACCAGGCAATACGGCCAGGGAGCAGAAATAGTTTCCCTGTGTATAGGAGCATTCATCCTTGCCTCTACAGGTTTACTTAACGGAAAGGTTTGTACTACTCACTGGTTAATGGCTGATGAATTCAGGTCAATGTTTCCGGAGGTGAATCTCCAGGCCTATAAGATCATTACAGATGAAGCCGGTATCTATACCAGCGGCGGAGCATATTCTTCTCTTAACCTGATCCTCTACCTGGTTGAGAAGTTTGCGGGCAGGGAAATGGCTCTGTTATCATCAAAAGTCTTTGAGATAGACATTGAGAGGAGCAGCCAGTCGCCTTTTATCATTTTTAAGGGCCAAAAAGAACACCATGACGAAGTGATAAAAAAGACGCAGATCTTTATCGAAAACCATTACCATGAGAAGATCACAGTAGATCAGCTGGCGTCGATATTTGCGATCAGCCGCCGGCACCTTGAGCGCCGGTTTAAAAAGGCTACGTCCAATACTGTATTGGAGTACGTACAGAGAGTCAGGATCGAAGCAGCGAAAATGAGCCTCGAATCACTCCGGGAAAATGTGAACGAAGTGATGTACAAAACCGGATATACCGACCCGAAAGCATTCAGGACAATTTTCAGGAAAATAACAGGACTATCACCACTGGAATACAGGAGCAGGTACAATAAAGCTATTAATGCCGCTTAAATATGTTACCGAAGTCATGGCAGTATCCTTATTTGGCCCTTGCATTCTTTTTTATAAAAATTTAAACCATTTGTCAATAAAATGAGTTACCTTTATAAACAATATAATTTTTTAAAATAATGCAAAAAGGAACAGTAAAATTTTTTAATGAAACCAAAGGTTTCGGTTTTATCACACCTCACAATGGAGGCAGCGAAATCTTTGTTCATTCTTCAGGCCTCATTGACAACATTCGTCAGAATGATACTGTTGAGTATGAAGTAGAGCAAGGCCGTAAAGGTCCTAACGCGGTAAATGTAAAAGTAGCTTAAAAAATACTATATAGATTAATCGTGTAAGGAGCCGGAATCATTTAATTCCGGCTTCTTATTTTATAACAAGTAGATTTCAACATAATTAACTCCGGTTAATTCAACAAGCAGTACCCCCGCGTAATAAGACCGGAGCTTCAGTTAAAGGGCAACAAGAAGAGGCTTATTACCAATTTCAATATATTAATTAATGAAAATTTTTATTAAAGGACTCCCGCTTCAGGTAGAAGAGTCTGAATTAAGAGAAGTATTCGGCGACTTCGGACAAGTTAAATCGCTGAGAATTATTAAAGACCGGGAGACCGGACAAAGCCGCGGATTTGGATTCGTAGAAATGCCGAATGTAGCTGAAGCTAAAGAAGCAATTGCCAATATGAACGGAGGAGATTATTACGGCAATACCATCTTTGTAGCTGAAGCTAAAGACGATAAAGGTCCTGAAGGGGGCAACAACCGTGGCGGCGGCTTTAACCGCGGCGGAGGGAACAGGTCTGGGTACAGTAACAACAGATATTAATTTTTTAGCCCCCTCTGGGGGCTTTTTATTTACTGCAATCTTGTCACTATCTCTTTACAAAAATTTTGTATTGTAAACCTTGTTTGGATCATAGTATTTTTTCTAAGTTAGTATTATACTAACACACACTTAAAATGAAGTATTTATTGACCTTAATCGTGCTGTATACTCTATGCGGGAGCATTACGTATGCACAACCTGATGAATCCCGGGACTTCCTAGTTCTCTATTCTGATTCAGTAATTTACGCAAACCGGATTGATCTTGAAAGAGATTATACCGGATCGCTTCGCCTCTGGGTTGATTCAAGAAGTGTCCCAGCGGGGCAGGTAAAATTCGTCAACAACAATCGTGGTTTCTTTGCGAATGTCAAGGAGTTTAACACTACAGGTGAAACCAGGTTTTCTGAACGGATCCGAAAGGGGAAATTAAACCTGTTCGAAATGCGAACGATTGACTGGGAAAATTATCATAACCCCGCTGTCTACTCTACTTCGCCCTCGGTAGAAAGAAAGAATTATTACAATATTGGCTATTCCCGACTCAAAAAAACCAATTACGTAAACCTGAGCATAGACTTAGCTTCTAATCCCGAAAGCATGTCGTTCCTGAAAAAGTACCAGAATATAAGAAGGGCTCAAACAGCTATGTACGTAACGGCAGGGCTTTCCGTCATAGGTGGAGTGATAGCACTTCTTTCAGAGAGCAGCGAGATAGAAAGTGGATTTGGTAAGGCTCCGGGCTCCGGTATTAACAAAAGTGACAAGTCTTTCGGTTTTGCAACCGGAGCGGTGATGGTCGGCATAGGTTTAGCAGCAGGCGGTTATTTGATTGGCCCTTTACAAAAAGGATACCTGAAAAGAGCAATCGATACCTATAATGATTAGCAGGATGCCAAATAAAAGGAAGGAATACTGCTCCCTTTATTAAGCGGGCAGCATTCCTTCCTTTTCTATTCAGCAGTTCTCACTATAATCTCCCCTCCTTTATTAAACAGCTCGTGAGGGATAAAATATCCTTTATGAGCCTTTCTGTCTACAGTTAGACCCGTCATTCTTCTTCCTTTCCCGTCCTTTCTTAAAGTAAGAGTTCTGCCATTGTTTAGCTTCCACTTCACTTCATCAAAATGAGGGACCAAAACCATGTATTCAGGATCTGCAGCACAATAGGGATACAATCCCAGAGCACTGAAAACATACCAGGAAGACATTTCTCCTGCATCATCCATTCCGCAAAGGGTTAATCCGTCATCGCCTATCCCGTACAGATTGTTCAGGATATAATCAACCATCTTCTGTGATTTTTCGGGTTTCCCGATAAAATAATATGCGAAGGGAGCTTCGTGGTCAGGCTGATTTCCATGGCAATACTGTCCGACCATTGTCTCCACATTCCTTGCTATATATTGCGGGTTCCAGGGCACAGAAAACAGGGAATCCAATTTTGATTCAAAGTTTCCGGCGCCTCCATACAGGGAGATCAGTCCGTCCATGTCATGCGGAGCGAAGAAAGATACCTGCCATGCGTTTGCCTCCCTGTACATATATTCATAATACGGATATTGCGGATTGAAGTTCTTAACCCATTCCCCATTAGCAAGTTTTCCTCTCATGAACCGTGTCGAAGGGTCGAAAACATTCTTATAGTTTTTTGACCGCTCCATCAGTATCCTGTAATTAGCCGTGTCACCCAGCCTCTTAGCAAGCTGCGCAAGGGAATAATCATCATATGCATATTCGAGGGTTTTTGAAACACCGGCTTTTGCTTTGGTTTCTACATGCGGGGACTGGATATCCGGTTCAGAAATATATCCTTTCGAGATATACTCTTTTATGAAAGGGCGTGTTCCGCCCTCCAGATTTGCATTGCGGAGAAGCAACTGATACGTTCCCTTTACATCAAAATCATTCAATCCTCTCAAATAAGAACCGGCTATAAATGAGGCAGCATGGTCCCCATGAAAAAATGTCGGAATGAAGCCCGTTTTGTCTCCTATATCCTTCAATGACTTGATGATATCAACCGTTACCCGGGGAGAAAGAATTGAAAGAAGCACATCCTTGTTCCTGTAAGTATCCCACAGGGAGGGAATAGTATAGTAATTAAAGTCAGCCTTAACAACTTTTCCTTTCTCGTCCGTATACTCACCGTTGACGTCGCTGCGTAAGGTTGGCCAAAGAGCCATCCTGTAGAGAGAAGAATAAAAAAGCTGTTTCTGCTTTTCTGTTCCGCCTGTCACCTGGATCTTCGAAAGAAAGGCTTCCCACGTTTGCTTCCCCTCTTTGAGCACCTGGTCAAAGGATTTATCGGCCACTTCCTTCTCAAGGTTTAGCTTTGCATTCTGTGTACTGACAAAGGAGATCCCGATCTTTACGTCAACAGGTCCGCTGCCATTGTCAGCCAGGCTTACCAAAGCATTTCCCTTACCTGTGCCCTCTCCTTCCTTTCTAATCTCACGGATCTTACCGTTCAGCTTAGCATAGAAATAAATCTTGTACTCGCTGATATCCTGGTATCCCTCCACCGTAAAGTCATCCACCTGAGCAATCTTCCAGTCAGTCACCCTGTTGTTAGCCCTCGAAAGGTCAAAGAGGATCTGTCTGTTTTTATTATTGCTGTATTCGTAACGGTGATAACCGCATCTTGCGGTCGAAGTAAGACTAACATTCACTTTATAATCATCCAGAAACACCTGGTAGAACGCCGGGGATGCGCTCTCCTTCTTATGGGAAAAGCCGGAACCGAATTTACCATCCTGATGGATTTTACCTGACACCGGTAAGAGAGGGATATTGCAAAGGTTCCAATGCCCTTTATTAGTATGGGTAAACCCGTAAATCATGGTATCTTCATACTCATAACCTGCTCCGGATCCGTATTCAGTGATAGGACTTAACTGCACCATCGCATTGGGCAGCGCACTGCCCGGAAACACGAGTCCCGCCCAGGAGCGCCATCCTTCAGGCAACTTATATCCTAAAATAGCAGAATCAGTGAGCGGGGCTGTTCCTATAAAGGGGTTCACATACCGGGAAAAATCGGTGCTCTGCTTTTGCGCATAAGAAATACCGGAAAATCCGCACATCAGAGCGGAAATTCCGACCGTAAACCTAAAAAGGCGATGAATCCGTTGTATCATATTGTGTGTTAATTGGTTGAATTTAGAATACGCAAACTCGTACTAAACCCGTACTCGTGACAACACAAATATAATAAATCGTTTTAGCAGTATAAATTATTTTCTTTGACTATTAGAGAATTGATCAAGAACGGTCCCGGGTTTCATCAGCTTTTTGATCAGATCATATGGGATCAGGAGTTTCGTCTGACCGGCTGCATACGGTTTAATCTCATACTGATTGTAAAGAAACATGATCCCCTGAGGGGTAAACACATAATTGTCATTTAAGCTGAATTTATCATTTTCGAAAAAATAGCCGGATGAAGGAAGCGGTTTTCCTACATCTAATCCCTCATTTTTCTTAAAGATCTGCTCCGCTATCACGTTGAGAGAGTCTTTGAAGCCTTCATTAAGAACATCCTGAAGGTGAACCATCTTCTTGCTCTTCACATCATAATTAAAAAAGCGGGTAAATGAAGCGCCATGAGCTCCCCCGCTATAGGTGTAAGAGTCCAGCTGCATGGTGAAAAGGTCCCCGGACTCGGTCAGTACTTTTGTTGAGCTGATCAGTTCGTACCTCCTGCCTTCAGAATAAGGCTCCTTCCTGAATTTCCGGTATTGCTCCATAAATTCATCAGCCTGCCCCTCAAGGGAAGGCTTCGAAGCCGAACCGCTTCTTTCGAAAGGATATATAGCGAGAAGAAGAGACTTAACAGAATCATTTAGTACAGGGTGACTATCAAAAAAATGATACCTGATATTAATAATCCGGCAGTTTTTTTCCTTAACAGAATCGCAGTCATCATCATCCCGGGTGATCGTCTTAATCGTATATGTAATGGTATCGAAACCGGTTCCATCCGGCTTGTCACTTTTAAGCTTTTTTCCATTATTATTACCGCAACCCATTAATCCGATAGCCAGAATAAACAAAAGGCAAACAAAAGTACATTGAAGTTTCATGATATATTAAATAATAAAGGATAACCCTCCCGGTGTCCGGATGTTTAAAATGAAGGTGAGAAATTTTTCCCACATCAGGCACAACCATAAATTTCACACTTGGAAATCAGTTTAATTAGTTATCTTTAACATAGCTGTATAAGCAATCAATATTTACCTGTATTCTGCTGTCATTTTATATCTTAACATCTGCACCAATGAAACACCATGTTCAATTATCCGCGTACTTCCTTCTTTTCATTTTTATAACAGCCAGCTGCAAAAAAGACCGAAAGCATGAAGAAACTGCCGATAAAACAAACTTTGTTTCTGCATCTGTATCAGCAAGTTTAAGCAGCACGCAAATAAAGGGGCTTGCCTCACAGGCAGGATATGGAACATTCTCTCCATACCTGAATTATGACGTTGATTTTTACAAGGTCATCTATACAACTAACTACAAAGAGAGCCAGATTGAAGTTTCCGGTTTGCTAGGCATCCCCAAAGGCACACCGTCTGCGCCTTCCATGATGAGCGCACAGCACGGCACTATGTTTCTGGATGTTGCAGCTCCATCTAACTTCCCTGCTCCGCAGGCTTTTTCCGGGTTCGAACTTCTTGCGTCGGTCGGTTATATCACCCTGATTCCTGATTTCATCGGTTACGGAATTTCAAAAGACCTCCCGCACCCCTACTATGACATGGAATATTCAGGATCTGTGGTTGCAGATATGATAAAAGCGGTGAAATACTATCTGGATAAAGAAAAAATCCCCTTGGGAAACCGGCTTTTTCTGATGGGATATTCTGAAGGAGGATATGTAAGCCTGGCGGCGGAAAAGAAAATAGAAGCGGAACCTGTTGAAGGTTTATCTCTGACGGCAGTTGTTGCCGGAGCGGGGGGATATGATTTAAACGGGATGCTGAGCACTATTGCCACTGTGCCAACCTACAGCGATCCTTCCTTTATTGCCATGATACTGAATGGGTACAATTCCACATACGGATGGAAGCGCACTTTTTCTGACTTCTTCAAGGACCCTTATGCCGGAAAGATACCGTCCCTGCTGGACGGATCAAAGGATGGAAACGCTATTAATCAGGAATTAACAGATTCTCCTTCTGAATTACTGAACTCCAATTTTTATGCTGCTTTACTGAATGCTGATGCAGAGAAGGTGCTGAAACAGGCGATTAACGCTAACAGCTTTCCCGGCTGGTTTCCAAAAACGCCTACAAGGCTCTATCATGGCACTGCTGATCTTGCCGTTCCCTATGAGACTTCTGTATCGGCATACAATAAGTTTACAACACTGGGAGCAAAAAACATTGAGCTGAAGCCAATACAGGGAGGAACTCATGCAACAAGTATTTTACCCATGATGCAGGATGCGCTGGTATGGCTTCTTGCAGCAGATAAATAAGAAGGACTACCTGCTCTTTAACTTATATGCTGCGACTGTCTTTCCGAAGAAGGTAGGAAGATACAGAATACCCTTTTTTTTATCAAAACTTATATCGGCCGTATTTTTTTTCTGAAGATGCGTATCCATCAGGAGTTCTTTTTCTCCATTTGCGTACACATACCAGATATATCCTGTCCATGCAGTGACGATAAAATCACCATTACCAACGGGCTCCAGTCCATCTCCTCCTACATCCAACGTCGTGATGTTTGTGATTTTCCTGTTTGCATCAGCTTTCACGAAGGATTTCCCGGCAAGCATATACAGTTCATTCCCAATGGACTTCAACCCGTTTACTCCACCTAAATTCTCGAGGTAAAGCGTAGCCACGTCATCCTTTATCATATGAACTTTACCTTTTCTTGAGTCTGACACATACACAATCCCTGCATTATCCACAGTAACATCATTCAGTCCGACGGCCCCGTTTACCGGGACTTTCTTTTCGATCTTTCCTTTATTAATATCAATTATTACGACTTCGGTTAAATCTGCCACATACAGCCTGTTTTTGTACCGGCCAAGCCCTTTCGGTGCATTCAGCCCGGTAATCCATTCCATATTAATGATCTTTCCCCCGAGCGACAGTTTCCCTACGCCTCCTTTCCCGTCGGCCTCTGCCGGCTGCCCGTCTACAAGTGATACAAACATAAAGCCTTTGCTATAGTCAGGGAGAACAGATTCAGGTACCGCAACTACAGTATCGGTTTCCCATATTTTTTCCAGCGAATATTTCTGAGCCAGGGACTGTCCGGCGAGAAAGGAAAGAGTTAAAGCAAAAAAAAGTCTTTTCATCATGTTTACTAAAGGTTATCTCACCCAAACAAAGGGTCTATGTGTGTGTGTGTAACCGCAAACTTAGATAAATTGCTTTTATATGCAAAACGCGTATAAAAGCAATTTGTCGTTTACGCTTCACCTAGCTCTTTTTTTACAAGAGGAACGACTTTCGTTGCGTACAGCTCTATTGATTTCATCATGGATGCATGGTTGGGGGCACCGATATCCATATGACCAATGAAACGGGTGAGTCCGAATAACTTCGAGAACCTGGCAATCTTCTCCGCCACTTGTTCCGGAGATCCCATAAACAACGCACCGTCGCGACTCATTCCTCCTTCAAACTGCAGCTTTGTATAGGGAGGCCAGCCCCGCGTTTTGCCCACCCTGTCCATCTGTTCGGCGTAAACAGGATAGTAATCCGAAACCAGCGTGCCGGAAGAATTAGCGACGAACGTATGCGAATGAACGGCCAGCTGAAAATCATCCTGGTTATGGCCCGCTTCTTTATAAACCCTTTTGTAATACTCCACAACATCAGAAAACTGTTCCGGCATGCCGCCAATGATGGCAAGCGTCATAGGAAGGCCTAATGTACCTGCCCGCTGAACCGACTGAGCTGTACCTCCGACAGCTATCCATACCGGTAATTTCCGTCCTCCCAGCGGCCGCGGATAAACTGTTTGTTTATTAATCGGGGCCCTGAACTTCCCTTGCCAGGTAATCTCTTCATTCTGATTGAGCGTAAGCAGAAGCTCAAGTTTTTCTGAAAATAACTCATCATAGTCCCATAAGTCGTAACCGAATAAGGGAAATGACTCTGTAAAACTTCCGCGTCCTGCCATAATCTCCGCCCTGCCGTTTGAAAGAAGGTCAAGAGTGGCATAATCCTGGTAAACTTTAATGGGGTCTGTCGAACTCAATACAGTAACACCGCTCGCCAGCTTAATGCGTTTTGTTACGGTTGAAACAGCTGCAAGGACCACTTCTGTTGAAGCAATCGCATAATCGGGCCTGTGATGCTCGCCAAGTGCAATGACATCAATACCCAGCTCGTCGGCAAGCTTAATCTCTTCAACAATCTCCGCAAGGCGCTGTTCCGCAGGCATAAACTTCCCGCTTCCTTTATCGAAGGACAAGTCCCCAAACATACCTATACCAAATTCCATATATTAATTGTAAGATGTTATTAGCCGGCTTCCCTATGAAGCTGACGATCCTAAGATAAGAAAAATTGCAGCTGCTGACATACGGCTGTCATTCGTCTTTTGCAAATTTGTAGTGTCAAAACAAACAAATAATGGAAACAGCAATCACAGCAACAGTTATCAATCCTCAGGAACTTCTGGTTCACTGGCAGGGCCACAGATCTTTAACAAGAAGAGTTATCGAAGCCTTTCCCGAAAAGGAGTTATTCGAGTTCTCTATCGGAGGTATGCGGCCATTTGCAAAAATGATATTGGAATTACTTGCAATAGGCGGACCTGGGATAACAGAGATCGCTACTGGAATCAGTAAGCCATTTAATGAGGGCGGAGAAGCGTTCAGCAGCAAGACTGAACTTTTAAAAAAGTGGGATAAGGAGACAGAAGTTATCAACGAACACTTTTCCAGCTTAACCCTGGATAAGTTTCATGAAATGAATAATCTCTTTGGAGAATATAACTTCCCGGCCATTAACAACATTCTCTATTTCATTGACAATGAAATACATCATCGCGGACAGGGATATGTTTATCTCCGGGCGCTAGGTATCGAACCTCCGGCATTTTGGGAGAGATAAACTCATCATAATATCTTAATCAGGAAGGGGATGTCACGCATGAGTGATTTTCCCTTCCGCAGAGAATCCTTCCGCTATCAGCTGAGTTGACCGGAAAATATAATGTTTTCGGATGTCAGTTACGTCTTGAAAGTTCATCACGAATGATGCAGCATTCTTCATAACGTTCCTGTTGTACTTTCTCCTCCAGAAGTCCCTGAAGTTCTGCTTTCGTTTTGGAAGCATATTCTAAACCTGCAATTGTCAGTGCCCTTACTGGCTGGAAGAAGCCGTCACCGCTGAGGAATCCCCATATTGTCTTTTTTTGCTCGTTCATCTGGCGTTTATTTAAATATAATTCCGTGTACGAAAAAGAGAAGGAAAAGGTTATCTGTTCATGACAGATATATTAAAACTTCAGACTGATTTAATCACCGGAATTATCCTCACATTCAACGAAGATCATACATTTGCACCATGAGTGCAGAAAAAAAATTCAGCCGCTTCCGTACAGAGTTCAAAGTACGGCCTGACGATATCGACATGTTTAATCACGTCCACAACAGCAAGTATTTCGATTATGTGTTAGCAGCCAGATATGAACAGATGGAAGAATTCTATGGGATGCCAATGGAAGAATTCCTGACCCTTGGATATGGATGGGTGGTGAAAACCGCCTATGTGGACTACAAAAGGCCCCTGGGGCTTGGTGACTTTTTTATTGTTGAAACAGGCATTGAAGAATTACATGAAAGAGGCTGCCGGGTGACATTTTCTCTTCTTAATAAAAAAACCTCAAAGGTGTGTTGTGACGGCTGGTTTGATTATGTTCTTATCGACAAAAAGACAGGACGAAGCGCAAAGATTACAGGTGAGATGCTTGAAAAATATTCTATCTAACTGCCTCGCCTGGTCCCAAAGCAATCAGACCGTTCCCGGAATTCCGGATTGATCAACCTGAATTGTTGTCCGTCAAAGAGCCCTTTGTCGCTCAGCTTCATCTCAGGTATAACAAGCAGTGCCATAAAGGATAAGGTCATATAAGGTGAAGAAAGAGAGGAACCAAGTTCTTTTGCTGCCGAATCCATTTCAGAATATTTTGCTGCTACCTCATAACCGTCTTCTGCCGACATCAATCCGGCTACAGGAAGCGCGAGCAACCTGTCCTCTTTATCAGCGAGGGAAATTCCTCCTTTACTTTCTATCAGCAGATTAACCGCCCTGGCCATGCTCTCGTCATCCGCACCGACCACAATTATATTGTGGCTGTCATGCGCTACAGACGAAGCAATTGCACCGCTTTTTAAACCAAAGTTCTTTACGAAAGCCTTCGCGACCGGAGCATCAAAATACCGGTTCACTACCGCCATTTTTAAAATATCTGCCTGAGTATCCCCCAGCAGATTACCATTTTGGATACCCGGCCTGAACATAGTGCGCCTTGTAACAAGCTGCCCGTCCGAAACCTCTATTACAGGAACAAATCCTTCTTCATCTGCCGGATATTCCGTCTGACGAAGTCCAAAATCAGCTTCTGTCTTAACAGAACAGTTAAAGTTATTTATAGGGCGTTCCCTGAATGGGATATGCGGGATCCTGGTCTTTCCTCCGGATGCAACAAGCTCGCCATCAATATAAGTTTCGAGCACTTCAAATGATTTCAAATCATTCAGCACAATAAAATCTGCAGGGTCTCCCGGCCGCAATAAGCCGACATTCAGGTTATAATGTTTTACAGGGTTAATGCATGCTGCCCTTAAAATTTTAAACTGATCCAGCCCCTTCGCCACCGCCCGCGCACAAAGTTTATTAATATGCCCCTCCACAAGGTTGTCAGGATGCTTGTCATCACTGCAGAACATCATCATTTCGGAATGCTCATCCAGCAAGCCGATAAGCGCTTCAAAATTTTTGGCTGCACTCCCCTCTCTTATCTGCACTTTTATTCCCGCTCTTAATTTCTCCAGGCCCTCCTTCTGCGATGAACACTCATGATCTGTTGTAATGCCCGCAGCCGCATACTGCAGAAGGTCCTCACCTGCCAGACCGGGCGCATGTCCGTCAATAGGTTTATCAAGACGTTGCGCATATCCCAGTTTCTTCATCAGGTCAGGATCTGCCGCAAGCACTCCGGGGTAATTCATCACCTCGGTGAGATATCCTATATTTTCATTTGTCAGAAGATTTTCTATATCAGTTGAATCAATTGAGTAACCTGAAGTTTCAAATGATGTAGCAGGAACACATGAAGGAGCACCGAAACAGAATTTAAAAGGAACGTCTTTCCCGTTCTCTATCATAAATTCGATGCCCCTGATTCCGCATACGTTTGCAATTTCATGCGGATCACTTACCGTTGCAACCGTTCCATGAACCACTGCAAGTCTCGCAAACTCCGAAGGAACAAGCATAGAACTCTCGATATGAACGTGGGCATCGATAAAACCTGGAATAATAAACCGATCGGGAACCGGAGCCCGGATGCTTTCAACAGAACTGATCTTTCCATCAACAATATTGACCTTTGCCGGATAGATCTTTTCAGCATCTATATCTACAAAATTTCCGCTGACAGAGAAAAGCATTGATAAAAGATTACCAGGGCCAAGGTAAGTAAATTGAGATTATGTGCAAAAAATAAAACTGATCTGCAAAACCTGAACCGCATAACAAAGCAGTATGAACTTAATAACAAAACTGCTGCCCCCGATCCTCGCTACTTTTGTAGTCGTAATTCAAAGATAAATATTCAAAAAATGCAAACAGTAGACAAAATTTATATCAACGGGGAATTTGTAACTCCTCACGGAACAGAAACATTTGAGCTCCTGAGCCCGGTAAATCGCAAATTATTAGGTAAAGTAATACTGGCCGATGCCACTGACGCCCAGCGTGCTATTGCAGCTGCGAAGGAAGCGTTCGCGTCATTCCGTTTTACCACAAGAGAAGAGCGGATTGAATATCTGGAAAGGATTGCTAAGGCTGTGTCCTTTCATAAACAGGAGTTAATTGATGTGATGGTACTCGAATACGGAGCACCCCAGCAATTTGCCACGGCAAGTTTCCTGAATGCTGTGGGCGCGATCCGCGCTAACATCAGTTTGCTGCAGGAATATTCATTCAGCCGGAAGATTGGCACATCTACTGTGATCCAGACTCCGGTGGGCGTAGCAGGTATCATCACGCCCTGGAATGCCAGCAATAGCTTTATATGCAGTAAGTTGTCTACCGCCATCGCAGCGGGCTGCACTGCAGTAATCAAACCGAGCGAATTCAGCGCCCTTCAGACACAGGTGATCAGCCAGTGCCTTCACGAAGCAGGCCTTCCGAAAGGTGTTGTAAACATTGTTACAGGCCTGGGCACAGTAGTGGGTGAAGAGATTACGCTGCATCCTGACGTCGCTAAAATATCCTTTACAGGCTCAACCGCTACCGGGAAAACAATTGCAAAGAACGCCGCCGAAACGATGAAACGAATAACACTTGAACTCGGAGGCAAATCGCCAAACATCATTTTAAACGACGCTGACCTACCCGATGTGATTAAATTGAGTGTTACTGCAGCATTTATGAACAGCGGGCAAGCCTGCATAGCCGCAAGCAGGTTATTAGTGCCCGAAGAAAGACTGGAAGAAATAAAGCCGCTGTTAAGAGAGGCTGTTTCGCAATTCAAAGTGGGCGACCCTCGTAACTCTGACACCAGTATAGGTCCGTTGCTAAACGAAAAGCAATACAACAAAGTTCAGGATTATATCCGCTCGGGAATGGAGGAAGGTGCGGAAATACTGACAGGTGGGCTGGGAAAACCGGAAGGACTGGAAGACGGAAATTTTGTAAAACCAACCGTTTTTATTCATGTATCAAACACGATGCGCATTGCCCGGGAAGAAATCTTCGGTCCTGTCCTTTCTGTAATTACTTATCGTAACGAAGAAGAAGCTGTCAGTATAGCAAACGACACAAAGTACGGTCTTGCTGCTTATATACAAGGTCGTGATGCGGAAAAGGCAAAAGGCATCGCGGCGCGTATCGACGCCGGTCGCGTTTCAGTCAACTCATTAAGTCATGACCCAAATGTTCCGTTTGGTGGCTTTAAGCAGTCGGGAATTGGCCGGGAATATGGAGTTTATGGTCTCGAATCCTATCTTGAGCCAAAGGCAATTCTTGAATAATAAATATTCTTTAAAAAGTCTATAATTGTGGGGACAGCAGTTCTGCTGCTTCTCCACTTTGGAAATCAGGTATGAGCGGACAAATGAAAAAATCAAAGATCCTCTACAGTTGCTATTTTGCAAGAAGCAGGGAAGGCGAACAATTTATTCCCGAACACGTGTTTAGTTTGCAGATAGCAGGGACTTTAACCGTTACTGACGGAGTGAACCGCTATATTTTTAAGGAAGGAGACTACCGGCTGAGCCGGCGAAACCGTCTTGCCAGGTTCGTCAAACAACCTCCTGAGAAAGGGGAATTTAAATCACTGTCAGTATACCTGGATCAGGAAACTCTTAGAAAACTAAGTGAAGAGTGGAAAATTCAGCCCGACAAGGTAAAAGACAGCGCGCACTCTGTCATAACACTCCGGGACCATGTTCTGTACAAAAGTTATATGGATTCACTTCTGGTATACCTGCAGCTTCCTGAGGATGAACAACAAATAATTATGGACCTGAAGGTGCGGGAGGCAGTGCAGTTGCTCTTAAAAGTAAATCCGGAAGTAAAGAACGTCTTATTTGATTTCACGGAGCCCGGCAAAATAGACCTGGAGGCTTTTATGATACAAAATTATCATTTCAATGTATCCCTCGACAGGTTCGCCTACTTAACCGGCCGCAGTCTCGCTACCTTCAAGCGTGACTTTCAAAAAATCTTTCATGTTTCGCCACATCGCTGGTTACAGGAACGCCGGTTGAAAGAAGCCTTTTTTCTTCTGGCAGAAAAAAAGAGGAACGTATCGGAGATCTATCAGGATCTTGGGTTTGAGAACCTGTCCCACTTCTCGTATGCCTTCAAAAAGCACTTCGGCATGGCTCCTACCTACTTATGGAACATCCATAACAATGCGTCCCTGAATGCAGGTTCGAGTAGCGAAAAGTGATTTTCTTCGGGATAATACTTCCACTGAAAATAGATCTTGTCCTTCAGTCCCTTAAGATAGTCTGCAAATTCAATATTTGGCCGTATGATATCTCCCTTTTTGCTGTGGTCTTCCCTGATCTCCGGCACGGAAAGATGCTTGCCCACACTATCTGCTACCGCCAGAAAGAAGCAGACATGATTGTATCTGTCATCGGCCAGAAGCAGCTTTGCCTCATCAAGAAGATTATGTTCGTCATACCAAAGACTGGGTTCGATGCAAATATAATATTGAAACAAATACATTTGCTTTAGCAGGATATTCACCACTTCCAGTCCCCCAAGGGAATGACCGGCAATACCCCACTTTTTAATTTTTGGATACGTTTGATGTAACCAGGGACACAGTTCCTTCTCAAGATACTGTGCAAACAAATTGCCGCCGCCGGTACTGGCAAGCGATTCCTTATCGAGAAAAGGTGATTCCGAAACGGAGGTAGGCGTATAATCCCTTACTCTGGATCCCTTATTTCCCAATCCGACTACCACTACATTCTCCTCTCCCGCTACCTCTTTCAGCTCCCCGGTAACAAGCTGAAGCAGATCCTGACCGTCCAGAACAATCAGGCCGTAACCAGGTGAATGATCTTTGACCGAACTTCCCGCTGAGGAATTCTCATACAAATAAATGTCGCGGTCTTCTCTTAAAATCTCCGAATAAATACTTTTATGCTTTATATCCAAACCAGGCTTATAAGTGCTATTATCGCTATCTTGTTTTACAAAAATTCATTTGTGCAGTGAAAAGCAATAAATTTACACTCCTTCTTTAAAAGGAGAAGCCAACATCCAGGGACCCTACCCTGTTTTTTGATTTGTAGTAAGGATTCGGATCTATATCTTTCAGCCCGATTTCGTAATTAATGCTGATTGTAAACTTCTTAATCTTGTATCCAAGATAAGTATTCAGGCCATAATCATACTTTTCCCAGTTGTCATTCTGTTTGCTTGTTGCGCTCACATAAGTACTGCCGAATTTCATGTCTTGCTTTGCAGAACCAGCCTCGTAGGTTCCGCTCAATGCAACAGAAGCATATCCTCCGGCACCAACGAAAATATTCTTATACTTATACACCAGATCAACAGGCAGTTGAATATAATTGACTTTGCTTTTCTGCTCCGAATCTGAATTATACGGCTTCTTTACCTGCCCCTTCTTTGTAAACTCAACGGCTGGTTGCACAGACAAGGCCGCTGTAAGCGGAATATCCACTACAACGGTGACACTATAAGACTTTAGTCCCTTCATTTTGGGAGGATTCACCTCTCCCAAAGAACTGGAACGGGTAGTGCTGTTAGTATTAATCCCCAGTTTGATTCCATAGGTAACTTTTGTTGAATCCTGTGCTTTAAGCGCAGTAGAGACAACAATAAAGGAGAAAAAAATAAGGATATATTTATTCATATTCTATGTTTTAAGGAACAAGCATAACTGATTCACGCGGTAAAAATCGTTTTTTAATTCCTAAAAACCAGCCGATTAACAACTTTTAACAATGTTAAAAACAAGCCCTATACTATGAAAAAGCCGCTTTTGCAGATACAAAAGCGACAGTGGTAATTTCATGCGCGGCATTGGTCGCACTAACTTTTTTTTGATATCCTATTTTACCCCATCCAAAATCCCCTGGTAAGCCGGCTTCTTCTTATAGTCACCGTCGAAAGGCAGAGGCCAGTCAGGACGATTGTATGTACCCGGGATCCAGCTGTCTGCATCCCCGACATTCCAGGTAGTAATACCGAACTTCTGGTTTGCAGGGAGAGCATTATACGTTTTCACGATAAACTTATATTTCTGAGACTGTTGTTCTGCCAGTGCAGGCGAAAATGTCAAAGCCTGAAGATTGTCAGGGTTTATCGCAATATCCAGTTCGGCAATATGAATCTTCAAGCCCGTTTGCGCAACGGTATTAATGGCATTGGCCAGGTTATTATCTGCCATGTTATATCTGGTATGCATCTGCAGACCTATGCCATGAACAGGAATATGGCGGTTCTTAAGATCGTTGATCAGATCAAGTATTGCGCCTCTTTTTGTAGGGCCATATTCATGTCCATAATCGTTATAGAATAAAAGAGCATCCGGGTCCGCTTCGTGAGCATACTGAAAAGCTTTGGCAATGTAATCAGGTCCTATCTTTTCAAGCCAGATGCAGGGACGCAATGTCCCGTCGTCGGCAATTGCTTCATTGACTACGTCCCAGGAAGCAACTTTTCCTTTGAAATGGGTAACAATTGTTTGAATATGGGTTTTGAAAAGATTATCCCAGGCAGCTGCATCCCCTTGAAACTCTGTGATCCACGAAGGGAGCGACTTGTACCAGATCAGCGTATGTCCGTGTACCCTTTTGTTATTTTGCTTCGCAAAATCCACCAGATAATCAGCATCCGCCCAGTTATAGGTATTTTGCTGAGGATGAATAACCGATGCCTTCATTGCATTCTCTGGAGTCAGACTGTTATATTCCCTCACAACCAAATCCCGGTAAGCGACCCGGGTTTTTAGCAGATTGATGTTCACAGCAGCACCGAAAGGAAATGGCAGTGCCTTCCGGAGGGAGGTCTCTTCCGTTGCAGGAGGATCAGGAACAGGAGGTTCAGCTTTCTTCGCCTCATCACTTTTAGAGCAATTTAAACCTGTCAGCAGAGTCACCACTGCCAGGATAATTCTTAATCTTCTCATCTTTGTTTCCGGTTACTAAAGAAATCGGCCAGATTGTACATCTGGAAATTCAGCTCCTTCATTTTCTCTACCAGCGGCTGGTAGAGATTATAATTATTATCGACAATACCTTTATTGGCGTTTGTATTCGAAGGCTCTGCCCCTTTTTGAGTGGGGTCGTTATCCATGTACTTAAACCAGTGCCACCCAACACAGTTGCCTGATTCAATAAGTCCCAGGACGAAGTTCTGATAGAACAGTCCTCTGTCGGCCTGCGTTTTCACAATCCAGCCTGCACCGGCAGTGTTTCCAAGCCCTGAATCATCCGCCTTTACATACCATTCAGTCACGATAAAAGGCTTTCCCGACCACTCTTCCCATTTTCGCATGAAGTCCTTCTGAGGAGTCCAGTTGTTGTAGTAATTGATCGAGATAACATCAGCGTATTTTCCTGCAGCCCTGAACAACTCCGGATAATTTCGCTGACTGCCGTAAAAGCGGCATCCCAGATACAGGTGATTAGGGTCGTACTTCCTGATCGCCTTTGCTACAATTGAAAAATACCTTTCAGAAGAATATTCGAGAAACTGCGCCCGGTGCTCATCCGTAATCTGATCAGCGCTGATTCCCTTGTCATCTATCCATTTCTTGGCAGCCTTATATCCGGGATCATTCTGGTCCTTCAGGGTCAGGTATCCGTCAAGGTTTTTCAGGCCCAGGGGCATCTCGTTGTCCGAAAAGTAACCAAATAAGTTCTTGTCATCCTTATATTGCAAGAGTGTCTTTGCCTGCTTTTCACAATAAGTCTCAAAGGCAGGATCAAAGAGGAAAATCACATTATTGGGATATCCCCTGTGCCCGGGAACCTGGAAGGTACCTCCGCGTTCCTTACCATAGCCGCTCATCCAGTCGAGATTAATCGTATAAGCCAGAGGCTTTTTATTCTGCAAGGCCGACTTTCTGATCAACGAAACATTTGACCACGCTCCTGCCCCGTTAAAACCATTAGAAGTAAGTATCTCCTGAGTCCTCCTGATCCAATTGTTCTCATCTCCAAACTTACCCTTCAGCGCCTGTTTGTTCCTGTCGGAGGCACCCATACTGACGGCATTGAGTGCATTATGCAGGAAGTAGTAACCTTCAGGGTCCACTGCCCACCAGCGGCCGTCAATCTTTTTAATATAAAAGAACCCGGTTGCTTTCGTTTTCTTATCCGTCCTGCCGCCATACTTGCTTAGCCTGACGGTTGAAGGGAGAAATCCCTTCAATTGCGCAACCGTGCGGGTTGGATACTCCTTATATTCCGTAAAAGCATTTGATCCGTCCTTATGATTAATTCCTTTTCTCGCAGCAACCCGGAGAGTATATTCTGTAGTGTCCTGTGCAAAAGCCTGAACAGATACCAGGCAAAGTGCTAAAAGGTATTTACTTCCCCGTGTTAACATGGCTTCCCTTGTATTGATTTTCCTTCTCATCATAGAACTTTTTCAGGACGTAGAATGCCTTTTTCTTTACACCGGTATCGGAGTAAAGCCCCTTCCTGTTAAAGAAATTCTGGTATACAGGATGCGGCCTTCTTGGCGATTTAAAATCGGCAAGGATCCAGGGGGTCATTCCTCTGAGGCCATCGACAGTGCTCAGCATACGCAATTGCGCCTTATAAAGCGCTTCCTGGTATTCTTCCGTCCAGCGGGTGTCTTCATCTCCGTGGAATCCCGCTAAAGCATCTCCTCCAAACTCGGTTATAATCACCGGCTTATCGTACTTAATATTAAAATGATATTTGCTCAGTTCTTTAGGTGTGCCTCCCCAGTACCACGCACCATACTCATTAAAGCTCGTAACATCCAGTTTCTCCCCGAGTGAGTCGTCTACTACCACTTCTGTACCTACCCGGTGTACTTCCAGGGCAGCGCCTACTAACCTGGTATTATCCGTAGCCCGGACATGGGAAATCAGGCTGCTCATAAATTTATATCTCGAATCGCTTAGCGGAGTCTCGTTGCCGACTGACCAGATGATCACACTTGCACGGTTTTTGTCCCTTGTGATAAGTGTGTTCAACTGACTTTCTGCATTCCGGTAAGTATCCGGATTATCCCATTCAATTGTCCAGTATACAGGTACTTCCGCCCATACAAGAAGTCCCATCTCATCCGCAAGCTTTAGCATTTTCTCATTATGAGGATAATGCGCCAGGCGCACAAAGTTGCAGTTCAGTTCTTTTGCCCAGCTCAGGAGCATTTTAAGATCACCCTCCGACCTTGCTCGTCCTGGTATCAAAGGATTCTCATCATGAATGGAAATCCCTCTAAGAAATACAGACTTTCCGTTCAGAAGAATATCCTTTCCGCGCGTAATAACGCTCCTGAAGCCGATCCGGTCTGTAATTTTATCAGTCGCTGCCTGAACGGAGACAGTATAAAGCTTAGGGGTTTCAGGAGACCAGAAAATTATTTTACCAGCAGGAAGGCTCACATTTAATTGTGCCCGGCCCGAAGCATCCGTCTTTACTGTTTTTTCTATACCCGCTTCAGGGATGGAGACCTTCACTGTCTGCCCTGCACCCGGTGCCGACAATTGAACAAATCCGTCTATTTGTGTTAAGCTGCCTTTTGCCAGCTGTATTTTGTAGTCAGAAATAAAAGATTCAGGAGTTTCCGCGATAAAGACATCCCGGGTGATCCCTCCGTAATTCCACCAGTCGGTGTTAATAGTTGGCACCTCCTCCTTTTTACGGGTATTATCAGCTTTAACTACTACCGAGTTTTCTCCTTTCTTTAACTCAGAGGTTACATCAAACTGAAACGGAGTGAAGCCTCCCTTATGCATTCCCAGCTTTTTACCGTTCAGGTACACATGAGATTCATAATTTACAGCTCCGAAGTAAAGGAAATACCGCTTGCCCGCTTTAGGCTCGAAAGTAAACTTATTACGGTACCAGACAGTCCCTTCATAAAGCTCCAGCTTTTCAACCTGTGAACTCCAGTCACCGGGTACGTTCAGCGTCGGCGAGTGATCAAAGTCGTATTCGATCAGTTCTGACTTATCATCCTGTTTTTTATCATCATAATACCCTCCTTTGCCGCTCTTCGACTGATCAAATGCTTCTCTCCGGTAGTCATAATAGCCATTTTCATATGGATCGATAATATAATTCCAGCGGCCGTTCAGACTTAAAACGCTTCTGGAACTGATGTTTTGAATAAATGTCTGGGCGAACCCCGGCATTGATAATAGTAGTAAAACGATTATATAGCTTGCTCTTTTCATAAACAAATAAAAATATCCCTTCGATCTCTTCCTCATCAGGTTTATCCGCCACTCCTGCTGAGTGACAGATAAACCTTTATTAAATCAGGCCAGTTAATATCCCGGATTTTGAGTCAGCGCGGGTTGCCTGTTAATATCATTTATCGAAAATGGGAACCGGTAATTCTTACTTTCAAAAACCCGGTTTTCCACTGTAAACCGCTGATATGAAAGCGTATTATCATCATTCCTTGTTATCCGCATCCCGGTGACCGGCTTATTAAAATAAAGCTCTCCTTCCTTCCACCTTCTCACATCATAAAACCGGTGTCCCTCGAAGCACAATTCAATTCTCCGTTCCCTCTTAATCCTGGTGCGCATTTCATCTTTACTCAAACCGGCCGCAAGCAGAGGCATTTTTATTCCTGCGCGGTCACGGACCAAATTCACAGCCTGACGTGCAGTCAGGGTGAACGCCGGTTTGCCTGCAGTGGCAGCCGGTAACGCGTCTGGGCCTACCAGTTCGTTCACCGCTTCAGCATAATTGAGGAGTATTTCAGCATATCTGAAGATCACCCATGGACGGCGGGAATTGGTGGGCGTAGGAACATTCCATGTCACCGCACCTTCATTCATAAACTTCTTCATGTAATAGCCGGTGCGGGTAGCGTTGACAGCCACATCCAGCCCGTCCTTTCCCCCAACGTAGGTTTGTACTGCCACGTTTTTGAACGTCCGTCCGTTGTAGACGATCACTAAATCGAAGCGCGGATCACGGTTTAAACCCGGATTTGTTTCAGATGGTGCAGTTCCGTTTTTAGTCTCGAATGCGTCAATCATCTCCTGAGTGGGGTTTAGCCTTCCTTTAGCACCAGAATAACTGACGGGCGCGTTATTCGACTCGATATCGTTCCGGTTATTGGCCCTTGAGGCAAAAATCACTTCATCGTTATATGCCGCCTGTCCAAATAAAAATATCTGGCTGTAGGAAGAATGCAGTTTATGCTTGTTCACGGCAATCAATTGATTGGCAGCTTCAGCAGCCAGTCTCCATTTCTCAGGATCTCCTCCCTCATTATTCAACGGGCTGGCAGCATAAAGAAGTAATCTCGACTTCAAAGCCATTGCAGCAGTTTGAGTTGCCCGGCCGCGGTTGGAAGAATTCCAGGATCCTGTCCATAAAGGCAGTAGCGCTATTGCAGAATCGCAATCTCTTACAATCTGTGTCACACATTCTTCATAGCTATTGCGCGGAAGATTCGTATCATCCGATTCGTCCAGTACCTTAGTAACGAGGGGAATTGCTCCATATCTTTTAACGAGTTCGAAATGAAAAAGCGCCCGCAGAAAATAGGCCTGGCCTTTCGACCGCTGGATCTGACGGGGAAGATTGTTTGTTCCAGCCTCAACTTCTTCATCCACCGGCTGAATGCCGCTTGTTTCAATGTGATCAAGGAACAGGTTGGTCTTCCTGATCCCGGTATACATGTCGCCATAAGCGTCATCAAAAGTTCTGGCAGGCCCCCATGTGCCATTATTGGGATACGTAACAGAAGAATTAGGGTTTGAGTTAACCGCCTCATCAGAAGCGGAAGCCAGCATCGCCCCGTCTCCGTCCATATTATACTCATCGGGAACGTGGGTATAGATATTATTCAGGAAGTTTCTCACCCAGTCTTTATGCTGCCAGAATTGCTGCTCGTTGACATTGCTGCCCCCGGTGTCCTTGCCGTCGGTCAGATAACTGCTTTTTTCGCATCCCAGAAGTAATACCGGGATCAGGAATATGATGGATCTAAAATGGAATCTTTTCATCTTATGAGCTTTAAAACTTAACATTTACCCCCAACGCGAATGTCCTTACATAAGGATACGAGCTGTTATATCCCGACGAAGGGATTTCCGGATCAATATCCAGCTTATTCAGTTTACTGAACGTAAGCAGATTAAAACCTGTAAGGTAAATACGCATTGAATTGATATGAACAGAACGGAGACCGCCGGCAGAAAAACTATATCCCAGCTCCGCCACTTTCAACCTGGTATAATCGCCCGAACGGAGCCAGAAATCAGACTGCTGGGTATTATTGCCCCGGTTGGTTAAAGACATCCGCGGATAAACAGCAGAAGAAGCTGTTTCCGGTGTCCAGCTTTGAGTGCTGAACTGATTGAGATATCCATTTGCGGAAGAACCTGAATTGATCACGTTGATAATGGATACCGTTCTTCCGTAAACTCCCTGGAACTGCGCCGAAAGATCGAAAGCACCATACTTAAGAGACAGCCCGAATCCATAGTAAGTTTTTGGAACATCTGAATAATTTGTCGCTGCCATATCCTGGTTATTAATGATGCCATCCTCATTCATATCCCTGTAGCGGATGTCGCCGGGACGGGTTAACGTAGAGAAAAGTTGTTTCGGTGCAGCATCAATTTCCTCCTGTGACTGGAACAATCCTTCGGAGACCAGGAAAAGCCGTTGGTAAGTGATGTCTCCTTCCCGGTTAAAGATTGCTACCCGGCCAACATTTCCGCCAACTTCGCTTTGAAAGGCAGGAAGATTAGCCGCCTCATTCAGAGCCAGAACCTTGCTTGCAACCCAGGTAAAGTTTCCGTTAATACCCAGTGTGAACCGGTTAAATGATTTTCTGAAACTCATTGCTGTTTCATATCCGGAGTATTTAGCCTTCCCCTGATTTACCTGGACACGGCTTTGCCCGATCGTTCGCGGCAGGACATCCGACGTCAGAAGGTCATCCCTGTGCTCATCAAAATAGTCGAAGGAGAGATCAAGAGACTGTTTGAAAAGCTTCGCATCGAAGCCAATGCTGGCCTTTTTGGCTTTCTCCCAGGTCAGGTACGGATTTGCCAGTGATCCTTCAGAACTGCCGTTGGCAGCAGTATAACTTGTTCCGAAGTTATAGCCGTCGCTGCTCCTGTTATAATAATTGTAAAAAGCGGAGGCCCTGACACTGACATCATCGCTCCCTACCACACCATAAGAACCGCGTAACTTAAAATAATCAATTACCGGAGTAAGTGGTTTAAAGAAACCTTCATCAGATGCGATCCAGCCAGCCGACACAGCAGGGAACCAGCCAAAGCGCCTGCCCGGTGCAAACTCCTGGGAACCAGAATAAGTGGCTACAACGTCTGCAAAATATCTCGATTTAAAGCTGTATGACAGGCGATTGGAAATTCCCTCCCGCTTTTGATCAAGAGCATTGGGAACCGCCAGCACTCTTCTTTGAAAGCGTGTAGAGAAATTAAAAGTATGTTCACCCGCAGCCTTATCATAATCCAGCCCGATCCAAAAATCATTGCTTCTTACGTTCCCTGTGAACGCACTGCTTTTATAATTTAAAGGAGTGTTTTCATCCGAGCCGATCTGAACCAGTTCGCCGCTGGGGTCATAACCGAACCTTGCATAATTCTGCGTGTATCCGTACTGGTACATCCCCTGGATATCATAGCTGTAAAGCGCATTTGCAGAAAGTCCTTTCAGGAAATTCAGTTGCTGCCTGACACTTATCGTTGCCAAAAGAGTTCGGGCCAGATCATTGATATTCCCGTTACTATTCAGCATCGCCAGTGGATTGGCACTGAAGAGTGTCGATCCTCCGTATGATCCGTCGGGATTCAGGAGAGGAAAAGCATTCGGAGGAGTGCTGTTAATAGTACTCATAAAGGTCTGGATTCCGGCACTTGGATACCTGATCTCCTCCACCCTTCCACCAAAATCGATTGTAGCATCCAGAGTCTTCGTAACCCGCAGATCAAGGTTTGTCCTGAAATTATATTTCCTGTAATTGGCATTGGTTTTATATTTCGGATTGTCATCCCCTTTTAGCAGACCTGCCTGGTTATATACATTCAGCAGGGTAAAATACCTCGCAAATGAATTTCCGCCGCTAACGGTGGCAACATACCGTTGAATTGGGGCGGCATCACCCAGAAAGCGGTCAACGTAATTATTATCAGGGTATTTGTAGGGATCTGAACCCGATTGGTAGGCTGCCAGATCAGCCTCCGGATACTGAGGCGATGCCCCGTCATTGGCCCTGGCCTGATTAAACAAAGTCGCATAGGTAAAGGAATTAAGAGAGCGGGTTTTATAAACAGGCATCTGAACACCTCCCTGCACGTCAAAAGTTAGTTTTGTTGAAGTAGCGCTCCCGCGTTTTGTTGTCACTAAAATAACGCCGTTAGCACCGCGCATACCATACCACGAAATCGATGCCGCAT
The DNA here is from genome assembly GCF_003130405.1 of Pararcticibacter amylolyticus. Classification (GTDB taxonomy): domain Bacteria; phylum Bacteroidota; class Bacteroidia; order Sphingobacteriales; family Sphingobacteriaceae; genus Arcticibacter; species Arcticibacter amylolyticus. The sequence continues at coordinate 405,012 of NZ_QEAS01000002.1, forward strand.
CTTTAAGCACACTGATCGTTTCCACTTCGTTGACATCCATGTTAACGAAGTCTCTTTCAACCCCGTCCACCAGTATCAGCGGAGCCTGATTGCTGTTGTACGAAGATCTTCCCCGTACGAGGAATGAAGCATCGTCTGTGCCGGGCCTCGATCCCATCTGCTGCACATACAAGCCCGGTAGTCTGCCTGCAAGTGTGTTGGGCAGAGATGAAAGAGGCAGCCTCGGAAGATCAGCCCCCGTAATGGTACTGACAGAGGCCGAGATGTATCTCTTTTTACGGACACCAAAAGGAATAGCGACGTCATCGTCATCGCCTGCTTCAATGAGAGAGGGGATCATTGTTACTACCGCATTGTCAAGGGCTGTCGCCGGCTTAATTACGGTGTTGTATCCCTGCTTTTTGAAAATAATGACATCTTTCCTCGTGGCTTTCACAGAAAACCTTCCATCAGACGAGCTTTTATTCTCGGTTGTTGTTTCCTGGACCAGAATAGAAACTCCTTCTACAGGGCTCCCGTTTTTTTCTTTTAAGACTCCGCTTGCCGTGACTGAATTATCCGGATCCTGTGCAGTAGCGTCCTTTGTCAGAAACAGAGACCCGAAGAGTAATATATATACTAAAATTCCTGATTTCATTTGAAAATAGATTAAATGCTTCCTTATTACCATCCCGGATTCTGAGTGAGGTTCCTGCTTTTATAAATTTCACTTCTTGGAATCGGATACAGGTCCATATAAGGCTCGTGAACCTTCTGATAGGAACTGGTCAGCTTCGTGCGTGTATAGGTAAACGAGCCGTTCGCATTCTTCACTACCCTTATACCGTACATAGGCTGGGTGACGAGTTCTTTTGCTCTCCAGCGAAGAATATCATACCAGCGGAAATCTTCAAAAGCCAGCTCTACCGCTCTTTCATTCCTGATACGGCCGCGCATTTCATCCTTATTTAATCCGGCAGGTAAAGCGGGCATACCCACTCTGTCCCTCACGGTTTGAATAGCCTGGCGTGAGCTCATTGTGTAACCTGCAGGTACATCATCCGGCCCGTAAGCCTCATTCATCGCTTCGGCATAATTAAGAAGGACCTCTCCATAACGGAAGAAAATGAAATTGATCAGAGTAGTCCCGGCAACGTTCCTCCGGTAAACCTCAGGCCACATCTTCTTAGAATAGTAGCAGGTAACGGTATAGTTGGTATTCCCGTCTATAAAATCGTAACCAAGACCTGATTTCTGGCTGTACATATCGATCCTTCTTCCCTGCCAGGGCATATCATTGTAGATAATGTTGGCATAAAATCTCGGGTCCCGGTTTTCGTATGGTTTCTGGTCATTGTAACCTGGAGCAGTACCATTCACTAAAGGAGAACTGCTGACGATGGGACTATTGGGATTGGAGGGGACCGCCCGCTGTACGACCTCATAAAGGTCTACATGGTTCTGAGTAGGATTCAGTGTTCCCTGAGAGCCGCCTGAACCGGGAGACTGTGCGAAGTCTACGATAATACCGTCACTGTTAGCTCTTGGCCCGCGGGGTTTTATCATGATATATTCATCAGACTGGGCCATGTTAAGTATCTGATCATAACTGGTTCCTGCCAGGGTGTATTTACCTAGGTCTATAATCTTTTTTGAAGCTTCAGCGGCGGCAGTCCATTTTGAAAGATCATTGCCCGGATTATGCAAGGGACTGGCAGCATACAGCAGGATCCTCGCTCTCAAAGCCATTGCAGCACCTTTTGTTGCCCTTCCGTAATCTCCGGCAGCGTAATCAAAATCAAGCCTGTCTTCTGCAACCTGGAGATCTTCCAGCATAAAGTTCACACACTCATCATAACTGTTCCTTGGAAAATCGATATCATCGAACTGATCAAAGACGTCCTTCATGATCACCACATCCCCGAACCTTTTAGTCAGCTCGAAATAAAAGAAGGCCCGCAGAAAATGCATCTCTCCTTCTACACGGTTTTTCAGTACCCCGTCTGCTGCCCAGGGAATAGTATTCAGTTTTGACAGTACGACGTTGGTAATTCTGATCCCCTGGTAGCACCTCCAGTAAACGTCTTTAATGTCATTAATGCTCTCTCCGCCTCTTTCGTAGTGGTCGTGGTAATTTCCAGAATTGATCGTACGGATAGAAACGTCATTATTGGCAGACACCGCTTCATCCGAGAATTGTCCGGTTATCCCCCGGTGTCCGTTCAAACGGGCATAATCGTTGATCAGGAAATTATAAGCATTATCGGCAAACTGAGATGCAAGGGCCGGATCAGCAAATACCGCTTCATCAGTCAGCGCAATCTCCGGTGCCCGGTTCAGATAGTCCTTCACACAGGATGAAAGAATCGTGAGAGCTAAAAATATGTTTATATATATTATTATTCGTTTCATCTCTTTATAGTTGAATGTTCACACCCAGATTATAGATTCTCGAAGTAGGATAAATTGACTGCTTGGAGAAATCGGTATTGAAATCGTTAAGAGCTTCTGGATCCAGGTACATTTTGAATTTCGTCCAGGTGTGCAGATTCTGCCCGCTGAAGAAGACTCGCAGGGAAGAAACCTTCAAAGACTGAAGCCACTTTTTCGGAAAGCTATAGGCAACTTCTACGTTCCTCAGCTTTACATAGGAAGCATCCTGCAATATGAAGTCATTCAACTGATAATTGAAATAACTGTTTCCTTTCCAGTGAAGAGCCGGCCAGGTAGCAGTGGCTGCAGTTTCAGGTGTCCACCTGTTGAGCTGATGTTCGTAGATCTGGAAGCCGTTATTTTGTTCAGTAAGCACAACATCCGAACTTACATTTGCCACACCCTGTATCAGGGCAGAAAGAGAAACTCCCTTCCACGAAAAGTTAGGCGATACGCTGAAAAGATATTCCGGATTTCTGGAGTAACCGATTGGCACCCTGTCGTCTGAATTGATCCTGCCGTCTTTATTATAGTCGACATATTTGAGATCGCCGGGAATAACATTTCCGATTGGAGTGATCCGGCTGCTGTATTCGGCAATATCTTCCCGGGATGTAAAGAAGCCATCGGTCATATATCCAAAGAACTGACCGACACGCTTTCCTTCTGTTTTTTGATACTCAGGAGCATAAAGCGGTTCATCAGCGTTCAGGATCTTATTCCTGTTGAAGGAGAACTGCGTATTAATTCCATATCCGAACTCGCCTGCCTTGTCCCTGAAATTTAACTCGATCTCATATCCCTTGTTATAAACCTTCCCTACATTCAGGTAAGGATAGTTGTCACCAAAAGTCAGGAGGCCTGCACCTTTGCTAACCGTTCTTTCCGCCAGGATGTCCGACCGCGTTTCATCAAAAAGATCCACGTTGAAGGTAAGCCTTTCCCTCAGGAACCGGCTTTCAAACCCGATGTTTCTTTTAACCCCGGTTTCCCAGGTGATCTCTTCATTTCCTCTTGACAGGATATCGACTATAGGCCGTCCCGTCTGTTGGCCGGGAATACCGAAAGTCACCCCATTGCTCACCCGCGAATACTCGGTGAGATAGAGAAATCTTAACTTATCATCCCCCTTGTAGAGACGGTCGTTACCCACCTTACCATACGAGCCCCTTATTTTAAGGTAATTAAGCCATTTCAGGTTTTCCATGAACTTCTCTCTGGTTACAGTCCACCCCAGGGATGCAGCAGGAAAAAAACCGTACTGTTTGCCCTTGCTGATGGTATAAGGGGCAAACTGCTCAGAACCATTGTAAGCCATATTTATTTCAGCGAAATATTTCTCCGCGTAGTTATAAGTGGTACGGTTCACTACCCCCTGCACTGCTTCAGGAGCTGCATTTTTACCATCACCTTCGAACTGATTCAGTTGCCGTGTAGCAAGTAATACAGCCGAAAGATTATGCGGTCCAAAGCTTCGGGCATAGTTAAAGCCAAGCTGAACGTTCATCTTGATACTTCCATCATAGGAGGTGCTGATATCGCCCAAAGGTTCATCCCGGTCACGGCTGTCACCGGCTAACTTAATTTCTCCCGTCTCGCGGTCATAAAGGTACGAAGCCCACCAGGCTGCCCTTCTTGCTGTGCTGTTATAGTAAGAGTCATATCCAAACAATCCCTTAAAGGAGAGCCCCTTCACCACCTTATCCAGCTTATAATTCACATCAAAAGTGCTTTCAATGGAATTATTATCATCGTTCCGGGTCCCCCAGCGTGTCAGCACGGCATAAGGATTCCAGACATTGGTGCCCACCTCCTGGTTTCCCGTGATCTTCCCGTCGGGCAGGGTTACAGGATAGGCAAATGAGGGTGTCTGGAGAATCCTGGAGATCATGCCGTTCATATTGTCGTAAGCGAAGCTTGACCCAGATGGACCTGATGGCATATAACGTTTTCCAAGCCGTCCACCAAGCCTTACACTTACCTGCAGGTCTTTGGTGAAATTGAAATCCACATTCGAACGGAAATTATACCTGTTATAGGAAGGAGTCGTGCGGATGCCATACGGGGAGTCAAATTTTTTGAAGATACCGTCTTCAAAAAGATAACCAACAGAAGCATAGTACTTAACCATCTTCGTGCCGCCGCTTACGTTGAGGTTATGCTGCGTCTGGGGATAGTATTTTCTGGTAACATATTCGAACCAGTTCACATCCGGATATCCGAGGGGGTCGGAGCCGTCTTTAAACTTCTGAAGTTGTGTGTCCGACCAGAGAGGCGCAAGATCATCATTCACCCTTGCTTCATTCATTAACCGCGTATTGTCATAGGCATTCACGGCCTTTGGAATCCCTGTGTATGTTTGAATACTGGCATTCCCGGTATAGCTGATCCGCGGGCTTCCTTCTTTGCCGCCTTTGGTCGTGACGATGATTACACCGTTCGCACCGCGGATACCGAATATTGCAGTAGACGATGCGTCCTTCAATACCGAAATCGACTCAATTTCATTGGGGTCTATATCACCGAAACTGCTTCTTTCCACCCCGTCGACAATGACAATGGCTCCCTGATTACCGGTATTATAGGTAGCAACTCCCCGTATCTTAATAGTAGAAGAGTTCAGACCGGGCTGCCCGCTTTGCTGAATAACCGAAACTCCGGGCAGACGACCAGCCAGGCTGTTGGTAACATTCGACGTGGGCGACTGTAAAATTTCCTTGCTGCTTACTGTGTTGATAGCCCCCGTCAGCGTTGCTCTTTTCTGAACTCCGTATCCCACAACAACCACCTCTTCAAGGCTTTTTGCATCATCACGTAAAGTGACATCCATCGAGGTCTTCTCCCCGACAGTAAGTTCCTGCGTCCCGAAACCTATAAAACTGAATACCAGTACTGATTGGGGGCCGGGTACATTTACCCGGTACTTTCCGTTCAGATCAGTCAACGAGCCTGTTGTCGTGCCTCTTACTAATACGCTTACCCCTGGCAGGGTTTCTCCTTTCGGATCTTTTACAACACCTGTGACAATCTTTGACTGTGCCAGGGCTGAGATGCTTCCGGTGGCTAAAAGCAATAACAAACAAAGGTTAAACCGCTTAAATTGCCATATAAGCTGCCCCGGTTTTAAATACTTCATTTTGTAAAAATTATTCATTTAATTCTCATGGTTTTATTGATTAATCCCTTACAAGAGGGTGGCTCCCCCGTGCTTTCTTACTGTACAATGGTGAGTTTACGAAGGCCCGCTGTGCAAACCTGCTTATCTTTTCCTTTCATTTATCTGTATAATTGATAGGGGCAAATATGTTCCGGTTTGAGCAATAAGAGGGGGTGAAAATTTCCTTTAATAGGGGTAAAATTGCTTTTTCAGCAGATACAGAGTAAAAATCACAGAAAGCAGGTTTTACTCTCCGCCACGGAAGCCGCTTTCAGAGATTGCCTCCGGACAGTTTCTGCTAATGTATTCCGTTGGCGACATACCGTATTGCTTCCTGAATTCTTTACTGAAATATTTCCGGTCGTTAAAACCTACCGCAAACGCCACTTCGGCAATGCTCAGCTTATTCTGACTGAAAAGCTGGGCCGCTCTTTGCAGCCTTGCAGATTTGATATAGTCGGCCACCGGCATACCGGTCAATGCCTGTACTTTTTTATAAAGCACAGACTTGCTCATTCCAATCTCATCAACCATTTCAGACACACCAAACTGGTCATTCTCCATATTTCTCTCTACAATATCCATGAGCTTATGCAGGAACTTTTCTTCCGGAGAAGTGATAGCGATATTCTTAGGCTGAAGGATTACCTCCCTGCTGAACTTTTTCCTGATTGCTTCTTTCGCATCCAGGATATTGCGGATCTGCAGCGCCAGTATATGGATACTGAAGGGTTTAGTAATATAGGCGTCGGCACCATTTTCAAGGCCGTTTACCTGGTGTATGAACGCAGCCCTAGCTGTAAGCAGCACCACCGGAATATGATTCGTCCTTTCGTCGGTCTTGATACTGCGGCATACTTCCAGTCCGTCCATTCCGGGCATCATTACGTCGCTTATAATCAGATCCGGGATCAGGCCAAAAGCGTCTTCCAGTCCTTTTATTCCATCAGCACTTTCATGAATAAAATACTGGGAACCGAGAGATTCAGCGATAAAGTTCCTGACTTCCTGGTTATCTTCAATGATCTGAACGGTATATTTTCTTTCGCCTGCAATATCGGAACTAAAGTCGTCCGGAATTGCGGCTTCCGACTGTATCCTGTAATGAACAGGGTTTTCACTGTTTAAATATTCTGGAAGAATATCAACTCCGGCAAGATGATCTCTGCCAGTCTTCAGAGATACTATAAACGCTGTCTCACCCGAATGATTATCTATGGAGGGAACACTGTTTACTTTTAACTCTCCCTTATGAAGCTCCACAATACTTTTTGATAAAGCCAGGCCGATACCAGTTCCCAAATGCGATTTTGACTGGTCTGCCTGAAAAAAAACATTAAACAACTGCTCCTGGCTCTCAGGAGGGATTCCCCTGCCATTATCCTCAATCCTGACATCCACCCATTCTTCCTCATCCCGAACGGCTATATTTATCCTCAACCGGATCCGGCCCCCGTCCGGTGTAAACTTAAAGGCGTTTGACAGAAGATTAAAAAATACCTTTTCCATCTGGTCTTTATCAAAGCATACCGGAAGTTCGCTCAGATCAGACCTAAAACGGTAGTCAATATCCCGGCTTTGGGCAATGCCCTGAAAGGAAAGAAAGATCTCACCAGCGAATTTAATGATGTTGCACTCACTGAAATGCAATTTCATATTTCCTGTCTCCACCTTCCGGAAATCCAGCAATTCCGTAACCAGACGCATAAGCCTGTCTGCATTGTTCCTCACTGTCAGCAATTGCCTGCGGACGCTGTTATTGTCCAGAACCATGTTCATCACCTTCTCAAGAGGCCCGACAATCAGCGTCAGCGGCGTCCTGATCTCATGAGATACATTCGTAAAAAAGTTAAGCTTCATCTGATAGAGCTCCTGCTGACGCTCGTTCTGAAGTTGTTCGTAGAAAAGATCCCTTTTGAGCTTCGCCCTGATATACAGAAATCTGAACACCGCTATTATAACAGAAGCTACTATAAAAGTATACAGCACATAAGCCCACCAGGTCATCCACCAGGGAGGAAGTACCCGGATACTCAGAGTTACCGGCCTTTCATTCCACACACCATCATTATTGGCTGCTTTTACCATAAAGGTATATTTTCCGGGACCGAGGTTGGTATAAGTAGCTGACGACTCATTTCCTGCGAAATGCCAGTCTTCTTTATTCGTTAGTCCTTCCAGTTTGTAGGCATACTGATTATTCGCCGGATTAATGAAATTAAGAGCAGCGAATTTGATGCTGATAAAGCGCTGGTCATAATCCAGGGTAATCCCACGGCTATAGTTGATCGCCTCTTTCAGCGGGGAGCCTTCTTCTCCGGCCTGTACCGGGTTATTCCGAATAGAAAACCCGGTGAGTACAACTTTCGGAATAAACCGGTTCTTCAGGATGGCTTCAGGTTGAAACAAGGTTAATCCATTCACCCCCCCAAAGAGCACCATCCCCGACCGGGCACAACAACCCGCATTGGTCGAAAACTGGTTGCTGGCCAACCCATTATCGGCGTTATATTGTGTTACATTTAATTTAGAAGCATCAAATTCACCTTGGATTCCCCGGATTACAATCCTGACGATCCCATTATCCGTACTCACCCATAAATTCCCTTTTTTATCTTCGGTGATTGCATGGATGACATCATCGGGAAATTGCAAAGAGGCATTCAAAGGATAAATCCGGCCATTTTTATGGTCAAAGTAATCGAGACCTCCCCCTTCCGTCCCAATCCAAAGCCGGTCTTTCGAGTCAATGAACAAGCAAAGGATAGTATTATGACTTAAAGGAAACCGCTTCGTCCTCCTGTATCTGCTTATGAACTTCCCGCTGCGGGCATCGTAATAATTTAATCCATTTTGCGTCGCCACCCAAAGATTTCCTTTCTTATCTTTCAGCAGAGAGGTAACAAAATTATCGCTGAGAGAGGCTGGATCCCCGCCGTCATGCCTGAGGGTAGTGACCTGTCCCTGATTACTTATAAAGCGCAGCCCACCGCCATTTGTACCCGCCCAAACCCCTTCTTCATCCACCAGGATAGCATTTATCAGGTTTTCGCTCAATTTACCGTCGGTAACAGGAAAGCTGAAATCGCGAATAACATGTGTCTGCTTGTTGAAGCAAAAAAGCCCGTCCAGCGTTCCGATCCATAAATTACCCTTATCATCCTGGCTCAGGGACTTTACACCGTTTGTAGGCCTGTCCTGGTTACTGTGTCGAACAGAGTAATAGTTGTATGCACCCGTTTTCAGATTAATATGGTTAATTCCGCCTCCGTATGTACCAATCCATAAACTACCGTCAGGATCCTCCACCACTGCATTGACCACAGGATGATTGAGGCCCATCTTCCTTCCGGTCCGTTCTCCGATATTGGCGAAATTGTTTCCACCATGCTGAAGCAGGTTAATCCCTCCGGCAAAAGTGCCAAGCCAGATGTTCCCTGAATCATCCTGCAAAAGGCTCCATACCGAGCTGTCTGTTATAGATCCCGGATCGGTTGAATCATGCCGGAAATTATTAAATCTGTTGCCGTTTTGCCACCGGCTTAGCCCTCCCCTGGTACCTATCCAAACCTTTCCATCGCCCCCGATAAGAATATCTTTTACCCAGTCGGAACACAGGCTTCCTTCATCACCTTCCTGATGAGTAAAACGTTCGCATAGACCTGATCGCCTGTCAAACCTGAACACTCCTGAACTTTCAGTTCCCATCCAGATATTTCCATTCTTGTCTTCTCTGACCACCAGCACCTTTGCCTTCATAAGAGCTTCGTTATCTTTTAGGGACAAAGGAAGAGCGACTATCTTCCTGGATACGGGATTGAAGCATAGAGGCCCCTGTTTGGTTCCTACCCACATCAGGTTTCTGCTGTCGTTGAAGATGGTGAAAGTCACTCCGCTATAGAGGACAGAACTGCCCTGCCGGCTGAACTCCGGGATATCCATCAGCGTATAATCCCTTACAAGTTTAATCCCGCCAAAGGTAGAGGCCCATATTCCTTTTTGCTTATCACGGGCAAGGGCAGCACCGTAGTTCTTGCCGCCTTTTATGCCGGGCACTGTAATCGATCTGAAAATTTCCGTCCTGGGGTTAAAAATATTAATGCCATTGGCCGTTCCGATCCAAAGATTAAGACGGTCGTCCTGCAAAATGCTGTTTACCCTGTTATTACTAATGCTGGAAGAATCGTTGTCGGTATGTTTGAAGTTTCTGAATCCAATACCATCATAGCGGGTCAGTCCTTTCCAGTTACCTATCCATATAAATCCCTGTTTATCCTGAAAAATGCAGGAAATCGGACTTTGCGCCAAACCTTCACGGAAAGAGATAGACCTGAACCGAACTTGCTGCTGTTGTGCCAGGATGAACAATGGCGGGAACAATAAAAGAATAATACCTGTCAGCCATATGCACCTCTTCCCTGCAATCATTCGTATACTTATTATGGATCAAGTTAAAATTAATTGGTTTTTCGTTAATCAGGAAGTACAAAAGAGTTTATCCTTCAAATCCTTTTTTCTGCCGGCTCAATTTTTTGAAAGCCTTTTGCTGTTTATCTTTGAGACGCCGTTCAACTGATGCTTTTGAAGGCTTTGTAGCCTTCCTTCTTTTGGGAACGTGAAGAGCCATCACCAGGAGATGGTTCAATTTATCCAGACTTCTCTCTTTGTTCAGCAGTTGGCTCCTTTCTTCCTCGCTGACTACCTGTATCATTCCGGAAGCCGTAAGACGATTAACAAGCTTTTCCCCTATACGACGTTTTTGCTCTTCAGAAAATATGTCAGCCTGCTGAAGATCAAAGTTCAGCTCCACTTTACTTGAAACCTTATTTACATTCTGCCCTCCTTTGCCCCCGCTTCTCGATGCTTTAAAGGTAATATATGGCAGCAAGTCTTCCCTTGAAAAGTTCATCGCGCAAACCTACGTAAAAAGAGTGATTACCAGTTCATTTAGGACGGAGTGATCAGTATTTTTAAACAATCTCAGGAATGATTATTTAAAAACCGCCTTAAACGATAACTTTGCCGCCAGAATGAACAAAAATCTGGTAGTAGCTATCGACGGTTATTCTTCCTGCGGAAAGAGTACCCTGGCAAAGGCCTTAGCCCGGAAACTCCACTTTATCTATATTGATACCGGCGCAATGTACAGGGCAGTAACTCTTTACTTCCTGCGTAACCGTGTAGATCTGACGAGCGAAGTCATGGTGAAAGAAGCTCTTAAGAATATTCACCTCAACTTTCACTTCCAAAATTATCAAAGCCATATTCTCCTGAATGACGAGGATGTATCAGATGAGATCCGCCAAATGGAGGTATCCCAGCAGGTAAGCGAGGTCAGTGCGATAAAAGCAGTCCGCACTGAAATGGTTAGTCAGCAGCAGCGGATGGGCAAATCGAAGAACATTGTCATGGATGGACGCGACATCGGAACAACTGTATTTCCAGACGCACAGGTAAAGATATTTATGACTGCTGATCCAAAGATCCGGGCAGAAAGACGCTTTAAAGAACTGGCTGCTAAGGGTGAGAACATTACTCTCGAAGAAGTATTCGAAAATATAGCACACCGTGATTATCTCGATACCACGAGAAAGGAAAGCCCTTTGACGAGAGCCCATGATGCAATCATTCTTGATAATACAGAGCTAACGGAAGAAGAACAGTTAAGCTTTGCACTGGAAAAGATCACCCCGTTTCTGAGAGATAAAATTTAAGAGATCTGATACAAAGGCAGGAAATAATTCCCTGCCTTTGATTATCATCACCACCTATTCAGGTGCTTCTGTGCTGTCATTTTCTGCCTCAGGGCTTGTATTGTCGAACATTTGTTCGTCCTGAGGCACCTTCCATTCCAGCTTTTCGCCACCTCCTCCGGTTTTAAATCCTTCGTCAGTACGCTTTTCTGTTGCATTCACGTCGGCTTGAGCTGCGCTGATCTCGTCTTCTCCTTTTTTTATTGATTGATTTTTTTCTTCAGGGTCTTTCATAAGTTTTCATATTTAAATGTATGAGAACAACAAGGGGTATATACAAGTGTTTTGAAAAAACTTCAGCCCTTTCGTTGTCACCGGTGTTGCCGTCCGGAAAATCATATACAATCCAGAGCTTGCAGAGGACTCTTTGTCTTAATGTTTTTTAAACACGTTTACCCAAAAGTACCTTATTTGTAATCATAACTTAAAAGAAATTACAAAGCAAGCTTAATGCAATAACGTTTTATGATAGAGATCCTACAAAGCAATCATCCCGATGAACTGAATACCATTGCACCCGATAAGGCCAGCATCATAAGAAATCCGTTTAGCTTCATAATTATTCGTTTTTTGACATAAAGGAGGTCATCAAAGGAACGCTACAGGCCTGGAAAGTAAATGAAACGTCAAATAACCGATAACATGCAGTAAATAAAAAGGAGCTGCATAAGTTTGCCGCGAATTTGTGAAGATGAAAAAATCCCTTGTTAGCTTATCGCTGGGCGGACTGAGTATCGGCACCACTGAATTTGTCATGATGGGACTTCTGCCCGATGTGGCCCGCGACTTTAATATTACGATCCCTGAAGCAGGCCATTTTATATCGGCCTATGCCTTGGGCGTCGTGATCGGCGCACCGCTGCTGGTCGCTCTCGGCGGCAGCTTTCCACCCAAAAAGATCCTTATTACGCTGATGGCAATGTTTACAGTATTCAACCTGGCATCGGCTTTCGCCACAGGAAGTACGGCCCTTCTGCTAACCAGGTTACTTTCCGGTCTGCCTCACGGAGCTTTTTTCGGCGTAGGTTCGGTAATGGCTACCCGTTTAGCTGACAGAGGTAAAGAAGCTCAGGCTATTGCCGTTATGTTCGCCGGGCTCACTATTGCCAACCTGCTGATGGTTCCCCTGGGCACCTACATCGGTCATCATTTTACGTGGAGATATACATTTGCAATGATTGGAGTCATCGGGTTTATCACGATACTTTCCATCCTTTTCTGGATGCCGGCACTGGAAAGCAGCCGCAGCGGAAGTGTACGCAAAGAACTTGGCTTCTTCAGAAAGAAAGAAGCATGGCTATTGGTTGCCATCACCTCGATCGGAACGGGCGGCTTATTTGCCTGGATCAGCTACATCGCCCCTATGATGATCAGTGTTACCGGTTTCCCTGCAGATAAGGTACCTTATATTCTTATTCTGGCTGGGTTTGGAATGTTTACGGGCAACTTCATCGGGGGAAAGCTTGCAGACTCCTATCCTCCGGCCAGAGCATGTATTATCAGCTTATTTGCCATCGTCGCATGCCTCATCGTTGATTACATGGTAGCCTCAAGCCAGTCGCTGACGCTTTTAATGGTATTTGTTACAGGCGCAATCACTTTTACATTAGGCACCCCCATACAGATCCTGATGATCAAGACCGCTCAGGGAGCTGAAATGCTTGGCGCTTCAGTTTCACAGGCGGCGTTTAATATTGGAAATGCATTGGGTGCGTTTCTGGGTGGGCTTCCTATAGCCGCAGGTCTCGGCCTTGCTTCCCCTCTTCTTGTAGGAGTTGTTATGGCTATGGCTGGGGTGGGTTTTACCTGGCAATTAATCAGGACACAGAAGTTAAAGAGATCAGTTTAGGCCCCCCTGTAAACGCAGCCTTTGATTACCTGGTGAATCCCGTGAATGGTAAATACAGGGTTAGTAACCTTTACGGCCATTATCTGAAGGACTTGAAGAACTTCGATTTTTGTTTCAATCATAATTTTTTGAAAATTTCTGTAACGAACCGGCAAAACAGATACTAACTGATCAAAAAAAGCAATTATGACACAGCTAGTATCACAACATCCGCATGAATTAACCATCAGCTCAGGAAAAGCTCATTTGTATTCATTTCTATTGTTCCTTCCATTTGCACTTGTTTCTATTCTTGCCTGGTGTTCTGTATGGGGTACGGATATTGCAGGCAGGTATAAAGCGGAGATGCCCTCCGGTATTGAGGGAGTTGTTGTCGTGCTGGTCGTTATGATAGCCGGTACCGCTATCCATGAACTGATACACGGCCTTACATGGTCTTTGTTTACCGGCAAAGGGCTGGGATCAATACGCTTCGGCTTCAGCCTGAAATCTTTGGTACCATATTGCCATTGCCAGGAACCGCTCAAGGTGAGAGAATATATAACAGGAGCGATAATGCCCGGCGTGGTGATTGGCATCATTCCCCTGATCGTTGCAATAGCAGCCGGCAATATCGCCTGGTTTTCTTTTGGATTATTCTTCACGTTCGCTGCCGGCGGAGATATGTTAATCATATCCCTTTTGGTAAAACAACCTTCAGAAGCGGGCGTGCAGGATCATCCAGAGAAAATAGGATGCTGCATTTACAAAAGTCAGGTATAACACGTAAGTTTATACCTGCTTATTAACGCAATACTATAATGCTCGAATCCTTCTCTTTCTATCTCAGCCTGATCATAGCAATATTACTGCTCATCATGCTGGCGAACAAAATAAAAGTGGCGTATCCGGTTTTGCTTGTACTGGCAGGCCTGTTGCTTAGTTTTGTTCCCGGAATCCCAAGAGTCCACCTCGATCCTGAGCTTATATTCGTTGTTTTTCTCCCGCCTTTGCTCTATGAAGCAGCATGGGTGATATCGTGGAAAGAGCTCTGGCGCTGGCGAAGGATTATAGGGAGCTTTGCCTTTGTGGTCGTTTTCTTTTCTGCCATGTCGGTTGCCTGGGTAGCCAACCACTTTATACCGGGCTTTTCCCTTGCTCTGGGTTTCCTCCTTGGTGGTATAGTTTCACCACCGGATGCTGTCAGTGCAGGTACCATATTGAAATTTGTAAAAGTACCAAAAAGGCTGAAATCAATCCTCGAAGGCGAAAGTCTGCTTAATGACGCCTCTTCGCTTATTATCTTCCAGTTTGCAGCGATAGCTGTCACCACAGGCCAGTTTGCATTGCATGAAGCGGCGCTGACTTTCGTCTGGATGGTTATCGGAGGTACCGGGATAGGACTCTTGATTGGTTTTATTTTCATGAAGGCTCATAAATTTCTCCCTACAGACGCTAATGCAGATATCGTGTTGACTATTGTCACTCCCTATGTCATGTACATAGCCGCTGAAGAACTGCACAGCTCAGGGGTGCTGGCCGTGGTCTGCGGAGGACTCTGGCTCTCTAACAAACGGCATTCATTTCTTAGCACCAGCTCACGCCTCAGGGGTGTTAATGTATGGGAAAGCCTGGTGTTTGTTCTTAACGGTCTGGTATTCCTGCTTATCGGGCTCGACCTTCCCGAAATCACCTCCGGTCTTGAGGGGGTAAGCGTGACCACTGCAATAGGTTATGGGATATTAGTAACAGGAGTACTGGTAATCGGCCGGCTGATTTCCGCTTACGGTGCAGTTGTGGTTACACTGATCGCCCGGAATTTCATAACAGTGGCAGATGCGCGTCACCCGGGTTACAAAACACCTGTTGCCCTTGGATGGACAGGGATGCGGGGAGTGGTCTCACTGGCCGCTGCACTCTCTATACCAGTTTACCAGGATAACGGAACCCTGTTTCCGCAGCGGAACCTGATCCTGTTCATTACATTTACCGTGATCCTTCTAACACTCCTTCTGCAGGGATTAACTTTACCCTGGTTGTTAAAAAAGCTCGACCTGGAGGATCTGGATCATGAATTGTCCGAAGAAGAAGAGGAAGGACTGCTTCGCAGGCAAATGGCAGAGCATTCACTGAACTACGTAAACAGCAGGTACGCCAGGGAGATCAACACCTACCCCGTTCTCCGTCAAATGGCCGCCAAATGGTCTGATAACAGATCCCTGGCTGAAGAAGGTATATTTATTAATAATGAATGCAAAACTGTTTACAGGGATGTTATCAGTATGCAAAGGCAATGGCTTCTTAACAAGAACAGGGAAGAAGAGAAACTCAGTGAAGAGATCGTCCGGAAGCAATTGCAGCTACTGGATCTGGAAGAGGAAAAGCTGGGACTAGCCTGAGGAAACATGCAGGTGAGACCTCTTCTCTGCTCAGCCAACCTTCACCGCGGAAAACAGTTTTTTCTGTATTCCGATGGTGTCATTCCCTCATAGGCCTTAAAGAACTTCGTAAAATTGGAAGAATCATAACTTAGTTTCATTGCAACAGCGGCAATTGACATCGTGGGATCATTTAAAAGCTTTTTCGCTTCCGCGATTATCCTTTTCTCAAAGAAATAACAGGGATGGTGCCCGGTATATATCTTAACGGTATTGCTCAGGTGGACGGGATGAAGACACAGGATGCCCGCAATATCTTTAATGTGCAGAATCTCTTCCACTTTGCCCGACATAAACTCATCCATATGTTGATTTACTGCTTCAATGTAAGCAGTACTGATTTCAGCCTGTCTGCTGATATATTTCCGGGGTACTTTCATGACCTGATAAATGCGCTGGTATTGGGGTTTCGTTCACTGATTTTGTTAGCATCAATGCTCTCAACCGATCTTTGATAAACGATAGTTTACTCGTGATTAAGAAGCGTATAAATAGCTTGCTGCGACCGGATTTCAGGCACGCTTCGCTTCACCCTCACATTTTCCAGACCTTCACTGATCTCAACAGCCTTAACATTATCCAGGAGCTGTAACCTGACAATTTCAATCATTTCCTGCTTAATCTTGCTATCCAGAACAGGAAAACATACTTCTATCCTCCTGTAAATATTCCGGTTCATCCAATCGGCTGATCCCATATAAACTTCGGTTTCACCCCCGTTATTAAAAATGAACACTCTTCCATGCTCCAGATACCGGCCCACAATACGTCTTACTGTAATATTCTCACTCATCCCCCCGACACCCGGAATAAGACGGCAGATACTCCTGATAATAAGCTGAACCATTACTCCAGCCTGTGAAGCTTCGTACAATTTGCCGATCAGCGACTTCTCTTCCAGGTTGTTCATCTTGATGATAATAGAGGCATCCTTGCCGGCCCTGGCAAAAGCAATTTCCCGGTCGATCAGTTCAGTAAAACGGTTTCGCAGGTTAAATTGTGCAACGAGCAGGTAATGAAAATTGATAAGCGCAGTCGCCGGAGGTGCCTCTTTCCTCGAAAGAAAGATGAACAGCAGCTCTATCTCCCTGAGGATGCCAGGATGAGATGTCATCAACACATGGTCGGTGTAGATCGCTGCTGTATTTTCATTAAAATTACCGGTTGCCAGTAATCCGGAGTATTGAGTACGTCCATTCACTTCTCTTTTTACCAGGGCAATTTTAGCATGCACTTTAAGCGAGGCGGGACTGTATATCAGCTCTACTCCTGCTTCTTTCATCTTCTTGCCCCATTTGATATTATTTGCTTCATCAAAACGAGCTTTGAGTTCAAGTACAACTTTCACTTTCTTTCCGTTCCTTGCAGCATTGATCAGGGCACTGGCCAGCAGTGAATCACTTGCAATCCGGTACAGGGTGATGTATATTTCTTTTACCTGACGGTTGGTGGATGCCTCATTAAAAAACCTCAGAATCCCTGTATATGAATGGTAAGGCGGATGAAAGACAACATCTCTGTCAGCTATGAAATCAAAAACAGTTCTTTCATAACCAAAGGGATTATAGTTTATGGCCGGCCATTTTTCGTCAGAGAGCAGGGGGTCAGAGGCCGGAAAACCCATCAGGTCCTTCAGATTATGATATACGCCTCCGGCCATCATGGCAATCTCCTTCAGATTGAAAGCTTTCCTGATCAATTCAAGCAAGGCCTCAGGGATTCCCGGTTGATAGAGAAAACGGGTAGCAAGTCCTTTGTCTCTCTTTTGTATCAGCCTGCTGATTAATTCAAGTTGGTCTCCTTCATATTCATCTGCGATATCCAGCTCTGCATCCCGTGTTATTTTAAAACTAAAACACCCCCTAACAATGCTGTTCTTAAACAACCAGTGAAGATTTCGTCTCACAATATCATCCAGGAAAGCTATTAAAACTCCGTCCTCTCCCTTAATGCTGTAAAAGCGGGGCAGATGATCAGACGGAATATTCAGGATGTATTGCTTCTCTGTTCCCTCCTTTTCAATAAGGACCAATAAATAAAGTTTATTATTCTCCGGGAAGAAGTCCGTCATGTCTTTTTTTAGTTCCACCGGGTGTAAAAATGCAAGTACCCTGGTGAGAAAATATTCAACTGCCGGTTTATTTAAAAAATCGGGAAAAGATTCGTTGTATAGAAAATGTATGCGTTTATCTTTTAAACCAGGAACAACTGAGCCCGTTAATATCCTGCCGAATTTATCCTGTTGCTTTGCAATTATCCGGGCTGCAGAATTAGAAAGCCCGGGACTGCCGTCCTTACTGATCTTCTGTAATGCCTGCAGAACGGGCATTCTCACCCGGTAAAACTCATCCAGGTTTGACGAATATATTGCAAGGAACTTCAATCGTTCCAGTAAGGGAACTTCATCGTCTGCAGCTTCTTCCAGGATTCTCTCATTAAAAGAAAGCCAGCTTATATCTCTGTTAAAAAAAAGAGAGTCCCCCTCTCCTTCTTCTCTTGCTATTTTCTCCATGCAGGTAAAGTAATTACGGGATAATAAGCAATTATAGTGCATTATGACCAAAAAAGTCGTCACACATTAGAAAAACTAAATATCTGCAATTATCAGTGACAGTTATTTTGTTACTTTAGATTCTCATCGGAACAATGAAATTCCTCCAAAATGAAGAAATTATCAATTGCTGTTTTTCTTTTAATAGTTTCACTGAAAGCACTGGCACAAGATTCTGTCTTATATAGAGTTATCCTTATCGGCGATGCCGGAGAAATGGATCCACAGCAGAAAAACATTATAACTGATGCCGCAAAACGGGCCCTGGCCGGAAGATCCGCTGCAGTCTATCTCGGCGACAATATTTACCCCAGCGGAATAGGCCTTCCCGGTAGTAAAGACGAAGAGACAACCAAAGCAATATTAAAATCTCAATATCTTCCGCTCAGAAATGCCGGGATACCTGTATTTTTTATTCCCGGGAACCATGACTGGGACCGTAGCGGCCCCCTGGGGCTGGAAAAAGTAAAAAGACAATGGGCGTTCCTCAATGAGCAGAACGACTCTCTTCTCAGGATGCTCCCCCCGGACGGCTGTCCTGATCCGGTGGCCATTAACTTTTCTGAAAACCTGACTATGATCGCGTTTGATTCCGAATGGTGGCTTTATACGTATCCAAAAGAGAACCGGGATGCAGACTGCGATTGCAGAACAAAAGAAGAAGTGATCGCACGGATGAAGGAACTTTTATATCAAAATAGAAATAAAGTGATCCTGCTGGCATCCCATCATCCTTTTCAAAGCTACGGAACCCACGGAGGGCATTTTTCATTAAAGGATCATTTGTTCCCCCTCACGGCAGTCAACAAGAATCTGTATCTTCCTCTTCCCCTGGTTGGTTCTTTCTACCCTCTCTTAAGAAATACGTTTACCAACCCCGAAGATCTGAGGCATCCCCTGTACCAGGATATGATTAAAAATGTAAACAGAGTTTCCGGCGATTTCCCGAATATTATTCATGTCGCAGGGCATGAGCACGGATTGCAGCTGATCCGCAATAATAAACTTCAGGTAGTGAGCGGTTCAGGGGCAAAGAGAAGTTTTGCCGCAAAAGGAAAGCACTCGCTGTTTGCCGAAGCTACTCAGGGATATGTGACAGCCGATATACTAACAGACCGGAGTATAAAACTGACTTACTATATTCTTAAAGACGAAACGGTGATACCTGCGTTTGAATATAGAAAACCCTATGTGCCTGCCAGTGCCGAAGAAAGTGTTTTATACAAGCAGTTTACAGGAGATAGCATAACAGTTGCCGCCCATGAGAGTTACGACCGGGTAAGCAAGATCCACAGGAAACTGTTTGGCGAAAATTACAGAAAAGAATGGGCGGCTGATACCCGTCTGCCGCTTATCAGGATCTCGGAAATAAAAGGAGGACTTACTCCTGTGAAAAGAGGGGGCGGAATGCAGTCGGTATCATTACGCCTTCGCGACAAAACAGGAAAGGAATGGGTGATACGAAGTGTTGAAAAAAGCCCCGACCTCCTGCTTCCTCCGCAGTTACGGGAAACATTCGCCAGGGACTGGCTCGATGATGCCGTCAGCGCACAGCATCCTTATTCTGCGCTGGTGATCCCTCCGATTGCTGATGCTGTGGGTGTTCCTCACTCCAATCCAATAATAGGAGTTATCGCCCCCGACAAAAGTCTGGGCATCTACGAGCAGGATTTTGTGAACAAAGTGTGTTTGCTGGAAGAAAGGGAGCCAGCAGGAGATTCAGATAATTCTTTCAAAATGCTCGAAAAGCTGAAGAAGGACAATGACAACTCCTATGACAGCGAAACATTCTTAAAAGCGCGTCTGATCGACTTGCTGACGGGCGACTGGGACAGGCATGAAGATCAGTGGCGATGGGTGGATCTGAAAGAAGGAAATGAAGAATATTACCAGGGCGTACCCCGCGACAGAGATCAGGTATTCAGGGTCTCAGATGGCATTTTTCCGCGCCTGGCCAAACGTCGCTGGATAGCTCCCACCCTCCAGGGCTTTAATGGGAAAATCGATGATGTCAGGTACTCCCTGTTCAAAACAAGATTTGTAAACGCTCTCCCTGCTTCTCAGCTCAGCTATGAAAGATGGATGAAGATCACTGAAGATTTTGTTGCGGCCGTCACCGATTCGGTACTCGAAACTGCACTTAAACAATTGCCAGCCTCTTCTTACCATTTGAGGCATGACGAGTTACTGGGAAAGCTGAAGGAAAGACGGGCGAATATCCCGGGAGCTATGGCTGAATATTACAGGTTCATTAATAAGATACAGGACATTCGCCTGAGCGACAAAAATGAAAAAGTCACGATCACTGAAGACCCAGGTAACTGGATTCAGCTAAGCGTGAATAAAGTTAATAAAGACGGAGAGCTTGCGGGCACAATCATGTCAAAAAGCTACGACCCTGTCATCACAAAAGAAATAAGAATTTACACCGGAGACGGTAACGACAGTACAATTATAAACGCCGGGCATTCCCCGGTTAAATTCAGGATCATCGGAAACAAGGGTACTAAAAAATACAACATCATAGAAGCTGCCAAAACTGTGGATATCTATGGAAAAGATGATCTTTCCACAGCTGATTTTGAAGGCAGTAAGATTCGTAAACACTTGTCAGGTGACAGCCTCAATACCGCTTTCGTTCCGGTAAATCTATACAATGTTACGATGCCCCTGGCTTCCGTCGGCATTAATCTGGATGACGGATTCCTGATGGGCATAGGCTTCAGGCATACTCAGCAGGAAGGGTTCAGAACCGTCCCCTTTGCGAACAGCCAAAGCGTTCTTCTGACGCATTCTTTTTCAACGAAAGCGTTCAGGATTATCTATAATGGAATCTGGATCCATGCTGTTGGAAAAGCCGATTTCACATTAAATGCCACTGTTAACGCGCCGGATAACACGATGAACTTTTTCGGAAGAGGTAATGAAACTGAGTTCGATAAGAGCGGAGATTTTAAGAAATATTACCGGACACGGTTTGACACCTACACCGTAGAGCCTGCTCTCAGATGGAAAAATGAGAAAGGTACAAGCCTCAGCGTGGGCCCTTCACTGCAATATTATTCATGTGACCGTTCTGATAATGAGGGTAGGTTCATCAATAATACATCTATGATTAATTCGTACGATAGCCTTACTATCGGTAAAAGAAAATTGCATGGCGGCCTTGCAGTTCAGTTAACAGCAGATAAAAGAAACAACCCTGTACTTCCATCCTGGGGCAGTTTAATTAATGTCAGGATCCAGGCTTATAAGGGGTTGAATAATTATTCGGAGTCGTTCATCCAGGTTTTGCCCCAGGTATCTTTTTATAAATCGCTGAACAGAAAATCTACTATAGTCCTGGCCGAACGTGCCGGAGGTGGTATAACTGCGGGGAAAACAACTTTCTATCAGTCGCTCTTCCTCGGCGGACAGGACAATCTGCTTGGATTCAGGCAATTCAGGTTCGCAGGCCAGCACCTTTTTTATAATAATATCGAAATCCGGGCTAAGATTACTGACGTTATGAGTTATATACTGCCCGGGCAGCTGGGTATCATGGGGCTTTACGATACGGGCAGAGTTTGGGAAAAAGGAGAAAATTCGTCTGTCTGGCACCATGGAGCAGGCGCAGGCCTGTATTTTGCACCTGCACAAATGGCTCTTTTCAGATTCCTGGCAACATATTCGAAAGAAGGATGGTACCCTTCTGTAGCTATGAATTACAGGTTTTAAGTCACAGAGTTGTACGATTCTTCCACCGTCGCATGAATTCATACAACTCTGTGTATTTCTAATAACAGAAAACTAATTTTCAACCTTTTCAACCGTTGATTCAGTGGGAGCCTGATTTACATCCGTCCCTGCATCTTCTGAAGCCGCCGGTGCGGGCTTCTCAAGAAGTTTGGCACTTTCTACTGCAGATGCAGGTACTTTACGGGCAGCGTTTTGTGCAGCTGCAGGCGGCGTATTAGCAGGAACTGCAACAGGAGGAGTCGTTCTCGTTACTGATTGATGAACAGGGGTTTTAGCCATCGCTTTTGGAGGAGCGGACAAAGAAGCAGTATTCGATCTTAATAATTGAATTTCGGATTGTAATGAATCATGCAGGGCCACCCATGCCTGATCTCTCACCTGGTAAGACTGCAAATCTGCTACCAGCTTAGTCCTCTCAGATGTGAGTGCTCCAATAAGAGTTGTCTTCGCAGAAAGAGAATCTTTTAAACTATCCTGTCTGTTTTCAAGGCGTTTTATTATTTCGTTGTGTGCTTCCGAGGCGCCCTCAAATTTCGCCAGCTTTATTTCAAGTGCATGGACGCTCTCATTCTTTGCATTCAGCTTCTTTTGCAGACTGTCGACCTTTTGAGTGAGCATTTCGATGATTTCCTTTTTGCTTTGCGCTTGTACCGCAGTCATGCCGGCGGCTATCACCATCATCAGGACAAATAATTTAAACCTTGCCATTTTTTACTTTTTTAAGTCACACACACGATTTTTTTCTTCCCCTTTCGCTGCTTATCAGACTTAATAAAAAACTAACAATCAAATATTTACCTTTCTCTGTTCTGAAACAAAGTCACGATTCAAAAAGTTTACTATTTTTCAAAATTTATTACAGCCCCTATTTTCATGCTACCTGGAGAGGATGCTGCCCTCCTTTTATTATTCTCATTTGAGGAGGAGTGTATGTCGACTTTATCTCTTTTTTAATAGATACATATAACCTAAAAAAATGAGTCCTTCTGATTGCAAATATTTTCATAGTATTAAAGATTGGGTTACCGGAAGAGGTACAAAAGGTATGCCGCGCTTTTAAAAGCCCTAAACAACCGGATTACGGATAACTGATTAAAATTTCATTTATCCGGGTGGATAGTTATTCAGACTTATGTAATAAAAAGTATACAAAAAAGGCTTCAGTAAACTGAAGCCCCAAAACATTAATTTAGATAAGTAGTTTTACGAATAACAAATTTAAATAAAAACCCTGCTAATACAATATTCTCTTTCTCCATTTTTGACCATTATTTTTCTCATATTCAATCAAATGTGAGAAAAAACTTGTCTTAAGCGCATCCTTGCCAGGTATATCTACGCAAAGCTTTCTTTTTTACAAACATTCCCACCTTCCTGCTTGTTAAGTTGTGTTACTTATTTTTAATGATGAGCTAAAAGGCTTTTATAATGTCATTCCGTCTCTTTGAATAGAGCTCCGATACACTATATTTGACCGAACGGACTTACTGCGTATAATGATTTTAATAGTTGACGACAAACCGGAAAACATCTTTTCCTTAAAAAAAACACTGGAGATCCATAATTTCAAGGTAGATTCAGCTCTGTCAGGCGAAGATGCCTTAAAAAAAATACTAAAAAATACATATTCACTCATCATCCTTGATGTACAGATGCCGGGAATGGACGGGTTCGAAGTCGCTGAGACCATTAGCGGCTACAGCAAATCAAAAGATATCCCGATCATTTTCCTTTCCGCAGTAAATACGGAAAAAAGGTTTATCACGAAGGGATATGCTTCAGGCGGGATAGATTACGTCACCAAGCCTGTTGATCCCGATATTTTCATCCTAAAAGTAAAAACCTTACACCGTTTGTATGAGCAAACCAGGGAACTTAATGAAGCACAACTCGCACTCAGGGCTGAAATAGAATTCCGTAAACAAGCTCAGGCCGAACTTCGTGAAAGGGTTCAGGAGCTTCGTACAATTCTCGAAAGTATCCCGCAAATTGCCTTTACAGCCAAGAGTGACGGAATAATAGAATTCGTAAATCAGCATTGGTTTGACTACTCTTCTTCTGAAAATGAATTTCCAGCCTCCCATCCTGATGATCCATCTGTAGAAAAAGAATGGAAGAAAACATTAAGAAGCGGAGGATCGCTTCAGCTGGAAGTCCGGATAAAGAAGCTGAATGAAGACAGGTACAGATGTCACCTTTTGAGAGTAAGTCCTGTAAAGGAGTCAAACGAAATTGTAAAATGGGTAGGGACTTTCACGGATATTGAAGAGCAGAAACAAGCAGAAAAAAGGAAAGATGAGTTTTTAAGTATTGCCAGTCACGAATTAAAAACACCATTAACCAGTATCAAAGCATACATGCAGTTACTTGAACGTTCGTTTGAGGATAACGCTGCACGCACCGGAGAAACGGGCAAGTATCTGGAGAGGACACAATTGCAGATTGAGAAATTACATAGCCTTATAGCCGATCTGCTCGACGTATCAAAGATTGAAAGTGGCAAATTAAAATTCAACAAAAAGCTGTTCGAATTCGAACCTTTGCTGGAAAACAGTATCGATATTATAAGACAGACTAACAAAGATATCTCCATCATCAGAAAAGGCAGCGCCAATGTGCAGGTGTATGGCGACGAGATAAGGCTCGAACAGGTACTTCTTAATTACCTGACCAACGCTATAAAATATTCTCCTGACAGCACCGAGGTACACATTGAAAGTCATATCACTCAGGATCATCATCTGTTCGTTCACGTACGCGACTTTGGCGTCGGGATTTCCGGTGATAAAAAAGCAAACGTCTTTAAAAAGTTCTACCGGGTAGAAGAAACTTCACACAGATTTCAGGGATTAGGTATTGGATTATATATTTGTTCTGAAATCATAAAACGTCACAATGGGACATATGGGGTTGAAAGCACCCCGGGTGAAGGATCCGTTTTTTACTTCAGCATACCAGTTATACCAAATGAATAACATTTAAGACAGACTACCGGATACGCAAAAGATTTTATATTTCATATGAAAGCAACTATTACACGAAATCTGCGGATTGGCTATGGACTTTCTCTCTTTTTATTGATTGTCAGTTCAATAGCCTCTTATGTTTGCATCGCGAACCTCCTGAATAGTTCAAAAATGGTAAACCACACCAGCCAGCTTATACTTGAGCTGGAGAATACGATTTCCATTTTGAAGGATGCAGAGACAGGCCAGCGCGGATACCTGTTAACAGGTATTGATCAGTTCCTTGAACCATACAACGGTGCATTCGAGAGGGCTGAATCTTCCGTCAGGATAATACGGAAAATGACCAGTGATAATCCCGTTCAGCAAAAGAACTGCGATGAACTGGAATCGATTATCACGGAACGGCTTAAGCGGCTCGACGATATATTGGTGATGAAAAGGGAAAACCGGGCAATCACAGCGAACGACATGCTCGATGGCAAAACCAGTATGGACGCCGCCAGGCGCCTGGTTAAGCGGATGCAGGATATGGAAACAGAGTTACTAACCTCACGCTCCGAGACGTTGAACCGCTTCGCCGCCTATACTCCGGTTCTTATTATTCTCGCTGCAATTCTTTCGGTCATCATCACCATTGTTTCTTACTTAAGAGCTTCCAAAGATTTCGATCAAAGGGCAGAGTTATATAATGCCCTTCAGAAAAAAGAGCATGAACTCACTACCAGGATTGAAATTATTGAAGACGTTGCAGAAAAAATATCTAAAGGAGATTATAAAACACGAATCGTGAACGAGAACGAAAAGGACAACCTGGGAAGCCTTGCAGCTTCGTTGAATAAAATGGCTGAGTCACTTGAGTATTCCTTCAGGATTGTATCCGACAAGGAATGGCTCCAGACAGGCATCGCTTCCCTGAACGATAAAATGATCAGTGTGGTAGATGTAGAGCCGCTCGCACAAAATATCATTCGCTTTATTGCAGAGTATACCGGCAGCCAGGTAGGTGCCTTTTATTTGCTGGAGAACGAAGATACTCTTCAGCTGACAGGGGCCTATTCTTTAGATAACAGCGCAAAAAAAATAAATATTAAAAAGGACCAGGGTGTCGTCGGACAATGCCTGAAGGACAAAAAACAAATAATCATCACAGACATTCCCGAAGATACGTTAAGAATAAGTACCGCAAGTGCCGATATCACCCCCGCGACAATCATTGTATTCCCGGTGATGTTTGAAAATAAGATCATGGGGGTGATTGAACTGGGCTCCATTATGGAATACAGCGTCCTGGAACTTGAATACCTTAACACAGCTGCACATAACATCGGAATAGCCATTAACACGGCTCAAAGCCGTCAAAAACTGCAGGAGCTGCTCGAAGAGACCCAGGCACAGTCTGAAGAGCTGCAGGCCCAGCATAGTGAACTTGAGAACCTGAATACCGAGCTGGAAGCTCAGACTCAAAAGTTACAGGCATCTGAAGAAGAACTTAAAGTACAGCAGGAGGAACTGCTGCAGGCAAACCAGGAACTCGAAGAGCGAAGCAAAGCGCTTGAAGAGAAAAACCAGCTGATCGTTGAAAGGAACCTTGATATACAGAAAAAGGCTGAGGAGCTTGAAGTAAGTACAAAATACAAATCGGAATTCCTGGCTAATATGTCGCACGAGCTGCGTACTCCGCTTAATTCAATCCTCCTTCTTTCAAGGCTGCTGTCTGAAAATAACGACACCAACCTGAATGACGAACAAATTGAGTACGCCAAAGTCATCAACACCTCCGGAAACGGATTGCTTGCCCTCATTGATGAGATCCTCGACTTATCAAAAATAGAAGCAGGAAAGATGGATCTCGAGTTTGCGGATGTTGCGTTATCAGACATACTCTCCGACATGAAATCCTTGTTCTCTCCGATAGCACGGGAAAAGAACCTTGAATTCATTACGGAAATCAAAGAAGATCTTCCTGAAAAAATCAGGATCGATAAGATGAGACTGGAGCAGATCCTGAAGAATTTGCTTTCTAACGCGCTGAAGTTCACTTCCAGGGGCTCTGTTACTTTATCGGTTTCTCCAGCTAAGAAGAATTACGTCAATATTTCTGTAAAAGATACCGGAATTGGGATCCCGGCAGAAAAGCAGGACCATATTTTCGAGGCATTTCAACAGGCAGACGGGTCGACAAGGAGAAAATACGGAGGCACTGGCCTGGGCTTATCGATCAGCAGGGAGCTGGCGAAATTATTAGGCGGAGAGATCAGGCTGACCAGCGAACCGGACAGGGGAAGTGAATTCACCGTAATAGTGCCGGTATCACCCGAAGTGATTGAAAACGAGGCACCACAGTTATCTTTACCCGAACTGATAGCTGAAGCATTTCCTCAAAAACCACATCAGGAGTCCGAAAGCGGAGCTGCAGAAAAAAAGAAGTTTGTAGTACCCTTTATCCCAAGTACTGTGCCCGACGACAGGGACAATATTACGGAAAATGACAAAATAATACTGATCGTTGAAGACGACACGGGGTTTGCCAGAGCACTACTGGAATACACCCACCGCAATAACTATAAGGGGATTATCGCAGTGAGGGGCGATGAAGGAATTGATATGGCAAGAGCTTACAAGCCCCAGGCCATCCTGCTCGATATCCAGCTGCCTGTAAAAGACGGATGGGAAGTGATGGAAGAGCTGAAAGGCGATCCGCAGACCAGGCATATTCCAGTACACATGATGTCGTCTATGGAAGCAAAAAAAGAAAGTCTTGTTAAAGGAGCGATAGACTTCATTAATAAACCTCTCGCTATTGATGAAATGAAAAGGATCTTCACCCGGATCGAGGACGCTCTGAACAGGCATCCTAAAAAGGTCCTGATCATTGAAGAGAACCCGAAGCATGCAAAAGCGCTGGCTTACTTCCTGGAATCGTCAAACGTTACACCAGAAATTAAGGGGTCGGTAACGGAAGGTGTCGAGGCACTGATGAAAGACAGCATCAATTGTGTTATCCTGGATATGGGCATTCCCGATATGTCGGCCTACGAGACCCTTGAAACCGTGAAGAAGACGCCGGGCCTTGAAAACCTTCCAATCATCATTTTTACGGGTAAGAATTTATCCAAAGCAGAGGAAAGCAGGATAAAGCAATATGCAGACAGTATTGTCATGAAAACTGCACACTCTTATCAAAGAATTCTTGATGAAGTGGCATTGTTCCTTCATCTTGTTGCAGAAAAACAGGTACCTGAAAAAACTGATTCGAAAAAGAAGAACCTGGTCGTGTTAAATGAAGTACTGAAAGACAAGACCGTACTGATTGCCGATGACGACGTCAGGAACATCTTCTCCCTTAGTAAAGCCCTGGAACAGCTGAAAATGAAAGTCATATCCGCCACCGACGGAAAGGAAGCTCTTCGCGTTCTTGAAGAGAACCCGCAAACCGATGTTGTGCTGATGGACATGATGATGCCCGAAATGGATGGCTATGAAAGTACTGCTCTGATCCGGAGAAACCCCAAGTTCAGGAATATTCCGATACTGGCGGTTACGGCAAAAGCGATGGTTGGCGATAGGGAAAAATGCATAAAAGCCGGTGCCTCTGACTATATCTCGAAACCTGTCGATATAGATCAGTTAATTTCTCTTCTACGGGTATGGCTTTATGATAAATCAATGTAAATCTGTTATGCAACGCTATATTTTAATTATCGATGATGAGCCACGCAATATTTTTGCACTGGTGGCTGTCCTTAAATCAAAGGGGTACAGGTGTCTGACTGCAAATGGCGCCGCAGAAGGTTTGAAGATTTTGCAGACGAGGGAGGATATTGGCATAATTCTTATGGATATGATGATGCCTGATATGGATGGCTACGAAGCTATGAGCTGGATCAGAAATGAAAAATCTCTCGCCGATGTACCCATCATCGCTGTAACAGCGCAGGCAATGGTAGGCGATCGCGAAAAATGCCTGAACGCCGGCGCTAATGCCTATATATCGAAACCGATAGACGTAGATGCGCTTGAAGACCTGTTGAAAAGATTTTTAAGAATTTACGATAACTAAATGGAGCAAAATGCATTAAAGGACACTGATGTAGAAACATTACTGAATGACTTACTGGAACTGTACGGGTATGATTTTACAGAGTATTCAAAAGCATCAATCAAAAGGAGAGTAAACCGCTTATATATATTAGACCGATTTTTAAGCTTTGCAGAGTTCAGATACAGGATCAAGGCAGACCCGGATTATCTGAAACGGTTTGTGGAGCAGATCACGGTAACAGTAACCGAGATGTTTCGTGATCCGCCATTCTACAAGTCTTTGCGGGAAAACGTACTGCCGACACTAGGAACGTATCCGTTCATCAGGATCTGGCATGCAGGGTGTTCCTCAGGCGAAGAAGTCTATTCGATGGCTGTTCTTCTCGAAGAAGCAAATCTTCTTCACAAATCTTTACTCTATGCAACAGACATAAACCCCGAGGTTCTTGACAAAGCAAGGAAAGGGATCTTCTCTTTAGCTCACATGAAGCAATATTCAGAAAATTATATTTCTTCAGGCGGAAAAAAGGAATTCTCCCAGTATTACACGGCGAATTACGACAAAGTGATATTTGACGACAGATTCCGGAAAAAAATGATCTTTTCTACTCACAATCTGGTTTCAGACCGCTCTTTCAACGTATTTCAGCTTATTTTATGCCGGAATGTACTAATCTATTTTGACAAGGACCTTCAAACACGGGTATTTGATTTATTTGAGGAGAGCCTTGAAAATCTTGGCTTCCTGGCTTTGGGTTCAAAAGAAACACTCCGGTTTTCTAATATAGCAGCGCGGTTCAAGCAGACAGACAAAGAAAAGATATGGCGAAAAATAGCTTAGCCTCACCAGTTGATCTTGTGGTAATCGGGGGTTCTGCCGGCAGTCTTGACGTGATCCTTCGCATGCTTCCACCGCTCAGTCACGACCTTCGCTTTCCTGTGATCATCGTTCTCCACAGGAAGAGCACTTTTGATTCGAGCCTCAGCGATCTTTTCGCGACAAGAACCTCTCTTACTGTAAAAGAAGCTGAAGAAAAAGAATATTTGAGGCCGGGCGTCATCTACCTGGCTCCCGCAGATTATCATTTGCTCGTAGAAAAGAATCTGACTCTTTCCCTGGACTACTCAGAAAAAGTAAACTATTCAAGGCCTTCTATTGACGTAACCTTTCAAACCGCAGCAGATGCGCTGGAAGGTAATCTGGCCGGAATACTCCTCTCAGGTGCTAACGCAGACGGAGCGCTGGGACTGAAAACGATCCATTCAGCCGGAGGCATAACAGCTGCTCAGAACCCCGGTTCGGCAGAAATGCCTTATATGCCCAACCAGGCCCTGGCCTTAAGTGTTGTCGACTATATCCTCAATATTGATGAGATAGCTTACTTTGTCAATAAGCTATCTGATAGTAAAACAAAATTTCACTCGGAATAAAGGAACCTTATTTCATCCCTGAGATTATACCGTGACGCCATCACTTCTCCATAAGCACCGGCAGTTCGTATGGCAACCAGATCTCCCCGCTCCGACTCAGGCAATTCCACCTCTTTCCCAAAGCAGTCTGTAGATTCGCAGATCGGCCCTACCACATCATACCTGACCAGACCTTCGTTCTCCGCCTTCGAAATATTCTCTATCTTATGGTAAGCCTGATACAGCGCAGGACGCATTAACTCTGTCATTCCTGCATCGAGAACCAGGAAATTCTTCTTAATGCCCTTTTTTACATACAGCACCCGGCTTATCAGCGAGCCGCAGGCAGCAACCAGAGCTCTTCCGAGTTCAAAATGAACTTCCTGTCCGTGCTTTCGTTCAAGGAACTGGTTAAATATTCCGAAATATCCTTTGAAATCCGCAATTGAATGGACATCAGGTTGATAGTAATCAATACCAAGCCCACCTCCCACGTTCAGCACCCGGATATTGAATCCTCTTTCTTCAAACCAGACCTTGATCTCATTCACCTTAACGCATAAACTCTTAAATACATTAAGATCGGTGATCTGCGATCCGATATGAAAATGGATCCCCTCAAGCCACAGCGCCTTTGCATGAGTGAGAACCTCGGCACACGCGGGGAGCTCCCACTGATTAATGCCAAATTTATTCTCGGCCAGGCCGGTTGTAATATTGTGATGGGTATGAGCATCCACATTAGGATTGATTCTAAGGGCTACCCGCGCCTTCTTCCCTGCTTTCAATGCCAGATCATTGATCACTTCCAGTTCCTGGACAGATTCGACGTTAAAGCAAAAAATATTGTGATTCAGGGCCTCAGTTATTTCGCGGTCAGACTTACCCACCCCTGCAAACACAACCTTTTCAGGAGAAAACCCGATCTCAATAGCCTTATTCACCTCGTTGCCACTTACACAATCAGCGCCAAAGCCTGCATCCTTTACTAACTGGAGGATGCGGGAATTAAAATTAGCTTTCATGGCATAGTGCACATGAAAGCCGTAAGATGCAGCCGCCTCTGCGCACTCACTTAATGTCTGCTTCAATAATGGCAGATCATAATGATAAAACGGAGTCTGTTCAGACTCAAAACGGCCTGATATATCTTTAGAAAACATTCTTTGAATTATCCTTCTCCGGAAGGTCCGGATTTAATTAAAATAAACGGTCGTGCAGACTCCTTAGTGCTTCAGTTTTATCAGCATTATCTACAAGGAGTGAAATATTGCAGTTGCTGGCGCCATAAGAGATCATCTTAATGGAGATATGCTTCAGAGAATCAAAAACACGCGCTGCGAAGCCATGTGATTCAAAAGAAAAGTCTCCCACTACACAAACAATCGTCTGATTGGTTTCCACCTCAACAGAACCGAAATCATTGAGGTCTTTCAGGATATCATCCAGATATTTCAGATCATCAATCGTAACAGATACCGCAACTTCAGATGTGGTGATCATATCGATAGGTGTTTTATACCTTTCAAATATCTCAAAAACTTTCCTGAGGAACCCGTAAGCCAAAAGCATTCTGCTCGAATGGATCTTGATAGCAACAATTCCGTCCTTCGCCGCAATAGACTTAATTTTCCCCTTCTCGCTTTCATTGGTGATCAGGGTGCCGGCAGCATCAGGATCCATGGTATTAAGAAGACGCACAGGAATTTTATACTTCTGAGCCGGAAATACGCTTTGCGGATGCAGGATCTTCGCACCGAAATACGCAAGCTCTGCTGCTTCGTCAAAAGACAGCTGTGCAATAGGTTTTGTTCCCTTAACGATCCGCGGATCGTTATTGTGCATCCCATCGATATCCGTCCAGATTTGTACCTCGTCAGCCCTGATTGCCGCTCCGATAAGGGATGCCGTATAATCACTTCCTCCCCTGCGCAGGTTATCTATTTCGCCGAAGGAGTTCCGGCAGATATATCCTTGTGTGATAAAGAGTGTTTGATCTGCACGGCTGTCCAGAAGTGGCTGTAAGCGCGATCCGATATATTCTATCACAGGTTCATTGTCTTCATCGATCTTCATGAAATCAAGTGCTGGCAGCAGCACCGATCTCACACCAATCTCAGTGAGGTAAAAATGATATAAGGTGGTGGATAATAGTTCTCCCTGTGCCAGGATTATTTTTTCTTCAACCGGCGTAAAAAGGTCAGTAGAAAAAGATCCGATCAGAGTAAAATGATAATCAATCAGCTCTTTTCCGTTATTGCGTCCTTCTTCCGTGGTAAATAATTCATGAACAAATGTCTTGTACTTTTCATAAAGAGCGTCCGTAAGTTGTTTTGCCTTACGCTTATCGCCGTCCAGATAAGCTTGAGAAATTTCAACCAGGTTGTTTGTGGTACCCGCTACCGCAGACAATACTACAATTTGCTTTTCTTCAGGACGGATAATGTCAAGCAGCTTTTTCATCCGCTCCGGATTGCCTACTGATGTTCCGCCAAATTTTAAAATCTTCATTTACAATTATTTGTTCTTAAGTTAGATTCGAACCTCTCATGCTTTAACTGAACCGGATCCGGCAATTCAACGAATTCACAGGTCTGAGATTTCCTGCTTCCGTGTTGAATTTCCCAGCATGCATAAATTGGTTCATCTTTATTTTACGGCTTGTTATACCAGAAACTCCAGTTTCCGGATTTAGGCGCTAAAAATAATTAAAAGGAGGATATTATTGAGGGGATTTTACATTTTTTTGCCTTTTCTATTCTTTTGAGTGAACAGGTGGAGACATCTTTAGACAGAATAGCCATTTATAGCTTTTCCGAGCCTTTCAACGATTTCATCATCCAGATTCCCCTCTTCCTGCTCCCAGCATACAGGCTCATCACAGGTAAGTTCAAGTGTGCACAAATGCTCGTCATTTAAAACTAAAATATACTTTGTGCCGCAGGGAACAACAAGCAACCGGCTGTAATCGCCTGTGTCAAATACGTCAGCCTCTATATAAAAAGGGTCTTCCGGAATTTTCTGTTCTTTCTCAAAAAGATATTCGTCTTCCATAGCAATGGAACAACAAGAAAGGCTTGCTATTGTTGAGCCCTTTGTACGTTTTACCAGATCAAATGCTTACGATCTTTCCTCCCCGTGAGATAATATCCTCTTTCACAAAAGAAAAGGCATTGTTATCAATAGGCCTCGTGGCATTTTCGATCAGACAGGTATTAAATCCTTCATTCAGCGCATCCTTCACCGAATAATAGACACAAAAATCCGCTGCTAGTCCGGCCACATATAATTCAGCAACTCCTTTTCCCTTTAAATACTCAGCCAGCGCAGTTGATTTCCGTTTGCCATTATCATAGAAACCACTATAGCTGTCAATTTCAGGATCTGTGCCCTTTCGGAAGATTGCTTCAATACGGTTCTGATGAAGGCGGGATGAAAATTCGGCTCCCGGCGTTCCCTGAACACAATGATCAGGCCACAACACCTGTTCGAGCCCGTTCAGCATGGTCTTTTCAAAAAGCTCTTTTCCCGCGTGTGCAGAAGCAAAACTGCGATGCCCCTCCGGATGCCAGTCCTGCGTGGCGACTACCAGCTCGAATTGCTCCTGGAAACTATTTACAATATCTATTATAGCATCTCCGCCCGGAACAGCCAGGGCTCCGCCTTCGAGAAAATCGTTTTGAATATCAATAAGAAGAAGTGCCTTCATATTCTGATCCTGCTTTACAATGCTTCATCTTAGTTCGCAGCTATTCGGCCCTCTGCGGTATTGATGGACTTATTTACCGTCTCAATCAATCCCCTGACTGCATCTTTTAGCTTAGGATTGCCGTTATAATTCACGTCAAACACCACGCTCTTCGTCTTTCGCTGGTATTTATATTCCAGGTAATAACGCGGTGAACCCGGAGTTCCTTTTTCAGAGGCACGCATGTCAGACGGAAAATCCCAGAATCCATATTCTACAGCTTTCCTGTGGAGATATAAAAGATCATCCTTGGTTAATTTCACCTGCTTCTTCACCAGTGAATCCCGGTCATTGAGATACTGGTAATTCATGGTTTTGGAGTCATACTGATTAATAAGGCTGTCTCCGGTTCCGTATTTAAGTGTCAGCGATTCAAACTCAGCAAACTTATAAGGTGCATTCTTCACCATCATGCCATAGTAATAGACACAGTATATCAAAAAAGGCACCGCAATACTTAATGCCAGAAATATCTTTTTTCCTTTTTCACTCATTTTACAAAAGTACAATAACAAGCACCACTT
>NZ_QEAS01000002.1:439614-449322 GCF_003130405.1 Pararcticibacter amylolyticus
GCCCACCCTCTTCCTCTGGATGAAACTCATTCTCCCACTTCGCCACCACCACAGTTGCGAGGCAGTTACCGATCACATTAACCGAAGTCCTTGCCATATCCATTAACTCATCTATCCCCAGGATGATGAAGATCGGCCATGTGGGCATACCAAATGAAGAAGCAGTTCCGAGCAGAATGACAAGCGAAGCTCTGGGAACCCCCGCAACACCCTTACTTGTCAGCATCAGAGTGAAGACGATAATAAGCTGATGCCCCAGACTAAGGTGCATGCCTGCCGCCTGGGCGACAAAGATCGATGCCAGAGCCAGATATAAAGTTGTTCCATCCAGATTGAAGCTATAGCCCGTCGGCATCACAAAAGCTACGATCTTTCTCGGAACGCCAAGTTTTTCCAGATTTTCCATCGCCCTGGGCAAAGCCGCTTCCGAGCTCGTCGTGGCAAATGCGATCGACACAGGGCCTGCAATCGCGTTGATAAACTTCCGGATGGGGACACCTACGAAAAGGGCGATAGGCAGCAAAATACCAAATAAAAATACCAGGAGTGCTACATACAGAGTAGCGAGCAACTGGAACAGGTTTACTAGTATCCCAAGTCCCATATGCCCCACCGTATAGGCGATCGCAGCACCAACACCGATCGGCGCAAAGTACATGACGATATTGGTAAACTTGAACATTACTTCAGCCAGGCTCTCCGTAAAGTGCAGCATTGGCAAACGTTTATCTTCACGCACCATTGCAAGGCCAATACCAAAAACGACGCTGAAAATCACAATTTGTAAGATCTGGCCGTCTGCTACCGACTTGGCTATGTTCTCCGGAAATATATGTAAAATAATATCATTGGCAGATTGAGGTGGCACCTCGGGTAACTCCTCGTGATGGGCCGGGGGAACTTTTATTCCAACTCCTGCCTTGGTAATGTTGATCGCTGCAACCCCAATAAAAAGAGCTACAGTAGTAACCAGCTCAAAATAAAGGATCGACTTCCATCCCATCCTTCCAACTTGTTTCAGATCTGCATGGCCGGCAATTCCGTAGACCAGTGTTGCAAACAATAAAGGAGCAACAATTGTCTTAATCATCTTCAGGAAGATCTTGCTGAGCACCTGGAGCTTCATGGCGACATCCGGATAATCATGTCCGATTTCCGCTCCGATCACCATAGCGATTAAGATCCAGGCTGTCAGCGACTTCTTCTTTATCCCATACAGCACCAGACCGGCAATGGCGAGCCATCGTGAAAAAAGAAGCGCAATAGCCGGAACTGCTATGATATTATAATGATCAAGAAAAAGCAGGAGAGCTGCTATTGAAACGGTGATAACAGCAGTAAAGCCGGCTTGTTTTAACTTCATGTAATCAAATTAATGGCCAGCAAATGTAAAATAATTAGATTTATCGGCCAAATGATAACTTACAGATGCAAGCTGAAAGATTAAGCGACATAAAAAAAGAATTAAAAGCCCTCGGAACACCCGAAATAATCGAAATTTGCCTCAAACTGGCGAAATATAAAAAGGAGAATAAAGAATTACTCAGTTATTTGCTGTTCCACTCCTCCAATTCCGGCTCCTACATCAGTTCTGTAAAAACATTTTTACAGGAAAATTTTCAGCAGCTGTCTTCCAGCCCTTATCAACGGGCGAAAGAGCTGAGAAAGATCCTGAGGCTCCTGAATAAGCATATCAAATTTATAGGCTCTGCCGAAGCAGAGGTAGATCTGCTTTTGTGGTACTCCGCCAGCTTCGTTGCCTTTTCAGGGGTCAGGAGTTCCCAGAAAACACTGATCACCATGCTGACAAGGCTGATGATCAGGATCTCAAAACAAATACAGAAACTCCATGAAGACCTTCAGTTTGATTATAAACAGGAGTACGATAATCTCCTTGCGTCGGTTTCATCTAAAATAAGGGGAATTAATGTTCATGATTTAAAATTGTAACAAATCAGGGCTGCTGCAATCTAAATACCAATGACAGATAAGGAATCTCTTTTTAAAGAAATCTTTAAATCCAACTCCAAAAGAGTATTCCATTTGTGTTATGGGTATACCGGCGACAACGATGCAGCCAACGACCTGATGCAGGAAACCTTCATGAAAGTATGGCAAAACCTTGATAAGTTTAGAAATCAGGCACTGATCTCTACCTGGATCTACCGGATTGCTGTCAACACTTGCCTTTCCTGGCTTCGGGTTGAAAAACGACAGGGCAAAGAAGAGCTTACAGACAATATCATAGAGAACAAGAGAGAAGAGCTTTCCGAAAAGAACGAACAGGTTGCACTGCTTTATAAATGCATATCACAATTGGAAGAGAACGAGCGTATAATTATCACGATGGTACTCGACGAGGTGCCCTATAGTGAAATAGCAGACATTGCAGGTATTTCCGAAGGAAACCTGCGTGTGAAGATCCACCGGATAAAACATAAGCTGACGGAAATATATAATGGTTATGAAAGATTTTGATGCATTGAAAGATATATGGAGCGGGCAGGTTTCTCAACCACGGATCAGCTATGAAGATATCATCAAAGGGCTAAAACTGGCTAAAAGAAGCTTCAGCAATAAATTACTGCTTGAAACAGCAGGGATGTTCTCAGCCGTCATTATCCTCTTATGGGTCTGGATCAGCAATCCATTCATGATGTGGACAACACATCTCTCTCTGTTGATCCTGATCGTGTGTTGCCTTTATTATGTATTCATCCAGATAAGTGATTATCGTAGTATCACGAACAGTGAATCTCTGCTGCAGCAGCCGGAAGACTATATACAGTATCTGAAAAAATACAGAAAGCGGCGTTACATACTGAATACACGTAAATACTCCGTTTACAGCATCTTCATAGGCATTGCTTTCGGACTTTATTTTATAGAACTTTATTTCATCGCCCCCCTGTGGCAAATTATAGGAGGAGTCGCTTTCACTGCTGCCTGGTTTGTGGTATGCTGGCGCCTCATGCGGACATATATCCGCAGAGAGCAGGAAAAATTATATGAAATGATAGAAAAACTGGAAAGGCTCCAGCATCAGTTCAACAACTGAAGGAGCCATGTTTAATCTACAGTCTTAACCGAGAAAGTGCTTCCGCGAAGACTGTACTCAAGCACTTTCTTTCCGGTAGGTTTGATACCGGCTGTATCCGCTTCTTCGTATAATGGAAACTCCCGGAATAAAGCCCCCTCCCTTACATAAATGGAATCCTTCCCCCTGTAGGTTTTTTTTGTAGACGACGTCAGATCCGGAAATCTTATTTCCCTGGCAGACCCGTTATCATCAAATTCGTAAACATATATATTCAGCGGATTTTCTTTATCTCCGGTCCTTGCTTCGATAAAGATCTCCGGGTTTCCATCCGAATCCATATCCATGTTCCAGGCATCCGTAACTTTTCCCTCCAGCTCACCTGAAGTAGAGCGATATTTCATATCCGCTGAATCAGACCGGAGGATCAGATAGGCACCGGTTTGTTCAGACCCTCTCCCCCAACTGACCACATCAAATGTTAAACCCGGCTTAATGGCAATAGCCTTATGAAAAGAAAAAGGTTTTGGCAGAACTACCTTAACAGAGGGCTTTTGTGGCTCTTTGGGCTGATCTGATGAGCAGGAAACGACTGAAAGAACAAAGGATATAACAAGTAATTCTCTGAATAATTTATTCATCTGTTTACAGTTTGGGACCAGTTAAATACATATCGAAGCTATAAAACTGCCCAAATAATTCTGATTTTCCAAATCAGCACAACGAAAGAATAAAAGTACCGCTAAGAACCTGTTTTTATTACCTGAATTTGATGCCGATTTTCTTACCTGTAATATTTGCGAGCATAGGCCGGAATATTATATAGGCGTTTTGCCTGGTCTTTCCAATAATATCCATTTCTTTAGCATTTTGCAGAATACGCTGTTCTGCCAGTTTATACACGTCTTCAACCATCGCCTTTGTATCGGTTGGGAACCAGGCGCCTGATATATCATACACCCTGGAGCGCTTATGATCCAGTTTGAAATAGCAGATCTCAGGCTGAGGGAGATAAACTGTTACAGAATCATCGGCCGACTTTTCTATATCGTCCTTACTGACTTTAGTGAGGTCAATGCATCCGGTTACTTCG
Source organism: Pararcticibacter amylolyticus (assembly GCF_003130405.1). GTDB lineage: Bacteria > Bacteroidota > Bacteroidia > Sphingobacteriales > Sphingobacteriaceae > Arcticibacter > Arcticibacter amylolyticus. The sequence goes on from NZ_QEAS01000002.1 coordinate 443,745, forward strand.
CCTGCGGCAACCAGAAGAATCCTCTTGTCAGGCAAAATAGTCCGTAATTCTTTTTTTTCAAGCACATCTTTCATACTGTACTTGACGAGTTCCAGCTTGCCGATATTGGTGATCTTCTCCATGATGACATCCTCGCTTATCTCCGTTCGCGTCACCAGAAACTCTCTCTTTATGTAAAAAAACAAGAAAAGAAGGAATAAGATTATTAAGGAGGTAGTTATCAGAATCGCTGTAGTACGTAATTTCAATGATGACATGATATTCAGAGCAATATAAATATATCAGATAAGCAGGCGCTGGAAAGAAACATCCTAAAAAGTAAGATATTAAAAATAAGCAAAGTACTTAAATGAATAAAGTGCCTTTCAGGGCACTTTATTCATCGTCCTTCTGAGTAGCAGAAGCAACCTTCTTTAGTTTATGAGATCTTTTTTTTCCGAATGATTTATTCGTGATCTTTCCTTTTTTCGTCTTGATATCACCTTTTCCCATATTGATCTTTATTAAATTTCAATACTCAGACAACATATCAGGAACTAAAAAGTTTCTTCCTACAGCCTATTCGGCCGCTTCGTACTCTTTTTCAGCAAGATAACGTTCCGCTTCCAGAGCCGCCATACAGCCCGTTCCCGCAGCTGTAACAGCCTGACGGTATACTTTATCCTGGGCATCACCGCAGGCAAAGACCCCTTCAATATTAGTTTGAGCAGTGCCCGGTTTCGTGATCAGATATCCCGTCTCATCCATGTCAAGCCAGCCCTTAAATATATCCGTATTTGGCTTATGTCCTATAGCAACAAAAAAGCCCGTTACAGGAATCGTTGTTTCTTCTGTTGTTTTGTTATTATAAACCCTTATTCCGGTAACGTTCTGCCCGTCTCCTACTATTTCCTGCGTTTCCGTATTATAATGTATCTCAATGTTAGGAGTGCTGAGAACCCGGTTCTGCATCGCCTTTGAGGCTCTGAATTCATCACGCCGCACCAGCATATGTACTTTGCTGCACAACTTGGCAAGATAAGTAGCCTCTTCCGCTGCTGTATCCCCTGCACCAACAATCGCCACTTCCTGGTTCCTGAAAAAGAACCCGTCGCAAACCGCACAGGCTGATACACCAAACCCGTTATACTTCTGTTCACTTTCCAGTCCCAGCCACTTTGCAGTAGCACCGGTCGCAACAATCACTGTTTCAGCGATAATAGTCTTGTGCTCATCTATCACTACCTTATGCGGCGTTCCCGAAAAATCCACAGATGTGGCATAGCCAAAGCGAATATCTGTACCAAAACGCTCTGCCTGTTTTCTGAAATCCTCCATCATTTCCGGGCCCATAATTCCCGCCGGATATCCTGGAAAATTATCAACATCCGTCGTTTGTGTCAGCTGGCCTCCCGGAACAATTCCGGTATAAAGCACTGGTTTTAAATCAGCACGGGCAGCATATATGGCGGCAGTGTATCCTGCCGGGCCTGAACCTATGATAAGGCATTGTACATGTTCTGTATCCTGAGACATAAAAATTATTTAGCATGCAAATTTACGACATTCATAATGCCTTAACAAGCCGTTCAGGTCAGATTTCTGTCTTTAAACCAAACTTCATCAGGAACAGCATCAAAAGCGATCATTTTCTCTATCAGCACCGCCGGATTGCTTTCATTAAACACAAGTGCCCGGTTAGACGGTTTCAGGAATCTCCGCTCCACCATGACATCCATTTGAGCAAACAAATGATCGTAATAGCCATCTGCATTCAACACACCTATCGCTTTGTTGTGCAGTCCGAGCTGAAGCCAGGTTAACACTTCAAAGAATTCTTCGAGCGTGCCGAAGCCTCCCGGGAGAATAATAAATCCGTCAGCAAGATCAGCCATTCTCTTCTTCCTCTGATGCATATTCTCTGTGATAATCATCTCTGTTATCCCCTTATGTCCAACTTCCTTATCCATTAAAAACTGGGGGATTACCCCGGTTACAGTTCCCTCCCGCTGAAGCACGGCGTCAGCCAGCAGTCCCATTACTCCCACACTTCCTCCGCCGTAAACCAGGTTAATTCCCTGTAATGTTAATACTTCAGCCAGATCTTCTACTGCTTTTTTTAGCATCGGATCTCCGTTAAAGTTGGCACCGCAGTAAACACAAACGCTCTTCATTTTCATGTGTCAAACTAAGGCAAAAAACAGGTCATATACAATACAAAAACGAAGGGCAGCAAAATGCCGCCCTCACTTCCAAATCAAATCAACAGCAAATTCTTATTTGACGAGCAAACCGTCGAAAGTAATGGCCATATAATACAAGCCGCCAATAGTGGGGCCACCGGCATACTGTAAATACTTCTTGTTAAATATATTAGATGCCCCAATCTTAATGGTCGCTTTGCTTTGAGGGATCCGATAAGAAGTCTGAGCATCGAAGGTATGAATAGCATTTACCCTTCCAGTTACAAGGGGACTTTCCCATAGAAACGATTCCTGCCAGCGGTAAACCACGTTAAAGCCGAGGTTCTTTACCACTTCCCTGTTGCCGAAAGAAACGCTCGTTGCCCATTCAGGCGTATTGAAACCCGTAACAAAGATGTCTGAGCTCTCATTATCCTTCATCTTGTTAAAATTAATATTGCCTGAAACGGTATATTTCTTATAGAAATTATAAGTAAGCCCGAGTGCCGATCCATAGTTCCTGTATGTATTCTTGGCGTTGGTATACACCCTGTACCTGTCCTGTCCCTTACTGGCTGAATTGCCGCCGCTGGCCTGTGTGGCATCCCGGTTACGGTCTACCATTGCAATCACAGCAGCATCAGAACCCACGGTTTCACCTTTGGGAACGAACACTTGCACCTGTCCCAGGAAGCCATCATAAAGATTCGTATAAGCATCAATATCTACCACCAGTTTATTATCCAGCAAAATGCTCTTATATCCGGCTTCCAGTGAAGTAATGCGTTCAGGACGGGCTTCAGGCAGGTTAGCCACCTCGAGCAGTCCCCTGTTTGCCAGCGCTGCGGCATCCCCATTACCTGCGGCCTTTACTGCTGCATTGAAATTAACGACCGAAGCCTGTGTATAACTGTTATCCAGGTATCCAAGCCCCTCGTTGATGTAAGATAAGCTGCCCACACGCTTCACCCGGCCGTTATTTACATAAGACAGGGCTTCGAACAAGGCCGGAAACCTGTAACCTTCCTGGAATGTAAAGCGAAAGTTATGATTATTGTTTAGTGTATACACTGCTGCCAGACGTGGAGTAAATTTGGGATCAAACTCAGGATTATAGTCAAAACGGAGAGATCCGAACAGCTTCAGTTTCTCATCAAATAAAGTTTTTGTTAGCTGCGTAAACGCACCGAACTTTTTGTAATAAACATTCTCTCCAAAACTTCCGTCAGCAAAGGGCTTATTTCTGTCCTCAATAGAACGGTCGAAGTCAACAAAAGTATTTCCGTCGGGGATGATCTCATAAATGCGGGCATCCCCTCCTATCAGCAAATCAAATATCTTTACCTGCTTTGACAAATCCCATTGTCCCTCAACATGATATAAATTACTCTTCTGAACCAGGGCGGCACCACCGGTTTCCGGAGCATCAGGAATCTGAGAAGATTTGATATCCCAGTTGTTGATCCCGATAATTGTATTTTTAAGATCGTTGAAGGCCTGGGTGCCGGGCTCTACCCTTCCAGCATCGGCCTGCTGACGTGCATATCTCGTCGCAGCAGCCAGGTTTTCGGATGTCAGGCTCCCACCGTTCTGGCTCGCATAGGCATTCAGTGCTGTTTTAAACTTGCCGCCCCAGACACTTCCGCTGCCGCCACTTGCCAGATCGAGGTTGTCCGCAAGAGGTTTAACATTATAGGAATCTCCTGAATTTTCCTTTGAAATATATCCCCGCAGAAGAAAGTTGCTCCCCTTTACCTCCAGTTTGTGATTCTGTACCACCACATTATCGAGCTGAATCTTGTTTCCACGCTGAAAAACACCATCCATCTTTCCCACCCGGTAAGCATATGAAAGCTCTACATGGTCATTCAGCCTGTAATGCAGGGCAGCATCAAATTTAAGATTGTCTACTGTTGGACTTACCAGGTCCTTTTCCCAATAGCCGGTACGAGCCACGGTGAGGGTTTGATTGCCTTGTCCGTTGATAGTCAGCCCTGTTACCGAAACAGTGTTACTCCCTGCCAGCGCGTCATCTCCATATTTGTTCCATCCATCGAATACAGCATTGTTTTCCCCATTCAGTTCAGGGAATGAAGGATTAGCCGTTTTCAAATTATTGGGATTCTGATCCCGCCGGGTATCCGAAAGCCAGTCTGTACCCCGCATATAACTTGCATTGATCTTAAAAGCCCATTTATTGTTGAATGCTTTTGCAAAACGGATAGCAGTTTCCGTAAGATTGCTTAGCTCACGCCCTGTGCCACCGGTATGGTTCAAACCGGTTTTCTGATAAAGACTTAATCCCTGGTATAAGAAAGGGCTTTTTGTCAGCAGGTTCGACATACCATTAATGGCATTCATCCCGTAGAGTGCCGATGCCGCCCCCGGCGTGATCTCGACACTGGCAATATCCAGCTCCGTTGGTCCCACTGCATTTCCAAGCGGAACTCCGAGAGTCGCGGCCTGCATATCTACCCCGTCTACCAGCTGCATAAAACGATAATTACTCGGGATATTGAACCCGCGTGTGTTGGGGATCTTGAAAGTAAGGCTCGATGTAGTCATCTGCACTCCTTTGATGTTCTCAAGCGCATCATAAAAGCTCGGAGAAGGACTCTCTCTTATGGAGCGGATATCAAGTTTTTCAATGGCTACCGGCGACCTTAAGATGCTCTCTTCAACACGCGATGCCGTTACCACGACCTCCTTGCTCAGTATAGTTTGCGTCAAAAGAGCGATATTCAATTGAGATTCAGGCCCTTTTACCTCAAATTCCTGCGTCTGAAAACCTACACTTCTGAATTGAAGAACAAACGGATATTTCGCCCTTGTCTTAAGACTGAAATTGCCTTTAGTGTCTGTAGTAGTACCGGTAACCGTGCCTTTCACCAGCACACTTACCCCATCCAGCGGCTGCTTGGTTTCCTGGTCGACAATATTTCCGGATACAATAATAAAATTATTGCCCTGAGCCTGCGCCTGGAAATATACAGGCAATAAGAGCATCACATGAAGCATGGATACAATAAATCTGCGTAGAAAAAATTTCATCTGTTAAAATGTATTGGGTTTGATTCTGTTGAAAGATTTAAACAATGAGCATGGAATAGAATAGTGTTCTTCAGAAACAGCAACAACAGCAACGGCATTGAGAGAAAATATAGTGGCCCATTAAATAATCTACTAAAATTATAGACTAAATAAGCTTATTAGAAGATAACCTCCAAATAAATTTTTCTTTTTATCAAAACCACAATACCAACTAACTGAAAAACAGACCAATAAAAAAGGCCTGTATTTTACTACAGACCTTTAAAAAACGATATGACAGCTACCCCGCCCTCAGTAATAAAATTTCAATCCCCCCGACTCAGTCCTAAAACTTATAGCTTACTACTTAAAACTTTCCCCTCTTG
>NZ_QEAS01000002.1:449354-456444 GCF_003130405.1 Pararcticibacter amylolyticus
CAAAAACCTATCTGCTACTCGTATAATTAGGAGCTTCTTTAGTAATCGTTATATCATGAGGATGACTTTCCCGCATTCCCGCAGCAGTTATCCTGACGAAACGGGCATTCTGAAGATCACCTATATTTGCCGCACCGCAATAGTGCATACCCGCTCTCAGACCGCCTATATACTGATAGATCACCTCTGCAAGTGTTCCTTTATAAGGAACACGGCCCACTATCCCTTCCGGAACCAGCTTCGTAACTACATCTGTTTCATCCTGGAAGTAACGGTCTTTAGATCCTTTTTCCATTGCCTCTACAGATCCCATTCCACGGTACGACTTGAACTTTCTGCCTTCGTATATAATCGTTTCACCCGGAGATTCCTCTACCCCTGCAAACAGCGAACCAGCCATAATGGTGCTGGCTCCGGCTGCAATGGCTTTCACAATATCACCCGTCTGCTTGATCCCTCCGTCGGCAATTACCGGGACTCCTCTGTCCTTCAATGCCTTCGCGCATTCATATACAGCATACAGCTGAGGAACTCCTACCCCTGCAATGATCCTGGTAGTACATATTGAACCTGGCCCGATTCCCACTTTCACAGCATCTGCACCTGCGTCGGCGAGCGCTACAGCACCATCCGCTGTCCCCACGTTGCCTGCTATTATCTGCAGATCCGGATAGAGGTGTTTGATAGCCTTGACCATTTCAATCACCCCCTTGGAATGCCCGTGTGCTGTGTCAACCGTCACAACATCAACTCCCGCATTCACCAACGCTTTAACCCTGTCGAGGTTATCACCTGCAACTCCGACAGCAGCGCCCACCCTGAGCCTTCCATGCTCATCTTTACAAGCCTGAGGATAGTTTTTAAACTTTTGAATATCTTTAAATGTGATCAGTCCCACCAGTACCCCATCACCGTTTACTACAGGAAGTTTCTCAATTTTATATTCCTGGAGGATGCTCTCTGCCTGTAGTAATGTCGTTCCTTCAGGTGCAGTGATCAGGTTCTCCCTGGTCATCGCCTTGCTTATGGTCAGAGCCGTGTCTTTCTGAAAACGCAGATCACGATTGGTAATAATCCCCACAAGGATTTTCTCAGCATTTACAACCGGGATTCCGCCGATACCGAAGTCCTTCATGATTTTGAAAGCATCACCAACAGTGGCATCTTCCTGAAGGGTTATAGGATCCTGGATCATGCCGCTTTCCGACCGCTTTACTCTTCTGACTTCTTCAGCCTGCCGTTCTATAGTCATATTCTTGTGCAGAATACCTATTCCACCCGCCTGTGCAATAGCAATAGCAAGCTGCGCTTCAGTAACAGTATCCATTGCGGCCGATACAACCGGAACGTTTAAACGGATCTTTTTAGTGAGATACGTGCTGGTTTCTACATCACGCGGTAAAACTTCAGAATATGCGGGGATTAATAATACATCGTCGTAAGTGAGGCCTTCAGCGACGAACTTTTCGGGATCAAGATGCATGTGCAAATAAATTTATTATTTGCCAGGCAAAAGTAGATAAATAATATTGAATTTAAAAATAAGTACAGAATTAATTGCGAGGGGGCTGGTCGCTTTTTATGGATAGGTATGAAACAGCTGCCTCATTTTTCTGACCAGACCTGAAGAAAAAGCGGGACTACCAATGAGGCCTGCCCTTTTCACTTCCCGCGAGAAAGTTCTTTTAATATCTTTTCTGATATAAACTACTGCTTTGTCCTTATCAACCTCTCCGAATTCCTTCACCCTGCCTAAAACTCTCAGCGAGAGCATGGCAAACAGCCCTCCAATTATGAAGAAGAAATTCCATCCCTGCAGATCCATAAAGTTCAGTATGGACGTATGGCCGCCGCCACTCCAGGAAAAACCGCCGGTAAGCTGATGAGAAGCAAAAAAATCGGCAAGTAAGCCTCCGGTCATAGGAGCTATAGTTGAAAACACTGCGATGGATATATTCTTTACCGTAAGATACACAATGGCCTCTTCTTTAGGAGCCAGTTTGATGCTGATATTACTGATAGCCAGATTTGCACCCGCAGTAGAAAACCCCGTTACGATGTTGATCAGACCCAGCATAACAAGCGTTGTCACCATAGAAGATGCCATTCCAACAAAGGCCCACGACAAAATGCAAATAACATATACGGGTGCACAGATGTTGATGATAGTCTTATTACTATACCGGTCTGAATATCTTCCCCACATTTTGATCGAAAGAATGCTGCTGATCTGACAAACAATACCAAGAGCAATGATATATGAAAGCGGCAAGCCGATTGTTTTCATCATATAAACTGAGAAAAACGGCGTGGCAAGGTTCAAAGAGAAAGCCCACAGACTATTAAATGTGAGAAGGCTGCGAAAATTCTTATCCTTCAGCGGTTTTTTCAGCAGCTTAAAAATGCTATCGTTAACCATTGCAGTTGCCGGTTCAGGCGTTCGGGAGAGCAGGAACACACTCAGTAAGCCAAATCCTCCTCCTATCAGGAACATTCCCGAATAGGCAGACATCATGTATTCCGGATGCCGGGCCTTTAGATAATCCAGGGAAAGCGCCACGAACAAGCTCAGAATCACGTTTAAAGACTGTGTTAAACGGCTCCTGTGTGAAAAATAAGCACCCAGTTGCTTTGCCGGCACCATGTCCTTCATCCACGAATTCCAGCTAGCCCCCGCAATTGAGCCTGGATAATAATGAAAAAACAGGAGGAAAATCAGCACTTTGATACTTGTGCCTGCTGTAAACAGTATTGGAAGAAGTCCTATCACAATCAAAGGAAAGCGGGCGAAAAAATTACTTAAAACAGCAATCGCACGCCGGTTCTTAAACCGTTGCACCAGCCAGATCGATACCAGCTGGAATATGCTGCTGAAAGTTGGTAAAGCTGCAAGTACCCCAAGCTGAAAATTACTGGCTCCCATATGAACAGCCATAGCAACCAGGAACGCCCCTCCCGTAAAAACAACCATCGACTCGGTTGCCATTCCTTCAGCAATCACCAGTTTTAATCCCCTGCTTACATCCTTCTCACTCAGGTCTTCTGAAGGTCTGAAATTCATCATAGATACTTGCACTTTACTTAGGCAAATAAACGAAAAACTCCCCCTCAGGGTTACCTTAAAAATCAAGTATAAAACGGATTATTGTCACGTATATTTACTTTGTGTATCAATAAACATACACTCGCCCCCCTGTAAAAAGAGTTCATTTCCCGAAAATCAACTTATTTTCATATCAAAATCCACCTTATTTCCTTAAAAACGAACAATTCAGTTCATTTGGCAGGATTTTTTCTTAGCTCAAAGCAAATACAGGCTTGTCTTACGGCTGGAGCCCGTTATCTAAAATATCAGACTATGAAAAATTATAATAAGATAAAAGTGAGGCTTTGGACGGTTGTAGGAGGAGTTCAGCAATTTTTGCAGGTATATTTCCGTATTTAACTTTTTCTCTTTTTGAGTTCAGACTTAAGAAAAGAAAGCAGTACCTTCTCGTCTTCATTTAAACCAGAGTCCGGAGCAATAAGAGCATTCTTCTTCACCTTCTTTAAAAAAGGTAATAACGCCCCTTCTTCATAAGCGTTCACTAAAGCCGGGTATACATAATATTTCTTACAAACAGACCGCGTATTTCCTAACCTGGCACTCACGGTATCCAGGACAGCGATGGTTATTTTTTTCCTTTTTGTTTCTGATTCAGGGTACTCGTATTCAGAATAAACCCGCAATGCCTCCAGCGTGCCCGACCACGTGCGGAAGTCCTTTGCAGTAAAGTCACATCCGGTTATTTCTTTGATATAAGTATTTACCATGCCTGAATCGATTGAACAACGCTCCCCTTCAGGCGTATAATATTGAAACAGTTCCTGACCGGGGATATCCCTGCACTTCTTAACCAGCCTGGCAAGGTTCCTGTCCGTCAGCTTGATCTGGTGCATAATCCCCTTCTTCCCCCTGAAGCAGAGCATCATCCGGCTTCCGTCTATTTTAACATGTTTATCGCGCAGGGTACTTAGGCCATAAGAACCGTAAAGCTGTTTGTAGGCCTCATTTCCCACTCGGATCAGGGTTTTCTGCATAAAGTTCACAGCAATAGCCAGCACCTTCCTCTGGTCGAGCCCCCGCCTGCGCAAATCCTTGAGCAGATTGCGCCGGAACTCAGGCAGCTTCCTTCCAAATTCCAGCAGCCTCGAAAACTTATTCTCGTTTCTCATCTGCGACCAGCGCAGATGATATTTATACTGCTTCCGCCCCGCCTGATCGATTCCCGTAGCCTGAAGGTGAGCATTGCTTTTACCAGCAATCCACACATTCTCCCATGCAGGAGGGATCACCAGCTTCTTAATCCGGTCAAGAGTCTTTTCATCAGTAACTTCCGCCCCGCGGCTGTTAAGATAAATAAAGCCATTTCTTCGTTTTTCCCTTCTGATACCCGGATGGGTATCGCTAACATAAATCAGGAGATTTTCTTCGAGCAACTGTTCAGTTTCTGTCATCGCCCAGATAAAACAATCAGGAAAGAAAATGTTTGCTGAGATACTGGTTCATCAGCCGGTTGAAATCAGCAGGCGCCTCACAATTGGGCAGATGTCCGGTATCAGCTATCTCTTCTGCCTCAGCCTGCCTGATTCTGGAGGATAATATACTCGCCTGTTCAGGTGTGGTGAGTTTATCTGCACGCCCACGTATAACCAGTACAGGTACATCTATCAGGGGAAGAAGGGATAGCGTATCCGTTCTGGAAGCAAGAGCAAGCTGAGTAGCACATATAACGGGAACAGGAGCATGCACGATCATCTCCCGGATAAAATCGCATAACGCAGGATTGGAAGAACAGGTTTTTTCGCTGAATAGCTTACTCATAAAATCATCAGCAAAAACCTCCGTTCCCGAGTAAAGCACCTGATCAATCGATGCAAATCTTCTCAACTTAGCTTCGTTTGAATCTGCTCCGGCATTCGTATCGCAAAGAATCAGTCCGCTTACCCTCTCAGGAGCGATCTCAGCAGCTCTCAAAGCTACATAGCCCCCCATTGAGATTCCACATAACACTACTTTGTCTAGTTGAAGAGAACTGATCAAGTCAAGAAGATCTCTGGCAAAAAGGTCGGTGCTGTAAAAATGATGGTCAGTTGAACTGTTACCAAATCCTCTGATGTCGTAAGCTATACCCTGAACATCATCAGGCAGAGCTTCCAGCTGCGAAAGCCACATGGCGGAATGAAAGGGAAATCCATGGATAAATACAACGCTCACACGTGCATTGGCAGATCGCCTTATCCGGAAGGAAACCTCATTTCTGCCGGATTCAATTTGTAGTCTTTCTATCATCTTTTTTTATCACAATGCTGTAATAATACAAACTCTGTGATAAAAAACAGATCAGGGAATAAAAAGTTCAGGAATAAAACAGCTTATCACCAGCCATTACTCCTGAAAGGGATGAGATATACAAGCTTAAGCGCAGGACTACTTTTCCTTACATTACTTAACGGATTATAGTCACCGAAGTTATAACCGGCTCCTACCCCTACCTTTTCATTAAACATGTAATTTACTCCGATCCCTGTTTCAAGACGAAGTGGCGAGCTCATACTCACCGTTCTGAACTGGGTACTGTTAGACACATCACACTGAAGGTAAAAACTTACCTTTTCGGAAACACTGGTCTGCGAATAAACCCGCACTCCGGCGATGTTTCCAAATCTCTGGTTTGCAAGATAACTCTTAAAAACAGGTCCAACAGATAGTTCCTGACCGGCCTCTGTCCTGAATCCTACCATCACAGATCCATTCATATTCGCAGAACCATAATTACAGCTTCCTGTCTGTGCAGAAATATGCCAGTCCAGATATTGAGCTTTCAGGGAGGTTACAGGTGCGATTAATGTCAACAGGAGTAAATATCTCATCATACTTCAAATTCCACTACAAATTGCAAGCCAAAGATATTATAAGAGAGCGCTTTAACTTGATGACGTAAATTTCGGAAAAAACTAACGTTTAAACAAGAAAATATTTCATTTAATTTATTCATACTGAGAAGTATTGAGGAAAATCCGGCAAATATTTCCCCTCCTTACCCCCCTATAAACCTCCTGAAGAACATTCACGGCATTTTTTCAATCTAAGAGCAAACATTGCTATATTGCAAAAAAATTAATCCAATGTATAAATTAGCCCTTACTTTGTTGTTCACAAGTATTGTAATGACCAGCTATTCTCAAAAGCAGATATTCCCTCTTTACAATGGCAGTATTCCTAATTCAATCTCTTCTTCAGAAAAAGAAGAAAAAAATACTGACCAGCAGGGATTTATCCGTTATGGAAAGGTTACCGAACCAAGCCTCGAAGTTTGGCTTCCCCCCAAAGATAAGGCTACAGGAGCTGCAGTAGTTATTGTGCCCGGAGGAGGCTACTGGATCGTTTCTTACACAAATGAGGGAACCGATATAGCAAAAGAGTTTAACAAAATGGGGATAGCAGCGTTTATCCTTAAATACAGGCTTCCTTCTGACAAGACAATGAAGGACAAGACGATTGGTCCCCTTCAGGATGCACAGCAGGCACTAAAAACGGTACGGAGCCGGGCTAAAGAATGGTCCGTCGATCCCGGCAAAGTAGGAATTATCGGTTTTTCCGCCGGAGGACACCTCGCATCCACCGCCGGAACCCATTTTCAGAAATCATATATCGACAACAATGAAGGCATTAACCTCCGCCCCGATTTCATGATCCTAGTTTATCCCGTCATTAGTCTGAGTGACAGCCTGATGCACAAAGGTTCAAGAGACAACCTCCTGGGCCCTAACCCAAGCCAGGAATCTGTACGCTTCTTTTCAAATGAACTGCAGGTAACTCCCGAAACTCCTCCTACGATGCTCATCCACGCTTCAAATGACAAAGCCGTGAAGGTAGGCAACAGCATCAAATTTTACGAATGCCTGGTCAAAAACAATGTATCCGCAGAAATGCATATTTATCCAACCGGAGGACACGGCTTCGGCATCCGCCCCGCCCAATCCCCGGATCACTGGACCGACAGGATCGAACACTGGCTGAAGAGCCTGAAGATATTGCCGGGGGAAA
>NZ_QEAS01000002.1:456485-458030 GCF_003130405.1 Pararcticibacter amylolyticus
ACCCGTCGTGCGGTTTAGGTAAAAATAAATACATGAAAAAACAGCTTGCACCATCTTCCCACGTAAGCTGCATAATGGCTTCGGACCGGCTTCGACATTCTCCTGACTGACTTCTGATCAGTAACGCTTTCGGAACGCTTTCCCTACGCTTCTGCTTCGACAAATCTCGAACGGAAAGCGTAGGGAAAGCGTTCCGAAAGCGTAGGGAAAGCGTTGCAGATCCGAAGCCAATCAGGAGCCAACCCGAACGAAACTACCGGCCCCGAGGACGATTAGGATCCTCCGGTTCCTGTCAGCTGAGTTCCGGCAGTCTTTATTGTTTACCTCAACAGGAATACTTGCCGATATGCATTCATTTACGCAACAGATCGGCAACAGGGTGTTTGATCGGTTTATTAACTCTGTTGAGTATTGCCGGTTAAACCACACAAGGGGTATAAGTAATAAGTAACTGAACAACAATTTGCAATTATAATTCAATGCCATAATGGTTAAATCGTAATTCGTAAACAATAAGGTTTCACACATAAAGCTGATTGCCGATGGCTGACAGCTTATAGCTTTTAAACATGAAAACAATAAAATGGGGAATTATCGGTTGCGGAAATGTGACTGAGGTAAAAAGCGGACCTGCTTTTAATAAGGTCGAAAGTTCAGAACTGATAGCAGTAATGCGGCGTGATGCAGCCAAGGCTGCCGACTATGCAAAGCGCCATGCTGTGCCTCACTGGTATAGTAACGCGAGAGAACTAATTAACGATCCCGAGGTCAATGCCATTTACATCGCTACACCTCCGGGATCTCACGAAGAGTATACGTTCGCAGCACTGAAAGCAAGAAAGCCAGTATATGTAGAAAAGCCGGCAGCGCTCTCAGCGGCATCAGCTGCCAAAATGAACCAGGCTGCTACGGAATATGGTGTACCCTATACCGTAGCTCATTACCGCAGAGGCCTCCCCCTGTTTAAAAAAATTAAAGAATTACTAAAAGAGCACACGATAGGCGACACCAGGCTGGTAAACCTCCGTTTGTTTCAGCCCCTGCAGTCCGATATGATTGCCCGGTCAGAGGAAAACTGGCGGCTTGACCCCGCTGTCTCCGGCGGCGGATTATTTCACGATCTTGCCCCCCATCAGCTGGATCTGATGATCTGGTTCTTTGGAAAAGCGAAACATGCTTCCGGCCTTTCTCTTAATCAGGCAGCTGCTTATAATGCCGACGATCTCGTAGCAGGACAAATCCTGTTTGAAAACAATGTCCTGTTCAATGGTATATGGTCGTTCAGCGTATCTCCAAACGCCAGTGAAGATATATGTGAAATAATTGGATCCGCTGGCAAGATCTCATTTTCCGTTTTCGGCAATTACTATATTTTAAAGCTTGGTGATAAAGAAGAACGTATTGAATTCCAACTGCCGCAGCACATCCAGCAACCCATGATAGAAGAAGTTGTGAAGTACTTCCAAGGAACCGGCCCCAATCCCTGCACCGGCCAGGACGGCGTAGACGTAATGAACATCATCGACAAATTTGCAGGAAGACGGC
>NZ_QEAS01000002.1:458118-458213 GCF_003130405.1 Pararcticibacter amylolyticus
CCTAATAACGAAATATGAGAAGTATGAGTGCGGGGCTTGAATCCCGGAGCGAACTCACTGAATATTTCCATAAAACATGTCCTGCAATACCACTA
>NZ_QEAS01000002.1:458328-470497 GCF_003130405.1 Pararcticibacter amylolyticus
GTTTCCTCAGCCATTCAAACAACCTCTCCGCATCCTGCTTTTTAAACAAGCCGGTACCCGGATTCATAGTTGCCGCAGAACCGCACGCCACTCCCATCTTTGCCATATCAATGAAACTTCCCTCATTAGCCAGGACGGATACCATTCCGGCAACCATACTGTCGCCCGCCCCAACAGTGCTTAGCTTCTTTACGGCAGGAGCCGGAATATATTCCTTCAGATCCTTCGTCACCAGGTAGGCGCCCTGAGGTCCCATTGACACGACAACAACTTCTGCTTTTCCGCTATCGATCAGTTCCTTTGCTGCTTCATCAGCCGAATCATTATCAAGGGAATCCACTCCGGTAAGCCTTGCCAGTTCGCCAATATTCGGCTTTAACAGGAAAACCCCTTCTTTAACCACCTCTGTAAGTGCATCACCTGAAGTATCTACAACAACCCGGGCATTCCGCTCTTTTGCAGCGCGCACTATTTTCCTTAAATAAGACGGCTCCATACCGGGAGGCATACTACCGCTTATCACAACAACATCGGGAAAAGGAGACAGTCCGGTGATACTTTTAAATATTTCGTCTGCTTCCGTTCCCGGAATTTCAGTTCCCGGCATTCCAAAGCGATACTGCTGGTTAGTAGAACTTTCCACTACAATAAAATTTTCCCTGGTTTCGCCGGAAACTTCCCACGGTGTAACCGAAACGCCTTCCTTTCTAAGCAGTTCCTCCAGGAGTTTACCCGTCCGGCCCGCCGACGGAAAAAAAGCATTTGAATGAATACCCAATCGTAACAATCCCCTGGAAACATTTATCCCACCGCCTCCGGGTTCAAAGTTCGGCGGTTCACAACGCAGTTTTCTTTCAGGGGTTATCCTGTCAACAGAACTGCTTTTGTCAACGGTAGGGTTTAGTGTGATCGTGATTATACTCTTACTCATCAGGCTATATCAATTTCGTTTGCCAAATAAACATCCTGCATCGTTTGTAAAAACGACACTCCTTCTTCAAAGGGACGCTGAAAAGCTCTTCTTCCAAGAATCAGCCCGGTACCTCCGGCTCTCTTATTAACCACTGCCGTTTTTACCGATTCAACAAGATCAGATACTCCTTTAGACTCTCCTCCCGAATTGATCAGTCCAGCCCTTCCCATATAGCAGTTAGCTACCTGGTACCGGCACAGATCAATAGGGTGATCAGAAGCCAGCTTATCATACATCGCCGGATGACTCTTAGAGAAATTAATAGCCGTAAATCCGTCATTATTCTCCGGCATTTTCTGCTTAATAATGTCAGCCTGGATCGTTACACCTAAATGATTCGCCTGGCCAGTAATGTCCGCCGCCACTTCATAATTTACACCATCTTTTTTGAAGGCATTATTCCTGGTATAGCACCACAGGATACAAGCCATTCCCAGTTCATGAGCCCGTTCAAAAGCCTCAGCTACCTCAATGATCTGCCGGCTCGACTCTTCCGAACCAAAATAGATCGTTGCACCAACTGCTGCTGCCCCCAGGTTCCAGGCGTCTTCTACAGATCCAAACATGATCTGGTTGTACTTGGTCGGGTAGGTAAGCAATTCGTTATGATTAATTTTTACAATGAACGGGATCTTATGTGCGTATTTCCTCGACATCATGGCAAGGTTGCCAAAAGTCGTAGCAACCGCATTACATCCGCCTTCTATCGCAAGCCTGATGATATTTTCAGGGTCAAAGTACATCGGGTTCGGCGCAAACGATGCCCCGGCGGTATGTTCAATTCCCTGATCGATCGGAAGGATCGACAGGTAGCCGGTTCCCGAAAGACGTCCGTGATTGAAAATAGACGACAAGCTTCTCAAAACCTGAGGATTCCTGTTCGTCTGAACTAAAACCTTATCAATAAAATCAGGAGACGGAATATGTAAAATCTCTTTAGATATGGTTTTACACTGATGCTGCAGAAGAGTTTCGGCGCTATCGCCTAACAGATCAAGAATTCTTTGATAACTCATATTTAATAAACAAAAGGAAAGCCCTATTGTTGATTTTTTTACCAATTACCCTTAAACACACATCTATGAAACCAGGAGAAGCTTTGATTAAAATACTATCCCGAAAATACGACCCCTTAACATTGATCAATAGCCATTTTAAACGCTATGACATCTCTTTTAAAACCGACCAGGAGGGTAATCCTGTCCTGCTTTTCATCGGGAAAGCCACACCCGGAGGTACCATTAAAGGAGAGCGTTACGCCCGAACATTGAAAAAAGACACAGAAGGTAACGTTATCAAAGACCACTGGGAGTTAAAAGGAAAAGCCAGTTAACCCGGCAATAAAACTTTATTATCATTTGTACGTTAGCAATTCCATTATTAAATATATGCCCGCACCATCTGTTATAGCCTGTTGTATTAAGATAAAAGAGAAGGATTTTACTATATCATTTGCCGAGAGTGCCTCCACCGGGAGACTGATATATGATTTCACGTCCGTCCCGAATTGTGGAAATATCATCAAAGGAAGTATCGTTTGCTATGACCGCAGCGTCAAAGAAGAACTCTTTAAAATTCCGTCCCGGGTGATCGATCAATATTCAGCAGAATCTGCCGAGGTGACGCAACTTCTGGCCGAAGAGTTGAAAAATCTTCTTCCCGCAGATATTGTTGTCGCCGTAACCGGCCTCGCATCCCCCGGCGGAAGCGAAACACCCGAAAAGCCCGTAGGAACCATGTTCGTTCACGGTTTTATCAAAGACAAGTCCTGGCAGCGAAGATTTTATTTTGAAGGAGATCCCCATCAGATAGTCGCACAAACGATCAATGCCACGGCTTTAGCATTGCTTGAAGAAATGGAGACAACTTAATTTTAAGGTTAGTTCTCACCTGCATACATTTTATGAGAGTTCATACTCTTGATGACAGGATCATTAATGCACAGAAGACGAGGCATTAAGCAGAGCGAAGAAATAAGAAGAACCCGAATAAGGAGAGTTCATTATTCAATTTTAAAATCATCATATAAATTAAATGCAGAGCAGAAGTCAGGTTTTCTGAACATCAGCTCTGCATTTAACGTCTTCCTTTAAACAGAATAACTAATTCTATCTAAAAGCTTTAATTCAGCAAATACTATTTCAGGCGCACCACTGGTGAGTAGATCCCCTGGTCAGCACCTTTGGCCCAAACACATACACGACCGTAAAGTACAGGTGCACTTGAAACAGTTGTATTACCAGTAAGATCAGCACTCAGGTTTACTGTGCCGGGAGAAACGTTATCAGTGAAATCTTTACGCATTATATTGATCTGATCATCAACAAATACAGTTGAATTGAGCAGCAATATTACTCTGTCAATTTCAGCCTCCGGTACGATCTTGTTGATCGTAAAAGTTGTCTTCATCTCATTATTAACAAGAGAAACAGAGGCGTTTGAAACGGTAAAAAATGGAATTACCGGTACGTCAATAGTGGTAGCTCCTTTTACGTTAACAATCATCGTATCACGTGAATTCACCCAGGGCCCGGTTCGGTCTGCCGTAACCAGCTTATATTTGCCATCGAATAATTTAGCAGAAAAAGCACCGTCCTGTCCCACATATACGTTAATGGGATCATGTCTTTGGTATCCATCCTGATACAATTGTAACTTAACCTTTTCCCCCGAACCACGCAGATCTAGTGCTTGCCCTTCATAGACTACCCTCCCCGACAGAACAGACTCGGGCGCATCATAATTGTCCTTTCCGCAACCTGCAAATATCACCAGCAGGGAAAACGAGAGAACACCTGAAAAAATATCTATTTTCATTTTACTATCTTAAAAATTATTGAAACGGATTTTTAACCATCTTTGGATTGTTATTTAGCCAACTATTGTCAAGCTCACTGTAATAGTTTTTCAACTCAAACTTCAATGGGTTGGGATAGATAAAACTCATATCTTTCTCTTCAAAGAACCATTTTCCATTATTCGGGTCGCCCGGCGATACAACCCGATAGGGCCATAAACCGCGGCGGGTCGACTTCTCGTTCGATTGACTTCCATTCCAGGCTTTGTCGGCCAAACGCCAGCGTAACATATCCCAGTAACGCTGGTCTTCAAACGCAAATTCCACGCGTCTTTCATGAACTATATTATCGAAGGTAACAGTCGTTAATGGCTGTACACCAGCTCGTGCACGCACTGCATTAATAGCATTTACAGTAATAGTATTTGCTCCGCCATTTAACTCCAGAGAAGCTTCTGCAACAATAAGATAAGCCTCCGCAATACGAAAATGAGGCTCCCACATCTCCGAGCCCCTGCCGATTGTTCCGGCAGAAGGAGTTTCATCCAGGAATTTCCGGATACCAAATCCGGTTTTATTAACCAGTCTCTTTGAAGGGTCATAAAAGGGGCCATTTCCGGAAGTATAAGAATCCCCTTCTCTTTTCACCCATTGTCCATTCTGTTCATTTAAATGCCCGGCCTGAAGAACAACTTCTGCACCTACGAAGAATGATCCCGGATACATTACAGTCCCCCCCAGCCGGGGATCACGCGCTTTAAAAGGGGCATCTGCTGATTCGTAGAATTTAGGTGAACTGAGAGTCCCCACTTCAAACTTACTGCCTTGCCCGGGAGTAGTCGTGTTAACAGGCTCATATTCTTCTACTAAATTAAGTAATACGGATAAATAATTACCGTCAGCATCCTGGGCAAGAGTAGTAGGTAAATTACTTTTTGTAAAGCCATGGGTTTGCCCCGGATAACTAAAGTCACGGGCCCAGATAACTTCCGAATTGTTATCTTTTACACACACCGCTTCATAGAAGTTCCTTGCTTTGTTTTCAGGCCGCTTGTCCTGCAAGACATAAGGGCTATTAGTTATTACATATTGAGCTGCATCCAGGGCCTTCTGATAATAATCTCTTGCTTTACTTGCATCGATTCCGACCTCTCTTCCCGGAGTTTGGATCGGTGATGCCATCTGGTTATTATATTTAGCCAGCGAAGCGCCATAAAGAGCTGCGCGTGCCTCAAGCATCTTGGCCGTCCAACGGTTCGCCCTGGAAGAGTTTTTATTTTTCTCAGCAGGCAGCATATCAGCTATTGCATGACATTCGCTGATAATATAATCATAAGTCTCCGCTTCCGTTGCCCTGGGATATTGAATTGCTGTTATATCCATCCCGGGGGTATAAACAAATACTTCATCACCTACAATAGGCATTCCCCCCAGGGTTCTGCACATGTTAAAATAGCACCATGCACGAATAAACCGGGCCTCACCTTCTAACGGTCGCTTTTCTGATTCCTGAAGCACTTTAGTTTCCTTTACTCCCTGGAGAAACTGATTTATGTTCCGGATCAGCTTATAATCGTATGTCCTCCAGCGATTCCGGTCAAACTGATTAATATTATCAAAATCATAACGTATAGCCTCATCCAGCCTGGTGAAATCATACAGATCCCCTCCTGGTCGTTGTCCCCAGTCATAATCCTTATCATCCGGCGTTTTTCCTCTGCTCACACGTTCATAAAAGTTGGCGAGAACTGACTTAATCAGGTTCGGATCTCCGTAAACCTGATCATTCGTCAGAATTTTGTCCGGCTCCTGGTCTAAAAAATCTCTACACCCGCTTCCTGATAAGCACAAAGCCATTGCGGCAATTATAAAATATCTTCCTTTCATTGGTTTTAAAATTTAAGGTTTACACCAAAATTGTACATTCGCATAGTAGGATATCCCAGGCCATTCTCGTCCTGCTGCTCAGGATCGGCCCCTTTAACATTCGTTATAGCAAACAGGTTGGTCCCGGATACATAAACGCGCAGTCCGCTAACGCCAACTTTGCTTAATACATTCTTTGGTACGTTATATCCCAGTTCAAGATTACGGAGTTTCATGTACCGCACATTATGTTTCCAAAAAGTACTGCCCCAATAATTACTGTGTCCTGACCTGTTAAACATAGCCATTGGATATTTACCAGGAATAATTTCACTATTAGCATCCCAGATATCAGATAAATGCCATGC
The DNA here is from genome assembly GCF_003130405.1 of Pararcticibacter amylolyticus. Classification (GTDB taxonomy): domain Bacteria; phylum Bacteroidota; class Bacteroidia; order Sphingobacteriales; family Sphingobacteriaceae; genus Arcticibacter; species Arcticibacter amylolyticus. The sequence goes on from NZ_QEAS01000002.1 coordinate 464,333, forward strand.
ATCCTCCAGAACAAATTGCGGGCTATTCCCATTATTCTGGAAGGGCACGGCTTGCTCGTGCCGTTGATTATAAGTGGATAATGCTGATCCCGAAAAATCAAAAGCCAGGTCAATATTCTTCCAGTTGAATGCAAAGTTTAAACCCATGTTTAATATCGGAGTCTGATCCTGACGATATCCTATTGGGCGTTCATCCATGCTATTAATTACTTTATCCCCATTCACATCTTTGTATTTGATATCTCCCGGGCGAAGTGTCCGGTTTCCTTCATGATCATTGTCAATCGGGTAATTGGCTATTTCCTCCCAGCTCTGGAACTGCCCGATTGCTTCAAGCCCCCAGTTGATATATCCAAACCGGTGATTAATGCTGTTTCTGTAGACATCCCATGAGTTGCTTTTACGGTTATCATATTGCTCCCAATCGTAAAAACGGGAATACGTAAAACTGGCACCAATACTGTAATTCAAGTCATTTATTTTATCCGACCAGCGAATAGCTCCGTCAATACCTTTATGGAGATCAGAATTTAAGTTTTCCTTGGGCAAGTCAAATCCAAGCTCCGAAGGCAACAATACGTCATACCGGGAGGCTGGCAATCCCGTCCGTAAACGTCTGAAATAGTCAAGCTGGGCAGTCAACCTGTTATTCAGGAAGGAGACATCAAATCCGGCATCAAAAATCTTTGCTTTGATCCATGATAAAGTGGTCACCGGCAACCCACGCGGTGCGGTGCCGACAACATAAGCACCATCGATCACATAGCCGCCCGACTTATAGTTATAACCGGACATGTAATCAAATGCATTATAGTCAGGAGTATTGTCATCCCCCACTAATCCATAGGAAGCACGCAACTTCAAGTCGCTGATCACATCTTTGATTTTATGATCCTTCCAGAACTTTTCTTCCGAAATCCTCCAGCCAACAGATGCAGAGGGGAAGAACCCCCACCGGTCATTGGGAGGAAACTTCCATGAACCATCATAACGTCCGGACAATTCAAGCAAATATTTATTGGCATAGTCATAATTAACACGTCCCATCCAACCGATCCTTGCCTGGGGATTTTCACCGTTATCGTTATACGACCTGATTTCCTTTACATCATTTATCAGATGTAAATTATTAGCAACTGGTCTGCTTATCAACTGATTATTTGGATCACGGCGCTGAATAGTTTCCATACCGGCTACAGCGCTCAGCGAATGGCGGCCAAATGCTTTATCATAAGCAAGCTGTATATTTGACGTCATTTCTTCCACATATCCGTTAATACGTTCCCGGTACGGATCGCTCATCGTATAGTCTACAGGGTAAGTATCAGTAGCAGCATCATAACGATAAAGCTTATAAGTATATTCCTGATTTTCAAACTTACGGTTAGCGAAATAGTATCCACCCAGTACCTTTGCTTTCAATCCATCCATTATCTGATACTCACCATTTGCCTGCAGTTGCATAACCCTCCAGGTATCGGTCATCCTTCCCGACAGATCGTAATTCAGGATGGCGAAATTTGTCTGAACATCATCACTGGACTTTTGAGGATACAAAGGATTATCATTGGCATAAGGCCCCTTCACCGGTGTATTTCTTAAAACCGCGAAGCGGGGCAGCCAGTAGTCGTCTCCACCCGGAACACCAGGATTCTCTCTTTTTTCAATACGGCCATTCATGCGCGCACCAATCTTCAGGCGCTTATTGATCTGGCTTTCGATGTTCATTTGCGCATTGGTTCGCTTAAAACCACCGTAATTAACAATAGTAGCATCCTGGTTCAAATTACCGACAGAAATATAATAGCTGGTTTTTTCTGATCCGCCGGAAACATTTGCATTTATGTAATTCTGAGGGGCAGATATCCAGATATAATCCAGCCAGTCGAAGCCCTGATAACCTTTTTCCGTTCCGGCCATCCATTTCTCATACTCTTCCTTGCTGTATGTCCTATTTCCACCTCTGAGGGTTTCAGCCTGAACATAGTTTTTAACATAGGTCTTTGCGTCGGCCGGATCAGTAAATTTAAAGTTGTCTTGCCTGCCATAGTAAGTGCTCACCGAAACAGTGTTCTGAGCATTTTTATTCCCTTTTTTGGTAGTAACCACCACCACTCCGTTTGCTGCCCTTACGCCATAAATAGACGCAGAAGCATCTTTCAGCACAGCTACCGACTCGATATCATTAAAGTCAATATTGTTAAACTGCCCCGCATCTGATTGGATACCATCGATTACATACAAGGGATCGCCCATGTTTCGAATTCTCAGGTTAACCGAAGAACCGGGTCTCCCGTCAGTTTGCCTGAAGTTTAAGCCGGGCACTTTAGCCACTAACGCACCCGACGCTGTGGGAGCCGAAGACCGGGCGATATCTTTCGACCCTATCGTCGAAATTGCACCTGTCATCGTAACCTTTTTTTGCGACAAGCCGAAACCTGTTACTACCACTTCCTGCAAGGACTGCTCATCTGCTTTCATCGAGATCCTAAGGGTGCCGGAAGAACCAACCTTTACAATTTGCGTAACATAGCCGATGTAAGAGATTTCCAGTAGTGAATTCTCTCCTGCGTTTAGTGTGAACTGACCTTTTACGTCTGTCACGGTTCCTTTAGTAGTACCTTTTTCCTTAATGGAAGCGCCTATGATGGGCTGGCCTGTTTCGTCGAGAACTATCCCTGATATACTTCTGGGCTGCTTAATCTCTCCGGGAGAGGATAAGCCGTGTGACGAGCCAGCAAGTCCAAAAACTTTACCAGAGGCACATAACAGAGAAAAAATAAATAAAAAAGTAATGGTTTTAAGCGTTCGGCTGCCAATAAATCCTAAGGCCGCCCGCCTTTTACCCGCTATTTGGTTGGTCGAAAAATGGAGGAGTTCGTCAAGGAAATTCGCCAGGGGAATAACCAATGTCCATCTGCGAAACGACAGGTTGCCGAAAAGATCAAAAAGATGATCTTGTATATTTCTTTTCATAAAAAAGATCTGGTTAATTAATGCTGTTAATAGTTAGCTATTTATAACAGATCAAAGAAAACGATTTAGCAAGGCCGGAAGCTATTTGTTTTGTCTCAAAATTTCCTCAATTCGTCTCATAGAGGCCAACTAATAACGGTACAGTTTATTATGGAAGAATATGCCCAAAAAGGGTAACGTATTCAATAAGAGTAATCAAGGAACAAGCCCTCCAATTCATCCCATTTTGTCCTCCTTGTTACACGAGGTACAGCGATGTCCGGCTTTTTACGTAAGAATCTTTTTAATGGCGAAAATGACAACTCCCTCACAGCTTCCTGCACTCCAAGCCAAAACGATTCAGAAAGTCCCCCCCCTCATCCGAAGAAAGTCCTTTATACTCAGCATAGGAGCTCTTAAAAAACACTTTCTTTATCCCTGATGAAAAGATAAGACGGGCACAGGGCAAACAAGGTGATAAGGTAACATACAAGGTCGAACCCTCCAGGTCTGCGCCGTTCTTCACAGCATAAAGAATGGCATTTTCTTCTGCATGAAGAGCGAGAGAACAGCTTCCGCGCGAATCTCTCGGGCAGCCTTCTTCCGGCCACTCCTCATCACAGTTATGAGTACCGGCCGGAGGGCCGTTATACCCGATTGAGATAATTCTGGTATCTTTTGTCAGAACGGCTCCGACCTGGGCCTTTACGCAATGTGAGCGCAGGGCCAGGTCGGTTGCCAGTTTCATGAATATAATATCAAAACTTGGTTTTTCAGCAAGCATAAAAAGAATTAATGACCGCCAGCTACTGCTTTATCAAAGTCAATGCCCTGTCTTTTCAGAATGCCGCTCACACGCCATGCATAGAATGCCAGGTAAGCAAAACACAATACACCTACCAGGTAAGACCATTTAATTCCAAGCACATGATCTGCTACAAAGCCCTGTAATAAACTTACAACGCCCCCACCCATGATCATCATCACGAGGAAGCTCGATCCTGAATTTGTATGCTTGCCCAGTCCCGCGATGGCAAGAGTGAAGATACAAGGCCAAAGAGTTGAACAGAACAACCCTACGCTGATAAATGCAAATACGCTGACCATTCCGCTTGAGAACATACCGATAAACAATGCAGCAATCGCTATTGCCGAGAAGATCAGAAGCTGTCTTGCCGGATTTCCTTTACTCATCAGGTCGGCGATGATCAGGACCACGATATTCAGACCATACACATAAAAAGGAGTGATATCATGATTTGCCAGCTTATTGATCAGTAAAAACACCGCAAAAGCAATATAAGGCATCACAAATCTCATCACTTTTCTTGTGCCGTCCGACAAATTAAACGCTCCTACAGAAGCAGTCCAGCGTCCGATCATAAGACTTGCCCAGTAGAGGGAGACAAAAGGCGCAATAAATTCAGTCGGGGTATTCAATTCCTGTTTCATAAATTCAGGCAGATTACTCGCCGTACTTACTTCAACACCCACATATACGAAGATCCCGATCATACCCATGACAAGCTGAGCGTAATCAAGCGGAGATTTCTTTGATTTTGAGAAGTGCTTCTCTTCGGCATTCGACACGTCGGTCGGCGAGCTGATCGCCACCTCATCTTCGTCATCTGCAGCAGATTCTATCTTATTCGGGATAGCGGAAAACAAAAATACGACCGCTACGATCAGAAACAAAGCTCCCAAAATCAGATATGGAAATTTCACCATGCCGATACTGGCTACATTGGCAGAACCGTCGGCATTTACAGAACCGAAGATTGCAAGGCTCACCAGGATCGGGCCGATAGTCGTTCCGAAGTTATTCACCCCCCCGGTCAGACTTAGTCGCTGAGCTCCCGTCTTGGGATCCCCCATAGCGATGGCCAATGGGTTCGCCGCTGTCTGCTGCAAAGAAAATCCAAGTCCGACAATGAACAAACCAGAGATCATCAGGGAAAAAGAAGCGGTTTCCGCAGCCGGATAAAACAATAAAGTACCCAGGGCTGATATTCCAAGACCAACGGCAATACCATTACGATAACCAATCTTGTTCAGGATATCCCCTCCGCTGAAATTTGATACTAAGGTATAGATGATCGATCCTACCGTATAGGCAACGTAGAAAGCAAAAGAGATCATTTGTGACTGCCATTGTTCAAGATGCAGATGTTCTTTAAACACAGGAATCAGGATGTCATTACTGGCCGCAACAAAGCCCCAGAAAAAGAATACCATGACCAGCGTATATAATGCCGATCCGTAATTTTTATTTTCGTTCACTTGCATGGAATATAGGGTAAATTTATTTTGAGCGCCTAACATAGGTAAATTTTTAAGAATTCAGAAGCAATCATTTAATATTATTATAATCGATAATTTGATGTTTTTTATTGTAAAAATCAGATATTCGCACAATCCGAACCACAAATTAGATGCTCGAAACAATTATATCTGGTGTAGGACTTGGAATAGTACTTTCATTTGTGACGGGTCCGGTCTTTTTTGCACTACTGAAAACAAGCATTGAAAGAGGCTTTCATGCGGGGATGTGGCTGGCGGCGGGTGTTGTTGTCAGTGATTTGATTTATGTGGGACTCGCGGTTTACGGGTCTTCTTTTATACAATTTGAAAACAACTACAGGCTTCCGATCGGTATAGCCGGCAGTGCCGTTCTAACAGCAATAGGATGTTATTATCTCTTTAAGAAGGTGAAGATCAATTACGACAACACCACCTCAACCAAGAGAAATACAGGTTATTTTCTGAAAGGCTTCCTGATGTGTATTTTAAACCCCTCCCTCCTTCTTTACTGGGTTAGCGTAACCAGCGGAATTATTTCTGTCACCGGAGAAATAAAAGCTCAGCAGATTATACCCTTTTTCGGTTCCATTCTCGTCACTCAGTTCAGCATGGACACCCTTAAAGCTTACTACGCCAATAAGCTGCGTTACAAAATCAAAGAGAACACAATTGTTCTCCTTAACCGGGTTGCGGGCACACTTATAATCATCTTCGCCCTTAAACTCATTTATAACCTGATTTTTAATATTCCCCTGGTTTAGACTTTATCCATGCCTTCCGGCGGGACTAAATGTCCATTCCTAAAAAAGCTATACACAAATTAAAAAGTGTATGGAAAGTAAAAGAAGGAAAGCGAAGTCAGAGAGAGAGGGAAAGCATACGCCCTTTGACAAGCGGGAAATTAAGAAA
>NZ_QEAS01000011.1:0-341 GCF_003130405.1 Pararcticibacter amylolyticus
TTCCGAACAGAGAAGTTAAGCCCGCCAGAGCCGATGGTACTGCGGTAACACGTGGGAGAGTAGGTCGGTGCCAACCTTTACAAGAGCCCGTTAGTGATAAACTGACGGGCTTTTTTTGTATTATGCCAGAAACGCAGGGGATGGCCGGGCAGGAAAAGCGAACTGGGGATGGGACAGGCATTATCCGGAGGGCTTCTGTCGGGGGAAGTTCATGGATCTTTACACAGCAAAACTTTACCTTTTTCCTGGTCTGGCGATCATGAATCATCTATAAACGCTGATAACTCAATAACCTGTCATATTACCATTATTAAAACTGGTATTACAGACAGCCGGCATAA
>NZ_QEAS01000011.1:473-21026 GCF_003130405.1 Pararcticibacter amylolyticus
CAAATTGAGACTAACCTTTATTTATTGTATACAAATAAACATTTACGGTAATACTATTATTTATATATTGAGCACAAAATTAATGATACAGTTATTCGTTATAAGTTAACTGTTGTGAATCAGATTTTTGAAAGAGATGAAATTTATACAAAGACTACTATTACTGACAATCTTACTACCTTATATAGCAGGCGCACAGCCGAAGGATAAGCCTAAGGATAACTGGCAGAACCTGGATTTAATACAGGATGGTGTATTTGGGGTAAGCACGGAGAAAGCATATAACGAGCTGTTGAAGGGAAAGAAGGGCAAAACTGTCGTGGTCGCTGTTATTGACGGGGGAGTGGATACGCAACATGAGGATCTTAAAAGTGTAATGTGGACCAATGCTAAGGAAACACCCGGCAATAAAGCAGATGATGATAAAAACGGGTATGTAGATGACGTACATGGGTGGAATTTTCTCGGATCTCCCACTTATAGTGTTCGTTATGATAATATGGAGGTAGTGAGATTGCTGAGGAAGTATCAGGACAAGTATGCGGCCGTGCTGAATACAACCCCCCTGAGCAGGGATGAGAGGAAGGAATTCAATCTGTATAAGAAAATGGTTACCGACTATATGGGTAAGCTGGAAAATGCACGGGTTGGCTTTGAGAACGTATCAATCTTGCGTAAAAGCCTGGATACAATCGTGACCAGAATAGGGAAGGAGACTCCGACCTTACAGGATTTTGATAATTATAAAACCCGGGGAGAAATAGAATCTAAAGTTATCAAAATCGTGAAGCCCGAACTTCGGAAAGATCCCGATTACAAGAAGTTTAGAGAAGATATCGAAGATGCCTATAAATCCTATTACGGGCAGATCAACTATAATTTGAATATGGATTTCGATCCGAGAGATTCAATAGGTGATCATTATAATAATGGGGCTGAACGTTTTTATGGAAATTCGGATGTTCAGGGGCCGGACGCTGATCACGGTACGCATGTTGCAGGTATCATAGCTGCTGATCGCCATAATAATAAAGGCGTAAAAGGAGTAGCCGAAAATGTGAAGATTATGGCAGTAAGAGCCGTGCCAGATGGAGATGAGCGGGACAAGGATGTCGCGAATGCTATACGTTATGCAGTTGATAATGGCGCAAAGGTCATCAACATGAGCTTCGGTAAAAGCTATTCATGGGATAAAGCTCTTGTAGATAGTGCAGTGAGGTATGCCGCTTCCAAAGATGTTCTGTTGGTTCATGCTGCCGGTAACGATTCGAAGAATACAGATGTTGAGAACAATTTTCCAACAAGGATCTATGCTGATACCCTGGATGCAAACTATTGGGGAAGCAATCAGCGTATGTCGGTGGTGTCAAGAGGCGCCCGTCCGATGGGGCCTGGGATGTCTGGCATGGGGTCGAATGCTTCTTTGAAAATAGAAAGGGATACCTTGAAATTTACGAAGCCCCAGGCTCAGAACTGGATTGAAGTAGGGGCTTCCGGATGGAAAAATGATGACGATCTTGTTGCTGAATTCTCAAATTTCGGAAAAAGGTCTGTCGATGTATTTGCGCCTGGCGTAAAGATCAATTCAACGATACCCGGTTCAAAGTATAAAGAAAATGATGGTACGAGTATGGCTTCTCCGGTTGTTGCTGGCATTGCCGCCCTCGTCCGGTCTTATTATCCTTCTTTAACTGCAGTACAGGTGAAGGACGTGATCATGAAATCGGTCACAATGGTTGAGCAGAAAGTGAAGATAAGGGAAGAGGGAGAAAGTAAAAAGGTTAAGCTCTCTGATATCTGTATTTCCGGAGGGGTTGTAAACGCATATAATGCCCTAAAACTCGCAGAACAAATGCAGCAGCGTCTGTCGAGTAAATAATTGATTTTCAGCTATCATTAAACATAGCCGTTGGAACATCAATTCCAAAGCTTTTTTGTATCTTTGCACCTCATTTCACGCTGTTTGAACCAGTATCAATGATTATGACAAGATATCAGACACTTCTTTACTATTGTTATACTACGATAGAAAATGCGGAGCAATTCGCCGCAGATCATCTCCAGTTTTGTAAATCTCTCGAACTCACGGGACGTATTATCGTTGCCGGCGAAGGCTTGAACGGAACAGTTTCCGGAACGACAGAGTCTTGCAGGATCTATATGGATACCGTTCTTGCAGATCCGCGCTTTGCGGCTACCGAGTTTAAGATTGATGATGTAGACGAGCCCTCTTTCATTAAAATGCATTGCCGGTATAAACCGGAGATTGTACATTCCGGACTTCGCGATCCCAACATCATTGATCCTAAAAAGAAGACCGGAATTCATTTGGAGCCGAAGGAGTTTATGGAGCTGAAGGATCAGGAGGATGTTGTCATTCTGGACGTCCGTTCAAACTACGAACATGAACTGGGCCGTTTTAAAAATGCCGTCACCCTGGATATTGACAACTTTCGTGATTTTCCTGCAAAGATCAATGAGCTGGCGAAGTACAAGAATAAAAAGATCCTGACATACTGTACGGGAGGGATTAAATGTGAAAAAGCTTCTGCGTTACTGCTGCACGAAGGATTTAAAGATGTGTATCAGCTGCATGGAGGAATTATCAAGTACGGCAAAGAAGCGGGAGGCAAAGACTTTGAAGGTAAATGCTATGTATTTGACAACCGTGTATCGGTTGAAGTGAATTCGGTGAATCCGGTGGTAATTTCTACCTGCCGTAATTGCGGAAAGACGACAGCAAAGATGATCAATTGTGCCAATCCGGAATGTAATGAGCACTTCACGCAATGTGATGAATGCGGCACTAAGATGGAGGGTTGCTGTTCTGATGAATGTAAAACTCATCCCCGTAAACGCGTGTACGATGGAACAGGCTACTATGTTAAGATCCCTCAGCAGGTTAATCTGAACAAAAAAGGAAGAACGGAGTTTGTTGAAGATTTGAGACCTCTGCACGCCTGATTTCATATCTTTGCGCTTTAGTTAATATGTATAATTAATGAAAGCGTTTTTTACAATTGCCATGTTATGTACGTCCAATGTCTTTATGACGCTGGCATGGTACGGACATCTGAAATTTAAGGAGATGGATTGGAGCCGTAATCTGGGACTGGCCGCCATTATCTTCATAAGTTGGGGCATCGCTCTAGCTGAATATGCTTTTCAGGTGCCGGCAAACAAGATTGGTTTTAAAGAGAATGGAGGCCCGTTTAATCTTCTGCAACTCAAAGTTTTGCAGGAAGCGATTTCCATTACAGTTTTTCTCGTTTTTAGTTTCATCTTCTTCAAGACCGAGAAGATTGCATGGAATCATTTCGTCGGATTCTTTTTTATAGTCCTCGCTGTTTTTTTTATTTTTAAAAAGTGGTAGGGTAGTCCCAAGCCCCACTATAACCATTTATAGGCTTCACGCCGTTTATTGAAGGAATGTTGAAAGGCTTATCGAAATTTCTCGCACTGCTTACTTGTATCACATTATCTAATGGTGGTTTTTCAGCTGATATAAAGAGTTTTGGAGTTCCATACGTTCAGAACTATACGAAAAACGTATATCAGTCAGGAAACCAGAACTGGGCGGTATCGAAGGATCCAGGTAATGGAGTCATGTATTTCGGGAACGGAGAAGGTCTTCTGGTTTTTGACGGGCGTTACTGGCAGCAATACGTTATGCCCAATCACCTCATCGTGCGCGCTGTAGCGGCGGATGGCAAAGGTCGGGTGTATGCAGGCGGCTTCGGTGAATTTGGCTACTGGAGCTTTAATTCGCAGGGGAAATTCGTCTATAAATCGTTAACCGGCCTTGTTCCCAAACAGCATAGATTAAAGGATGAGATCTGGAAAATTCATGTCTCCGGCTCAAAGGTGTATTTTCAGTCATTTGCCTCAATCTTTATATATGAAAACGGAAAGATTGAGACCGTAAAGGCTGAACAGCCGAACTTTTTCCTCTTCACCTTTAAAGCGAGAGACCGTGTTTTTGCAGAGGTGATGCTTAAAGGCCTCTATGAGTTGAAAGGAAGGAAACTGGAGCTGATCAAAGGCAGTGAGATAATAGGAACCAGCGGCGTATTGTCGGTCCTTCCTTTCGGAAAAGACAAGTTCCTTATAGGTACGGCCAAAAACGGCCTTTTCCTTTATGATGGAATCTCTGTACAACCCTGGGGGAACCAGGCAAATAACTTTCTTAAAGCTTATCAGCTGAATGCCGGTACGGTTATCATGGGGCGTTATTTTGCTTTTGGTACAATTTTAAACGGGATCGTTATTTTAGACGAACGGGGCCGGATCGTTCAGAGAATTAATAAGACATCTGGTCTTCAAAACAATACAGTACTGTCACTTTACTCTGATGATGAGCAGAACCTGTGGGCTGGCCTTGATAATGGAATAGATCGCGTAGAACTTAATTCGCCTCTCTATTTTTATTTTGACAAAAAAGGTGATCTGGGCACAGTGTACTCAAGTATTATTCATGACAAGAGAATATATCTGGGAACTAACCAAGGCTTGTTTTATAGTAACCTGGACGCTGCAAGCCCGGATGATTTTCAATATTTTGATTTTCGTTTTGTTCCTAACTCGCAGGGGCAGGTCTGGAATCTTTCATTGCTTGACGGACAGCTCTTGTGCGGCCATAACAACGGTACCTTTATGGTTAACGGAGATAAACTTAGCGAAGTGTCTCATGTAAGCGGCGGCTGGACAATAAAGCGGCTGAATTCTAACCCAAACTTGCTTATTCAGGGCTCATATACCGGACTTGTGATTTATAAAAAGGATGACAGCGGGCGCGGGATATTTTCACATGTGGTGAGTGGATTTGGAGAGCCGGCCCGGTATGTTGAGCAAGACAGCCGTGGGAATATCTGGGTAGGGCATGCCTACAAGGGGATCTATAAGCTGCAGTTAAGCGCGGATCTTAGAAAGGTAGTATCAATGAAATACTACGCAGGTACTAATGGCCTTCCCGGAAGCTACAACATCAATGTTTTTGAGCTGGAACATCGGATTGTATTTTCCTCGGATTCTTCTTTCTATGTGTACGATGATATCAGTGACCGGTTTTTCAGATATAACCAACTAAATAAGCCTCTGGGATCTTTTGCGTATTCAAACAAGATCATTCCTGCAGGTGGTGGAAAATATTGGTTTATAGACCATGGGAAAACCGCGATTGTGTCATTTGGACACTCGGGCAGGATATCAATGGATTCCACGACCTTCACTATGCTGAATGGTAGAATGGTTCAGTATTATGAGAATATCAGCAGGATCAGTAATACAATGCATTTAATTAGCATTGACGACGGGTTTGCGATATATAATGCTTCGGGTGGAATTTCGAACGGTCATTCTTCTCACCGCTCTGTTCTTATAAGAAAGGCCGAAAATCTCTCAGATACTACTTTTACATTAACCGAAAGCAGCAAAGGAACCATCGAGATTCCTTATAAGAAGAATAATCTCCGGATCAGCTTCTCGCTTCCGTATTACAGGACAGCTAAAATTGAGTATCAATATGTGTTAGATGGCTATTCTTCAGAATGGTCGTCCTGGTCTGTACAGGCGAATAAGGAATTTTCTAATTTAAGTCCGGGGAACTACACATTTCGTGTGCGAGCCCGTATTGACGGCAGGTTGATAGCTACAGAAACTACACTTGACTTCACTATTTTACCGCCCTGGTATTTGAGTGGTTATGCAATTGCATTCTATATTCTTTTGCATGTTATAGCTTTTCTTGGTTTGCGCAGACTTTATTTTATAAAGTTGAGACGGGATAAAGAGAAGATACATCAAAGACTCGAAAAAGAGAAAGAAGAGCACCTTCGGCAGGAGGCCCAAGCTAATGAGCAAAAGATTATAAAGCTTAGGAACGAACAGCTTCAGGCTGATCTTGATAGTAAAAGCCGTGAACTCACCAGTTCGGCAATGAATATTGTTTACAAGAACGAATTGCTTCAAAAAATCAGAGATGAGATCTATAGCTTTAGAGACAGCAATGGAAAGAAGCTGAGTTCCGATCAACTTAAGCGTATTGAGAAGGTGATAGATGAAGGCTTGAATGATGAACGCGATTGGAATATCTTTGAAACGAGCTTTAATGAAACTCATGAAAACTTCTTCAAAAAGCTGAAGGCTCAATACCCTGAACTGGTTCCTAATGACCTTAAGCTTTGTGCATATTTGAGGATGAATATGAGCAGCAAGGAAATTGCCTCACTTCTGAACATTACGCTAAGAGGAGTTGAAATCCGGCGTTACCGGCTCAGAAAGAAGCTCAACTTAGATCACGATAAGAACCTCGCAGAGTTTTTTATGCAGATTTAGTACTACATCATTACCTCTCATATCAAAAAGAGACCTTGCTCATATTTTGGTGTGACTTGCATCATGTTTTAAGGCTAAAACGAATTAGTTAAACTAAAAACGTGCCCTTTTCTTTTATCATATTATTTACATTCCTGATGTAGTGAAGTGAAAGTGAATTTTTAGGCTATTCAACTATTTCATGCAAGATTTGTTGCATTGATTATAAACGTTGTTGTGGTTTTCGTTAAACAACCCAAAAAGTAAGGACCTAATTTTTTAATTAATTATGAAAAAAATTTTTACACGCCTGTCAGGAGGTGCCTTTGTATTCTTCCTGATTCTGGGAAGCGTCTTTGCCCAGCAAAACATTTCCATACGGGGTCGGGTCACCGACGCTAAAAGCGGGGAAGCATTGATTGGTGTCAGCGTCAAAGTTAAAGGTACTACACAAGGTACTTCGACCGACGTAAATGGAGGTTTTACAATAAGCGCTCCTGGAACAGGAATTCTTGTTGTATCTTATATCGGTTACCAAAGCCAGGAAGTTGCCATCAATAATCAGCCTACTATAAACATTAAGCTTCAAGCGTCCTCTCAAAGTTTAAATGAAGTAATAGTAGTGGGATACGGAACTCAGCGGAAGATAGACGTTACCGGTTCTATATCGCAAGTAAAGGGTGCAGATGTGAATAAGCAGCCGGCATCGGATGCGGCAAGCGCATTGCAAGGAAAAGTTGCAGGTGTTACTATAACAAATTCAGGTGCTCCTGGAGCAACACCGAAGGTTATTGTAAGAGGTGTTGGTACCATCTATGGAAATACAAACCTATTATATGTTATTGATGGTGTATGGTATGACAATATGAGTTTTATCAACCCTGCCGATATTGAAAACATAAGTGTGCTTAAGGATGCTTCAGCACAATCTATTTATGGTATTCGTGCAGCAAATGGTGTTATTCTGGTAACTACAAAGAAGGGGTCAAAGGGCAGAACAGTTGTTGACTATAATGGTTATGTTGGATTTCAGAATGTTACCAATCAGGTTGAAATGGCAAATGGTACGGAGTATGCTACATTAATCAACGAGCTAACATCTTCAAGTGGAGGAACTCCTATCTTCAGTAATCCCTCTAGTTTTGGCACTGGAACAAATTGGTATAACGAGATATTAAGGCGGGCTTTTGTTACCAGTCACCAATTATCTGTAAACGGTGGGGGCGAAAAGTCAACGTATAACTTTTCTTTTGGTTATCTTAACCAGGATGGACTTGTTAAAGGCAATAACTATCAAAGGTATACTGCACGTTTTAATAACGAATATGAGGTCGCGAAATTTTTAAAAGTTGGATTTAATATTACTGCTACTGACAGTGTATCCAGGGATGTTCCTTCTGACATCTGGCATCAAATATATTCGGCTGCACCTATAGTTGCTCCTTACAATTCAGATGGCAGTTTCGGTGATCCATATAATATTTCCAATGGTGCGCTTGGAAGCTCTGTCCAGTTTAATCCTTTAGCTACTCTTGAAGCTTATAATCAAAAAGCGAAAAGATACAGGTTTACCGGGAATGCTTATGCGAATGTATCCCTTACGAAAGATCTGACATTTAAAACAAGTCTTGGTGGTGAGTTCGGACAATACGAAAATAGAAATTATGTAGGAGTTTATAATTATACCAAGAATCAGGTTAACAATGTTTCGAAGTTATCGATTGGCCGTGCCGATACCCGAAACTGGATTATAGAGAATACACTTACTTATAATAAAAAATTTACTGATCATAGTTTAACAGTGTTGCTAGGACAATCAGCACAACGTTATAAGCTATATGGCTCAACAGCAAGCGGAGAAGGCGTTCCATACAGTTCTGAAGGAGATCTGTATCTAAAGCTCGCCAGCGCGAGTTCATACAATTATAAAGACGATGGAAAACTCACAACAGTAGCATCCTATTTCGGCCGTGTAAATTACAGCTTTAAAGATAAATATCTGTTAAATGCGTCATTAAGGGCTGATGGTGCTTCCCAGTTTTATAACGGTGGCGATTTATGGGGATACTTCCCATCTGTCGGACTTGGATGGATTGTTACAAATGAGGGGTTTATGAAAGATCAACAGATATTTGACAACTTGAAGATCCGAGGAAGCTGGGGAAAAATTGGTAATGCCGGTGTCCCATATAATCCGACTATATTAACAGTTACTGCTACTCCTCAATTATCGGCTATTTTTGGGCCAGATCAGAAGTTATATCCAGGAGCATCTATCGATGTTTACCCAGCAGCATTTCTTAACTGGGAGCGTGTAGCAGGAACTAATATAGGCTTTGAAGCTGCATTTCTTACTAACCGCCTGAATATTGAAGCCGACTATTACAGCAAAACAACTCAACAGACAATATTTGCTATCCCTGTGTTGAGTTCAATTGGTTTAAAGAGTGATGGAGGTACTAAAAGAGTTGCCAACCAGGCAGATTTCAGAAATAGAGGAGCTGAACTTTCTATCACCTGGAGGGACAAAACGTCTGGAGGTCTTACTTATTCTGTCGGTGGGAACATCAGTATGAATAATAATAAGGTGACAAAGGTACTTAGTGGTAATACCCCTCTTTTGACCGGTGGAACGGGTATCACTAATGGGGCTAGTGTAACACGTACAGTGCAGGGACGTCCTATCGGCGAATTCTTTGGTTATCAAGTTGCCGGAATTTTCCAGGATGCCACTGAAGTATCTGGATCAGCACAACCAGGAGCTAAACCGGGAGATTTTAGGTATGTTGATCAAAACGGTGATAATGTTATAGATGGTAAGGATCGGGTATCGTTAGGTAATCCTTTTCCTAAGTATAACTATGGTATAAATACTTCTTTTGAATATAAAAATTTCGATTTAGCAATTGATTTTCAGGGTGCAGCCGATGTGGATGTGTATAATGCAAATATTGCTTATCGTTATGGAAACGAGAATTTTACAAAAGATTTTTTTGATAACAGGTGGCACGGCGAAGGTACTTCAACTACATACCCATCGGTTGCCGTTGGGTCTACATCAAATTCGGCTCCTAACTCTTTTTATGTGGAAAGTGGGTCTTATTTCAGAGTGAGAAACCTTCAATTAGGATATACACTTCCAAAATCGATTTTATCAAAATGGAAGGTAAACAGAGTCCGGGTTTATGCGAATGCTCAGAATATGATCAATATCTTCGGATATAAAGGATTTAGTCCGGAAGTTTATGGAGCTTCTATTCTGACAAGTGGTGTAGACGCTAATGTTTACCCACTTTATGCAACCTACAATTTCGGTGTTAATCTTACTTTTTAATGAAAGCCATGAAAATCAGTTATATAAAATATATAGTTAAAACAGGGGCTGCCTTTGGTATGGTAGCAACCCTTTTGGTGAGTGGGTGTACAGACAAATTTCTTGATGTTGATCCCCAGGGACAGCAGCCGTCCCAAACATTTTGGTCATCTGAAGAGGATGCATTAAAGGCGGTTAACGCTGCTTATGCTAGCCTGCGAACCTGGGGTAATACTGCTTTTCCAGCAATCGCGGTTGAAAGCGTCGGTTCGGATGAGGCGGAAAAGGGAAGCAGCACTAATGATGCGACTTATTTTAATGATTATGATAACTTTACTGTAACTTCTACCCAAGGGCAGCTTGGTGGTTTCTGGGAAGCCCAGTATCAAAACATTAACTACGCTAACCAGGTACTGGACAATGTGCCAGCTATTTCGATGAACGAAAGCTTGAAAGCCCGCTATCTCGGAGAAGTTAAATTCATTAGAGCATACTCATATTTCAGGTTAGTAAGAGCATTTGGAGGTGTACCGATACGGGTGCATGCGGTTACTGCGGATGATAAAAACGTTAATATCCCCAGGTCAACTGCAGATGAAGTTTATGCCCTTATTGAACAGGATCTTACTGATGCGGCATCTGTATTACCAACAAATTACAGTGCTAACGATTTAGGACGTGTTACAAAGGGTGCTGCTCTGGGTTTACATGCTAAAGTAGCTATGTATCTGAAAAAATGGGAAAGTGTGTTCAATTATACTAACCAGATAATGGGCATGGGATATTCCCTGGTTCCTAATTTTGAAAGGGTATTTCGTCTTGAAAACGAAAATAGCTCCGAATCTGTTTTTGAAATACAATGTGCCCTTATTACGGGCAATAAAGATGCGTCTAATTCCCAGTATTCTCAAGTGCAGGGAGTGCGTGGTGTAACAGGTGGAGGATGGGGATTTAATGTGCCAACTCAGGTTCTCGCTGATGCCTTTGAAACCGGTGATCCAAGACGGAATGCTACTATTATTTTCCGGGGAGAAACTACTCCGGATGGGGATGTGATTTCACCGGTTGGCGATAATCCTATGTATAATCAAAAATCTTATGTGCCCTTTAATCTGTATGTTACAGGATATAATGAGGGTGCTCAGCAAAATGTTCGTGTTTTACGATATTCAGAAGTCCTTTTGATGAATGCGGAAGCAGCAAATGAGTTAGGAAATGCTACTCAAGCATTAGCTTCACTTGAGCAAGTTAGAGCAAGAGCAAGGGGTAGTAATACAGCGATTCTTCCAAGGGTTACCACAACAGACAAAGCGCAACTGCGTCTGGCAATTTGGAATGAAAGAAGAGTTGAGCTCGCGATGGAATATGACAGATATTTTGATGTAATCCGTCAGGGCAGAGCAGCTGAGATTTTTGGACCTAAAGGATGGATGGCGGGGAAGAACGAGGTTTGGCCGATACCGCAAACGGAAATCGATCTTAGTGGAGGCCTCCTTACCCAAAATCCGGGATATTAACATAATTATTATGAGGTCGGGAGAAGTTTTAATATTGATTTCTTTTTGTTTTGCTATGATGTCTTGCGGAAAGAATAAGGAATCAGTTTCTGAAGCTTATCCCGACTTTTCTTTACAATCTGTTCAGATTGATAATTCCATTTATAAAGCAGGCGAGATCCATCATGGTGTTAGTTTACTGGCTTTTATAAAAGTGAAATTTACGGCTCCCGTAAATTTTGCAGAATCAGCTTCCTTTATATCCTTTACCGATGCAGACAATAATCCGATAGCTTTTAATGTGACATCTGAAAATAGCGATAGTGTCCTCATTATATCCTCTCAGAAACCATTGGCAGCAATCAGTAAGTACTCATTTGAAGTGAAGAACAATCTACGTTCCGTAAGAGGCAGGAAACTTGATGCTGGAGTTAAAGCTTTCTTTGTAACCAGAATTGACTCTGTTGATAAGTTTCCCAGAATCAGTGATGAAGCTCTTTTGACTCTGGTTCAGCAGCAAACATTTAAGTATTTCTGGGATCTGGCACATCCCGTGAGTGGCCTCGCGAGAGAACGAGATTCATCAGGAGAGACGGTTACAATAGGTGGATCTGGGTTTTCAGTTATGGCTGTTATAACTGCTATTAGCAGGGGGTTTATTACCAGAGATCAGGGTCTTGAGAGGATCGGCAAGATGGTGAATTTCCTTAAAACCAAAGTGCAAACCTTTCATGGTGCATTTCCTCATTGGATTAACGGTTCTACCGGATTGGTTGTTGCTTTTAGTCCCAAAGACAATGGGGCTGATCTTGTTGAAACCTCCTTTTTGATACAGGGGTTGTTAACAGCCAGACAATATTTTAATAATGCATCTCAGGAAGAAGCTACGCTTAGAAATAATATCAATAATATCTGGAGAGAAGTAGACTGGACATGGTTTAAAAGGAATAATGAGAATGTTCTTTATTGGCATTGGAGTCCTGATTACAGTTGGGAAATGAATTTACAAGTGCGTGGATGGAACGAAGCTCTTATTACATATGTGCTTGCTGCAGCATCCCCGACATTTCCGATATCTAAACAAGTATATGACGAGGGGTGGGCTAGAAATGGAGCTATTAAAAATACAAGTACATATTATAGCAATTTGCTTCCTCTCGGAGAGCCCAACGGTGGGCCGCTTTTTTATGCACATTATTCGTTTCTAGGGATAGATCCCAATGGACTCAGAGACTTTTATGCTAGTTACGACGTACAAAATAAGGCTCATTCATTTATTAATTATAAGTATTGTATAGAGAATCCACGGAAATATTACGGATATAGTGAAGAGTGCTGGGGATTAACAGCAAGTGATGATATACAGGGTTATATGACTCATCATCCGAATAATGATAATGGTGTTATTTCCCCAACTGCTGCTTTATCGTCTTTTCCTTATACCCCTCATGAATCTATGAAAGCTCTTAAGTTCTTTTATTATAAGCTGGGTGACAAGGTATGGGGAAAATATGGTTTTAAAGATGCATTTTCTCTGCATGAGCCGTGGTTTGCTGATTCTTTTCTTGCGATTAACCAAGGGCCGATTATTGTAATGATAGAAAACTATAGAAGCGGTTTACTATGGGATTTGTTTATGAGTAGCCCTGAAGTTGAAATTGGGATGAAAGCTCTCGGATTTACAAGTTCGAAATTTTAGCATAATAAAAGAAGTAAGATGAAATACATACACTTTGGTTTATCACTCTTTGTTTTTTTATCTTTTTTTTGTGCATGTTCAGTTAACAGACAAGCCGGTTACTCCAAAGTCGCATCAAAGGAAAAGTTGGCAGATGATTCCCTCCTTACCCTCATACAAAAACACACATTTAATTATTTTTGGGAAGGAGCTGAACCTAATTCAGGGTTAGCCCGGGAGCGTATTCACATCGATGGCAACTATCCTCAGAACGATCAGGATGTTGTGACTACAGGTGGCGGTGGTTTTGGGCTGATGGCCATTCTGGTTGGCATCGAACGCAAATTTATTACCAGGGAGGAAGGGGTTACCAGGCTGAGCAGGATCATGAGCTTTCTTGAAAAAGCTGATCGCTTTCATGGAGCCTGGCCGCATTGGCTTGAAGGCAAAACAGGAAAGGTGAAACCTTTCGGACAGAAAGATAACGGAGGGGATTTGGTAGAATCGGCCTTTATGGCACAAGGCCTTATTTGTGTAAAACAGTATTTTAAGTCGGGTAATGCAGCGGAACAGCAGCTGGCAGAAAAGGCTGATGCTTTATGGAAAGAGATCGACTGGAGCTGGTACAGAAAGGGCGGTCAGAATGTCCTTTACTGGCACTGGAGTCCCGAATACGGCTGGGAAATGAACTTCCCTGTCACGGGCTACAATGAATGTCTGATCATGTACGTGCTGGCCGCGTCTTCGCTTGCTCACGGTGTTCCTGCTGAGGTTTATCATGAGGGCTGGGCTAAGAATGGCGCAATTAAGTCAGATAGTGAGAAGTATGGTTATAAGGTTGTCTTGGCTCATAATGGCGCTCCGGGAAGTGTAGGATCCCTCTTCTGGGCGCATTATTCTTATCTCGGCCTGAATCCGAAAGGCCTGAAGGACCGATATGCAGATTACTGGCTGCTCAATAAGAACCATACTTTGATCAACAGGGAGTATGCTATCAAAAATCCTAAAGGCTTTAAAGGGTATGGCGAGAATGCCTGGGGACTGACTGCGAGTTACTCTGTAAATGGATACGCCGGGCATAGCCCGCAGGAGGATTTGGGAGTGATTTCTCCTACAGCGGCAATATCTTCTTATCCATATACCCCCGAGTACTCGATGCAGGTAATGCGTTATCTGTACGAAAAATTAGGAGATAAAGTCTGGGGTAAGTACGGCTTCTACGATGCCTACAGCGAGACGGATAACTGGTACCCGCAGCGGTACCTTGCTATTGACCAGGGGCCGCAGGTCGTGATGATTGAGAATGGCCGTTCTGGTTTATTGTGGAAGCTGTTTATGGCTGATCCGGATGTGCAGAAAGGACTCCATAAGCTAGAATTTAAAAGTCCCGAATTGAAATAGTGTTTAAGATGATGACTGTGGGGAGTCATCAGGGGAATACAATGAAATCGTAATGAAGAAATTACTCTTTATATGTCTGATATGTAGTCTAGTATCATCGGTGAATGGCCAGTCGACAAGGATGAGTACTTATTGTAATCCTCTCAATATCGACTACACGTATGCTATTTATGATGCTGCAAGGGATATTTCATACAGATCTGGTGCCGATCCGGCTGTAGTAAAGTTTAAGGGCGAATACTACATGTTTGTCACCCGTTCTATGGGATACTGGCATTCCGCTGATCTCACTAACTGGACGTTTATAGCCCCCGAGAAGTGGTACTTCCAGGGCTCTAATGCTCCTGCCGCCCATAATTACAAAGATTCTGTGCTTTATGTAACCGGCGATCCATCTGGTGCAATGAGTGTATTGTATACGGATAATCCTAAAAAAGGAGACTGGAAACCTCTGCCATTCATTCTCACAGATCTCCAGGACCCCGATCTGTTTATAGACGACGACGGGCAGGCTTATATGTTCTGGGGTTCTTCCAATACGTATCCTCTCAGAGGAAGGACACTCGACAGAACCCGGAGTTTCAGACCGTCAGGGCCGGTGACAGAGTTGTTTAAGCTGGATGGCGACAAACACGGCTGGGAGAGGTTTGGTGAAAACCATTCCGATACTGTACTGAAAGGATATATGGAAGGTGCATGGCTGACTAAACACAACAATAAATATTATATGCAGTATGCTGCACCCGGAACAGAATTTAATGTTTACGGGGATGGGGTTTATATGAGTGACCGGCCGCTGGGCCCTTATACATATGCTCCCAACAATCCTGTTTTTTATAAACCCGGGGGATTCGCTACCGGGGCCGGACATGGAAGCTCTGTCTCCGGGCCTGATAATGTGTACTGGCATTTCGCTTCTATGTCTGTGTCGGTGAATGTAAATTGGGAGCGACGGCTTTGTATGTTTCCGGCTTACTTCGATAAGGATGGACTGATGTATTCCAATACTTCCTTTGGCGACTATCCTCACTATGCGCCGTCGGAGCCGGGTAAAATGGGACAGTTTACGGGCTGGATGCTGCTCTCTTATAAGAAACCAGTGAAAGTATCATCTTCACTTGGCGACTATCCTGCTCAGAATATTACGGACGAGAGCATCCGGACGTTTTGGGTAGCTGAAAAAAACGACAATCGCCAGTGGGTTGAAATCGATCTCCAGCGTCCGGGTAAGGTGTTTGCTGTCCAGTTAAACTACCATGATTACAAGTCAGATTTTTATGGGCGGGTGCCCGGGCTTTACCATCGTTATACGATTGAAGGATCAGCGGACGGAAAGAAATGGCAGACCCTTATAGATCGCTCTGGGAGCTTTAAAGATGTGCCTAATGATTATGTAGAGCTCGGAACGCCTGCTATTGTCAGGTATATCCGGTATAAGAACATTCATGCTCCCACTGTCAACCTGGCCATCTCGGGCTTGAGGGTCTTCGGCAAAGGGCAGGGTAAAGCACCCGGCAGTGTGGGTGGTTTTACTGTGAAAAGGAAATCGGACAAGCGTGACGCCTTAATTACCTGGAAGAAGCAGCCGGAAGCCCAGGGATATAATATTCTATGGGGGATTGCCCCTGATAAATTGTACAGCTCCTGGATGGTATATGATGCCGGTTCGTTGGATCTGAAGAGTTTGTCGACTGATCAGAAATATTACTTCGCCATCGAATCTTTCAATGAGAATGGCGTATCGGCACGGAGCAAGATTATAGAAATACAATAAATTTAGATTAAGAGTAAAGGTTAGGAACAATGAAGTTTTTTAAAGCGAGCTTATTTTTACTTTCGATGGCGGTCACCGGAGCGAACGCTCAGACTGGCCGGGATGCAAAAATGGATCAGTTTATATCGAATCTGATGCAGAAGATGACCCTGGATGAAAAGCTGGGACAGTTAAACCTGCCTGGCGCCGGCGATATCACCACCGGTCAGGCCTCAAACTCCGATATAGCGCAAAAGATCAAAGACGGGAAAGTTGGAGGACTGTTCAACATAAAAACAGTTGCAAAGATCCGCGACGTACAAAAGGTGGCGGTTGAAAAGACTCGTTTAAAAATTCCGCTGATCTTCGGAATGGACGTTATTCACGGTTATCAAACGGTATTTCCCATTCCGCTTGGTCTCTCATGCAGCTGGGATATGCCTCTCATTGAAAGAAGTGCGCGTATAGCAGCGAATGAAGCGAGTGCTGATGGTATCAACTGGACGTTTTCTCCAATGACAGATATTTCGCGTGATGCCCGCTGGGGACGTGCTTCTGAAGGATCAGGTGAAGACCCATACCTGGGAGCTCAGATCGCTAAAGCGATGATCAAGGGGTACCAGGGTGATGATCTTTCAAAGAATAACACGATTATGGCTTGTGTGAAGCACTTTGCTCTTTATGGTGCGATCGAGTCCGGGCGTGATTATAATACCACGGATATGAGCCGGGTCAGAATGTATAATGAATATTTCCCTCCTTATAAGGCTGCCGTAGAAGCCGGGGTAGGGAGTGTTATGACTTCCTTTAACGAAGTAGACGGTATTCCCGCCAGTGCGAACCGCTGGTTAATGAACGATGTGCTTCGGAAGCAATGGGGATTTAACGGTTTCGTTGTCACTGACTATACGGCCATCAATGAAATGGTAGATCACGGGCTTGGAGATCTCAGGAAGGTTTCGGCATTAGCATTAAAGGCCGGAGTTGATATGGATATGGTAGGGGAGGGCTTCCTGACTACTCTGAAGGAATCATTGCAAAAAGGCGAAATAAGCCAGCAGGAAATTGACATGGCATGCCGGAGAGTCCTGGAGGCGAAGTATAAGCTTGGCCTTTTCGAAGATCCTTTCCGCTACTGCAATGTAAAGCGGGCCAAAACTGAAATATATACTGCTGCAAACAGGAAGGAAGCCAGAGCTACTGCAGCCCAAAGCTTCGTTCTGCTGAAGAATGAAAACAACACACTTCCGGTTAAGAAAGCAGGAACAATTGCGCTGATCGGCCCGTTAGCTGATGCAACAGAAAATATGACCGGTACATGGAGTGTCGCCGCTGATTTCAGTAAATCAGTCTCCCTTATAAAGGGACTCAAAGCTGCTGCAGGTAACCAGGCAAAAATATTGTATGCCAAAGGATCAAACCTGACCGCCGATTCTGCTCTCGAGGCCAGATCAACTATGTTTGGGAAAACACTGAGGAGGGATAGCCGTTCTGCTGAAACAATCAGGAATGAAGCCCTTGCGATAGCACAGCAGGCTGATGTTATTGTGGCGGCTCTTGGAGAGTCGGCTGAAATGAGCGGAGAGAGTTCAAGCCGGACAGATATAGGAATTCCTGATGTACAAAAGGAGTTGCTTCAGGAGCTTCTTAAGACAGGAAAGCCTGTCGTTCTGGTGTTGTTTACCGGCCGGCCGCTGGCTTTAAAATGGGAAAGCGAACATGTTCCCGCTATCCTGAATGTATGGTTTGGTGGCTCCGAAGCGGGGGATGCGATTGCGGATGTGCTCTTTGGTGACGTTAATCCTTCTGGAAAGCTGACAATGACTTTTCCTCAGGTAGTGGGTCAGGTGCCGCTTTTCTACAACCACAAGAATACCGGACGGCCGTTAGCCGATGGAAAGTGGTTCGAGAAGTTCCGTTCTAATTACCTGGATGTTTCTAATGATCCTCTTTATCCTTTCGGATACGGGTTGAGCTATACTAATTTTGAGTATAGCGACGTTAAGCTTAGTAGCAATACTCTTAACAAGGGACAAGGCATTACCGCCACTGTTACTGTGAAGAACAGCGGATCAAGGGAAGGAAAAGAAGTCGTGCAGTTGTATATCCGCGATCTGGTAGGCAGTATCACACGGCCTGTTAAAGAGCTAAAGGGATTTCAGAAGGTCAGCCTGAAGGCTGGAGAATCAAGGGATATTACCTTTAATATTACAGAAGAGGATCTGAAATTTTATAACAGTGAGTTACAATTCGTAGCAGAGCCCGGTGATTTTAAAGTGTTTATCGGGACCAATAGCCGCGATGTGAAGGAGGCTGATTTTAAGCTTCAATAAAGTACTTCCGGGCCACCGGTTAGTTTGAGTGTTTAGAAAACTGCTGCCGGCCTGGGAGCAGTTTTCTTTTTTTAATCCTGATGTATAATCAATATGATGAATAGTAAGATCAGCCTGATAGCTCTTTTCTTGTTCTCTGTCCTGAACAGCAGAAGTCAGGGGCTCGACAAATATGAGAAGAGTGTATATGTATCCGGGCAGGATACAATACCTTACCGGATCTTGTTTCCGGATAATTTTGACAGTAGTAAAAAATATCCTGTCTTGTTCTTTCTTCACGGCCGCGGGGAAAGCGGTACGGATAATCAAAGCCAGCTGACGCATGGAGGAAAACTGTTTCTGAAGGAAGAGGTGAGGAGTCAGTTTCCTGCGATCATTATATTTCCTCAATGCTCAAAGGATAGCTATTGGGCCAATGTGAATATCCGGACAGACAGTGCCGGCAAGCGTTCTTTTCATTTCAGAAAAGGTGGAATGCCGACGAAAGCAATGCATGCACTCTCGGGCCTCGTTGACAGAATGGTTGCAAAACCTTATGTGGACAAAGAGCGGGTATATATCGGAGGGTTATCTATGGGAGGTATGGGGACTTACGAAATGCTGCGCCGTAAGCCTAAGCTTTTTGCTGCTGCATTTGCTATTTGCGGCGGGGATAACCTGAAGAATGTAAAAAAATACAGGAAAGTGCCTCTCTGGGTCTTCCATGGGGCAAAGGATGATATTGTTGATCCTTCTTTTTCTGAGAATATCGTTGCGGAGTTAAAAAAGAGAAATGCCGTGGTAAAATATACCGTTTATCCGGATGCTAATCACAATAGCTGGGATCCGGCGCTCGCCGAGCCTGAGCTGCTCCCCTGGCTGTTTTCTCATTCTAATTAAAGAGATCTATTCCTCGTCAGCGGACTTTGGTTTTATATTCTTCATATTAAACCTGGGTTTGTAAGCAGGCTTTGGTTTTGCATCTCCTGCCGGTTCAGGGCCTTCTGGCGTTGTAGGTTCTGAGGCTACCGGTGGGGAAATCTGTGCCCCGGCGGTTTCATCGTCTGCTGACTGGTGATCTGCTGCAACGGCTTCTTCTGCTTTTGATGCCGGAGTTACGGCTGTCTCGCCGGTTTGTTCTCCTGGTCCCTCACTCTTTTCTGCAGGCCCGGGAGAGGCCTGTAAGTTTTTCATCTTAAACCGGGGCTTATAAGCCGCTTTAGGCTGCTCCACCTGTGCTGGGGGAGTTGTTTCGCCACCGGCTTCGGGTACAGGAACTTCTTGCTTTTCGGTTGTATCTCCCGTTTGCTCTGCTGCACCAGCAGGCGGCTTAGGGATATTCCTGATATTGAACTTTGGTTTGTACACTGGTTTCGCTGCAGCCGGTGAATCTGCCGGGCTGGCAACCGGGGTATCTGAAACTTCCGTTTGCCCTGGCCTGCTTTCTACTTTTTGCGCATCTTCCGAAGGTTCACCTGATACGGGTTTTACATTCCTTGGTTTAAAAGGAGGCCGCTTTGCAGGTGGGTTTGCTGTTGTTTCCTCTTTTATCTCCGGTGTTGCAGGAGTTTGTTCTTCCTTTGGAGCAACTTCTTCTTTTGATCCGGGGATATTGCGGGGCCTGAACTTTGGCTTGTATGCGGGCGCGCCACCGGTGGTAGCGGGCGCAACTGGCGGCGCTGCCGCAGGAGCCTGCTCGATAGTGGGCGAGCTTAGAGCTTCTGCCTGGGATGCAATTTGTGTTTCAGCTGGCCTGGCGGCTTCTTTTGCCACTGTTTCGAGATGGTAAAGATGCCGCAGCTTGTTAAACCAGAATTTTTTAGTGTGATCAAAGCTTTTTTCTCCCATTAATTGAAAATGGTTTTCGAGCTCTGAATAAAGCTGTGGTTCTGCTTTTTGAAGCTGAACCAGGTCAATCCGCTTTTTAATAAAAAATTCTTCGAAAGTCATGGTAACAGGATGTGGGTTGCAGATGGAGAGTTGCGGGATTTATCACGCAACTCTTAACCCGCAAGGTTGGCAGATTACGCCATATTGTAATATACGGCCTGCACGTCGTCGTCTTCTTCCAGCTTATCAATGAGCTTTAGCACGTCGG
Source organism: Pararcticibacter amylolyticus (assembly GCF_003130405.1). Classification (GTDB taxonomy): domain Bacteria; phylum Bacteroidota; class Bacteroidia; order Sphingobacteriales; family Sphingobacteriaceae; genus Arcticibacter; species Arcticibacter amylolyticus. The sequence continues at coordinate 20,837 of NZ_QEAS01000011.1, forward strand.
CTGCCTGTTCTTCGCTTACTTCTGTTGTCGAAAGAGCAATTCTTTCAAGCTTGGCGCTTTTTACTTCGATGCCTTTCTCCTCAAGGGTCTTTTGCATTTTTCCGAAATCTTCGAAGGAAGTGTGTATCACGGCAGTATCATTCCCTTCCTCATCGGCTTCTACGAAAAGATCCTCGAGTCCTGCATCAAT
>NZ_QEAS01000011.1:21059-21493 GCF_003130405.1 Pararcticibacter amylolyticus
TCCGGGGTTGAAGCGGAACACAGACTTCCGGCTGAACACAAAATCCAGCGAACCTGTTTTACCCAGCGTGCCGCCTGTCTTGTTGAAGTAGCTTCTTACATTTGCTACAGTACGGTTCGTATTATCGGTGGCGGTTTCAACCAGCACAGCAACGCCGTGAGGCGCATATCCTTCGTATACTATTTCTTCGTAGTCCTTATCGTCTTTGCTCGATGCTCTTTTAATAGCTGCTTCAACGCGGTCTTTCGGCATATTTACCGCTTTCGCGTTTTGAATAGCCGTACGCAGACGGGAATTAGTCTCGGGATGAGGGCCTGCCGATTTTACAGCCATTGCAATTTCTTTTCCAAGACGTGTAAACTGGACGGCCATTTTAGCCCAGCGCTTAAATTTTCTTTCTTTACGGAACTCAAATGCTCTTCCCATATATTATG
>NZ_QEAS01000011.1:21535-119931 GCF_003130405.1 Pararcticibacter amylolyticus
AATGATGCAGAATGTTCTTATGTGTTCACACAATCCTGATAAGAACTATTTCTTCAGATGCAAAAGCATCTCTTCTGTTGTTTTTGCTATGTCGAAACGCGTTTTCCAGTTCCAGTCATTTCGGGCGAAACTATCGTCGATTGATCTCGGCCAGCTGTCGGCAATAGCCTGCCGGGGGTCGTTACTGATGTAGCTTAGCTTAAATTCAGGAATATGTTTCCTTATTTCAGCAGCGAGATCCTCGGGGGTAAAGTCCATTCCGGCAAAGTTATAGCTTGAGCGGATGGTCAGTTTATCTGCTGGAGCTTCCATCAGTTCAATCGTTCCCCTGATCGCATCATCCATATACATCATCGGCAGACGGGTTTCTGCTGAAAGAAACGAATTGTAGCTACTTTTCTTCAGTGCGTCATGGAAAATATGAACAGCGTAGTCTGTGGTACCACCACCCGGGGCTGCTTTCCAGCTGATCAGTCCGGGATACCTCAGGCTTCTTATATCCAGTCCGTGCTTTTTATGATAATATTCACACCAGCGTTCTCCCGCTAATTTACTGAAGCCGTAAACCGTATTTGGGTCCATCACACAGTATTGGCTTGTGTGGTCTTTGGGCGAATTCGGGCCGAACACAGCAATGGAACTTGGCCAGTATATTTTTTTGATATTGAATTCAAGCGCGAAATCGAGGATGTTGAGCAACCCGTTCATATTAAGATCCCAGGCCAGCTTGGGGTTTTGTTCTCCTGTCGCCGAAAGGATAGCAGCAAGAAGGTAAATCGTTGTGGGTTTGTATCTGCGGCATACCTCTTTCAGGTTTTCTTTGTCGAGGACATTTACAAACTCGAAAGGTCCGGCATTTCTGGTGTCATAGTCCGGACGCCGGATGTCGCAGGCAACCACCTGGTCGCTCTTATATATATTACGTAGTTCGGAAACTAACTCGGTTCCTATCTGGCCGTTAGCGCCAATTACCAGAATTGTATTTTGCATTCGCAAACTTAGATAAATTGCTTAATATGTAAAACATACAAACGTAATTCCGGCAATCACCGGATTTAGCCGGACTGCACAGAGCCTGCATGGTTCAGATAACCTGATTGTTCCCGGATCTGTTCTAAAGATCAGGCCGGTTAGAGAGCCTATAGTTTCCCGGCTCAGAGCTTAGAAGGATCTACTTTTTGTTCCTGATCGTTAATTTTCCTGATGTTATTTTTGACGATGTTGTCTAAATCAACTGAACTGGTCTCCAGCAGCTCATACAATTCATTTCGCTCTTGTTCTGAATGTGCGTCTTTGAGCATTCCGATCAGGCTTAAAACAGAAGCCAGCGGCCTTCTGATTTCATGTGAAATTGCCCAGGCTATTTCCCTGAAAGCGTTGTGTGCCAGCCTTGTCGCCCTTATGGTCTTTTCCAGCTGATCATTCAGCTGTTTTTGCTGTCCTAAGGATCTTTCAAGCTTTTCTTTATTTTGAATAACTTCGGTAACGTCCGTTACCATCACCATGCTGCAGTACTGGTTGTTGAATGTAAGATGATGCGAAGTGATGGACACAAGCAGATGCTGGCCTGTACTGGTGATATGTTCCCATATGAATCCGTCAGACATCGTAGTCTCTCCAATTTTTATAGCGTCCTCCAGCCTCCCTATATCTTTTGCCGGACGGATATCCATGATGGTCATGGACAGGAATTCATTTCGTGAATAACCATATTTGTTAATCGCGGCCTGATTTACCTCTATAAATTTCCGGCTTTCTATATGATAGATCCACATGGGGTTAGGATTAGCAAAGAACAGTGTTCTGTATTGTTCTTCAGATTGCCTTAGTTTCCTCTGCTCTTTCCTGACCTGGCCGTACAGAAGAACAGTACTTAATAACACAAAGACAATGTCATTAAATCCCCTTATGGAATCCTGGATATGGAATGCATGATGCTTTGCGAGCATGGTAATTACAGGATCACTGGAAAGGGCCCAGAGCGAGCCAAAAAGCAGGAATATCAGAGGTATGCGTGAAGTTCGTAATCGCATAACTTACAATGTATGATGTTGTTAAACACTAGTCCCATCGAACTGGCCCTGCTCTGTTTACAAATACATTATAACAAAATGACAGTTGCACTATGGGGTTTATACGGCTTATTCCCAAGATAGTTTTTATTTCCGGGTTTTATGTTAGTTTAAAATTGATATTGATGGACAGCATCGCAAATGTTTGGATTTCATGTAAATATACTGTTCCTTTTTCCATTGTGCATGGTTATGCTGTAATAATATTACTTTGTTAAATACAGAAAACGGATTATCTTTCCGGTCGAAAACACACTATAATCTTCCGATATGCTGACTGTACGATGTATTATTGCCACCTTCTTTTTGGGTATCTGTCTGAATTCCTATTCACAACCGGCCTCTTCCAGGATAAATATCATCCCCGAGCCTGTGGAGTTTACTCAACTCGAAGGATCATTCTTATTACCTCAAAGGGTTGTTATAAAGTCTGAACGGGATTCAGATGCAGTGCGGGTTGCTGCTTATCTTAAAGAAAAGCTGGCGGCTACGGGCAGGAGCTTTATTATAAGCTATAGTGCGGCTTCCGGAAATATCCATCTCGATTTGCTGTCGAAACAAGATACCGAACTTGGAAAGGAAGGCTACCGGCTAACCGTAAATGAAGGAAGAATTCTGATCCAGGCAAACGCGCCGGCGGGTCTCTTTTACGGCGTACAAACCTTACTTCAATTGTTTCCAAAGGAAATAGAGAGCAAAGACATACTGGCTGAAAAGGCATGGAAAGTTCCCTGTGTTACGGTGACTGACTACCCGAGATTCGGATGGAGAGGATTGATGTTTGATGTTGCGCGGCATTTCTTTACGAAGGAGGATGTAAAGCGGCACATCGATCAGATGGCCAGGTATAAGTTTAATTTGCTCCATTTACACCTGACTGATGATGAAGGATGGCGGATCGAAATAAAAAGCTATCCAAAGCTTACACAGGTGGGAGCATGGAGAGTGGACAAGGTAGGCTATTTTGGCGATTTTACACCTCCCGCACCGGATGAGCCTAATACGTATGGTGGATTTTATACACAGGAAGATATCAAAGAACTTGTAAAATATGCAAAGGACAGATTTGTCGATATTTTGCCGGAAATAGACGTGCCCGGGCATAGTCTGGCCGCTATTGTTTCTTACCCGGAGCTTTCCTGCACGCCGGAAGCCAGCCAGTACAGGGTAAGGTCGGGTGAAAGGATTATGGACTGGTCCCGGGGCATGCCTCCTCTTGCATTGGTAGATAATACACTTTGCCCGGCCAATGAAAAAGTATATGAATTCCTGGATAAGGTGGTAACTGAGGTCGCCCAGCTGTTTCCTTTTGAATATATTCATATGGGAGGGGATGAGTGCTCTAAAAATTTCTGGGAAAAAAATCCGGCTATCCTCGAACTGGCGAAAGCGAACAACCTGAAGAACATGGAGGAGGTGCAGGGATATTTTGAAAGGCGCCTGGAAAAAATTGTCGTTTCAAAAGGTAAAAAGTTCATGGGCTGGGATGAGATCCTGGAAGGGGGCGTAGAGCCTTCAGCTGCTGTAATGAGCTGGCGCGGAATGAAAGGGGGGATCAAGGCTGCCAAAGCTAAGCATGAAGTGGTGATGAGCCCTACAACCTTTGCTTATCTGGACTATATGCAGGGCGATCCGGCCATTGAGCCGAAGGTATATGCGACGCTGCGGCTTAATAAAGCTTATCAGTTCGAGCCCCTGCCCGATAGTGTTGATGCAAAATATATAAAAGGAGGGCAGGCCAATCTCTGGACCGAGCAGGTCTATAACATGCGTCATGCAGAATATATGACATGGCCACGGGCCTTTGCTATCTCTGAATCGCTCTGGACGCCTAAAGGAAAGAAAAACTGGGATTATTTCTTCAGCCGTGTGGAAAAGCATTTTGAGCGTTTTGATGAGGCTGAGGTGAAATATGCTCCGAGTGTTTATGATCCGATCATTACAACAGGAGCAACGCCTGACAAGAAATTACAGATATATCTGAGCACTGAGGTAAGCGGACTGGATATTTATTACACGTTCGACAATTCTTTTCCCGACAGGTTTTATCCCCGGTATACGGGTGTGCTGACAGCACCTAAAGATGCTGTTATGTTAAAGATGATCACTTACCGGGGGAATAAGCCGGTTGGAAGAATGATTAGCTATCCGATAAAAGAACTTCAGGATAAACTAAAGGCTAAATAAATAAGGATACCCGTTGAAGGAGGTGTTCCACGGCAGGTAGTCCGGAAAATGCAATATTTATGGACTAAAGTCCTGTAGCGGACAGCAAAATCATTCCTTTATTTGCGCTTGTTATGTCACTGGAGCTAATTTGGAAAAATATAATAAGAAAGCCGGACTGATCTGCTTTACGCAAATAGTAAAGCAATTAATCTGTCCACTTTTCTTATTTATATTTTCATGAAAACCATAATAGAGCCATTCAGAATCAAATCGGTTGAGCCGATCCATTTTACTACTGTTGAAGAGAGAGAAACGCTTCTGAAGCAAGCATCTTACAATCCATTTTTATTAAAAGCGCAGGATGTTATCATCGACCTTCTGACAGACAGCGGTACTAATGCCATGAGTACGGAACAATGGGCCGGGATCATGCGCGGAGATGAGAGTTATGCCGGGAGTTCCAGTTTCTATCATTTTAAGTCTGTGATTCAGGGGATAACCGGAATGCCGGTAGTTATTCCGACACACCAGGGAAGGGCTGCCGAAAAGATCCTTTTTACGCATTTGGGCGGGAAAGGAAAATATGTCCTGAGTAACACGCTGTTCGATACCACACGTGCTAACATAGAGTATTCAGGAGCAGAGGGTGTAGACCTGCTTTGCCCCGAAGGGAAGCAGCCCTCATTGATTGCGCCGTTTAAAGGGAATATGGACACAACTGCCCTTGAAAACTTTATCGGTGAAAAGGGCGCTGCGAATATTTCCATGGTTATTATTACCGTGACGAATAACTCGGGCGGAGGGCAGCCTGTTAGTATGGAGAACATTAAGGCAGTAAGCGGGATTTGCCGTCAGCACGGGATCTTGTTTTTTATAGATGCCTGCCGCTTTGCCGAGAATTGCTGGTTTATCCGGGAAAGAGAGGCCGGATATAAAGGGTGGCCCGTGCGCGAAATCGCCAAAGAACTTTTCTCCTATGCCGATGGATGCACGATGAGCGCCAAAAAGGATTCTTTCGCCAATATCGGAGGATTTCTTGCATTGCACGATGAAAAGATGGCTGAGCAGTTTATGACCACGCTTGTCATCACTGAAGGATTTCCTACCTACGGAGGTCTTGCCGGCCGCGACCTGGAAGCCATTGCCATCGGTTTGAAAGAGGTGATGGATGAGGATTACCTGCTTTACCGGATCAGAAGCATAGAATATATCGGCGAGCAACTGGAGAAGGAAGGAATTCCCTTCATTAAACCAACCGGCGGACACGCCCTCTATCTCGATGCAGCTGCCTTTTTGCCTCATATACCTGCTGAACAGTTCCCGGGACTGGCTCTTTGTGCGGCACTTTATGTAGAAGGTGGCATCAGGGGGGTAGAAATAGGCTCAGTAATGTTTGGTAAATACGATTCTGAAGGCAATCCCATTCCCGCACCAATGGAGTTGGTCAGGCTGGCTATTCCGAGGAGGGTATATACTCAAAGCCATATGGACTACGTAACGGAGGTAATTGTGGATGTGTTTAAAAAGAGGCATGCTGTTTCTGGTTATAAAATAGCTTATGAGGCGCCCTTTTTAAGGCATTTTACTGCCAGATTTGAGCCTCTTTTGTAATATTCCTATATTTTTTGCTTTTTAGATTTCTGATTTTCACAGGAAACGCTTCTTTTGTGTAGTTTTGTTGTGATAAATTTGCAGGATTTGGTGAATGGCCAGGATTTTGGTGGCTTCACCTTATAAAAGATCATGGAAGCAGTTAGTGAAATTGATTGGAGGGGCTCACTGCCCTTCCAGGAAATGTTGGGAGACAGGCCAGTCGAGGTTTATTCCTTTTCGGAACTTTCCGGTAATATGATGCCGACTCCTCATCGTCATAAGTTCGACATGATCTTGTGGGTAAAGAAGGGGACAGGTGTACATGAGATAGAGTACCAGTCGTATGAGATGGTACCTGGCCGGCTTTTCATGATTCCCAAAGGGCAGGTTCACTTTGTGAAACAGTATGCAGAAGATGGCGTTGTTGTGCTGATCAAGGAAAACTCGGGGATGAAGCTGGAATCGTCTGTCTGGCGGTCTTTTTATAATGTTCCTTACGTAGAACTCAACGGCCTTAACTGCGATATTTTTATGGGGCTTTTCAGTTTTCTTCAGATTGAAGCGCGCAATAAATATCCTGATCTCCCGATCATTGAAAACCTGTTAAATGGAATGTTGCTTACGCTGAGCCGTCAGTTAAAGCCGGTCAAGATCTATTATACTTCCGGAAACCTCGATACGGTGCTGAGAGTGCGGGATTTGATTGAACAGCATTACCTGGAGCATAAAGACCCGGAATTTTATAGCCGGCAGACCAACATGACTCTGCGTAAGCTGAATAAGATATTACGGGATATCGAAGGAAAGACCATACACCAGCTTTTACAGGACAGGCTCCTGGTAGAGAGCAGGTCACTTCTGTCGGTGACGAGACTTTCGGTAAAGGAGATCGCATTTATCCTTGGTTTCGAAGATCCCGCCTATTTTTGCCGGTTTTTTAAGAAAAAGGCCGGTAATACGCCGCATACATACCGCGAGCTAAACGCCGGATTTAACACCCCTTCTACAGGTCAAATTCCACATTCCTGATCTTCATGTCTGCTTCCCCGCAATATTCCGCATACCAGCGGATAGCATCTGTTACCAGATCGATGCCCTGGTCGTTATAGCCGATTGTTTCAAAGGCCAGAGGTGATCCCTTGCATTCGCCGAAGAAATGCATTTCGGTATCTTTAAATTCCGGGGCAACTTTTGATATCTCTATAACACGTACTTTAATACCGCTGATCCTGTTATAAACGATAACAGCATTACCCTCTTCCGGAAATCTGAGGATTGAATAAGCTTCATTATTGTCCATGATCTGTAAATCTGAAAACTGCGAATTTGTTTGAATTACTCTCCCTTTGGCTGGTTAAAGCAGTACTGAACTACTTTCCGGTACAGGTCGTCGGGAAGGAAGGGTTTGATAATGATGTCATCTATACCGGTTTTCTGAATCTGGTTATCGGTTTCATTCGGCAGATCGGCGGTTAGGGCGATGATGGGGATCGTTACCTTATCCTGCCGCATCCGGGAGGCAGATTCGTATCCATCCATAACCGGCATATGAATGTCCATGAGTACGAGATGATGTTTTTCTTTATCAAGCCGGCTTAGAGCTTCCAGGCCGTTTGAAGCAACGTCGACACTTGCTCCCCATTTTTCAAGGAATTTACGGGCAACCATTACGTTCATCGGGTTATCTTCTACCAGGAGGATCCCGATTCCTTCAAAGGGCTTATCTTTCGTTTTAAAAAGCTTTTTGCCTGTTTCTTCAGCATCTGCCGGAATAGTTAGTTTTCTGAACGTCTGCGTAAAATAAAATATAGATCCTTTGCCTTCCTGGCTGATAACCTGGAGAGACGAGTTTTGGAGCTCCAGGATCCTTTTACAGATGGAAAGTCCGAGACCGGTTCCGCCAAAGCTCCGCGATGTGGAGGAATCCGCCTGGGTGAACCGGTCAAAGATGACGGCCTGTTTTTCTTTTGGAATGCCGATCCCCGTGTCTCTGACTTTGAATTTAAGGGTAATGGTCTCCTCTGTTTCGTTAATAATTCCAATGGCGAGCTCTACGTATCCTGAATTTGTAAATTTTATCGCATTGCTTACAAGATTACTGATCACCTGGTAAATTCTCGTGGGGTCTCCGCTTAGTTTTTTATGTCTCAGGGCAGGCGACATCTTAAGCCGCAACTCAATGTTCTTATCCTGCGCTTGTCTTAGCTGTCCTCTGACAATATTTTTGGCAATGAGAGAAAGATCCATCCCGATATTTTCAAAAGAGATCTTTCCCGCTTCTATTTTACTGTAGTCGAGGATATCATTGACAATAGAAAGCAGATTGTTTGCAGAGAACAGAAGAACTTCAAGCTGTTCCACCTGATCCTGGCGGGGCTGGCTCTGAAGCAGAATATGGCTCATCCCGATGACGGAGTTGAGGGGAGTCCTGATTTCATGGCTCATTGTACTCAGGAATTCGCTTTTAGCGACCAATCCCTGCTCTGCTTCTTTTTTCGCCTTTTTCAGGATGAAAGAAACTCTGTTGGATAACACCATCGACTGAAAGAAGAAGAATATAACATATCCTATAAAGCTGATCAGTTGTAATGAAGGTATCAGATCCCAGTAATGTAACAGCGATATCATGAATACGGGCACCAGCGCCAGTGCTCCCAGTATTGAATAGACTGAACCGGGACGTCGTCTTTTCCAGGCAACGATATATACGTATGGCAGGTAAGCCATACAGAAGACAGTAATGAGCAAAAATGGATTGATCAATAATGTAAACCAGGAAGCCGGGAATATCAGTGCTATAAAAGAAAATAATGCGCAAATCCCTGCAACAATATATACAACAGTATGGTTGACGTCAAAGGGGTACAAGCTCCTGGTGTACAACGCGAAGAGGCCTATTCCAATAAAGAGCGTAATATACTCCAGCCTGGTGGTTAGATACCAGCTGAGATCGGGCAGCAGGGTATGCAGTTCATAGTTATCCGTACCAATAATCCGGTAGCTGTAAATGATTGAAAATAATGAGAAGAGAAGGATCGCTTTGTCCTTGTTGCCAAGAAGGTATAGTCCAAGGAAGAAAAAACCACCCATAAAAAGGCATCCGGTAAGCAGGAAGTCTATGGCCTGTTCTCTTTGATGATCAAGACTGAGTTCGTATTGTTTTCCCAGGACGATTGAGTTGGATGCCCCTCCCTTGCTGTGAACAAAATTGGCTACCTGCAAGGTAAGTATCACGGTATCCAGGTCGCCGGGAATGTTCACTGCCCGGTAATGCCAGTAGGGCTTAAAGGTGTCCGGGCTGGTACCGACGATGCCATTTTCTGTAGCGGCTTTTTCGTTTACGAATAGCTTGTATGCTGAATAGGGGCTGGGAACAACAATTCGCAGAGGTTCTGTATTGCCTGGAAGCAACATCGTCAGCCGGTAAGTAGCATATCCGAAAGAGGGCAGCTTTTCTCCGTTCAATTCAAATCCATTCCATTTGAAAGGGAAGTCTACCAGGATTCTTTTCGTTTTTGGAGGAATGCCTGGCGTTACCAGTTCATGCCAGTAAAATTCCCATTCTCCATTGAGCCGGATCGCCCGCCCGAATGTTTCCTTCCGGAGGTCGATCTTTCCATTGGATGCCAGAACAGGAGAGGGCGCAGCCGCGTAGCTCCAACTAAGTAAGAAAGAAAATAAGGCGATAACCGCTGACAAAAATCCTTTTAACCCCATTTTTTTTATTCAAAGTATCCCGGCAATTAAACCTGTTCGGAAGGCCAATAGAAATGGTTAGCAATTAGTGTAATCAGAATTTAAATAAAGAAAAAATCGCCGATAATCCAAGTGTACAAAGCTTAAAAAAAAGTGATTATAAAACAATTTTTTACAAGTTTTCGCGGGTGGTTTGTTCACATATCGGGGTATTGGACCAGTGTCATTCCGTTCCCTGTGTTGATTTTTCTGACAAAGTGTTGCATCTCTCCACAGTTTGTGCAGACAGCAAACTGCCTGACGATACTGAATTGCGCTGGCACATCATTTGACTCTCCCTGGCGGTTTGTATTGTGAAGGTTAGGAAGCATCTATGAAAATTCTTTTTTATTCTTTCGATTTTATACCCTGCATCTGCTAGTATAACATTTTCCAATATCTGATCACGGAGCAGTTAAAGACAACTGAACTGCTCCGTTTATTTTTACTAATTGATATGTACTCAGTAATGATGAAAAGATTACTTACATCTGCGTGTAGTTTGTTTTTCCTGTTTTGTGTTTTTACTTCCTGCCGGACAAATGATGTTTATAAAACTCCTAAATTAACCCAGTTCAGAGGAAAGTCACTCCCTGCTCCTCCGGGAATGACCTATATTCCCTCAGGATCTATTCTTTACCGGACATCGGCAGATAGCGGTGCTACATCAAAGAGCATCACGTTAAGTGCTTTTTTTATTGATGAAACAGAAGTTACTAACCGCCAGTACAGGAAGTTCGTTGATTGGGTTGCCGACTCCATTGCTGTTACCAATTACCTGAATGATGAGAAGTACTTCAGGAAAGCGGATGGTGAATCTGCGGTGAGGTATATAGACTGGGAGGTGGTTAATAAGAGCTCTCCTCTTTATAATAGTTCTGATCCGTCTGTCAGGGAAAAACTCGCTCCCATGTTTGTTTTAAGAGGGGATCAGCAAGTGCTCAATTCTTCTCTTCTTAAATACCGTTTTACCTATATGAAGGCCGGTGGAGCAGACGAGGGCACTTATGTCACCGACACTGTGGTTGTTATGCCGGCGGAAGGGATCTGGTCAAAGGATTTTCCGAATGCTCAGATGACGATGATGGACGGCAATTATTTTTATCATAAATCCTTTGATAATAATCCGGTAGTAGGAGTTAGCTGGAAGCAGGCCCGGGCGTATGCTGACTGGAGGGGAAAAGAGATTGCCTCTTCCCTGGAAAAGAATCCTTATCTCAAAGGTTTTAAATATACTTTCAACCTGCCATCAGAAGCGCAGTGGCAGTATGCCGCTGAGGGGAAAAGCAGTGCAGCCGACAGCAGCAGGAAAAAAGGCTCCTCCCGTGGAAACGGCAAGCTGGCGGTGAATTTTAAGCAGGGGGAAGGCAAGTATGCAGAAGACGGTTCCACCTTCACTCTTCCTGTAAAAGCGTATGCTCCTAACGCTTTTGGAATCTACAACATGGCCGGAAATGTTGCCGAATGGACTCTTGATGCCTACAGCCCATCGGCGATAGAGTTTGTCAACGACCTGAACCCGGTGCTGCTTTACGATGCCCGGGAGCAGGACAGCGAGATGAGCAAGAGAAAGGTAGTGAGAGGCGGCTCATGGAAAGATCCCGGAACCATGCTGAACAGCTATACCAGAAATTATGAAAATCAGAATACCGCACACTCTTATATAGGCTTCCGGTGCGTGATGTCGGCTATGGAACTCCCCGGGAACCAGGTTAAAAGCCGCAGATATTCGTCCAGATAATTCATTCATTACTTTAATTCGCTCACACTATGAAGATCGTTCTGTTTATTTCAATGATATTGCTTGTTACCAGTACTTTTGCACAGCAAACCGTATCACCGGCGTCAGTTGAAGACACTGTTGCGGTACCTGTAACAATGACTGATTCCGTTCCTGTTTCCTCAGTTACTGCTGTTCCTGGTGATACCAGCGTTTTGCAGGATACTATTCCTCTTACTGATGGATATTTTCAGGCAAATACAGCGCTGGAGGGGGCGGTCCCGTTTCAGTACCCTAAAATTGACCCTGCAAATATCCGTTTTTATAAACGCGTTTGGCGCGATATTGATCTGGCTGATCAGCGGAATCAATTGCTTGGGGTGAAAGGCGCCTCCTTGATTGAAGCAATTATGAAAGACATTGCCGCCGGGAAGTTAACTCCTTATGAACCCTCGGAAGACAGCTTTAAGCACAGGCTTTCAGCTCGTGAGGGATCCGCCCGTTTTCAGGACAGCGTGCTGGTGCCGATCTTTGATCAGGATGGGAACCAGATCGAATCGAAGATGGTGCTGAATGATTTCGATCCGGCCAAAGTGACGAAGTTTCGTATTAAAGAGGATATTTTCCTGGATAAGCAGCGCGGAAGGGTTGAAACCCGGATTATTGGAGTGGCGCCTATGATGAATGTCACGACTTCAGACTCAACAGCGCAGTCCGTTGGCTCGACTCCTGCCTTCTGGCTTTATTTTCCTCAGCTGCGTTATACGCTTGTGAAAATGGACGTTTCAGACCCCGAGCGGGACCTTTTTGAAATGACAATGGATGACGTTTTTGTTCAGCGCAAATTTGTGGGTACGATTGTCCGCGAGGCGTCTGCATCCCGTCAGGGCGTGGCTGGTGAGGATGGCATGGACGCGGATAAAATGGAGCGCCGCATAGAGGATTTCAAAAAGAACCTTTGGCAAAACCCGGATGGTACAAAGGTATTGACGACAGTGGATAAGAAGAAAAAGGTAGAATGAGGTACTTTGGGGCTTTGCTCTTAGTTGTTTTTCTTGCAGTAAGCGGGCAGCTAAGAGCACAGCAGTTTATAGATTTCTCAGCTTTTAGCCCATTTGTTGGAATACAAGCGGGCACTCAGGGGATTGGCATAGAGAGCGGCTATCCCCTGGGTAAAGCCTTTAATATACGGGCGGGTATTAACTTTTTCCCTCCAGCGCGGTTCGATATAAAAAATAATGGCCTGAAAGTGTCCCGGTCAAACGTGATGCTTACGGCGGACTGGCAACCCCTGTTCGGAAACGAAGGGTGGTTTGCAAGGAAATGGTTTGTCTCCGCCGGAGCGAGTCATTTCTTTCAGAATAAGGCCAAAAGGATTGTCGGTCATTCCGAAGATGATGGAGATGATTACGATTATACTGTGAAGTTACACCAGGTACCTTATATCGGTACCGGTCTTAACCGCATTACTTTAGGCAACCAGTTTTATCTTTCTTTAAATGCCGGTTATTTTATATCTGTGAAGAGCCCGGAGGTGATTATGGAGGGAACCGGTGAATTCCATTTGCAGCGTCAAAAGAATATCAGGAACAAAATTGGTTCATTTCCCTATAATGCGTTGAAGGGACTAAACGCCCAGGCTGGATTTTACTGGACATTTTAAACTGTCCGGCTTTCCGCTCCGGGATTTCTTCCGGATTGTATGTAACATTATGGAGATAAGAGCGTCTTATTGTTTTAAACGCCCCTCTTTATGATGAAGATAAAATCTCTTGCCTGGTACTTCACTTTGCTGCTTCCTGCTCTTCTGTCGGGATGTAATCTGAATTGTGTGAACCCTTCGGGTAAAACTGCTGCCGTTACAAAAGACCTTGAGAGGTTTAGTAAAATTTCGGTTGGCGGAGCACTGAAGGTTTTTATAAAGCAAAGTGATAAGTCGTCGGTGAGTATTGAAGCAGATGAAAATGTTCTTCCCCTGATAAAAGCGCGTGTTTCAGGCGAAACGCTGGAAGTAAGGCAGGAAACTAATCTCTGTAACGCCGGGGAAGTAAAGGTATATATCACGTCGCCGGAATTTAAAGCGCTTGATCTTTCCGGTGCGGTCGAAGTAGCTAATGGCAGCCCGGTTAATGGAGAAAAGCTGGACCTCAGCCTCTCCGGCGCGAGTAAGGCCGATATCAGGGTGAATGTTGAGGAGCTTCGGACGGAGGCAAGCGGAGCTTGTGAGATTAACCTCCAGGGCCGGGCGAATAGGCACCATGTCGAAATGAGCGGAGCCGGGTCTTTGAAGGCGCCGGGATTGCAGGTTGCGGATTATCATATCGAGGGCTCAGGTGCATGCAAGCTGTCAATCCATGCAACAGAATCTCTTGACGTTAATTCCAGCGGTGCAGTTGTGGTGGAATATAAAGGGAATCCTCAACGGATAAACAATAACAGTTCAGGCGCCTCTCATTTAAAGAAGCTCGGAGAATAACAACCTTATTTGCTTTACTTATCTCAACGGGGATCCCCGGCATGAAGGCAGGAGATCATGCCTCATCCTTACTTTGTACGCAGCCCTGTCTTTGATATGAAACAATTTGCCTAAGTTTGACAGATCGTATTTCCGGATAAAATGAATCGAATTGTACAGTATCTTTTTGTTGCCTTTCTCCTGGTGTCCTGCACCTCTTACAGCCAGGAATATCATTTAAAATTTAAAGATACCAGGGATTTGCAGAAATTCCTGACCTGGTCTCCTTCCCGTGTTCCGCTCGTAAGTTGTCACAGAGGCGGACCCGTACCGGGTTTCCCGGAGAACGCGATAGAAACTTTTGCGAACAGCACGAAACATCAGCCCTCGGTCATCGAATGTGATGCAGGGCTTACGAAGGACTCAGTCCTCGTTATGCTTCACGATGACCGGCTTGAACGGACCACCACCGGCTCCGGAGACCTGAACGACAGGTTGTTTGCCGATTTAAAGAATGTCCGGCTGAAAGATAATGACGGCAAAGTAACCCGGTACCATATCCCAACTCTGGATGCGGTTTTAAAGTGGGGGCGGGATAAGGTCCTGTTCACTTTAGATATAAAGAGAGGCGTGCCGTATCAAAAGTTGATCGATGCTGTCAGGCGTAACCGGGCGGAGGCTTACAGCATTATCATTACGTATAATGCCAATCAGGCTGCTGAGGTGCATAAACTTGCCCCCGACCTGATGATTTCTGCTTCTGTAAAAAACAGGGCAGATCTCGAACGGTTGAATAGTATGGGCGTGCCCAATAATCGTATCGTAGCATTTGTCGGCGTGGCGCAACCTGACAGATCGTTGTGTGATTACTTGCATAGCAAGGGGATCTTCTGTATTCTTGGCACCATGGGTAACCTGGATAACAAGGCGAAAGCGAAAGGAGAAGATGTGTATTCCGGGCTGATAGAGGCTGGCGCAGATATTCTTTCCTCAGACAGGACGGAAGAGTGCGGAAGGGAGTTGCTGAAGTACAGTAAGAAAAAGGGACTCAAAAGTACCAATGTAGTGATGGCTGGAAAGTAGCCGCCTCAAGTATTCCAGTGTTTCAGGCGAATTGTTTCAGCTGTTTTCTTTTAATAAGAAAAATAACTACTATTGCCTTTTAAACCACAATAATTGAATATACACAATGAGAAAGATCTTATCCCTTATCGTGATGGTGATCGCCTTCACAGGGATTTCTAATGCCCAGACTGAAAAAGGAACCAGTTATCTCGGCCTTAACATCGGTTATTCATCCAGGAATGAAAAGCATACGTTGAACTACCAGAATTATACCTCAGGCCAGGTCGAAAAGACAGATAATAAGGGCTTTTTAATCGGCCCTTCTTTCAGCCGGTTTATAGCGGATAAGCTGGAGGTAGGAGTAGCGGCAGCTTATGGGTATAGCAAAATGGAGACTGACAGGGATGTGCCCGAACATACAACTCAGAATCAGTATGTCGGATCTCTGTTCATACGGAAGCATGTCATGTTTACTGATCAGTTCGGCCTCCGTACCGGCCCTTCTTTCAGTTTTTCTTATGCAAAATCGGAGACAGACGTCTCCCCGGGAGAAAATGAGACGATGCAGTATACAGGCGGATTAGTGCTCGATCTGGAATACTTCCCTTTAAAGAGATTGGGCATAGCAGCTAATATCGGGGGCCTGTATTATGAAAGCTCGAAGACCCGCACGAACAACAAGGAGGTAATCCGCAGGACAAACACTTTCGACTTTTCTTTTACAAACTCCCTGAATCTGTCTGTTTTCTGGGTTTTAGGTAAAAAATAGGAGTCTTAATCAGGAAAAGAATGAAGAAAATAATATCAGCAATCCTGCTTTTGATATCAGTAACCATTACCGTAAAAGCCCAGACAGCAAAAGGAACCCGGTATATTGGAGGAACAATGGGGCTGACGTACCACAAAGTCCGGGGCAGTTACGAGCCGGATACAAAAAAACTGTCTTTTTCACTGGCTCCCCAATACAGCCGTTTTTTTGCTGACGAATGGGAGGCCGGAGGACATTTGGGATATATATACCGCAAGTACGAGTTTGAAGCAAATTCTTATTCCGATTTGCGCCATGACTTTAATTCTAGTGGCTTTAGTTCGGGAATTTTTCTGAGAAAGTATTTAATGCTTTCTGAAAAGGTCGGTTTCAGAACCGGGCCGTACGCGGATTATTCATATTCCTGGGTTGACTATGGAGATGGAGAGGACGAAAACAACTTCGTAAAGGATTTTGCGGCAGGGATAGATCTGGGGATTGTGTTTTTTCCAATGACGAGCCTGGGATTGTCTGCCAGGCTCGCGCAGATTTCATATTCCTATAATAATGACAAGAGTTCACGCGATGATTACTTCAGGAATAAAACGTTTGATGCGGGACTTACCAGTCAGTTAAGCTTGTCTGTATTTTACATTTTAGGGAAGAAATAAAGACCAAAGAGTCGCAGTAACCAGCACTGCGACTCCTGTATCCCGGTTTACATGGCGGCTGTTGCCGTATTCTTATTAACGATTGGCCAGATAGCTGCGCCCGGAACGGGTACACTGATTCCGAGTGTTTTGCCGCGCTGCATATTGTCGGCTCCAAAATAATAGAGCGGGTTCCCCTTATACACAAGTTGTGTCTTCCCAAATACTGTGATGAGTTCGAACTGGGATTTGTCTAAAATAGAGGGAATGCTTCCGATTGTTGCAACCGGAAAGATCGGCCAGACAGCATCGTGCGTGGGATCGTTATTGGTAAACTTGTTTTGCTTAAACCGGTCTTGTATGAAAGCGTATAGCGTGTTCCCGTGAGCATCCGTCAGGTACTGTGAGAACTCTTGTCCTGCCTTCCCCTGGCTATTATACTGAACACCGTCATTTCCGACCAGCTGGGTATAAGAAATCATCACGGTGTAATCTGCCTTGGCTACAAACCAGTTGTCGGTAACTCCATCTCCTTTCACATCGCCTGCTTTAGTATCACTTTGATAATAGTATAGAGGCCAGCCCTTATAGGTAGTCTGCTTAGCTCCGTCACTTCTCGTGATTGTTCCGAAGTCTGATGAATTTAAGCCCGTGCCCACCTTCAGATTTTCTGAATAATATGCCGGCCATGCAATAAGACACCCGCCCGTGCAGGAAGAACTTCCGTTGGCATCGTTTGAAAAAAAGTAGAGAGCGCGGCCTTCGTTATCGGTGATGATGTCACCGAACGTTGCATTAGCAGTCAGTTTTACACCTGTTTCCTTAGTAGAAGGGGAATCTTCCTTGTCATCCTTGCATGAATACAATGACGTGAATAGTAGTACGATAGCGCATAGAGCGCCGAATTTGGTAGCTTTCATATGAAATGACTAAAGGGTGAATAAATATTATGTCGAAGGGATTACGGGACGGATCAGAGAAGGGTTGCCTGCCGGTTATAATTGTTTTATATTCACTTAACCTTGTGAAATATTTAAAAAAAATTGCAGCATGAGGCAACCAAGTAGTCAGTTGCTCCGTGATAGCTAAAAAAGGTTTAAAACAAAGAGCAGAGAAGAAGACTCCCCTATGGGCGAAGCACAACTACAACAGCTTATAGCTGGCTGCCTGAAGCAGGATCGTAAAGATCAAAAAATGTTGTATAAGACATTTTATGGCTATGCTATGAGTATTTGTCTGCGTTATGCGGGAAACAGGTACGAGGCATCGGAGATTTTGAACCACGGTTTTTTCAAGGTGTTCTCTAATCTGAATAAATACAGTACAGACAAGCCTTTTAAGGCCTGGATTGGCAGGATTATGATGAATGCCTCGATAGATTATTACCGGAGTAATATCAGGATGGCCAACGCCGATGATCTTGAAAAAGCTGAAAATCTGGTTCATGAGGATTTGCCGGATAAGAAGCTGCGGTACGACGATCTCCTGGCGATGATCCAGCAGCTTCCAAATGCATACCGGACTGTTTTTAATCTGTATGCTATTGAGGGATACACTCATGAAGAAATAGCGGTCATGCTTGGAATCAGTACGGGTACATCCAAATCGAACCTGTTTAAAGCGAGGGATAAACTAAAAAGGATGATTATAGATGCGGAAGACGTATCGCGTGATGCAGGAGGTGGTGCTTACAGTGCTATTGTTGCTATCAACCCTGTTAATTTAAATGTTACTTTTTTTAACAACGGACTATTCAGATGAGAAGAGCTGACGAAAATAAGATCGATCGCCAGTTCAGGAAAGGCTTGACAGAAACTGAAGGGAATAGCACGTTCCGGGAAGAGGACTGGGATGCGATGGAGGCAATGCTTGACAAAGAACAGCGGGGCAGAAGGGGGATTGGATGGATGTACTGGATATCTGCGGGGGTAGCCGCTGTTCTTCTTATCTTGATGGTCAGAATTTTTTCTCCATCCGGAAACAATGACAACACAACAGCGGAAAGGAATGACGGAGGGAAGAAGATGGTGCCGGGCTTAGCGGATACCGTAAAGCAGGGTGATCAGTTAGCTGAAAAGGAGATGTCGCCTGGCGATTCCGTGAAGGATCATCATCCGACAGGAAGAAAAGAAGGCGTATTGCCGGTGTCCGGCCGGTCGGATAATGGGTATGGCGTGCAGATAGCCGCAACAGGGGTTCCCGGAAGTATACCAGTGCCTGCGGGAGGTGACTCTTCTTCTTATAGTGTTCCGGAATCAATACCTGTTATCAGCCAGGCTGAGCCCCGGGAAGAGGCGGTTGAACCAGAAGAGTCCCCTGTAAAGGAGCGCACTGAAAATGTACCGGAACTTCAGGCGCCGAAGCGTGTGAAAATATCCCTCGCCCTGGTGACTGCACCTGATCTGAATGGCGTGAACTCTTTATCCGGCGGTCAGTTAGGCGTGAATGGCGGCTTATTGCTTAATCTCGATTTGCGGAAATGGCGTTTGACTACAGGGGTTACGTATGCATCAAAGCCTTATCAGGCTAATTATAACCCGCAGGCCGGAGCTTATGGCGATTATGGTTACGGAACCCGGCAGCTGCGGCATATTGATGCAGATTGCAAGGTGCTGGATATTCCTCTGAACGTAAGTTTTCAGTTTTTTGCCAGGGGGAAGAATGGATTGAGCGTGGGTTCGGGATTATCCTCATACATTATGCTCAGGGAAAGGTATTCATTCACTTATACCGACTATACGGAACAAAGTTATGCTGTGGCCAACCGGAATAAACATCTTGCCGGGGTTCTTAATCTTAACATAACCTACCAGCGCCGGTTAAATGATAAGTTCGGCCTCCTTGTGCAGCCCTATTATAAAATTCCCTTAACAGGAATAGGAAATGAAGGGATTGATCTGCGGTCTGCGGGAGTAGCGGTAGGTGTCGGCTGGGATATCGGAAGTATGATAAAAAAGTAATCAGATGAAATATATTGCGATTGTGTTACTTGCCTGGCTGGGAGCCAGCCAGGCAGGCGGGGATTCCTATGTCTGTAAAAATGCGAAAGTCTCGATCTTCTCTAAAGCTCCCCTTGAGGATATTTCTGCCTTATCAGGCAAAGCAGTATCTGTGTATAATCCGGCAACAGGCGAGCTTGTTTTCAGCGTTCCGGTGAGGTCGTTTGTCTTTGAAAAGTCCCTCATGCAGGAGCATTTCAACGAAAATTATATGGAAAGTGATAAGTACCCGAACGCTTCTTTTAAAGGCAGGATACTTGAAAAGGTGGATGTGTCAAAAGATGGAACTTATACGGTTAAGGCCGCGGGCGTTCTGGATGTACATGGCATTAAGCAAAACCGTACTATAGAAGGTAAAGTGCAGGTGAATAAAGGACGCTTAAAGCTCTCTTCTGAATTTATAGTGAAGTGCAAAGACCACCAGATTGATATACCCAGGCTTGTATTTCAGAAAATTGCTGAAAATATCCAGGTGAAGATTGCAGCCGATTATTCCAGATACCAGAAATAAAACATATAACCCCGCATCATTATGAGAAAATGTTTGTCGCTTTTTATGCTGATCCTGAGTTCTTTGCTGACGCTTGCCCAGGATGCCCCTGCTGATTCTCTGTCCGCCGACTCTCTGATCAATGCTCTGTCCGCAGACGGGAAAGACGAAACTGTGATCGCAGCTTTTAAGTCAACCAGGCTTATCCTGACGCCCACAAGCGAAACGATGAGGAAAAAAGATCTCAACTTTATGGTAGTCCACCGGTTTGGAGACGTGGCCGGTAAGGATGGAGGCAGCCGGACATTATGGGGACTTGATAACTCCTCAGACATCTACATCGGATTTGAATATGGTCTTTCCGATAAGCTCGACATCTCGTTTGGAAGGAGTAAATTCGAACAGCTTCTCGATCTTGGATTTAAATATAAGGTACTGGAGCAGAAAGGTGACGGGAGTATGCCTTTTGCTCTTACCGTCATTGCGCAGATGGGTTTAAAGCCTTATGAAGTTTCAACCAACGTATTCGACGACTATACAAACCGGCTTTCCTATTTCTATCAGGCTGTATTTTCAAGAAAGTTCTCTTCCCGTTTTTCTCTTGTTGCTGCGCCCTCTTTCCTGAGGAATAATCTGCCCTTCCCTTATCTTGAAGGAAATGAGAAGAACATCTTCTCTGTTTCGGTAGCGGGAAGGTTAAAAGTGACAAAGCGGATGGGAATTGTAGCTGACTATGTTCATCCGTTCTCCTCATTCAGGAAAGACAGTAAGTCTCCGGAATTCTATGCCCCTTCAGCAATAGGAATTGAAGTTGAAACAGGCGGGCATGTATTTACGGTGAATCTTGCTAATGCCCAGGCAATTTCACCCATTAATTACATCGCAGATACCGAATCGAAATGGACAAAAGGGCAATACCGCATAGGCTTCACCATTACCAGGGTTTTCAGCTTCGGCAAAAAGGAGCAGAATAATTATTAATCACCACTTTAAATAAACATCTTATGGAAAGAAAAGAATTCTTGTCAAAGCTGGGGCTTGGTCTTGCGGCGGTATGCACTGGTTGCAGCATGATTGCCTGCGGCAGCGATCCGGAAGAAGAAGCAACTCCTGATCCCGGAAGCGGAGGGGATAAAGAACTGCTGACTGCCAACCTTGATTCTGAACTAAGGAATGTCGGAGACTCCAAGATGGCTAACGGTGTTATACTGGTGCGACTGGCACAAACAAATGTCCCGGCATCTTTCACTGCCGTTCAGCTGGCATGTACGCACCAGGGGTTCTCGGTCGCATATAATAATGCACAGGGGAAATTTATTTGCCCCGCCCATGGCAGTGAATTTAATACAACGGGCGGCGTTGTACGGGGGCCTGCGACATCTGCACTAAAGCATTACACCATTTCTGTAAACGGATCTGCTCTGGCTGTTTCCGCCTGACCGTACTTACTGCCTGGTATGGTCAGCAGCCGGGCTTTGTCTGAGATTCGCTTTTAAGAGCATTTCGCCGGCTCATTATAGCTGCTTTGCGAAGTCTGCGAAGGATCGCTTTTCTTAATGAAGGAGGCTGCAATACCTCAACTTCATCCGCAAAACTCATAATTAAGGACTCTAATTCATAATTCTGAATTAAAAGCAGGCGGATAGTAATACTGGTAAGCGTTTCAGCAATTATTTCCTGGCTTTCGTGAAGGGATTGTGTTTTAATGTAAGGAAGTTTCGATTCATTGAATTTCAGGACGATCTCCTGTGGCTTTGAGCCATAGGAGATCGAGACACCGATGGTGTGTTTAAAATAGGTATCGTGGTCGGGGAGCTGCCTGGAGTCGTATTCGAAATCAGGCAGCATTTCAAAATCTTTTATCCTGTCGAGAGCCAGCGTTTGAATGCACTTGTGCCGGTTGTTCATTCCCAGAAGGTACCACCGGTTGCGGTATTCTTTCAGCAGACATGGATGAAATGGAAATTTCTTGTGTTTTTTAGCTCCAAAGGGCTGATAAGTGATGCTGACAACCTGCTTTTTCAGGATTGCATCCAGTAAAGGAATGATCCATTCAACTCCGGTGCTCTCTGGAATATGTTCAAATGCTAATACTGCCTGTACCTGCCGGGCAGTACGGGAAGTGATGATCTTTTGCTCAAGGCGTTCTACCAACGATTCGAGGTTCCGGAAAAAAACGGTGCCTCTGTAGGTCTTCAGCATTTTCAGGGCGGCAGAGATATTGTGAATGTCAGTCCTCGTAATAGTGGCATTGCTGATGCGGAAGTCTTTATCCGAGTAGAAGTACTTCCCGTCTCTGACCATTATGGGGGCTTTATATCCCAGGCTGCTTCCCCTCATTTCACTTATGTCATACTGAATGGTCCGCTTGCTTACGGTAGATCTACCCGGGTTCCCGCCTTTTTCAATAAGCGCTTCGGTACACTTTTCTGCGAGAAAATCGAGAGTGCATCCGTATCTGTTATTCTGAAGACATTCGTCTATCACGTGATAACGCAATAAAGCATCAAAGTTATAAGGCATAATCTTTCCGGGAATAGATTCAGTGGATGCAAATTTATGATGATGCCTGAATTGCGTCAGTGTAAATTATGTGATCCTGATCATTATTTCGAAGGCGGATAATGCTCCGCTCCTCCCGCATCGTAAACTTTCAATACTTCAAGTGCGTATTCATATAATTCGGGCGTTACGACCATTCTTTCTCCCTTGTAGCCGCTATGTTCCTTAAGAAGAAGCTCTTCACAAAGCTGGAGCATGCTTTTTACAAAGAATATAGTCTCAGGCCATGATGCTTCGGACTGGTCATCCGGTTTTTCTGCTTTAAAATACTCCTGGGCAAAAAAGAAAGCTGTGAAAAGACTGTCCGCATTCGAGTCATAGATCCAGTATTTGCGCATGAGTAAAACTGGCCACAGATAAAGATTCCTGCCCTCTATGCTGAAGGTTTTCCAAAGACACCGGGCCGGGATTTTGTACTCATATCCGGGCCGTATTTTGCCAACCAGGCCAAATTCAGTATCTATTCCCCAAAAACCTATATGAATTAAAATACTCATAAGAATTTCTTTAACGCAAATATGAGACACAAAAATGCAGCCTATTTGCATTGCACTCTGGCAAATATTTGCTTATGATAAGTAGAATGTGATTTAAATCATTTTTTTCAAATATATCAATTTATACAAATGAAGAAAGAATAACAGGCATTCCTTCCGGTTCAAACATTCGACAGGGGGAAAGCGTTTATTCTTTATTGTTAAACAAAAAGAAGAACAATGAAAAAGTATCCGAATATGAGATCAGTAGTTTCCATTCTTGGCCTTGTGGCTATTATGATAGGAGGCCAGAGCTGTGTTACTAAAAAGAAGTACGAATCATTACAGAGCCAGTACAACAGGCTCGACAGTAATACGCGTGATATGCGCCGGCAATATTTGCTGACAGAGAGGAACCTCGCTGTTGCTAATAACAAGGTGTCTAACCTGGAAGATCAGATAGCCTCCGAACGTGCCAATGTTAAGTCATTGCGGGAAGCGCTTGATAAGTGTCTGAACTCTACAAGCCAGGGAAATGTGAACATTTCTAAACTTGTCGACGAAATTAACAGTTCCAATAAATACATTCAGCAGCTGGTAAACGCCAAGAACAAGAGCGATTCGCTGAACATGGTGCTTACCAACAACCTGACCCGCTCGCTAAGCCAGCAGGAAATGAAAGACGTGAACGTCCAGGTTCTGAAAGGGGTTGTTTATATCTCGTTGTCAGATAATATGCTTTATAAGTCAGGAAGTTACGAGATTTCCGACCGCGCGGGAGAAACCTTGAGTAAAATTGCAAAGATCATCAAGGACTACAGTAATTATGATGTGCTGGTAGAAGGTAATACGGATAATGTGCCTATTTCTCAGAAGAACATCCGGAATAACTGGGATTTGAGTGCGCTCAGGGCTTCATCAGTCGTTCAGGCGTTACAGAACAACTTTGCGGTGGATCCGAAGAGGCTGACAGCTGGCGGGCGGGGTGAGTATAATCCTATTGCTAATAACAGTACTGAAGAAGGAAAAGCGAGGAACAGGCGGACGCAAATTATTATCACACCTAAACTGGATCAGTTTATGGACCTGATAGGCAAAGCTCCTGAGCAGCAGGATCAATAAATATCAAAATGAAAAAGGCGTCTTCAACTCTGAAGACGCCTTTTTCATTTTGATATTTATGCATTTTCCAGGTCAGCAATAACGATCTTTTTCATCTTCATTAGTGAATTCATGACCGCCGGCATGCGCTCGTGGTCCTGAAGCAACTTGCCGAGTGCTTTAGGGATAATCTGCCAGCTCAGACCGTATTTGTCTGTCAGCCAGCCGCATGCTACCTCTTTTCCTCCCTCTGATGTCAAGGCATCCCAGTAAATATCAATCTCTTCCTGATCTTCACACTCAACTACAAGCGATATCGCGTCATTAAAGCTAAAACCATGGTCTGGCGAACTGTCCATCGCTTTTACGGCGAAGTCTTTTATTTTAAATCCCGCATGTTTTATAAGAGCAGGATCTTCGCCGTCAGACTCCTGGTAATTCATCATGTCCTGAACGGATGATTGGGGAAAGATGCCGGTATAGAAATTAATCGCTTCAAATGCTTTACCTGTGTTAGTGCCGGTAAACATCAGTGTGGGGCAGAACTTTTGAAGATGATCGTTTCTGCTTCCCGTGAATAATTGCCATGATACGCCGTATTTATCCTGGATCCATCCGTATTTGGGGCTCCACTCGTAGCTGCCCAGCGGCATCAGGGCAAAAGCTCCTTCGCTTAACTTGTTCCAGAACTGTTCTGCTTCAGAAGCACTGTCACAATAAACCATAAAAGAAATAGCCGGGTTAGGGCTTGATTGGGGCCCATCGTTCAGGATCAGGAATTTTTGTCCGTCCAGATCAAATTGTACAGCAAAGGGCGACGTCTGGATAATCTTCCCGTCTCCGAACACTCCTGTGTAAAATTCGGAGGCCTCGTTCATCTTACCCTTTAATGTTATACAGGGATAGACAGAACGGCATATTGTTTCTTCATTTACAGGCTTAATTCCAGTTTCCATAATATGCTTTGATTATTTGATTGTTCATTTTATTCTGACCATGCAACGGCAAATATCCATAGAGAGATACCATTCAATGCAAAAGCCATCAGGGGCTATCTGGTCTGAATGGATGAGTTCCTGAAACGCTTCTCCTATTGCCGGAATATTCTTCATGAAGTCTGAAACGTCCGTGTAAAGATAATCTCCCTTCATAATGGTCACTGGTTCGAGTTCCAGACCGGATAATTCGCCCTCAAATATTTCTTCTGCGGCAGCCTTGTAAATTATACCGGAATCTTCCTGGGGCCGCGACAATCCGAAGTATCTTCGGTCCTTGCTGAAGGGCACTGCTGAATGTAAAGTCTGATGGGCTTTTTGTACTCCCTCCGGAAACGATTTTGCTGTAACGCAATAGACAGGAATATTATCAGTTAACGTGAATACTTTCATATATCTGGTTGTAAATACAAACTTACATAAATGCAGGCCTGGCAGGTGAGGTGCAATAGCGGCATAAAAAAGGGTGAATTGCGGCGGAACGGAAAACTTATTCCTATTTTTATTACTTAATCAGGTAAAATGAGTAAAGCTGTCTGGATGGTAAAACAGCTGCCTGATGTAACTTTATGGGAATGAAGACTGGCTTGGGAAAATATGGCCTTATTCTTTTGGCTTGTTTCATGCTGTTTTTTAACAGCTGCGGAGTGCTGCTGAAAGAACGAACGGTGAAAAATCGTGGTGTAGTAAGTGATGAAGCTGGTTTGCCTCTTATCCTCTATCGTTCTTCCCATGTCCTGTCATCCAGAATGGTAGTAATGCTTTCCGGCGATGGGGGATGGCTCGATTTTAATGATAGCCTTGCTGTTAGTTTTAACCGGGCTGGGTTCGACGTAATCGGCTTTAACAGCAGAACGTATTTCTGGCACCAGAGAACTCCCGACCAGGTCGCTGCTGACTTTACTGCCCTGATAAAGAAATATATGCGTCTTTGGAATGACAGGAAGATCACATTGAGTGGCTATTCCTTCGGAGCAGACGTGGTGCCATTTCTTTATAACAGGCTTCCGGCTGAACTGAAGCAGAGGGTGGGAGAGATTCAGCTTCTTTCGCCCTATCTGTCTACAGATTTTAAAGTTTATCTGACTGATCTGATTAATCTGGGAAGTGATGACCGGACTTACAAAGTAAGGGACGAGGTCATGAAAATTAGTATACCGGTTTATTGTTTTTATGGCGAAGATGAAGCCCCCAAGCCCTTATCAGACTTCAGGAAAAAGAATTTTTTCATGAGCCTTTTACCTGGCGATCATCATTATAAAAAAGGGTATCATCAGATAGTGAGAACTGCCGGAAGAGGATTTGACCTCCTCCGTAAAAATTAGTATCTATCGCTATCTTCGTCCTTTTTAAAATCGCAGATGAAATTTCTTCTTACTCTCGTTCAGATATTTTTCTTCGTCGTTGCTTTTGCTCAGCGGCCTTTAACTGTTTGTTCCTGGAATATTCAGAATTTAGGGAAGAGCAAAAGTGCTGCCGAAATCGAATTCATTGCTAATACGTTACGCGAATTTGATGTAGTTGCTATCCAGGAAGTTGTAGCCGGCCCCGAAGGTCCAAAGGCTGTAGCCAGGCTTCATGATGCCTTAAACCGCAAAGGCTTTAAATGGGATTATGTCATCAGTCAGAATACATCCGGCAGTAAAGGTGCCAGCGAACGCTATGCTTTTCTATGGAAGACCAGCCGGGTTAATATTGCGGATACTGCATTCTTAGACCAGAAATTCAGAAATGAGATCGAGCGCGAGCCTTTTATCATTCATCTGGCCGTTGAAGGTAAGATCCTGACCCTTGTAAGTTTTCATGCGCTGCCGAAATCGAAACAACCGGCAAAGGAAATCAGGTATTTTCAGTTTTATCCTCAGATATATACCAAAGGGCCTCTTCTTTTCTGTGGCGATTTTAATACTCCTCAGTCGCATTCCGTTTTTAATCCGATGAAGAAACAGGGCTACACACCTGCCCTGGAAGGAAAGAAAACAACCCTCAGGCAGAAATGCCTGAATGATGGCTGCCTCGCATCCGAGTATGATAACTTCTTTTTCCGGCCGGATCAGGTTAAACTGAGAAAAGCAGGAGTCGTACATTTCTATGAATCGTTTTCGGATGTAAAGAAAGCCAGGGAAATATCGGATCACCTGCCCGTGTTTGTAGAAGTTGAGCTGTCCGGCAGCTCCGAAAACTGACTTAAAGCCGAAAGATGCAGATGATAGAATCCTCTGCGGTCAGATGGTAAGGCTCATCTAATGTGAGCCGATATATAAGTGCGATTTAATTCCAGCTTATATGTAAGTCTTATACAAACAGGAGATCAATTGAGGGAAGGACGGATATAGTTCCTGCTTTTTGCGGAGTCTGCTCCCTGTTTCCACTTTCGTAGTTCCCGGGTGTCCAGGTTCTCTTCCTTTTCCATCAGGTCAATGGATTTGTTGATCATCAATAAGTTGTCATCGCCCAGTATTTCCGGTTCGGGGAAATCTGATTTATAGCTCTTCTCTGCTACGATATGGCCGGATAAGACCTGGACTTCTTCACCTTCATCTTTGTTGTACGCGATTACCCTGAACGCAGCTTTTCCGGTGATAGTGAGCTTCAATAACCGGGTGTGAATGACAAGGGCTCCTGCTCTTTCCGGAATATCGTAAAAGAAATCTCCGTCCATAGTGATCTTATAACGTTTTTTTTGCCTGGCAAAGTTTATAGCCACTTTGTCCAGTACATAGATAAGACTGCTGTCGGGAAGTAAAAAAATGTCTGATGGCGCCGGAATTTTATAAGCAGTATCAGGTCCGGCAGTTGGCTGCTCCTGGGTGACATTTTGTTTTATCTCGTTTTCCCGGAAAAAATAGAGGCATACTAATAAAAATATGACCACTCCGGCTATGAGAAAAAAAGTACGTTGGGGGTGCTTGCTGAACCTTGACATTTAGCAAATGTAATCACCTTTATGCTGGAACGAGTGGCCTGAGGAAAATATTTCAGCATATGGATGGTAGCGTAATTTTATTTAATGCTGTAACCAGACCGGATATTTTTCAGTCTTAATTATAGATTTAGAAAATATTTCATGAAACAGTTAAACCGGCTTTTGTATGTTCTGGTTATCGTAAAGATTGTTCTGCCATTCTTCTTGCATAACAGTGTTTTCGAACCACACAGAGATGAATTTCTTTATTTGGAACATGCAAAGCATCCCGCATGGGGATACCTCGAGGTGCCTCCATTGCTTAGTCTCTTTGCCCTGATCACAAATCTCTTCGGAGCCGGTTTGTTCTGGATTAAAATATGGCCTTCGGTATTCGGCGGCCTTACCTTTCTGCTGGCGGGGAAAATAGTTCTTCTTCTGGGAGGGAGAAAATTTGCGCTTTTATTGACGTTCCTGCCGTTTGTACTTGGCGGTTATCTTCGCCTCTTCTTTCTGTTCCAGGCCAACTTTCTTGATGTCTTTTTCTGGACGGCAATGGCTTTTTGCTTAATACACTATATCTTTTCTGGTCAGAACAAATGGCTGTATGGATTTGGAGTGTGTGCGGGGCTCGGTCTCATGAGTAAGTATTCTGCTGCTTTCTTTATTGTAAGCCTTCTCGCCGGATTATTGCTGACGGGAAGCAGAAAGGTCTATCTGAACAAGCATTTGTATTTTTCAGGGCTCATAGCGTTTCTCATCTTTCTGCCCAACCTCTTATGGCAATACCAGCATAATTTTCCTGTGATTCATCACATGGCGGAACTCAGGGAGCAGCAGTTGCAATTTATTAACCCTGCTGACTTTATTGCCGGTCAGGTCATGATGAACTTTCCATGCGTTTTCATTTGGATTGCCGGCCTTGCCGCGCCGTTTGTATCACGCGAGCTATGGAAATACAGGGTTTTTACCTGGTCCTGGCTTTCTGTAATCGGGCTCCTGCTTTTCTTCCGCGGGAAAGATTATTACGCTCTGGGAGCTTATCCTGTATTGTTTGCAATTGGTGCTCTCTGGCTTGAGAGTGCCACCCGGCTTCGTTTTCGCTGGGTGCGTTATGCGCTGCTTACATGCTCTGTAGCGCTGGGTTTATATGCTCTTCCTGTAGTAATGCCCGTAGCGAAGCCGGAAGTGCTGGCGGCTTATTATAAGATGAGTGGGCTTTCGCGGCCGGAAGGGTTTAAATGGGAGGACCAGAAATATCACCCGTTGCCGCAGGATTTTGCTGACATGATTGGCTGGAAAGAGCTGTCACGCAAAGCGGCGGCTGTGTACCGGAGCCTGCCTGCTGAACAGCGAAAAGAAACGATGATCTATTGCCGTGCTTATGCGACGGCAGGAGCCTTGAATTATTACGGCAAGGAGTTTGGCCTGCCCAATGTGTACAGCGATGATTCCTCTTTTCTGTTATGGATGCCGGATAAATATAATATCAAAAACCTTTTGCTCGTGGGCCACCAGATCCCGGATAAAGATGACCGCGTTTTCCAGGAATTTGAGAGATACACGGTTAAAGATTCTTTGGACCTGCCTTTGTTCAGGGAAAACGGGATCCGCTTTATTCTCTATGAAGGAGCAAAGCCCGGATTGAATAAGCTCATTGAGGAGTCGGTTGCAGAACAAAGAAAAGCTTACCTCAGAAATTAAAACTTAGATATCATCCATAGAGCGTAGATGTTAAACGAAAGGATATATTTGCGAACACCCCTGCAAAGCAGATAATATGGAAAAAGAATTCATAGAAGACCGTTTGTTTGAACGGGAGGATTTCAGCGGAAGGAAGTTCGGGAAGTCGGAATACGACAACTGCTCCTTTGTGAATTGCAATTTTCAGCAAGCTGATCTTGCTGAAACAACGTTTGTTAATACAAAATTTTCGGGGTGCGATCTGAGCCTGGTCAGGTTGAAGAATACTGCATTCAGAGATGTAGTTTTTAAAGATTGCAAGATGCTTGGCCTGAGGGTGGAAGATTGCAATCTGTTCGGACTTGCTATGTCGTTTAATAATTGTAATCTCAGCCATTGTACCTTTTATAAGTTGAAGCTAAAGAAGACCGTTTTTGAAAGGTGTTTTCTGAGAGAAGCTGATTTCTCAGAATGTGATCTGAGCGGGGCGACTTTTGAGCATTGTGATCTTTCAGGGGCAGTATTCAGCAGGACAATACTTGAAGGTGCCGATTTGAGAAGTGCTTTTAATTACAGCATCGATCCGGAGATCAACCGGTTAAAAAAAGCGAGGATTTCCTTGTCTGGTGTTCCCGGCTTACTACATAAATACGGACTCGTCATTGATCCGGAAGGCTAGAATTCAAAATTCCCGTGGGAATATCATCAAATCTCGGAGGACTCAATGTTGAACCGGAGCCTGTTTAATGCTCACAAAGAATAATAAAATACCGGATTTTCTGAAGCTGAGCGAAAGACGAGATTCGAACTCGCGACCCCGACCTTGGCAAGGTCGTGCTCTACCAACTGAGCTACTTTCGCGTATGTGGCTTCCCTGAAGGGGCTGCAAATATAAACGGAAAATTTTAATAGTCAATATTTCATCCTGTACTTTTTGATGTTTTGTGTATTTGTTGTTGAAAGGCAGACGGATAGATGTTTCAGAAAGTTGGGAACGGTTGCAAAGAATGGGAGCGTTTCCATGAAATATATAAGCCTGATGGTAATACCCGTAGACCTTATGCTGGATATTTTCGCTGAATTATAAAACTAACGACAAACATTTTTCATGATAAAACAAGATGGTGAACACAGCCGGAAGTTGCATTTACAGGAACTGAGGGCTGATCTGATCGTGGCCGGGGGAGGGCTCGCCGGAGTCTGTGCTGCAGTTACGGCCGCCAGGACAGGTACTAAAGTGATATTGGTGCAGGACCGGCCGGTACTTGGAGGAAACTCATCAAGTGAGGTCCGTTTATGGGTGCTCGGGGCAACTTCCCATATGGGGAATAATAACCGTTGGGCGAGAGAAGGGGGTGTTATTGATGAAATTCTGGTGGAAAATACCTATAAGAACCCTGAAGGTAACCCGCTGATCCTGGATATGCTGCTGCTTGATAAGGTGAAACAGGAAGCTAATATTACATTGCTGCTTAACACGGCTGTGTATAGCCTGGACAAAAAAGATGCTGAAACAATTGACTGCCTCAGGGCCTTTTGCAGTCAGAACTCAACAGAGTATATCCTGAAGGCCCCTTTGTTTTGCGATGCTTCCGGCGACGGGATAGTCGGCTTTCTTTCCGGCGCTGCTTTCAGGATGGGCGCTGAAAGCAGACAGGAATTTGACGAACCTATGGCTCCGACAACTGAGTATGGAGAACTGCTGGGACATTCCCTTTATTTTTACAGCAAGGACACAGGCAAGCCTGTAAAGTTTACAGCACCGGATTTCGCACTTCCCGATATTTCCGTTATACCGCGTTACCGTAGTTTTAACGCGCAGGATTATGGCTGCCGGCTTTGGTGGGTAGAATATGGCGGGCGACTGGATACCGTGCATCAAACGGAGGACATAAAATGGCAGCTCTGGAAAGTCGTATACGGAGTGTGGAACTATATCAAGAATTCCGGCAAATTCCCGGAAGCGGAGACCCTGACCCTGGAGTGGGTCGGCACAATTCCCGGGAAGAGGGAAAGCCGGCGTTTCGAGGGGGATTATATCATGACGCAGCACGACCTGGTGGAGCAAAGGGAACACGATGATGCTGTGGCTTATGGTGGATGGTCTATTGATCTGCACCCGGCAGACGGGGTGTTCAGTGAACGTCCGGGCTGCAATCAATGGCATAGCAAAGGCGTGTTTCAGATCCCTTACCGCAGTATGTACAGCCGCAATATCAGCAACCTGTTCCTGGCCGGCCGCATCATCAGTGTCAGCCATGTGGCGTTCGGGGCTACCAGGGTAATGGCGACCGTTGCCCATGCAGCCCAGGCAGTGGGGATCGCTGCTAATCTTTGTACTAAGTACGGGGTGACTCCCGCTCAGATAATTGAAAAGGGTTATTTATCAGAGTTGCAGCAGAACCTGATTGCCTCCGGCCAGTATATCCCTGGATTGCGCCTGAAAGATCATAAAGATTTGGTCCACTCTGCCAGTATTACCGCGTCATCTCAATTATCTTTCAGCGGGTTCAGCCAGCCTGATTTGTGGAAGCCTTTAACAATGGCTGCGGGGCAGCTGATCCCCCTGGAAAAAGGGCCGGTTCCGGTATTCAGTATTCCCTGCCGTGCCGTTTCGAAAGAATTATTGACTTGCGAATTGTGGTTGAGCAGCAGGAAAGCTAGTTTTACTCCGGATGTTCTTTTGGCCTCCAGACAACTGCAAATAGAGGGAGAGGGGTATGCTGAACTCGATTTTAACGTGTCTTTGGAAGAATCCGGTTACGTGTTTTTAATTTTCAGGCAGAATGAAAACCTGGAACTGGGATATTCAAATCAGCGAATAACAGGCATATTGTCGGTTTTTAACCTGATAAATAAAGCCGTTTCGAATTACGGAAAACAGTCGCCTCCCCCGGGAAGCGGTGTCGATGAGTTTGAATTCTGGTGCCCGCAACGTCGCCCGCAGGGTGAGAACCTGGCGTTTCGTTTATCACGCCATGCGGATGTTTTCAGTCCTGAGAATGTAAGGAATGGAGTCGACAGGCCGGTTGATCAGCCTAATGCATGGGTGGCCGGCAGCCGGGATCCTGCTCCCTGTTTGTCTGTTTCCTGGGAGGAGCCCCAGAGGATCAGTACGATCGTTCTTTCTTTTGATTCGGATTTTGATCATCCAATGGAGTCTGTCCTGATGACGCATCCTGAAACTGTGATGCCGTTTTGCGTCAGAAACTACAGGATCTGTGATGATCAGGGAAATGAGCTTTATTCCCGGTCCGGGAATTATCAGACGCGTAACATTATCAGGCTTGATGATGCCGTGAGCACAAAAGGATTAAAGATATATGTGGAGCATCCTCTTGCCACTGTTCCGGCGGCCCTGTTTGGCTTGAGGTGTTACGAAAATTAAAAGGAGTGCACAATGCACTGAACTTGACATGGCAAGATTAGATTTTATTGTGATGGGCGTATTCGCCCTGCTTATTTTTGGGATCGGCCTGACCTTTACCCGTATGGGGAATAAGAATGGTCAGGCTTTCTTCGAAGCCGGAGGTGAGACGCCCTGGTGGATCAATGGTCTTTCACTGTTTATCAGTTACTTCTCTGCCGGCACCTTTGTAGTCTGGGGATCTATTGCCTATAAGTTCGGGCTGGTGGCGAATGCAATTCAGACAACCATGGCGATCAGCGGGTTTCTCGTCATGCTTTTTATTGCAGGAGCCTGGAAGCGGACCGGGGTCGCAACTGCTGCTGAGTATGTAGGCAAGCGGTTCGGAGCCAATGAGAAGCAGTTTTATACATATCTCACATTGTTACTGAGCCTCTTTACAACAGCAGCGGTACTTTACCCAGTAGGGAAAATGGTGCATGTCGCTTCCGGAATGTCCCTGAACATGTGTATTTCCATTATAGGCCTTATAATCGTATTGTATACCGCAGCCGGTGGCCTGTGGGCTGTCCTCGTTACGGATGTCGTTCAGTTTGTCATTCTCACCGCAGCTGTACTTATTGTGATCCCGATATCGTTTAACGAAATCGGAGGTATTGAAATGTTGATTAAGAAAGCGCCGGAGGGCTTCTTTACACCTGTTAACAGCGAATATACACTGGGCTTCATGCTCGCCTTCATTGTTTATCAGACCTTTTACATAGGAGGTAACTGGTCCTACGTTCAGCGTTACACCAGCGTTGGGAATGAAAGACAATCAAAAAAGGTTGCCGGGATCTTTACCGCGCTTTATTTGGTTTGCCCCGTCATCTGGATGATCCCTCCGATGATATACAGGATTATAAATCCCAATTTACACGGCCTGGAATCTGAAGATGCTTACATGATGCTCATCCAGAAAGTGATGCCTGCTGGCCTGATCGGGCTGGTTCTCGCGGGCATGGTGTCCGCAACTTCGAGTAAGGCCAACACTACCATCAACATGGCGGCTACTGTCTTTGCCCAGGATATTTACCATCATCTGTTAAGACCGGGGGCATCCGACAGGGAGGTCATCTGGATTGCGAGACTTTTTACGCTGGCTTTCGGGGCCGCAACTATCGGAGTGGCCATGTGGATACCAAGTGCAGGTGGAATAGTGGAAGTTGTTTTGAGTACGGCCTCTATCGCCGGAGGTGCTTTATTTGCTCCTTTACTCTGGTCTTTGTTCTCCAGGCGTCAAACCGGCCTTTCCGTTGTAACCACCAGTGTTGTATCTCTTTTGCTGAACCTGTATCTTAAAACAATTAATCCATTTCTTACCGGCGTTAAGCTCAACAGGACGCTGGAGACTGTTTGTGGTATGGGAATTCCGGTACTTTTGCTTGCTATATTCGAAATCTGGTATATCCTGAAGAAAAGCCGGTCGGATAAGGCTCTCCAGATGGAGATGAATGCCGGAAGGAAAGTTCATACACATTCAGGGCACGGGATTGAGCAGATACATTTTGCCGCCCGCGAACAGAATGCTTTCGGAATAAAGGTGATTGCTGTCTCTGTAATGATAGTTGGTGCCGGGATCGTTGCCCTGGGTCTCAGCGCAGCCAGTTATATACTTGAAGTAGTAACTGTCGGCGCTGTGATCCTGATTGGCGGACTGGCCATGTTGATGGCAATTACACGCAAAAGAGTGTGACCCCGTCTACCCTGGCAGGCTGTAATACGGAAACATTCCTGAAATATGAAAACCCAGTTTTTCTGCAAGACGAAGGGAACAGGTGTTTTCTTTCCTGCAAGACCAGACAGGGGTCAGATCATTATCCAGGCAGTAGTTTATAAGTGCATGGCAGGATTGCAGGGCGAAACCTTTACCCCTGTAATGCAGGTCTGTTTCAATTCCTATTTCAAGATTCCTGTCTTTAATATAGGCGGAGAAAGCGATACTCACCGGCCTCCCGTCTCTGACAACACCGAAGGCAACTCCATTAGCCAGGAAGTCGTCGTAGCTGTTCCAGAAAAACTGGGGAACTACACTGCCGGCCATCTTCAGCATGGACGCATCTATACGCTTCAGTTCGAAGCCATCAGGAAGCGGTGCCGGTTTTAAAGGTTGTTCTGGCTGCACGAATTTAAAGTTCAGCCGGTTCCACCGGATGATATGACTGTGAGCCGTTTCTTTCAGCAAATAATCCCGTTCGCAATTGCCCGCATACAGATGATCACTGTAAGTTACCAGCTTGTCTTTCACCAGCACAGCCAGTACCTCTTCCCATTGAAGGGGGTATACCTGGAGCCACTCCTGCCGTTTCCTGTATTCAGCGTTGGTGTCAAGGAGATAATACAAAAGTTTTTCGTTGAAACTATAGTTTGTCGGGTCTCCACATAACAGCGACATGCCATAAGGGTGAACAATATAGGCTGTCCTGGGACTCTGAATTGAATCAACATATATTTCGCCCTTTACAATGCCGTCTGTTACTGCCCGGGCAAAAAGGGTATTGAAAGGGATTTCGTCTAAAAGGAGAGCGACCTTGTCGTAATCTTTTTCTTTTATCTTCAGCACGATGAGAATGATTAGTTTGTTCCTTACGGGACGAATTTATATTTAAATCGCTGAAGAAAAAGTGATTGTAATCATATCACAGGAAGAGGGGTTGCCGGGTTCAGGTTCATGCGCCGTAACAGCAGCACGGCGCATGAGGGTAATTTTAAATGGATGGAGCCTGCTGGTATGCAGACCATAGTTCGTCGACCGTTTTTCCGGTATATTTCTTCCAGATCTGATCTGTATACATCCTGGTCCTCATAGCCAGGTCCAGCTTCTTTACAAAGTTCTTGTCGTATTTATTTTCTATCCACACTAAAAATCTTGCTGTCACCCTGTAGGCATCTGTGTATTTATGTGATTGTTTCAATTCAGGCAACGACCACCCGGCGGCGGTATTGTTCACTCCCATCCTGAAGCGGACATAATCTGCAATCCCTTCCGTTACCCATCCCGGGCCGGCATGGTTAGGATAAGCCTGCACAATATGCATCCCTTCGTGAGTGACCACATCAATATCTTCGGGATTTTTAGTAAGCCATTCAGGATTGAACCAGACAGTTCCGTTGGCTGCCGCCGCCACACCATCGTAGCCGGGATCAATAATAAATGTTACTTCTTTCGAAGCTTCTTTGTTATATTTTTTGGCCTCGGCAGGATAGACCGTAAAAAAGGTCTCTTTCAGCCGGTTCAGGGTCTGTTCGCTGAACCCGGGCGATTTGTTTACCAGGTTCAGTGTAAACCCTTTTTTCCTGATTGTGTCTGCACTGACGATCTTTGCTGTTTGCTCCTGAGCCAGCGCGGGACGGAATAAGCAAAGAGATAGAATCACTGTCAGAGTGATTGTTGCGGATGATTTCATATTTTTTTATGGGTTAATATATATTGCATTATATCGTTCCCCGGAGGCGTTGAGCAGCGGCATCACCAGTTTTCGGAGCGGCCAGCTTCTGTAAAATCCCGGGCAAACAAACATATTTGAAAAATGCGCTTATTTTTGTTAACAGTCATTTAATGTTTGTTAACGCCCTTGTGATTTTTGTTAATGAGTTCTTAATTAAATGTTAATGCGAGGAATGACGACTTAAATGCAAGTATTTTTGGAAAGAAACCAGCATTCTTCATGAGATATATCCGGTTAATTGCTTCTTTAAGCTTTATTTTGCTGATCACCGTGTTGTTCTATCTTACCTATAATACGTTTGTCCTTAATGACCGGCAATATCAGATAACCGAAAAGAATCTCCTTTCGGGATTGTATACCGGAAAGATCAAGAACGATAATATTTATCCGGGAGGATCTAAGATCCTTAGCCGATATCTGTACCAGCAAAAAGAGCAGCTGGAAGCACATTATGCTAAATCATCTTCGGCTGATAACGAATATGCTCATCTGGTATTAAAAAGACTCTTCTCTGAACTGAGGGCTGCCAACCCGATGGATTCTATCTTCAGCGGGATCAAAAAGAAATATCAGCTGAAGCCGGAGCTGGAATATCTGCTCACGGTCAATTCTATCAAAATAAGCCGGGATGATCATCCTGTATTTCTATTTGATCAGAACAAGCACTATTCTTTTTTACCTGACAAATATCAAAGCAGCCGGGGATATATTTTAGGGGGAAATCTGAAGTCTCCTTTAGCGCAAAACCTGATTTCCGGGCTGACAGTCACCTCTACAGACGGGGTGCGTTCTTTTGAAGTTGGTTTTTCTTTTCATGCAGATAAGAACGACCGCAACTGGCAGATCTTTAAAGCCACAGTTCCGGCCTTTGTGCTGGCGCTGCTTGCCTCGCTTTCGGTACTGCTTATTTACTATATCACCTATCGGAACTGGATCAGGGTAAAACGTCTCGCAGAGATGAAAACGGATTTTGTGGATAGTATCACCCATGAGTTTCACACCCCGATCGCTACGATTATGGTGGCTAATAAAAGCCTTCAGAATGACCGTGTGCTGGCTGATGCCGATAAGGTGAAATCTTTGTCGAATGTCATATTCAGACAATCCAGGCGCCTTGAGCTACTGTTTGGCCAGGTGCTCGATATAGCGCGCCTGGACCATGTGACCCTCGAAAAATCGCATGAAATGCTGAATGAACTGGTGGAAGAGATTGTTGACGATTATCGTCTGAAAGCAGAGGTTGAAGATGTCAGGATCTACCTGTCGACCATACCGGGTGACGTAAAAGTTTCGCTAAACCGGTTTTGGTTTACAACAATGCTTTTTAACATCTTTGACAACGCCGTCAAATATAATGACAAGCCCGAGAAACTAATCAATGTGGAAATGGTGCAGCACAAGGGCGAGGTTTTGCTCCGGATATCGGATAACGGAGTGGGAATGGACAGGGAAATGGTGACATATATTTTTGAAAAGTTCTACAGGGTTCAGAGGAAGGAATTGGACCATATCCCAGGACTCGGCCTGGGTTTGTACTATGCGCAGCAATGTGTCAGGGCCCATGGATGGAAGATGGAAGTAAAAAGTGAGGTCAATACCGGCACTGAATTCAGCATATTTATCTCCTGATCAATGATAACAAAGGTTCTGTACGTAGAGGATGAAGCTGACCTGGGGAATGTCACCCAGCAGTATCTTGAACTCATGGATTTTGAGGTTACGTGGTTTACCGCTGCACGGCCTGCATTGTCTTTTTTTGAAAAACACTCGTCGGATTACCAGGTAGTGATCCTGGATATT
Source organism: Pararcticibacter amylolyticus (assembly GCF_003130405.1). GTDB lineage: Bacteria > Bacteroidota > Bacteroidia > Sphingobacteriales > Sphingobacteriaceae > Arcticibacter > Arcticibacter amylolyticus. The sequence goes on from NZ_QEAS01000011.1 coordinate 59,609, forward strand.
CAGCTGCCTGATATGAATGGTTTTGACCTGGCTGAACAGTTACTGGCAGTGGATCCATCGGCATATCTGATCTTTCTTACTTCACGGAAAGAAAAGGAGCAAAGGTTGCAGGGATTGAAAATTGGTGCCGTAGATTATATTACAAAGCCATTTGATGCCGACGAACTGGTCCTGAAAGTTCGTAACATGGTAAAACATCGGGGAAAGCTTCCTGCCGTTGTGCCGGTTGAAACAAAAAGATCAGCGGAGGAGATCTCTTTTGGTGATATGCGGCTGCGAAAATCGAGATTAACTCTCTCATTATCCGATAATCGTACAGTATCACTCACCCAGAGAGAAGCCGAACTGATAGAGTATTTTTGCCGCAGGCCCAATGAAATTATCAGGAGAGAAGATATCCTGAAGGATCTCTGGGGAGACGACAGCTATTTTCTTGGCAGAAGCCTGGATGTATTTATCTCAAGGCTTCGGAAGCTTTTCCGTGAATCAGATACCGTGAGAATTGAAAATGTACACGGAGTTGGCTTTGTTTTTACGGTCGATGCATCTTCCGGTAAACTAATGTAGCCTGGTTACGATGATTTTATCGATCCGCTGTTCATCCATATCCACTATTTCAATCTCAAAGTTGCGCCATGTTAGTTTTTCGCCGGCTACCGGGATGTGGTGCAGTTTTTCCAGCACAAGCCCGGCGACAGTAGAAAATCCGCTTTCTTCCTCGTCTTCCTCAAGCTCAAAGTACCGGAGGAATTCAAAAAACGAATACTGCCCGTCTATAAGCCACGAATTTTCATCTCTTTGTACTAACTGGTATTCTTCTTCATAATATTCAGGATGTTCGCCAACCAGTGCGTCCAGGACATCGTTTATCGTCACCATGCCTTCTAAAGATCCATACTCGTCAATCACAATTGCATAATGCATCCGGCTGGTTTTAAATAATTCCAGCACTTTATAAGCAGGGGTGTTCTCATGGATGAAAAGCGGTTTTCTTTTATAGTCAAGGATGTTGAAATCTTCTTCTTTATGAAGATTGATAAAAAGTTCCTTTGAAAAGACGATTCCCTGAAGCTTGTCGAGGCTTTTATCGGCTACCGGATAAACAGAATGTTTCTCCTGTTCTGCCTTCTTTCTTATCGATTCAAGACTGTCATTCACATCAAACCAGGCAAGTTCAGTCCGGTGCGTCATCAGCTCCCTGACCTTGCGGTCGCCAAGAGCAAACACCCGCCGCACGATATCCTGCTCTATCTCCTCTATCACCCCCCGGGCTGCACTCTCATGTATCATCGCATTGATCTCCTCCTCCGAAATAGAGTCCGATTTTTCCTTTATCCCCAGGATCTTCAGAAAGAAGTCATTCGTTATCCCCAGCAGCCAGATGAAAGGTTTCGCTACTGCCGATATAAAATACATGGGCCCTGCTATAAGCGAAGAAATGGCTTCGGGATAAGCCAGTCCGATTCTTTTTGGCAGCAGCTCCCCGAATACAATAGAGAAGAAAGTGATAATGATCACCACGGCGGCCACTGAAAGACTGTCTGCTGCCGGCCGTAAAAATTCTACGTTCTCAATCATTGCTTTCAGATCACTGGTGATCGTGTTGCCGCTAAAAATACCGGTAAGAATCCCAATGAGGGTAATTCCGATCTGAACTGTAGAAAGAAATGTATTAGGATTGCCTGACAGATTCAGGGCCTGCTGTGCTCCTTTCGATCCTTTCCTTACCGCACTTTCGAGTTTATACCGCTTGGACGATACCAGGGCGATTTCGCTCATGGAAAAAATGCCGTTTAAAAGGATCAGAAGAATAATAATTAAAATTTCCATATCTCATTAACCAGGGCCATAGCCTTCGGATAAATTAATGCAAATTTGCTCAATTATATCGGACTACCCCCATTATCTGTGAAAAAGATACATTAAATTGCTTTCGGCTGCCTTGCTGTAAAGTATATTTGAGTCTCAACTGATACATATGTCTGATCTGTTCAGGAAGCACCTGGAAAAGTTTATCGAAGTAGATGACAGCGAATTTGATGCCATTCTGCGGTATTTCACACTGGAGAAAGTGACGAAGAAAGAGAACCTGATGATGGCGGGATCGGTATGCCGCTCGCATTTTTTTGTATTACAAGGCTGCCTGAGAAAGTTCTTTATTAATGAAAAGGGGATAGAGCAGACCACGGAGTTTGCTATCGAGAACTGGTGGCTCACAGACAACCTGGCTTACGAGCAGCAGGGCACTTCGGAATTTTACATCCAGGCCGTCGAAAGATCCGAAGTATTGACAATCAGCAAACCTTCGCAGGATAAACTGCTTCAGGACATACCCAAAATGGAACGTTACTTCCGTTTCATTTATCAGCGGGCTTACGCTGCCTCTCAGATGAGGATCAAATATCTTTACGATTTTTCCCGTGAGGAACTTTACTTTCATTTTCTCGACCGGTATCCCGCATTTATTCAGCGAATCCCCCAGTATCTTATCGCTTCCTTTCTGGGCTTTACCCCCGAGTATCTGAGTGAGATCAGGGCAAAAAAGCGTTCTTAAACCAGTTTAAGATAATTGGCTCCCGGCTTTCTGATCTTTGTTGTGTAATCATTAACAATTAAAAAATCAGAATATGGAAAAGAGAATAAACATCATCGAAACACAGCCGCAGGCAGTGAAAGCAATCTATGGTCTTGAGCAATATCTTAACTCCGGGCGGGTCAGCAAATCACACCGTGAACTACTGAAGATCCGTGCTTCGCAGATCAACGGATGTGCTTTCTGCCTGGATATGCATACGAAAGATGCGCTGAAGATGGGCGAAACGCCGCAAAGGATCTTTTTACTGAATGCCTGGAAAGAGACAGATCTGTTTACTGAGGAAGAGAAAGCCGTCCTCGCCGTTACCGAAGAAGTCACCCTGATCAGTCAGCATGGCTTAACACAAGACACGTACAGGAAAGCCCTGGAGTTTTTCGACGAAGACTATCTTTCTCAGCTCATCATAGCTGTAGTAGCGATTAATGCCTGGAACAGACTGGCTATTTCGAGCCTGTTGCCCGTTCCGAATAATTAGTGGATGCATCATGCTGAATTTTGCTGCGGTACCGCACGATTTCCGGGCTGTCCGGGTAAAGTTCAGCCGCCATTCTGAAAAAATCACTGGCCTTGTCTGGTCTTCCGATCTTCAGGCAATAAGATCCCATCCAGTCAAGCCAGCTTTCAGAGGGTCGGAATTGATGATGAAGGTCATTTGAAAGCCTTTCGAAACTCTTTGTAACCAATGACGGATCTTTTACCGCCTGCTTTACGTGGATCCGGTGCTGCCCGAAGATAAATTTCAGGGCATCGTAAGATGCTGGTACCGGTACAGTACCATGGTCATCGTCCGGATAATACTGATACTTATATTTCAGGCCTGCCGGCTTATATTTATCCAGCAACTGGTGGAATGCAATGTTTGAACGGGCCATGTCTGTCGTGGTGTCTTCGGGAACAGATTCTTTAAATGCCCGCCCGGTGAACAGTACTACCCCCTTAAACTCCCTTTTTTTAAAGAGGCTGTCGGCTTGTTTTAACAAGAGGGTATTATCCCACCAGAGACTTGGATCAATCGCGATATAGGCATTGAACAGGGGCGTATGGTTCAGGAGGATATTAACTGCTGTCAGTCCGCCAAAAGAATGGCCGGTAAGAATCCTGTAGTCATCGGTACGGTAACTTGAGTTGATGTGGGGGATCAGTTCCTCTTCAAGAAAACGAATAAAGCTGGCATTCCCGCCGCTGTTTTTGTAGAGTGGCACTGATTTGTCAAAGAAAGCTTCCCTGGAAGAATTCGAAGGGGTCAGGTCCCGGGTACGGTCGGTGTTCAAAATACCGACTATGATCATCTGAGGTACTTTTGAATAGGCCCCGCTTGCAAGTGCTTGTGCCATTCCGGTAAATGAATGAAAATTAGCGTCTCCATCAAGAAGATAGACAACCGGGTACTTCGCCGGAGCATATTTTGTAGAATAGTAATCTGGTGGTAAAGAGACCCAGTATTCTCTCACTTCATTCAGAATATGCGATTTCAGTTTATGTTTGGTGCCGATGGTGACAGAGTTAGACTGCATCTGGTCCTGCCCTTTAACTCCGCATATTAAAAATATAGTAATTACCAGTAATGCGATTGGTTTCATTGAAAATAAATACTGAATGAAATTAGTTAACAGCGTGGTTCTGCGGTGTAATGGTACGCTCAGCAGAATTACTTTTCCCTAGTCTTTGTGGCCTCTTCTTTTTATTTCGCCTTCCCCACCAGATATAAAAGCCTGTTATGGGAAGGCTCGTCGCAATCAGCCCGCCTGTAAAGGTGACCAGCTTCCCAAACCAGCCCATCCATGTCCCCATATGAAGTGACCAGTAAGTGTTTTCAATATTCTCGTGCAGGATTGCTCCCTCGGGAATGTTAAGGGTTGCTCCCGTATAACGGTCTGCAAATACTGGAAAATTGCCATCCTGGCTTTTCAAGCCTGCCATACGCGTAAGTGAAAACATATAGTAGCCGGCCGAGTCAAGTGTATAGGTCGACACCCGTGCTTCCTGTGCCCATGGCTGGTCCGCAAATGCCCGGTCTATGATCCTGTAAAGGTCCTGCGGCTGTTTTTCCCGTTTAAAAGCGGGCAATTTCTTCTCCCAGGCATGTGACGGATCGCCGCCAAACGAGGATACTGTAAATCCGGCAAGAGGCTTGAAGGCAATAATCAGGCCTGTTATGGTCAGGATGGCGACAACTGTAAGAGAATAAAAGCCCAGTACGTTATGGAGGTCATAGTTGAGTCTCCTGAACCTTGCTTTCCATTTGATCCTGAAGCTTTGCTCTCGGGTGGTTTTAGTCCATTTTGCAGGCCACCAGAGAATCAGCCCCGTGATCAGTTCGACAAGGAAAATAATCGTTGCAATGTCAATGATCCACTCTCCTGTGCCATGCCAGAGAAGCGAGTTATGCAGGTGCGCAGTGATATAGAAGAAATAGATCGTGCCGTCGTCTTTCAGGATCCTGCCGGTATAGGGATCCATATAAACCAGGCGCAATCCCTTTTTTTTATCAAACGAATTGAATTTTACAGTCCTGGCCGGGTCGCGGTAAGTTACCATGTATCCCGGGTTTCTCCTTTCTGGGTATTCTTTCCTGAAGCCTGCGATCAGGGTCTCTACAGGCAATTTTTCCTTCTTTACGTGTTGTACATACAGAACATCCCTGTTCGCAAAGTTTATTATTTCGTCGCAATAGACGATAATCGTACCGGTGAGGCATACAACGATCAGTATAATCGCAGAAATGAGGCTTGGCCATAGATGAATCCAGGCTATAAATTTACCGAAAGCAGATTTAGAGCCTTTCTTTGGCGGAGCGTCATTCGGTTTTCTTCTGATTCTCATTTATCTTTAATTTAAAAAGCCCGGCACCTGAAAGATGCCGGGTTTCATTAATTAGAACTTATAGGATATATTAAAGATGAGTTGCCGCGGATTTTCCCGGAAAGCCCAGGCATCCGTCGTCCAGTAATGTTCATTGGTGAAGTTATTGACTTTTGCGCTCAACCGGTATCTTGGCTGTTCGTAAAAGGCTGAGGCATCCAGCCTGGTATAACCAGAAACTTTAAAGGACGATGCAGTTGTGTTCACGAAGTATGCATCGCTCTGATAATTACCTCCAAGGCCAAAACCAAGACCGCGTACGCTCCCGTCCTGTATTTTATAGCTTATCCAGGTATTGGCAGTGTTTTTTGGTGCGGATGTTGGCCGGAGCCCGTTGATATTTGAAGCTGCATTGGTGTATTTACTGAAGTTGTAACCATAGCCAAAGATCATGTGCAGTCCTGCAAAAGGATTAGCGATGAGGTCGGCCTCGAAACCTCGGCTAAGTTGAGTGCCATCCTGTAAGGAATAACCTGCATGGTCAGGGTCAACACGCACCTTATCTTTAACTTTAATATCGTAATAGCTTAAGGTTCCGTTTAACCGGCTTCCAAGAAGTTCAAGTTTTACTCCTCCTTCTATTTGTTCTGCATGCTCTGGTTTGGCTTCCTTGTTTTCATCTCCGAACGCTAAATAAGGGCCTAGATTGGCAAACCCGTTCATGTAATTTCCGAACAATGACACTTTGTCTTTCACAACTTGATAGACCAGTCCAAGCTTAGGAGACCAGGATGTTTGTTTAAAATCGTCAAACTCACTCGAGTAACGGTCAACACGCAGGCTGATCATGGTGATCAGCTGATCTGTAATGTTAAGTACATCGGAGAAGTAGGCGCTGTAAGTCTCATAATTTCTTCTGTTTTGTGTCCTTTTTGCAGTGGATTTTTTATTTGCCGGGAACCGTGCCGCCATGGCAATGGTATCGCGGTAAAAGTCAACCGGAAAATCGGGGATTGAAATGTTTTTTCCTGCAAACTGTATTTTGTCCAGAGCAATCTGTCCTGTTCTTCTGTCGGCAGATGTAATTTGCGAGTAGTCAAGACCCACCAGAAGGCGGTTTCTCAATTTCCCTATCTTCATGTCGGCAACAAAATTTTGCTGGAACTGCTGTACGCCGAAAGTACTTGGGATACTCATAGGTTCGCGCGAGAAAGTGCTGTCTGTTGCCAGTTTCAGGAACAGGTAGTTCGCATTATTATCTGAGTTGGCATAAGAATAATCAGATTGAGATGTCCAGGTTTCAGATAGTTTATAACTGGCCCTGAAGTAAGCATTAAAGATCTTCGAAGAGCTTAGCATATCGTTGTTGGTGAACGACTTTTTAAAATCCAGATTCAGGTCGTCAAACCCTTTTGCTTTAACATTGGAACCAATGCTGCCTATATATGTCGTATTACGTTCTGTATTGTAAAACTCAAGATCCAGATCCAAGGTAAGTTTGTCATTTACCTTATATGTCAGTGCAGGCGCAATTACCTGTGTGTTCTGGCGTCCAAAGTCCTGGAAACTTTTCTCATTGTGATAGGCCGCATTTAAACGGAAGAGAAGTGTCTTTTCTTCATTCAGGGGTGCATTCACATCTGCCGTTATCCGGCTGAGTCCGAAGCTGCCGGTGCTGTAGTCAACCGATCCGCCGAATTGGCTGTACGGTTTCTTGGTCACGCGGTTCACCAGGCCACCATAAGAAACCAGGACGCCGCCGAATAATGTAGAGGATGGCCCTTTGATAACTTCTATGGCTTCCAGGTTAACAGGGTCTGAAAGAGATACCCAGTTGGTAGCCATGCCGTTCCGTATCGCACCGCCGGCGTTCGTCCCGCTGAACCCTCTCATCCTGATTGAAAGGCCTATACCTCCTGAACCCACCCCCTGCGTAATATTCGTAAGGCCGGGGACGGTTTGTAGAGCGGTTTTAAGATCAGTGCTGACCTGCTCAACAAAGAGCTCTTTCGGAACTACGGTATATATCTGCGGATTTTCAAGATTGCTGAGCGGCATCCGGGCCGCATATTCACTTTTTTTCTCAGCGAATTTTTTGGCCGGCGAGCTTACCACTACTTCTTCCAGTTGGGTGAGATCCTCATTAAGCATAAAATTAACGGTTTCAGTGGTATTAGCTTTGACCTCCACCAGCTTTTCCTGTGACTCAAGCCCGATGGCAGAAGCCTTTAATGTATAGGTGCCCGGTGTAACGCGGGCGATCGTAAATTCTCCCTTGTGATTTGTTATCGTCGCGCCCGGGTGGCCAACCAGCCTGACAGAAATTCCTGCAGCCGGCTGATTATCACTGGTCGTAATGCGTCCCCTGATCTCAGCCGTTTGTGCAAACGCAGTAGTGGAGAACAGGAGAAGGATGATGCAGATAAATTGTGAAAGAGTAAAAGGTGTTTTCATGTTATTTGGATCGGTTCTAAATTGCGACAAAGAAAAGGAATTAAATCTATCAGATCAATATTATTTTTAATTAATCTAAATAGCGATGATCTTGCCGTGTACCATGTCGATGACGTTTAACGTTAATAAAAGCAATGAAGCTGTATCTGGAAGATTTGGTAATTTTATACAACTAAAAACATTCCGATATGAAGAGGCTGATGATCATTTTATTTCTGCTGGCTGTTTGTCGTTCAAGTGATGCCGTAGAGCCTGAAAGAAAATATAGTCTGACTCCCGAAACACTGAAGTTGAATTATAAGGACCTGACGCTAACAACGTCTGATCATTATAAATTAAAAGCATGGGAATTGCAGCCGGCTGAAAAGACAGACAAAAAGATTACGATCGTTATAGCTTGTAATGGTGAAGGAAACATGTCGGACTGGTTGTATCGCGGAGGAGCCCTCTCGAAAGCTGGTTATCGTGTACTACTTTTCGACTACCGCGGCTTCGGCGAAAGTCAGGACTTTCCGATGCAGAGGGAGCAGTTATACTATAATGAGTTTGAACTTGATCTGAAGGCCGCAATAACTCATGCAAAAAAGAACAAGAAGAATAAGCTTACCGGAGTATTGGCAATTTCATCAGGTTCTGTGACTGCAATCAGGGCTGTCCAATCCGAACCCGTTGATTTTCTGGTATTCGATGGGGCTGTGTTAGATCCCGTACTATTGCAGAAACGTTACTTTGCGACTGAATCAAGAAAGATCACGTTGCCGCAGGATGATTCATCTGTCTCACTCCATTATGAGAAGCTGAATATTCCCCTGCTCATTTTTGCCGGGCTGAAAGACAGTCTTACTACTGTGGCCGATGCGAGGCAGATAATTGCGCAAAACCCTGTGAAGCGACAAATCCAGGTGTATGACGGGGATCATTTGCAGTCTTATGATGTTCTAACCGGGCAGGTGTCGGGTGATCGTTACATCGCCCGGATAACCAGTTTTCTTGCACCGATGAATGCAGCCGGGGAAAAAAAGAATTAATTCCGGGAGAGCTGCCTGTTGGCTGCGACTTCTGCCGGGCTGACCCCAAAGTGTTTTCTGAAGGCGAACGAAAAGTGCGACAGGTTTTCAAAGCCTGTTTCGAGATAGACATCGCCCGGGCGTTTTCCATGGTGCTCGATCTGAAAGCGGGCTTCATCCAGTCGTTTTCTTGTAAGCCACCGGCCGGGAGTTTCTTTGAAAAGATCATAAAAATCACGCTTGAAAGACGAAATGCTCCTGCCTGTAAGAAACGCAAAACGTTCAATACTAATATTGAAGCGGAAATTGCGGTGCATGAACGCTTCAAGATCTATTTTCTGGGGTTGTCCGAAATTGAAAAATACACCAGCCAGCGAGGGGTTGTTCCGCAGCAGGATCAACAGTAATTCTTCCCGTTTAATGTCTGCGAACGTTTCATCGATCTGCTCAGTTCCGTTGTAATACGGGTCCAGCGATAAAATGAAGTTCCTGACCAGTTTATCCTCTTTTATAAATAAAAATGAATCGGTGTTTGGAGTGAAGTCCGGGACATTGACGTCATGTCTGGTCTGGAAACTTTTCAGGAAAGCCTCGTCCAGGACAATGATAACCTTTTCAAAAGCACCGTCTTTCCTGTGTTTGGTATAGCGCACAAGATGGTTCTTGCGCGCTATGCAGTAATCGCCTTCTTCTATCCTGTAATGCTTGTGTCCGTCATAAGCTTTCATAGATCCTTTCAGAAGGAACAGGAAAAAATGTTCGGGTATATATTGTTCCGGTGAAATTTCCGGGCCGAGATGGCAGGATTGTATGTTGTTAAACTTCATGGTGGAAAACAGTCAGGTAAAGATAATCAATTTACCAGGCTGTCCACACTTGCCAGTATCGCTTCCTCCTTAGTCCGCGGGTGCCAGTCTAATAAAGTTTGGGCCTTCATGTTCGACATCCTGATATAATAATGGCTTTCAGTGCTGTTCATCTCCGCAATCTTATCAGAAAAAGCCGGCCGCTCTTTTTTGATCAGCCCTGCGACATCAGCGAAACTCATGACTCCGTCGGATGTCGCCAGGAACCGTTCTCCCGCCGCTTCAGGATGTGTCATCGCGAGCAGATGTATTTGGGCTACATCCCTGACATCCACTACCCCGAATGTAAAGTTCGGGCTTTCCTTAACAACTCCGTTTAGTATGCCCTTCACAACGGTATCTATGGATGCCGAAGAAATGCCTCCGGCTGCCGGGCCAAAAATTCCTACGGGGTTGATCACTGTCAGTTCCAGTCCGCCGCCTTCACGTTCAATAAATTCCCAGGCTGCTTTCTCTGCGAGCGTTTTTGATTTGATATACGCAGGAACAGGAGCGTTGGCGTCTGTCCAGTCTTTCTCTGTGAATACATGATCTTTACGGTCGGCTCCGTAACCTATTGCGGCAAACGACGAGGTCAGTACTACTCTTTTTACACCCGCATCCCGCGCTGCCTTCAGAACGCGTAAGGCGCCATCTCGGGCAGGAATGATCAGTTCGTTTTCATCCTCAGGTTCTTTTCCGGGAAAAGGAGAGGCCACATGAAGGACATAGTCGCAGTTCTGTACAGCGATGTCCCAATTCTGATCATTCGTCAGGTCAGCTTCAATGAAGGAGAGGTGTTTAGGGGATGAAACACCTGCCAGTTGCAATCCTCTAATGATTTCGTCTTTTCTGCTTACCGACCTTAAGGTCGTCTTCACGCTGAACCCTTGTTCAAGAAGCTGTAATATGCAATGTATTCCGACAAAGCCGGTACCGCCAGTCACCAGTACGGTTTCTTTAATTCTGTTCATAGTATTTACTCTGTTATTTTAAAACGGAAATTTTATGCCGGTCACTCCTTCAGCAAAAGCCCATAATTTGCCTGCTTCCGCCTCGTTATTCATGGCCTCGGTATGATGCGCCGAAAGTGCCGGATAACCTGCAAATTCCCTGTCACCATCGGGGCCATACAAGGCACCTCCATAAACAGAAGGGTCTGTGGCTGCGAAGAGCGAAGGCAATGCTCCCTGCCATGGCTCCATGATCTCACTGAATTGTGCAAATGCCTGCTCCAGCGTTTCTGCCGGAATATGACGCTGAAGGTCGGTGCGCACTACTCCGGGATGAGCCGCCGCCGAAATGACCGGGCTTTTTACTGCCTCCAGACGCCTGTGAAGTTCCCTTGTAAAATGGATGTCCGCGAGTTTGCTTACTGCGTAGGCGAGTTGTGCATCATACGGCTTTTCAAGTCTGACATTTCCGAAGTCGATGTATTCTGCCTGGGTCGCAGCTCCGCTGCTTAGCGTAATAACCCTTGTTCCTGCCGCCTGTACCAGGAGAGGGTACAAATATCCTGTCAGCGCAAAATGCCCCAGGAAGTTGACGCCGAACTGTAATTCAAACCCGTCGGCCGTCAGAGACGGTGGCGGGAGCATGACACCGGCATTATTGATGAGTATATCCAGTTTCTTATACCTGTCTTTGAATGCCTCCGAAAATTCTCTCACCGCTTTAAGATCCGCCAGATCGAGTTCCATGGCTTCAAGCATTCCATTTCCCTTGCTGGAAGTCTTCATTCTGCTGATTGCCTGCTCCGTCTTTTCCAGGTCCCTGGAAGCTGCTATCACATCTGCACCGGCCTGGTGAAGTGCCAGTGCGGTTTCGTAACCAATCCCGGTATTAGCCCCGGTCACTATAATTGTTTTTCCCGTCAGGTCCGGGATATCACGCTTTGTCCACATACTAATTTGTTGATTATAGGATACAAAGATCCGGGTTTGATGGAGATGGAAGTTTGTTTAAAAGTTCAAGTTTTGTTTGTTCAGACGTTCATGCCGGAAAGGGGCATCAGTTTGCTTTTGACCGCGAACACCTGGGGCGTATTATCATGATCTTTTCGCCGTTTAAATTCCGTCGTTTACCGAAAAGCTTCTTGTATCCGCCTAATCTTCATTGATGATGGGCTGAACCCGATCTATCTTTGATTCATCAAAACGATAATAATTTAAAAATCAAAGATATGAAAACGCTGATTACACTTACCGCCGCTGTATTATTCGCCACAGTATTTACTGCTTCTGCTGATGAAAGAAGAGAAGCAAAGAGCGAAACCACCGCTGTTAGTACCAAAGCTCCTGCGTTTGAGTTCGGCAGTCCATCCGATTTAAATGACCGTGAGATCGAGAGCCTGAAGCTTTCGGCCTTTAAGGCTCCTGCCTTCATCTGGGGGAGCCCTGAGGATGCAAATCTTTCCGGACTTAAGCCGGCAACAGTGAAAGAGATAAAAGCACCGGCATTTGAATGGGGAATGGCTGATGAAGTCACCCCGGATGTTGAACTTCTGAAATTTCAGGCTCCTGCCTTCATCTGGAGTACCCCCGATGACGTAGATCTTTCAGAGCTGGCCAGGTTAAAGAAGTAATATTATCTGAACGTTCATAAACTCCATCATATATACTGAAAGCACCTGCTGGTTACAGCGGGTACTTATTCTTGTTTGTCCATCGCTTCTGTTTCCGTTTTCTCATTAATGCTTTCCAGGTCGTCAATGTGAGTACCTTTCCATTTCTCTACTTTGGTGTGGTAAGCAGTTTTTGCGATCAAATGTGCCCCGATCGGGTTAGTTAGGATCAAAAAGAAAACAATCGATATTGTTTTAGTTGTTACCGATACATCGTCAAACATAAAAGCCGCGCATGCGAGCAAACAGCCTGTTCCCAGGGTTCCGGCCTTTACCGTAACCGATAGCCGGAGGTAAAAATCCGGCATTCTCAGGATTCCGATGGAGGCAACAAGAATGGCGAGTGCGCCGATTGTGCTGATGATGGCAATTAATATATCTGTCATTTTCTCTCCCTTTTATCTAAATAAAATGCGAAGGCGATAGTGCCAAGAAAGGCGATGAGCGCGAAGATCATTGCAATATCCAGGAATACGGGTTCCTCTGATCGGATACTGTAGACGGTGATCAGGGCAATCCCGATGGTAATAATCAGATCCAGGGCCACTACCCTGTCTACAATGCCGGGCCCCTTCAGCAAACGGATAAACGTAAGCGCTACCGATGCGGAGAGGATTGGAAAAATGATATAGTCAAAATATAAATCGAGGCTCATCGCATAATTTCTAAAAGTCGTTTTTCAAATCCGTTCCTGATCTGCGCTATAAATGTATCCTTATCTTTCAGGTACATTACATGTATATAAAGTGACTTCTTGTCCTCGCTGATATCCATAATCAGGGTGCCCGGCGTCAGGGAGATAATGGTAGATAACAGGTTGATCTCGATATCAGACCGTGCTTCCATAGGGTATCTTACGATCCCTGGTTTGAAGAAATATTTCGGAGTGATCAGATCATAGGCAACCTGGATGTTGGCCATGATCATTTCATACAGGAAGTAAAATATAAAACCAATTGTTTTGGGAGCCTTGGTGAAATAGCGCTGGTCTGTTTCATTCCGGTTCATCACCCACAGGATAAAGAAACCTGCAAGAAAGCCGAAAACAAAATTAGAATAGTACAGCGAACCTGTGAGCGCTACCCATATAAACGACAGGAGGATGTTCATTAACAAGTTTCTTACCATAATTCTATCATTTACCTAACACTGCTTTGATATAAGGAGTTGTGTCGATCATTTCATTGGAAATAGTATCTGCCACTCTTGCGATAAACTCTGCATTCAGCCCGATAAAAAGAGAAGAAGATGCCAGGATACAGACCGGAAGCACCAGTGATGTCTTTTTTAACGGAGAGAGAAGGTCGAAATTGTTTGCAGGAGGCGGATCTTCAGGTGCACTTTTCCAAAACACCTTCGACCACATCCTGGCCACAACATACAACGTAATAAAACTGCCAAGTACCAGGCTGCCAATAAAGGCATAGTTACTGGTGTCGAATGCGGCGCTGAAGAGGAGTATTTTAGGCCAGAAGCCTGAAAGCGGAGGAACTCCTGTCAGCGAAAACAGGACGATTGCAATGAGCAGCGATATTTTGGGATAACCTGCATACAAGCCGCCAAGACGGTCCATATCCATCGTTCCTCTCAGCTGCCTGATAAGGCCTGCGATGAGGAACATATTGGTCTTCACCATAATGTCGTGAATGAGATAAAATATGGCTCCGGCGAAAGCAACTTTCGAATACGTCCCTAATCCTCCTATAATAAAACCGATATGGCAGACAATTAAATAAGAGAACAAGCGCCGGATGTTGTTTTTAATAATAGCTCCGAAAGCACCGGTAAGAATGGTCAGCACAGCCATCCCCATCAGAATGATCCTGATGGTATTGTCGGGCACGATCACAAGAGTGAAGAAGCGAAACAACGCATAAAGCCCCACTTTGGTAAGAAGGCCTCCGAATATCGCCGCAACAGCAGATGGCGGTGTGTGGTAGGAAGAGGGCAGCCAGAAGTACAGGGGAAACACCGCTGCCTTTATCCCAAAACCCGTCAGGAAGAACACCGAAATTAAGTTCACCATCGACTGGTCCTTTACCAGCGGTACCTTCTGGCTGAGATCGGCCATATTGAGAGTGCCCGTAATGCCGTAAAGCAGGGCGATTCCGGTCAGAAAGAACGTGGAGGCGAGAATATTAAGTGCCATGTATTTTACCGCACCTTCCAGCTGTGCCTTTCTTCCGCCCAGTGTCAGAAGAACAAACGATGCGATAATGATCACTTCGAACCAGACATACTGGTTAAAGATATCGCCGGTAAGAAAAGCTCCGTTGAGACCCATTACCAGGAAATGAAATATAGGGAAGTATCCATACAGCATTCTGGACCTGGCAATACCCGTAGCAGAGAAGATACATACAGCCAGGGCTGATACAGATGTGAGCAGTACAAGAGTGGAGCTCAGGAGATCTGCCACGAAGACAATCCCGAAGGGGGGCTGCCAGTTAGCCGCATTCATTGTGAGAATACCGCCCTGAAGAACCTTAGTAAACAGGTTAAGCGATAATGCAAATCCGATCAGGCAGCCTGTTATGCTCAGGATCCGCTGTGTCACTGTTTTTCGCCAGAATACCAGTTGCAGGATAGCGGTGAATAAATGAACGATTACCGGTGTAATGATCTGATTGTCTGTCATAGATCCTCCTCCTCAGGGGTGTTCAGTCCATCCAGGTCGTCTGTATTCACCAGCAGGTATACGCGCTTCAAAAGAACGATGGCAAACGATGTAAGTCCAAAGCTGATCACGATCGCTGTGAGTATCAAAGCTTGCGGAACAGGGTCGGCATAGATATCCGTGAAGGTTTTTGCATGTTCTGCAATAACAGGAGGCTTTCCCTTCGTGATGTTGCCTAAAAGAAAGATCAGTAGATTGCAGCCGTTGCCCAGCAGCATGATCCCCAAAAGCAGGCGGACCATACTCCTCCTCAGCATCAGGTAAATTCCTGCGGCGTACAAAATACCTATGAGAAAGATCAGCAGGAGTTCCATAATCAATGAGTATTCAGAGAAATTGTAAATAATATAGTGAGTACTACTCCGACAACAACGAGATACACTCCCAGGTCGAAAAACAAAGCGGTTCCAACCATCCCGATAACGGGAAGAGGCTGGTTTATCCAAAGTCCGGTCATAACAGGCTGCCCAAACAAAACAGGCAGGAACATGGATAACGCCGCAATTCCCAATCCTGCCGGTATCAGCGAAAGCGGTTTATACCGGAGGATCTTCATCGTGTTATCTGTGCCGTGTGCAAAGCTGTGAAGCACGAATGCGATGGAGGCTACCAGCCCGCCCACAAATCCTCCTCCCGGATAGTAATGTCCGCGGAGCAGTAGAAAAATGGAAAAAAGCAGCAGGATCGGAAGAAGATACCGGGATGCTGCCTGTAAAATCGTACTTTTCATATTACTCTTTTTCTGAAGGCCTTAACTTTAATTTAATTAAACTGTATACCCCGAGCGCGGCGATGCTCAGCACCACTATTTCAAACATGGTATCAAATCCCCTGAAATCGACCAGGATAACATTTACAACATTTTTTCCTTTGGCAAGTGTGTAAGCAAAGTCGCTGTAAAATTTACTGACGGTTGTTTCTGTCGGTTCCTGCAGTGCCTTCAGTGCAGTAATAGACAGAATAGAACCGAAAGCCAGTGCAACTACAGCATCTCTTGTCATAATCTTTTTGTTCGCCACGTTGAGAAAAGGAGGGAGGTTAAACAGCACAAAAACAAAGAGTACAACCGTCAGTGTGTCAATCGTAAACTGCGTCATGGCCAGATCGGGGGCACTGTAGTAAACGAACATCAGACAGATGCCATAGCCAACCACACTCATTGCCACAACAGCTGTGAGCCGGGACGAGGTGGTAACGGTCAGTACCACTGCCAGTATGAGAATTAAGATATTGACAATTTCATAAATGCCGGCAGAAGAAAGACGGTCAAAATTGATGTAAACCGGGCCACCTCCGAGCAGTTCCCAGGCGAGGAGGATCTCGGCAAAGATGATGATCTTAAGGATATACGACCGAAGGAATCCGTTGTGCATGATATTGGTATACCAGGAAGAGAAACGGGTGAAACCTGCTGTGATCCTTCCCGAAAAGGCAGCGGGCGAAAGATTTTCGAACCTTTCGGCAAACCGGAGCTTCCTGATTCCGGGCTTGTTTAAAAAGTACAGGCCTGTGCCGGCAGCAAGCGTTGCCACGCTGAGTGCCAGCACGGTATTGAAGCCATGCCATACTTTCAGGTGGACTTCTGTTTCTTCTGGAGTCATTGCGTTGACCGCCGGAGAGACGATGCTGCCCCCGGCAATAGCCGGCAGGACACCGAAGAACAATCCGCAAATTGCAAGAAGCAGGGGCGGTACCCACATTTGCCAGTGCGGCAGATGAAGCCCGGAATATTCAGGCGGCAAAGCCCCCGTGAAGGGTCTTATCCCTGCCATGAATCCGGCGGCTACAAGGCAGAGATTGGTTAACACCATGATCGATGTAAAGAAAACAGCAAACTGGCCTTCAGCATGCAGCGTTGCCTCATAAATAAGGTCCTTTGATACGAAACCAAACAGGAGCGGCATGCCTGCGCTTGATAATGCTGAGAGAATGCCTGCAAAAAAAACAGGCAGAAGTACCTTCCTCAATCCCGACAGCCCCGATATGTCGCGTGTGCCGGTTTCATGATCAATGATCCCGGTGGTGAGAAATAACGATGCTTTATAGAGAGCATGGACAACTGTAAACGTGACAGCGGCAGTGAGCGCTTCCGGAGTACCTAATCCAATCAGAAAGGTCAGCACCCCAAGGGCAGAAATTGTAGAGTAAGCCAGGATTCCCTTCAGGTCGGTCCGGAGCAGCGAATGAACAGCCGCATACAGCATGGTCACGCCTCCTGCTGTCATCAGGGTATACGACCACGCAGTGGTGTCACCCAGGACTGGCGACAGGCGGGCCAGGAGGAATACACCTGCTTTTACCATGGTCGCCGAATGGAGGTAAGCGGAAACCGGCGTGGGTGCTTTCATTGCTCCCGGCAACCAGAAGTGAAAGGGAAACTGTGCCGATTTGGTAAATGCTCCCGCTACCACCAGGGACAGGATCAAAGGATAAAGATTGTCCGCCCTGATTGCAGCCGCCAGTTCCGTGAGCTTACTGATCGAATTTGTCCCGGCGATATTTCCCATGAGGATCATTCCAGTCAGGAGAAAGAAGCCTCCGAGACCTGTGACCGCCAAAGCCGTTAAAGCGCTTTTCCGTGATGCAGGATCGGTGTTATTGAAACCGATGAGGAAGAAAGAGCTGATACTGGTTAATTCCCAGAATATGAATATCAGGAGAATGTTATCTGACAATACCAGTCCGAGCATAGAAGCCATAAACAGGTATAAAAACCCGTAAAACCGGTCGGCGTATGCCTGCCCCTTCATATAGGACCCCGCATATAGAAAAATCAGTGTGCCAATGCCGGTTATCAGGAGACTGAAAAGCAATGACAGCCCGTCCATTTTGAAGTCAAGGTTGACAGCCAGAGAAGGAACCCATTCATAGTGCTCAAACGGCACTTCCCCTCTCCCGATCACGGGTATGTAACTTAACAGATACAGAAACAGCAAAGCAGGTAAAAGCGCCATAAAACCGCCGCGTTCGAACCGGAGGTATCTGCCGAAAGGGATTAGAAGAATGGACGCCAGGAAGCCGGATAGTATCGTTAATAGCATGCTTTTTCTGGTTTTATGTGCAGCAAACGCCCCACAATGAGAAAGAACAAAATTGTTCTGGATGACCAAACTACTATTAATTTACAAATGCAGCAAAGAGTTTGTTTGGAATAGCCGGTCGCACCGGGTTGTACTGAGTGCCATTAATAGCAGCCACTGGACTGTAACCGGCCCGCTTTTTTACCGGTTTAATTCCGGCATTCGCCGGAAGCTTTCGAAGGTCTGCCTAATCCTTATTGATGAGCGGAGCAGGTCGCTCTATATTTGATTCAACAAAAGGATAATAACTTAAAAATCAAAGATATGAAAACGCTTGCTACACTTACCGCCGCTGTATTGTTCGTCACAGTATTTACTGCTTCTGCTGATGAGAGAAGAGAAATGAAGAGCGAAACGACTGCTGTTAGCATCAAAGCTCCTGCATTTGAATTCGGAAGTCCTTCCGACTTGAGTGATATGGAAATTGAAAAACTAAAACGGTCCATGTTTAAAGCGCCTGCATTCGTCTGGGGGGATCCGGAAGAAGTAAATGCCCCGGCACGTACGACTGCGGAAGTGAAAGCAATCAACGCTCCTGCATTTGAATGGGGAACAACAGATGATATCAATAACAGGGATATCGAATTTTTAAAATTTCAGGCACCTGCTTTTAACTGGGGATCCCCTAATGATCTGGATCTGAAAGAAATTGAGAAGCTAAGAAAATAATCGGGTTAAAATTTCGTATACCCCATCATAGATCAAAAGCGCCTGCTGGCTATCCGGCAGGCGCTTTTCTTTGATATGGTTGCGACGGACTTTTGGTCATGGCGTGAAAATTTTCCGATATCGGAAAAAAAGTCTTTGCCTAAACAGAAAATGTTTCTTTCTTTGTCTTTTATTTAGATTAATTCCAAATTCAATGAGCAAAAATATACCCATCTCTTCATTATCTTTCCTTATCCTTTGCCTGTTAATGCCTTTTGCGATGATGGCACAGCAGAACGGAATAATAAAAGGACGTATCACGACGTCTGATAAAAAGCCAGCCGGATATGTATCTGTTGCCTTAGTCGGGGCTAAAAGCGGGGCCATTACGAATGAGGGTGGTGAGTACCAGATCAATAAAGTTAAACCCGGAAGTTATATACTAAAAGTAACAGCGGTCGGATTGCAGTCTCAGGAGAAGAGCGTCGTGGTAAACGCCGGTGAAACCGTTACAGCAGACTTCGAGCTTACTGAAAACCTGGGTCAGCTGAAGGAAGTTATTATCTCCGGTGCGAGGAATAAATATAAAGTAGATAAACCATCTTCGTCATTACGGCTGGATCAACCCTTGCTCGAGATTCCTCAGAACATACAGATCATCACATCGACAGCCTTGGCTGATCAGCAGGCGTTGACCCTGAGTGACGGGGTTTTGCGCAACGTCAGCGGTGCAACCCGCCTCGAACACTGGGGCGAAATATATACGAGAGTCAATATGAGAGGAACCCGTGCTTCCGCTTTCAGAAATGGTTTTAATGTAACGTCGGATTGGGGCCCGGTGAATGAGGATATGAGCTTTGTTGACCATATCGAGTTTGTGAAAGGCCCGTCAGGATTCTTAATGTCCAACGGCGAACCGGCAGGTATTTATAATGTCGTTACCAAAAAGCCTACCGGCCGTGATTTCGGCGGCGAAGCTTCCGTAACTTTCGGAAGCTATGATCTCTACAGGGGCTCCCTGGACCTGGACGGAAAGCTCGTAAAGTCAGGTAAGCTGCTTTACCGCCTGAACATGATGGCTCAGAATAAAAAATCATTCCGTGACTATGAGTTCAATGACCGGTACATCGTAGCGCCCGTACTTTCCTATAAGATATCGGATAAAACGACTGTAACCGCCGAATACACATATCAGCATGTAAAAATGTCCGACCTTGGATCAGCCTATGTGTTTGCGACGGATGGTTATGCCATTCTGCCCCGTGAATTCACCATCTCAGAACCAGACCTGAAACCAACAAAAGTAAACGATCACAGTGCATTCCTGAATTTTCAGCACCGGTTCAATGACAAATGGAAGCTGACAGCACAAGGCGCTTATTTCTTTAATAAGCAATTATCCAGTGATATATGGCCGGCAAACGTTTTGCCAAACGGAGACATTATCAGGACTCTCTATAATTTCGACGCCATCCTCGACTATCGTTTCGGGCAGGTCTTCGTGAACGGAGATGTGCGGACGGGCGCCGTCAGACACCGGATCCTTGGAGGCATCGATCTTGGGAAGAAGCAGGGCTGGTTTGACTGGAGTCAGGCTTTAGCCCTTGACTCTGAACAACAGCCTTTCAATATATACAACCCGGTATATGGTTCTCCGGCTAACGGGATTCCCTCATTTAACCGTTCCATTGATATAAAGGACAGAGCTGCATCCATCACTGATCAGGCTTATACCGGACTTTATCTTCAGGATGAACTTGGCTTCCTCGAAAACAAAGTTCGTTTAACTCTGGCCGGGAGGTATACCTTTTTGAAACAGGAATCTACAGCAGCCGGGGAAACTACCACTCTTAAGGATAACAAATTTACACCTCGTGTAGGATTAAGTGTGTCGGTAGATAATCAGACTTCCGCTTACGCTTTATACGATCAGACATTTCTTCCCCAGGACGGAAAACTGGAGAGTGGAAAAGCACCGGACCCCGTTACCGGAAATAATATCGAATTCGGGCTGAAAAGAGATTGGTTCGACGGCAAATGGAGCAGCAACCTCTCCGTATACCGGATATTGAAAAAGAACCAGTTGTCTGCTTCCCCCAACAGCACACCAGCCAACCCGGTTTCGCTTCAGCTTGGTGAGAGCCGGGCGCAGGGCATCGAGTTTGATGTACGGGGAGAAATCGTTAAAGGTTTGAATGTAGTAGCCAACTATGCCCTTACCGACTACGAGATTACGAAATCGGTAGAGGAATACGGAGCAGAAATTCCGGCAGGTACCAAAATTGCCGGTTATGCCAAGCATAATATTAACACCTGGCTCACCTATAAGCTGCAAAGTGGTGTGCTGAAAGGATCAGGAGTTTCTGCCGGCTTTACCTACCAGACCGACCGCAGCTCATGGACCTGGGCAAGCAGCGGGCAAAAGGACCTTCCTTCTTACTTCAGGCTTGACGGAGGGCTGTTCTGGGAAAAGGACAAAATTAAAGTGACCGGTAACGTCTTCAATATCCTCGATAAATATCTTTACAGCGGGGCCGCTTACGGCACATATTATTACTGGCAGGCTGAAGCACCCAGAAACTTCCGCTTATCGGTGTCCTACAGGTTCTGATACAGGGATTATTTATTTAGCATACTAAACACCTGCTGTTTTCCGGCAGGTGTTTTTTTGTCGGCTGTACAATGAGCAGCTTCTTCGTTTGCTCTCTTATCTTGCTATCTTTACAGGGTAATTTGAGCCAAAAAAACAATGAAGAATATTTTTCTACTCCTGTTACTTATTGCCGGACTCAGCCTCCGGGCACAGAAGGATGATCAGTCCACTCTTACGAAAGTGGGGCAGTCTGCACCAGGATTTAGTTTTCAGCTAACCCGGGACAGCATATCTAAACTAGAGGATTATAAAGGCAAAATCGTTATGATAAACTTTTTTGCAACATGGTGCCCGCCTTGCCGTGCTGAGCTCCCCAGGGTAGAGTCAGATATATGGAAGATTTACAAGAATAATCCCAGGTTTGCGCTTCTCGTGTTTGCGAGGGAGGAAGGCTGGGATAAGGTGACTCCTTTTAAACAGCAAAATGGATTTACCTTCCCCGTGCTGCCTGATGAAGGGAGAAAGATCTTCAGCCTGTATGCAACGCAGTCTATTCCACGAAACGTTATTATCGATAAAGACGGAAAAATTATTTATCAATCCATTGGCTACGATCCAAAGGAGTTCAGTCAAATGCTCAAACTTTTAGAAGAGAAGCTAAAATAAGGTAAAAACTATTAAAAAGAATAATAACAATTCCGGCCGCTTCACAGGTGCGGCCGGAATATCTGCAGATCAGAAGACCTGGAAAGGAATGTTCACTGTTGAAGCAAATCCCGTATTATCCAGCACATAAACAAATAGACGGTAATTCCCTGCCTCTCCAACAGAGGTCTTGATCTGGCCGCCGTCGGTGGTTACTGCCTTCCCGTATCTTTCTGGTCTGGGTTCATAAGAGCCACCAAAGCCCAGCACCGTAGCCTCTTTAAGGATTTCCCATACATAGGTAAATTTTCTCTGTTCACGGTCGGTAGCGTCCACTTCTCCTAAGATTGCTTCTCCTGCGCGGATACGTATGTTGTCAGATGCAGTTTGTTTATTTATCCGCATGGCGCGGATAACCGGAGCAGTCTGGGGTGGTTCTTTTTGGTTCCAGACCCGCTGCATTGCCTCAACCATAGGCGTTTTTTCACCTTTTAGAGGAAGCCCTTTAACATTTTTCTCCAGGAACATGCTGAACCAGGTAGGCGTACGCTCTTGTTTCTGTCCCCATAAGAAAACAAACGAGCCCAGACAACGCTTGTTCGCCAGGATGTAATTATTATAACGCTGCTCATAGACTTGTCTTTTCTCTTCACTGGTCTGTTCCAGCGGTGCTCCCCACGTCGTTTTTGGCACTTCCCAGAAGCCGGTCGGACCCCATTCAGTGACCATAAATGCTCCTTTATAGTCAGAGCGATTTACCATCCCGGCAATAGAGACAATCGATCCGTAACTGTTGATTCCTACAAAATCCAGCGAAGGGGCAAGACGTGCAATCGAATCTAATGCAGATTCGTTATGGGCAATGACCGTAATAACCAGATGCCTTTTATCCATTGACTTGATAAGTTGGGCGAGTTCCTCTACAAAAAGCCAGGCGGCGCCTATATTGGCATTACCCAGCTCTATCTCGTTGCCGAGCGCCCATGCCAGTATCCTGGGTTCGTCTTTGTATGCCTGCACGAGCTCCCGCACATTTGCGCGGACTTTGTTTTTATAATTTTCGTCAAAATACGAAGCTGAATCCTTTGTCATGGAAATGCCTTGCAGGATATACATGTTATTGGCGGCGGCGAGTTTGAGGTCGCTTTTAACTGACTCTACAGAGCCGCTCCAGGTTCTGAAGGCATTAGCGCCTGACGCACTGGCGACGCCCAGGGCATTGGTTCCCCCAACACCTTTGATATAGGTTTGTACGCCGTCTATGTATAGCTGAAAGCTCTGACCATTTTTCTTAATTGCAACACCTTGCTGTGGTTGCCGGGCTGCTGCTGTTATGTAAAACAGCAGCCCAAATAAAAAGCATAAAATTCTCATTATATATTCCTGATTCAGCTTGTTTTATCTTAAATTGGTATTGGCATCAAGTTGAGCTTGCGGGATCGGCAGATACTCACTCTGACCCGGAATGAACCGTGATCCGAAGACCTGCCGGGCCCTTCCTGTACGTACCAGGTCGTTAAAGCGTTCCCCCCACCACTCACACGCAAACTCAGCCCGGCGTTCGTCCAGTATCTGAGCAAGTGTGACACCTGTGATTGGTGCAAGTTCGGCTCGTGCCCGCACCAGGTTGAAAGGAGCGTCACCACTTTGGCCTTTGCGTACCCTGGCTTCTGCGTTTAGCAGCAATACATCAGAATACCGCAAAATACGAACGTTGTTGTTAGCGCCATATTCCGTACGCCCCGGTGTCATTTGAGAGGCTGGGAGGTATGTTTTTCCGTTAAAGTACTTAATGCCAAACGTGTTGCCGTATATTTTATCACCACTCGGCGTCGTTGCATAAGTATCCGGGGTCGCTCCATATGGGATGATAGTCGTCTTAAGCCGTATCGCATCATTTCGTTCAGTTAGGAAGTCTACAATATCTTGCGATGGAGGCACCCAGCCAGCACCGGAAATCGGACTACCTTTCTGATCGCCTGACGGTCCCTGCCACCTGAAGAATGTGCCCCAGTCCACTCCCGGGCGAACGATATCTCCTGTTGGAAGACCAAAGTCTGAATACTGCAGCTCAAAGAGCGATTCGTTACAAAGTTTTCCCGGCAACTTGAACAGCTGGTAAAAATCAGTATAAAGGGAAAATTTTCCGCTATTGATAATCGCGTCTGTAGCCTCCAGAACAGTAGTCCAATGTGGACTGGCGTTATCATTTCCGGCGAGATCCGCTGCTGCTTTGGCCTTTAGTAACAAAGCAGAATAACGTGTTACGGAGCCTTGGTGTGCTGCCTGGTTCGGTCTGGCGTCTTCAAGATCTGGTATACATGCATTCATTTCATCAATGATAAACTGACGAACTTCTGCTATGGTACTTTTTTTAACTGTAGCCAGTCTGGTAATATCGTCACTATCGGTGAGAATTGGCACGTCACCAAATAGTCTGCTGGCCATAAGATGCGCATAAGCCCGAATAAACCGCACCTCAGCCTGGTAACGCCGGTTTAGGGCAGCATCGGTATTGTTGCCGGCAGGAATGGTTGAGGCAAACATGTTCAGTTCTGTCAGTGCACTGTTTGCAGCAATGGCCAGGCTAAAGTAGCTGATCCAGGACTGGTTAATGCCCCAGTAAGACTGTACTGTGGCATCCCGCTGAAAATTCTTAATGCTCATCAGCTCTGGGTTGTCATTTGGATTAGGGGCTCCCTGTTGGTAGTCGTCCTCCCTGACGCATCGTATAGAGAGATCTATCCAATGTACCAGCCGGTCATCGGCAGCTGCCCTATATATTCCCGAGACTGGTGCGTACATCAATGAGAGATTAGTATAGTCAATTCCTTCAGAACGGCGTTGGTTCTCTAATGGCTTATCAAGGAATTTTTCACATCCGCTGCAGAACAACACCCAGAGGAATCCCGCGAGCATTTTATATTGTATAGTTTTCATAATGATCATTAATTAATGTGTTGAACTAAAACGTAACGTGTAAGCCTAAACTATAAGTCGACGATACAGGATACACGTTTGCATCATATCCCATTCCCGATACTTCAGGCGTAAAACCATTGTAGTTCGTGAAAATGAAAGGCCGGTCGGCCGTAGCATAAATGCGAATCGGGATAGATCTGTGGATATTAAAACTGTATCCGATCTGAATGTTCTGTACACGAAGATAAGCGCCGCTTTCGACGAAAAAGGAGCTCGCCTGCAAGTTCCATGGAGCAACACTTCCTTGTGCAGAAGGGTAACTGTTTGTTGTTCCTTCTCCGGTCCAGAGTCCCTCTATGAAAGCAGCATCTGCATTCATCTGCCCGTATTTACGCCTCATAGCGCGATTAAGATTATGAATTTTGTTTCCTGAAACGCCCTGCAGTACCGCACTTAGATCAAATTGTTTATAGTTCAGTGCTAACTGGAGCCCGTATGTAAGTTTAGGCAGGTAGTTTCCAAGATTAACACGGTCTTCCTGATCCAGTTCTCCATTGTTATTTTGGTCTTTAAATCTTAAGTATCCTGGCTGGATAGGGCTTCCAGGGTTAGCCTGATTATATTTGCTTGCAATTGGATCTGCATTGATCTCAGCCTGATTCTGATAAACACCAGCTACTTCATACCCATAATAATAGTTTATAGGTTTGCCTTCTTCAATTCGCGCAGGAAATTCTGCGGTCCATTCGGGGAAGCCATTCATAATATTAGCAAGTCCACCCAGGTCAACTACCCTGTTTTTGAGTGTAGTAGCATTCACCCCGATTGAATAGCCAAGTTGACCGATTTTATCTTTCCAGTTGAGGCCAACCTCCCAGCCGCTGTTCGCAACGCGTCCCCAGTTTCCATACACCTGATCCCACATGAAGGGTAGCGGACGACTAAATGCGAGGTCCCTGGTTTCCCGGTGATAGTAATCTATGGTGCCGTTTAAACGATTATTAAGCACTGTGAAATCAAGTCCGCCATCCCACTCTTCAACAACTTCCCAACGTACTCGTGTGAAGAATCTGTTTACGGTGTATCCCGGTTCACGAACGCCGTTGGTTGATCCAATACTTCCAAAAATTCCCGAGTTCGCATTTCCCGAGTTTACGATAGCATAGCCAGCGTTTGGCTGAATGGCATCATTCCCCAACCGTCCCCAGCTTCCCCTGATTTTTAAGTTATCGAACAGGGCCAGGTTTTTCATAAAGTTTTCCCGGCTGATGACCCAGCCTAACCCTACAGAAGGGAAGTATCCCCATTTTGTCTGGTACTTAGAGCTCCCATCTGCACGGAAGGTCGCTGTTAGCAGATATTTGTTGTCGTAGTCATATGTACCCCGAGTGAAGTAGGAGACTCCTGCGTTACGGAAGCCTCCTTCTCCATAGCCGGTAGCCGAGCCAATACCCTGAGCCCCCTGGCCTACATACCAAAACTCACTATCTTCCGGCACGTCATTGGCTGATACCCAGGTCTCACGCCAGCGTTCTTCTCTTATTGAGTGACCAAGCAATATAGTCCAGTGATGTGCTCCTGCATTGTCCCGGTAAGTGAGCAAATTGTCCAGAATATAGTCAGTGTTTCGTCCCTGTGCCGAACGTAAGTAAGATCTGTCTGACCGCTGGTTATTATCAATGTAATAAACAGGTGTGTATTGAATCCCGTGTGATGATTGATATCGCTGACTGATCTGTGAGCGCAGGGTCAGCTTTCGGCCCCAGAACTGTGCCTCGGCATAAACATTCGGCAATATTTGGAAGCCTTTGCTTTCATTGTAGTTATAGTATGCGGTAGCGACAGGGTTATTAAACCAAAAGCCGCTGTTAATGCCTAATGACTGACTGGTGCCGAATTTAACGGGAGTTGCGAGTTCCTGACTTTCGTCATATGCCGGATATAACGGTGATGCAAAGTAGGCTTGACGAAATGCAGTGTTATTAGGCGAAAAGTTTTTGAAATTATTGAGATGAGCCGTCATTCCTACCTTTAACCAATCAAATACTTTAGCCTCGGTCTGCATACGGATGTTATACCTGCGCACATAGTTTTTTGCATCCATAATCCCATCCTGGTCAAGGTAGTTTGCTCCGAAAGTATAAGTAATTTTCTCGCTGCCCCCTTGTATATCTACATTATGGTTTGTTATCATTGCACCTGAACGGAGCAGTTCATCATACCAGTCCGTATTCATAGCGGGATTGTCCGCCTGGCCGCCAAACCTGGTTATTGAGGCGTTTACGATACTTTGTTCCCCCTTTGCGATAGCATATGCGGCGTATTGTGCCCCATCTGCCATTTTCAGGACGTTATTAGGTGATTGTATACCCACATAGCCATTGTAAGTAATCCGTGGTTTCATATTCAGGCTTCCCTTTTTTGTGGTAACGATAACTACGCCGTTTGCCGCCCTTACTCCATAGATGGCGGCGCCTGATGCATCCTTTAATACCGACATGTCGGCGATGTCATTGGGATTCAGGAAACTAATGTCGTTCATGAACATTCCATCGACTACGTACAAGGGGCTTTCATTATTAAACGAACCAACGCCTCTGATACGAACCGTGGGGGGGGCCCCGGGAGCACCGGTGCTCACTACCTGCACTCCCGTTACTGTACCCTGTAAGGCTTCCATGGGCGCAGCCACTGTACGCTTGACTGCCTGGCTCATGTCGACTGTTGCAACCGGTGCTGTCAGGTCTCCTTTTCGTTGCGTACCGTATCCCACGACGACAACTTCACTGAGATTGAGTGCTGCGTCTCCCTGAAGCCGGATAAGCATGGGGGAATTTGTGATCGCAACAATCCGTCTGATGTATCCAACTGCCGAAACGATTAATGAATCAGCGGTTTCCGGAACTGAGAGGCTGAATGCTCCCGTAGCGGATGTTGTAGTTCCGATAGTGGAGATTTTTTTTACTATCACTGAAGCGGTGACGGGATTGCCCTGTCCGTCTAAGACAGTTCCCGAGATCATCCTGTTCTGTGCCTTTACATAGGTGTTGACAACAGATAAGAATGTAACAAGTAATAGGGTTACTTTTTTTCTCATACCTGGTAAATTTTGATTAGTTTTTTGGAATTGTAGACTTTAGTTAGTTTATAGTTAGTTAGCAAAAATAGAATAGAGACGACTTTGCAAGTACATGGAATGATACTTCATTTCCCCTGCAAAATGCCTGAATTTGTATAATTGGTTGTTTTTGTCTTACGACAATTATACTACAAACCAGTGTCCTGTACGGTTTCAATAATAAGATATTTAATTATGAAAATAATTTCTTTAAGTTCTGTTCTGGTTAAATATTGCCCAAGGAGGACGTATCTGGAACAGTAAAATGTTTATCTGTCTATACAGATCTTTTCGATTCTCTCCCATCCAGGCTCAGATCATCCCCTGACCACTTCCTGATTGCATTATGAATGTTGCCGCTCATCTCCCTCTTATGTATCGCATAGAACCCGCCTTTCTTATGAAAAAGGCGGGTTCTGTATGGTACTTAGCCTGTAAATATATGGCGTTATTTAGAATTCATCTAAATAACAATCAACACTTGATCCCTGTCCTGTAATATTCCAACTTTACTCTCATAGCCGGCAGCACCGGCGCCCCTGACCCTCCAGGAACCTCCATCAGAGAATATGATCCTCCCGGGCCTCCGACGCTTCTGCAGCCACAAAAGACAAAGATTGAGCACTGACGGAGATGAGGGGATGCCTTTTGTATTGGGAAAGAGGTTTTCTCTTTAGAGAGCGGGTTGCTCTTTAATGGATGGGATATAGGGGGAACGGAGATTACATGGAGGTCGGAGAGACGAAATGTAAGTAATCCTTACTGTTGGCTTTGGGTAAAGAATGTATCTGGAAGTGGGTTAATATAGAGACGCGTGTATTAAGCCGTTCTGTCTGGGGCAATCCGTGGTGTACCATAATACAGCATCAATGTGCCCCAAGGAGCTTAAGGACATTAACCGATATCTGTTTGAGATGAAAGCGGTTAAGGAGGCGGTAGCATGGGCATGCTTAATAATCATTAGCCGATCTGTTTGGGAGTGATCAAGGGTGACCGGGATGACCAGGCTTTGCGGGATTGAGGAGGTACATGGCAATGTGAATGGGGGCTTTTGGCAGTGTTGATTTAGGCAAGTAATATTTTAAACCTTATGTAGCATAACCATGTCAAAAGTCGTATCTGTCTATGAAACTTAAATTGCAAAATATGAAGATTCTAAACTTATTTGTCATTTGTTTAATTACCCTGTTATTTAGCTGTAAAGACGATACTCATGATATTCAGCCTGATACCCTTATCGGGACCTGGGAGGTCCGGCATATTCTGGGGGTACAGGTTGCCAATGCTCCATCTGTTTTCCCTAAAGGGAATGGTCAGATCATACAGTTTTCTGCAAGCGAATATCAGGAGATTAACGATGGTAAGGTTATTTCCAAAGGTTCTTATAAAATTGTGGATGAGCAGGCTGCGGAAATTGACGGAACAACATATACCCAGAGAATTGTCTTTGAAGACAAGAGCGTTGACTGGAAAGTATTCATCAAGTTATCGGGAACCAAATTATCCTTATGCTACGGCTCAATTGCCCACGATGGATGGACCGATACTTATGAAAAGATCAACTGATTTCGGTAGGTGATCTATCTGCATGAAAAAGAACATGTTCTGTTCAGTATCGTACATTTTGTGAAATTTTTAAATGTCTTAATTGCTTGAAAATAAGGTAATTGAAACGGGGGCATTCTTCGTGCTGCTAATCTGAGAACGAAAGCGATTTTTTAATCTTGTGTTATGCTTAAAAGTTTCTTCAGAATAGCGATCCGTAGTTTCTTTAAGAATAAGATCCAGTCTTTTATCAACATAGCAGGTTTGTCAGCCGGGATGTTTGTGACCATATTGATTGGCCTTTGGATCCATGATGAACTCACCTATGACCAGTATCATCAAAACTACAGCCGGATCGCACAGGTAATGCAGAACCAGTACATGGGGGGGATAACTCAAACTGGAAGAGCAGTGCCAAGACCGATTGAACCTGTAATGAAAAAAAACTTCGGTCATAAATTTAAGCATATTGTGATGTCTTCCTGGATGGGGACACACCTGCTGAGCTTCAAAGACAAGACGATCAAGCAATCGGGCAGCTATATGGACAATGGAGCTCCTGATATGCTGACCCTGAAAATGGTAGCGGGAAGAAGGGATGCTCTGCAAGATCCTTCCTCGATATTGTTATCAGAATCGGCCGCCAGGGCACTTTTTAATAGTTCCGATGTGCTTGGAAAAACAGTGAAACTGGATACAAGAGATGATTTTAAAGTTGCAGGTGTTTATGAGGATCTCCCTTATCAGACAAGTTTCAGGGATCTTCACTTTATTGCACCGTGGGAATTTTATGTAACCAGTGAGGAGTGGATTAAGAATGCTGCGGACGACTGGTACAATAACTCTTTTCAGCTTTTTGTTCAGCTGCCGGATAATGGCAGCCTCGAAAAGACTTCAGAGGAAATCAGGAATGCCAAAGTTGACAGGATCAACGCGGAGGCAAAGAAATTTAAGCCTGAGTTGTTTTTGCACCCGATGAGTAAGTGGCATCTGTCGGATGAATTTAAAGACGGAAAGAATACAGGGGGGCGGATTGAATATGTGTGGATGTTTGGCGTTATCGGCCTGTTCGTGCTTTTACTGGCTTGCATTAACTTTATGAACTTAAGTACAGCCCGGTCTGAGAAAAGGGCGAGAGAGGTGGGCGTTTTAAAATCAATTGGCTGCAGCAGGAAGAACCTGGTTTTTCAGTTCTTCGGTGAATCGCTGCTGTGCTCTTTTCTGGCCCTGATACTGGCACTTCTCCTTGTGAACCTGAGCCTCCCTTTATTTAACGGTATTGCTGATAAAAGAATAAGTTTTCCATGGACAAATGCCGCTTTCTGGGTATGCTGCCTGTTTTTCTCGTTTATGACAGGCATAGTGGCCGGCAGTTATCCTGCCCTCTACCTGTCGTCTTTTAAGCCTGTGAAAGTTCTAAAGGGGATTTTCAGAACGCCCGGGGCCGAGGTTCCGCGGAAGGTTTTGGTGGTCGTTCAGTTTACTGTATCTGTAGTGCTCGTTATTGGAACGATTGTGGTGTTTCGCCAGATACAATTTACCAGGAACCGGCCTGTCGGTTATTCTCCGGCCGGACTGATCTCGGTTACCAGTTACTCCGGCAATATTCATAACCACTTTGAAGCCCTGCGTCAGGAGCTCATTTCTTCCGGGTTTGTCGTCAATGCAGCTGAGGCATCAAGCCCGCTTACTTCTGTTAACAGTAATACAAGCGGTTTTAACTGGAAGGGAAAAAATCCGGACATGCCAAGTGATTTTGGTATGATCCGTATCAGCACGGGTTATGGCAAAACGGTGGGGTGGAAGTTTGCGGAGGGCCGCGACTTCCTGCGAAACTTTGCCAGCGATACATCTGCGATAGTGATCAATGAAGCTGCTGCCAAATACACCGGTTTGGAGAAGCCTGTAGGTGAACTGCTCCGGAACGGGAAAGATTACCGTATAATCGGAGTGATAAAAGATATGGTGATGCAATCGCCCTATGAGCCGGCTAAGCCTACTGTTTTTTTCCTGGGCGACGTACCGGGAGATGTTGTGAATATTCGTATTCATCCTTCGAAAGGTGTAAAAGAAGCCCTGGGCTATATCGAAGGAGTCTATAAAAAATATTCACCTGAGACTCCTTTTGACTATGTATTTGCCGATAGCGAATATGGCAAGAAGTTCGGCGGCGAGGAACGGATCGGTAATCTGGCGGGCGCCTTTGCGCTTCTGGCTATTTTTATCAGCTGCCTTGGCCTTTTTGGTATGGCTGCCTTTGCTGCGGAACGGCGAACAAAAGAAATTGGTGTAAGAAAGGTGTTGGGCGCCACAGTACCGCAACTATGGCGGCTTTTGTCTGTAGAGTTTGCCCGGTTGGTGATCCTGTCTTTTTGCATTGCCGCTCCTCTTGCTTATTGGTTGATGCATAGCTGGCTGCAGAAATATTCATTGCATGCTGATATACCGTTGTGGATCTTCCTGCTTTCAGGTTGCGGACTGCTTATTGTTACTCTTCTCACAACGAGTACCCATATCATGAGGGTTGCATTAAGCAACCCGGTTAAAAGCCTGAGATCCGAATAATCGCATGGAGCGACGGGGCAGCATGGAACGGTATTTGTTTTAGTCCGGCACTATGAAGACTACAAAATTGAAGGATGCGGCGGCCATGCTGCTCGGAGCAGGCTTGATCTTTGCAGGAACAGGTCATCTTACCTTTGCACGAAACGATTTTCAGGCCCAGGTACCCGACTGGGTCCCCCTTAGCAAAGACAATACAGTTGTTTATTCCGGAATTGCAGAGATTGCGCTGGGAAGTTCGCTCCTGTTTACC
Source organism: Pararcticibacter amylolyticus (assembly GCF_003130405.1). Taxonomy (GTDB): domain Bacteria; phylum Bacteroidota; class Bacteroidia; order Sphingobacteriales; family Sphingobacteriaceae; genus Arcticibacter; species Arcticibacter amylolyticus. The sequence goes on from NZ_QEAS01000011.1 coordinate 91,979, forward strand.
AGGGGGAGGAAAAGGAAGTTAGCGGGTAAGGTTGCTGCTGCTTTTTTCGTGGCTGTTTTTCCGGGGAACGTCTCTCAGTATCTAAACGGAAGAGATGCTTTCGGGCTTGATTCTGATAATAAAAGGTTGGCCAGGCTTTTCTTTCAGCCGATCCTTGTATACTGGGCTTTGAAAAGTACCAAAGTAATCTGAAAAAATAGCTTTCCCGTCGTTTACTGATTTAGCTGTATCTTTTGAAAAGTACCAAAGTGGTCTAAAATAAAGCTAAACGTGATCTCTTCCCGGCTTTTATATAAGCAGCAAAGCCGGCCATTTCGTTGTGTTTAAAGATGATGAAAGTGGGAACGGTTTCACTAAAGTAGTGCCTTTTAATCACTTCCGGGGCGTTAAATGCTGAGAAATAAAACCTGAACACTCTATCTTCGGTGTGCTTTACAGGCAGATCCGGTTGTGTATATGCGGGCACACACGCAATAAACTATATACACACAAATATATATAAGCCTGCATGTGAGAATTTAAAAGACCGGTTTGCCGGCTGTTAACCAATTATGTTGTGATTCATTTATGAAAGCAGAGAAAAAATAAAAAAAATGGTTTTGGATGGGGTAGTTTTTCCTGTTCTCTGCATTATAATAAAAAGGTCTGCGCTGTGAAGGACAGGCCGGAGAGAAAGAAGTTTCGCTAACAAATTTTAACCAGTTTATAGACCAATGAAGTGCCTTTGCGCTATTATTTTTCTTATTCTTATGACGGAAGCCCGGGTAATGGCGCAGACGTTTACACTGGAATCCCCCGGTAAAGATCTAATTGTAAAAGTCCTGATTGGCAAAGACATTCATTTTGGTATGTCCTATAAAGGAAAGAGCTATGTTCTTCCTTCGCGCCTTGCTCTTGCTCTGGCAAATGGAAAGGTGCTGGGGGATCTGCCGAAACTAAGCAACTCGAAATACACTACGGTAAACAGAACAGTGAGGCCGCTTTACGGGATCTCCGGTTCAGTTAAGGAAAATTACCGGGAGCTGCGTCTTGATTTTAAAGGGGATTATACATTATTGTTCCGGGCTTACAATGAGGGCTTTGCTTACAGGTTTGTCACCAGGATCCGTGACAGTATCATTGTAAGATCGGAACAGAGCGAGTTTTGTTTTAACGGGAACTACGAGGCCTTTTTTCATCCGGATCTGTCGGAATCCGGTTATCGCCGGCAGGCAATATCTGATCAGTTAAAGCCCAACTACAGCAGTTTGCCTGTGCTGGTGAAGGCTCCGGGTTTGAATATATTGATACATGAGTCGGATGTGCTGGACTATCCCTGCATGTCGGTCTCTTCTGCGGCGGGTAAAGCAAATACTTTAACGGCGGGGCACTCTCCTTATCCTAAAAGGACTGAGATTGGCGGATACTCCAATTTCGGAGTCCTTGTAAAGGAAAGTGAAAACTTTATTGCGAAAACTACGGGAACACGTGCGTTCCCCTGGCGGATAGTTGCAATAGCCGGAGAGGATAAAGATATTCTTAATAATCAGCTTGTGTTCCTCCTTGCATCGGAAAATAAACTTGCCGACGTTTCATGGATCAGGCCGGGTAGGGTGGCGTGGGACTGGTGGAATGCCCTGAATCTTACAGGTGTTCCATTCAGATCGGGTATTAACACGGAAACTTATAAGTACTTTATTGATTTTGCGGCAGCCAATCACCTGGAGTATGTTAACCTGGACGAAGGATGGAGCGACCCTTTCGACCTGATGAAAGTGAGCGGGCAGGTAGATATGCAGGAACTGATCCGGTATGCTAAAGAAAAAGGTGTGGGGCTGATCCTGTGGTGTGTGTGGCATACCCTGGACCGGCAAATGACCGAAGCGCTTGATCAGTTTGAGCGCTGGGGCATTTCAGGTATTAAAGTGGATTTTATGAACAGGGACGACCAGGTGCTCGTGCAGTTTCATGAACGCCTGCTGAAAGAAGCCGCTAAAAGGAAAATGCTGGTGAACTTTCATGGCGCTTATCATCCGACTGGGACAGCCAGAACTTATCCCAATCAGATCAATGTAGAAGGAGTGAAAGGACTGGAGTGGAACAAGTTTGACTCTCTGGGTGTGAACCCGGTTCATGACGTGACCCTCCCGTTTATCCGGATGTTTGCAGGAAGCATGGATTATACCCCGGGGGCTATGCAGAACTATAACCGGAAAGACTGGCGCCAGGTGCCCGACAGGCCCATGAGCCAGGGCACCAGATGCCATCAGCTGGCTATGTATATTGTTTACTATGCTCCCCTTCAAATGCTGTCGGATGCTCCCACAGCGTATCAGAAAGAGCCCGAATACCTGAAGTTCCTGAGTGCGATCCCCACAGTGTGGGATGAAACGGTGCCGCTTGCAGGTAAAACAGGGGAGTATGTGGCAATTGCGAGGAAAAAGAATAGCAAGTGGTTTGCCGGTGCGATGACTAACTGGGATGCGCGGGAGCTAACGGTGAAACTTGATTTCCTGGAGCAGGGCAAAGTATTCTCAGCTGAAATCTTAAGTGACGGGCTGAATGCAGAGCGGATGGGCAGCGATCTGGAACACCGGTTTATAAAAGTAAAAAAAGGCGATACGCTGCGGATCCCCATGGCAGGCGGCGGCGGCTGGGCTGCGACATTTAGCCCCGAATAAAAGAAAATCAGCGAATTAAAACTAATAAACAGCTTTACTCCGGAAATGAAGAAGAACCCCATATTATTACTCATTGCATTGCTAACTATTGCCGGATATGTGAACGGGCAAACCTATCAGCCTGACTGGTCATCCCTGGACAAGAGAGAGGTCCCGGCCTGGTGGTCCGACGCTAAGTTCGGGATCTTTGTCCATTGGGGGGTATATTCGGTACCTGCTTTCGCCCCCGTATCGGACGTAAAAGGGATCTACGAAAAATATTCGGAGCATTATGAGTCGAGGCTGCTCACGAAGAATCCTCTTTTTACCAGCTTTCACAACCGCTATTTTGGAGAAAAGACGACCTACCAGGACTTTGCTTACCAGTTCAAAGCCGAATACTTTGAACCTGATAAATGGGCAGATCTTTTTGCCCGGTCTGGTGCAAAATATGTGGTGTTAACCTCCAAGCATCATGACGGGTTTTGTTTATGGCCAAGTGCGGAGTCTTCCAAGTGGAATAGCGTGGATGTGGGTCCTCACCGGGATATTATCGGAGATCTGACGAAATCCGTGACTAAAAAAGGGCTTCGCATGGGTTTATATTATTCATTACTTGAATGGACACACCCGCAATACAACGAAAAGTCAATAAAGGATTATGTTGGAGAGCACATGCTTCCGCAGCTTAAAGACGTAGTAGTGAGGTATAAGCCGGAGGTTATTTTTTCGGATGGGGAATGGGATTATCAGAGCAGCGTTTTCCGGAGTGAAGAATTCCTTGCCTGGCTATACAACGATTCGCCCGTAAAGAAAACGGTTGTTGTAAATGACAGATGGGGCAAGGAAACAAGGAGTACGCACGGGGGGTATTATACCACTGAATATGATCTGGTTCACGACAAGGCGGGTATTGTCGGTAACCACCATCCATGGGAAGAAAGCCGGGGGATCGGTACTTCCTATGGTTACAATCGCTTTGAAACGACTGAACATTATTATACCAGCAAGCAATTGGTTGATCTGCTGGTGGAAAAGGTCTCCGGCGGGGGCAATTTACTGCTGGATGTCGGTCCCGATGCCAGTGGGCTCATTCCTGTTATTATGGAAGAAAGGCTCCTGGATATGGGAGCCTGGCTCAAAGTGAACGGAGAAGCCATCTATAATTCTTCTGCCTGGGACCGTAAAGGCTCAAAGACTGAACTGCCTACGGTTTATTTTACCCGTAACGGGAATACCTTGTATGCAATCTGCACCAAATGGCCTGATAAGCCTTTAAAGATCCCGGGAATCTCAAAAGCCGGGAAGGTGAGCATGCTGGGACTTACGGATGCTGTAAGATCTTCCGTCAGTGGCGATACCCTCACCATTGTTCCTCCTGCCGTACTTCCCGACCGCGTCCCGTGTAACTATGCCTGGACCTTCAAAATAGAAAATGCCGGAATTTAAGTTAACTATTGAATTGAATGAAAACCAGATTTACTATTATATTTTTTGTACTCCTCCATTTTTGCAGCTTCTCCAGAGGGCAGGAGATCATCCGCCTGCAGAATGGCAATTATGCAAAAATCGAATTATGCACTCCTTCTATCCTGCGTGTCAGGATAAACGCTTCGGGTAAATTTCCCGTTAGCCTGATGGAACGTTATGAGATAGTCAGAAAGGACTGGCAGGCTGTTAAAAGTAAGCAAAGGAAGACGAATGATCAGTATGTGATCGAAACGGACAGCCTGCTTTTCCGGATGTCGCTGAAGGACGGTACCGCAGCTCTTGAGAGAAAGGGGCAGCTTAAAACCCTTGTGGATAGTATTGCTGTGAAGTTCATCCCGGGAAGGAATAAGGTGGCTGATCTGCTGAATCATGAATTTAGTAAGGATAGCCTGACTGCCGGGGGCATTATAGGCGACTCGGTTAAGAAAGAAACGGCCGCTGTTATCAATTACCAGGATTCTTTGTCGGCTCTGCTCTCTTTCTCGCTGAAGAAAGATGAGCGTTTTTACGGGCTTGGCAGCGGAAACCGGGAAAGTATTCAGCGAAGGGGGCATATCGGGCGGATGTGGGTACAGTATCAGCGTTCGGAAGCTCCTGTCCCGTTCATCATGTCCAACAAAGGATGGGGCGTATTTTATAACACGACGAAACTGCATTATTTCGATGTGGGTAAGTTCAATCCAGATGTGATGCAGGTGTATGAACCTGATCAGAAAGATGCTGATTATTTCCTGTTTTCGGGGCCGGATATGCCCTCTGTATTGAAGCAATATACCCTTCTCACCGGGAAATCTTATGTGCTGCCCCGCTGGGCTTATGGACTTGCTTTTGGCAGCAACACGATGGAAAATCAGTTTACCGTACTGGAGAACACCGCCCGTTTCAGGAGCGAAAAGATTCCCTGTGATATTTACTGGCTGGAACCGCAGTGGATGGCTAAATGGTATGACTTTTCTACGTCCAAGGACTGGAACAAGGATAAATTTGTGGCAGAACTGGCATGGACAAAAAGCTCCGATCCCTTGTTTATCACGAGGCTGTCGGACATGGGCATGAAGCTGGCTCTGTGGCTGTGTGTGGATCACGATTTTTCAATTGAGGAGGAAGACCGGATCAAAGCAAGGAACGGGGCGGCTTTGTCAGGGCAGGAACATTGGTTTGATCATCTTCGTAAATTTCTGGACCAGGGTGTCAGGGGCTTTAAGCTCGATCCTTCAAGAACTCTTGACCTGCACGCCGGAATGAACTATTACAATGGGTTGAATGATCGTCAGATGCATAACCTTAACCAGGTGCTGCTGGTGAAAAATATGCAGGAAATGACGAAGGATCACCTGGGGACGCGTACTTTCCATCACTATTGCGGAGGATATTCGGGCATTCAGCGGTTTGGTGCGTCTACGCTCGGCGATAACGGCGGACGGGCAGAAACCCTTTATGATGTTTTTAATCTTGGGATGAGCGGGCACAGCAACACTACCTGCGATGTGCTGGAAGGAGTTTATCCCCTGTTGCCCGGCATTCATATGGGCTTCTTTCTGCCATGGGTCCAGATAAACAGCTGGGCCTATATTTTTCATCCCTTTTACTTCAGCGAAAAAGACAAACAGGCATTCCGCTTTTACGACCAGTTGCGCTATCAGCTGATCCCTTATATTTATTCAAATGCATTGCTTGCTCACGAATCGGGAATGCCTATGGTGCGGCCGATGCCTTTAGTATACCCTGAAGAAGAGCGGTTCGCGAATTCCAGCCGGCAGTTTTTCTTTGGAGAGAACTTCCTGGTAGGGGCATTTACAGATTCAATTGATCTTCCACGTGGAAAATGGATTGATTTCTGGTCGGGCAAGACAGTTGAAGGAGGCAGGAAAATCGTTTGTCGGCTTCCGGAGCAAGCCGGTGGCCCGCTTTTCATAAAGCCTGGAGCGATCATCCCATTCCAGGAAGCGGTGCAATACCTCGGGCCAAAACCTGCGGGTGTGCTCACCCTGAAAATTTATCCTTCCGGAAAAAGCAGTTTTACCTTGCTGGAAGATGACGGAGAAAGTTATGGATATGAAAAAGGAGCCGTTGCCAGGACATTATTCACCTGTGATCAGGCTGCGGGAAGTACCCGGTTTGTGGTGTCAGCTGCAAAAGGCAGCTTCCCGGGCATCCGGGATAAAAGGACTTATAATCTTGAGTTTAACAATGTAAACCAATTTAAATATGCTAAATTGAATAATAATACATTAGCCGGAGGGGTGACATTCGACCGGAAGAAAGGAGTCGTTAAAGTAAGTTTTGTAGCAGACTCGGATAAGAGCTACGTTGTGGAGCTTTTTTAAAGATTTTTAACCAATTAATGCTGAGATATGCATGTAAAAACAGGAAAAGGATTTGTTGATGTCAGGGAACTCTGGGCAAGTTTCCTAAAAGGTGACGAAGAAGCTTACAGTTGTCTGATGAGAAAATTCACGCGGCCACTTTTTAATTACGGGATCCGTTTTTCGAGTGACAGGGATCTGGTGAAGGATTGTATCCAGGATATTTTCTTTGATCTGTGGACTAAGAGAAGCAGGATCTCAGAAACAGCTTATGTTCAGGCTTATTTATTTAAGTCTTTAAGGCTGAGGATTATGAGAGAACGGACGAAGTGGGAGCAGACGGAGACACTGGATAACGCTCCTTTCCTGGCAGAATTCAATATAGAGACCCGGCTGATTGAAGAGCAGTCGAACCGGGAGCTAAAAGAAAGGGTGCAAAAGGTTTTTAATTCCTTGCCGCAGCGGCAAAAAGAGATTGTCTATCTGCGGTTTTATGAGAACCTGAACCACGACAGGATATGTACTGTTATGGGACTCACCAAACAATCCGTATATAACCTGCTTCAGAAAGCCCTGATTAAAATGCGCAAGGAGTGGGAGATCGTGACCCTGTTCCTGATGCTGATAAATTGGTAACCGGAAAATAATTTCAAAAAAAGAGGAAAGGGAGGGTAGTTTTTGTCTCTTTCTGTATTCTATATATTGTAAACCCTTAAAATATTTAAAATGGTTAATTACCTCACATATGAAGTGGAAGACTTCATTGTGGACGATTTTTTTATCGCCTGGGTTTTAGATGAAGATCCGCAGGCCCGCCACTTCTGGGAGGTCTGGCTTGAAGAACATCCCCATAAAAAAGGTGTGGTGATGCAGGCTTATACGATCCTGAAAGGGTTATATATCAAGCCGGAGGGATATTTGTCGGATGCGGAGATCGAAGAGATTCACGATAAAGTCAGGGAAAGGATAACAGATGCCTGCGATAATTCGGGGTTCCGGTTTTTGCTTATGAGGAGCCGTTTCTGGCTTTCAGCAGCAGCTCTGATTCTTGTGCTGCTGACCGCTGGCATTATTGTATATCTTAAACGGGATACTGCCGGATCTGTTATGACTGCCGGGAACCAGAAGCCTGTTACGCTTGTGCGGGAGAACAAGGGGCAGAAGCCCGTGCTTGTTTATTTGCCGGATCGTAGCTCTGTTGTTCTGAAGCCGGGCGGGGTACTGGAATATCCTTCCGTTTTTACAGGTAAAAGCCGGGATATCCGATTGACCGGCGACGCGTTTTTTGAAGTGACAACAGACAGCAAACGTCCTTTTATTGTACATGCCGGTGAAGTGGCTGTTAAAGTACTGGGAACCGCCTTCAGCGTGAGTTCTGCAGGAAGGGACAAGAATATTAAGGTGGTGGTGAACAGCGGTAAAGTCGCTGTTTTTGACAATGTAAAACTGTCTGCCGAAAAGAAACAGAAACATCGTCCTGTGATGCTTACAGCTAATGAGGAAGCCGTTTTTAATAGAAAAGACACAGCGATTGTGAAGCAGAAACTGGCGAAGCCACTGATATTGTCACCGGAAGTAGCCCGCAAGATGTTCAGGTTTCACAATGCTTCTTTTGCCGATGTGATAGCGAAGCTGAAAGAGGTTTACGGCGTAGAGATCCTTTTTGATGAGGAGACTATGGGCAGCTGCCCGATATCTGCCACGCTGAGCACTCAGCCTTTATATGAGAAGGTGAAAATAATATGTGAGGCCGTAAACGCCGGCTTCACCATTACTGATACAAACATCACCATTGAAGGAAAGGGATGCACACAATCCCCGGATCATAACTAACGCTAACCATAAAAACCGTAAATAATATGAACAGAGAAGAAAGTCCTTAAGATCATATAGCAGAACAGAACCGGCAAGTTCGCCGCAAGCCGGTTCTGTTTTTGGGTCCACGGATTAGTAGATACTACAGCTCCTGAAAAGCTGCCGTGGAATATATTGTCAAGTCAACAGTGTTATTAACCTAACAAGTTCAAATGTATGCAATATAATTCTATACTGCTAAAAGTCATGCGAATTTCGCTTATACAAATCTCTCTCTTTGTTACACTTGTGGGTTCTTCAATCGCCCGTGAAGGAAAGGGACAAACAGTTCTCAGTACCCGGGTAACGCTGGAAGAATCAAATACCTCCCTGGAGAAAGTTTTACTCAAGCTCGAGGAGAGGTATAATGTCAGTTTTGTTTATAGTCCTCTTCTGATCCAGGCTGAGCGGAAAGTGAATGTATCCGCGCAAAGCGCTCTCCTGACCGACATCCTGGAAAATCTGCTGGAACCTCTGGCTCTTTCCTTTAAAATTACAGGTGACGTTGTGATTATTAAGAATGCTGCAGAAAGTGCAGAAGCTTCAAAGATCATAGTATCCGGGAAAGTCACGGATGATAAGACGGGAGAAACCCTGCCCGGAGTTTCAGTAAAGCTTAAGGGCTCCAGCCGGGGGGTAGTGACCGACATGGCCGGTAAGTTCTCTATCGAGGTTCCCGGTCCGGGGGCAGTCCTGGTGTTTAGTTTCGTAGGCTTTGAAGACCAGGAGAAGGTTGTGGGGAGTTCGCCGGCGATGAATGTGGTGCTTAAGGGAAAAAGCAACAGCCTGGATGAAGTGGTGGTAGTAGGGTATGGCGTACAGAAGCGGGTGAACGTCATCGGTGCGGTGGCTTCTGTAGATGGCAAAATACTGGAGAGCAGGCCTGTTACGAACCTTTCAACTGCGCTGGCAGGGCTGGCATCCGGCGTATATGTCCGCCAGACAACCGGTCGTCCCGGTTATGATGGGGCCAGCATCCTGATCCGCGGTCTGGGAACAACTAACAGCACCAGTCCGCTTGTCGTAATAGACGGCATAGTAGGCTCTATGGATGCCGTTAATCCTAACGATGTCGAAAATATTTCCGTTTTAAAAGATGCTGCAACTGCTGCCATTTACGGCTCCCTGGCATCCAATGGGGTCATCCTGATCACAACGAAGAAAGGGACTAAGAATAAAACAACTGTACGGTATACCTCGCTGCTTTCAAAAGCTGAGCCCAACAATGTTCCCGAATTCGTTTCTGACTACGTGCGCTTAATGCAACTGGTGAATGAAGGCTACAGAAACGTAGCACAGGCTCCGGTGTATCAGCAGACAACCATGGACTTGTGGGAAAGTGCCAAAGCTAATCCTAATGGACTGAATGATATCGGAGTTCCTAATTATATAGCCTATCCCAATACAAACTGGGGAAAGGAGCTTTTCAGTGTTTCTACCCCGATGCAAAACCATAACCTGGCGCTGAATGGCGGGAATGAGACTACACAGTTCCTGATGTCCCTGAATTATATTGACAATCCCGGAACGATGATCAACACGGGAGCAGACCGGTATGGACTGAGGGTTAACCTGCAGTCGAAACTGGCGAAGTTTCTGACAGTCGGTACCCAGACATTTGGCGACAGGCAGAAATTCGGTGTGAATGATCTGGGTACAGCATTCAGCTATCTGACAGCCAGCGTGCCTGGGCTGTATCCATCCTATAACGGAAACTATGGCTTCCCGGCTGCCAAAGAGGAGTCGGCAACGGCAAATAATCCGGTCTCCTGGCTGTACAGCCAGGGCGGGGCCAACGTTCTTTCCCGGATTAATACAACCGTATTTGCGAACCTGGATATTCTGAAAGGCTTATCTTTCGAAGCCAAAGTACACTATGATAATTCGTCTACAGAGGGAACGCTGTATACCAGGCCGATCACGAAGGTAAATTTTGCAACCGGAGTTGTCGGCGCAGCTGCAGTATCCCCAAGCCAGTTGACGTCAAACTATTCCTTCTCGAAAAGCTACAATGTGATCTTCGATGATGTATTGCGTTACCGGACCGTTATTGCGAAAGATCATAATATAGGGGCTCTGATAGGTTATAATCAGCAGTACTTTAACAGCTATAATTTTAATGTGAACAAACAGGGCTTTATAGATCCCTCTATTACTACTTTGAATGCTGTAACAAATCCTCTAGGTGCCACGGGCGATGAGTTTGATTATGCCATGCGGTCTTATTTCGGCCAGATAAATTACTCGTATAAAGACCGGTATATTTTCCAGTCAGTTGCGCGCAGAGACGGGTCATCACGGTTTGCCTCCGACAGGCGATGGGGCTTTTTTCCTTCTTTTTCTGCAGGTTACAAAATCTCTTCAGAGCCCTTCATGAAGAATGTTAATAAGTATGTAGACAATCTGAAGGTAAGAGCTTCGTGGGGAAGAACAGGGAATAATGCTTCCGGCAACTACGATTACCTGGCCAGTTACAATGCCACGCCTTATTCCTTTAACGGTGCGCCGGCCATTGGAGTGGTAAGGACAAAATATGCCAACCCAGCTCTTCAGTGGGAGACAACGGAAACAACGAACCTGGGTTTGGACGGGACGGTATTCAAGAACAAGCTGACCTTCGAGTTTGACGCTTACAGGGGGCGGACTACCGGAATTCTAGCTGTGCCGCCGATTGCGCCAATCACAGGAACTGCCACTGCGCCGACGCTGAACGTGGCAGGAGTTCTGAAAAAGGGCCTTGAGCTGACGCTGTCTTATAACGGAGCAGTGGGAGGAATGAGATATAATATAAAAGGAAATGCAGCTTATAATACCAATACTGTTACACAATACATAGGAAGTACCTCCACGGGGCCAAGCCAGATCACGCAGGGCCAGCCAATTAATACAATTTACGTATTCCCGGTTTATAAGGGCAGCGGCACTTACAACAATGCTGACGGTACCGTAAATAAGGACGGAGGACCGAAGGACGGAATGATCAGGACACCGGATGATATGGCCTGGCTGCAAAATATGATGGCGGCGGGTTACATTTTTCAACCGTCGGGAGGGATTGGTAAAACCAAGATATGGTATGGCGACCTGATTTACGCAGATAAGAAGGGCGACGGTATCTATGGTAATACAGGAGATCAGGTATTTACCGGGAAATCGCCTAATCCAAAATGGAATTATGGTCTCACCGCGAACCTTGCCTATAAGGGGTTCGATATGTCTATGGTATGGGCGGCCAGCCAGGGGATGTACTACTACTGGAATGCCGTTTACCTGAACCAGTCTGTTGTGGGTCTGGGTAAAGCGATCCCCTCTATGATCGCTGATGATCATTACTATTATAACGATGCAGACCCGGCAGATCCGGCGAATAATATCAATGGCCATTATCCCCGTTTGAAAACTACGGATCCCCAGAATACTTATGCCAGCGACTTTTACCTTTATAATGCCTCTTATATTAAGCTGAAGAACCTCCAGGTTGGTTACACGTTAAAGGCGAACCAGTTAAAGAAGCTGCGCTTAAGTAACGTCAGGTTGTTCCTGGGAGGCGAGAACCTGCTGACGATTACTGATTATCCGGGTCTTGACCCCGAGATCGGGCCAAGCTTAGGATATCCGACTATGCGGCAATACACTTTAGGATTAAATGTGACTTTCTGATTTAAAAATGATATTATGAAGAAAATATTGATTTTTTCCGTGTTGGTTCTAACTGCCTGTCAGAAGGATTTACTGGACACCGAGCCTTATTCTTCTGTTCCTGCAGAAACTATGTGGACAACAGATAACCTGACAGACGTAGGCTTAACCGGAGTATATTCCGGACTGAGGTTAGGAATAGGGAATAGCAGCAATGGTATTTATAATGAAATATATGCATTAGACAGATTTAGTTCTACCAGCCAGAGCAGGTTTGACGAACCTTTGTTAAACGGCACCATCACTGCAGGAGACGGGTTATTTTCTGCCTACTGGAAGAACTTTTATGAAGGCATTCAGCGTGCGAATGATGCGATCCTGAATATCCCTCTTAAATCGCCTTCCAGTAATGAAAAAAAAGGACGTTACATTGCTGAAAGCAAGTTTATCAGGGCTTATTTCTATTCGAGATTAAACCAGCTGTTTAGGGGAGTTCCAATATACCTGGAACCTTACGGTCCTACAGGTGCAACAAAGCCGCGCTCGACAGAAGAAGAAGTATGGAACCAGGTGATTGCAGATCTTACTGACTGTATCAACGAGCCCAACTTGCCGGCAAGATATCCGCAGGGGAATGCCAATTACGGACATGTAACTAAAGGAGCGGCCTACGCTTTAAGAGGAAAAGCATATATGTATCTTAAGAAATGGGATCTGGCAGCAGCGGATTTCAGCGAGGTGAAGAAAGCAGGATATGCACTTTTCAGCAATTATGGTGCTCTTTTTACCCTCGCCAATGAGCAATGTGCAGAAATGATCTTCTCTATTCAAAACATCAGCCAGCCTAATTCCGGGGCGTCGTTCCAGGTGTTCGTGGGAAGCCGCTCGGCGCAGGGCTCAAACTGGAATTATTTCATGCCCTCACCAAACCTGGTTGATCTTTATGAGAACGCCGATGGTTCTAAATTTAACTGGGAGGATGTCTTACCGGGTTATTCGAGTCTTACCCCGGCACAGAGGGAAGTATATTTTCTGAGGGATAATTTAACAGAAAAGGAAATTGCCGCAGCTGCGGGACGCGGGGCAAAGATGAGCCTCTACCTGCCAACCGGCAACGAGGCCCGGATCAAGCAGGCTTATGCCAACCGTGATCCACGTCTGCAGGCTACTGTAATTACTCCTTATTCGAGTTTTGACGGATCTTACAGCAATACGGCAATCCCGACAACCTCCTATTTGCGCTGGCCTTACAGAGGCCAGGCGGAAGTGAACGGCGATGTGCAGTCGGATACACAAAACTTCTTTTATTACCTGTACAGGAAGTTTGTTGCTACCGGTACTTCGGAAATTATCAGCAGGGACTATGCGCCGCTCGATGCACCTCTCATACGCTATGCTGATGTACTGCTCATGTGGGCTGAGGCGCTGAATGAGCAGGGGCAGACTTCAGAGGCCATTAACCTGGTGAATGAGGTGAGGGCAAGAGCCGGCGTTGCACTTTTAAACTCGAATGCGGCCACTACCGTAACCGGGCAGGATGACCTGAGAGTGCGCATCCGTAATGAGAGGAGAGTAGAGCTGCCGCTGGAAGGAGTTTCCTACTTTGACGAGCTGAGGTGGGGAACATGGAAAGATGCTGTTTTCTTTACGGGTAACGGACGAAAACAGATATGGGGAGGCAACGTTGCGGCCTATTCGTTCAAGGCAGATTATATCTACACATGGCCAATCCCACTCGGCGACATTATTATGAATCCGGACCTCGAACAGAATCCGGGCTGGATTAATTAAACTCTGTACGCCACACAAACACACACTTAGATAAAAATGCAAAGACGATCATTTGTAAAGGCCATCCCCCTGGCGGGAGGCTTAACTATGGCTAAGCTGTCTTTTGCCGGGCTTACTGACAGAGAAAAGGAGACGAAAGCAATAAAAGAAGGGAATGACCGGGAATACTGGTCGTCCCTCCTTTATAAAATCAGCGCCCCCGTATTGCAGAATCTTAGCCGGAATACGCTCAAAAAGGAGATGCCCCTGGAGAAAGCACCGGGCTATTCCCTGAAAGCGGAGAAAGTAAGCCACCTGGAAGCCTTTGGAAGAACTATCTGCGGGATAGCGCCCTGGCTGGCTCTGCCTGATCGGGATTCACCAGAGGGAAGGAAGCGGGAACAACTCCTTCAATGGTACCTGGAGGGGATGGCTAATGCTGTAAATCCTTCTTCTCCCGATTACCTGAATTTCAGATCGGAAGCCCAGCCTCTTGTAGATGCCGCTCATTTATGCCAGGGATTACTGAGGGCGTACGATGTGCTCTGGAAACCTTTGGATGAAATTACAAAAAAACGTTTTCTGCTTGAACTGAAGCAGCTCCGGCGCATTATGCCGGCTTATAACAACTGGGTATTGTTTGCTGCGATGGTGGAAGCTTTCCTGCTGGTTGCCGGGGACGAGTATGAACCTTACCGGATCATGATCGGCATACGCAAAACGCAGGAATGGTATAAAGGGGATGGCTGGTATGCCGACGGACCTGACTTCGCACTGGATTATTATAACAGCTACGTCATTCATTCTATGCTGACAGATCTGCTTAAGGTTGCCAGCGACAGGGGCCTTGCCGGCCGGGAAGACCTGGATCTGGCAATAAAGAGGATGCAGCGTTATGCTGTTCTGCTCGAAAGACTGATATCACCGGAAGGAACCTATCCTGCAATAGGGCGGTCAATGCCTTACCGCACCGCTGCCTTTCAGCCACTGGGTCACCTTGCATTGCTGCATAAGCTTCCCGATGAATTGCCGGGAGCACAGGTGAGAAGCGCCGTCACTGCTGTTATGAAAAGAACATTTGAACAGGACGGGACATTTGACCCTAAAGGCTGGCTTAAAATAGGTGTCTGCGGCTCTCAATGGGCTGTGGCTGACTCTTATACTTCAACGGGAAGCCTCTATATCTGCACGGAAGGTTTTCTCGCCCTGGGCCTCCCGGAAGATGATCCGGTCTGGACAGAACCGGGGAGGGAATGGACTTCACAACTGGTATGGTCGGGAAAGCCGGTAAAAAATGATCACGCTGCACATTATTGATTATGAGTATAAAACCTTTCTTACTTTTTGGAGCAATATTGCTCGCTGTTCAGCCCTCAATGGCAGGGCCGGATAGTACGAATATTATCAAATCCGGTTTTTCTGAAGCAGAAAAACAATATACGCAGATGCTTGCGACCGCTACAGATCTCAGCCTGTACCCGCGCTCGGCAGATCCGAACGGGAAGACAACCTTTACGACGATAGGAGACTGGACGGGCGGTTTCTGGCCGGGGTGCCTGTGGTATGTGTATGAATATACAAAAGATGAAAAATGGAAGGCTGCTGCAACGAAATGGACAGAGTCGCTGGAGAAGAATCAATACAATACTTCTCACCATGATATCGGGTTTATGATGAATTGCAGTTACGGGAATGCCTACAGGATCACCGGGAATGAAGCGTATAAGAAGATCCTGGTTCAGAGCGCGAAATCACTCGTTACACGCTTTAATCCGAAAGTGGGGGCTATAAAATCCTGGAATACTTTTAAGTCATGGGGAGGGAAAGCTGTATACCAGTATCCCGTGATCATTGACAATATGATGAACCTTGAACTGTTATTCCTCGCCTCGAAGTTTTCGGGCGATCAAAGTTTCAGGGATATTGCAATAAAACATGCTGAAACTACCCTTAAAAATCATTACCGGCCCGACTACAGCTCTTACCACGTGGTAAACTACGATGAAAATACCGGAGAAGTCCTGAGCAGAGAGACGGCGCAGGGCTTTTCTGATAATTCGGCATGGGCACGTGGGCAGGCCTGGGGCTTATACGGGTTTACGCAGGTGTTCAGGGAAACCCGCCAGAAAAAGTTTCTCGACGCTGCGGTAAAGATGGCTGAATTTTACATCCATAACAAGAACCTGCCTGCCGACAAGGTGCCTTACTGGGATTTTAATGTTGATCAGAAAGGGTATAATCCTAACTGGAGGTATGAGCCTTCAAAATTCAGGGAAGTCCCGAGAGATGCCTCTGCTGCGGCTATCACCGCCTCTGCTCTCCTCGAACTGAGTACGTATGTCAGGGGAAAACAGAAAGCTGTTTTTTACAGTACAGCGAAAACGATCCTGGGCTCTCTGACGTCAGACAGGTATACTGCTCAGCCGGGTTCTAACGGTTATTTCATCCTGAAACATAGCGTTGGCAGCATCCCGCACGGGGGGGAGATAGATGTGCCGCTGGTGTATGCTGATTATTATTATCTCGAGGCTTTACTGCGTCTTTCGGGCGCTAATCATTTTTGATAAGCTTATTTAAATTATGAACCGATATTTTTCTGCCTTTTTAAGCTTTTGTTTGTTGTCATTCTGCATGACGATCTGTACACCTTTATTTGGACAGGCTGACCCTATGAGCGAATGGCAAAAAATGAATGCGTCAAAAAAAGAGGCGCTGAAAGAATTTCAGGATCTGAAGTTCGGAATGTTTATTCACTGGGGGCTGTATTCCATACCCGCCGGTACCTGGAAAGGGAAAAAGATGGAAGAGATGAAGGGACCGGGAGTTGCAGAATGGATCCAGCTGGCGGCGCAGATCCCGCGGAAGGAGTATGCTGCGCTGGCGGACCAGTTTAATCCAACTTCCTTTAATGCTGATGAGATCGCCAGGATGGCCAGGGATGCAGGAATGAAATACCTGGTCATCACAGCTAAACATCACGAGGGGTTCGCGATGTATAAATCGGATGTCAGCAGTTTCAATATAGTGGACGCTACGCCTTTCAAACGGGACGCAGTTGCCGAACTGGTGAAGGCGTGCCGCAAATATGGTGTCCGCTTCGGGGTTTATTATTCACACAATATTGACTGGGCAGACGGAGCGGACGCACAGTATAAAGAGACGAAAGAAGCCAATGACCGGCTCGGTAAACCAACCAGTACCTTTGGTGCAAACTTGTGGGATCCGAGTCCCAATACCTACCAGGAATACCTCGATGAGAAATCTGTTCCCCAGGTAAAGGAATTGCTGACCAAATATCCGGAGATCCGTTATATGTGGTTTGATATGCCTGAGTTAATCAGGAAAGAACAGAGTTTTCGCTTTTACAAAACAGTGTATGATATTAATCCCAGGGTGATCGTTGCCGAAAGGATCGGCAATAAGATGGGAGATTACGCTATTCCGGGAGATAACCAGATCCCTGACGATAAGAAGTATAATATGCCCTGGGAAACGGTCGGTACTTTTAATAATTCCTGGGGATATAAATCCTACGATCATGACTGGAAAAGTGCACAGGAACTGTTGTACTGGCTTCTTCAGATTGTAAGCAAGGGGGGAAACTACATGCTTAACATTGGTCCGCGCGGCGATGGTTCGGTTCCAGAACCGGTAGTGAAGAACCTCAAAGAGATCGGTGACTGGATGAAAGTGAATCAGGATGCGATCTATGGTTCTTCCGCATGGAAGGTGAGTCATGAAGGTCCCTCCGATTACAAAATAACGGATACAGAACAGCGTGAGCGGGACGGCTTTAAGGCGTCCATAACACCGGAGGATTTCTGGTTCACTCAAAAGGACGGAGCGGTATATGCAATCGCCCTGAAGTCGCCCGCCAATGGCCAGGCTTTTATCAAATCATTACATAAAGCGAATGGAATAGTGAAAAAGGTGGAGATGGGAAAAGCGGGTATAAAGTTCAGCCAGGGGCCGGACGGACTGCGTGTTTTTCTGCCTGCCGGAGTAAAGGACTCACCTCACGGATACTCGCTGAAGGTCGTGATGGATTAGAAATTTATTTTATTACTCATTACATGTTTTACGATGTTACATGCTGATCGCAGGACTACCTCCTGCAGAATAATCTTTATTGGGGCACTACTGATCTTATCCCTGTTAAAAATTGGCGTTAGCCAAACGCTGGCGGGCTTTTCTGTCCTTCAGGAAAGAAATGGCCTGCCGGCATTTTTCGCGAAGCTCGGCAAGGGCTCCCCTGTTACGATATGTTATCTCGGAGGCAGCATCACTGAGGCAGCGGGCTACCGTGTAAAGACGGAGCAGTATTTCAGAAAGAAGTATCCGAAGTCGTCTATCTCTGTGTATAATGCCGGGGTGGGGGGCACAGGCTCTTCTCTCGGAGCTTTCAGGCTGCAGGAGGAGGTTCTTTCCCATCATCCCGACCTGGTATTTGTTGAATTTGCTGTGAACGATGCTGCCAGCGATTCTCTCCTGGTTTGCAACGCTATAGAGGGAATTGTGAGGCAGATAAAGAAGCAGAACCTGAAGACGGATATCTGTTTTTTGTATACGATTCATGATCAGATGACGGGGGCTTATAATAAGGGTGAGCTATATCGTTCTGTGCGGTTCATTGAACGTGTTGCAGACTACTATAAGCTGCCGTCTGTTAACCTTGGGATCGACGTCCTGAAAGAGGTCAATCAGGGCAAGCTGATTTTCCGGGGGACAAAAGAGGATGAGGCAGCCGGCAGAGCTGTTTTTTCATTTGACGGCACACATCCGGGCGACCTGGGGCATGAGATTTACACAAAGACCATTGTGGGGGCATTCGAAAATATGAAGAGCGGCAAAGAAATGAAAAAGATGCCTCAGCCATTGTATTCCGGTAACTTCGGGGTAACGAGGGTGCTTTCGCCGGATGAGGTGCAAAGAACTGCGGGATGGGAGCAGGCTTCCTGGGATGGCTATCTGAAGCCTTTTCAGAAGGCCTATCCCGGATTGATCTGTACTGCGCACACCAGTGACAGTGTTGTCGTCCGTTTTTCAGGGACTTATTTTGGTTTTTGTGATATTATCGGGCCGTCTGCGACGCCATCGGTAGTCGTAAATATTGACGGGCAACCAGACATCAGGACGAGGTTCGACAGCTACGGGTATTTTTACAGAAGGAGCTATTGCCTGATTGGGCCATTGAAGGATGGAGAGCATGTGGTGATCCTGAAGAAGGGGACAATGACGACAGACAAGCAGAAAATGGTCAACTATCATGAAACCAGGGAAGATCCTGCGGATTACAGGAAGGGCCTGTTTTTCCTGGGTAAACTGATGATCATTGGAAAACTTTTATAAGAAAAGACATGGGGCTTGACATTCGTATCCGGTATATTGTCGTTTTGATCTACCTTATCCCGGCTTTCTTTATATCTCCTGCTTATTGTTATGAGCACCCGGGGGGAATGCATCCCCGTGCGCAGATTAATTTTGTAAGACAGCAGGTTCGCCTGAAAAGGGAGCCCTGGCTTTCTGCTTTCAATCAATTAAAAGTTCAGGCTGATTCAGCATTAATAGCCGGGCATCATGCTCTCGAAGACTTTCATATCCCCGGTTTTTATTTTGATAAGGAAGGGCACCGCAGGAATTCTGAAGCTCTGAATTCGGATGGTTTTCACGCTTACAGCTGTGCACTGGCCTGGCAGCTTACGGGGAGTAAAAAGTACGGAGATAAGGCCATCATGCTGTTAAATGCATGGGCTTCCATAAATAAAAAATACTCTGAAGCGGACGGCCCGCTTGTGATGACCTATATGGGTGCCTCTTTGGTTATTGCGGCTGAATTAATGAGGAATTATTCTGAATGGAAAAGTAAGGACCGTGAACAGTTTAAGCGCTGGCTTGAATCTGTTTACCGGAAGGCGGCCTGTTCCATCAGTTCGAGGAAGAACAACTGGGGCGACTGGGGACTGTATGGGGCGATGCTTGCTGATTATTACCTGGATAATTCTCCCGCCATTGCTCAGCATATCCGGCAGCTGAAAATGGACCTTCCTGCGAAAATTGCTGATGACGGGCACCTGACGGAGGAGGTGAAGAGGGAAGCGAACGGGATCTGGTATACCTACTTTTCTTTAACCCCTGTTACGGGTGCATTTTGGATAGCTTATAATGCAACAGGAGAAAATCTGTTCTTCTCCGGTGAAGGTAAATCTGTAAAAAAGGCGCTTGACTATCTTCTCTACTATAATCAGCATCCGCAGAAATGGCCCTGGTACCCGTCGCCGAGACAGGGAAAGCCGGAGGATGCCAGATCATTCTGGCCGGCGAACCTGATCGAGGCTATGTCGGGGCTTTATAAAGATGAGGCCTATGAAACGTATGTTGAAGGATACCGGCCGCTGATGTTTGCTGCGCGACATTATGTCTGGACTTATCCTACCCTGATGTCTGTGAAAATCGGGGATTACGAAAAATAGTTTCTCCTTATATTCGCAAATCTGTACTTTGAGTACGGATTTAACGAACAGATTTTGATGAAGACGCTTGCAGAAAAGGACACGCCGGGAGAGGAAAATGTATATGGAGAGCTCACCGGTCATATCCGTCGTGTAACCGGAATAGAGGAAGATGAAGCACGGACTTTTGCCGTTATGTTCCGGGAGAAGAATATTCGGAAGCGGCAGTTTGTGGTTCAGCCCGATTTTCCGGTACCCCACCGGTACTATGTGAAAAAAGGCGCTTTGCGGTCGTATGTTGTGACGGAGGACGGCCAGGAGCATACGATTGCTTTTGCGATAGAAGACTGGTGGATCACCGATTATAATGCTTATCTGTACCGGCAGAATGCCACGATGTTTGTCACTGCCCTGGAAGATAGTGTGGTGATGCAACTGGATTATGAGAGCGAACAAAAGCTCAAGGACCTGAATCCTGCTTTTGACAGGTTCTTTCGGATAGCGGCTGAAAGAGGGCTTGCTTACCAGCAAAGGCGGGTGATCGCTAATCTGACCTTATCAGCTGAACAGCGTTATCTGCAGTTTGTCAGACAGTATCCTGCGCTGGTGCAGAGGGTGCCGCAGTATGCACTCGCATCTTTCCTGGGAATGACAACCGAATACTTATCTAAATTGAGGAAGAAGGCGGTCTCCGCTGATAAATAAAGAATTTAGTTGAACCAGTTCAACTAAATTTCCTGAACCAGTTCAATAGCCGCGGGAATTCCATTCCTGATCTTTGTATTGCAGCGTTAATGTAATGAAGACCCTGGCACAAGCGCAGCGCCAGTCTCTTAACAAGATCAGAAGATATGAAAACTTACGAAAAACCCCGGTTAACTCCCACTCTATTATGGCTCATGACTGTTGCTTCGGGCCTGATCGTTGCGAATAATTATTATAACCAGCCCCTGCTGGGACTCATTGCCCGTGATTTCGGAGTAACGGCTCAGGCAGTAAGCAGGATTGCGATGCTGACTCAGATAGGCTATGCGGCAGGATTGCTGGTGATTGTTCCATTAGGCGATTTGCTGCCCCGTAAACGATTGATAGTGGCCGATTTCGTCTTAATCGCTGCTTCGTCGGCAGGGATGGCGTTGAGCAACTCTTTATATATGGCTTATGCATTTAGCTTTTTAATTGGCTTTACCTCTGTCATTCCGCAGATCTTCGTGCCGATGGCAGCGGGACTTGCAGAGCCGAAAAACCGCACGAAGACCATTGGCTTTGTGATGAGCGGCTTACTTCTCGGAATTCTTGGATCGAGGATCTTCAGTGGTTTCATTGGTAATCTCATGGGATGGAGAAGTGTTTTCCTTATAGCTGCCGGCATGGTGCTGGTATTGCTCCTGCTTATTATCCGGAAGCTGCCGGAAGTGCTGCCCGAATATAAGGGGACTTATGGTAAATTGATGGGATCTGTTATACGTTTTGCCAGAACAGAGCCGGCATTGCAGATAGCTGCTCTCAGAGGGGCTCTATTGTTTGCGTCCTTCAGTACCTTCTGGACAGCGCTTGTATTTCATCTGAGCAAGCCTCCCTTTAATGCAGGCAGTTCCATTGCCGGAGCTTTTGGGCTGGCCGGAATGCTCGGTGCCCTGATGGCGGTATACGTGGGGAAAACAGCCGGAAAGATACCGTATTCACGCCTGATGATAGGCCTGATACTGGTTTTCCTTGCAGCCTGGGGTGTTTTCCTGGTCGGGGGCACTACTTACATGGGTTTGATTGCCGGAGTGGTGGTGCTCGATGTGGCCATGCAGGCCATTCACGTGATGAATCAGTCATCTATTTTCTCCCTTCATCCGGAGGCTAATAACAGGATCAATACCGTATACATGACGTCTTACTTTATCGGAGGGGCAGCCGGGACCTATGTTTCGGGCGTTGCATGGCAGAACTGGGGATGGCACGGAGTGGTTTTAACGGGTGCAGGGCTGGCATTACTCGCGATGATCGCGCACTGGAGTAAGAGAGGAATTTATAACAAAGCCTTAGCCTGATATTCTGGCCTGGTTTTTGGAAGTATATGATCATAAAGACATCAGTTTGCCCGTTGAAACGAAGATGACGGGTGTCAGTTCGTCGTAGTGGCTGTAAGGGGCGGTGCACTTTCCACCCGTTCGTGTACTGCAAAAACCTACGCCGGCGCAGCGGGTCTGCGGAAACCGGTCAGCTACGCGTCGATTTGGCGGGCATGTTACAATGAAGGGGCTTAAAAGGCCCCTTTATTGTTGCTGATAATGATCAGGTGTTGTTTATTGAGGAAAATCTTTGTGTGTGTTCAATAGTCTTTACGTAAGATGTTCTGAAAACGCGACAAGCTATTTCCTGCTGCCTGCCATTTCAATGAATCGTTGTGATTCTTTTTTAGCACGTTCGCAGCAGTCCTCCAGGGCAAGCCCCTGCATATAATTAGAAGAAATGAAAACCGGCTTATCTTTTATGTAGTGATCTATTTCTTTCAGAAGCTGCAACTGACCTATTTTTACAGAGGGCATTTTCGCAGTTCGCTGAAGAACCAATGTGAGACCGGGTTTGGGGACACCGGTAACTCTGCTGATAATATGCAGTTTTTCTTCAACCGCATATTTTAAACCTTCGAAATGAAAAAGCCAGTAGCTGTGCTCAATCCCTTCATTGTATAGTGCTGAAAAAAAGGGCTGGCGGATACCGATGATGTTCTTTCTGGTTACTGTTTTTTCCTTTCCGGTTCTAACAAGAATGGAGTCAACATGTACTGTTTCAATGTCTGAAAGCATAGCTGCCAGTGCGGGGTCGAATCCCCCGCTAAGCTCCGCTGCTGAGCATGGCGGGCATGCCAGGCAGATAAATGGTGCATGTGTGGTGTGCTTTTCGTCGTCTATCCTGAACAGAGTACCTTCCCGGCTTATGGCCTTTACTCTCGCGTCAGGATGCATGTTTATTAAAGCATTGCCGGCAATTGTATCCAGAAGCCCCTCTATCCCCGTTCTTAAGGTGAAGGATCTTGTATAAGTCTTGTTGCGCTGACGTTTTCGGAAAAGAAGCTCAGCCGGATAATTATCTGCGGGCTGGCACAATACAGCCTGAAATGCGTGACTAAACAAGTCCTGGTAATTCCGCCGTCCCAGGATCTCCGAATAGTATTCGCTGACTGTCTTTCCTGCCTTTTGACTGTTAAACAGGCGGGGCAGATGGGCGGCTATTTCGAGCCAGTGTAAGCCTTTAGTTAAAGATTTCATTTGCCCGTCATATTTGGCAAAACGGAGCTTCCCTTTAGGGATGACCTGATTTTGAAGCTGGTAGTCTTCAATGATCCCTATAATATGCTGATAGCTATTGTAAAGTGTATGGGCCCCGGCTTCAACGTTCAATTCCGGGTCCGCATGATATGTCGCGATACATGCATCACGCCGCCCGGCGTCAAAGACCGTTACCGGATAATAATTTTTCGTACAATAGTGGCTAAACGCAAGGCCGCTGATACCTCCGCCGATCACACAGATCATTTCGTTCATTTGATTTAAGTTAGCCTGACAAGATTATGAAATTTACAGAGCTCAACTGTGGGCGGAGTGTCAAATAGGCTGATTAGATCATTTTTAAATAGCCGGGTTTCTGTACAGATGAAGGCTTTAAGTGGAACAGCCCGAATCCGTCACATTTTTCAGGGCACTCATCACATTCATTATAGCAGGAGCATTGGCTGATCTATCATTGTCTGCAATAAAAATAAAACAGATATGATTACGGTTACCCATGTTAAAAAACAGCTCCTGGTACTTTTGTTGTCGGGATGTGCGCTCCTTTCCCGGGCGCAGAACCAGAATAGCACTCATGGTGAATATGGAATCAAGGGTGTGGTAATTGATTCGGCCTCCGGCCAACCGCTCGGATATGTGACAGTCAGTTTAAGCAGGGGAAATGAAGGTGTGCGGAAGACGGTGCTAAGCGGTACTGATGGTCGTTTTGGTTTCTCCGGCCTGGTGTCCGGTACATATTCGCTTACAATGATGCTGGTAGGCCATCAACGGAAAAAGCTGGAAATAAAGGTTGATAAAGATGATGCGGGAACTAAAAATATTGGTACTGTGCTTTTAGGTCATTCCAATAATGATTTAAAGGAAGTAGTAGTTTCTGCGGAGAGACCTGTTATAAAGCAGGAGATAGATCGTTTAAGTTATGACCTGGAAGCTGATCCTGACAGCAAAGGGAGTAATGTGCTGGAAATGATGCGCAAAGTTCCGATGCTGTCTGTTGACGCTGAGGATAACATCCTGTTAAAAGGAGACCGGAATTATAAAATCCTCCTGAACGGAAAGCCTTCGGGCATGCTGGAGAGAAGCCCGAAAGAAATTCTTAAAAGTATGCCAGCGTCCTCTATCGTGAGGATTGAAGTGATTACCACGCCGCCTGCAAAATATGACGGAGAAGGATTAACCGGCATCATCAATATTATTACTAATAAAAGAATCGATAACGGGTATAATGGATCGCTGAATGTAAATGGCCGTTTCCCTGCCAATGGACCGGGTACGGGAGGATCTTTAAACTTAAAATCGGGAAAGCTTGGATTAGGAATTAACGGCGGCGGGAACGTGTCTGATGTTCCGGCAGTTGGCAGCTCCCGTTTCCGTGAAACTTTTGGAGGAAGTCCGACGATGCTTGTCCAGTCAGTCTCACAGGAGTCAAATGGTAACAGCGGCTATTTTAACACTGAATTAAGCTTCGAAATCGATTCTCTTAATCTTATCTCCGGCCAGTTCAATATTAACGGGAATAAGTGGAATAACGACAATCTGCAATATTCAGAACTACAGGGAGCTGATCTGATGATTCAACGGTATAATTTAGTTAATGACTATCTGCGCAAGGGCAGGGGTAGCGATGCCGGGCTGAATTATCAAATGGGATTTAAGTCGGATAAAAACAGGCTTCTGACATTCTCATACCGTTATTACGGTTTTGTAAACACCGGCTCCAATAATATAAGTATCTATGAAGCTGTTAACTTTTATGATCCTGAATACAGGCAAAAAAATGAAGGACGGTTTTCTGAACAAACCTTACAAGCCGACTATGTGCATCCTTTTAAAAAAATAACTATCGAGACAGGAATAAAGGCAATTTTCAGAAACAATAAGAGTGATTTCGGATACGATTCTTTCGATGCGGATCAGGGTATTTTTGTGAGGGATCCGGCGAGAACAAATGTTTTTAAGAACACCCAGAATATTTACAGCTTTTATAATACATACCAGTATACTATCGGAGGCTGGGGCTTTAAGGCTGGTTTCCGGGTTGAAAAGACTGTGATTGATGCTGATTTCGTTTCTGCGGCTACGCAGTTAAACCGGGACTATACCAGTCTGATCCCCTCTGTTTCTGTTAACCGGAAACTGACAGATAACAGCAATTTGAATTTTGGATACACCACCCGCATTCAGCGGCCGGGGATAGATTTACTGAACCCCTTTACAGATCGTTCCAATCCTAATTTCGAGTCGAGCGGAAATCCCGCTCTGCGTACTGCATCTGTAGATATGTTCCAGCTAAATTACAGTACTTTCAAAAAAGGGAACCTGAATATTGGCCTGCTGCTGGGATTTTTCGACGATCTGGTGATGCCGATGTCGTATTTTGATCCTGAAACAAACATTAGCTATACAAGCTACGGAAATACCGGAAGCGCCCGGATGACGGGAATGGAATTTGCCTTTAGCTATCCTTTAACAAAGAAATGGAAATACAGCCTCAACGCCAATTTTGGTTATGGTAAAGTAAATGGCGTGGTAAACGGAGAGAAGGTTTCCAACAAGGGGCTAATGCCCTCCATTTTTTCATCTACCGATTACAAGATGGATAAAGGATGGCGCTTCAGTGCAAATGTGTCGTATTATGGGCGGGGTATTACCTTACAGGGCAGGTCAAACGGAATTGTTGGTTCTGGTTTTAGTGTAAACCGTGAGGTGGTCAAAGATAAGCTCACGTTCTCGCTGGCCGCGAATAACCTGTTTACTAAATACCGGGAGTCGGAGAACCGGACCACAGGAACTGATTTTATCCAGCAGAGCAATAACAGGAGCTATTTCAGATCATTTTCGGCAAGTCTTGATTACCGGTTTGGCAAGCTGAAAGAAAGCATTAAAAAGAGCAGAAGGGGAATAAGAAATGACGATGTGGCCGGCGGAGGGAACTAGGCAGCGAACAGAACAGTATTTTGTGTATAATTGATTAATGGAATGAAAGAGTTTATAAGTAAATCAGTAAATCTTGCTAAGATTGAGTTTTGGGCTGCGACCACCACTTTCGTGTTCTCTGTGTTCTTCCTTACGGCCAATGCCGTGAAGAGTGAAAGTTCGGATGTATGGACGAGTTCCCGCTACCTGTTTCAGGAAGCCCGGATCCCGTTTAACTATACACAGGATTATTTCTTCCCCCAGATTGTAAGATATACCCTTTTTTACCTGTCGTTCCTGCTTCTTAACTTTCGTGTCGTACCCGATCTGGTGAAGAAGCAGAAGCTGGTCCAGAATATTCTTCTCGTGCTGCTTTCCTTCCTGATCATAGGATTTGTGTTAGGGGTAACAGATACATACCTGAAAAATTATATGTTCATCCGGTACAAAACAGAACAGGAAGCATTTAACTACTTTTTCCAAAACAGTTTCGTTCTTGCCGCCTGGATGATCCTGATGTACGGGCTCTATTCCGTCATAAAGTATACGGGTGTTTACCTGATCCTTAATTCTGAAACCATCCAGTCGAAGTACCAGATGGTAACATCTGATGGAATTGCTGCATTCGTAGTGTGGATGGTTATCACTCTTCTTATGCTGCTTACTGATGTTAATGAGATATTTCTTTATGGCTGGGTGATCGTTATTCCGATCTCTATTTTTATATACTGGTTTTCCTTCTATGCTTATATTCCCCAGAACCTGAACCGGAAAAGGCCCTTTTGGGCATACTTTGGGTCTGTATTATGGGTTGTTTTAATTAGTGCAGTTATTCTTGCATTTTTGGCATTTGCGTTCATTGGCGGCAGGGCTGTTGCAATCATTTTATTTAATTCGGTATTTCAATTGCTGATCACTGCGCCAGTGAGCTGGGAGTTGTATAAGCGCAGGCAAAAGGGGAATGAGGAAATGAGGAACCTGAGAACGGCATTGGGACAGTCAGATGCTAACCTGGGTTTCCTGAGGTCGCAGATCAATCCGCATTTCCTGTTTAATGCTTTAAATACTATTTACGGCACAGCGCTTCAGGAAGGGGCGTCGCGTACCAGTGAAGGTGTTGAGCGGCTGGGAGATATGATGCGCTTTATGCTTCAGGAAAATGTACAGGAAAAGATCTCGCTGACCCGCGAGATTGACTACCTCAATAACTATATCATTCTCCAGCGGCTGAGAACGGACACCAGTCCGGATGTAAAGATTATTACCGATATAGATGAATCCATTAATAATCTTCAGATCTCACCCATGTTGCTGATCCCCTTTGTTGAAAATGCCTTTAAACATGGGATCAGTTTACGTCAGCCCTCCCATATAAAGGTTAGTCTGCATATCAAAAACAGTACGGTCTATTTTGATGTCAATAATAGTGTTCATGTTAAACCGGATAATGATCCGGAGAAAGACAGGAACGGAATTGGCCTGGAAAATGTCAAACAACGTTTACAATTATTATATCCAAGAAAACACGATCTGATGATCAGGGAAACAGCTAAAGAATTTTTTATACATCTGACGATATTGCTGGAATAGGGTTATTGGCTGTTG
>NZ_QEAS01000011.1:120113-132646 GCF_003130405.1 Pararcticibacter amylolyticus
TCAACATGACTGCTATTGCGATCGACGACGAACCCATTGCTTTGGATATTATAAGAACACATGCCTCCAAAGTGCCTTTTTTAGATCTTAAGGAGGTGTTTACCGATGCATTCAGGGCTCTGGAATACCTGCAAAAGGAACAGGTGGATCTGATCTTCCTGGATATCAAGATGCCGGATATTTCAGGAATAGACTTTTTTAATACCCTGAGCCGGAAGCCGCTGGTCATATTCACCACTGCTTATTCGGAACACGCAGTGGTAAGCTTTGAGCTTGATGCTGTCGACTACCTGCTTAAGCCTTTTTCTCTCGCCAGGTTTATTAAGGGATGCAATAAAGCGTATGAATTATATAAGTTTCGCGGTGCGGGAGAAGAAGCCGATCACTTATTTGTAAAGACGGGGTTTGAACAGGTAAAGGTGAAACTCGAAGAAATTCTGTACCTGGAAGCGGGAGGTAACTATGTCACCTTTGTTCTGAAAGATAAACAGGTGTTATCAAGAAGTACTTTTAATGAGGCGATCAGCTTATTGCCTTCTGATAAGTTCATACGGGTACATCGTTCTTACATTATTCCGGTATCGAAGGTAGATAAAATAGAACGGCACCAGGTGACAATCGGAGAAACCAGGATCCCGGTCAGCGAAGCTTACAGTCAGAATCTTTCTAATCTTATGGCATTACGGCGGCTTTGAACAGGATACAATAATTCAGGTAGCCTTTTGAGTTATGATCTTATATCTTTAATTTTATAAAGATCTTTACCGGCAAAGCTATCAATGAACATTTCAACGAGTCCTTCCCTGGAACATCTGCTGCTTGAAAAAGCCTCTAACGGAGATCGCAGGGCCTATGCCGAACTATATTCCACTTATGCTCCAAAGCTTTATCGTTTTGTCTTTCCATTTGCCGATCAATCAAAGGAAAATACCGAGGAAGTTGTCCAGGATGTGTTCCTGAAGATCTGGGCTAAAAGAGAAATGCTGAAGACAGTGAGAAGTTTCGAGGCATATATCTTCCGGGTTGCAAAGAACCAGCTTATCGATAACAGAAAACGACAGGAAAGCCTGAGAAAGATCATAAATACTTTTGGTCCGGAAACAGAATCAGAGTCTGCACTGGATAAAGTTATCTATGATGAATATAACAGAGCTGCCCAGGAAGCGATAGGTCGCCTCAGTCCCCAGCGGAGACGGATTTTTGAAATGCGCGTCATGTATGAAATGGGGATTGATGAAATCGCCTGCCAACTGAACATTTCCCAGTCTGCTGTGAAAAAACAATTATATGAGGCAAGGGACTTTATTAAAGTTCATTTGCATCAGAGCACAGGGTGGCCGCTTGTTTTTATTGCCTTTTGTAAGGTTTTTTGCTCTTTTTTTAAGGCGTGAGTGTCGGAAAATAAGTCATTGTTAAATTTTCATTATTTTTTCTAAATCGGAGGTGTACTTTTTACAAGCTAAATCGTCTTAGTATTAAAAAGGGAAGATGCCGGGATGTGCATCGTTCGTTTGATACCAGATGGATATAGAATTTGAACGCATTTTAGGGATTTTAAGCCGGTTTGCTTCCGGAGACGCTTCGGATGAAGATAAGAAAGTGTTTGGCATCTGGCTGAAGACGGCAGATACCGGTGATTATAAAAAAGCTTTAGACTATTATCAATCCCTGTTAAATGAAGTGGTCGTCACTGAACCGTATTCTCTTGACTCTCTGGCAGAGATTGAAAAAAGAATAGACCAATATGAAGAAGGCAGGAGTACAAGGCTGAAAAGGCTGCGGCTGCCGGTATTGAAAGCCGCCGCCGCGGTAATTCTCATTGCATTAATAACACTGCTTTACAAATCCTTTAATCCGTCTGAGGGCAGGCGGCCAGATCATGTTGCTGATATAACGCCCGGGGGAAATAAGGCTGTGCTTAGGTTGTCCGATGGTTCTGTTATTGCACTGGACAGTGCAGGAAAAGGAATATTGGCGCATCAGGGCAGTACATCTATTTTAAAATCGGGAGGCGGGCAGGTAACGTATGATCCCCGTTCTTCCGGTACGCACCAACCGTCAGGCGTGATGTACAATGTCCTGAGTACGCCCAGAGGAGGACAGTACCGCCTTTTGCTTCCTGACGGGACTAAAGTTTGGCTGAATGCAGCGAGTTTAATCAGGTTTCCTGCTGCTTTTACGGGTAAGGAGAGGAAGGTAAGCATTTCAGGAGAAGTTTATTTTGAGGTGGCGAGGAATAGAAAGATGCCTTTTTTAGTAGAGGCAGGTGGAGTTTTGGTCAGGGTGCTGGGAACGCATTTCAATATAAAAGCTTACCCGGATGAAGAGATTATACAGACGTCTTTAACGGAAGGCCTGGTAAAGCTTCAGTCGAATGCGGCATCTGTAGAGCTAAAGCCCGGCTATAAGGCATTGATCCCTGTAAAAGGCAGGGAGTTTTCGGTAACTCCGGCAGATCTGAAGGTCGATCTGGCGTGGAAGGATGGCGTTTTCAGGTTTGACAATGCCGATATGAAGGATGTGCTGAGGGATATTTCGAGATGGTATGATGTGGAAATTATTATGGACGAGCGGGTTTCTTCACATGCGTTTGTTGGTGAGATAGACCGCCATTCCAATTTGTCCGAAGTTCTTCTGATCCTCGAAGCCGGAGGAGAAGTAAAATTTGATATACAAGGAAAAAAGCTCATCGTTAAGCCGGCTTAAAACAGGGATAAATAACCGAATTGTTCATCATTAAAGAAAGAAGTATGAAAATATAAACTACAAGCTAAAGCAATCATCTTACGAAAAACGGACTCTGCTGGAACAGAGTCCGTTGAGATCAGCCGATTGGCGTCGGCTGTGTGAGTCGGGCTAAAAAATAGACTTTGAAATTAATTGATCAACCCCAACACAACAAAGGTATGCATAATAACTTATGTCTTAAAGTCTTGTCTCTTACAGGATTTCTTTCTCACAAAATTCTTTTGGTGATGAAACTCTCAATGATTCTTCTTGTCGCATTTAATATTCACGTCTCTGCCAGCGTATACTCCCAGAAGGTGTCGCTGACACAGAGAAATGCGAGCCTTCCACAAATTTTTCAGGAAATAGAGGCGCAAACCGGTTTCCGGTTTTTTTACGACAATAACCTGGTCAGGAAACTGGACAATATAAGTATCAGTGCAAAGAATGAAGACCTGGAGCTTGTTCTGAACAGGTGTTTGAAAGACGCACCCCTGACGTTCGTCATTATTAATAAAACGATCGTTATCAAGAAAAAGAGCAAAGCCTCTTTGACCCGTGATCCACTGACGCCGCCTGAACCGGCGCCGCTGCAGATCCGGGGGCGCGTTACGGATGAAAAGGGAGAGCCTCTTCCCGGAGTATCAATAAAAATCAAAGGCGGGCGTGCCGGGGCGCTTACCAATGCAAATGGTGACTTCGTTCTGTCTGATATTCCTGAAAATTCGGTACTTGTATTTACTTACATAGGGTTTTCGCAGCAGCAGGTAGTGGTGAAGGATGGTTCTCCTCTGGTCATCCGGATGAAAGAAGATGTGACTGTCCTGAAAGAAGCTGTTGTAATTGGCTATCAGCAAGTTTCCCGGAAGACTGTCAGTGCTGCTGTTACTTCTGTTGATCCCAAGGCCATTGCAGATGTTCCCGCACCTTCTTTTGCTAATTTGCTGCAGGGGAGAGTTGCAGGTTTGAATGTCCA
This sequence comes from Pararcticibacter amylolyticus, assembly GCF_003130405.1. GTDB lineage: Bacteria > Bacteroidota > Bacteroidia > Sphingobacteriales > Sphingobacteriaceae > Arcticibacter > Arcticibacter amylolyticus. The sequence continues at coordinate 123,817 of NZ_QEAS01000011.1, forward strand.
GAACTTTTCAGGCGAGCCTGGAGTGAGGAACACTGTGGTATTAAGAGGGAATACCTCGGTAAGCCGTTCTATCGATAATAACCCTACTTCTGCATCCGGAAAGGCCAGTTTGGCAAGAGCGCTGAGCGGACCTCTTTATGTGATTGATAATGTTCCCCAGAGCACTGAAGACATTGCGGCTATCAATTACGGTAACGGCACAAATACAGATGTTCTGGCGGGAATTCCTGTCAGTGATATCCAGGATATTGTCGTGTTAAAAGATGCTTCTGCTGCGGCTGTATACGGATCGAGAGGCGCTAACGGCGTTATTCTCATTACTACCAAGTCGGGTCTTCCCGGGAAGACCCGGGTCAATTTCTCTACTTATCATGGGCTTACCGAGCGCCCTCAGCTCGACAAAGTGCTGACCGGAGCGGAGGAGAGGCGTGCGAAAATGGCCATTTTGCAACTTTATGGGAAATATGAGAACTTAAGGAACATTCCTCAGATACTAACTGATAGCCTGAATCCCGCTTTTAACAATGCAAATGATTACAGGGGAGGTGTTTTTCAAACAGGAATAGTGGATAATTACGATCTGTCGGTAACGGGAGGTAATGATGTACTGAATTATCGATATGGCCTAAACTATTATAATGAAGACGGTATTGTTAAAAAGTCGGGACTTAAGCGGTACAGTCTGAACAGCAGGATGGGAGTAGCCCTGTCTCCAAAATTGAGGATCAGTGCCCAGGTGCGTTTTTACCGGCTGGACCGTCCCCGTTCCGTCAGCGACCTGACCGGGGGATACAGCCCTTTTACCGGTGGATACTATGCAAACAATCCGCTTCCTACTTCTAATCTGTACCTCCCGGATGTAAACCGTGATTTTATCTTTGGGAACAGCAGCATTCAGACGGATGCCAATACCAATAACAGCCTGACGATAAGCCCGTCTATTGACTGGACGATTTCGAAGAACTGGGTCTTTAATACCATTTTTTCCTATGAATCGGCAAACAGCAGGAAGGATACATTTACTCCCGGAGCAGTCAGGCAGAGCGGCACTGGTTACGCAGCCAGCTTTACCGATAATTCGCTGAACTATTTAATGAGCAATACGCTGCAATATAATACCACTATCAATAAGAGCCATAATATTAATATCCTGTTAGGCCAGAATACGGAATTTCACCAGTACAGGTCGACAAATGCAGAAGCTGACGGAATTCCGAATGATCAGATCGGTGTTGTGAAGGTGATCAATAAATTGAATTCCACAGCTTATTCGGATCTTATTGAGAGCGGAATTCAAACTGGATTTCTTCGTCTGAACTATAATTTTAAAGAACGGTACCTTCTTTCAGGAGTACTTAATGCAGATGCCTCTTCCAAATTCGGTAAGGGAAACCGGGTGGGCTTTTTTCCCTCAGTTTCCGCGGGCTGGATCCTTAGCGACGAGGCCTTTATGAAAGGTGCGGAGAGCTGGCTTAGTATGCTTAAGATCCGTGCAAGTTACGGAATTACGGGGCGGCAGCCTGATGCCGGAGATACATACCTGTCTTTCAATACCTATAATATTGGTGCGGGAAGCTTTCCCGGAAGCAATAACCCCAATACCGGCCAGAATATATCGACTACCTATAATGGTGTTTCGGCAATATCTCCGGACTTCTCCGGGGGCCTTTCCAATAATAATCTTACCTGGGAGCATTCGAAACAGGCGAACGTGGGGCTGGACCTTTCCTTGCTGAACGGACGGTTCAACCTGACCGCAGATGCTTATCTGAAAAATACGAGTGAAGGAATTTTTACTATTAATTTACCTGTATCGACCGGATATTCGACTATCACATCCAACGCAATCGGCACCCGTAACACAGGTGTTGAAGCGCAATTGATTGCCAGGATTTTCAATCCGTCCAGGAAATTTCAATGGGAAACCAATTTTAATATTGCGTACAATAAGAACCTGATCACCTCATTGCCCAACGGGGGCCGCGATATTTATCTGGATAAGTTCCTTTTGCGTCAGGGAAAAGCGATCAATCAATATAACGTTTTTAAACAGACAGGGATTTACAGATATGACAGTGATGTCCCGGTTAATCCTGTTACGGGTGCCGTGCTAAGTTTTTATGGTTATCCGTTTAAAGGGGGAGACCCGATCTGGCAGGATTCTAACGGAGACGGGGTGCTGGATGATACAGATTATGTTCCCGCCGGGAATCCCAACCCTAAAGTGACAGGCGGAATTTTAAATACATTTAATTACAAGGGTTTTACACTTTCGGTATTTGCCACGTTCACTTTAGGCAGGGATGTGTATAATGATTATCTGGTAGGGCAACTTTCTAAACTGGTTCCGACGGATGATCCGGATCCGGATGTCCTGCATTCTATCAGCAATAATGCTTTTCCTGATCTTAGCGGGATCAATTACTGGCAGCATCCCGGAGATAATGCTGACTATCCCTGGCTCAATTCTTTTGACGGTACCCGGTACAAATATGCTGCTGTAAGTTCTGCCTGGGTGGAGAATGGAACCTATCTGAGGATTAAAAATATCAGTTTATCTTACACGTTCCGGCCGAAGTTCCTTGACCGCTTCTCTCTGAACAGGCTTCGTATCTATGGTATGCTGGACAATTTGCACATCTTCCAGAAAGCGAACCTGCCGGATGCCGAGCAGGTGGATCCTTACGGGATTTACAATGGCAGCGGCTATCCGATTCCCAAAAAATATACACTTGGTTTAGAGATTGGTTTATAAAATTATTCATGTGAAGATTATGAAAAGACGATTCATTCAATATATATCGGGCGTTATGATTGGAATTTTAACGTTATCCGGTACAGCATGTAAGAAGATTATTGATCTCGAACCTCATAACTCGACTTTTACCAATGCATACTTCCGAAATGGAAACGACGCAAATACTGCCATTGCAGGAGCTTATGCTTTACTGAGATCGGTGTTGCTCAATAATCATTCCTGGCATGTCTATGGTGATATCGTGTCAGGCGAATTTGCAATCAATTCCGGTCTTGATAATGCCAATTTTAATATATCAAACGGGGAATTTACAGGTTTGAATGTGGGGAGGGGCTACTGGAACTGGCAGAATTACTACCAGTTATTGCAGCAGATCAATCTTATTATTAATAAGGTCCCGGATATTTCTGCTGATAAATTTTCGAACAAAGACGATAAGCGAAAGGTGATAGGAGAAGCTTACTTTCTCCGGGCATTTACTTATTTCTATATGAGCCGCATATGGGGAGACGTGCCTTTAAAACTGGAGCCTGATCTGGATATTGACCAGGCGAAGAATATCCCCCGGAGTCCTGCTGCAGATGTTTTGCAGCAATGTCTTAAAGATGTAAAGGAGGCCGAGAATAATCTCTTCTCCGGATATGACGATGTTAACCAGAGAGCTGTAAGGGCAAATAAAGAAAGTGCCTTTGCGCTCGAAGCCCATATCAGGGCATGGACAGGAGACTATTCCGGTTGTGAAAAAGCTGCGGCAGAGGTGATAACAGCGAAGCAGAATGATCTGGTAGATTCCCTGAACTATGCGAAAGTTTTTATAGGGAAATCCACCGAAGGTGTCTTTGAAATCAACATTAATTATTCTCAGAGTGAAGGCATCGCTTTAAACGGGGGAGGTTATCTTCCCACGCTGAAAACTCCGTTTATCGCAAAAAAGACTGACCTGCAATGGCCTGTGAGTAATACTTATATCAGGAAGGTTTATACAGATACCACAGACATCCGCTACAAGACATTCTTTTTTCAGCCTTTAACTTCCGAAGGACAGGTCATCAAATTTTCAAATATCACGTATGCTGACGGATCTGCCAATAATGATCCCAGGCTTTCTAATAATCTGATTATCTTCCGGCTTGCCGATATTATTTTATTAAGAGCTGAAGCGCTTAATGAGTTAGGGCGGGATCAGGAAGCCCTCGTTCTGCTAAACCGTATCCGAAACAGAGCCGGTATAGACCCATACAATGGAACGGGGGGGCAGCTTGCTTCGACTATTCTTTATGAGCGGCTGCGCGAACTTTTCTATGAAGGACATGCGTACTATGACATGGTCAGGACCGGCACCCTCCCGGAATTCAATGAAAATTTCGGGCAGTCGAGAATGGCACAGGGTGGCTGGTTATGGCCCGTGGATCCCGCTATGTTTAAAGATGATTATACTTTGGTTCAAACGCCTTATTGGATAGGCAGGCTCTAATTCAAAAGATTTATTATGAAAAAGTCAGCAATATTTCTGCTTTTAATACTTTTCGTGAGTGGGTTTTATGCGTGTAAAAAGGATTATACGCTTGGAGGCAGTCTTCATGATCCTCATGTGGATATGACAACCTATGACTATCTTAAGTCGAACCGTCTTTTTGATACATTGATGATCATGGTTGACCGGACGGGTTTGAAAGATGAGTTAAATTCAAGTGCAACAGTGTTCGCCTTAACTAATTACTCAATCAGCAATTACGTAAAACTTAAACGCGACTATTTAAGGGTGAGTTTAAATGATGAGAATCTTGTTTATACGTTTGATTCGCTGGATTTTCCGGCTCTGAGAGATTCACTCCGGGCTTATCTTTTTAAAGAACCATTTTCGCTGGACAACCTGACTGAGAACGGCAAATTCAGAAAGGCTAACGACGGAGAAAACAGGTTGATAAGAGCAGTGCCCAGTACTGATTATACGAACTCCAATATATTCCCCGTACAGCCGAGGTACATATATCTTACCAAGATAGTGGCCACGGAACATGATTACCCTGTCCCCACGGATTCCACCGGTCTGTCCCAGGTGAAGCCTGAACAACTGTTGGAGGCCAGGGTACAGACATCCGGGATTATTACCAATACCGGTATTGTGCACGTGCTGAATAACAATCACACATTTACATTTTTCGGCGATACACATAATTAATGGTTATGAAAAGGAATATTCAAATAATATCGGCTGTTTTGTTATTAACAGCGACAATCATTTCGTGTGAGAAGGTTCCGCAAGGATTTTTGAGCGGCCAGATCCGGTACAGGGACAATCCCATCCAGGTTCAAAGAGGGATAGTTGCGCAGACTAATCCCGTAGATAACGATGGCTCCAGTGCGCCTGTTACTTACGAATTACTTGACATCCGCAATGCCATGACTCATAAACATGCTGATTCTTTGTATATGAACAGCGAAAGGTATGTATGGACGGGCAAGTTCGACCCCATCAACGATACCACCGTGGAATTGCTTAACACCCGGCGGGAACTCATAAGCGCTCCCTGTTTTGAATTTAATCAGAATACCGGAGCGTTCACCTTCTATGGAACGACAGCAAAGGTGCCTCTCGGAACTTATGAGTTCGATATCCGGGCTACCAATGAAAATGGCTCTAAAGACTTTAAGAATATTGCCACGTTTACATTATTTGAGGCAGATGCCTTTGAGGTAAAGGCTGGTGGAGGTGCATGGTTTAAAGATAATACTGACCAAAGCGGGGATATTGGTGCGCCGGAGGTGAAGATTCAAAAGCTATCGACTGAAGGGGCTTCCGTTATTCTTAAAATTGTTGATAAAAACGGAGTTGCGTGGAATCCCAAAAATAACGAGATCCTCAAACGTGGCGACCGGAATAGTTTTGAAACATTTGCGAGGTTCCATCCTCTTGTGTTATCTGATACATCCATGACCTGTAATTTTGAGGTAATTCCATTTCCTCTGATCCAGGGGCCGCAGGGTTATCTCATTTACTACCGGATTCCCGGCAAATTCGCCAGGGTGGATCCCGGATTAACTCCTACTTCCGACAGAGGTTACAGCGTCAATCCAAGATTTGAATTTCATATTTATCAGGAGGGCACCTACCTTGTCACTGTCAGATTAAAGAACGTTACCCGGGACGTTTTATGAATCACCAGCCTGGGGACTCTGCCGCAGAGATGGAAGGGGCCGAGGAGAGGAACGCTGAAGAAGTTCGTTCAGGTTTAGTATCTATGAAAGATCCCGTTGGCCTTCCGGCAACGGGATCTGCATAATTAAGAATAACAAGGGCTCTTTCAGGTTTTTGTATTACCAGCCAAGTGAGGTGTCGTCGCCTCTGGGGTCGGCACCTCCTTCATATCCATTGGGGGTCTTCAGTATAGCATCTACTCTGCCTATTGATGCCCGTGGAGTTAATTTGTATCCTTTCTCTGTGATCTTTTTCTCCGTCTCAGCATCCAATACTCCGCTTTCTGTGAATACTTCATCAGGAAGCCATTGATGATGAAAACGGCGGGAGGTAACAGCTTCCTGCATAGACTGCCCGAATTCAATCACATTCAGGATGGTCTGGAAAACGGAAGTAATAATGGTGGAACCGCCCGGGGTCCCTACTACCATATAGAGGTCTCCTTTTGATTCAATAATCGTGGGAGTCATTGAACTGAGCATTCGTTTGCCCGGAGCAATTGAATTTGCTTCGCCGCCCACGAGCCCGTACATATTGGGACTGCCTGGTTTTACTGAAAAGTCATCCATCTCGTTATTTAGAATAAATCCGGCACCGGGCACCATTACCATGGAGCCATAAGATCCGTTCAGGGTGGTTGTAACAGATACGGCATTACCTGCTTTATCAACAATCGAATAGTGGGTAGTCTGTTCGCTTTCCCGGGCACTGGGGTCTCCTGCTTTTATCTGCGAACTTGGGGTAGCCATCTGCCAGTTCAGGTCGCTCATTCTTTGCCGGATGTAATCCTTGTTCAGCAGTCCGGCCACAGGTACCTTATAAAAGTCAGGATCACCCAGATGGGTGGCCCTGTCGGCATATGCCCTGCGCTCCGCTTCAACGATCAGCCGGACGGTGGAGTCCTGGTTGTGTCCCCACCGCTTCATTGGAAAGGGTTCGACGGATTGCAGTAACTGAACCAGAGCAATTCCCCCGCTTGAAGAAGGAGGCATCGTAATGATTTTATAATCTTTATATTTTCCGGTTATCGGGGTTCTCCAGAGCGCCTGGTAGTCCTTGAGGTCTTTGTAGCTGATAAGCCCGCCTCCCCGTTTCATTTCCTTCACGATATGCCCGGCAACGGAACCTTCATAAAAACCGGCTCTTCCTTTATCCCTGATCTGTTCAAATGTATTTGCCAGCTCTGCCTGAATAAGTATATCGCCTTTCTCCCAGCTTCCCTCTTTTAAAAGCGACATGCCGGAAGGGTTTTGTTTTTGGAACATAGTCCTGTTCCTGTTGAACTCGGCGGCTTGTTTGGCAGTTATGGGAAATCCATTTCTGGCAAGATCCACAGAAGGCTGGACTACATCTTTCCAGCTGAGCTTGCCATATCGTTTATGGGCTTTCACCATGCCGTCGACCGTGCCAGGTACGCCGGCTGCCAGATGGCCATAGAGGCTCTTTTCTGTAATGGCTTTTCCCTGCTCATCAAGATACATGTCCCGGCTCGCCAGTCCGGGGGCTTTTTCCCGGTAATCAAGGGATGCAATGTTCCCCTTATGATCCCTGTAAACAAGGAACCCTCCTCCTCCGATATTTCCTGCATTTGGGTATACGACAGCCAGGGCAAACTGTACGGCAACTGCTGCGTCAATGGCGTTCCCTCCTTTTTTCAGGATTGCGAGTCCTACCTTTGACGCTTCAGGATGAGCGGATACAACCACTCCATTCTTATAGAATTGCTGGGCTGATACAGTCTGAACAAACAGAACGGCAGCAAATAATGAATTGTAAATGAATCTCACTTGATGTATGGTTATTGATTATACTGATAGACAGTTTGCGACGTAAGAGGGACCGCCGGCCAGTAAAAAAAATATCATTTCCGGCGGTACTTCAGGCCTGCAAAATAGTCTATTCAGATAAACAGTATAAAAAATCAGTAAATGAAAAATCGTAATTGTATTATCTTTTTATTGCTTTTCATCTCTCAGACTGTCTTCGGGCAGGCTTGGGTATCCGGCAAATCATATTTCGACAATGAAAAATGGACCGAGTTTATTCCCGGAGATATGCCTTTGGTTATCAGTGTTCCTCACGGAGGAGATATCCTGTTGCCTGAAGTTCCTCTCCGTGCTTGTGAGGGAGCTGTTACTGTAACTGATAGCAGAACTGTTGAGCTGGCCAGAGAGATCCAGGATGCTTTTCAGAGAAAATACAAAATGCGTCCTTATATAGTAATATGCCATTTATCAAGGAAAGCCGTCGATCAGAACCGTGAGATAGCGTCAGGGACCTGCGGCAATGAAATGATGAAGAAACCCTGGCAGCAATTTCACGACTATATTGATACCGCACTTTCTCTTGCAGTCAGGAAATTTGGATTGTCTGTATATATAGATTTGCATGGACATGGACATCCCATACAACGGCTTGAACTGGGATACGGGATCAACGGTAATGAATTACCAAGGCTTTCCGGCGGGGGTGATACAAAGGACCTTGCTGAAAAATCATCACTGAACAATCTTTTAAGCCTGAACAGCAGTGCAAATTTCGAAGACCTGATGATTGGTGATTACTCTTTCGGGACTCTCATTACAGATAAAGGCAGCCCTGCTATACCGGGTAAACAAATGAAGGAGTTAAATGAAGGTGAGAAGTACTTTAACGGGGGATATAATACACGGAGATATACGTCAAAGGACTATCCCAGAGTTTTTGGCTGGCAGATCGAATCAAATTATAAGGGGGTGAGAGACCCGTCAGGCAGGCCTGCCTTTGCTGCTGCATTTGCTGAAGCGTTCATGATTTTTCTGCGTAAGAATACTTCCGTTGCGTTATAGGTTGTAGATTTGATTGTTTTGTTTGTGCAGGCCCGGTTTATCCGG
>NZ_QEAS01000011.1:132717-150768 GCF_003130405.1 Pararcticibacter amylolyticus
AGAAAAAAATAAAAAAAGTGTGCATTGAATACTTGATTTTTTTATTTTTATAAACAGATATTGACGCTTAATGATATAATTCTACATGGCTACTTATGACTTGCTAAAAGAAAAGCTGTTGCTGGAACAGATTGCGAACGGAGATGAATATGCATTCAGGCAGGTTTTCGAAACATATAAAGGCCGCGTGTATACGTTTGTTGTGAATTATATTCATTCGGAAGCAGATGCGGAGGAAATAGTGCAGGAAACATTCATGACCCTTTGGCAGAATAGAATGAGCCTGGGAAGAATTGACCATCCCAGAAATTATATTTATACGGTTGTCAGGAATAAGACTATAAACTATATGGCTAAAGCGGCCAGAAATGAAAAGACTCTCCGGTCTATCCTGGCTAGTATGAGCGATGAACTAAATCCTGTAGAAGAGCGAATGAACCTTAAGGAGAGCCATGGCCTGATCAGGGAGGCCGTTTCCAGGTTATCAGAGCAAAAACAGAAAGTGTTTTTTATGAGCAGGGAACAGGGGCTTAATCATGAGCAGATAGCGGCGGAAACGGGTTTATCAAAAAGCCGTGTAAAGAATATTATTGTAGAAGTCCTGAAATATATAAAGCTGCATCTTTCTGAAAACTCCACTATCGTATCCTTTTTGCTGTTTTTGTTCTTCAGAACGGATAAATAAGAGTAGCTGAAGAGAGCTTTCAGTTACTCAAGCTCTATGAGTTGTTTTATCAGCGCCTTACAACCTTTTTTCATAAGGCTAATCCTGGCCTGATTTAGTTTAAATGCAAAATAAATAAAAAAAAAATTTCAGCGGTCCTTATGTCTCTTCGATCTGTCTATTATAGAAATGGATTTGAAAGCCGCTATGGAAAGCAATAAGGGTGACATTAATCAGCGATTCAGGTATCTGCTTACCAAATATAAAGACAAGCAATGTTCTTTAGAAGAGATGAAGGAGCTGTTTGAATATCTGGGCGAAGATCACTACAGAGCAATTCTGGAATCGGAGATGCTTGAGGATTACAAATCGCTGGTTCCTTCAGCTTCCGTTCATAAGGTAGACTGGGATTCTGTTTATGAGAATATCATCAGTCCACAGAAGCATCAGTCACGTCCGCTATTCCCGTTCTGGTTATCCGTTGCAGCGTTATTTCTGGTTGTGATAAGTGCCGGCATTTACTTATGGAACAGTGGGTTCAGCCCGGTACGCAATACTGGAGAGCACACTATTGTAAAGCGGGATATTGCGCCGGGAAGCAATAAAGCAATTCTGAAGCTGGGAGACGGTACTCAGATTGTTCTGGACCAGGCTCAAAACGGATTTCTTGCCAGCAGCGGAAGCACAAAGATCAGAAAGGCTTCTTCAGGACAGGTAGTCTACGAATCCGGAAACAGCGATGAAACGGGGGATGTACAGATGAATACGATCACTATTCCGAGGGGAGGTCAGTTCATGGTGATATTGCCGGATAACAGCAAGGTGTGGCTGAACGCTGAATCCTCTTTAAGTTATCCGACAGCTTTTAAGGGGCGGAGCCGTCATGTCGAATTAACGGGTGAAGCTTATTTTGAGGTGGCTGGAGACCGGAACCATCCTTTCTATGTAAAAAGCGGCCGGGCGGTGGTGGAAGTGCTTGGAACGCATTTTAATGTAATGGCCTATCAGGATGCTTCTTATGCGTCCGTTACTTTGGCAGAGGGCTCAGTAAGGGTGAATGCAGGCACAGGCAATATTCTTCTGAGGCCAGGACAACAGGCTGCATTTGCCCATGAGAATGGCCCGGTCACTCTCCACGATGTTGATCCTGATGAAGTTACTGACTGGAAGAATGGATATTTCCAGTTTGACAATACTCCTGTTAACGAGGTAATGAATAAAATAAGGAGATGGTATAATGTGGATATTGAATACAGAGGAAAGAAGCCGGATGTGTTATTTACGGGAATGATCTCCAGGAATAACAATGTCTCGAAAGTGCTCACCCTGCTTGAGAAGTCGGGTGGTGTTCAGTTTGAAATAGCGGATAATAAAATTATAGTAAAAAATGACTAATACCGGGCGTATGAAGAAAACAAAGACTTAGGAAAGAGCAGGAAGTCTGAATAAACCTTTCCGGATTCGGCCCCGGAAAGGTTAAAAGCCTGCGAGTTAAGCAGGTGTTCGGGATCCGGAGAATACTTGTGCAAATATTTATCGTTAACCCAAACTCATTACAAATCTATGAATGATTATGTACATTCAAAAGGGAGCTTATTGGCTCAATTCTTTTTAATTAAGCGCAGAAAACATTCTGACTATTTTCTAAAGGCTTTTCTGGTTATGAAAATTACGGGGATTATTATTCTTGCTCTTACTCTGGAAGCTAGCGCCAGCTCGTTTGCGCAGAACGTAAGTATCACGGTGACAAATGCGAATTTGAAAAATGTATTCAAAGAAGTGAGAAAGCAGACCGGATACGATTTTATCTATAATAATGAGGTATTGGAAAGGGCTAATCCGGTAACGGTTAAAGTGGTCAAACAGGACCTGAAGGTATTACTGGCAGATATCTTTCGCAACCAGCCCCTGACTTACATTGTCGAGGATAAGGCTATAGTGGTCAATGTGAAAACAAACGGAGCTGCTTCCTTTGTGAAAGACAGGGTAATTACCGGAACTGTTGTTTCAGAGGATGACGGAATACCCTTGCCTGGGGTCTCAGTCAAAGTAAAAGGAGCGGCAAGAGGAGTGACCACCAATGCTAATGGTTATTATTCTATCAGTGTGCCAGGAGACGGAAGTGTTCTCCAGTTTGCGTATGTAGGCTTTAAAACAAAGGAAATTGCAGTGTCTTCCGGAAGCGAGTTCAACGTAAAGTTATCTGTTGAGAATAATGAATTGAATGAGGTTGTTGTCCAGGCTTATGGTACGATAAGGAGAGGTGCATTAACAAATTCTGTTTCTACTATAGCAGCGAAGGACTTTGAGAAACGCCCGATCACGAATGTTAATACAGCGCTTGCGGGGGCGGCACCGGGTATTCAAACGAATTCCGGCAGTGGTCAGCCAGGTACCGGCCCGGCTATACGGATAAGAGGATTCGGATCTATAACGGCGGGGATGGAGCCCCTGTACATTCTTGACGGAGCACCATACGATGGGGTGCTCAATAATATTAACCCCAATGATATTGAAAGTATCTCTGTCCTGAAGGATGCATCCGCTGCTGCTCTGTATGGAAGCAGGGGAGCAAACGGGGTGATCATCATTACCACCAAAAAAGGGTTAAAGAACAGCGACAGGCTGGAAGCTAAGGTATCCTCCGGTATCACCTCAAGGGCTCTGGCCAGCTATGAAAAAGTAGATGCTTTTCAATACTATCCTTTGATGTGGGAATCGATGAGGAATCAGCTGGTAGCGAGCGGGAAAACCGTTACAGAAGCTAATCAGCTTGCCACGAACGGTATTAAGACTAACCTGGTTTACAACCCCTTCAATGTGGCTGATAACGATATTGTGAGAACTGACGGCACGATGAATCCTGATGCAAAACTTCTTTATGCAGATGATCTGAACTGGAGAGAGCCGATGCAGCAGACCGGTCTCAGGCAGGACTATTCACTGGGTCTCAACGGGGGAACAGAAAAGAGCACTTATTACGTTTCGTTGAATTACCTGGATGACAAGGGCTATTCAAAACAAACAGCCTTTAACAGGATAACGGGACGAGCTAAAATAGATGCTCAGCCAAAGAAATGGTTTAAGTCGGGGGTAAACATTGCCGGGACAATATCGAAAACGGATCTGGCAAATGAAGATGCCGGGTTAAATGAAAATCCTTTCTATGTCGACCTGCTGATGGGACCTATCTATCCGGTCTATCAGCATGACCCTTCGACAGGGGAATTTCTCTATGATGACAAGGGAGAGAAGATGTATGATGACGGAGAGTTCAGGCCTATCTACCAGGGCCGGAATATTTTAGCGGAGACATCTTATAATAAGCTCTACAACAAGCGCAATGCCTTAAACGGGCGGGGATATGCAGAAGTTAGTTTTTTGAAGAACTTTAAGCTGACATTCAATGCTGCCGTAGATCTAAATAATTACGAGTATTTATTTTACAGAAACAGGATCATTGGTGATGGAAAAAGTCTTAACGGAAGAACATCCCGGACAGATACAAAATCACAATACACCAATTTTAACCAGTTGTTAAACTACAATAAAAAAGAAGGAAAACACGAGTTCGATTTTCTTGCGGGACATGAGAACTATCGCTATCTGTATCATAATCTGAATGCTCAGAGACAGAATCAGATACTGGATGGAAATGTGGAACTAGAAAATTATACTAACCCAGCTACCGCCGGCTCTTATGTCGAGGAATATAAAACAGAAGGATATTTTTCCCGGGTTCAATACAGCTTTGGTGACAGGTATTTTGGCTCTGCCTCTTACCGGCGTGACGCCTCTTCAAAATTTTACGATAAGGTTAGATGGGGGAATTTCTGGTCGGCGGGAGCCGGATGGAATATTCATAACGAAGAATTCTTCCGTGTTAAGTGGATTGACCATTTGAAGCTTAGAACAGCTTATGGTGATTTGGGATCTGATGCCATTCCCGGTTATTATTTGTGGCAATCGTTCTACAACATCGGAGAGAATAACAATACTGAGCCCGGAATAACACGTAACCGCGTTGCTGGAAACAAAGAGCTGGCCTGGGAGCATAATACAAGTTTGGATGCAGCATTGGAATACGGGCTTTTCAACAGCCGTGTTAATGGTTCTTTTGAGTTCTTCCACCGCAAATCGGACGCGCTACTTTTTAGCGTTCCACTGCCCCTGTCGTCGGGGATGACAAGCCAGCCCCGCAATATCGGCAGTATGTATAACAGAGGCTGGGAAGTAGAACTCCGCGCAGATGCGATTAAGAAAAAAGACTTTAACTGGAATATTGCCCTCAACTGGACTAAATTCAAAAACCGCATAACGAAACTACCCAGTGAACAGATCATTGACGGTACTAAAAACAGGATGGTGGGTCGTTCCGTATATGATTACTGGTTACGGGATTTTTACGGCGTAGATCCCCAAACCGGCCGGGAGCTTTATACTGCTAACCCGGCGCTTGAGGACGCCGCTGCTTTTACAAACGACCGTGGAGATCAGGTTACTACCGACGCCAATTCTGCATTGTATCATTTTGCCGGCACTGCCATTGCTGACTATTATGGCAGCCTGGGTAATACGTTTTCCTATAAATCTTTTTCTTTGAATTTTCTTTTTATGTTCCAGGTGGGAGGGAAGGCATTTGACAGTGACTACCAGTCCCTGATGTACAATGGAACTTATGGACGTGCTTTGCATAAAGATGCCCTGAAGCGCTGGCAGAACGAAGGAGATGTTACGGATGTGCCGGTAAGAAACACTGGTACGACCATGTATGACAGCGACCGCTGGCTGATTGATGCAACTGCTTTGAGCTTAAGAAGCGCTTCTTTAACTTATACGCTTCCCAAGACCTTTGCATCGCGTATGAAGATCAGCCGTGCCCAGGCATACCTCACTGGTGAAAACTTGTTTATTGTGTCGAAAAGAAAGGGGCTCGACCCGACTCAATCATTTACGGGCGTGTCTTCCTATACTTATGCGCCAACAAGGATAGTAACGCTAGGGATTAATCTTTCACTTTAATGATATGAAAATGAAAAGAAGAGTTTATTTTCTCCTTAATATATGTTTGGTTCTTTTATGGTCATCCTGTTCAAAGGATTATCTGAATACCAATCCTACAGACCGGGTATCTGAAGAAACAGCCTTTCAGAGTATTGACAATGCGCGAAAAGCCTTAAACGGCATTTACAGAATACTGTACACGCAGTATACTAACCAGCATCGTGATGGTCAGGGAGCTATAATGATCAATCTTGATGCCATGGGAGAGGACTACGTAAGAACCAACGCTTCTTATGTTTATCATTATCAGTCGTACCGATGGACGGCACACCGAAACGTTGCGGATGCAAATGTCAACGCGTTCACTTATGCGTTCTATTATATTATTGTGTCTAATGCTAACATGATAATAACCAATATTGAAAGTATAGAGGGCGCGGAAGAAGATAAGAAAGTTCTCAGGGGAGAAGCACTTGCTTTGAGGGGCTGGGCACATTTTCAGCTTGTACAGTTATACGGTAAGCGGTATGATGCAACAGCGAAGCCCAATAATCAGCCGGGAGTTCCTATTGTAGTCACGGCTTCAACGAAGGGGCAACCACGCGCTACCGTTGAGGAGGTGTATACTCAAATAAATTCTGATCTGGATGCCGCTCTTGAAAACTTATCAGCTTCGAGAGCGAATAAGACCCATGTTAATGCAAATGTGGTAAAGGGATTCAAGGCCAGGGTGGCATTAGCCATGCAGGATTGGGACAATGCAGTCAAATATGCCAGAGAGGCAAGAACGGGCGCCGGGTTTTTGATGACGAATGCGCAGTATTTACAGGGGTTCAGCAGAATTGATAATCCTGAGTGGATGTGGGGAATAGTACAGCCCTCAGACCAGGTACCTGCTTATGGCTCATTCTTTGCGTACATGTCGGCTAACTTTAATTCAGCATTTACACGTGTGAATCCGAAATGTATCAATTCTCAGCTTTATGCGAAGATTCCCGCGGGTGATATCCGTAAAAAGTTATGGTGGGACGGAACCACAGCCGATGCCGTTAATTTTCCCGGAGTTTTAAATACAGACGGCACAAGAGTTTCGGGCCAGACAAGGACTATCTATCAGCATAGAAAATACCTGGTACCCGACTATAACAACCGGGCAGGTGATATACCTTATATGCGGATTGCAGAAATGTATCTGATCGAGGCAGAGGCCCTTGCCCGTTCCGGGAAGGATAGCGAGGCTGCCAGCGCCCTGCTGCCCCTGGCTGTCAACCGGAATCCGTCCTACACGCTAAGCACTAATACAGGCGCTGCGCTTATTGAAGAAATCATGATCCAGAGAAGAGTAGAACTGTGGGGTGAAGGATTCAGATTCCTTGACCTGAAGAGGACGAACGCTGATCTGGACAGGAGAAATACCAATCATAAACTTGATGTTGCCAATATCATGTATGTTCCGGCAGGAGATAATTCCTGGCAATGGCTGATCCCGCAGGATGAAATCGATGCGAACGAAGCGATGGGCCCTGAAGATCAGAATCCATAAATCCCGGACAGTCATGCGAAAAGCATTTCCGGTTTACTTTTTTGTTTTGGTTCTGCTATCTGGTTGTCATCCGGCGAGGAATATGATAAGCAGAACCGATACTGTTCCTGCCGGAGTCGACCTGCAGGAACGGTATATTAAAGTATTCAGCAGCCAGGATCGTACAGTCTCGTTCTCCAACCAGTTCGCGGCCGGCAGGTTAAATCATGTGACGCAGGAAAATGACAGTACTTTCCTTTTGAGTATAGTTCCTGAAAATAAGCCGGTGAACCCGAGTCCCTGGTATGCATTCAAGGTCTCTGCTTCAAAACCCTGCCGGATATATGTTAAATTATTTTATGATGGGTTTAAGCATCGCTACAATCCGAAGATTAAAAGCAGTACTTCTCAGTGGAGGGAAATAGGGGCAGTTCAGTTAAGCAAGTCGAAGGATACGGCGCTTGCCCGGTTAGAAGCAGGTCCGGATACTCTCACTGTTGCTGCGCAGGAAATTATTACGAGCAAAGATTCGTACAAGTGGATGGCCAGTCTTGCTGCCAAACCTTTTATTAAAAGCCAGCGTGCCGGTAAAAGTTTGATGGGAAAGCCGGTCACTGTACTGCATACTTCAGGCAGCAATGGTAAAAGGCTGGTTGTCGTTTTAAGCAGGCAACATCCTCCGGAAGTAACCGGATACATGGCCATGCAGGAATTCGTAGAAACAGTCACCGGTGACTCTGACCTTGCCAGACGCTTCAGGGAACAATATGAACTGATTGTGTTCCCGATGATGAATCCTGACGGAGTAGATGAAGGTCACTGGCGTCACAGTGCTGCCGGAGTTGACCTGAACCGGGACTGGGAATTTTTTCGTCAGCCGGAAGTGCGGGCAGTGAAAGACTTTCTGAGCCGGCGTACCCGCCGGAATGCTAAGGTGATATTTGCTATTGACTTCCACTCTACTTTTTATGATGTGTTTTATACTAATTCAGATACGCTGAACACCAATCTTCCCGGATTTACCAACAAATGGCTGAACGCATTTGAACGTGCTATCCCAGGATTCAGGCCAAATGTTAAGCCATCCGGAAATGGAGGAAATGTATCGAAAAGCTGGATGATGAGAGAATTAAAAGCGAATGCGCTTACTTATGAAGTTGGCGACGATACTCCCCGTGATCTGCTGAAGGAAAAAGGGAGAGTGGCTGCGGAAAAAATGATGGAGCTTTTGCTCCGGTAATATTATTTGTATCATTGATATGGTCATATCGGATTTTTTTAAAAGAGCTATAAAAGCCTGGTTACTGCTGAGCTTTGTTGTTCACACATGCCAGGCTCAGGTCCCGCGGCCGGCGGATGTCTTTGGCTTTGAGCCGGGAGCTGATTATAAAATAGCAGGCTGGAAGCAATTGCTGGATTATTACACCCGCCTGGACAAAGCCAGCGAAAGGGTGAAGATGGTGGAAATCGGTAAGTCTGTACAGGGACGGTCTCTGCTGTTGTTATTTGTTTCGTCTGAGGAAAACCTGAAACAACTTGATCTCTGGCGCACGATCAGCGAAAAGCTGTCGAGAGCAAAAATAGGAGAGCCGGAGGCGAGGCAACTGGCAGCCCGCGGGAAGGCGATTGTATGGGTAGATGCGGGGCTTCACGCTTCGGAGAAGGCTCCCGCACAAATGGCTTCTGAACTGGCGTATAAGCTGGTCACGCTGGAGACGCCGGAAGTAAAGAAAATACGTGATGAGGTGGTCACTCTTCTTATGCCGGTGATGAACCCGGATGGGCTGGATATTGTGGCTGACTGGTATCGTGCCCAGTTAGGTACTCCTTACGAAACAACGAACCCTCCCTGGCTTTATCATGTGTATGCCGGGCATGACAATAACCGTGACTGGTTTATGAACAACCTGCCTGAAACCAGAGCGGTTAACAGAGTGTTGTATCACCAGTGGTATCCGCAGATCGTTTATAATCACCACCAGTCAGCCCCTTCGTGGACCAGGATCTTTTTGCCTCCTTTTGCAAGTCCGCTGAATCCTAATATTCACCCCGGAATTACAACGGCAGTTAATCTTCTGGGTTCTGCTATGGCCAACAGGCTCGCTTTGAAAAAAATGCCCGGAGTAATTTCACAGTTCACCTACGATATGTGGTGGAACGGAGGAATGCGGTCGGTCCCCTATTTTCATAATCAGATAGGTCTTCTGACGGAAGTCGCCCACCCCTCGCCAACTCCAAAAACATATCCTAAGGATTCCCTTCCTTCTGTTATCGGGTCTTCTGTCACAATGCCCACCAATGGTACAGATGTGTTTTATCCATATCCCTGGAAGGGGGGTGTTTCGCATTTCCGGGATGCTGTAGATTATACGCTTGAGACCTCGTTCGCTGTTCTGCAAATGGCTTCTCTGCAGAGAGAGCAGTACCTGTATAATATTTACAGGATGGGACGGGATGCAATTGAAACCCGGGACAGCCTTTTTGCTTACGTAATTCCTGCTTCGCAATGGGACAACGGGGAAGCGATTAACCTGGTGAATATCCTGCGAATGGGAGGTGTAGAGGTGCAGCAGGCATTAAGCGGTTTTAAAGCGGGTGAAACTTCTTATCCGGCAGGATCTTTCGTTATATGCGCAGCGCAGGCATTTCGTCCATACGTGGTCGACCTGCTGGAAAGGCAACTTTATCCTGACCGGAGATTGTATAAAGATGGCCCGCCTTTAAGACCCTACGATCTTACAGGCTGGACCTTGCCATTGCAGATGGGTGTAAAAGTGGACCGCGTTGCTTCCGAATTTTCAGTAAATGTGAAGGAGGTTGGCGAAATGGCAGTTCCTGCTCCGGGAAAGACTGTTCAGGGAGCGAAGTTTGGATATTTGCTGTCTCCTAAGGGGAATGGAACATTTAAGGTAATCAATGAATTTCTTAAGGAGGGTATACGTGTTGAACGTGCAGCTGCCGGCTTTAGTGAGGGAGATCACCAATATCCGGCCGGATCGTTTATTATAAGAAGTAAAGCGGGTATTTACGACAGACTGAAGCAGGCGGCGGTGAAAACCGGTCTTGATTTTATTCCCCTGAATTTGAAACCGTCTGTGGGGCTGAAAGAAATAAATCCCGTTCGTGTAGCTATCTATAAGTCATGGGTGGCTAATATGGATGAGGGATGGACCCGCTGGCTACTGGAAAATTATTCTTTTAATCTGGATACGCTTCATGATCAGGATCTTATTAAAAAGGATCTTTCAGGATATCATGCAATTATTATTCCCGATCAGTCAGCCTCTTCTATTCTGAACGGGTATCGTAAAGGTGCCATGCCAGAGATGTACACAGGCGGGATCGGCAAGAATGGAGTTGCTGCCCTTGAGAAGTATATTAGCCGTGGAGGGCGTTTGGTTACGCTAGATGGTGCCAGTGATTTTGCTATTCAGCAATTTGATCTTCCTTTAAAGAACGTTGTCGCCGGGGTGCCCCGCGAAAAGTTCTATATCCCGGGGAGCCTGATACGCATGAGGATCAATCAGAAATCGGGTTTTACATGGGGCATGCAGGAGGAGGTCAGCGCGTCTTTTAACAACAGCCGGGCTTTTGAACTTAAGCAAGGTGTTTCAGATGGCCAGGGTAGTTCGGAAGTGGTGGCTTCTTATGCTCCTGACAGCCTTTTAATGAGCGGATGGGCGCTGGGGGATAGGATTATTGCCGGAAAGCCATCTGTCGTAAATATTAAAAAAGGGAAAGGGGATATTTATCTATTTGCGTTTAGTCCCCAGTTCAGGGGGCAGTCGCATGCAACATATAAACTTCTTTTTAATGCTCTCATAAATTGATGATTCGGCCGGGATCCTACACAATCAGTTTTTTCTGGTGATGCAGATCCCGGTTTGTTAAATCAAAGCCTGGTTGCCAGGACACAGGGCTTTCTGTACTTTTTTACATGACCGTTTATATCAAACAGTTCGGCATAGACGATGTAGATCCCTGCCGGTGCGAGCGTATTATTGTCATTCATACCATCCCAGCTGATCGTACCTTCCGCTCCCAATGTAAGGTTTTTTGCTACCCGTTTTATAGGTACGCCCCGGTCATTGTAGATTGTTATGTTTGCGATCATGCCAGCATCGTTTAGCTTGTAACAGATTATCAGGGCGTCTTCAAAACCATCATTGTCGGGAGAGAAGGTGGTAGAGTTAAGGGAAATGCCTTCGTTTTTTACTGTATTTTCTACAAACTGAGAGTTTTTGTAAGTGGGAGTGGCATATCCGGCAGCACCTGCCGCTGATCTGAAATTGCCGGGAGAATTGGCATCTACACTGAAGCTGACTCTCTCAAGGGATACTCCATCCGGATTTTTAATAAGGGGGAAGTGCATTTTTTCAGTATAGCTGAATTCGTCGATCCTTGTGGAATCTGCGTAGAGTATAACCGTGCCGGCATCATTGTTAAACGCAGGCATGGAGGTCATTTTGACAAAAGCATCCGGATGCTCCGTATGATATTCATTTTTAATATTCTCCGGATCTGTAGTAAGAACGATGTACTGTCCGGGCGCAAACTTGACACTATTCACGCTTATTTTTTTAATACTGCTTAGTGTGTCTTTCTTTATAGTAGCCAGCGACAGGTCAGACAGGTCCATAACTTTGGAAGAATTGTTATAGATCTCAACAAAGTCTGCTCCTTCTCCGCGCGGGTTGAATAAAACTTCGCTTATCAGAATGTCTCCGGGCATGATCTTTTCGCCTTCAAAGCCGCCCGGCTCTTCAGGTGTAGTACCAGGATCGGTATTCAGCGGGCCGATTTTAAAATCATCGAAAATAAACTGGTCTGATCTTGATTTGGAGTACACACACTGGACGCCAAACCAACCGGTGTTTTCCACTGGTTTTGAGTCTGGGGCCTGTCCTTCTTCCGTGAAAGCGTTCTCTTCAGCGTTTTTTGTGAGCAGTATCCATTTGCCTTCGCTTGTTTTGTTTACCCGGATCCTGGCTGCTATTTTGCTTCCGTTTGCTCTTCCGTCTTTGCCATCAATGAGAAGGACTTCACTGTCTCCATTCTTCCTGTAAAGATCGTATGAGTCTTTGGCCCCGTTTTCGCCTATCTGGATAAAATACCCATTGAGATCTTCGTTGAGGTCCTGCTTGTCGGATTGCAGGTATATGCGGGCAAAGTTAGAGGCGGAGGGGCTGAAGTTTAACTGAATATAAAATTCCCACGTGGCTTCGGTCACTTTACGGTTGACCGTTGCGAGGTATATCATGCCGGCTGAGTCGCTTTTTACGCTTTGCAACTGACCGGATTTGTTAATACAGAAAGAAGAGGTGGATCCAAGCCACGCGGGCGAGTTTGTAAAATCCTTGTCGTCAAAAGAATCCTGAAGTTGGGAAAATGCAGAATTCACATAAAAAATGCAGAAAAAGAGTAAACATTTCTTCATATTTGACAGATTCAAATCATTAAGTAACATATTTATTCACAATTAAAATGAAAGTCGCAGTTGTAGGCGCTACGGGCCTGGTAGGCTCGGTGATGTTAAAAGTTTTAGCAGAGCGCAATTTCCCGGTTACTGAATTAATTCCTGTCGCATCAGCCAAGAGTGCTGGTAAAGAAGTAGACTTTAAGGGTAAGAAGTACAAGGTAGTAACAGTGGATGATGCAATTGCAATGAAACCTGATGTGGCTTTGTTCTCAGCAGGAGGCAGTACTTCTCTTGAACAGGCTCCAAGGTTTGCAGAAGCCGGTACAGTAGTGATCGATAATTCATCAGCATGGCGCATGGATCCTACCAAAAAGCTGGTTGTTCCTGAGGTGAATGCAAATGTAATAACCAAAGAGGATAAAATTATTGCAAATCCAAATTGTTCTACCATCCAGATGGTTGTAGCCCTGAAACCGCTTCACGAAAAATATAAGATCAAACGTGTGGTTGTTTCTACCTACCAGTCTGTTACCGGAACAGGAAAGAAGGCTGTAGATCAATTGATGAACGAACGGAATGGGATAGAAGGAGCGAAGGCTTATCCCTATACTATAGATCTGAATGTCATTCCTCATATCGATGTTTTTCAGGATAACGGGTATACGAAGGAGGAAATGAAAATGATCTACGAAACAAAGAAGATTATGGGGGATGATTCCATCCGTGTAACGGCAACTACAGTCCGTATTCCGGTTATGGGAGGCCACTCAGAGTCGGTAAATATAGAGTTTGAAAATGATTTTGATCTTGCAGAAGTCAGGTCTTTGCTGGAGCAGCAGGAAGGTCTGATCGTTGTTGACGATCCGGCAAATCTGAAATATCCCATGCCTATGGATGCTCATGAAAAGGACGAGGTTTTGGTTGGACGGATCCGGAGGGATGAATCTCAGCCGAATACCCTGAATTTGTGGGTTGTGGCGGATAATTTGCGGAAAGGTGCAGCAACAAATGCTGTGCAGATTGCGGAATACATGAAAAAGAACGGGCTTCTCTGAAACGTTTTCCTGCCCTGATAAAATTATAGCCGGCCAAGATTGCCGGCAACATATTAATCTAACTGGTTTAAGGGCTCCTTAAACCAGTTTTTTAGTTTTTAGTAATCAATAAATGGTGTCCGGAAAGCGGATTGCCAGCATCCGGATATGAGATCATATATTCTTTGTTTTTTTCTTTTTCTAATTGTTTTCCCGTGTTCTGCACAACCGCTTGCAAAGAGAATTGCTACTGCTTATTCCTCCTTTGAAAAGGATGATCAGATGAAATATGGAGTCAGTTCATTGTGTGTTCTGAATGCAGAAACGGGCGAGGTCTTGTTTTCAAAAAATGAAGAGATGGGACTGGCTCCTGCCTCTACATTGAAGACCGTGACCTCGGTGACTGCATTTAACTTACTGGGCGGTGACTTTAAATGGGAGACTTCATTAGGGTACACCGGAACGATCACGAATGGTGTACTGAACGGCGATCTTATATTAAGAGGAAGCGGAGATCCAGCTCTGGGCAGTTCCCGTTATGAGCAGACCAAATCTGATATTCTCTTAAGCCGGTGGCTGAATGCAGTTAGAAAAGCAGGCATCACAAAGATCCAGGGCCGCGTTATTACAGATGACAGGTTGTTTGGCACAGCCAATATCCCTCTGGGCTGGATATGGCAGGATATCGGCAATTATTATGGTGCAGGGGCCAGTTCCTGTACGTGGCAGGAAAACCAGTTCGGACTGGCTATCAGGCCCGGCAGCAAACCCGGTGCTCCCGTCGCTATTGAAAGGACGAACCCTGAAATTGATGGGCTGAAAGTGGTGAATGAGGTATCTACCGGATCTCCGGGAAGCGGAGATAATGTTTATGCATTTTCTTCACCTTATACAGACGTTGTGTATGTTAGGGGGAGCTATGGAATAGATCTGCGGAAGACGGTTATGGCGTCTGTGCCGGATCCCGCGTTTCAGCTTGCTTCTGATCTGCGGAATAAGCTTGCAGGTGGTGGAGTGATTACTTCCGGAGTTGCTACCAGTTTCAGAAAATTGAACCTGGCGGGTGAATTGGCAATGCCGGAGGCAACTGTTATAGATCAGTATTATTCGCCTGAACTATCCAGGATTATTTACTGGCTGAATCAGAAAAGCCTTAACCTTTATGCAGAGAATATTCTGAAAACCATGGCCGTTAAACAAGTAAGATCAGCAGATTTTGCGGATGGGGCAGATCTGATTGCGGATTACTGGATGAAGAGGCTGGGTGTAGACAGGCGTGCAATCGATATCCTGGATGGCAGCGGCCTATCGCCAGAAAACCGCATCACTACATTAGCTATGACCAGGATACTTCAGTCGGCGGGGAAAGAAAAGTGGTTCAGCAGCTTCTATGAAAGCCTTCCTCTTTACAATAATATGAAGATGAAAAGCGGTAGTATCAGGAATGTTCTTGCTTATGCAGGCTACCAGAAAAGTGCCGACGGTACACCCTTAGTGTTTACATTTATCACAAATCACTATAATGGCAGTACTTCGTCAATAAAACAGAAAATGTTCAGGGTTCTTGATGTGTTGAAATAAACTAAATCATTTCTATCTTAGTTTAATAAAAAGATAAGGATGAAAAGATTACTACCTTTTCTGTTTCTGTTGTTATTTAGCGTTTCGTCCTTCGCCCAAACTAACTATAGCAGAAAAAAAGTTTTTAAGCTGTCGGCAGCTGTGAGTTCCCGCGACTATATGCGGGGAAGTGTTATAGTAAAGTTCAGAGAGAAAGCCTCAGGAGCAAAGACATTGTCGTCAGCGCCTTCTCTAACCCTGAGATCGGCTGTGGTGACATCCCTCGTACAAAAGTTTCCTACGGGTTTGTCAAAAGACAGAAGCGCTGTGTCAAAGGAGGTTGAAAGAACAGGATTAAACCGGATCTATGAACTTAAATATTCCGGTGAGGCTGGTATAGAAACCGTTATCAATGAATTGTTGAAAGACGGTGATGTTGAATATGCTGAGCCGAACTATATAGCCCATGTAAACTATACCCCCAATGATCCTTACTATTCAATGGCTCAAAATTACCTGGAACAGGTGAAAGCGTCTCTTGCATGGAATGTTCTGGCAAATTCAGGAGGGATTGTCATTGGAATAGTCGACACCGGCTCTGATCTTACTCATGAAGATCTTTCCTCCAGTATCATAGGAGGGATTGACCTGATAGGGGCAAGCGCAGCGTCTCCCCGGCAGGATGATAACCCTGGTGTAACAAGGCCCCTCAACGACCATGGGGTGCATGTAAGTGGCCTTGCTGCTGCGATATCCAACAATAACAAAGGGATAGCCAGTATTTCGTCTAATGCGAAATTGCTGATTGTGAAAGTTGCAGCGGATGATAATGCGGAAGATATTTATTATGGATATGACGGAATCAAGTATGCTGTTGATCAAGGCGCAAACATTGTCAATTGTTCATGGGGCAGCCAGGAGAGGAGTCTTTATGGAGAGGATGTTGTCAATTATGCAATAAGTAAAGGCTGTTTGATAGTTGCTGCCGCGGGGAATCACAACGTTTCTACTCCTGACTACCCGGCGGGTTATAAAGGTGTTATGGCCGTGGCTAACGTAGGTGCCGGTGACAGAAAAGCAGGGACGTCCAATTTCGGGGGTTTTGTATCTATCTCTGCCCCTGGAGAAGGTATCTTCAGTACCCGTTTTCCGAATACTTATGGATATCTTTCCGGAACGTCTATGGCCACGCCAATAGTTTCCAGTGCAGCTGCGCTTGTGAAATCCTATCGAACAGATCTATCCATGCAGCAGGTTGGAGAGCTTCTGAGGGTTACTGCTGATGACATAGATGGCCAGAATGAGGCTTATGCGCAGCGACTTGGAAAAGGACGATTAAATGTATTCAGGGCTCTTACTGAGACTACGAGCCCGGCTGTGAGGTATCAGAACATCATCACACGTGATGATAACAGCGGAAGCTTTATGGCCGGGAGCACCTTTAGTATTTATCTTGAGCTTAAAAACTATCTGGCTCCTTCCCGGAGTCTGAAAGTGTCGCTGAAGAGTGATAATCCTTATGTCTCGGTGCAGGCAGGTGCGGTGAGTGTCGGCTCTCTGCGCACGCTTGAGAGCAAAAGTATGATAGGGCCTTTTCTTGTGTCGGTGAACTCCGGCACTCCTGATAATTCACAGGTTGAGTTTAAGATTGAGTATTCTGATGAGGAATCTTCTTATAATGATTATGAAAATTTCACACTGGCTGTTGCCCTTGACTATATGAATATTACCACTGAAACCCTTGCTACTACCGTTACCAGTAACGGCAGGATCGGATTCAGTTCAAATGACCAGAGCGGAGGACTTGGCTTTCAGTACAAAGGGAACCAGCTGTTATACGAAGCCTCTCTGATGATTGCCAGTAAGGCTGAGGAGTTAAAAGTGTCGGATAATGCGAGGGTGAGTGAGTTTAGCGGTAATGAACATTTCATCAAAAGAAGGGCTGTAAAGGAAGTATCAACTGACAGTACTATTGCCGGAGTTTCCGAATTTGATGATGATGGTAACTCCGATGGCCTCCGAATTGATGTGAAACATTCGCTTACAGCGCGAAAAGATCCTGATGAGAGTAAATTTGTCGTAGCAGAATACGAAGTGATCAACAGAAACCCGGGTGCGCTGAATGGCGTATATATCGGACTTTTTAATGATTGGGATGTAGATAATGCTGATTTTAACGGCACAGCATATGATGCATTGACCAGAATTGCGTATGCTTACAGCACTAATAACAGTTCTGCCCCTTTTGTGGGAGTAAAATATTTATCATCTGAAGGTACTACGCCTTCTTACTATCCCCTGTCGAATGGTTCGGGCATATTGAATGATGGAAATTTTACTCCTGAGGAAAAATTTGAGACTCTGTCTTCCGGTATCAAATCTGCTGGAACCGGGATCTCAGGTGCCGATATTTCCTTTGTTTCCGGCTATGGCCCGTTTACAATTCCGGCTAACGGTTCAGTTAAAGTTGCTTTTGCCTATGGGGCAGGGGACAATCTGGATGATCTGAGGACTGCTTTAGGGAAAGCTCAGGCTTCTTACAATGGAAGGAACAACGCTCTTGCGTCTTCTGCAACGCTTTACAGCTATCCTAACCCGGTAACCTCTTCTTATAATAATAATGTAGCCGCTGTGGTGAACCTGCCCGACAATGCTGTGGTATCCCTTGATCTCTTCAATCTACTGGGGCAGAAGGTCAAGACATTTTTAAAAGATACGTCTCTCGAAAAGGGCTCTCATACGTTGTATTATAATTTCACCGATTTGGGCAGCGGGATTTACCTGATGAGATTGCGGTATAATAACGTGGTGAAGACTCATAAGATAAGTGTGGTAAGGTGAGGAGTAG
>NZ_QEAS01000011.1:150886-153623 GCF_003130405.1 Pararcticibacter amylolyticus
AGGGGGCGGTTGGAGTGGTGTTAGCTGTTGCCGAAGCATTGTCTGCATCTGGGTTCGTAACTTTCCTTTTCTCCGAGGAGTATCCGGGATGCTGATCCTGTTGTGCGGTAGGAGAAGCTTGCAGGCGCTCCGCATTGAACGCAGATCGCGTGAACTTTAGTGACATCTTCTGCTATAGCCATCAAGGCGGGCATCGGCCCGAAGGGTCTGCCCTGGAAATCCATATCGAGCCCGGCAATAATCACGCGGATTCCCCGGTTTGCCAGTTCAACGCATACTTCGGGGAGGCCTTCGTCAAAAAACTGTGCTTCATCAATTCCTACAACCTGTGTGTGGGTTCCAAGGAGCAGAATAGAGACGGAGTTCTCAACGGGAGTGGATTGAATGGAGTTTGAATCGTGGGATACAACTGCCGTTTCATCATACCGCGTATCGGTCTTCGGCTTAAAGATCTCTACGTTTAACTTCGCAATTTGCGCTCTTCTGAGCCTGCGGATGAGCTCTTCAGTTTTGCCTGAGAACATAGATCCGCAAATCACTTCAATGCTTCCTCTCGGACCCTCCTTTGACCTGAAATGTAGTTCGCTAAACAGCATATCCCTTTGAAGGGGGCTAATATCAGAATTAAATGCTACTTTTGGCAACCGAATTACCAACATAAATTCCAGTTCCATCATGATAAACAAAACAGAGTTATTCAAGAAAATAGGAGGGATTTTAGCAGAGTTAAATGATCAATATCAATATATCGCCGAAAATCCGGGTAGTCTGAACGAACTTGAACTTGAGCTGCTTTCTGCCAATGCAGACTTTCTTGCAGATCATATTAAAATTTTAAAGAAGTTAAGTGAGGCTAAAACAGAGAAGCCTGCAGCGGCAAGTGAACCGGTGGTGGTAACTGAAATGATTTTGACTCCTCCTCCTCCTCCCGTAAGCGATAGCTTTATACCAAAGGAGAAAAGTACACCGGAAGTGCCGTTCGTTGCTGAGGAAGAAAAGGCAAGGGAAGCTCCCGCAAGGCCTGCAATTGAGGAAGTTCAGGTGTTACCTGCCAGTAAACCGGTTTGGGAAGAGCCTGTAAGATCAGCTCCTGGTCCTGAAGTCAAAGTCTCCGAACCTGTAAAAGAGCCTTCAATTCCTGAGGTAGTTGTGCCTGTCAGACACGAACCGGAAATAAAACCAGTTCCGCAGGGCCAGGCTCCTGTGCGCACCCTGAACGATATTATTTCAGGACAGAAAGCTCAGGATTCAGTTGCCGGAAAATATACACATCAGCCGGTTAAAGACCTCAAGGCGATCATTAGCCTTAATGACAAACTGTTGTTCATTAAGGAGCTTTTCAACGGATACAGCCTTGCATATAGTGAAGCTATCGAAATTTTGAACAGGTTTGATTCATTTGAACCAGCTGACCATTTTCTCAAGTCGAATTATGCTGAGAAAAACAACTGGAGCTCCAAGGAAACAACGGTAGAAAAGCTGTACGAGATATTGCACAGACGATTTTCGGGTAACGTATAATTCCAGATCTGTTAGAGTACTCCCATCCTGTTAGAGTCGAGCTTTAGCAGGATAAACAGGAGTATGGTAAAACTCCACAATGATGATCCTCCATAGCTAAGGAACGGAAGTGGAATTCCTATGACAGGAACCAGTCCTATTGTCATCCCGATATTAATAAAGAAGTGGAAGAAAAAGATAGAGGCTACGCCATAGCCATATATCCTGGTAAATGATGAGCGCTGGCGCTCTGCAATATTTACAATCCGGAGTAGGAGAGTAAGATAAAGTCCAATTACGACTACG
Source organism: Pararcticibacter amylolyticus (assembly GCF_003130405.1). Lineage (GTDB taxonomy): Bacteria > Bacteroidota > Bacteroidia > Sphingobacteriales > Sphingobacteriaceae > Arcticibacter > Arcticibacter amylolyticus. The sequence continues at coordinate 152,693 of NZ_QEAS01000011.1, forward strand.
CTTCCTGCGAACCCCCATTCTTCTCCTACTGTACAGAATATAAAATCCGTACTCTGCTCGGGGACGAAATCATACTTGGTTTGAGTTCCCTGAAGGTATCCCTTGCCCCATAGGCCACCTGATCCGATCGCAATCTTTGATTGGTTCAAGTTATATCCCTGTCCCCTGGGATCGTTGATTTTTCCGAGTATAACGTCTATACGATTTCTCTGGTGAGCTCCTAAAATGTTCTGGTAAGCAAAATTGACGCTGAAAATGAACAGGATACAGCCTGTCAGGATGATCAGAAGAGGCACAATGAATCTCCTGCTCCTCCGGACCAGGATCATGATCAGGGCAGCAATGCCGACAAGTATTCCTATCAGCAGCAGTTTATTAAAAAGCAGCGTTAAAACAAAGAGCGCAATCAGGATTGCTCCTATGATCAGGATATAACCGGACAAACCTTCGCGGTAGAGTGCAAAAATAAGAGAGGTAAAGGTGAGAGCAGAGCCGGTGTCAGGCTGGAGCATAATAAGAGCAGTGGGAATGAGCAGGATGAGGAGGCAGATGCCAATCATTTTTAAATCGCTCATTTTCAGGTTGCTTGAGCTGATGTAATGAGCCAGTAGCAGACAAGTTGAGAATTTCGCAAATTCTGATGGCTGTAACCTGAAATTTCCGATCGGGATCCATGCCTGGTTTCCTCCGACATTTCTACCCACTATGAGGACCGCGATAAGCAGGAGGAGGGTGACACCGTAGAAAACCGGGGAAAATGTACTAAAGAACTTGCCATCGATGATCAGGATAATGAACCCGATGATCAGTGCCGCAATAATGAAGAAAAACTGTTTACTGTAGTTCGTGCTGAGATCTGTAAGCCCAGGATTCAGAGGATCGTAAACGGCGGCATGTATGTTAAACCAACCAATAGTACACAGAGCCAGAT
>NZ_QEAS01000011.1:153655-169806 GCF_003130405.1 Pararcticibacter amylolyticus
AAAAGGCTTCTCTGATTATTCATCTTTAAGTACGGCTTTGGGGGTTATTGTTTCAATAGGCTTCAGATCCTGCTTTTGCGCTGTGCTGTCGCCCGCTGGCCGTTGTACCGGGCGGACTCTGGGCCGCGCACCCGGCAACAGGTTTGCGTTAAGAATCCGTTCAACGTATGCTTTTGGTCTTGCTATGCTGTCTCTCAGGTATTTTTCAATCATCAGGCTGGCAATGGGGGCTGACCAGGTAGCCCCGAATCCGGCATTTTCAATTACAACCGCGATTGCTATTTTGGGATTGTTTCTTGGGGCAAAAGCGAAGAATACAGAGTGGTCTTCTCCATGTGGGTTTTGAACAGTCCCCGTTTTTCCGCAGATTTCAATATCCGGTATCCTGGAATAGGAGGCTGTCCCACCGGGTTGGTTTACGACTCTGCTCATCCCTTCAATGACCGGAACAAAATAACGGGAATCAATGCCTACACTATTTTTCTTTGTAAATTCTTCCTTAATGACATTTTTCTCACCTATGGCTTTTATCAGGTGGGGCTTGTAAAAGAATCCCCTGTTTGCTACAGTAGCTACTACATTTGCCATCTGAAGCGGAGTGATTCCCAGTTCCGCCTGGCCGATGGAAAGAGATATATTATAGCTTGACGTCCACTTATCGCTTTTAAAATGCCGGGTATAGAACTCTGCAGTAGGTAAATTCCCTCTTCTTTCATTAGGCATGTCAATATTCAGTTTGCTTCCTACGCCAAAGCGGTTCACGGCTTCTCTCCATTTTTGGTAAGCTTTTACCGGGCGCATTCCTGCATGGTCGATCATTCTGTTGTACACATAGCCGTAATAAGTGTTACACGAATGTTGTATTGATTGCGACAGATCCAATGTTCCGTGAACGTGTGTACATCTCATCAATCCCCTTCTTCCATACCTGTATCCGCCTCCGCAAAAGAACTGTGTGCCGGAATTAATCAGTCCGAACTGTTGTCCGACCAGGGCATTTATAACCTTGAAGATAGATCCGGGAGGATATTCCGCCTGGATGGGCCTTATGAATAAGGGTTTATTGGGGCTGTTAAGAAGCCGCATATAGTTGTTGCCTTTGTACCTTCCCACCATCAGGTTGGGGTCGTAGCCCGGGCTACTGATAAAGGAAAGAATCTCTCCTGAAGAAGGTTCAATGGCGACAATGCTTCCAATTTTATTCTTCATTAATTGTTCGCCGAACTTCTGAAGGTCTTTGTCGAGAGATGATATTAGTTTTTCCCCGGCGGCGGCGAGGGTGTCATATCTTCCCTCGGAATAGTGTCCTTTGGGCCGGTTGAATGCATCGACCATGAGCAGCTGAACGCCTCTTTGTCCTCTCAATACTTCCTCGTAAGCCTTTTCTACTCCTGTTCTTCCTATATAATCACCCGGGCGATAAAAGCCATGTGATTTTTCGATATCAGTTTCATTTACCTCATTAATATAGCCGAGGAACTGCGCAGCGATACTATCCGGGTAACGTCTGACTGACCGTTTCTGGATATAGAAGCCAGGAAATTCAAAAAGTTTCTCCTGTAGTTTAGCGAACGTAACAGCAGAAAGCTGTTTCTCCAGTGTAGAGCCCCGGTAAGGCGAAAAGCTGTTAGCTTTATTAAATTTCTTTTTAAAATCCTCTTTTGTCAGGCTGATAAGCCGGCATAATTCGAGGGTGTCAAACGGAGTCACTTCCCTGGGGATTACCATCAGGTCGTACACCGGTTCATTTTGAACCAGGATCTTACCTTTGCGGTCGAGGATTACTCCTCTTGCCGGATAGATGGTCACTTTCCTCAGCACATTGTAATTGGCTGAAATGAAATAACTTTTATCGATTATTTGTATATAAAACAGACGGGCCAGCAGAATTATGGCTATTGTGATGAATATTCCCTGAACAACATATCTGCGCTGAAAAAAACTATTCATTAACGCTCTTTCTTACGGAAGAAAATAAATTCTGATATTAAAATTAAAAATATAGTAAACAGAGAACAAAAAAGGAAGCGAATTAGTGTGTATTTGATACTTGAAAAACTAAAAGCTTCCAAAAAGATGAGGGTAAGATGGTGGAACAAGGTTAGTATTATTGTATAGAAAAAGAACCATCTGAACCCCATTATTCCCAGTTTGGGCTCCGGTTCGTTTTCAAAACCCTGTCTTTGTACTGTAATGTTAATGAATATCGTTCTAACAAATGCCAGGACTGAACATGCAGCAGCGTTCAGGCCGGGTGTATTATAAAATGCATCGACTGTTAACCCGGTAAGGAAAGCGAGCGGAAAAAGAAGCCAGTTAGGAGTTTCAAAAGGTAAAAGGAGAATGAACAGGATATAAATAAAGGGAGTAGAAAGATTATAGTATCCGATATTTTTCAGGAGAAATGCCTGAATGAATATCAATACAATAAAACGGATAGCATTTATGATAATTACCCTACTCATCGTTGTTTTTACTTATTGCCTCCAAGTTTTCTTTTTCCATGGCAAATACATTCCTGATCACATAAACATATTGGAGGGTGGCAAAATCAGTATTAAGCCTGACAATTATATCAGGAAAGCTTTCGCCGCTCTGATTTCTTGTTCCTGACACCCGTCCGATCGGTAGCCCTGAAGGAAAAAGGGTTGAATAACCTGATGTGACAACGTGCTGTCCTTTTTTAACAATAATGTGGTTGGGGATATCCTGTAAAAGCGCCATTTGCGGATTATAGTTTCCTTCTCCCCATACGAGTGAACCAAATGCCTGGCTTTCTGCAATACTTGCGCTTATGCGGGTATCACTGTTCAGCAACGAAGTAACAGTGGCAAAGTCGTCGGATACGTCTTTGACTATTCCCACAATCCCGGAAGTGCAGATCACGCCCATACCTTTATTGATTCCGTGTTTTTTTCCCCTGTTGATGGTAAGGTAGTTGTTTTTCTGGTGCACTGAATTGTTCACCACGCGGGCAACGATATAGGCATATTGCTGCCGGGCCGCTGTATCCTTTACCGTTTTCTGAACAACGCTGTCGTCAAAGAAGGCAGTCTTCAGCTCACTTCTGAGACGTGCATTTTCTGCAGCCAGGCTGTCGTTTACCTGCGCCAGGCTCAGATAGCTTTGGAACTGATTAAGACGCTCATAAGCCTGCCCGATCATTTTATTTGATGAATTCAGTACTCCGGCACGCTGAAAGGAATTGTTCCTTACTATCAGGATAATGGAAACAATGAAGAAAATGATGAAAAAGAAGAATGCGTTATACTTACTGATAAAAAGCCAGAGATTACGCATGTTGAGTTACAAGTTGTAAGTTATAGGTTGTAAGTACGGTTAAGTCTCGGCTTACCCGCAGCTTACAACCTGCAAATAGTTTTATTGCATCAGGAACTTAAATCCTCCGATATTTTTCAGGGCGATACCAGTACCGCGCACTACTGCTCTCAAGGGATCTTCTGCTACGTGCACCGGCAGCTTGGTTTTTGCAGCAACGCGCTTGTCAAGGCCTCTCAGCAAGGCACCTCCACCGGTAAGATAGATACCGGTTTGGTAAATATCAGCTGAAAGTTCAGGAGGGGTAATTTCAAGAGCTTTCAGGATAGCTTCCTCAATCTTTGAAATTGATTTATCAAGACAATGTGCAATTTCTGTATATGAAACGGTGATCTGTTTTGGGATCCCGGTCATCAGGTCACGGCCCTGTACTGCGAAATCGGCTGGAGGATCACTTAACTCGGGAAGAGCGGCTCCAACTTCAATCTTTATTTTCTCAGCGGTACGTTCACCTATCATGATGTTATGCTGACGGCGGATGTACTGAACGATATCACTGTCGAAGTTGTCTCCTGCCACACGGATTGACTGATCGCAAACAATGCCGGAGAGGGCAATTACGGCAATTTCGGTAGTACCTCCGCCGATGTCGATAATCATATTACCCATCGGCTCTTCCACGTCAATTCCGATACCCACTGCGGCGGCCATCGGTTCATGGATTAGATAAACTTCTTTTGCCCCTGCTATTTCAGCAGAGTCTCTAACCGCACGTTTTTCTACTTCTGTAATTCCTGAAGGAATACAAATTACCATTCTCAAGGAGGGGAAGAACCATCCTTTTCCGTTGTTGATCATTTTGATCATTCCCCGGATCATGTGTTCGGCGGCATTAAAGTCGGCAATAACACCGTCTTTCAAGGGACGTACTGTCCGGATATTTTCGTGCGTCTTTCCTTCCATCTGCATCGCCTGCCTTCCAATGGCAATCACCTTGTTCGTTGTACGGTCAAAGGCAACTATAGAAGGTTCGTCCACCACGACTTTATCATTATGTATAATGAGGGTATTTGCAGTACCCAAATCTATTGCAATCTCTTGTGTAAACCAGTTAAATAAACCCATCAGGGAAATAGTTAAAAATTAAAAGTATGCAAAGTTATATTCTTTTTTTTAAATAAGAGATCGCCCAGGGACATTTGCTCCAAGTATTAATTCTAATGCTTAAAATGTCTGACGCCCGTCATTACCATAGATATGCCTTTCTGATTTGCCATGTCCACTGACAGCTGATCTTTTATCGAACCGCCAGGTTGCAGGACTGCTGTAATTCCTGCATCTGATGCAATTTCTACACAGTCGGGGAAAGGGAAGAAGGCGTCGGAGGCCATTACGGAGCCTTTCACATCGAAACCAAAGGATGCGGCTTTCTCAAGTGCCTGCTTAAGGGCGTCGACACGTGAGGTCTGGCCCACTCCGCTTGCAATGAGCTGCCCGTTTTTCGCAAGAACGATTGTGTTGGATTTAGTATGCTTCACAAGCTTATTAGCAAAGAACAGATCCTTGAGTTCTTCTGATGAAGGCTTCCGGTCAGTTACCGGGTTCATCTGGTCAGGATCCTCAATTGTACTGTCTTTATCCTGTTCAATAACTCCGTTAAGGAGAGTCTTGAAGAGTTTGCCCGGAAGCTTTACTTCTTTTCTTTGAAGAAGGATCCTGTTTTTCTTTTCAGTAAGTACTTTCAGAGCCTCTTCGCTAAATGAAGGAGCGATGAGAACTTCGAAAAATAGTTTGTTGATCTCTGAAGCGGTTTCGCCATTCACTTCTCCATTGCAGATGATGACACCTCCAAATGCTGAAACAGGATCGCATGCCAGAGCATCTTTCCAAGCGGGGAGAAGGCTTTCCCTTGTTGCTACACCACAAGCATTGGTATGCTTTAAGATCGCAAAAGTCGGTTCGGTGAACTCATCAATTAGCGCTACAGCGGCATCAATATCAACCAGATTGTTATAAGAAAGCTCTTTTCCGTTCAGTTGAGTGAACATTGCTTCCAGATCGCCATAAAAATAACCTTTCTGATGAGGGTTTTCTCCATAACGAAGCGTTTTGGCTTGTTGTTCGCTTTGTTTGAAAACCTGGAGAGGCTCAGTTTGGTTGAAATAGTTGAATATAGCGGTGTCGTAATGTGAAGAAGTATTGAAAGCTTTTTTTGCAAATTCACGACGGTGAGATAACAATGTCTGACCTTCATTCTCCTGCAGAATGTCATAAAGTTTGCTGTAGTCGTTCTTAGATGCGATGATCACAACGTCATTGAAATTCTTGGCTGCTGCGCGGATCAAGGATATTCCGCCGATGTCAATCTTTTCAATAATTTCTTCTTCAGGAAGAGCCGCTTTTACTGTTTCTTCGAACGGATAAAGGTCCACTATAACAAGATCAATCTCAGGAATTTCGTATTGAGTAATTTGCTCTTTGTCCTCGTTGAGGCCTCTTCGGGAGAGAATCCCTCCAAAAACCTTAGGGTGCAGGGTCTTTACGCGTCCGCCTAAAATGGAAGGATAGCTTGTCAGGTCTTCGACGGGTATTACATCACATCCTAGTTCCCGGATAAATTTTTCTGTACCTCCTGTAGAATAAAAAGTGACACCCAGGTCGTTTAGTTGTTTGATTAACGGCTCCAGGCCGTCTTTGTAATACACTGAAATTAAAGCATTTTTAATCTTAACAGGATGGTTCATTGAGTGAGATTTTAAGCCGCAAAGATAGGATATTTAACGCTTAAAAATCAGGCTTATTTTGAATGTTTGAAAAAGAAAAGTTGCCGGTTAGAAACAGGTGAGTTGTAAATAAAGAGAATTGGATCGTTTACCAGGTATTGCTATTTATCCTTCCGGTAAGAAAAGTGATTGGGAATAGTCAAAATGGTATCGCCCGCTTGCTGATCCGCAATAATGCTTAACGATAAGGTATCTCTGCTGCCCTCTCCTGTGATAAGGATGACCGGGAGACTTGATGAAGTGGCGGAGCCTTCTTCTTTTCCACGAGCAGACATTATTTGCCAGTTTGTTTTGTGAACATCTAAAGAATCGTTCCTGTATATGTTCGCGGAATGGTTAGCATTTAAATCGAGACGGGTTATTTTATCCGGTCTCCTGATGCCAGAATTACTGCCGTTCATTTTTGCAGCAGACGTGTCTGTTAATACCCATCGTCCGGAAAGACGCAACGCTGAAGAGTCTGGCAGCCGCAGCCTGATCTTCTTTTTATTGCCGCAGCCAGAAAATAAGAGGCCTGGTATTAAAATATACAGAGAGAGTTTTTTTATAAAGACCGTGATATTTTTCATACAGATAATATTTGTGAGTTTCTGTAATCCAACCAAACCCCGTCCATCCCGCCCGTATATAACATGACGAAGGAATACAAAAGAAAATTACAATCAGAAAAATTATTTCAGTACTAAAGGTAAGGAACGATAGGAGCTCTTTTGTCAGCGGAAAGTAGCATTAAAAGGACTTCATTTTTTTGAGCAGAGTTTCAACCACTTTGGGATAATGCAAATGTTCCAGCTGCCGCCCCTTAAATTTGATCATTTCCACATCGTCATCTTTCTCTATTTTAAAGCGAGCCTGGTAAATGATCTCGCCCTCATCGAAATGCTCGTTGACGAAATGGATTGTGATTCCTGATTCGGCTTCGCCGTTAGCAAGAATAGCATTGTGCACACGATCTCCATACATCCCCTTACCTCCATATTTAGGCAGGAGAGCCGGGTGAATATTAATGATCTTATTGGGAAAGGCCTTCAATAAATTGTCCGGGATCAGCCACAGGAAGCCCGCAAGTACAATAATATCTATCTCCATCTTCTTTAAAAGAGTTACGATATTATCCGTCTGGTAAAAGTCGAAACGATCAAAGACATGAGAGGGGACTTCAAAGTTATCAGCTCTTTGGATAACGTAAGCATTCGGATTATTTGAAAGAATAATAGCAACTTCGGCATCGGGGTGTTTCTTGAAGTGCTCCATTATTTTTTGTGCGTTGGAACCTGATCCTGATGCGAAAATGGCAATACGTTTTTTTAGCATAGCAATGTGTAACAATCAAAGATAAAAAAATGGCTAACAAAATAGCATTCTTACGGTGCATCCGTTTACTGAATCTTCAAAAGCAATGATTTAATGAAGCAGGCTTGACGGTCTGAGGATTTTAGCGGATGCAGATTCGTCCAAACAAATGATTACTGAGGCGGTTGTTTTTATACATCTATAATAAAAAACGTTATGGCAAAATTGGATAATCGCAACATTGCTATTCTTACAGAGAATGGTTTTGAAGAAGTTGAGTTGACAAGCCCTAAAGAGGCATTACTGGAAGCAGGAGCTAATGTGCATGTTATTTCGCCGCAAAAGGAAAAGGTAAGGGCGATGAAGAATCATGAATGGTCAATTGAAATTCCTGTTGACAAACACATTTCTGAGGTGAACGCAGATGATTATGACGGTCTGGTTTTGCCGGGAGGAGTATTTAATCCTGATCAGCTGCGAATGAATGATCAGGCAATAAGTTTCATCAAAGCCTTTTTTGAAGCAGGTAAACCTGTAGCGGCTATTTGTCACGGACCACAATCATTGATTACGGCAGCTGTTGTTCAGGGACGGGACATGACTTCTTATCCTTCTATTAAAGCAGATCTGATATATGCAGGCGCCAATTGGATGGATAAAGAAGTGGTGGTGGACCAGGGATTGGTAACGAGCAGGACTCCCGATGATCTTCCGGCATTTAACCGCAAAATGTGCGAAGAATTCGCTGAAGGCGTTCACGACCGGCAACATGCTTAATTTGTTTGATACAAAGACGCTCTGGAGCAGAAGCTGCAGAGCGTTGAATGAATGAATATATGAGGAGATTGTAAATCTGTGTTACTCTCCTAAGATGTAGGTTTTTTTATAGCAGTTATAGCACCTGTAGCGCCTTACCGGGAGCCAGAACAGCAAGGTTTTAACCAGTGTGCCGCGTGGAACTCTTTCGTCCAGATGGCCTTTTTTACACTTTGGACAGATCCGCGCATCCTTTTTTTTTGCCTGCCAGACTGAACTGTCAGAAACATGATTCATATTGTCCCCTGTTAATACCATTTCCGTAAAACCTTATCTTTTGCTAATCTCAATATTCACCTTCGCCTGCAATCTTACAGACTAACCGTTCCCAGGCATGTTGAGCGAGGTAGATGTTTCTTTATGAGCTTAAAATTAGTACAGAAATGCGTTTTTTGGAAGAATTATGGGATGAACGGCGTGTTAATGTATCTGAACGGATACGCTGGTATGTTTTCTTTATATTTTCTTTAAATCATCTAAATATGAGCGCCCCACTGGTATTTTCCGGTTGTCGGACAATGTAACTTCAGAGGCTGTTATTTTCGTGACATCTGACTTGTTTACTACAAAGGATTTATGAATCCTGATAAAATTCTGTTTAGTGAGAAATTCTGCTTCTGCTTCTTTTAATGTCTTCCTGAGTACAAACTGCTTTGTCTTTGTATTGATCGTGATATAATTGCCGCTTGCTTCTGCAAAAAGAATATCACTCATCCTGATCTTAACTCTTCCTTTTCCATGGGGTAGAAAGAGGCTTTGATCTGAAATGCCTGATACCTGGGGGCTCAGCCTGGGGATCACCATTTCAATAGCAGCGAAGACATCCTCTTTTTCGAAGGGCTTAATCAGATATCCATACGGCTTTGTCTGCTTGGCCATATCGATTGTTTGTTTGTCATTATGGGATGTCAAAAAAATAAAAGGAAGTTTAAAAGAGAGATTTAGGGTATGGGCAAGATCGATTCCTGATTCCGTGCCCGTCAGCGTTATATCGAGTAGTACGAGATCCGGCTTACTCTCCCTTAAACTGGCAATAGCCTCTCTGTAATTAATAGAGATGCCGTTTACCTGATAGCCCAGCTCGTGCAACATATCCTGTAAATCAGATGCGATGATCATTTCATCTTCAACTATATGGATGCTTAACGGAGGAGTCATTTGTTTCTTTAAAATTTATGTGAAATGTTTGATCTGGATCATGCTCGTAGCTAAAGTATCCGGATAATTGCCTGCTCAGACTGATGATCAGACGAAAACCCAGAGATTCATTCATATTGCCTATCTGTCCACCCTTCAGGCCAGGCCCACTGTCTCTGTAGGAAAGACTGTATTCATTCTGATCTATCTTAGATATCCTTATCGTGATCCTGCTTTCCAGGCTGTCAGAAAAAGCATGCTTTAGTGAATTGGTGATAAGTTCTGTTAAAATGAGGCCGAGCGGCACTGCTGTATCTGCGTTGAGCACTACATTGCCGGTTGAAATATCAGCCGAGATATCGCATCCTTTTGTATGATATATATCGAGCAGATACCGCAGTAATTGTTCGGTGTAAGGTTGCAGATCAATTTTACTGAGACGGTCTTCTGAATAAAGCTGATCATGTATCAGGGCAATCGATTTAAGCCGGCTTTTACACTCATTCAGTACCTTCGCTATATCCGGGTGGGCAAGATGCCGGGCCTGTAAATTAAATAAGCTTGATATAATCTGGAGGTTATTCTTTACACGGTGGTGCACTTCCCGTATCAGCATTTCCTTCTGCTCATTTGCCAGGTGAAGCATCTCTATTTGCTTCTCGATTTCCATATTCTTTTGTGCAAGAAGCCTGTTGTTTTTCTTTCGGTCGAGAAAACGGAGATAGAATACGGATGAAGTGACCAACAAAAGTATGAGAAGGGCTTCCAGGCTGTAAGTTTGAAATTTGTGATGGCTTAACTCCAGTTCCTGCAAATGAATTTGCCGATCCTTTTTGTCAGCCTCATATTTGTTCCTCATTTCAGTGTCTGAAAGAACTGCTATTCTGGAATACAGTCTGTCCTTCTCTTTCGTATACGCATTATAAACGCTGTCAGCTTCTTCTGTTTGTTTATTTATATACAGTAGTTTGAAGAGAAGTGGTCTTAAATCCTGAAGGGATTGATGCTGCTTGCTTTCAAGCATGATGTTTGCTGCGCTTTCTGCTTTGTAAAGTGCCTGGTTGTATTTTTTCTGAAGATAGTAGGCCTGGGCATAAGAGCTTTCAATGTTGGCGGCAGCCTGTTTGTCCATCTTATTCTGCAAGGAGGCCGATGACAGCCTGACGGATCTCAGAATCCCTTCAGCATCTTTCATCTCGTAATAAGTAGATACCCTGTCGAGATAGCTTCGTGCCAGATTGTTTGAATCATTTAAGCTACGCCTTATCTTTATAGATCCTGAGTTATAGCAGAGAGACTTTTTGAAATTCTTTTTATTGCGGTAACTGATGCCGTATTGAAGGTAAATATGCCCGAGTAAAGCCTTTCCCTGAAGCGTTTTGCTGTTATTAAGTTGTTCAGCTCTTTTCAGGCATTCCAACGCCTTGTCGTAGTCTCCTGTGTAATCATTGTGATGCATTGCGAGAAGGATATAGAGTCTTATCCTGGATGGCGTATTATTCGACTTCTCCGCTAGTGAAAGGCCTCTTATAAGTTCTTCGAGGCCTTTCTGAGGTTGTCCCAGTTTAACGTACAGGAGGCCGATACGTCCGTGGCAGTCGGGGAGATTTTCATTTATTCCCAGCTTTTCATAGTATTTGCGGGCGATGTTGAGGGACCTTATCGCTTCTTTTATATCCAGGTTCTTTTCGTATGCAGTTCCCAAGCGATAATATCCATCGGCGATGCCCCGCTGATACCCATTCTTCCTGGAGAGTGCGAGTGCTTCCCTGTAGGCGGCGGCGGCTTTCTCAATATTAATATTAAAAAGACTGTCACCCTCCCTGAAGAGAACATTAATAATAGTTGTATCCGGTACCTTTGATGTATAGTTCTCTTTAGAATCTGCAGTTCCCTTAACCGAAAGAAGACTAGTACAAAAAAAGGAAAGGATAGTGAGCGTTAATAACCTGATAAAACCCCGAAGCATATTGCTTTTGCTAAAATACAAAAAAAATACTCTGGTTGTTATGTGAGTTTTAAACGAATCTGTGTTTTGTTTGGCTTTTTGTCAATATTCTGCTTTGTTTACAAATTCGTTCTAGTTTCTGTTTTCTATGTATCCCCTTCTGAACATGGGGTAGGGTGGTGAATTGGAGAAGAAAGAATGGCGACAATAGGTGAAAGTTTTCCGGAGTCTGCGAAGGTTTTAGGAAGAAAAAAGGAGGGAAGTTCGCCGGAAAGGAGTATGTGCCGGGTTCCAGAGTGTTCCTTGCGGGTAATGAAGGCCTCAAAGCAGCAGGAACCCGATGATATTTCTGTGGCTGATGTTCATCATGTTAACGATATCTGTGCTTCCGGAAACGCTATCGGCTGGTAGTGAGATAATTTCTTTAAAAAATAACACTCTAACTATTTGATAATTAATCAAACATTTCTATCTTTGCCCTCCCTTTCGAGGGGATTATTATGCCTTGAGCGAAGCCCTACTGCTTCGATGGGCGAAAAAGAATTAAAAGAAAATGTCAGGTATTATTGGAAAAAAAGTAGGAATGACCAGCATTTTCGATGCCGAAGGACGCAATATTCCTTGTACGGTTATCGAGGCTGGCCCCTGTGTTGTAACGCAGGTGCGTACTGTCGAGAAAGACGGTTACGAAGCAGTTCAGTTAGCTTTCGATGAGAAGAAAGAGAAGAACACTACCCAACAGTTAAAGGGCCATTTCGCAAAAGCAAACACAACTCCTAAGCGGAAGCTTGTAGAGTTTAAGACGTTTGAAGATGAGAAAAATTTGGGCGACACAATAACTGTTGACCTTTTTGCAGAAGGCGACTTCGTAGATGTTGTCGGAACTTCAAAAGGTAAAGGATTCCAGGGTGTTGTGAAGCGCCATGGGTTCAGTGGAGTGGGAATGCAGACTCACGGACAGCACAACAGGTTAAGGGCTCCGGGTTCACTTGGTGCTTCTTCATGGCCTTCACGCGTATTTAAGGGTATGCGCATGGCGGGTCGTACTGGTGGTGCACGTGTGAAAGTTCAGAATCTTCAGGTTTTGAAAGTGTATTCTGAACAGAATTTAATAGTAGTTAGCGGTTCCGTTCCGGGAGCTAAGGGTTCTTACGTAATCGTTGATAAATAAGATGGAAGTTAGCGTAGTAAACATTTCAGGTAAAGAAACAGGTGCCAAGGTGCAGCTTCCTGAATCAATTTTTGGTGTAGAGCCAAATGATCACGCAATTTATCTTGATGTTAAGCAGTATCTTGCAAATCAGCGTCAGGGTACTCATAAGTCTAAGCAACGTAATGAGATTGCCGGATCAACCCGTAAATTATACAAACAAAAAGGTACAGGTGGTGCCCGTGCAGGGAACATCAAGTCTCCTTTGTTCAACGGAGGTGGTCGTGTTTTTGGTCCTCAGCCACGCGATTACAGCTTTAAGCTAAACAAAAAATTAAAGCAACTTGCACGTAAGTCTGCTTTATCTTACAAAGCAAAAGATAATAACATTGTTGTTCTGGAAGATTTTTCATTCGAAACAATCAAAACCAAGAACTATGTGAAGCTGGTAACAGATCTGAACATAGCTGCAGAAAAAACATTACTGGTATTACCTGCTGCTAATAATAATGTGTATTTATCAAGCAGAAATCTTAAGAAGGCAAAAGTAATTACAGCAGATCAGCTCAATACTTATGATGTGTTGAATGCTACTAAACTTTTGTTAACTGCTGGTTCTGTTAAAACGTTGGAGGAGGCATTCGCCAGGTAATTATGGAAATCTTAAAGAAACCCATTTTAACAGAAAAAGCATCCATCTTAACTGAGAAGTTAGGCAGGTATGCATTTAAAGTAGATCACAGAGCCAATAAATTGCAGATTAAAACTGCTATTGAACAAATGTATGGTGTAAATATCGAAGCAGTAAACACCATGGTGGTATCTGGTAAAGCAAAGAGCCGTTACACAAAAGCTGGGTTTGTTTCAGGCCGCTCGCCTAAATACAAGAAAGCTATCGTAACGCTGAAAGAAGGTGAAACTATTGACTTTTACAGCAATATTTAATTAGAACAATGGCAGTTAGAAGATTTAAACCGGTTACCCCTGGTACACGTTTCCGCGTCGGAGGCGATTACTCGGATGTTACTACAAACGTTCCTGAAAAATCGTTGGTAGTTTCCATCAAGAAGTCAGGTGGTAGAAATAATACCGGTAAAATGACTATGCGTTACATCGGTGGGGGACATAAAAAAGCATACCGATTGATAGATTTTAAACGCGATAAAACCAATATCCCCGCAACTGTTGCCACTATTGAGTACGATCCAAACCGTACTGCGCGTATCGCCCTGTTGCATTATGCAGATGGTGAGAAGCGTTATATCATCGCTCCTGAAGGTTTACAGGTTGGACAAACGGTAGTATCAGGTGAAACTGTAGCTCCGGAAGTAGGAAATGCTCTTCCTTTGAAGAATATTCCTCTTGGTTCAATTATCCACAACATTGAACTGAATCCTGGCCAGGGTGCATCGATTGCACGCAGTGCAGGTACTTATGCTCAGCTTTCAGCCCGTGACGGGAAATATGCTATCATCAAGATGCCTTCAGGTGAAACCCGTATGATCCTGGCTACTTGTATGGCTACGATCGGAACGGTATCTAATTCTGAGAAATCAAATGAAGTGTTAGGTAAAGCAGGACGCAAGCGTTGGTTAGGTTACCGCCCACGTGTTCGTGGTGTTGCAATGAACCCTGTTGATCACCCTATGGGTGGTGGTGAAGGAAGGGCTTCAGGAGGTCACCCACGTTCGAGAACCGGTGTACTAGCTAAGGGTTATAAAACCCGTAACAAGAAGAAAACCTCAAATCGTTATATTATTGAAGGGAGGAAGAAATAATGGCTCGTTCAATTAAAAAAGGCCCTTATATTGATCATAATCTGGAAGGCAAAGTGCTTTCTATGAACGAAGCGAACAAGAAGTCGGTTATCAAAACCTGGTCACGCCGGTCTATGATTTCCCCTGATTTCGTTGGTCATACTTTTGCAGTACACAACGGGAATAAGTTCATCCCTGTTTATGTAACTGAAAATATGGTTGGTCACAAGTTGGGAGAATTTGCTCCAACCAGAACATTTAGAGGTCACGCTGAAAAGAAAAAATAAGCAATGGAAGCAGTAGCAAAATTAAATAATTGCCCTACCTCACCTCGTAAGATGAGACTGGTTGTTGACCTGATTCGTGGTGAGCGTGTTGAGAAGGCTCTCTATATTTTAAAATATTCAAATAAAGAAGTTGCCCAGAGAGTTGAGAAACTTTTATTATCTGCCATCAAGAACTGGGAAGCAAAGAATGAAGGTCAGCGTCCTGAAGACAATGAATTGTTTGTAAAAACAGTGTTTGTAGATGGTGGCCGTCAGTTAAAAAGGCTTAGGCCTGCCCCTCAGGGCCGTGGTTACAGGATTCGCAAGCGTTCCAATCACGTTACCCTGGTAGTTGACAGCAAGAATCTTGAAACACAAAACTAATTAAGGAGAAATGGGACAAAAAGCACATCCAATAGGTAACAGATTAGGAATCATCAAAGGTTGGGATTCTAACTGGTTCGGTGGCAACAACTACTCCGATAAATTAGTTGAAGATGAGAAGATTCGCAAGTATCTTTCCGTTCGTATCGCTAAAGGCGGTGTTGCCAAATTGGTGATTGAACGTACATTGAAGCGCATCACTGTCACTATCCACACTGCACGTCCGGGTATTGTAATCGGTAAAGGCGGTCAGGAAGTTGATAAGATCAAGGAAGAGCTTAAGAAGCTTACTAAGAAAGATGTTCAGATCAATATTTTTGAGATCAAACGTCCGGAGCTGGATGCTCAGTTAGTGGCTGAGGGTATCGCTAAGCAGCTGGAAGCACGTATTTCATTCCGTCGTGCCATGAAGACGTCAATTGCGTCTACCATGCGTATCGGAGCTGAAGGAATAAAGGTTATGTGTTCAGGTCGTTTAGGTGGCGCTGAAATGGCACGTACCGAACAGTATAAAGAAGGAAGAATTCCTTTGCATACTTTCCGTGCTGACATTGACTATGCATTAGCCGAAGCGCTTACCACTTATGGTAAGATCGGAGTTAAGGTATGGATCTGTAAAGGTGAAGTTTACGGTAAGCGCGATCTTTCTCCTAATATCGGCCAGACTGCAGGTGTAAGAGGAAGAGGCGAAGGTGCTGCATCTTTCGGCGGTGGTGACAGAGGAGACAGAAGGGGCGGCAATGACAGACGTGGTGGAAATGACAGACGTGGTGGTGGCCAGAACCGTGGTGGTGGTCAGAACCGTGGCGGAGGTCAGAACCGCGGAGGAGGTCAGAACCGTGGCGGTGGTCAGAACCGTGGAAACAGATAATTGATTTGCAGACATCGTTAACGATATAAATACAGAACAAGATGTTACAGCCAAAAAGAACGAAGTTCAGAAAAATGCAGAAAGGCAAAATGAAAGGCTTAGCCACTCGTGGTGCTGAGCTTGCATTTGGTTCTTTCGGAATAAAATCACTGGAACCAGCCTGGATTACCAGTCGCCAGATCGAAGCTGCACGTATCGCGGTAACGCGTTATATGAAGCGTGAAGGTCAGGTTTGGATCCGTATTTTCCCTGACAAGCCTGTTACCAAGAAGCCTGCTGAGGTTCGTATGGGTAAAGGTAAGGGAGCTCCAGAATACTGGGTAGCAGTAGTTCGTCCTGGCAGGATGATTTTTGAAGCTGAAGGTGTGCCTATGGAAATCGCCAAAGAAGCACTGCGTTTAGCCGCTCAGAAATTGCCGGTACAAACCAAATTTGTAGTACGTAGAGATTACGTAGAAGCATAATAG
>NZ_QEAS01000011.1:169882-171980 GCF_003130405.1 Pararcticibacter amylolyticus
TAAAAGATGAAAACCTCAGAAATATTAGAGCTATCAACTGAAGAGATTGTAGCCCGCATCAGCGAAGAGAAGGCCAATCTCACAAAATTAAAATTTGCGCATACAGTTTCTGCCATCGAGAATCCATCTCGTATCAGTAAGGTGAGAAAAGATATCGCACGTTTGAATACAGAATTGACTAAGCGTAAAGCGGCAGATGCTGCTGCTGCACCACAGTCCGCTTCTGAAACAGAATAATTTTAGAGTCGAAATGGAAAGAAAATTAAGAAAGACCCGTATCGGGTTGGTAGTTAGCAACAAGATGGATAAGTCTATCATAGTTGCAGTAGAAAGGAAGGTAAAGCACCCTATCTACGGAAAGTTTGTGAACAAGACTACCAAATTTATGGCTCATGACGAAAGCAACACCTGTGGTATCGGTGATACCGTGTTGATTATGGAGACTCGTCCGCTGAGTAAGAACAAGAACTGGAGATTAGTTGAAATATTAGAAAGGGCTAAGTAATGGTACAACAGGAATCAAGACTTAATGTTGCAGACAACAGCGGCGCTAAAGAGGTTTTAGTGATCCGTGTTCTGGGCGGCACCGGCAAGCGGTATGCTTCAGTTGGTGATAAGATCGTTGTTACCGTGAAAAGCGCTATTCCTTCAGGTAACGTGAAAAAGGGCAGTGTGTCTAAGGCAGTGGTTGTGAGAACCAAGAAGGAAATCAGACGTAAGGACGGCTCTTATATCCGTTTCGACGATAACGCAGCAGTATTATTAAATAATCAGGACGAACCACGTGGTACACGTATCTTTGGTCCGGTAGCAAGGGAGCTGCGTGAAAAACAATTTATGAAGATTGTATCATTAGCACCGGAGGTATTGTAACATGGAAAAGAATAAGAAAGTACAGTCTAAGCTGAAGATCCGTAAGGGCGATTTGGTTCAGGTAATTGCCGGCGACTCAAAAGGCAAGCAGGGCAAAGTTTTAGAAGTACTGCTAAAGGAAAACAGAGTAGTTGTTGAAGGTGCAAACATGGTATCACGCCATACGAAGCCTAATGCAGCGAACCCTAATGGTGGTATTATTAAGAAGGAAGCCCCTATCCATGTGTCAAACCTGATGGTGGTTGATCCTAAGACCGGCAAACCAACCCGCGTAGGCAGACAGAAGAATGCTGAGGGTAAATTAGTAAGAATCGCTAAAAAATCCGGGGAGGAAATTAAGCAATGAGTTACGTTCCAAGATTAAAGACAAAATACAAAGAGGAGATCCGCACTGCTCTGAAAGAGAAATTTCAGTATAAGAGTGTTATGCAGGTCCCTAAGCTGCAGAAGATTGCTATCAACCAGGGGGTTGGTGCTGCAACTACTGACAAGAAATTAATTGAAACTGCTATCAGCGAGCTTTCTACCATTACAGGTCAGCAGGCAGTTGCAGCGAAGTCAAAGAAAGATATTTCTAACTTCAAATTACGTAAGGGAATGCCAGTAGGTGTTCGTGTAACATTACGCGACAGCCAGATGTACGAATTCCTGGATCGTTTGATCGCTGTTGCTCTGCCCCGTATCCGTGATTTTAAAGGAATCAATGATAAGGGCTTTGACGGACATGGAAACTATACTTTGGGTATATCTGAGCAGATCATTTTCCCTGAAATCAATATTGACAAGATCAATAAAATTATGGGAATGGATATTACCTTTGTAACTTCCGCGAAAAATGATGTAGAAGCGCTGGAATTATTAAAGCAATTTGGTTTACCATTTAAAAATCAAACAGTAAATAATGGCTAAAGAAGGAGTAAAAGCACGTGAAGTTAAACGTGCCAGGTTAGTTGCCAAGTATGCTGATAAAAGAGCTGCTTTGAAAGCTGAAGGTAATTATGCTGAACTAGATAAGTTACCTAAAAATGCTTCTCCGGTACGTTTACACAATCGTTGTAAATTAACCGGCCGTCCGAGAGGATATATGAGGCAGTTTGGTATCTCCCGTGTTACTTTCCGTGAGATGGCACTTGCCGGTAAGATCCCCGGAGTGAAGAAGGCAAGCTGGTAACAAAAGAGTTTTAAGCTATGAGTAGTAATTTGTATACCTTTTTGGTATACAAAT
>NZ_QEAS01000011.1:172023-237813 GCF_003130405.1 Pararcticibacter amylolyticus
CGGTGGCAGGTCCGTTAGAGAGGATACCACTACCACAAGCAACAAATAATGAATACAGATCCAATAGCAGATTATCTTACAAGAGTAAGGAATGCCATTAAGGCCAACCACAGGGTTGTGGAAATTCCTGCATCAAACCTCAAAAAGGAAATCACGAAAGTACTTTTTGATAAAGGTTACATCGCGAACTATAAGTTTGAGGACAACAGTGCACAAGGTACTATCAAGATTGCATTGAAATATCATCCTGTAACTAGAGTTCCTGCTATTCGCACTCTTACACGTGTGAGTAAGCCTGGTTTGAGAAAATATGCAGGTGTAGACAGTATGCCACGTGTACTAAACGGTTTAGGAATTGCTATCATTTCTACTTCAAGAGGAGTAATGACTGATAAGGAAGCCCGCAACCTGAATATTGGTGGCGAAGTATTATGTTATGTACATTAATCAGGAGGATTAAAACATGTCAAGAGTAGGAAAAGCCCCAATAGCAATCCCCGCTGGAGTTACCGTTACTGTATCTGCAGAGAATGTAGTAACAGTTAAGGGTCCAAAGGGAGAATTAACACAGAAATTAGAAGGAGACATCACTATTGCCCAGGAAGACGGCAAAGTAGTTGTTAACCGTCCTTCAGAACAAAAACGTCACAAGGCTCTTCATGGCCTTTACCGTGCACTTATCAATAACATGGTAAAAGGGGTAACAGAAGGGTACAAATTAGAGCAGGAATTAGTTGGGGTAGGTTATCGTGCCTCAAATACCGGTAATACGCTGGATCTTGTGTTAGGATATTCTCACCACTATGTGTTTGAATTACCTAAAGAAATTAAAGTAGCTACAACTGCAGAGAAGGGTAAGAACCCGACAATCATTCTGGAAAGCATTGACAAGCAATTATTAGGACAAGTTGCGGCAAAAATACGTTCACTGCGTGCTCCGGAACCTTACAAAGGAAAGGGTATTAAGTTCGTAGGTGAAGTGTTAAGAAGAAAAGCAGGTAAATCAGCAGCTAAAAAATAATAAGTCATGGCAGGAAGTAAGTTATCTCGCAGAGAGCGAATTAAAAAAGGCATCAGACGTAGGTTGGCTGGTTCTACTGAGCGCCCACGTTTGTCAGTATACAGAAGCAATAAGGGCATTTATGCTCAGGTTATTGATGACACTACAGGTAAAACTCTTGTGGCTGCATCTTCCTTATCAAAGGAGTTTTCAGCAACAGGAAATAAAGTTGAGCAGTCTAAAGCTGTTGGTAAACTTGTAGCAGAAAAGGCTGTTGCTGCCGGTATCACTCAGGTGGTATTTGATAGAAATGGTTATTTGTATCACGGACGCGTTAAATCCCTTGCAGAAGGTGCACGTGAAGGTGGTCTGAATTTTTAATCTGAAGAAATAGATGTCAACGATCAATATAAAAAGAGTAAAATCAAGCGAAATTGAATTAAAAGATCGCTTAGTTAGCATACAACGCGTTGCGAAGGTTACCAAAGGGGGCCGTACATTCAGTTTCTCGGCTATCGTTGTAGTTGGTGATGAAAATGGAGTAGTGGGTTACGGACTTGGAAAGGCTAAAGAAGTAACTGAAGCAATTGCGAAGGGCATTGATGATGCTAAGAAGAACCTGGTAAAAGTTCCTGTAATCAACGGAACAGTACCTCATGAACAATACGGAAAATTTTCAGGTGGTTTTGTGCTTATCAAACCTGCTTCAAACGGTACCGGAGTTATCGCCGGTGGTGCGATGCGTGCAGTACTTGAAAGCGCCGGCGTTCATAACGTGTTAGCAAAATCTAAAGGATCATCTAACCCTCACAACGTAGTGAAGGCAACAGTTGCAGCATTGGCTCAGATGCGTGACGCTTATACTGTAGCTCAGCAGCGTGGTGTGGATCTTAGTAAAGTTTTTAACGGATAAGTATCATGGCGAAAATTAAGATCACTCAGATTAAAAGCGTTATCGACAGAAGCGAGCGCCAGAAGAGAACTATGCAGGCTCTTGGTTTAGGTAAGATAAACCAGGCTGTAGAAGTTGAAGCTACCCCGTCTATAGTCGGGATGGTAAGGAAAGTTAATCATCTAGTAGCAGTAGAAAGTATTTAATCATGAACTTAAGTAATTTGAAACCTGCAGAAGGTTCAACAAAAAATAAGAAACGTATAGGAAGAGGTACCGGTTCGGGCCGTGGTGGTACTTCAACCCGCGGTCATAAAGGTGCGGGTTCACGCTCAGGTACTTCTTCAAAAGTGGGTTTTGAAGGTGGTCAGATGCCTTTACAGCGTCGTGTTCCTAAGGTTGGATTTAAGAATATCAATCGTGTGGAGTATGTGGGTATCAACCTGGATGTTCTGCAAACCCTTGCCGAGAAGTTTAGCCTGACCAGTATCGACTTCAGTACACTCAGAGAACACGGCCTGGTTTCTAAAAATGATCTGGTTAAGATCCTTGGAAGAGGCGAAGTAACAAGTAAACTCGAAGTTACAGCCCATGCTTTTACAGCTTCTGCACAGAAAGCTATTGAAGCTGCTGGTGGTGCTGTTGTTAAAATGTAATTAATGAAGAAGTTATTCACTACCCTTTCCAATATCTGGAAAATTGAAGACTTAAGAGTGCGTATTTTAAACACACTCTTATTTCTTTTAGTTTACCGCGTGGGATCCTTTATTACACTTCCGGGTGTAAATGCAAATGTGCTGGACAACAATGCAAGAGAAGGACTCCTTGGTTTATTAAACATGTTTGCGGGCGGATCTTTCTCGAGGGCTTCTATTTTTGCCCTCGGAGTGATGCCATATATCTCAGCATCTATCGTTGTTCAGCTTTTGGGTATTGCAGTACCAACCTTCCAGAAGATGCAGAAGGAAGGAGAGAGCGGTAGAAAGAAACTGAATCAGATAACGAGATATCTGACGGTAGCCATAACCCTGCTACAGGGGGTTGGATATGTACGGACTCAGATACCTCACGACGCTCAGATGCTGAGCGAACCTCTGTTTTCAATTTCTTCTATGTTCATTCTTACTGCGGGTACACTGTTTGTAATGTGGTTGGGGGAAAAGATAACTGATAAGGGAATTGGAAACGGAATATCACTGATCATCATGGTGGGCATCATCGCCCAGCTTCCGGGTGCTTTTATAGCTGAGCTGGACTCACGTCTTGCGGGCGCCGGAATTATTCCTTTCATTGTTGAATTAATAGCTTTATTCTTCGTTGTAATTTTTACAATTCTTATTGTACAGGGGGTGAGAAAGATTCCGGTGCAATACGCGAAGAAGATTGTTGGAAATAAACAATACGGAGGTGTCAGACAGTATATTCCGTTAAAAGTTAATGCGGCCGGCGTTATGCCGATCATCTTTGCACAGGCGCTCATGTTTATCCCAATGAGTATAGGCCAGTTTTTCCCCGGAGCACAGGGGCCTGTCCTTGCAGCATTGACGAATTACACGTCGCCTGCTTATAACATAACTTTTGCCGTTCTGATTATTGCATTTACATTCTTCTACACGGCAATTACTGTAAATCCGGTTCAAATGTCGGATGATATGAAGAAGAATGGAGGATTTGTTCCCGGGATCAAGCCGGGTAAGGTGACTGGCGATTACATTGATGCTGTTATTTCGAAGATAACACTGCCAGGTTCAATATTTCTTGCAATCATCGCTATCATGCCTTCGCTTGCGATTGTACTGGGAGTGAATAGTAATTTTGCCCATTTTTACGGAGGGACATCGTTGCTTATTCTTGTCGGTGTTGTGCTTGATACATTGCAACAGATTGAGAGTCATTTATTGATGCGTCACTACGACGGATTAATGAAAACCGGCAGGTTGAGAGGACGCACTCCTGTTTCCGGCGGTACTACAGGTCCTGTACTTTAATATTAACATGTCAAAGGTAAATTTTAAGACAGAAGAGGAGATTGGGCTTATAGGGGCCAGTGCTTCACTTCTTTCACAAACCCTGGGCGAATTAGCAAAACTAATTCGCCCAGGTATAAAAACCATAGAAATTAATAACCTGGCGGATACCTATATCAGAGATCATGGCGGTATTCCTGCTTTTCTTAATTTCAATGGTTTTCCTTATTCTGTATGTATTTCAACTAACGACCGGATTGTTCATGGCTTTCCGGGAGACGATGAGCTGAAAGAGGGAGATATCATTTCGGTTGACTGCGGTGTTAAGCTGAATAATTTTGTTAGCGATTCGGCATTTACTTTTGCAGTCGGTGAAATTGCTCCGGAAGTAGCACAACTTTTGAAAGTTACACGTGAGTGCCTTGACCGTGGTGTTGCGAAAGCAGTAGTGGGGATGCGCATTGGCGATATTGCCTATGCTGTTCAGGAGCATGCTGAAAAACATGGTTACGGGGTTGTAAAGGAACTTGTTGGTCATGGTGTGGGATATTCTATCCACGAGAAGCCGGAGGTTCCTAATTATGGTAAAAGAGGCACTGGCATGAAGCTGGAAGAAGGAATGGTGATAGCTATTGAGCCAATGATAAATCTTGGCAGAGCGGGTGTTAAATTCTGGAAGGATGGCTGGACGGTCAGTACGGTTGACGGTAAGCCTTCTGCACATTTTGAGCATACCGTGGCCGTAAGAAAAGGGCAGCCTGAAGTGCTTTCAACTTTCGAGCATATTGACGCAGTATTGAATTCTGCTACTTAATATGCAAATTATCAGAAAAATACGGAAAGAAGATATAAATTAAAATTTTTTATTTAATTTTGCAACCCCAAATGTTGGGGGATAATTAAATAGAAATCAATAAAATATGGCTAAACAAGCCTCTATTGAACAAGACGGTATCATAAAGGAAGCGTTGTCTAATGCAATGTTCAGAGTAGAACTTGAAAACGGGCATGAAATTATTGCTCACATTTCAGGTAAAATGCGGATGCATTATATTAAGATCTTACCTGGTGACAAAGTGAAACTCGAGATGTCTCCTTATGATCTGACCAAAGGCAGAATTACTTACAGATATAAATAAGATGAAAGTTAGAGCATCCATAAAGAAGCGTAGCGCTGATTGCAAAATAATTCGCCGTAAGGGGAAACTTTATGTAATTAACAAGAAGAACCCTAAGTATAAGCAGCGCCAGGGGTAAAATTATTATTGAGGGCTTGCGGTAGCCGTCGTGGAGACAGCCTTCCGCATGTCGGTCAATGAATCAACATTAATTAAAATATGGCAAGAATAGCAGGTATTGATTTACCAAGAAACAAAAGAGGAGAGATCGGCCTTACTTACATTTACGGTGTCGGAAGAGCTACTGCGCAGAGCATATTAGATCAAGCCGGTATCGGATACGATGTGAAAGTACAAGAGTGGACCGATGATCAATTAGCAGCGATCCGTACAATAATCAACGATCAGATCAAGGTTGAAGGTGCATTACGTTCTGAAGTTCAGTTAAACATTAAGCGTTTAATGGATATCGGATGTTATCGTGGTCTTCGTCATCGTAAGGGTTTACCTGTACGCGGACAGAGAACTAAGAACAACACCCGTACCCGTAAAGGAAAACGTAAGACTGTTGCTAACAAGAAGAAGGCTACTAAATAATACCAGATAAGTAATGGCTAAGACTAAAAAAGTAACTAAGAAGCGTATAGTAGTAATCGAGCCGGTAGGTCAGGCGCATATTAACGCAACTTTTAATAATATTATTGTAACTTTAACTAACTCTCAGGGACAGGCGATTTCCTGGTCTTCTGCGGGGAAAATGGGTTTCAAAGGATCAAAGAAGAATACTCCCTATGCTGCATCACAGGCTGCTGCAGATTGTGGAAAGGTTGCCTTTGATTTGGGACTTCGTAAAGTTGAAGTTTTTGTGAAGGGTCCTGGTGCAGGTCGTGAATCTGCGATCCGTACTCTTCAGACTACAGGAATTGAAGTAACTACTATTAAAGATATTACTCCGCTTCCTCACAACGGCTGCCGTCCTCCAAAGAGACGGAGAGTCTAATTAGAAAGCCTAAGGGTTAAAGCTGAGGGCCTTTAAGGCTGATGCTGAAGTCGGTCTATCAGACAGACCACAAAGAAATTAATTATTAAAGATAAGATTCGGCAGCTGAAGGCTGTCTGATACTTTAAAACAGACAACAATGGCAAGATATACTGGCCCAAAATCCAAGATTGCACGTAAGTTCAGGGAACCAATTTTTGGTCCCGATAAAGCATTAGAAAGAAAAAATTATCCTCCCGGAATGCACGGTGTTTCAAAACGTCGTGGAAAACAGTCTGAATATGCTGTTCAGCTCCAGGAGAAACAGAAGGTTAAATATACATACGGGGTTCTTGAGCGTCAGTTCCAGAATTTATTCGACCGCGCTTCCTCTAAGGAAGGTATCACAGGTGAAAACCTTTTGAAATTGCTCGAAGCCCGTTTGGATAATACAGTTTACCGTTTAGGAATTGCTCCAACACGTTCTGCTGCGCGTCAGTTGGTAAGCCATAAGCATATTACCGTTAACGGTGAAGTTGTAAACATTCCTTCTTATTCTTTGCGTGCAGGAGATGTTGTTGCTGTTCGTGAACGTTCTCAGTCACTTGAGGCTGTAACCAATTCTGTTGCTGGCCGCAAGGTGAACAAGTATGCATGGTTAGAGTGGAATGCCGGTGATTTTACAGGTAAGTTCCTTAATTACCCTAACCGTGATGAGATTCCTGAGAACATCAAGGAAAACCTGATCGTCGAGTTATACTCTAAATAATATTTTTACCTGCCAGACTTTGGTCGTCTGGCAGCTTTTACAGTTTAAAAAACTTAACTGAATATAAATGGCAATTTTAGCATTCCAGAAACCTGATAAAGTTATCATGCAGAAATCTACTGATTTCGACGGTACGTTTGAGTTCCGTCCGTTGGAACCAGGTTTCGGTGTTACCATAGGTAATGCTTTACGTCGTATTTTGTTGTCATCCCTGGAGGGTTATGCAATTACGTCAATACGCTTTTCCGGGGTGTCTCATGAGTTTTCTACTATCAGAGGGGTAGTTGAAGACGTAACTGAGATTATCCTTAATCTTAAGCAGGTTCGTTTTAAGAAGACCGGGGAGTCAGGTGATTCGGAGAAGATTTATATAATGATTAACGGTCAGGAACAGTTTAAAGCCGGAGATATTACCAGGTTTTCTACCAACTTTACCGTATTAAATCCTGATATGGTTCTGTGTAATATGGAGCCAACAGTTACGCTGGAAGTGGAACTTACAGTAAATAAGGGTAGGGGATATGTTGCTGCTGAGGAGAACAAGAATCCGGATGCAAATGTAGGTGTCATTGCAATTGATTCTATTTATACTCCGATTAAGAACGTTAAGTATACTATTGAGAACTATCGTGTAGAACAGAAAACGGACTACGAGAAACTCGTTCTTGATATTTCAACTGACGGATCTATACATCCGGAAGATGCACTAAAGGAAGCTGCAAAGATCCTTATTCATCACTTCCTGCTATTCTCTGATGAGAATATCATGCTTGAAGCGCAGGCTAAGGAAGAGACCAAAGAGGTTGATGAAGAGATCCTTCACATGCGTAAGATTTTGAAGACTGAACTTGTAGATCTTGATTTATCTGTTCGTGCCCTCAACTGTCTTAAAGCAGCTGATATCCGCACGCTTGCTGATTTGGTTTCTTACGATGTAGCAGATATGCTGAAGTTCAGGAACTTTGGTAAGAAGTCATTAACCGAAATTCAGGATCTCGTGAAGTCAAAAGGACTTTCATTCGGAATGAACCTGACAAAATACAAACTCGAAGAAGAATAAGCCGCGAGGTTTAAAATAAAAGTAAGCGACATGTTTATAAATCCTCCGCTATTTTAATGGAACGGTATAAGCATGTAAAACAACAACAGAAATGCGACACGGAAAAAAAATCAATCATTTAGGCCGTACTGACAGCCATCGTAAAGCGATGATGGCTAATATGGCTTCTTCGCTTATTAAGCACAAACGTATCACTACTACATTAGCGAAGGCGAAAGCTTTACGTACTTATGTAGAACCTTTGATTACAAAGGCTAAAAATGATACAACTCATTCAAGAAGGACTGTTTTCAGTTACCTTCAAGACAAGGAAATTATCACCGAGCTTTTCAGGGATATTGCAGCTAAAGTTGCTAATCGTCCAGGTGGTTATACCCGTATCATTAAGTTAGTTAATCGTGCTGGTGATAATGCTGAGATGGCTCTTATTGAGCTTGTAGATTATAATACTACTTACAAAGCTGATGCTCCGGCTCAGCCAGAGAAGAAGGCTACACGCAGACGGGGTTCCGGTAAGGCTAAGAAAGCTGATGCAGCTCCTGCTGAGGAAGCTGTAACTTCTGAGACAGCTGTTGCTGAAGAAGCAACTGAGACTGCTGCTCCTGAAACTGAAGAAAAAGAGAAGGGCGAATAATAATCGTCATTTATCCTAATAAAAAAGGCTGTTCTTTCGGGAGCAGCCTTTTTTTATTTAGCTTTTACCAGAGCTTGGACGGATATGTTCCGTTTTCGATCAGATCAGCGAGGCTTTTCTGAACAATTGGCTTATCTTCTTTGTAGGTAACTCCAAACCATTTAGACGATGTCGGGATTACTTTGAAGTTGGCCTGACGTGTTTTTACGAGTTCTTCTGCCATCAAAGGAATGAAGAATTCTGCTTTAGGGTTATTTTCATTTGCCTCAACAAAACGGGTAAACATGGGCTTAGCCTGCTGGAAGATGGCAGGAGTGAAGCCCCAGAAGTTCATAGATGCACGGGCGTCTTCATGAAGCGGGGTAGTAGTTCCGTTCTCATCTTCGTAAACGATCTGTCCGTCTTTTGCATACACTTTTGTACGCTCATTAATCTCCTGTAGGTTGCCTTCCTCATTGACACGGCAAATACCTCTTGATACCGAGCCGTAGTCGGATAAAGTCTTATCGACTTCGTAACCCATAAGTGAGTAGTTATCGTCTCTTACCTCATTGTTAAGAAAGTCGGCCATTTTCTGAAATGCGTCGTAGCCATAGAAGTCGTCAGCATTGATTACACAGAAAGGTTCGTTGATCTGGCCGGCAGCTTCAAGCACTGCGTGTCCGGTTCCCCATGGCTTCTGCCGCTCGATAGTTTTAGTTATTCCGTATTTAGAAAGATCGTAGCTTTGGAAGACGAAGTCGATATCTACTTTACCTTTTAATTTTGGTTCGAAGATAGACTTGAAGCTGTCAAGAAACTCTTCTCTGATAATGAAACTCACTTTCCCAAATCCCGCCCTAATTGCATCATAAATAGAGTAATCAATAATAGTCTCATTATTCGGTCCAAACCCGTCGACCTGTTTCATGCTTCCATAGCGGCTGGCCATGCCTGCGGCTAGAATAAGTAATGTTGGTTTCATGCGGCTAAAATATATAATATGGTATCAAGTAACAACAATTCATCAGTATCCGCTCAGGATTCTTGTTAAAGCGACAATCCATAGGGAGGATTGTTTTACTTTGGGGTAAGTGCACGTTTAAATTCTGCGATAGCACGTTGTCTTGCGAAGGCATGATCCACGATTGGCCTGGGGTAGTTGAGAGAGCCGGCGAATTCAGGCACCCATTTTTTGATATAAACAAGTGCAGGGTCAAACTTCTTTGTTTGCAGTATAGGGTTAAATATCCGGAAATACGGTACAGCATCGTTTCCTGAGCTGGCAGCCCATTGCCAACCTCCGACATTGCTGGCCATATCATAATCAAGCAGAAGCCGTGCGAAATAAGCTTCTCCCCATCGCCAGTCTATCAGTAAATGCTTTGTGAGGAAACTTGCCGTAATCATCCTGAGGCGATTGTGCATCCATCCCGTAGAATTTAGCTGCCGCATGCCTGCATCTACCAGCGGGTAGCCGGTCTTTCCCTGGCACCATGCGCGGAATTCCTCTTCGTTATTCCTCCAGCGGATCTCATCGTAGTTCTTTTTGAATGAGGATTGGGCTGTATGCGGAAAATGCCAAAGGATCATAGCGTAGAAGTCCCTCCAGATCAGTTCATTCAGCCATGTACGGTCTTCCTGTGTGATGCCGTTCCTGGCCAGATCACGAATACTCAGTGTGCCGAAACGGAGATGCACGCCTATTTCTGAAGTACCAGGTATGGACGGAATATCTCTGGTTTTTGAGTAGTTCTTTAATACACCCAGGTATTCTTTATCAGGAAAAGTCAGCTTGTTTTCGGTAAATCCGATCTCTTCCAGAGAAGGTTGAATGACGGGCCTGATGTGGCTAAATTTATTATAGTACTTTTCTGTTGGATAAGACTTTAAGTGAAAAGACCGTATTTTTTCATACCATTTCCTCTGATAGGCCGAGTAAACTGAGTAAGGCTGTCCGTCTTCTTTCACAATCTCACTTTTCTCAAAAATTACATGATCCTTAAAGGAAGAAAAGGATATGTTTTTTTTCGCCAGTAATAAAGAGACTTCAGCATCGCGTTGCGTGGCATATGGTTCATAATCGTTGTTTGTAAATACAGATTTAATGTTGAAGTCCTCTGTCAGAAGTTCCCAGACATCTAAAGGCTTCCCGTGTTTTATGACGAGAGAAGAACCGTGGTTCTCCAGTTCGCTGTTGAGTTCCAAAAGGGACCGGTAAATGAATGTAACACGGGCATCATCTCTGTCAGGGAGCTTGCCGAGTATGGTAGTATCAAAAATAAAAAGTGGAAGTACGGGGAGTCCGGATCTTAATGCGTGGTAGAGACCTGCATTATCATGAAGCCTGAGATCTCTTCTAAACCAAAATATGCTTACCGGGATGGTTTTATCCATAAATATCTTTGAGTGCATCATCAAGGCTACTAAAATTATATTTAAAGCCAGAAAAGGAAATTTTCTCTGAGGAGGTATTGGTGCTGTTCAGAACTACCGCTTTCATCTCACCCAGCAGAATCTGTAAAAACAGCACGGGAACGGAAGGAAGCCATAGCGGCTTCTTTAGGCGGCGCGCAACAGCCGTGACTAATTCTTTGTTGCGCACGGGAGATGGGGCTGCCATATTATATGTTCCTTTACACTGTTCGTTTTTCAATACATGTATGTACATCTGCACTGCATCCTCTATATGGATCCACGGCATCCATTGTTTGCCTGAGCCCAATGCTGCACCAATTCCTAATTTTACAGGTTTGGCGAGCTGAGGCAAAGCCCCTCCGCAGGAACTTAACACAACTCCGGTACGAAGTTTCACCACTCTCAGACCCAGGGTTTCTCCCTCATTGACCGCATTTTCCCAGGCAATGCATGTTTGTGCCAGGAAATCATTGCCTGGCCGACTTTGTTCTGTCAACAACTCGTCTCCACGGTGACCGTAATAACCTACCCCGGATGCCGAAATAATAGTCTTCACCCTGGACGAACTATTATTCCTAATAAGCTTATAGACGAGTTTAATAGATTCGGTGCGGCTCTTAATGATCTTTTGCTTCTGAGCCTTAGTCCAGGGTTTTGCAGTTATAGCTTCCCCCGCAAGGTGGATGACCGCCACTGCGTCATGGATGCAGTTTCTATCTATGATACCTTTTTCAGGATCCCACTGAAAGAATTTAATCCCATCTCTTTCATCGTTTTCACTTCTGCTCAGCGCATGAACGGTATATCCGCCGTCTTGGAGCTGACGGCAGAGAGGTCTTCCTATAAGGCCGCTTGCGCCTGTAATGAGCACTATTCCGGGCATTTTTACTGATTCTGATAATTGTTAACCTGATAATTGTACCTTTGTTTTTATATGCTATACACAAAACATCTATTTATCTGTACCAATCAGCGTCCCGAGGGGAGCCGGGTAAGCTGCGGTGAAGGACACGGGCTTGCTCTCGTCGCTGCTTTTAAAAAAGCTATTAAGGATAAGGGCTTAAATACAGAGATAAGAGCACAAAAAACCGGCTGCATGGAAACATGCGAACTTGGCCCCAGTGTTGTGGTCTATCCGGAAGGGGTATTTTACGGACACGTCCAAGTTGAAGACGTCGAAGAAATCGTATCTGAACATCTTGAGAACAACCGTGTAGTAGAACGTCTTGTTATGGATTTTGACCTGCTTCGCGCTTTGAAAAAGTAGCCTGTTTAGCTGCTAATGTAGCTTTCCAATTGCTTGATGGTCTCTTTCTGAACCTCTATAATAGACTTTACAACGTCTCCGATTGAAACCATGCCAATTACTTTTCCCTGGTCGGTGACCGGCAGGTGCCTGATATGTTTATCAGTCATGAGGTTCATACAGAGATCGATTTCGTTCTTAAGACTTACAGTGACAGGATCTGCTGTCATTACTTCCATTATCAGTGTTTCTTTTGAGGACTTTCCTTTCAGGATTACTTTTCTCGCATAATCTCTTTCTGTGAAAATTCCCAGAAGATGGTCATCTTCCATGATCAGCAGGGCACTGATGTTTTTTTCCATCATTACATTTAACGCTTCAAAAACTGATGTTTCCTTGCCTACTGAATATACAACCGCAGGCTTGTTCTGCAAAATATACCTTACTGTTTTCATAATGGGTCGTTTAAGTATAAAGTTAGGATAAATTCGGAAAGTATAAAGAAAAAGGTTGCTTTCTTACTGAATAGTCCATTGAAGCGGTTGTTGTAACAGCAATATATAAACGTCAGAATTTTGTTGAAATGTTGTAAATATTATGTTGTTCAGTAGTTTAGAAGTGAGTTGGTAATGTGTTTTTGACTATATTGGCCGTTTTAGGTTTGTAATTAAAATGAACGAGAAAACCATATTAATTTGGTTTCGGAACGATTTAAGAATACGTGATAATGAAATTTTAATTGAAGCTGTAAAGCGGGCCCGGAAAGTAGTACCGGTTTACTGTTTTGATCCACGCTATTTCTCAGAAACAAAATTCGGGACTCAGAAGACAGGTGTGTTAAGAACCAGATTTTTGATTGAGAGCGTCAGAAACCTTCGGGAGTCGCTCTGCAGTTTGGGGGGAGGTTTGATTGTGAAGATCGGCAAGCCAGAAGAAATACTGCCTGAAATTTGCGCTCTTTATAATGTTAGTGAGGTTTATCATCACCGGGAGGTAGGAGCTGAGGAAACGAGTATTTCCGCGAAAGTGGAGGCTGCCTTATGGAAACAGCAGATCAACCTGAAACATTTCATTGGCCATACCCTGTATCACAAAGAAGACCTGCCTTTTCCCATTCGCAACATTCCCGATAATTTTTCAGTATTTCGGAAAAAGGCTGAGAAGGATAGCAGTGTCAGGACGAGTTTTGAATCACCCGATCATATTGAGATACCAGGCGGAGTTTTACAGGAAAGCCTTCCGGGGCTTACAGATCTGGGCTTTCCTGCTGCAAATGAGCAGGAAGAGGAGCACCCTGTTTTTGCAGGAGGGGAAGATGAAGGCCTAAGGCGTTTAATGGAGTTTATCCATGAAGGGAGCAATAGCAGGAATAAGAATTACAGATTTATATCTTCCCGCTTGTCGGCGTGGCTTTCTCTGGGATGCATTTCTTCCCGTGAGGTCTATTGGCTGGTGGATGAATACAGGAAGCTGCTCCCTGATCTCAGCTCAAAAGTTATATCAGAACTCCAGTTGCGCGACTATTTCAGGTTCATGTTAAAGAAGCATGGTCATATTATCCATCATCATGAGGACGGGCTAAAAGAGCTGTCAAAGAGAGAACGAAATGCTTTTGAAAAATGGAAAAATGGAAATTCCGGCAACCGGGTGGTTGATGCCTGTATTAAAGAGCTTAATTCTACCGGCTATATCAGTGAACTATCCCGTCAGTACGCCGCAAATTTCCTGGTGAACAAACTCCGGGTCAACTGGCGGGCAGGGGCTGCCTATTTTGAAGAAAAACTGATTGATTTCTCACCTGCTGGTAACACGGGTACATGGGCTGCAGTGCTGGAAGGGAAAATTATATCGCCAAATAAGAATATAAGTCCTAAATTTGATGAAGTGGAGCAGGAGGAGGAGATCAGGAAGTGGTTAGTGGACCAGAATAATACATCGGCAGCATAGATCGTTTTAAATAATCAAAACATTTTTTGACATAAAAAACTTAATTATTATAAGGTTAAACTTTTATTTTTGACCTTTCATAAGAATTGATATTTCATGGACAATTTGTCATACCTTAGTAATGCAGACTCATCTTATATTGATTCTCTTTACCAATTATACCAGCAAGACCCTGAAGCGGTAGACTTCGGGTGGCAGAAGTTTTTTGAAGGTTTTGATTTTGGAAGAGGATCCGGGGGAGATACAGCAGGAAGCCAGACTCCTGAGCACTTTCTAAAAGAAATGAAAGTGATGGGCATGATTTACGGATACCGTCAGAGAGGGCATTTGTTTACAAAAACAAACCCTGTCAGGGAACGCCGTAAATACTATCCGGGGAAAGAACTTGAAACATTCGGACTAAGTGAATCTGATCTGGATACTGTATTCAACGCAGGTGCGGAAGTAGGGCTGGGGCCTGCAAAATTGCGTGACATCAGACAGCTTCTTGAACAAACGTACTGTCAGTCGATCGGTGCAGAGTACGTATACATACGTAATCCCGATAAGTTGAAGTGGTTTAGAGAAAGGATGGAAAGGGAGCGCAATACTCCGAACCTTTCACTTGACACTAAAAAGAGAATTTTAAAGAAACTGAACGAGGCTGTTGTTTTTGAAAACTTCCTTGGGACAAAGTTTTTAGGACAAAAGCGCTTTTCGCTGGAAGGTGCAGAAAGCCTGATCCCGGCTCTTGACTTTGTAATCAACAGGGGAGCCGATCTGGGTATTGAGGAGTTTGTGATTGGTATGGCACACCGGGGACGTCTGAACGTCCTGGCGAATATTATGAACAAAACCTATAAAGATATTTTTGCGGAGTTTGAAGGCAAGGCTTTTGATGAGTCGAAGCCATACGGCGGTGACGTAAAATATCACCTGGGATTTTCTACAGATGTTGAAACTGATTCAGGAAAAAAAGTTCATTTAAGCCTGTGTCCGAATCCATCGCACCTTGAGGCTGTAGATCCTGTGGTAGAAGGAATAAGCCGTTCAAAGATAGATTTCAAGTATCAGGGGGATCATAGCCGACTCGCTCCGATTCTTATTCACGGAGATGCCTCAGTAGCTGCTCAGGGTATCGTCTATGAGGTTTTGCAAATGGCAAAGCTTGATGGCTATAAAACAGGTGGAACCATTCACCTGGTAATCAATAACCAGGTCGGATTTACGACCAATTTTAAGGATGCCCGTTCATCCACCTATTGTACAGATATTGCGAAGGTGACGTTGTCGCCCGTATTCCATGTGAACGGAGATGATGTGGAGGCACTGGTGTATGCTATCAATATGGCAATCGAATACCGGCAGAAATATCATAATGATGTGTTTATTGATATTTTGTGTTACCGTCGTTACGGACATAATGAATCGGACGAGCCGAAATTTACACAGCCCGTGCTTTATAAAGCCATTGAACAACATCCTAATCCCCGTGAGATCTATAACAAGAAGTTACTTGAGCAGGGCAGCGTAGATGCCAACCTTGCGAAGGAAATGGAGAAAGATTTCAGGGCCTTGCTTCAGGAGCGGTTGAACGAATCGAAGGAAAGTAATACTTACGAACCAAATCCGATGTTCTCCGGTGCCTGGAATGGACTCAGAATGGCTACTCCTGAAGATTTTGAAGAAAAATCACAAACTGCTGTGCAGGAAGATGTGCTGGTTGGCATTGCAGATAAGATTACATCTCTGCCTTCGGATAAAAAGTTCTTTAAAAAGATCGAGAAGCTGTTCGAAGACAGAAAGAACATGGTGAAGAACCGGACCTTTGACTGGGCGATGGGCGAGCTCTTAGCTTATGGAACACTGCTCAATGAAGGATTCAGGGTCAGGATCAGTGGGCAGGATGTTGAGCGAGGTACATTTTCACATCGTCACGCCGTTGTAAAAGTAGAGGATTCGGAGGAAGAATTTGTTCCTCTTACACTAATAAAGAAGGACGGCGAGAATTCCAACAATAAGTTCGATATCTATAATTCTCACTTGTCTGAATATGGCGTACTTGGCTTTGAGTATGGGTATGCTCTTGCAAATCCACAATCCTTGACAATTTGGGAAGCACAGTTCGGCGACTTTGTAAACGGAGCACAGACTATACTCGACCAGTTCCTGGTGAGTGCTGAAACAAAATGGCAGCGTTCAAACGGTATTGTTGTGTTGCTCCCGCATGGATACGAAGGCCAGGGGCCAGAGCACTCTTCAGCCAGAATCGAGAGATTCCTGGAACAGTGTGCTGAATTCAATATCCAGGTAGCAAACTGTACTAATCCGGCGAATTATTTCCATCTTCTTAGAAGACAGTTAAAGCGTGACTTCCGCAAGCCGCTTGTGGTATTTACACCAAAAAGCCTTCTCCGTCACCCGCTCTGTGTAAGCAAACTGGAGGAATTTTCCGACGGGCATTTCAGGGAGGTTATTGACGATAGTTACGTGAAACCGGAAAAGGTAAAGCGTGTTTTATTCTGTACCGGGAAGGTTTATTACGATCTTCTTGAAAAACAACAAGCCGACAAGCGGTCAGATGTGGCAATAGTCAGGGTTGAACAGGTTTATCCGATCCCTTACACCCAGCTGAAAGAGGTTAAGGAGAAATATAACAAGGCCGGTGAATTTATCTGGGTACAGGAAGAGCCGGAAAACATGGGAGCATGGCCATTTATTTGCCGCAAGTTCAGGAATTCAAGCTTCAATCTTGACGTGATCTCCAGAAAGGAAAGCAGCAGTACTGCCACCGGATATTCGAAACAACATATATCCCAGCAATTGTATATAGTAGGAAAAGCTTTTGAAGATACCGCTGGAAATGAGGTTAAGAAGGCTGTGGTAAAGACAACAAAGAAAGTTGTGAACGTGGATTAAGGGGAGTTGTAAGCGGGGAGTTTCAAGTTCAAAGTGGAAAGTTCAAAGAGGGGATTGTATGTTGGGTTTGAGATTTCCAGATTGAATTTGAGGGGAAAGATGAAGTGTTGAGTTAGGAAGAGATTTGAAAACAGTATATAAAATAAATCAATATGAGTTTAGAGATCAAAGTTCCGCCGGTAGGCGAATCGATTTCAGAAGTAACTTTGTCTAAATGGATAAAAAAGGATGGGGAGTATGTTGAGATGGATGAGGTTATTGCTGAACTTGAGTCTGATAAGGCAACTTTTGAATTAACAGCAGAAGCGGCAGGAACTTTAAAAACTATAGCATCAGAGGGCGATACTTTAGAGATCGGGGCAGTTGTTTGCTCTATCGAAGCCGGAGCTGGCGGTGCTAAACCCGAAGCTGATGCTGCTAACGAAACCATCGAAGAATCAAGTGCTCCTTCAGCGCCTTCAAGCGGTGGCACAGAGAGCCTTGAAATTAAAGTACCAGCTGTAGGCGAATCCATCACTGAAGTGACTTTGTCACGCTGGCTGAAAAACGAGGGTGATCATGTTGAAATGGATGAGCAGATTGCCGAACTGGAATCAGATAAAGCTACGTTCGAACTGACAGCGGAAGCTGCCGGCACTTTAAGACAGATAGCAAAAGAGGGAGATACCCTCGAAATAGGTGCTGCTGTATGTAAAATCGAAAAGGGATCAGCGGGTTCCTCTCCTAAATCAGCAGAGGCATCTCCGGCACAGCCTCCCGCTCAAAGTGTATCAGACCGTTCTTCTTCTTACGCCGCAGGCACTCCGTCTCCCTCTGCTGCCAAAATATTAGCTGAAAAGGGAGTAGAGCCTTCATCTGTGAGCGGAACAGGAGTGGGGGGACGCATTACTAAGGAGGATGCCCAGAAGGCGGAAGCCGGCAAGCAAAAGACCGAAAGCACTAAACCAGCGGGAGCTAAGCCCGAGGTCAAGTCAGCTCCGGCAGCACCTGCTCAGGCTGGAAACCGTCAGGAGCGCCGTGAAAAGCTTTCAGCACTGAGAAAAACAGTTGCAAGGCGCCTTGTCTCGGTTAAGAACGAAACAGCCATGCTGACTACTTTCAACGAGGTAGATATGAAGCCGGTGATGGATCTCAGGGCTAAGTATAAAGATAAATTCAAGGAGAAGCATGGAGTTGGTCTGGGCTTTATGTCTTTCTTTACGAAAGCTGTATGTGAAGCTTTACGGGAATTCCCAGCTGTAAATGCGAGAATCGATAATGAGGAGGTTGTTTACAGCGATTTTGCTGATGTTTCTATCGCGGTATCAGCTCCTAAAGGCCTGGTCGTTCCGGTTATCCGCAACGCAGAGTCTATGAGCCTGGCAGAGATTGAAAAGGCGGTACTGGCACTTGCTACTAAAGCACGTGACAATAAACTGAGTATCGAGGAAATGACAGGAGGAACGTTTACCATCACAAATGGCGGCGTATTTGGCTCAATGATGTCAACTCCGATTATCAATGCTCCGCAATCTGCCATACTGGGGATGCACAATATAGTGGAACGCCCCGTTGCATTGAACGGCGAGGTTGTTATCCGCCCTATGATGTATGTAGCTTTGTCTTATGATCACAGGATCATTGACGGCCGTGAATCTGTAAGCTTCCTGGTAAGGGTTAAACAGTTACTGGAAGATCCGGCACGCCTGCTCCTGGGTGTATAAAATACTAAAGAGGTAAAAGCCTCAGGCTTTTACCTCTTTTTTCTACCGCTAATCACATTATTCTTAATAGCTTTCACTCTAAAGCTCAAATTCTTCAGATCATGTTTACATTACCTGTACTTACCCGTATTGTCACAATACTGCTGGTTATTGCTCCTTTCATTTCCGTATTAGCTCAAACCACGACAGAACAGACGGGATGGCTCGCCTGGTTTAACAGTTATAAGTTATCTCCGCGCTGGGGTGTTCACCTGGATGTACAGGCGAGGTCTGCAGACGACTGGCGTTATGTGAGGAACCTGCTCATCCGCCCGGGGCTTACTTATCATTTCAATGGCCGCCATAACGTCACCGCGGGTTATGCTTTGATACAAACGTATGCAGATGATGCGGTTGCCGGGAGTAAGGACCTTACTGAGCATAGAATATGGCAACAATATATTTTCGCACATAAAATTAAAAGCCTTCCTTTAACACACCGTTTCAGGCTGGAGCAAAGGTTTATTGAGAGGGCGTCGGATGATCTGTTCTCACAAAGGATCAGATATTTTGCGCGGTTGATCGTTCCTCTCGCAAAGTCGGGTGACGGTTTTTCAAAGGGGCCTTTCGCTGCCCTTCAGAATGAAATATTTCTTAATCTTCAGAATAAAAGTAAGTTAAATAACAGTGTTTTTGATCAGAACAGAGGGTATGGCGCTTTGGGCTACCGGTTTAGTTCAAAGTTTGATATAGAAGCAGGTTATTTGAATCAGTATGTTAACGGAGCGACACAAAATACCAGCAATAATGTAGTTCAACTCGCTCTCTATACTCGGTTCTGATATCACATCCGGCTGTAAATAAGAAACTCCGGACCGCACCGTCCGGAGTCATCTTGATATAAAAAGTGTATGTAGCTGCATGTTAAATACGAGAGATTCTTCCCGAACCACTCTTTGACTGCCTTACTGCGGGATTGCCTGAGTAAAATACATCTCCAGATCCGCTCACCACTGCGTTCAGTGATTTATCGGCATGTATATAGGCATTCCCAGATCCGCTCACCTTGATATTGGAGTCGGAGGTCTTTAGTTCCTTTCCCGAAAATTCGCCGGAACCACTGATAGCGATATCTGCTGAACCCGCAGATCCTGAAGCCTTAATTTTCCCGGAACCACTGATGGAAGCATTTAATGTGCTGACAGCGGCAGTGAAACGGATATTCCCCGAACCACTTACTTTTGTGTTCAGTTTAGTGCTTCTGACTGTTCCCGTAACTTCCATATTTCCGGATCCGCTTAATGCAAGCCCCTCTATGCTTCTAGCAGTAATGTAAACGCTTACTCGTTTGTTGTTCCATCCCCTGAAGTTTATACCTCTTTTGTACGAGATCTTCAATATTCCATTCTCAACTTCAGTCTCAATTTTGCTGATCTGCTCTTCATCCCCTTCCAGCCGGAGGTTTTCTGTAGTCCCCATTTTAATGTAAACATCAAAAGCTCCTGCGGAGTGCACTGCATTGAATCCGCGAACCTGACGTTCTTCAGGCCTGAATTCCGAATGCGCGGCAGGGCTTAAAATAGTTGTAGTTCCTGCGAAACCCAGAAATGGCAGCAGGAGCAGGATCCAACCGAAAGATGCGAATAACTTTTTCATGGCCTAATATCTTTTAACGAGAATACTACCGTTTAGTACCTATATTCAGATAGACGCCAGGTAACGGAAAACGTTACATTTTTTTTCAAAAAGTTTTGCGGCAACAGCAACGCTTTCGTTCGCCTGCCGCCTGACCCCGGAACAAACCCTATTTCACAACAGGTAATATAATACCTGATGCATTGGTAGTATCATGATAAATACGCTGGGTTGCCTTTTGGAAGTCCTTTTCGTCTGCATGGTAAATATCTGTAAACGTTTGCGGGTTGCGATCTACAAGAGGGAACCACGAGTTCTGCACCTGTACCATGATCCTGTGGCCTGCCTTGAAGGTGTGGGCTACATCGGGAAGGGTATATTTTACAGTTGTAATTTCCCCGGGGATAAAGGGCTCCGGCTTTTCAAAACTGTTCCGGAATTTGCCTCTCATAACCTCTCCTCTGACGAGCATCTGATAGCCTCCCATCTGCACATTTGCCGGGTTCGGCTGATTGTTCGGATAGTCATCGGGAAATACATCAATCAGTTTGACCACGAAATCAGCATCTGTGCCTGTAGTGGCGATCACGAGGTCGGCAATGACAGGCCCGGCAAGCGTTACATCCGCAGTTAGCGCCTCGGTCTGGTATACCATCACATCAGGGCGCCGTGATGCAAACCGCTGATCAGCTATCATATATTCTCTTGTCCTCTGGGCGTGTACGCCGGCGGTATAGGGAACAGGCCTGGAGGGATCACTGATATATTCATCGTAGCTCTCCGTTTCCGACGGACGGCTGAATGCGAGTTTACTGCCTTTCTGGAAGTATAACTTTTGTTCCTGTATGTCTTTAGGCGGCCAGGTTTGATAGCTTTTCCATTGATTCGATCCCGTTTCAAACATCAGCGCTTCGGGTAATTCAGGCGCTGGCTGGCCCTTCAGGTAGTGCTGGAAAAACGGAAATTCTACTTTTTCCTGGTACCAGAGGCTCGTTGCCTGACCAAATTTTATGTCTCCGAACATGTCTCCCGCAGACCTGGCCCAGCCACCGTGAAACCAGGGACCCATCACCAATGTATTTTTATTGTTTTTGTTTTGTTTCTCAAGTGCCTGATAAGTGGCGAAAGCGCCATAACAGTCTTCTGCATCAAAGAAGCCACCTACAACCAGCGTTGCTGTATGGACTTTTTTCAGGTGCGGTGTTATAAGACGGGACTTCCAGAAGTCATCATAAGTACCATGCGTAACAAGATCATTCCAAAACCTGATAGAGTCACCGAAATACCGGGTCTTTACATTCTTCAGAGGTCCGAGATCAAGGAAGAACTTATAATGATCATTTGCGGAGTAATTCACCCTTTTTCCCCCTTGTTCCGGAGTAACAGGTTTGGGCCTTGGTACTCCAAACGAAGAATAGAAAGAAAAGCCATCAGACAGGAAAAGAGCGCCGTTATGATGAAAGTCATCGCCTCTAAACCAGTCCGTCACCGGGGCCTGTGGCGAAGCTGCTTTAAGCGCAGGGTGTGCACCCGGAAGTGCCGCTGTCGAGTAAAAGCCCGGATATGAAATTCCGTAAATGCCGGCCTTGCCGTTATTTCCCTTGATGTTCTTAATTAGCCAGTCGATCGTATCATAGGTGTCGGTACTTTCGTCTATGTCCTTTTTACTCTTTCTGTTCGCCGCATGCGGCCTAATGTCTTCGTAGGTTCCTTCACTCATCCACTTCCCTCTGACGTCCTGG
This sequence comes from Pararcticibacter amylolyticus, assembly GCF_003130405.1. GTDB lineage: Bacteria > Bacteroidota > Bacteroidia > Sphingobacteriales > Sphingobacteriaceae > Arcticibacter > Arcticibacter amylolyticus. Next base: position 193,989 of record NZ_QEAS01000011.1, read on the forward strand.
TAAACAAAGATGTAGCCCTCTCTCGCAAAAAGCATGGAAGGCCCAAGTGTTTTCTTATAATTGTCTGCTCCGTATGGTGCTACTGTGTAAGGAGTACGGTTGAGGAGCAGGGGGTATTTTTTACTTTGATCTTTTGGTACATAAATCGATGTAAAAAGGCGTACGCCATCACGCATGGTAATGTATTTCTCAATTTTCTGATAGTTATCACGTACGTAAGCTGAGTCCGTATCGGTTTGAGCCTTTAATTGTAAGGTAAATGTTAAAAATAGCAGGATAACGTATCTTTTCATGAATTAAAATATGTAATGATGCTAATTTAGAAAAACAGTAATAGCTTTGGCGTCGTTTATTAAAATTTCTTACATCTTTAATGAGATTAACAGAAGTAGACAGTCAACGGCTTGCCCGTGAGTTCCTGGAAATTCCCGGAATGATATATCGCGGCGATCCCCAATATATCAGGCCCTTGGATGATGATGTAGCCAGTGTATTTAATAAAGAGACAAACAAATACTTTGAAGACGATAAATGTATCCGCTGGATATTAAAGGATAAATCAGGAAATGGTATCGGGCGTATTGCAGCATTTATAAATCCTGCGACAGCCTATACCTTTGATCAGCCGACAGGCGGGATCGGGTTTTTTGAGTGCATCAACAATAGAGAAGCCGCCTTTATGCTTTTTGACGCTGCCCGTGAATGGCTTCAGAAGCATGATATGGAAGCAATGGATGGACCGGTTAATTTAGGAAGCAGGGAGAGATGGTGGGGCTTGCTTGTTGATGGCTTTCATCCTCCGTGTTACTGCTGTAACTATAATCATCCCTGGTACCAGAAGTTCTTCGAGGATTATGGGTTTAAAGTTTTTTTTAAGCAGTATACCTATCTGAGGAAAGTGAAAGAGCCTCTGAGGAAAGTTTATTATGATGTGGCGGAAAGGATATTCCGGAATCCCGACTACTCTTTCCGGAATGTTGAGAAGAGGATCCTTGATAAGTATGTTCAGGATTTCAGGACCGTTTATAATAAAGCATGGGTAAATCATGAGGGAGTAGGAGAAATGACCTTTGATGCCGCTAAAAAGCTCATAGGCAGCCTGGCGCCGGTCATAGACCAGCGTATAGCCTGGTTTGCCTATTATAAAGGCGAGCCGGTGGGTTTTTTTCTGAGCATTCCGGAGCTCAACGAGCTTTTCGTGAGATATGCGCGGGGGAAGTTAAATCTGGTGAGCAAGCTAAGGCTGGTGGTAAATAAATGGTTGGGTAAGTGCAGGACCATGTACGGCCTTGTCTTTGGGATAATCCCCGAACAGCAAAAGAAAGGTGTGGAGATAGCCATGATCGTTGCCGCAGCGAATGCTCTTTTAGAGAATAAAGCGTATGACGAGGTTCAGATGAACTGGATCGGTGATTTCAACCCCAGGATGATGCATATTGCAGAACAGATAGGGGCAAGGGTGTATAAAACTCATCATACCTACAGATATTTGTTCGACAGAGCAGCAGAATTTAAAAGGCACCCTGAAATTTAATTTTATTGACAGATAGTTTACCTAAGTTTGCATAAATGCAATTTATCTAAGATTAAGACCAACAATTTATGAACATGCAATATGATGTAACAGTTATTGGCAGCGGACCGGGTGGATATGTTGCCGCTATCCGTTGTGCCCAGTTAGGATTAAAGACTGCCATTATCGAGAAGTATAATACCTTCGGCGGAACCTGCCTTAATGTAGGGTGTATTCCGTCCAAAGCTCTTCTTGATTCATCCGAGCATTATTACAATGCTTCCCACACATTTAAAACGCATGGTATTGCTCTTAAAGATCTTAAAGTAGACCTTGTTCAGATGATGGCACGGAAAGCGCAGGTAGTACAGGAAAATACTGCCGGGATCTCTTACCTGATTAAAAAGAACAAGATAACACCGTATACGGGAGTGGGGTCTTTTCAGGATAAGAATACCATCAGGATTAAAAAGGCAGATGGTGCGGAAGAAACGATCACTACGGATAAAGTCATCATAGCTACGGGTTCGAAACCTACAGCACTGCCATTCCTTCCTGTGGATAAGAAACGGATCATTACTTCGACGGAGGCTTTAAGCCTGACGGAGGTTCCAAAGCATCTGATCGTTATCGGCGGTGGTGTAATCGGACTGGAGTTAGGATCTGTTTATGCACGGTTGGGAGCGAGAGTAACAGTAGTAGAATTTCTTGATTCCATTATCGCAACTATGGACAAAACCATGGGTAAGGAATTGCAGAAATCCTTAAGTAAGCTCGGCTTCGAGTTTTTACTGGGACATAAGGTAACGGGTGCGGTTGTTAAAGGCAAAAAAGTAACCGTCAGTGCAGATAGTCCGAAAGGAGAGAAAGTGACTCTGGAAGGCGACTATTGCATTGTGGCTGTGGGTCGCAGCGCGTACTCGGCAGATCTTGGCCTGGAAAACATTGGTATTAAGCTGGAAGAAAGGGGTAAGAAAATTCCGGTGAACGAACATCTTGAAACGCCGGTTAAAGGGGTTTATGCCATAGGGGACGTGATTAACGGAGCTATGCTGGCTCATAAAGCTGAAGAAGAAGGGGTGTTTGTAGCCGAAACAATTGCTGGCCAGAAACCTCATATCAATTATAATTTAATTCCTGGAGTAGTTTATACCTGGCCGGAAGTTGCGAGTGTCGGACTGACCGAAGAACAGCTGAAAGAGCAGGGAAAGAAGTACAAAACGGGAACCTTCCCCTTTAAAGCAAGCGGAAGAGCCAGAGCGAGTATGGACACAGACGGACTGGTGAAAGTGCTTGCCGATGCTCAGACTGATGAGGTTCTGGGGGTTCATATGATCGGGCCCCGTGCTGCCGATATGATCGCAGAAGCAGTGGTTGCAATGGAATTCAGGGCTTCAGCAGAGGATATCGGAAGAATTTGTCATGCGCACCCAACGTATACAGAGGCCTTTAAAGAGGCTGCACTTGCTGCTACGGAGAACAGGGCGATACATATATAATTAGAGGGTTGCCATTGCCATCAGCGGTCAGCTATCGGTTATCAGCTCACGGTAATACTTTTACGAGGCTGAGTGAAAAGATGAGGAAAGTGCAGGATTATAAGGAATCATGGCAGAGGCTGGCTCGTAGTCGAATAGTCTTTTTTTATTATGAAAGTCTAAATAGAAAGCCTCGGTATTGCTTAATACTGAGGCTTTCTATTGACTGAATTGCCTGCTGCTTGTTTCGCAATTCAAAAATGACATTTTTTATTCCGGGTCAGCTGTTTTATCTTCCGATAGCATACTGAATGCCACCGAGTAGATGTTTCAGAAACAGAGGATCGCTATAGCTTTCTTTGGTGTGACCGAGACCTGTATAGAAGGCTCTGCCTCCATCGAACTCGTGGTACCAGGCAATGGGGTGGTTATTGCCGTTCCCGCCGCCTTCATAGCTTGTTTCGTCCAGAGAGCCCAGCACCTTGATATCCGGGTTGATGTCTTTGAAGTTATACCATTCATCCGTATGCTCCCACACATCGGGAAGGTGACTGGTTGAAGGATGGTTCTTGTTAACGATATTGATCTTGGCTTTCTGGACTTTCGGGTGATTCGTGAAGTAGGCGCCTACAAGCTTATTGTACCAGGGCCATTCATATTCCGTATCCGTTGCTGCATGTACCCCGACAAAGCCCTTTCCAGACCTGATATATTTCTCGAAAGCTGCTTGCTGTTTGTCGTCAAGCACCTCATGAGTGGTATTAAGAAACACGACAGCATCATATTTCCTGAGGTTTTTTTCGGTGAACAGACCAGCGTTTTTCGTGGTGTCTGCACTGAATCCATTTTCTTGTCCCAGTTTTTGAATAGCAGACATCCCGTCTGGAATAGATTCATGGTAATATCCTCCTGTCTTACAAAAGATAAGTATCCTTGGTTTTACAGCATGAGTTTCGGGTTTATCATTGCAGGATGCAAGGCTCGCAGAGGCAACAGAAAAAAGCGTCATTAAAAGATAGATCATTGTTTTATTGGTTATACATTGTTGGTTTATGCGAATATAAAGGTTTTGCCGTTAAAGAAGGAATCAAAAAAGGGGCTTTCGCCCCCTTTCATTTATAGTGTTTAATCAAGTACTATTTATTTCTCGTACTGCATCATCTCGTATTCGTCGTCATCTATTTCACCTGTGTAGGGTTCCGTCATTTGTGCGTCGATATCTACCCCATGCTTATTCCAGCCAAGGCGGTTCATAATCGAATCAAATGCTTCATAGATTACCGGTACAATCACGAGTGTCAGGAATAACGAACTTGTCAGACCGCCTATCACTACCCAGGCAAGACCATTTTTCCATTCAGCACCTGCACCTTTTGCAAGAGCAATCGGAAGCATCCCGATAACCATTGCAATAGTTGTCATCAGGATCGGACGCAAACGTGCATGGTTGGCCAGGATAAGTGCTTCACGGGTACTCTTGCCTTCGGCCTTTTGCTGATTGGTAAAGTCAACCAGGATAATCGCATTCTTGGCAACAAGACCGATCAGCATGATCAAGCCCAGGATGGTAAATATATTGAGCGAATTATTGGTAAGTGCCAGTGCAAGCAGAGCTCCGATAACGGATAGTGGTATGGAGAACATTACCACAAACGGATAGATATAGTTGTCGTAGAGCGCAACCATGATGAGGTATACCAGGACAATAGACATCAGGAGCGCGATCCCGAGGGTACCGAATCCTTCTGACTGGTTTTCCATATCCCCGCCAAACACATAGCTTACGCCAGCCGGTCTGGGCAGGTCTTTTATCAGCTGTTCAAGCTCGCTGAAAATCGTACCGGAAGGACGTCCCACCACCTGTGACTGAACAGAGATCTTGGTGCTCTTGTCCTGGCGTTCCAGCTGGCTCGGGCCTGAACTTTCGGTTACTGTGGCAAACTGATCAAGGTGAACCTGATGTCCCTCGCTATTGATGAAGGTCAGGTTTTTTACATCCTCCACACTTTGCCTGTTAAAATTATCCAGGCGTATATTAATATCATATTCATATTCACCCTGACGGAACTTGCTGTCCGTATTGCCGCTGAAAGCCGTTTGCATGGTTGCACCCACCGTTTGCAGGCTCAATCCCAGCGATGACATCTTGTCCCGGTCAACTTCCACTTTTACCTCGGGATTCCCTTCTTCCACCGACAGCTTTACTTCAGTTGCTCCCGGTATTTTTGCGAGTTTGTTTTTCACCACCTCTGCAAAACGGGCCACACTGTCGAGCTCTGAACCCATCACCACAACTTCAACCGGTGCTTGTTCAGCAGTTCCTAAAATGCTCACAGGGGTGGTTGTAACCTTTGTTCCCACAAGCAGGGGAGCCAGTTCTCTTTTAATTTTGGCAGCGTATACATCAGAAGGGTCGTTACGATTTTCGCGCCCGACCAGCTGAACGTTTACTTCAGCCTTATAAGCTGTAGCCTGCGCGCCTCCATTTCCGTCACTGGTTTGCCCCACAGTGGTGATCAGGCGTGTTACCTCCGGCTTTTTGCTTAAGAATGCTTCTGCTTTACTTGTTATAAGATTGGTCTGCTCTACTGATGCATCTTTCGGCATTTCCAGCTGGACTATGAATTCCCCTCTGTCACTTTGTGCGAAGAATTCTCCTCCGATGAAGCCAGTCGCAACAAGTCCGAAGGACGCCACCAATAACAACAATGTTAGCCCCAGCACTGTTTTCTTATGACCAAGCGACCATTCCAGAATAGATGTTATCCATGCAGTGAATTTATCAAGGCCTTTTTCAAACCTCAAAATGATGCGGCCGAAAAAGTTCTTTCCTTCGATATGTTCCAGCTTACCAAACCTCGACGAAAGAAGCGGCACGATGGTGAAGGACGCCAGCAAACTGAGCATCGTCGCGATAATCACCACCACACAAAATTCTCTCAGGATATCAGATACAAGTCCTGTACTGATGGCAATAGGGAAGAACACCACGACGATTACCAGTGTGATAGAGGTAACGGTGAACCCAATTTCTTTCGTCGCATCGTATGCGGCACGAACCCGGTTTTTACCCATCTCCATATGCCGGTAGATATTCTCCAATACCACGATCGCATCGTCCACCAGGATCCCGACCACCAGCGACAGCCCGAGGAGCGACATCAGGTTAAGAGTAAAGCCCGCGAGGTTAATTCCTATGAATGTTGCTATAAGCGACGCTGGTATCGAAACCATTACAATTGCCGCATTTCGCAAACTGTGCAGGAAGAAAAGCATCACGAACGCTACCAGTAATACAGCAAGCAGGAGGTCATGGATAACCGCATCTGCTGACTCCAGCGTATATACAGAACTGTCTGAAGCTATGGAAAGGTTCAGTTTGATATTCTTATAATCATTGTTCATGGAAGCTATGATACCCTGTATGCCTTTACTAACTTCCACCGCATTGGCGTCTGTTTGCTTCAGCACCTGGAGGGCAATAGCTGCTTTCCGGTTTACCCTGGCTATCTTTTCAACGTCTTTCTGCGCATCCTGAACATCGGCGACGTCCCTCAGCCTTACCTGGATGCCGTTCTTATCCGAAACTACCAGGTTGCGAAGTTGTTCCACGCTGGCATATTTCCCTGAAAGACGGATGAGGATATCCCTGTCTACAGTTTTGATACTACCTGTAGGGAAATCGAGGTTGGATGTCTGGATAGCCTGTTGTACAGACAATAATGAAAGTCCATAACCCTGCAATTTATTTTCATCCAGGTTTACCTGTATTTCTCTTTCGCGTCCACCGACAATATTTACCTGTGCTACTCCGCTGACACGGGAGATCCTTGGAGCCAGGCGGTTGTCAATCAGGTCATAAAATGCCGCATCATCGAGGTTCGAAGTTGCGGATAAGGTAACGATGGGAAGATCGTCCAGTGAGAATTTATTCAGCGAAGGAGCTTCTACGTCATCGGGTAATTGTGAAAGAATGGCATTTACCTTTCTTTGTGCATCATTTAGTGCGTAATCTGCATCCCCGTCGCTTGTGAGCTGAATCGTAACAATCGACAAACTTTCATAAGAGACAGCATTTAACTTCTTGATATTCTCCATCGAAGCCACCGCATCTTCAATTTTTTTCGTCACAGTATTCTCCACCTCGGTAGGTGATGCTCCCGGATAGATCGTCGCAACGGAAACTACTCCCGGACTAAACTTAGGGAGCATTTCGTAGTTGAGCGATAAGTAGCTTACAATACCCAGCAAGCTTAATACTGTAAACAGTACGACAACAATGGTGGGTCTTTTTATTGATATTTCAGCTATTTTCATTTTCTTTCTTCATTGACGGCCATCTTCCGGCCGAAGGCTTTCGTTTATTTTACTGCCTGTACCTGGGCTCCATCTACCAGGTTCACCTGGCCACTGATAATCACTATATCACCCTCGTTCAATCCATTCAGGATTTCTACCCTGTCAGAGATGATTCGGCCAGGAGTGACCTTATGTTCCTGAGCTGTATTTCCTTTAAGCAGGTAAACTTTATTACTGTTCACACTTCCGACGAAAGCAGATCTGGGTACAGTAATGAGAGGCTTTTGTGCCGGAAGATCAAAAGTAGCAGTTCCATACATTCCGGCTTTCAGCTGGTTTCCTGAGTTATTGGATATCTGTACTTCTACAGGGAAATTCAGATTGGCATCCGCCTTTGCCGCGATGAAGCTGATTTTGCCGGTGAATGATTTGTCTGGGAATACATTGGATGTTATTTTTACCTGATCGCCTACTTTAAGATTTACAACCTGCGCTTCATTGGCTGTTACCTTTAGTTTGAGTTTTGAGAGGTCTACAATCTCAAATAATTGCGTCCCTGGAGATACATACGATCCTTTTTCAATAAATCGTTTGTTTACGATTCCGGAAATCGGTGCTTTTATATCTGCGTCATTTGCTTTACGTTTTGCAGTTTGCAGGCGGGCCTGCGCATTTCTAAGGTTGAGGCGCTGAGCGTCTACCTGCTGCTGGGTTACCCCACCTGTTTTGAAAGAGCTTTCATAGCGTTCTACATCTCTCAAAGCTGTTTGATAATTTGCCTGTGCCGCTTGTGTTTCTACAGCAAGAAGCTCATCGTCTATTCTGGCAACCACCTGGCCTCTCGAAACGTGGTCTCCTTCGTCAACAGCGATACGGGTTACTCGTCCTGAGTTTTCAGCGGAGAGAGTGAGGTCCTGATTCGCTTCAAAGGTTCCGTTGGCAGTGAAATCAAGTTCTATATTGCTCTCCTTTGCCGTTTCCGTTTTCACTGCTACAGCTCCTGAATTTCCTGCAGCCACGACAGCCGTCTTTTCCTCGTTTTTCTTTTTATTGTTTTGCAAAATCCAGCCAATCAGGACAAATACTGCAATAACAGCTATGATGGTTATGATAGTTCCTTTTTTCATTAGTTTAATAGTGATTTGATATTACCGTTAGATTTTAATAGTTGTATTTCAGCAATCTTATAATTGAGTAAAGCCTGATTATAGCTGTTTTTAGCATCCGTTAAGGAATTTTCAGCATCAAGAAGATCTGTGAGCGGGGCAAGCCCGTTCCTGTAGTTATTCTGAGTGCTGTTGTATACATCCTGAGCTAAACTTACATTTTCTCTTTGCCTGTTTATTGTACTTAAGCTATTCTTTATTTGAGTTTTGGCATTTTCATTAGCCAGATTTAAACTCTGAATAATGTCTCTTTCGTTTTCTTTGTTTTCAAGGATATCTACCCGTGCCTGCCTGAGGCGCGAGCGTGTTGCAAATCCGTTAAAGATTGGAATCCGAAGGGTAAGCCCGATGGATGCTGCTTCATACCAGAAAGCATCTCCCCCCGATTTGTAAAGATCGAACTTGTCACTCATCCCGGTATAGCTATATTCGGTGAACATCGCAAGGGTTGGGTAGTACTCCGATTTGTAAGCTTTCTCCTGTAACCTTAAAAGGTCGCCCTGTTTTCGTACAAGCAAATATTCGAGACGGGTGTTATAATTTACGCTATCTGAAACCGCTGCAGTCGCTTTAAGATTAGCGATCTCCACATTCGGAATAGCCAGCTGATTCCTGACCGGCATCCCCATATAATATTTTAACTGATTTTCCTGCAGATTGATGGAGTTAGACATCTGTTCATATGAAGATCTGTAATTTGTCAGGCTCACCCGCACTCTGTCAAGGTCGATTTTTCTTGCAAGACCATTCTTGTATTGGTCGGAGATGATCTGCTCAATGCGTGTTGTGTTTTTGATGTTTGTATCAATAACCGACAAGGCTTCCCTGTTCACCAGAATTTGATAATAGAGGCCTGACACCTGTTCGATCACCTGCTCCTCTGTCAGATCAACATTGAGATTATAATAGGCTTCACTTGCTTCAGCAGCTTTCAGCCCCGTAAAAACCTGCTGGTTGAAAAGTTGCTGCTGCAACTGGACGGCTATTGATGAATTCCATGGCCGCCCCATCTGGAAGACAAGGGTATCCACAACCAGTTGTCCCACTATCGGACTGTAAGATAGATTGCCGGTTCCGTTAATTTGTGGTAAGGCTTGTGCTCTTACTTCCTGTGTCTTATAGCGTCCTCTTTCAGCGGCCAGGCGTGCCTTTTTTGTATTGATATTATTTTTAACCGCATAGTTCAACGCATCTTTAAGTGATAGCTGAACCGGCTGGGCTTGTGTTATTCCTGCTGATGATAACACAAGTGTTACGATAATTGGTAAGAGCTTATTTCTTATTGGGTTCATTACAGTGTTCTTGTATAATATTGTTTTATGTGTATGATGGAACGCACTGCTGCGCTTTTTGTTACACTTTGCAAGTGCTTCTGTCCTTATATTTCAGGCTTTTAAGAAATATTTCTGCCAGCTCCCTTTGTCTTGCAACCATTGCATCCCAATGTTTGCTTTCAGGAAATATGTTTTTTTGATTTTTAGAAATGATCCACATGCATAAACCTGTTAGTGAATCCAGGTAAATTGCACTTACATTCTCCGCATCTATTTCTGCTATTTCACCTTTCTCTATAGCAGAATTAAGGATGCCTGCGACAATCTTAATCTCTCTCAGACGGCTTTCCTGAAGTATTTCATCACAATTGTCCCGTATAATAGCATCGGCAGAGGAATCAGTGAGGTGCATCATGAAGAATTTCTTTACAAAATTCCTTCTGAATTCAATTATCTGAAAGAAAATATCCTTCAGGCACTCTGTTTCTGCAAGGATCTTTTCCAGCTCTTCGAAATAATCATTTGATACCTTTTCTACCACAGCCACTATGATTGAGGTCTTGTCAGGAAAATAATAATATAGGGACGGTTGGGATACGGCTATATCATCAGCTATTTCGTTCATTGTAGTTTTTTGAACACCAAAGTGAGAAAACCGTCTGATTGCGCTTTCAATAATCTGTTCTCTTTTCTTATCAATTTCGGCCATTCTATCTTTTGACTTTTTTAATAGTTTGGTCAAAAATACGGCCAAAAAAGCTATCACGCAAAAAAAAGTACAAAATAGTCTTTGCTAAATAATAGATTTAGTGGTGGTTGTAGCTTATGAAGCCAGTTTTAAACCATTTAAGAATATTTCACCTAGTTTTTTCTGGCGTTTCAATATCGTGTCAAATTGTTCTTTCTCCGGAAAAAATGGCCGGGAATTGGCTTTCAATACACTAAATACAATACCCCCCAAAGCTTCCATCAGTAAGACGGCAATCTCTTCACTGTCAAATGTTTGTAGCTCTTTTCGCTCTATTCCCTTATTCAATATAGTAGTAAGGATTGTAATTTCAGATTGCTTCGCCTTTCTAAACATGGTGGCAAGCTCCTCAGGTAGATCAGAGCCGGTAATTTTTGTGAAGTCGAGCAGGTTATAATATTTACTGATAAATTCTTGTCTTTTATTCAGGAACAGCTCCAGGGCCTCGTGACTACTTGATACATTGCCGACCCCTTTCTTCAGCTCCTTGTCCATTAATCCTATGATGTGTCCCAGAACCGCAGAATAGAGGCTTATTTTATCGGGAAAGTAATAATACAGTAATGCTTTGGATAACGACAGGTCATTGGCGATCTCTGTCATGGTTGTTTTCGATAATCCGAAATGGGCAAAACGTTTTAAGGCAGCATCAATTATAAGTTCTTTCTTTTTGTCCTGATTTTCCACTAGTCAAAAATATAGTTTTATTTTCTTTTCTGCCTCGTTAAATTAATCAATGTGCTGTTCTGTTTTAATTTTATTACATATACTTCGATTTTAATCCGAAATTCGGCTCAGAAAAATACTAAAGATGTTGCAGGTTGCAGAGAATGTATCGTTAAAAGAGTTTAACACTTTCGGAGTTGATGTAAAAGCACGGTGGTTTGTTGTGGTCAATTCGGAAGATGAATTAAAACAATTATTTTCAGAGGATAAATGGATGCAGGTCCCAAGGCTGATCCTGGGAGGCGGAAGTAATATTTTATTCACACAAGATTTCGACGGACTCGTTGTTAAGATCAATATAAGGGGAATAGAATCAGAAGTGAACGGAACGGAGGTTTTCGTCAAAGCCGGCGCAGGGGAGGTATGGAATACTTTCGTGTTGTTCTGTGTTGCACATGGCTTTGCGGGGGTAGAAAATCTTAGCCTCATCCCCGGATCTGTTGGCGCCTCACCCGTGCAGAATATAGGTGCTTATGGGGTTGAAGTGAAAGATGTTTTTTATTCGTGCAGGGCTTTCAATATCGAAAGCGGACAGTTTTCGGTGTTTTATAAGGAGGATTGCAACTTTGCTTACCGCGACAGCATATTTAAAAAAGAACTTAAAGGTAAAGTAATTATTACAGAGGTTTGTTTTAAACTTTCCACCCAGGCTCATATCAATACAAGTTATGGAGCGATAAGCCAGGAACTGCAAAGGAGAGGAATTGAGCAGCCCGGGATAAGTGATATTTCCAAGGTCGTTTCCGAAATACGGGTAAACAAGCTGCCGGATCCTTCTACCATCGGGAATGCAGGCAGTTTTTTTAAAAATCCTGTAGTGGGGGTAGACGAATTCAGACAGCTACAGTCTAGTTTTCCAGACATAGTACACTACTGTCTACCAAATAGTACAGTTAAGCTTGCTGCAGGATGGCTGATTGAAAAATGCGGGTGGAAGGGACGAAAAATAAATAACAGCGGTACCTGGAAAAATCAGGCACTCGTATTGGTTAATTTTGGAAATGCCACAGGATCAGAAGTTTATCAGCTTTCTGAAGCTATAATTGAGGATGTAAAACAGCAGTTCGGCATCACACTGGAGCGGGAAGTAAATATTTTATAGCTTCCTCAGGGTGTTAAATCTGTATTAATTTTTAGCTTTTATAGTATCGTTCTTAGTCATTCGGGCCTTTTAGCATAGTTGTTGTATTGTTAGTAGCAAGTTCGTTTATTGAAAACAAACTGATTGCTTAAACAAATAATGTAACAATCACCCTTAAAATCCTTTAAAGATGACTAAGATCGAATTCAACACAATGGTTATGCGTCAGGCAAGTTCACTGAAGATGTATGCACTACACTTTACTCACGATGCAGATGATGCAAATGATCTGGTTCAGGATACTTTGCTAAAAGCGATTACTTATTATAATAAGTTTAAAGAGGGGACTAATCTCAAAGGATGGTTGTATACAATTATGAAAAACACTTTCATTAACAACTACCGCCGCTTTGTGAAGATCAGTTCGTTCGTGACAAAATCAGATGAAATTTCCTCTGCTAATCTTGTATTCAGTTCCACTAAAAACCAGGGAGAGTCAAAATTCGTAATGGATGATATTAAACTCGCCCTTAGTAAGTTACCTGAAGAATACTATGTGCCTTTCAGCATGTATTTCGAAGGCCATAAATACCACGAAATTGCAGATTATCTCGCTATTCCGATTGGAACAGTTAAGACGCGTATTCACGTTGCCCGTAAGTTACTCAAGAAGAGTCTTAAGCCTTACGACAACGGAGTGAAAAAGCCTGTGTACGCAGAGCTTGATTAATACCGCCCCTTTTCTAAACTCATCATACTTAATTCCCGGGTGCCCGCCCGGGATTTTTTTTTGTAGGGCTATCAGCTATCAGCTTTCACCTTTTCCATACTTGGAATTTTTGAATTATGTTTGCAGCAGGGGCAGTAAAAATGTCTCAGATACTGCTTAACGTAATTCATGCTGAAGCTTGACGAGATAAAAAGACCAATAGAGAAGGAACTTGATGATTTCGAGGGAAAGTTTAAATCCTCCATGAAGAGTTCCGTACCGTTACTTGACCGCATTACGCATTATATAGTAAAGAGAAAAGGGAAGCAGATAAGGCCGATGTTCGTGTTTTTTTCCGCAAGCCTTTGCGGAGGGATCACAGAAGCTACTTATCGTGCGGCCACGTTTGTGGAATTGATTCACACCGCAACACTCGTACACGATGATGTGGTCGATAATTCATACGAACGAAGGGGCTTCTTTTCGGTTAACGCCCTTTGGAAAAATAAAGTTGCTGTTCTGGTTGGAGACTATCTTCTTGCAACCGGGATGCTGCTGGCTTTGAATAATGACGATTTCAATTTGCTGAAGATCATTTCTGACACCATGAAAGAGATGAGTGAAGGTGAACTGCTGCAAATGGAAAAAGCCAGACGGCTTGATATCAGTGAAGATATCTATTATGAAGTGATCAGGCAAAAAACAGCTACTCTGATAGCATCCTGCTGCGCATGCGGAGCAGCATCAGCCGGCGCAGATGCTGCTACAGTGGCTAAGATGCGGCTGTTCGGAGAGAAAACAGGAATGGCTTTTCAGATTAAAGACGATCTCTTTGATTTTGGTACCGACGATGTTGGAAAGCCGCTTGGCATAGACATAAAAGAGAAGAAAATTACACTCCCTCTTATTTACACATTAAATAAAGTTTCTACTAAAGAAAAACATCATATCATCAATCTGGTTAAGAATCATAATGAGGACAGCAGCAAGGTTGCTGAAGTGATTCATTTTGTCAGGAATAACGGGGGACTCGCATATGCAGAGATGCAGATGCTGAGATTTCAGGATGAGGCTTTTGAAATTCTTAACACGTTTCCCGAGAATGAAGCCCGCACAGGGCTTGAACGACTGGTAAGGTTTACTACTGAACGAAAAAAATAGCATGTCAAGCGAAATCATATTTTTTGGAGGATTTATACTTTTTATCGTCCTGATGCTGTCCATTGATCTGGGACTTTTCAATAAGAAGGATCATGCGGTAAGTTTAAAGGAAGCAGCGGTTATGAGTGCCATCTGGGTATCTTTCGCAATCGGATTTTACTTTTTACTGCTGGCAGAAGGGCATAAACTGCACGGCATCGAAAGCTTCGATCAACTGGCAGTAGTCACCAAAAAGCATCTTCATAATATTCAGCTTAATCCGCTTGATTTCTCGGGAAGTATGCAGGTCTACAGGCAGAACCTTGCCCTGGAGTTCCTCACCGGATATGTAATAGAATATGCACTTTCAGTTGATAACATATTTGTCATGGTTTTGATCTTCAGTGCTTTTTCTGTGGAGCCTAAGTATTATCACCGTGTTTTGTTCTGGGGTATCGTAGGAGCAGTGCTCATGCGTTTCCTGTTTATCTTCCTTGGTGCTACTTTAATCAACCAGTTCGGCTGGATCCTGTATCTGTTTGGAGCATTCCTGGTCTATACTGGGATTATGATGTTTGTTAACAGGAACCAGGAGGAAAAGATAGACCCTCAGAATCATAAGGTAGTTAAGTTTGCTTCCAGATATTTCTCTATTTATCCGCACTATTCAGGTAATAAATTCTTTATCAAAAAAGAGGGAAAGAAGTACGTAACCCCGCTTTTCCTGGTATTGCTCATCATTGAGTTCACTGATCTGATATTTGCCGTAGATTCTATTCCTGCAATATTTGCTGTTACGAAAGATCCGTATATCGTGTTCTTTTCAAATATCTTCGCCATCCTGGGTTTACGGTCCATGTTCTTTTTGCTGGTAAACATTATCCATAAGTTCCACTACCTGAAGGTCGGACTGGCTTTTCTCCTTGTTTTCATCGGAATAAAAATGCTGGCACATGGCTGGCTGAAGGAATGGGGATTCACTACAGCCCATTCCCTTTTAGTAATCGTAACCATCCTCACAACCAGTGTTGTGGCATCTCTCATTTTTCCAAAGAAACGCCTGAAACACGGATTGCCTGAAGAGCATTAAAGGCTAAAAGATCTTCTTTTTTAGTTGGAGTGAATCATATCAAGGATCTGCTCTACGTACTGCCTTTCATTTGCCAGTCGCGGAACTTTATGCTGTCCGCCCAGTTTGCCGCGCCCTTTAAGCCAGTTATAGAAGGTTCCCTGCGGTGCCAGGTGTACCAGGGGTCTTCTCAGCGCCATATCTTTGAACCGCTTTGCATCATAATCAGAATTGAGCTCCCTGAGCGTATTATCCAGAACGTCGGTAAACTGGTCTGCATTGCCGGGATGCTGCTCAAACTCAATGATCCATTCGTGTCCCCCCGCTTCGTCCCCGCTGAAGTAAATCGGGCATGCGGTATAGTCCCGTATGATAGCGCCGGTTTCAGAGCAGGCTTTGGTTAAAGCCTGTTCAGCATTGTCCACGATAAGTTCTTCTCCAAAGGCATTGATAAAATGCTTTGTCCTTCCCGTAATCTGGATCCGGTAAGGAGAGAGGCTGGTAAATTTGATCGTATCTCCTATCATATAGCGCCAGAGCCCTCCGTTAGTGGAAATGATCAGTGCATAGTTTTTATGGAGTTCCACTTCCTGCAGTCCAAGCGTTTTCGGGTTTTCCTCCCCTATATGCTCCATGGGCAGGAATTCATAGAAAATGCCATAATCCAGCATCAGGAGCATTTCTTCCGAATCGGAAAGATCCTGAATCCCGAAAAATCCTTCTGAAGCGTTATACGTTTCCAGGTAGTACATAGAATCCGAAGGAATAAGCTTTTTAAATTGTTCCCGGTAGGGGGTAAATTTAACAGCTCCATGAATATAGAGTTCCAGGTTGGGCCATACCTCAAGCAGGTTGTCCTTGCCGGTCAGCTCAAGCAGTTTTTTTGCCAAAACGACTGTCCAGGTGGGTACCCCCGATATATTGGTGACGTTTACATTAGCAGTTGCCAGTGCCATTTGCTCGATCTTCTGCTCATAATTATCCATCAATGTAATCGACATATCAGGAGTGCGGTAGAACTCTGCCCAGAAGGGCAGGTTTTTGATGAGCACCGCAGACAAATCGCCGTAGTTAATGTTTTCGTTCAGCTGGTTTACCTGGTGGCTGCCTCCGAGTGCCAGCGATTTTCCTGTGAATATTAAAGAGTCAGGACGATTGTTGCAGTAGATCGACAACATATCTTTCCCTCCCTTAAAGTGACACTCCTCAAGCGATTCGAAGCTCACCGGGATAAACTTACTTCTATCGCTGGTTGTACCCGATGATTTTGCAAACCAGTTGATCTCTGTGCTCCATAGAATGTTCTGCTCTCCTTTCATCATCCGTTCGATATAGGGTTTGAGCGTTTCATACGTTTGCACAGGAACATTCTGCTTAAATTGCTCCTGGTTAAAAATGGCATCGTAATTATAACGCTTTCCCCACTCTGTGTTACGGGCAGAAGCTATCAGGTTCCGAAAAACCTCGTCCTGCACGTCATGCGGATATTTGATAAATAATTCTATCTGGTGCATACGTTTCTTCATGAACCAGGTGAAAATTGAGTTTACAAATGTCATGATGTTGTAGTGTTGCCGAATTTCTTCCTCCGGAGCTCAAAATGCTGGCCGAGATAGAATTTTCTCGCCATTTCATTTCCTGCAATTTCCTGAGGGGTGCCAGTCAGCATAATTTTTCCTTCGGTAAGTAAATAGGCTCTGTCGGTGATAGACAGGGTTTCCTGTACATTATGGTCAGTTATCAGAATACCAATATTCCGGTTTTTTAATTTTGCTACTATTGATTGAATCTCTTCTACCGCTATCGGGTCTACTCCGGCAAAAGGTTCGTCAAGAAGGATAAAATTGGGGTTTGCCGCAAGTGCCCTGGCAATCTCTGTTCTCCTTCTTTCGCCTCCCGAAAGCAGGTCCCCCCGGTTTTTTCTAACACGGTGGAGGCTGAACTCGGTTAGCAATTCTTCCAGTTTTTCTTTCTGCTGAGCCCTGTTGAGCTTAGTCATCTCGAGTACAGCAAGAATGTTATCTTCTACAGTCAGTTTTCTGAATACAGAGGCCTCCTGCGCAAGATATCCGATCCCTTTTTGAGCCCTCCGGTACATCGGATCGTTGGTGATGTCTTCAGATTCCAGGAATACATGTCCCTCATTTGGTTTGATCAATCCCACTATCATGTAGAAAGACGTGGTCTTTCCGGCTCCGTTAGGCCCGAGAAGCCCGACAATTTCACCTTGTTCCACGTGAAATGATACGTCGTTTACTACTGTACGCTGTTTGTATTTCTTTACTAAATTTTCTGCTCTGAGTATCATCTTAATCACTCTTATGACGCCTGGCGTATTCCTTTAATATTAAGCTGAATACAGCGCTTATCCTTCCATACATTTTCTTCAATCGTATAGCATATATCAAAAGGCAAGCCTTTCTTTACCAGAGGGAGGTACTCACCCAATCCAAAGCCTATACAATCAAATGCTGAAGATCCTTCCTGTTTCACTGTCATCTTTATATGATTATTTCCAACAACGGAAGCCTGCCCACAAACATATACGTTTTTACTTAAAAAAACAGGAGTTTGGTTCATCGGTCCGAAAGGAGAGAACTGGCCGAGAATTCTAAAAAACTTCCCGTTGATCTTCTCAAGCTGAAGAGTTGCATCAATAGAGATCTCCTGTATCAGGAGCTGATCGGGGATGGTTTGAGAAACGATATCCTCGAACCGCTGCTGTAATGCTGTAACATTTTCAGGCTTAAGCGTCAGACCGGCGGCGTATTTATGTCCACCAAACTGTTCAAGCAGATCGCTGCAGCCGCAAAGGGCCTCATACAGATCAAACCCGATAACCGAGCGTGCAGATCCTGCAATATGGCCGTTTGAGTGCGTTAAAACAATAGTTGGCCGGTAGTATTTTTCTGTTAACCGCGATGCTACGATACCTATGACCCCTTTGTGCCATCCCTCGTTGTAAACCACCGTAGTTTTTCGGTTAATCAGGGAAGGGTCGGCTTCTATCATCGCCAGTGCCTGCTCGGTAATCGAGGTATCATGCTCTTTCCTTTCCGCATTCTTCAGGTCAATCAGCAAACTCTGATTCCTGGCGGTTTCCCTGTTTGCTGCCAGGAGCAGGCATACAGAGTGCCTGGCATTGTCTATTCTGCCAGCGGCATTGATACGCGGACCGATCGTGAATACGATATCCGAAATAGAATATTGTTTTTTTCCGGAAATCTCCATCAGGGCCGAGAGCCCGTGACAGGGAGACTCGTTTAAACGTTTTAATCCATACCAGGCCAGGATGCGGTTTTCCCCGGTGACGGGTACAATATCGGAGGCTATGCTGACGGCCACCAGGTCGAGATAACAGGATATTGAATCGAAAGGGATGTCATTCCGCAAGGCGAAAGCCTGCACCAGTTTGAAGCCTATTCCGCAGCCAGAAAGCTCTTTATACGGATACATACACTCTGGCTGCTTTGGGTCGAGAACTGCTGCTGCATCAGGGATCTGATCCCCGGGCAGGTGGTGGTCGCAAATGATAAAATCAATACCCAGGCTATTGGCGTACTCAACTTTGTCGGCTGATTTGATGCCGCAATCAAGGGCTATAATGAGGCTGAATCCTTGCGCTGCGGCGTAGTCAATCCCCTCTTTCGATATGCCATAGCCTTCTTTATATCTGTCGGGAATGTAGTACTCTATTGAATAATGAAAAGTGCTGAAAAAATGATATACTAATGTTACTGCCGTGGTGCCATCCACATCGTAATCTCCGTAAATCAGGATCCGCTCTTTATTCCTAAGCGCCTTTTCAATTCTTTGGATGGCAACATCCATATCTTTCATCAGAAAGGGATCGTGGAGGTGGCTTAATTCAGGCCTGAAAAAACGGCGTGCAGAGTCAAAAGAAGTAACGCCCCGCTTCACTAATAGTAAAGCAAGTACCTCATCTATATTTAACAGACGTTTCAGATCCTCAACAAGTGCGAGGTCTGCTACTTCGTTTTCTACCCACCTTTTTTGCATATCTTTGTTTAGGCTAAAGGGTAAAGATAGTATTTAATCTGCTATTTACCCTGTTGATGTTTGTAAGTAGTTTATTATCAGTATATAGTTTTTGACGTGAAAGTATTTCCATTATATGAGGGTTCGTATTCGGTAGATAAATCTAAAAAATTCCTTCCGTTCGACCCAGCCATCCATGACCCAAAAGACAGGCCTGCCTCTCTTTTTGTATTTGTACAGCCATTTTTGGTTGAAACTTCCAGTGAGCTTCTGGTCCTTGATACCGGCCTTGGGTTTAAAGACGAGCAAGGCATGCTGATCATTCACGAAAATATCAGGAAAGCGGGCTATGATCCCGCAGATGTCAGCAAAGTGCTGATGTCTCACCTGCATTTTGATCACTCTGCAGGTATGATATGGGAGAATGACGGCACCATGCAGTTATCTTTTCCCAATGCTGAATATGTGATAAACCGTAACGAGTGGGAAACAGCCTACAGCAGTCAGTCGGCCTCTTACCATATAGACATATTTGATGTCGTTCAGAGAAGCGGAAGCATTCACTTTATTGAAGGGAATGGACAGCTTGATGAACACATCAGTTATGAAGTGACCGGCGGGCATTGTCAGTATCACCAGGTTTTCCTTATCAAGGAAGGAGAAGAGAAAATCTTTTTCGGAGGAGACGTTCTACCCGAGCCTGAACAATTGCTGAGAAGGTTTAAAGCAAAATATGACTTCGACGGGGCCCGGTCTATGGAGCTAAGGGAAGAGTTTGGCAACCTGGCTGCGAAAGAGAACTGGCTTTGCCTTTTCTATCATGCTAAAAGCGAAGCGATGGCAAGAGTTGAGGTGGTTGACGGGGCGTTCAGGATTGTAAAGTAAATGATGGTTGTGAGTGATGGGATACAAGCGGACGGAGAGCGGGAAGCGAAAGTTTAGCCTGATTCCCGTTTTACTCCTGAGTGAGAAACACAATTTTATTAAAGCAATATTCAACGTTTTTGGGGTGCTGTTGAGGCCCTCGTGCGGAACGCGCCGGGACCGCTGGTGAGCTTGTTCGACACTCGGCCGACCCCTGGTCGGGACACCTTCGGGAAAAAGGTAGAAAAGTGCACCTCTTGGAGAGATGAGAGGGTATTCCAAGGTACACCACAATATACAATGCAGGTCATAAGTTACAAGCACATCAGAGTATTTAATGAATAATCTGTTGCCCGTAACTTACAACCTGCATTCTTAACCTACTTCTTTGCCGCCAGATTGATCGAAAGGAGGAATTCGTCTTCAATCGCCTTGTCTCCCAGACTTCCGAAAAAGCTGTTTGAGCGGTATTTGATGTCGTATTTGGTTCTGTCGATCTTAACATTTTTTGCAACCGCAACCACCGCATTTCCCTGTCTTTTTACAACCGCAGGAAAGGTAACGGATTGGGTGATCCCTTTGATTGTCAGATCGCCGGTTATATTCACCTGACCGGTTCCCGCCGGGCTCACTTTTGTGATCTTAAACTGGGAAGACGGATGCTTGTCGACAGCAAAGAAATCATCATTCTTAAGATGTCCTATCAGTTTTTGCGACATATCTCCCTGGATATCAGTCACTGTAATGCTGGTCATGTCAGCAGTAAAAGCCCCCCCTGCCAGGGAATTACCATTAAACAGAAGACTGCCTGCAGAAAGTTTAACAGTACCGTTATGCTTTCCTGTAACCTTGCTGGCGGTCCATTCAATGGATGATCTTTCCGTATCAATTGTAAAGGTCTCCGTTTTAGCTGAAGGTTTGAAGGCGAGTAATGTGGCAACTACGGCCATCGTGAAAAGTGATTTCATATTATTTGTTTCGTTTTGTTTGTGCATTAATCCATTCTCCAGGCTGGATATCATTGTTTTATTCACTGTTGACTTACATCTCAAAAATACAGGAAAAGCATATAAGTTGGTGTTTAAACAAATATTTAACCTATTTATTACAATCAAAAAAGCTGACTGGGAAAACTTCTTCTTGCTGTTAGCTGTTTTTCTGTATAAGGGTGATGAAATATCTAACGGGCACTAAACAGCGTATGGCAACTAAAACCAATCCAGTTTTCTGGTCTTTCCTTTTGATTTTCACTGTTCTGTTATCCTGCAAAGAAGAACGACAGATAAAACGCGAATCGCCTGGCGATTTATTTCCGGGTTTATTTGAGGCCGTGCAGTCAGCGGGCATTTTCCCGGATAGTAAAACCTTTACCGATTGTGTGCCTAAAAGGGATCCGCACAAGATTCTCGAAGATTTTAAGAAAGAAAAGGGTAAGCCCGGGTTTGATCTTAAGAAGTTTGCAGAGAAGAATTTTGAGCTGCCGGAGCACGCCGGCGAAGAATATAAGACGAATATAAAAGCCGGAGTAGAACCGCATATAAATGAGTTGTGGAATGTTCTTACCAGGAAGCCGGACAAGTATGTGCAATATTCGTCGCTGATCAGCCTTCCGTATTCCTATGTTGTGCCGGGAGGACGTTTCCGGGAGGTTTACTACTGGGATTCTTATTTCACTATGCTGGGGCTCGAGGAGAGCCGGCGCATAGATCTCGTAGAAAATATGGTGAACAATTTTGCTTACCTGATCCGGACTTACGGTTTTATTCCTAACGGTAACCGCACTTATTACCTGACGCGCTCACAGCCTCCTTATTTTTCGCTTATGCTGCAATTGCTGATGAATAATAAGGCTGGCAAGGCAGATTCCGTTCTTATTGCCAACCGGGATGTACTTGAAAAGGAATATCATTTCTGGATGAATACGGTAAATGAAAAAGACACTGCATCCGCACACGTGGTACGGCTGCAGGACAGTGTTGTTTTAAACCGTTATTTCGATGCCGGAGACTGGCCCCGGGAAGAAGCATATCATGAGGATATCACAACAGCGGCACAAAGCACGGGCTCAAAAGCAGATGCTTACAGGCAATTGCGCTCAGGAGCGGAGTCGGGCTGGGATTTCAGCAGCAGGTGGTTTGCCGACGCAAGTAATCTCCGTACCATCCGTACCACCGATATTATTCCTGTTGATCTCAACTGCCTTCTCTATAATCTTGAAATGACACTGGTCAAGGCGTATAACAGGGAGGGAGATAAAAAAGCCAGAGAGCACATGCAAAGACAGGCAGACAGAAGAAAGAGAGCCGTGATACAGTATTGCTGGGATAATAAAACCGGATGGTTCAGAGACTATAACTGGCGCAAGCAACAGCAAACCGGGATTTTGAGCCTTGCGGGGGTGTATCCTCTGTATTTTGGATTAGCGTCTGAGGGACAGGCAGCGCGTGTAGCTGTAATGCTGAACAGTCAGTTTTTAAAAGCAGGCGGGCTTGTTTCGACACTTCAGAATACAGGTCAGCAATGGGATGCGCCGAATGGTTGGGCTCCCCTGCAATGGATGGCTATCAAAGGGCTCATGGAATATAAAAAGAATGCACTTGCCGCAGAGATAGCAGACCGCTGGAGCAGGCAGAACATCAGGGTTTTCAATAAAACCGGGAAACTGCTGGAAAAATACAATGTAACCGATACAACACTAATTGCGGGTGGAGGTGAATACCCGAATCAGGACGGCTTTGGCTGGACGAACGGAGTGTTATTGAAGATACTCCGGATGGACTTGCAGAAGAAGTAAACTATGAAGACAGAATTGCAAAAAATGCTCGACGGGGAGCTTTATGAAGCCTGGGACTCCGAGCTTGTCAGCATGAGAACAAAGGCGAAAATCCTTCTGGAACAGTACAACCAAAGTCTGGCTTCTTCTCCGGAACAAAAGAAGGCCTTATTAACCACATTGCTGGGAAAATGCAGTACTGTAGATATCCAGGCGCCATTCTATTGTGATTACGGAGTACACATTCTGGCCGGGGATAATCTCTTTATGAATTTCAACTGTGTAATTCTGGATTGTGCCCTGGTTACGATAGGTGACAATGTGCAGATGGGGCCATGTGTGCAGGTATATGCCGCTTACCATCCCTTGCAGGCGTCTGAAAGGATCAAAGGTCCGGAACTTGCTGCTCCTGTAACCATCGGTAATAACGTGTGGATTGGCGGCGGGGCAATTATATGTCCGGGCGTAACAATCGGAGATAATACAACAATCGGAGCAGGCAGTGTAGTGACGAGAAGTATTCCTGGCAATGTCTTCGCTGCCGGAAATCCCTGCAGGGTAATAAAAAGTATAGAATAAAAAAGGGTGATCCGCAAGGATCACCCTTAAAGATCAGCAAATGCTGTTAGTCTTCTTCGTGAAAAGGATACCTGTAGTCTTTTGCCGGACTAAGAGTTTCTTTGATCGTCCTTGGAGACACCCAGCGGAGCAGGTTGATCATAGATCCTGCTTTATCATTCGTGCCTGATCCCCTGGCACCTCCGAATGGTTGCTGGCCTACCACGGCTCCTGTACATTTATCGTTAATATAGAAGTTTCCAGCTGAATTTCTTAATGCATAGGTGGCCTTTTCAATGATGTAGCGGTCATTGGCAATAACAGCTCCTGTAAGGGCATATATAGATGTCTTGTCTATTGTGCTGAGTATCGTATCAAACTCATTGTCGTCATAAATATATATTGTCAGGAAAGGTCCAAACAACTCTTCACACATGGTGACATAGTTCGGATCTTTGGTAACGACCACGGTAGGTTCAATGAAATATCCCTTAGACTTATCATAGTTGCCGCCCGCTATCACCTCAACGTTGCTGTCAGCTTTTGCCGCATCAATCGCTTTAGTGAGCTTTTCGAATGATTTTTCATCAATCACAGCATTTATAAAGTTGCTGAAGTCCTCTACCGGGCCGATCTTGAAGGTACTGAGCTCTGTTTGCATCATTTCTTTCAACTCGGGCCATATTGATTTTGCAATATAAACCCGGGATGCTGCCGAACATTTTTGTCCCTGGTATTCAAATGCTCCTCTTATGATTGCTGTATTAGCTACTTTCAGGTCGGCAGACTGGTGTACGAGAATATAATCCTTTCCGCCGGTCTCACCAACAATACGGGGATAGCTTTTATATTTGTGTATGTTATTTCCAATGGTTCTCCAGATGTCCTGGAATACCGAGGTTGATCCGGTGAAATGAATGCCGGAGAAATCCGGATGGTTGAAGATAACTTCTCCCGCATCAGGTCCCGAAACATATACCAGGTTAATGACGCCAGCCGGAAGTCCGGCCTCCATAAACACCTCCATAATCACTCTTGCTGCATAGATCTGTGCGTTTGATGGTTTCCATACAACAACATTTCCCATTAATGCCGCAGAAGCAGGGAGATTTCCCGAAATTGCGGTAAAGTTGAAAGGTGTTAAAGCGAAGACAAAACCTTCAAGAGGACGTTGTTCAAGGCGGTTCCAGCTTCCTGAAGGAGAAACAGGCGGTTGTTGTGCATAAATTTCCGCCATGTATTTTACATTAAACCTGAGGAAGTCGATAAGTTCGCAGGCTGAATCAATTTCCGCCTGGTAAGCGTTCTTAGACTGCCCGATCATGGTTGCTGCATTGATCTTATAACGGTAAGGGCCGGCAATCAGATCTGCTGCTTTAAGAAAAATAGCCGCCCTTTGTTCCCATGCCAGCGCTTCCCACGATTCTTTTGCCGACAGCGCAGCGTCAATCGCCAGCTGTACATGACTTTTATCTCCCTGACTATAGGTAGCCACAACATGTTGCAGATTGTGAGGGGGCCTTATCTCTACTTTTTTATCAGTTCTTATTTCCTTTCCCCCGATATACATGGGTATATCTATACGGGATGAATAAGCGGCAGTAATAGCTTCTTTTAATAAGGAGCGTTCCCGGCTTCCGGGAGCATAAGACAGGACCGGCTCATTTACCGGTGTTGGTATATTAAAAAATCCCTTTGTCATAAATCAAAGAATTAAGTTGCAAAGATAGCCATTTACAGTTGCACGGGAGGGTAACGGCCATGTCAACTTTGGTACTAAAGTGATCAAAATACTTCACTTATTGTAAATCCGATCTGGTTAAAGGTCACTGTGTCACCACTTTTATGCCCGGCCAATGCCTTTGCCACCGGAGAGGCCGCAGAAATTACATTAAACTGTATCCCATCTGAATATAGCAGGCCCAAGCCTGCAGCGATAAAGAAGTTTCCCCTGTCTGTAAACACCAGGCTGCCCGACCCGGCACTGACGGATCTGACTGCAGGATTGATCAAACTCAGAGCGTGTCTGAGTTTTTTCGCTTCAAATAATTGCCTTTCATTAAGTTGTATTTCCTGCTGCATCATCTCTCTGGCTGTTTCATATTTGTCGCCTGCGCTGCTTTTGGTTTCGTTCCCGGCAGCTTCTCTGGCTGACAGAATAGCCTGCCCTGCAATCTGTATCCGTTCATCGATATACTCCAGGCACGCCCTATAGAGCTTTTGCTTTATTTCACACATAACGCAAATAAAGGAATTTACCTCGTAAGGGTACACATTTAAAACCCGGATAAGTTTGAATCTGAAAAATAATTTCCATTCAATAAAACGATTTAGTAGATTTGGTTTGCCGGTGATCAAATTGCCTGCTCCTTTAACGAATCCATTATAAACTAAATACACATGCAATCATATTCAATTAGTACTACGGGAGAAGCCGTGTCCGCAGGCACAAGCTCCGGCAGTTATTCCATTCGTATTTCTCTTATAGCCGCTTTGGGTGGTTTTCTTTTTGGTTTCGAAACGGCAGTGATTTCGGGAGCCGAAAAAACGATACAGGGCTTATGGTCTCTGAACTCTTTCTGGCAGGGCTTTACCGTGGCAGCAAGCTTAATCGGAACCGTCATTGGCTCTGTAGCGGCTGGCGTTCCGGCTCAAAGGTTTGGCAGAAAGAAGGTGCTGATGCTTATTGCTGTCATGTATCTCCTGTCGGCAATAGGATGTGCTGTTGCTTCCGAATGGCTTCTTTTTGTTGTTTTCCGGATTGTCGGAGGACTGGCTGTAGGCGCTTCTTCCGTTGTAGGGCCTATGTACATATCGGAAGTCTCGCCTGCTCATCTGAGAGGGCGGCTGGCCGGTTCCTTTCAGCTTATGATTGTAGGCGGTATCTTCATCGCTTATCTCACGAATTTTTTGTTTGCCGGAATGGGAGAGGAGAGCTGGCGCTGGATGCTCGGTATTATGGTCATCCCTGCTCTTATTTTTGTTATTCTGCTCAGGTTTATTCCTGAAAGTCCGAGATGGCTGGTTCTGAATAACAGAGCTGCGGAAGCAGAGCGGATTTTTGCTAAAACAGGAGAAAGCAACGCCGTGGAGCTTGTCCGGCAGGAACAGGAAAGGCAGGGGCACGGGTTAAAGGAAAGTCTGTTTAACGGGAAATATAACAAACCTATTCTGTATGCAGTGATCCTGGCCATGTTTAATCAGCTATCGGGCATTAATGCCATCCTTTACTATGCTCCCAGGATATTTGAGTTAGCCGGATTTGAAAAGTCAGAAGCTTATCTTCAACCAGTATATATAGGAGCTGCTAACCTCTTATTTACACTTCTGGCAATGACAGTCATCGACAGATTCGGGAGAAAGAAGCTTTTGCTTACCGGCTGTATTGGAATGATTGTGTTTCTGGGCTTAACGGCAAATGCCTTTGGTTCAGATGGCGGTGCAAACAGCAATGTGCTGATTTACCTGATCGGATTTATTGCTTTTTTTGCGTTTTCACAGGGGGCGGTTATCTGGGTTTTCATTTCCGAGATCTTTCCTAATTCGGTACGGGCCCAGGGCGGATCGCTGGGAAGTTTTACACACTGGATCATGGCTGCAATTATTTCGTGGACATTTCCTATTATTGTAGAAGGAAGTCCCGAAGGAGGCTTTTACTCTTTTGTGTTTTATAGCATCATGATGATTGCTTCTTTTGTGTTTATCTGGCGTGTAATGCCTGAAACTAAAGGCAAGTCGCTGGAACAGATACAAAAGGAACTGGGAATAAAATAAGAGGGCAGGCCGGTATAAGTGTAAGAACTTTTAAACTTCCGCGGGACATTTGTTGTTTACTAAAAAGAAAGGAAGCGGCATCTTATGTCACACTCTGATGTTTTAATTGTCGGAGCCGGTATATCCGGGCTCGCGGCGGCTCGTTCATTAACGAAAGCTTATCATCATGTCCGGATCCTGGAGGCTTCGGATAAGCCCGGAGGACGGATCTCGGATGTTCACGATCCGCAGTTCCCCCAGCCTGTCATGCTTGGAGCTGAGTTTATTCACGGAAAATTACCTCTTACAATTGCCCTGCTCAGGGAGGCCGGTATTGCCTACTTCCCGGTCAGCGGGAAAAGTATCCGCATGTTCAGAGGGACGGAGGATATTTCAGGGGATAAGGATGTAGACTGGCCTTTAATTATAGAAAGGCTGAAGAGCCTGCGGGACGATATGAGCCTGAGCGATTTCCTGGAACAGTACTTTGGAGATGAGAGAGACCGGGAGCTGAGGAATTCCGTTAAGAATTTCGCAAAAGGCTTTGATGCCGCGGATCCTGATAAGGCGAGTGCGATGTCGCTTCTGAAGGAATGGGAGATGGAGGAAGATGAGCAATACAGGGTGGAAGGCGGTTACGGCAGGCTGGTAGACTTTATGGTAAACGAATGCTTGCTTTATGGATGCGAGATCCATTTCAGCACTGTTGTAAATACCATCAACTGGCGGGAAGGTTATGTGGAAGTGATATCGGCAGAAGGAGAACGCTTTACAGCAGAGAAAGTGATCATCACTGTACCTGCCGGTGTTCTCAGAGTGAAAGACGCGGCTTCTTCGATCACTTTTAATCCACCCCTGACGGAGAAGATGAGGCTTATGGATTCTATTGGGGTAGGATCGGTAGTAAAGATTATCCTGTCATTCAATGAGGCTTTCTGGGAGTCAAAAACAGGAGCCGGAGCCGGGTTTATATTTTCAGATGAGGCGTTTCCTACCTGGTGGACTCAATCTCCGCATTCTTATCCTGTTCTTACGGGCTGGATGGGAGGCCCGGAAGCAGAAAGGCAGGCAGAAACATCAGATGAAGACTTGCTGAGGCTTGCTCTTGAATCGTTAAGCTCCATATTTGCTCTTCCTTTAGAAGAACTGCGGGCAAAGCTTCTTGCCTGGAAGGTTTCCAACTGGGGGGCTAACCCCTTTTCGTACGGGGCTTATACTTATCCGACAGTAGAGGTGCCCGAGCCTTACAGGCTACTTGCCCGCCCGGTTGAGGACACTATATACTTTGCCGGAGAAGCTGTTTACAACGGACAATACGGGGGAACGGTAGAAGCTGCACTGGCCAGTACATCGTATCTCGCGGAAGACTTTCTGCATTTACAGGTATCGGGAAGCTAATTCTGATAATTTTGCGTTTTTTATCTAAGTTTACCGCATGCAATACCTGCGGTTGATATTATTGCCTTTTTCCTGGCTGTATGGTCTGATAATTATTTTCAGAAATATCGCCTATGACAAAGGCTGGTTTGCATCCCGCCGCTTTCGTATTCCTGTCGTGAGCGTCGGAAACCTTGCTGTAGGCGGCGCAGGTAAAAGTCCGCTGACAGAGTATATTATCAGGCTTTTAAAAGATCATGTAAGAGTTGCCGTGCTGAGCAGGGGATATGGACGAAGTACCAAAGGGTTCAGATATGTGAGCACGCAGGATACTGCTGATCTGAGCGGAGATGAGCCGTTGCAGTTCAGGCGTAAATTCGATCAGATCACCGTGGCTGTTTCTGAAAAGAGGGTTACAGGGATTGAACATCTTCAGGAGGATCATGATGTTGTTATCCTCGACGACGCTTATCAGCACCGGGCAGTGAATCCAGGTTTAAGCCTTCTTCTTTTTGATTATACCGCATTAAGCAATTTCAGGCTGCTGCTGCCTGCGGGGAATATGCGCGAGCCTTTTGCCGGCAGGAAGCGTGCTGATGTATTGGTTGTAACCAAGACTCCCGAAATCCTTCCTCAGGATGAAAGAAGCAGGTTGATCAGCAAGCTGAGTCCCTTTCCGTATCAGAAGGTTTTTTTTTCCTATCTTGACTACGGAAACCTGGTTCCTGTTTATTCAGGGGAGGAAGTGGCCTTAAGTGAGGCTCTGAAGTCGCAATTCATGATTTTTCTGCTGACAGGAATTGCAAATCCCCGGCCACTTGTGCATAAACTTGAAAGCGGAGGAGGGGAAATAAAGCATTACGATTACCCTGATCACCATCCTTTCAGCCCAAAAAATATTAGTAAACTTGCACAGGATTTCAGGCAGGAAAAGATGGCTGCTAAGGTGATCGTTACCACCGAAAAAGATGCGCAGCGGCTTAGAAGCGATTCTCTTGCCGAACTGTTATCGGGATTGCCGGTTTATTACCTGCCTGTTCAGGCAAGGATCCACGAGCCTGATAAAGAGAATTTTGATCATTTAATAGAAAAATATGTTTCAGAACATTTACAGCACGGCTGAATATATAAAAAAACGTATCGGCGACTTTGAACCAGAAGTTGGAATTATTCTTGGAACCGGGCTCGGTGGTTTGGTCAACGATATTGAGGTGCATACCAAGTTATTGTATGCCAATATTCCTGACTTTCCGGTTTCAACAGTAGAATTTCATTCCGGAAGGTTAATTTTCGGTATGCTGCAAGGTAAGAGAGTTGTCGCCATGCAGGGCAGGCTCCACTATTATGAGGGATACGATATGAAACAGATCACCTTCCCCGTGAGGGTCATGAAGGTTCTTGGGATCAGGCATTTATTTGTGTCAAATGCAAGCGGCTCCCTGAACCCCGACTTCGCGAAAGGAGACCTGATGATCATAGAGGATCATATCAATCTTCAGCCGGATAATCCTCTGCGCGGAAGGAATTACGACGAATTCGGTCCCCGTTTCCCGGATATGAGTTATCCGTATGATATGGCGCTTGTGAAAAAAGCAAAGGAAATAGCTCAGGCGAATAACATCAGGTGCCATCAGGGCGTTTACGTATCTGTAACCGGACCCAATCTCGAGACCCGGGCGGAATACAGGTATCTCCGGAATATTGGCGGCGATGCAGTCGGCATGAGTACAGTGCCGGAAGTAATTGTTGCAAATCATATGGGAATCCCGGTGTTTGCTGTTTCCGTTATCACTGATGAAGGGTTTCATTCCAGCCCGGAACCGGTTTCCGTTGAAGAGATTGTGAAGGTTGCTGAAGATGCAGAACCGAAGATGACGCTTGTATTGAAAGAGCTGCTGGCTTCTTTATAGTGAAAATTGATTAATGAAATATCTTTTAGTTGTACTTGCTGCAGTACTTTTCCTGGTTTCTGAGAATAGTTATGCGCAGACTCCAACTCCTGAACGTGAGCAGGGGTCTGAACTTGATTCCCTTCGCAAGCTTGAAGAGGCAAGCAGGGATACAATTATTTTTAACTCGAAGTATATCCGGTATACTACCCTGGATCTATTAAAGGACAGAACTCAGACAAGGCCGATTGATACAACATTAAACCGGATTCATAATTATAATCCGCTGATTCAGCCTGAGAGACCCACCATTGGCCTTGGTAACCTGGGCTTACCATACAGGGAGCTGCTTTTTAACCCCAATAAGAGCATTGGCTTTGATCCCGGATTCCATTCCATGGATATTTACAGGCTCACCCAGGATTCTCTCCGGTATTACCGTGCCAGGACTCCTTTTACCTCGCTATATTACGTAAACGGAACAAGGGCTGAGCAAATCCTCAGGATCGTTCACAGCCAGAATATTAAGCCGAACTGGAACGTAGGCGGGAACTATTTCAGGATCGGAGCACGAGGAATTTACAACAGTCAGAATGCGGATCACTTAAATGCCTCCCTTTTCACATGGTATGAATCGCCCAAAAAACGATATAATATCCTGGTAAACGGGCTCTTTAATACGTTTAAGTTCGAAGAAAACGGATCATTGCTTAATGACACTGTTTTTACGTCGAAAAGCACGTTAGGGCCGGGAGAGGAAACTGTAAGGCTCGGTCCGGAGAATGATCCTGTAAGACAGACATGGAAGCAAAAGAACTTTTTTCTTAAACAGTTTTATTATATCGGGCGGATAGACAGCCTGGCGAAAGATTCTGCTTCGGGAGTATTACCTACACAGCGTTTCTCTCACGCTCTCAGCTATTCTTCAGACTCATACCGGTTCTACAAGAATACCAATGACCCGTATAACGTTTTTCCGGATATCCCGGATGACAGGAATAGGGTGATTGATTCTACCCACGTCAAGAACCTCCGTAATGAATTTATGTACAGCTTTTACCTCCGGGGACGGGCTGTGAGCTTTATAAAGAACGAACTTAAGCTGGATGTCGGCCTGCAGCATGACCTGTACCGCTTTGATCAGATGGGATATAAGCTCAACTTTCAGAATATCACATTCAAAGGCAACCTGGGATACCGGTTTAGCGACCGCGTGAGTGTGAATGGAAATATTCAGCAGATCTTTCAGGGGCGCAATGCCGGTGATTTCTTATATGAAGCTCAGATGCAATTCTTGCTGAGTAAATCAGTAGGCAGAATATTATTGAGTGCTTATACACAAAATCGTTCTCCTGAGCAATTATATGACCGGTCTAATTATACCTATCATAACTGGGACTATGATTTCGATAAGACAAAGGTGAATAACCTTTCTTTTGCTTATCTCAACGCGAAGTTCGGCTTTAATGTTAAGGCTGAGTACTTTTTGCTTACCAACTATTTGTATCTGGCAGAAACAGCATTTCCTGCCGAAATAGTGCCGCAGCAACAGGGAGGAGATATCAGTATGTTAAAACTGACTTTGGGCAAGCGTTTCAGAATGGGCAAATTTAACCTCGAAAGTTTTGCTGTATATCAGAAGACCGATTACAAAGAGTTGCTGAGGGTCCCCGAGTTTTATACCTATAACAGCTTTTATTATGGAAACAGCTTTTTTAAGAAAGCGCTCACAGCTAATCTCGGTTTTGATGTAAGAATGAACACTACTTATACAGCGCCGTCTTATGCCGTAAACATCAGTCAGTTTTACAACGGCTATTCTGCCAAATACTCATCATACCCTATCGTGGATCTCTGGGCCAGATTTGCGTTAAGGCGGGCAAATATCTTTGTCAGGTACGATTACGCAAACCAGGGTCTTTTCTCCAAAGGTTATTATACAGTCAACCGGTACCCGATGCCCAGCACCTTGCTGAAGTATGGGGTTATATGGAACTTCTACGATTAATCCTCCTGTCTGATAGTGTTTACTTATGTTTTTTGTTTTTTCTTCTTAGCCGCAGGAAACAACACGTTATTCAGGATCAGCCTGTAACCTGCCGAATTGGGGTGTAGGCTTAGGTCAGTGGGAGGGTCGCCAACCGCATGCTGGTAATCTTCCGGATCGTGACCGCCATAAAAGGTCCATTGTCCTTTCCCAAATTCTCCGTGAATGTAGCGGGCCTCGTCTGCTGTTTTAGTTTCTCCCATTACCAGCACGTCTGGTTTCAGCAGGCTTTTTTTAAAGGCTGTTGTCTGCCCCATAAAGCCTTTAATTACATTGTCGTGGTCCTGGGTCAGGATGGTTGGAATAATGTCCCATTTGGCAGAGAACTCAAATAAAGTGAAAAAATCTTCTGCTTGCGGCAAATTCCTTACCGGGGTCATATCAATATTCGAAAACTCATAATTATAAGGGTTCACGTCAAGCCGGAAGTTCTGGAAAGCAAAAGTTTTGCTGAAGTCAAGTTTGGATTGAGCTTCCGGATCGGCGCCATCTCCGTCAAACATGCTTTCGCATATGTCGGTTCCTTCCGCAGCGAGGGCAATATCAAAACTGTCGGTGCCCGAGCACATAGCGAAAAGGAATCCACCTCCGGCACAGAAGTTTCTGATCGTTTTGGCAACTGCCAGCTTCATTTGAGATACCTTTTTGTATCCAAGTTTTTTGGCTGTTGCTTCCTGTATTCTCACATCCTCAATATACCAGGAGGCTGTCCGGTAAGCCGACCAGAACCGGCCATACTGGCCTGTAAAATCTTCATGATGGAGGTGGAGCCAGTCGTATTTTGCAAGATCGCCCTTCAGAACTTCTTCGTCGTATACAATGTCATAAGGGATTTCTGCGTAGGTAAGCACCAGTGTCACGGCATCATCCCAGGGCAATTTATTCTTCGGGCTGTACACAGCAATTTTGGGTGCTTTTTCCAGTTTTACGATCTCCATATTCACTTCCGGATCCTGTATCTCCGAGAGTATGGCATTTACCTTAGCGTCCGCTATAACCTCGTATGATACCCCTCTTATTTTGCATTCACTTTCAGCTTTTTGGGAGTAAGCCATCAGAAAGCTTCCCCCGCGGTAGTTGAGCAGCCAGTTTGCTTCCATTCCGTTCTTCAGCACCCAATACGTCATTCCATACGCTTTCAGATGGTTTTTTTGATCTTCATCCATTGGGATCAGGATGGAAGCGGCATTGACCCTGAGGGACAGTAAAAGGAGAATGATAGAAGCGTAAACCTTTAGCATGTAATGATAACGACGTGAATGTATTCAAAAGTACGTGCATTTGTTCATAGTTTAAAAGAGAGATTAAAGCCTGGGTTTAAGCCCGGCGTTAAAAAAACGCATTTCAGGAGGAGAGATAAGGTTGCAGGATTTGTATTCTGATTGCACGCAGCCATTACCCAAATAATTGCTAACTTTGCGGGCTCAAAGCAAAGATCATGAGTAAAGCGATTCTAAGAACAGAAAAAGGAGACATGACTATCGAATTTTACGATAAGGATGCTCCTAATACAGTAGCAAACTTTCTGAAGCTGGCTAAAGAAGGATTCTACGATGGTGTCACTTTTCACCGCGTAATTCCTGATTTTGTTATACAGGGAGGTGATCCTACCGGAACAGGTGCAGGAGGCTCAGGTACGCGTATTAAATGTGAACTTACCGGCGATAACCAATATCACGATCGTGGAGTATTATCTATGGCTCATGCAGGCAGAGATACAGGCAGTTCCCAGTTTTTTATCTGCCACAGCCGGAAAAATACCTCTCACCTTGACCGTAATCATACCTGTTTTGGTAAGGTTGTGGAGAATGTGGATGTAGTGGATGACATTCGTCAGGGAGATAAGATTTTAGGGATCGATATAATAGAAGAATAAAGCATTGAGAATGCGTGGAGATATATGACTGAAGTATTCTTATATCTCGTTACTCACGTCTCATATCCAGGTTAGCTATGAATTTAAGAGGAATTGTTTCGGTTTCGGGTAAGCCGGGACTTTATAAAGTAATCGGGCAAAATAAGTCTGGTTTTGTAATTGAGGGGCTGGATGCCCAAAAGTTGAAACTGGTAGTTAATTTGTCAACATCTAAGCTGGCTTCGCTGGAAGACATTACTGTTTTCGGCGAAGACGAAGATCTGAAACTCGTGGATATCTTTGGCCGGATGAAAGAAGGTGCTAATGTGCCTGACGCTAAAGCCGATGGAAAGGCATTAAGGGCTTATTTCCGGGATGTTGCTCCCGGACATGACGAGGACAAGGTCTATGCTTCAGACATGAAGAAGATCATCAATTGGTATAATATCCTTAAAGACCTTCCCGTCTTTGAAGAAGAGGCGCCTGCCGTAGCTTCAGAAGAGGGAAAAGAATAATTTTGTAAATCTTTGCCTGTGCAGGCACAGGCAAAGATCTTTTGCTTTATCAAAAGAGATAAACAATTCCGGCACCTATCAGTATTCCCAGGACCAGGAAGATCCAGAAGTATTTTTGTTCTGTACCGGTGTTTCCTCCCTTAAACCTGTAGTTTCTGGTATAATTTTTTGGATCAATCTGCATAATCTACTAACGTAATTTTTATTCGTGATGGTATGGTTCTCCTTTTAAAATAGTAAAGGCCCTGTAAAGCTGTTCGGTAAAAAACAGGCGTACCATCTGATGTGAAAAGGTCATTTTCGAAAGAGATATCTTACTGGCAGCCTCATTGTAAATTCCCGGATCAAACCCATAAGGACCGCCAACGATAAACACGAGGTTTTGTACGCTGCCAAGCATTTTCTTATTCAGGAATCCGGAAAACTGGGATGAGGTATACTCGTCTCCCTTTTCATCCAGGAGGATCAAATGATCTGTTGAACTGATGTTCTTCCTGATCAGCTCGGCTTCTTTAGCTTTTTGCTGGTCTTCGGTGAGGCTTTTTGTGTTTTTCAACTCCGGAAGCTCCACTATCGAAAAGTTGATATAGTGCTTTAGTCGTTTCAGGTACTTTTCAATCCCTTCCTTCAGATACTTTTCTTCGGTCTTACCAATTACCAGGAGTGTTATTTTCATTGAAATTGTAGTTAGGAGGCGTCTCCGGTATTAAGATCTGTTTATCTGATCATTACAACGGTTGGTCTGCGCCATTGCAGATCAGGAAGCAAAGATACTTTATAAAAGCGATCCGGCAATGTCCCGGTTCTTCACACTGGAAATTAAGTTTACAGAAAAATGCTGATAAAATCATATTTCGGTACGTCTTCAGACTGCTTAATGCTTGGTGCCGTGCTGTTATTTACATACAGCAAATATTCGATAATTTCGGTCATCAGAGAATTATATGGAGCATGAATACACTAAAATTCAATTTTGTAACTGATATTCGGGATGAACGTGGCCTGTTCATCTCTGGTGACTGTTCTGTTTACATACTTATAGCGGAAACCCGAATAGTCTTTTTGCCCGGTTGCATTAATTATTTTCAGAGCTAATTCCCTTGATCTGCCTTTGCGGTTCACCCTGTGGGATGCCGTTAAGTGAGTGACAAATGATCCGGGAAACTGATTCTGGAATGCATGTGCTTCGTCGAATACTACGCTCCGTGTTTCAATACTTGCTTTGTCGTTTACGGGAGAGAACCGGTCTCCTCCCTGTACCGCAAACCGGGTATTGAGACTCCATACATTTTCCCCATTTTTTCCGCTTCGCCATTCCTTTC
Organism: Pararcticibacter amylolyticus; assembly: GCF_003130405.1. Lineage (GTDB taxonomy): Bacteria > Bacteroidota > Bacteroidia > Sphingobacteriales > Sphingobacteriaceae > Arcticibacter > Arcticibacter amylolyticus. The sequence goes on from NZ_QEAS01000011.1 coordinate 230,144, forward strand.
CAATAAGAAAGTTGAAGAGATAGTTTCTGTTGAACCGGCTGTTGTACCACAGTCCGTTGCCGCCCTGGTACTTTGCATTGAATACCGATGCGGTTACCAGGAAGTAATAGTTCTTATCCAGGTATCTCTCCATAGTGAGATCAATGCCGTATGCTTTTGTTTTTCCGGAGTTTTGAAGTTTGTCGCGGAAGAACCAGTTGTCCTGCATATTTACCACTGAAAAGGAACTGTCAGCGATCACCGGAACATTGAAAAGTTGCTGATAATATGGTTCTATCTTTAAATGAAGAATATCGGAGAGTTTTTGATCAAAGCTAAGGATGAAGTGATGCGCCCTGGTAAAACCAAGATCTTTGTTTATCAGTTCATTGTCCTTTTGAGATCTGGCAAAGTAGTAACTGAGCCGTTCAAGCCGGCTATGCAGGCCGTAGGCTGCTCCTAACGACCAGTTTTCACCACCCTGCCATCTGAAACCTGCTCTTGGTTCTATGGAATATTTATTATTCAGGGTAAACATCTGACCGGTAAGGCCGATGCTGAATACCGCTTTATCATTCAGATTAAAAGATGAACTGGTATAGGCCGAGAGCAGGGTGCTCATGTCATTTCCTGAAACCAGTGTTTCAGGTGACAATGATGGTTTCAAACTTTCCTTAATTGACAGGTCATATAGCAGGCCGGTAACAGTAATACCTGTTTTATTGGTGTGCGAGGCACTGAACTTTGTGTTCAGAAAAGAGGTGAAAACGAAGTTCCAGTTTGTGTTTCTGATCCGGTTTTGCGGAGAGAAGATAAGATTCTGATCCAGACTGTCAGTCCGGAAGTTTAAGCTGCTGACTGTCGCCGCCAGCGAAGTCTTTAGAAACGTCTGGCTATTCAGGAACAACTTGTTGCTCAGTCCGGCTGCCCCCATGTACTGGATGATCTTTTGCTCTTCGCGGTCTTCATAGTATTCCCATTTCAGGCTGTCGGTTTCTGCTTTTTCTCCCGAGCGGTCTTTCAGGCCTATACCCCAGAAGGAAAACGTACCGGCCCGTTTTGTAGGGAAGTTAAGTTTAAAAGAAAGATCCTGGTAGCGGACGTTCCCCGCGTCTTCGGGGAGCAGAGGGGATGCAAGTGCCAGAGTGGAATAACGATAATTGAATAAATAAGAAGAGCGTTTCCCTTTCTTAAATGGCCCTTCAGATGAAAAATCGATCCCGGTAAGGCCGGCCTGAAAAGTGTTTTCATGCTCTTTATTGTTTCCGTTACGCATATAAATGTCGAATACCCCTGAAACGGCGTTGCTGTATTCAGCGGGAAAGGCTCCGGTGAAAAAGTCAGAATTTGCCAGGAGCTGGCTGCTCAGCGCAGTTAGTCCTCCTCCCCCGAAAACAGTTACATCGGCAAAGTGATTCGGATTAGGGATTTCGATCCCTTCCATCTTCCATTGCAAATACTGGGGGGCGTTTCCCCGTACAACGATCCCGTTATTTCCCGTATTGCTCGAAACGCCTGCAAAGGAGGACGCCAAACGTGCCGGATCATCAAATCCACCTGCGTACCTCCCGGCTTCCTCCACACTCAGCATTCTTGCTCCGGCTATTGCCATGTTGTTCAGGGGTTTTTCCTTAGTAGTAAGCGGGCGTACCGTTACTTCTTTTAACTGCGAAGATCTCTCCTCTAAAAAAACGGTCAGGAATACTTCTTTAGCTGAAGACACTACAACCTCCCGGATCAGCGCCTGCTGATATCCTACCAGTGATACTTTAACGTCATAGCGGCCCACCGGTACTTTTGGTATACTGAAATTTCCGCTGCTGTCTGCGGTAGTCCCGCGCTGGCCCGCGCCTGGCAGTACGATTGAAGCAAAAGGAACGGGGGCTCCGGAGAACTGGTCGAGAACGACACCCCGGATGGTTTGTGTTGGTTGTTGAGCAAAGCTATGAATGCTGAAAAACAGGATGATGACTGAGATATTAAGCCGCATAAATAATTTCTATTTTTGGTTGTAAAGAAGCCGTTTTAGCGGAGCTCCCGCAATACTGATTTTTCATTACTTTTACAAGCATGGACGAACTGAGGTTACTGGAAGCAGAATATAAAGAGCTCCTTGATGAACAGAGATTCATCGGGGCTGAGCTTGATTATTCTGTTGCAGAAAGGCATATCCGGTTTTTGCAGCAGTTATCAGAGGTTGGGAACAGTGGCATTACATTGTTCGATATGAATAAGCGGGAGCATATTTTTACCTCTTACAATTTCAGTAATCTGTTTGGGTTTGATCTGGATGCCGCAGAGCAATCCGGCACCTCTTATTTCAACTCGAGGGTTCATCCTGCCGACCTGATTGATCTTTCAAAGACCGGGAATATGCTGCTGCGATATATGTACAGAATGCCTGCCGATGAACGCAAGAATTATAAGCTGATCAATGAATACCGGATCCTGAATAACGAGGGGAAGTACATAAGAGTGATTGAGCAGCATCAGGCCCTGGAGCTCGACGATCAGGGCAATATATGGCTGGCTATCGGAGTGATTGATCTTTCGCCGGATCAGGGCGAATTTCACGGTGTAAAATATCAGCTTCTTAATTTTGTGACGGGAGAGCTTGTTTGCCCTGCTCCGGCCGCAGACAAATCAGTATGTCTGACCCCGAGGGAGCGCGAAATTCTGCATCTGATAAGAGACGGTTTTTTGAGTAAGGAGATTTCTGACAGGCTCTCAATCAGCGTACATACGGTGAATACCCACAGGCAAAGGATCCTCGAAAAGCTGAATGCCGGTAATTCTATGGAGGCTGTCAATTATGCTGCCCGGCTGGGCCTTCTTTTTTAACCGTTCTTTCGGGCTTGAGCAGCCTGTGATGTCGCAATTGCCATACTTAATTCATTTTTTTGCGTTTGAGAAATTCGTCATAATCCTGCAGCGATTCTCTGCGTTAATACAGTAAAACTGATCATGCAAAAAACTATCTCTCTTTTCTGCTGTCTCATGATTATCTCTTTATATTCCTGCGGACAGGAAAAAAAGGAAAAATCGCAGGCACCTGCTAAGGCCGAAAAAGTAACGACAATAAAAAATATGAACTATAATAAATTAACTCCCGAAGAAGAACGTGTTATTATCAATAAAGGAACAGAGTATCCCGGCACCGGCGAATATCTTAATAATAAGGAAAAGGGAACTTATGTCTGTAAGCGCTGTAATGCTCCTCTTTATCGTTCTGAAGATAAATTTGATTCGCATTGCGGCTGGCCAAGCTTTGATGACGAAATAAAGGGTGCGGTGAAGAAACTGCCGGATGCAGATGGGCAAAGGACAGAAATTGTTTGTGCGAATTGCGGTGCGCACCTGGGGCATGTGTTTATGGGAGAAGGCTTTACCTCTAAAGATACCCGGCATTGCGTGAATTCTATTTCCATGAAGTTTATACAGGCAGAGAAATAAGGAGTAATTATCTGCTTTGCTTTCCCTGTATAAACCGAGTACTTTTGCTGTATGAATGTTGAAGAACGAATTATTCAGTCGGAAGTCAGGATGTTTAAGCCCGTTTTTGCCACTAATACCAATCATTATGATACTCTTCACGGGGGAGTAGCCATGCACATGATGGATGAAGCTGCCTTTATAGCGGCTACGCGTTTCACCAGGCTTCCAGTTGTGACGGTATCATCAGACCGGATCAACTTTAATAAACCCATTCCTTCGGGTACAATTGTAGAACTGGTAGCAAAAGTCACTGAAGTGGGACGTACCAGCCTAAAAGTAGGGATCGATATTTTTGTTGAACAGATGTATGAGGAACACAGGGAACTGGCGATTCATGGTGTACTTACTTTTGTAGCTCTGGGACCGGATAAACGTCCTGTCTCCATTCTCCAGCACCTGGAAAATGTGTCGGCTGAGTGAAGCCATCATTTGTTTTACCACTCTGTATGTCAGCCTCTGTGTAGTACCGTCCGGCAAAAAATCTTAACTTCGTGCCCAATAGATATTCTTTTATGAAATTACTTGAAGGAAAAATTGCTCTCATAACAGGAGCTTCTAAAGGCATAGGCCGTAAAATCGCTGAGAAGTTCGCAGAACAAGGCGCCAATGTTGCATTTACATATCTCTCGTCTGTGGAAAAGGGACAGGCGCTTGAACAGGAATTACAGGCTGCTGGTACGAAGGTAAAAGGCTATCGTTCTGATGCTTCTAAATTTGAAGAAGCCGATAAACTGATCAACGATATAGTGGCTGACTTCGGAACAATAGATATCGTGGTAAACAATGCCGGGATTACAAAGGATGGATTGCTGATGCGGATGACCGAACAGCAATGGGATGATGTGCTGGAAGTGAACCTTAAATCTATATTTAATGTGACGAAGGCTGCATCGCGGGTTATGATGAAAAACCGGAAAGGGGTGTTTATCAATATGAGCTCGGTGGTCGGAGTGCAGGGGAATGCTGGCCAGGCAAATTATGCTGCTTCAAAAGCCGGAATTATAGGCTTCTCTAAATCTGTGGCGAAAGAGCTGGGATCAAGAAATATCCGTACGAATGTGGTAGCTCCGGGTTTTATAAAGACTGAAATGACAGAAGTTCTGGATCCGAAAGTTGTAGAGGGCTGGGAACAAAATATCCCGATGAAGAGAGCCGGCGAAACGGAAGACGTTGCTAATGTCTGCGTATTCCTTGCTTCTGATCTGAGTGCTTACGTTACCGGCCAGGTGATAGCAGTTGACGGCGGAATGTTGTAAACAGCCCTGAGCAGTCTTTTCAATAATAGCTTCCATGATGCAGTTTACCCTCTTTTCATTTTTGTGGTTGCTGCTCAGTTTACTGCTGGGGCTGGGTTATGCGTTTATTCTTTACAGACAGCATAACTCTTTTACGGAGCCCCTCCGGCGCTGGCTGTTTCTGCTGAGGACTGCTGTTGTGTCATTGATCTGCTTTCTTTTATTCGCTCCTTATATCAGGCAGTCGAACAAGACCATAGAAAAGCCGGTTATCCTGTTTGCTCAGGATAATTCGGCTTCCATAGCTTTATCAAAGCCAAAAGGTTTTAACATCAGCTCTTATTCGGAAGGAATAAGAGATCTGCAGAAGCGGCTTTCTTCCAGGTATAACCTGCATACTTTTACCATCGGTGCGGAGGTCAGGGAGGGAAAAGAATATCATTTCAACGAGCAGCTAACCAGCCTTTCGGACTTGTTCCAATATATCAGCGACCACTATGCCAGCCAGAATGTCGGTGCTGTGGTGTTGGCAACTGACGGGATTTATAATAAAGGAGGAAATCCTTTGTATGATGCGAAAACGTTAAAGGCACCGGTTTTTACGATTGCCCTTGGTGATACAGTGCCACGTAAAGATCTGCTGATCGCAAATGTTCATTACAATACAACAGTCTACACGGGAAATGACTTCCAGGTTGAAGTCAGCGTTGAAGCCTATGAAAGCAAAGGCAAAAATACCACTTTGACAGTCACGGAGGGGGGGAGAGCACTGCTGCAAAAAAGCATCTCAATTACTTCGGATGAGTATCATGAAACCATCCCGCTAACCCTGCCGGGCACGAAGAAGGGTATCCACCATTATTCATTAAAGCTTTCCGCTCTGGAAGGTGAACTTTCGACCCGGAATAACCAGGACGATTTCTACGTAGAGATGCTGGATGGGAAACAGAAAGTACTGATCTGGGCAGCGGCGCCTCACCCGGATATTACGGCCATGAGACAAGCGCTGGAGTCGAATAAAAATTATGAAGTCAGTATCTCTATCACGACTGTTAATAATGAGGATTTAAGGAATGCAGACCTGGTCATACTTCACCAGGTACCGTCAGTCTCTCTTCCTTTGAAAGAGCAGCTTTCCCTGCTTCGAAATAAAGCCTTGTTTTTTATCCTTGGGGCCCAAAGCGATATTGCGTCATTTTCGCGTTTGCAGGATGTGCTGGAAATCAGCAATAGCGGCGGATCAGGGGAGGTTACTGCAGCTTTTAATAACAGTTTCTTTGCCTTTTCTGCAGAAGAGGAACAGATGAAACAGATCAGTAATTCGGGACCCCTTGTGGCCCCTTCGGGAACGTACCGGATTAAATCTCCGGCGTCTGTGATGTTTTATCAGAACACAAAACAAGCCGGGGCAAAGATTCCGCTTCTGGTCTTTTCTGAAGAAGGCGGAAGGAAAACAGGGGTTCTTGCCGGGGAGGGTTTCTGGCGCTGGCGGCTTAATGAATTCAGGCAGAACGAAAGCCATCAGCTGACGGATCTCTTACTTGCCAGGGTGGTACAATACCTGTCGGCGAAGGAGGATAAAAGAAAACTAAGAGTTTACCCCGCTCGGAATACATTTGATGAAAATGAACATGTGATTCTGAATGCTGAACTTTATAATGACGCTAATGAACTGGTCAATAAGCCGGATGTGTCCATCACGTTAAGGGCTGCGGGGAAAAGGTCGTATTCTTTTATTTTCTCAAAGACCAGCAATGCCTATATTCTTGATGCTGGTGTTCTGCCGTTTGGTGAATACAGTTTTACGGCTTTTGCCCGCCTTGGGGACCTAAGTCATAAAGCCGAAGGTCGTTTTATTGTATCCCGGCAGTCTGCTGAATTCAGGCAGACCACAGCTAACCATCAGATTCTGAATGCTCTGTCCCGTGAGAGTGGTGGTAAAATGATTTTCCCTTCTCAGATGAATGCTCTTGATAGTCTCATTGTCCGAAATGAACTTGTTAAAGATATCTCTTACGAAAACAGGAGGCTCGAAGAACTGATTAACCTGAAGTGGATTTTCTTCCTGATCACCCTGCTTCTGTCTGCCGAATGGTTTATCAGAAAGCGGAATGGCAGTTTATAAATCAGCTTTTATTCTCTTTTTTAAAAAGGTAAAAGGTATGAGCCTTATGTTTATTCTTCCAGGTTCCTTCTATCGTCCCTTCTGAAGTTTCCCGGCCATGAAAATTCGATATGTACTGTTTGCGGCTATTGTAACAGCGAATGTCCCAGGTCTGCGATTCTGATAGATATGAAGCCGTAATAGAGTAGCTTTTATTGCTTGCGGCCTCGTAGCAGGTGCCTTTGTAGTGAAGTGGATCGTTCCCGTTGTCCTGGTGTGCCCTGGTTGGGGTTTCATCTGTATCCAGGATAATCCTGATGTATGATCTCCCTTTAATCTCTCCTATATAATTAAGGGTTTTATTCGCTCTGATGATAACAGTTTTATCATTCAGGATAATGACGTCATCATTCTGACCTGTTCCTTTTTGTTCCTGCGCATAGCAAGCCAGGCATGACACCATGGTGAAACACAGGGTATAAAAGAGGCATTTAAAAAAAACAGGCACGATCGTTATCTAAAGATTCGACAATTGCAGAAGTTAAAATAGTGATTTGTCCTCGTCTTTCTTTTCTGGTATTATGACGTATACATCCTCATTATCTTTTCTCATCAAATATTTCTCCCTGGCAAATTTCTCGAGCTTTCCCCTGTCTGTTGTCAGCTCGTTCAGGTCCTTTCTAACCTTTTCCGTTTCCCGGATGTAGAAGTCTCTTTCTTCCCTGAGTTTGTTCCGCTGGGAATAGTACTCGTATTGAGACATCAGGTCATTCCGGTCAAAAAACATCATCCAAACGACAAAAACAGCCGCAGCCAGAAAATACATGTTACCGAACAGTCCTATTGCCTTCTTCATC